>CAWFER010000023.1:0-457803 GCA_963814805.1 uncultured Alphaproteobacteria bacterium | reverse complement strand
GACGCCGCGCTTCGTAAAGGGTTTTTTACTACATTGACGGCGGCAAAGGCACGGACGGATCGCCAAGATTTATCAGATACCTACCACAGCCGGGATGATATCAGAGGAGGGAATGGTCGCGTTATTTCTCCATTGAAGTCTTTAAGGAGAAAGGAATAGCGGATCACCAAGATCTGATTGTGTGCAAGCGCGTCAAGTGACGCCGAACGCCCCGAGCCAAGCCTGCCACGGAGACGGGCGCGGGAGCATCCCGCCTATTTGGCCGAGCCGGCGGCAAGCACACTGGGCATGCAGTTGAGAAATCTTTCTGTCGGCATCCACCACACCTCGTCTGGATGGTACCGCTGAATCAACGCCTGCCAGTCCAAGTCGCATTGGGTGTGATGCGCCCAAGCGACTTTCCTGACACGCGCCAAAAGCATCGGCGGGAACAGGGAAACCGCTGCGATGAGTTCCCTAAGGACAAGCACCGTTCCCGTTGGTTGATCGCCGGTCTCCGCGAAGGCTGTATAGGGCTTGGAGGTCCATTTGTCTGCCGGGACCCTAGGCAACGTCATCTCCTCGACCGGCTCTGTCACGCCAGTCTGGCCGATAAACGATGCGAGGTCGCCGCGCGCCGAATGGTCGGCGGGCCCAAGACAGCCGAGGGGCTCATCCGCCAGTCAGGATGCCCATCCGCCTCCACTATCGTGTTGAACGCCGTCAAGGCTCCGCGCGGCGTCCAACGCCAGTTATGCCTTAGATAGATTCATCCCTTTGCCCGGGCCGCGAGCAACACAGGCCGCAAGTCGATGGCGCGCACGCCTCGCTTCGTAAGCTCCTAGCGAGAAGCAAGTCGTACTCGGTCGTCTTTCCCTGGTTGCGCGCCCATGACGGAAGCTCTTCCGGATAGATCGTCGCCGTATTTGGGGGCACGGCGACCAGGAACCGGATCCCGCGCTGCGCCAGTACGTCCCGCTTCGCCGCCAGATATTCAGCGGTGCCTCTAACCATTCGGTCGCGCATGACAAGGCCGGGCGCTTTGCCCAACCGCGTCGTTCTGCTCAGCGACATGCGCCCATCGCGGCCTATGAGAACTCTCCCGTTCTCATTCCCGTGATTGAAGGTGTGAGCCGACGTGGACTTCGAGCTGACGGAGGAACAGGCCGCGCTGCGCGAGGTGTCCCGCAGCATGCTCGCCGTGAGCTGCCCGCCGCAGCTGGTGCGGTCGCTGGCCAGCGCGCGGCAAGGACGTCGACGACAAGCTGTGGCAGCGCGGCGCCGAGCTGGGCTGGATCGGCCTGGCCGTACCCGAAGAGCACGACGGCGCGGGCCAGGGGCTGGTCGAGCTGTGCCTGGTAGCCGAGGAGCTCGGCCGCGCGGCCGCCCCCGGGCGCGTTCACTCGACAGCGCGCTGATCGCGGCTCGCCCTCGCCCGGTGGGGCCAGCCGGAGCTGGTACCCGCCCTCGCCGCGGGCGACCTCAAGGCCAGCTTGGCCCACCACGGTCCGGTGGCCGGCCGCTTACGACGGGGACGCGCTCGTGCTCAGCGGCCGCGCCACGGCGGTCCAGGCAGCCGCGGCGGCCGACTGGCTGCTGGTCACGGCGGCCAGCGACCAGGGCACGCGCCTGGTGCTTGTCGAGCGGGCACGCGGCCTCGGTCGAGCCCCGGCGGACGCTGGATGAGACCCGCCGCTGGTACGACGTCGTGCTGGACGGCGTCCGCGTCGCGGCCGCGGACGTGGTCCGCGCGGACGAGGCGGAGATCCAGTGGCTGACCGACGCGGCGGCGGTGCTCACCGCGGCCGACTCGCTCGGCGTGGGCGAGCGGCTGCTCGAGATGACCGTCGGCTACGTCAAGGTGCGCGAGCAGTTCGGCCGCCCGCTGGGCAGCTTCCAGTCGGTCAAGCACAAGGTGGCCGACATGCTGACCACGCTCAAGGGAGCCCGGGCGGCGACCTACTACGCGGCCATGGCCCTCGACGCCGGCGTCGCCGAGGCGACCGTGGCGTCGAGCATCGCCAAGGCGTTCACCGGCGAGGGCGTCGCCGCGCTGGCCGGGGAGGCCCTGCAGACCCACGGCGGCATCGGCTTCACCTGGGAGCACGACCTGCACCTGTACCTGAGGCGGGCCAAGGTGAACGAGATGCTGTACGGCGCGCCAGCGGAGCACTACGAGCGGCTCGTCGCGCTCCTGGAGTGATGCTCCCTGGAGCCAGCTCCCCGGACAGGGAGCTCCTAGGAGGACGCGGCAGCCGACTCGCCGCGGGTGGCCGGCGAGATCAGGCCGGGCACCATCCGGCGCAGCAGCTTGCCTGTCTCGGTGCGCGGCAGGGCGTCCAGGAACCAGAAACGGTCCGGAGTCCTGCTCGACCGAAGTGCCTGCCGGGTAAAGTCGCGCAGCTCGCCCGCGTCGACCGCTGTCTCCGGCCGGGTGACGACGGCTGCCTCGATCCGCTGCCCCCACTCTTCGTCGGGCACGCCGAACACCACCGCGTCGAGCACCGCCGGGTGCCTCAGCAGGACGTCCTCGATCTCGGCGGGAGCGATGTTCTCGGCGCCCCGGATGATCGTGTCGTCGGTACGTCCGCTGACGAACAGGTACCCTTCGGCTGTCGAGGTAGCCGTCGTCTTTGGTGTCGAAGAAGCCCCGGTCATCGACCGCGCGGCCCAGGCCCGCGTACTCAGCGGACACCTGCCCGCCGCGCACGCAGATCCGGCCCGCCTGGCCGGCGCCGAGGACTTCGCCCCCGGGACCGCGGATCTCGAGCTCGATCCCGGGCAGCGGCTTGCCGATCGATGCCAGCCGCGCCCGCACCGCCGGGTCCGGCGACTCCAGCGCGGCGCGGTGATCCTCCGGTCCGAGCAAGCGCGACGGTCGAACTAGTCTCGGTCAGCCCGTACGCGTTGACGAAATCTACCCGCGGCCACTCGCGCAGCGCCCGCTCGATAAGCGCGGCCGGCATCGGGGCGCCGCCGTAGGAGAGCGACCGCAGCGACGGCACGACCTGTCTTCCGCGCAGTCCATGATCCGCGCCAGCATCGTCGGCACCACCATCGCGCTGGTGACCTCTTCCTCCCGCACCGTGCGGAGCCACTCGCCCGGGGGTAAACGCCTCAAGCACGAGAGTGCGGCGGCCCGCGTAGAGGTTGGTGATCACGTTGGCGACGGCGGCGATGTGATACGGCGGGACGCTGACGAGCGCCGCCTCCGCCTCATCGGCCGACGCGAACTCCACCGACCCCAGCACGTAGGAAACCAGGTTCTCGTGCCGTAGCAGCACGCCCTTGGGCTCCGACGTGGTGCCACTGGTGTAGATGACGATCGCGACCGGGCCCTCGCCGGCCGCCTGCTCGCCGGCCTCGCCGCGATCGATGCCCGTCTGGGCCAGCCACGTCGTCGGTGGTCATCGCGTCCAGTCCGGCCCGCTCGAAGTGCGCAAGCGAGCCGGGGTCCGCGATCCCCAGTGCCTTCGGGTGCCTGGCAAGCAGGGCGTCCAGCTGCCGCTGCCCCAGCCGGTAGTTGAGGGGGACCAGCGGCACCCCTGCTCGCGCGGCGGCGAACAGCGCGACCGGGAAGGCCGGACCGTTCACCGCTAGATAGGCGAGCGGCCTCCGCACCGCGATAGCGCACCAGCGCGGCGCCGGAGTGCGACCGCGCCGCGAGCTCGGGCAGCGGTGATCCCGCCGGACCGGCGCCCGGCTAGGACGCGATCGCCGAACCCGTCAGCGGCCATGTCGAGCAGCAGCGTCAGGCGCACTCGTGAATCCTCGCTCAGTCAGAGGCCGGCAGCGGCTTGGCCGCCTGGATCACCAGCGGTTTGCCGTCCAGCGCCAGCGTCCCGCCGCCCGCCCTGGTACACAGCACCTGGATGGTGTCCGCTTCGTCGACGTACCGCTTGCCGATCTGGGCGCCGCCCATGAGCGACGGATCGGGCTCCGCCGGGGAGACCTGCTCGCCGGCCGTCACCATCGCCACGCCGCCGCAGGTCAGCGTGCACTCCTGCGGCGGCGCCCTGATGACGATCACAGCGGTGCTGTCCACGGCGCTGACCAGCTGCTGCCCGGCACGAAACTTCACAGCCATTCGCTGTACTCCCTGACGTGATCGACCGGTGGGCGTTGTCCGCCCGTCAGTATGCCTCGTACCCGAGGGCGGCTAGCATCAATTATATCAGTTTACTGATTCTGTTCAAATGCCGCGCCATACCGGTGGCCGCTTTTCCGCGAACGCGGTGGCGCCCTCCCGGGCGTCCTGGCGAGTCGAACACCGGCTTGTAGAGTTCCGCCTGCCGCTGCCAGCCTTCCTCGACCGTCCAGTCGGCCTGAGCGCGGGCGATCTGCTTGGTGACGGCCACCGCCAGCGGCCCGTTGGCGGCGATCACCTCGGCCAGCCGCAGCGCACCGTCCAGCGCCGTACCGTCGGGGACGAGCCGGTTGACGAGCCCGAGCTCGGCCGCCCGCCCGGCGGCGATCGTCTCCCCCGTCAGCAGCAGCTCCATCGCCAGGGCGGTGGGGACGCGCCGGGGCAGCAGCAGCGCGGCGCCGCCGCCGGGCACCAGGGCGCGCTTCACCTCGGGCACGCCGAACTTGCTGCCGTCGGCCGCCACCACCAGGTCGCACGCCAGCATCAGCTCGAAGCCCCCGGCCAGCGCCCAGCCTTCCACCGCGGCGATGAGCGGCTTGCGGGGCGGCGTTACGGTAATGCCACCGAAGCCCCGGCCCTGGATATTGGCTTGTCGCCGCGCATGTACGCCTTGAGGTCCATCCCGGCGCAGAACGTGCCGCCCGCCCCGGTCAGTATGCCGACGCGCAGCTCGTCATCGGCGTCCAGCTCGTCGGCGGCCGCCGCGAGGGCGCGAGCGGCCTCGCCGTTGAGTGCGTTCTCGACCTCGGGCCGGTTGAGGGTGATGACCTGGCGTAAACCCGCGCCGCTCGACTATTACCGACTCTGCCATTCGTCTCCTCCTGGTGAAAGGGCTGGCCGCCCGAGGCCAGCCCGGCCGGCCCGGTTGCGCCGGGTCGCCGTCAGGGCGCGACGCGGATGACGACCTTGCCGGTCGCGGACCCGGTCGGCTACGCGCCGCAGGGCGGCGCCGATGTCCTCGAGGTCGTGCACCTCGGAGACGTAGGGTCGCATACCTCCGGCGACCAGGTCGGTCAGGGCGGCCCTGGCCGCGGCCGTCTCCTCCGGCAGCCGCTCGGTCCAGGTTCGCAGCTCCAGCCCCCGGACGGTGATGTTCTTGAGCAGGATGACGTTGAGCGGGATCCTGGGAATGTCGCCCCCGGCGTACCCGACCGTCACGAACCGCCCGCCCCACCGGATCGCCCGCAGCGACGGCTCCGCCCAGCGGTCGCCGACCGGGTCGATGACCAGGTCGGCCCCCTCGCCGGTGATCTCCCTGATCCGCTTCTTGATGTCTTCGCTGACGTAGTCGATGCCCGCCTCGGCCCCCAGCTCCGCGCCGACCTTGAGCCGCTCCGGCGAGGAGGCGGCCGCGATCACCCGGGCCCCCAGCCGGACCGCGACGTCGACCGCGGCGGTGCCGACGCCGCCCGCGGCGCCCAGGACCACGACCCACTGCCCGGGTTGCACTCCTCCGGCCGTGACCAGCGCGTGGTAGGCGGTCAGGTAAGTCACCCGGAACGCGGCCGCCTCGGCCATCGACAGGCCTTCGGGGACGGGCGAGACCGCACGGGCCGGAACCAGCACCTGCTCGGCCATGGCGCCGTTGAAAACCGAGCCGTAGACGAGATCCCCGGCCGACAGTCCCGTCACTCCCTCGCCCACGGCCGCCACCCGGCCGGAGAACTCACTGCCCGGGGTGAACGGCAGCGGGGCCGGCACCTGGTAACGGTTGGCGATGAAGAGCAGGTCGGGATAGTTCACCGCGGCCGCCGCCACGTCCACCACCACGTGGCCCGGAGTGGCCACCGGACTCGGGATGTCGCGGATAACGACGTTACCTGGACCGCCGTACTCTTCGCAGCGGGCTGCCCTCATGCGTCCTCCCGGCCTGGGCTTGCCATGGCAGCGACCTGCCCCTGTTTCCCTGGCTCGAGCCCGCGTACGGCCGTCAAAGCCGCTCGATGATCGTGGCGTTGGCCATTCCGCCGCCCTCGCACATGGTCTGCAGTCCGTAGCGGCCGCCGGTGGCTTCCAGGTAGTTCAGCAGCGTGGCCATCAGTTTCGTACCGGAGCCGCCGAGTGGGTGACCCAGGGCGATCGCGCCGCCGCGCGGGTTGAGCTTGTCCGGGTCGGCGCCGAATTCCTGCGCCCAGGCGAGCGGGACCGGCGCGAACGCCTCGTTGACCTCGTAAGCGTCGATGTCGTCGACCGACAGGCGGCTGCGCTGGAGAACCTTCTCCGTGGCGGGGATGACCCCGGTCAGCATCAGCAGCGGGTCGCTGCCGGAGACCGCGAAGGCGTGGAACCGGGCCCGGGGCCGCAGTCCCAGCTCGGCCGCCTTCTCCTCGCTCATGATCAGCGCCGCCGAGGCGCCGTCGGTGAGCGGCGAGGAGCTCCCCGGGGTGATCTGCCAGGTGATCTCCGGGAAACGCTCGGCGTAGGCGGGAGTGTAATAGGCGGGCTTCAGGCCGGCGAGTCCCTCGGCGGTGGTCCCCGGCCGCACGGTCTCATCGGCCGTGTGCGTGCCCCCGCTGGGGAGGCTGACGTGGATGATCTCGTTGTCGAATCCGCCGGCGGCAGCGGCTGCCGCGGCGCGCGCGTGGGACTGAGCAGAGTAGGCGTCGAGCGTCTCCCGGTCGAGCTTCCACCGGGACGGCGATCAGCTCGGCCCCGATCCCCTGGTTCGCCAGGCCTGCTGGGTAGCGGCCGGCCAGCGGTTCCACCGGGTTGCGGCCGGCCCGCGATGAACCGATCGGGACCCGGCTCATCGACTCCACCCCGCAGGCGATGACGATGTCGTAGGCGCCGGCGATGACGCCCTGCGCCGCGAAGTGCGCCGCCTGCTGGCTGGAGCCGCACTGCCGGTCGACGGTCGTCCCGGGCACGCTCTCCGGGAAAGCCGGCGGTCAGCAGCGCGGTGCGCGCGATGTTCAGCGACTGGTCGCCGACCTGCCCGACGCAGCCGGCGATGACGTCGTCGACGAGCGCGGTGTCCAGGCCGTTGCGCTCGACCAGGGCGGTCAGCGTCTGCGCGAGCAGGGCGGCCGGATGTACGCCGGACAGTGCACCGCCGGGCTTGCCCTTACCCGAGGGGGTGCGGATGATGTCGACGATGACGGCTGTGGTCATGATTCCTCGCGATCGGCCAGCGGACTTCGCTATCAGTAATCTAATTTATCTACTAAGAGGATGCCATGCCGGCCAGGTGGCGGCAAGGCGGGACGCCCGCGCCCGGGCGAAGCGACCGCGCCGTTGTCGGCATAGGGCCATTTCGCGCTCCGCAAAAGCCGCAAACCAACCAGGCAGACAACGCTAACTGGCCCTAAGACATGCCAGGAGTTTTTGGTGTCAGACGGCGATGGTAACGCGCGCAAGAACGTCACGCACCGAGCTCGCTGAGCAGCGTGTCCAGCCAGCTCGCGGCCTGGGCGGCGGCTGCGTGGTGGCCGATGGCGTCGATGGCGGGGCCGTTGAGCTCGCAGTCGAAGACCCCCGGGTAGCCGGCGTCGAGCAGCCACTGGACGACGGCCGCGAGCGGCACGTCCCCTTCGCCGGGGACGGCCCGGCACGGCAGCGACCTGGAGCCGCGCACCATGTCGCTGAGCTGCACGTGCGCGATCAGGCCGACGTGCTCGCCGATCTCCTCGCGCAGGCCGGCCTCGGTCCAGACGTGGAACGGCGTCGAGGCAGATCCCCAGGCCGGCCCTGGGGGCGACCGGCGAGCGCGTCGTGGAAGCTGTGGATGAACGTCAGGTCGGCGTACAGCCAGCTGGTCGGCTCGATGGCGAGGGTCACGCCGCGGGCCGCCGCGTAGCCGACGAGCTCGCCGACCGCGTTCACGTAGGCATCCGCGCTCGACGTCCCAGCGGGGCGAGGGGCGCGGGCCGGCCAGCCCGTACATCGCCGTGGCGCCCACCGCCGCCGCCAGGTCCACGTCCTGCCGCGCGCGCTGCGAGCGCGGACGCGCCGGACGAGCAGGTCGAGGCCGAGCGCGCCGGTCGTCGTGACGATCTTGACGCCGTGCCGCCGGGAGGCCGCGGCGACGGCCTCGGTCCCGCACTGCGCGGATCTTGGCCCCGGTCATCGACGCGTTGGCGACGCCGAGGCCGCGATGGCCTCCAGTGCGTCGAGCGCCGAAAGCTCCGGAAAGCACAGCCCGCTGACGCAGACTCGCGGATGCACAGAAGTCGCCCCTTTCATCGCCTGCCGCGCAGACGTCAGCCGCTCACGATGCGGATGGCTTCCTGCACCAGCCGGGGCAGTTCCGGCTGCATCCGCGCTCATCGACTCCTTCACCGGCCGGCCGAGCTTCATGCGCCCGCTTGAGCAGCAGGCCGGTGATGCCGGCCTCCTTGTAACGGGTGAGCGCGTCGAACCAGCCGAGTTCGGGTACGGGCGTGCCGAGCGCGTCCTCGTAGGCCCGCACGATCTCGCGGCGCCGCCGGGGTGCCCGCGACCGTCCCCGGCGCGACCGCGGGGTGCCCGGCGTCGTCGGTGAAGAAGGTCAGCCAGGACAGGTCGATGCGCGGGTCGCCCACCGACCAGATCTCCCAGTCGATGACCGCGTTGATCCGCGTCCCCGCGCACAGGGTGTTCCCGAGCCGGAAGTCGCCGTGGTTGACCGCCGGCGGGCAGCGGCGCGGGCATGCTCGCCCGCAGCGCCTTCGCCGCCCGCTCGTAGTCGCCCGCCATTTCCCGGGGCAGGGTGGCGAACGCGCGGGTCCACCGGTCGACCTCGTCGGCCAGGCCGACGGCGGGCTCGTCGCCCAGCCCCGCCGCGGCCGGGACGATCCGGTGCAGCTGGGCCAGCACCCGCACGGCGTCGAAGAACCGGGCCCGCACCTGGGCCGGCGCGGGCCGCTCGGCGCCGTCGCACAGCACCGGCTCCACGCACTCCCCCGGGACCAGGTTCATCGCCATGAACGGCGGGACCTCCGGCGGGTCGCCCGGGTCGGAGAAGAGCACGTCCGGCGCCAGCGCCGCCGGTGCGCCCCTGGACCGCCTGCTGCAGCCTGGCCTGGCGCAGCACGTCACGGTTGCGGACCGGCGCGAGCCCGGGCGGCGCGACCTTGAGCACCACCGGGCTCTCCCCCGCGGCGACGCCGGCCAGCTCGACCAGGAAGGTCAGGCTGGAGGTGCCGCCGGTCAGCGGGGCCACGTCAGGACCTCGCGCGCCGGGACGCCAGCCGCGTCACCCGCTGCCCGACCCGGTCCCGCAACTGCGCCGAGCAGCGTCTCGTCCGCCTGGCTGGCAGCCATCTGACCTCACCTCTATGCCCTGAAACAACTATCTTCTAGTATTTAGTAATACCATTCACGTCGAAGAACGAGATACCCTGGGTCAGCCAGGCCCGGCGCGGCAGGAGCAGCGCATGTGGGAGTTCTTCACCGAGCCGGAGTTCCAGCAGAAGCTCGACTGGATGGCCGCGTTCGTGCGCGAGGAGTGCGAGCCGCTTGACCTGCTCTTCCCGCGCCCGGGTGACCCCTATGACGTGCACAACAAGGCGTCGCGGGCGATCCTGGCGCCCGCTGCGGGAGAAGGTGAAGGAGCAGGGCCTGTGGGCCTGCCACCTCGGCCCCGAGCTCGGCGGCCAGGGCTACGGGCAGCTCAAGCTGGCGCTGATGAACGAGATCCTCGGCCGCTCGCGCCTGGGCGCCGACGGTCTTCGGCACCGCCGCCCCCGACACCGGCAACGCCGAGATCCTCGCCCTGTACGGCACCGCGGAGCAGAAGGCGCGCTACCTGCAGCCGCTGCTCGACGGCACCATCGTCTCCACCTTCTCGATGACCGAGCCGCAGGCGGGCGCCGACCCGCAAGGAGTTCGCGTGCAAGGCGACGCGGGACGGCGACGAGTGGGTGATCGAGGGCGAGAAGTGGTTCTCGTCCAACGCCCGCTACGCCTCGTTCCTCATCGTCATGGTGGTGACCGACCCGGACGCGCGAGCCGCACGAGCGGATGTCGATGCTCATCGTGCCGGCCGAGACGCCCGGCATCGAGATCATCCGCAACGTCGCGACGATGAACGAGCGCGACGACCTGGACGAGGGCACCGACGCCTACATCCGCTACAACCAGGTCCGGGTGCCGCTCGACGCGATGCTCGGGGCGCCGGGCGAGGGTTTCAAGGTCGCCCAGTCCCGGCTGGGCGGCGGCCGCGTGCACCACGCCATGCGCGTGGTGGGCAAGTGCCAGCGGCCTTCGACATGATGTGCGAGCGCGCGCTGTCGCGCCGCACCCAGGGCAAGCTGCTGGCCGAGCACCAGTTCGTGCAGGGCGTTCATCGCCGACTCGGCCATCCAGCTGCAGCAGTTCCGCCTGCTGGTGCTGCAGACCGCGTGGATCATCGACAACCAGCCGCACGGCGCGGCGCGCAAGCACATCGCGATGTGCAAGGTCGCGCTGGCCGCGGTGCTGCACGACATCCTGCAGCGGGCGCGTGCAGCTGCACGGGTCGCTCGGCACCACCCAGGAGACGCCGCTCGGCCCCTGGTGGGCGGCGGCGCCGCAGCTCGCGCTGGCCGACGGGCCGACCGAGGTGCACAAGGCCACCGTGGCCAAGGGCATGCTGCGCGACTACCAGCCGGCCCCGGGCCTGTTCCCCACCGAGCACATCCCCACCCGCCGGGCCGCAGGCCCGGGCCCGGTACGCGGCCGTCCTCGAGGAGTACGGGCTGTGAGCGACGCCGAGGCGGGCCCCGCGGCGCTGTTCGACCTGACCGGGAAGGTCGCGCTGGTCACCGGCGGCAGCCGGGGACTGGGCCGCGAAATGGTCCTCGCCTTCGCCGAACGCCGGGCGCCGACGTGGTCATCGCCAGCCGCAAGCTGGACAACTGCACGGCGCTGGCGCGAGGAGATCGAGGCCGCCGGGCGGCGGGCGCTGCCCGTCGCGTGCCATGTCGGCCACTGGGACGAGTGCGACGAACTGGCCGACCGCGCCTACGAGCATTTCGGCAAGGTGGACGTCCTGGTCAACAACGCGGGCATGTCGCCGCTCGCACCGTCGTCGGCGCAGACCTCGGAAGAGCTGTTCGACAAGGTGATCGGGGTGAACTTCAAGGGCCCCTTCCGGCTGAGCGCGCTGATCGGGCAGCGGATGTACGACGGGGACGGCGGCTCGATCATCAACGTCTCCTCCAGCGGCGCCCTGTTCCCGGCGCCCCGGTACGGCCCTTACGCGGGCGCGAAGGCGGCCCTCAACGCGCTCACCGGCGTCTTCGCCCGCGAGTACGCACCCAAGGTCCGGGTCAACACGCTTTCGGCGGGGCCGTTCCTCACTGACATCGCCAAGCACTGGCCGGATGAGAGCGAGCGGACCTGGAAGAACGCGGCCGGGCCGCCCCGGGACACCCGAGGAGGTCGTGACCACGGCGCTCTACCTGGCGTCGGCAGCCTCGAGTTACACCACCGGCTCGCTCATCCGCGTCGACGGCGGCCTCTACTGACCGAGGAGCGCGCCCGCGCTGACGGGCGGCATCATGGAGCTCATCGCGGGCTCAGCGGATCTTGCCGTCCCAGAGCAGGAAGGTCTCCGCGTACTGGTGCAGCGCCGCGACCGTAGCGATGCCGGGCGTGCGCGATGTCCGCGCCACCTCCGGGCTCACCATCAGCGGGCTCCAGCCCCCGCCGTGACCAGGGCCGGGTCGTACCCACGGACGACAATCGGGTAGTCGACAGTGAACTTCATGCCACTCCTTCGAGCAGTCCCAGGCTGGCCGTCGCATACCGCTGGCCGCGGCGCTCGCTGACCATGAACGACGGGGGGGCGAGGTAGGCGACGTCACGGGGCAGCGAGTCACCGCGGCGGGCGAGCGCGGCCCGGCCGTCCGCGCTGGTGCCGCACACCGCGATCGCCTCGAGCATGTCGTCGGTGACCGCCCGGCCCATCGCGGCGGTATCGCGCTCGGCGAAGGCCTGGCGGATGGCGGCGGTCTGGGCGGTCCAGCCGTGGTGCTCGACGTAGGGGTCGTACGTCTTGACGGTGAGGTAGAAGGCGATCATCCGGCGAGCGTCCATGACCGCCCGCTCGGGATCCTCGTCGTCGATGGCCGTTATCACCCACCCGTGCTCCACCGGGGTGCCCTCGTGTTCCGCCTGAGCGGCCCCCTTGGCCACCGCGGGCCGGATCACGTCTTCCCACCAGGTCCGGGTGAACAGCCCGTGGCCGATCACCCCGTCGGCCACCCGGCCCGCGGCGGCGGCCATGAGCTTGTTGAACGAACCGAGCAGGACCGGCGCGTCGATCCGGCCGAGTACGGGCGCGGCGACCTGGGCGTCGACCCGGTAGAACTCTCCGTCGTAGCGGACGCGCTGCCCGTTCTCCGCCTGCAGCCAGGCGCGGACCGCGCCGACCAGGTTGGCCATGCGGGCGGCCGGCCGGTCGGCCGCCACGCCGAACCAGTCGCGGTTGATCTTGTACGCCCCGGAGCCCAGGCCGAGGAAAATACGGCCGGGGGCGTGCCGCCAGGCGCCGCGGATGCCGGCCGCGTGGGCGTACGGGGTACGGGCGAACGCGTAGGCGATACCCGGTCCGACCTGCGCCCGCTCCGTGTGCAGCGCCATCTCCGCGAGGGTTGAGTAGGCTTCGTGGTCGACGAACTCGCCGCTGCAGAACGCCGCGATGCCGGCCGCCTCGGCCGCGCGCGCCACGTCCGCTCCGCGCCAGGGCAGGCCGTACCCCCTGCCCCGGCCGGCCGGAGAGTTCATCGCTTGTCCCTCGGCAGGCCGAGCGCGCGCTCGGCGACCACGGTCTTGAGTACCTCGTTGGCACCGCCCGCGATCGTGTAGGCGCGGGCGTACAGGAACGCGTCCTGCCACCAGCCGTCGGCCCGGGCCCGGCCGTCTCCCTCGACGGCCATGCCGTCGATTCCCTGGAGCGCGACGCCGAACTCGGTCATGGCCAGGTTGACCTCGCTGTAGAAGACCTTGGCGAGCGGACTGTCCGCGGCGTCCTCGGTGCCGTTGGCGATCCGCGACGCCACGGCCTTGCTCATCACGTCGGTGACGTGCACCAGGGCGGCGAGCCTGGCCGAGCCGCTGCCGGGTCGCGCTGTCCGCCAGGGCGGGCCCGGCCGTCGGCCGTAGCCTGCCGGGCGAGACCGAAGAGGTCGTCGAGCTGGGCGTAGAGCTCGACCGCCCGCGCCGCGACCCCGCTGCGTTCATGCCCCAGGCTGGCGCTGGCGACTCGCCAGCCGTCGTCGACCCGGCCGATCACCTGGTCGGCGGGGATGCGCACGTTGTCGAGGAAGACCTCGTTGAAGTCGCTGGTCCCGGTGATCTCGCGCAGCGGCCGGACATCGACTCCCGGGGTCCGCATGTCGACGGCGAACGCGGTGATGCCCGCCTGCTTCGCGACGTCCGGGTTGGTGCGCGCCAGCAGGTAGCCGAGATCGGCGTGGTGACCGTTGGTGGTCCACACCTTCTGGCCGTTGACGACATAGTGGTCGCCGTCGAGTACCGCCCGGGTCTTCAGGCTGGCCAGGTCACTGCCCGCGTCGGGCTCGCTGAACAGCTGGCACCACAGGTCCTCCCCCGAGCGGATCCTCGGCAGGTAGTGCTGGCGCTGCTGCATCGCTGCCGAAGGCCAGGATCGCCCCCGCGGCCAGCGCCCCGGCGCCGATCTCGCCCCAGGTCCGGGCACGGGTGATCTCCTCGGCGACGATGAACGCGTGCTCGGGCGACGCGCCGGGGCGGCCGCCGTATTCCGCGGGCCAGGTCTGTCCGAGGTACCCGGCGTCATACAGCTTGCCCACCCAGGCGCGGATGGCCGCTATCTGGCCGGGGTCCGGTGCGCGCACTCCCACGTGCTTGCGCACTCCCGGGTGGTTGCCCGCGATGAAGGCCCGGACCTGCGCCCGGTAGGCCTCGAGGTCGGGGCGGGACTCAAGCCGCATGGACGTCTCCTGAGATGAGGCCCGGTCAGCGCGGGGGCATGCCGGGGTCGTGGGGCAGCCCGAGGACCTGCTCGGCGACGGTGTTGAGCTGGATCTCACGGGTTCCCGCGCCGATCGTGGAGGCCCGGGTGCGCAGGAAGCCGTGCAGCCACCGCGAGCGCTGCACCGCCTGCGGCGCCGACTTCCCGAGCAGCCCGGCGGGCCCGAGCAGGTCGACCGCGAACTCGTGGATGTCCTGCTCGAACCCGGTGATCAGCAGCCGCGAGATCGAGGACGCGGCGCCGGCCTCTCCCGTCGCCAGGATGTCACTGATGGTGCGCTGGGCGTTGTACCGGATGATGGTGACCCGGATCTCCAGGTCGACGAACCGGTCGCGCACCAGCGGGTCGGAGAGCGATCCGCGCTCGCGGGCCAGTTCCTCGAGCTCGGTCAGCACACGGCGGTACAGCTCGGCCTGGTTCAGGGCGCCGGCCGCCCGCTCGTGCCCGAGGCTGGTGCGGGCCAGCCGCCAGCCGTCGTTCTCCTCCCCGATCCGGTTCGCGGCCGGCACCCGCACGTCGTCGAAGAACACCTCGGCGAACAGGTGGCCGCCGGTGAGGTCGCGCAGCGGCCGCACCTCCACGCCCGGCGCGCGGGCGTCGATGACAAGGTAGGTGATGCCCTTCTGCCTGCTTTCCCTGGTGCCGGTGCGGACCAGCGTGAAGAAGAGGTCAGCGTCGGCCGCGTGACTCGTCCAGACCTTCTGGCCGCTGACGACGTACTCCCCGCCCTCCCCGCCCTCCCCGCCGTCGACGCGGGCGGTGGTGCGCAGGCTGGGCAGGTCCGAGCCGGCGTCCGGCTCGGAGTAGCCCTGGGCCCACACCTGGTCACCGCGGAGCATCGGGGCCAGCCACCGCCGCTTCTGCTCCGGGTGCCGTACCTGATGATCGTCGGCGCGGCGATCCCGAGGCCGGTGCCCAGCGGGCCCGGCCCGCGCGCCCGGGCGTACTCCTCGTGGTAGATCACCTGGCGGGCGAACGACAGGCCCATCCCGCCGTACTCGCGCGGCCAGGCGGGGCCCGCGTATCCGCTGTCGAACAGCGTCGCCAGCCACGCCTTGGTCCAGGCCAGCCGCTCCCGGGGATCCTTCGGCGGCCTGCCCGGGTGATGCGCGGTGAGAAATTCCCGCAGCCGGGCGCGGAAGGCCTCGTCGGTCTCGGCCACGGATGACGTCGCTTCGCGGCTCAAGGTCATCGTCGGCCTCAGATTCCGGCCAGCTCGGCCAGCCGGGCGCGCTGCCAGGACGGCGGGCCGAAGAAGAGCTCGGACGACTTCGCCCGCCGCAGGTACAGGTGCGCGTCGTGCTCCCAGGTGTAGCCGATGCCGCCGTGGATCTGGATGCACTCCTTGGCGGCGTGGCGTGAACGCCTGCGAGCAGTAGGCGTAGGCGAGCGCCGCGGCGATGCGCCGCGTCCGCTCGTGCCCGGCGACGGCCGCGCTCGCGTGAGTAGACCGCCGACCGGCCGCACTCGACCTCGAGCAGCAGGCTGGCGCACTTGTGCTTGATCGCCTGGAACGAGCCGATCGGACGGCCGAACTGCTCGCGGACCTTCGCGTACTCGACCGACAGCTCCAGGCACCGCGCCGCACCGCCGATCTGCTCGGCCGCCAGCGCGGCGCGGGCCAGGTCACTGACCATCCGACAGCCAGGCCGCGGCGTCCTGGCCGGCGCCGACGCGGACGGCGGGCGCGTCCCGCAGGGCGACCGAGGCCAGATCGCGGGTCAGGTCAAGGGTGTCCAGCTTCACTCGCTCCACCCCAGGAGCATCGCCCTCGACGCGCGAACACCCCGAGCCCGTCGGGCGCCCGCGCGACGACGAGCACCAGGTCAGCGGTATGGCCGTCGACGACGAAGAGCTTAGTGCCGCGCGACGGTCCAGCCGCTCCCCGGCCGGTTCGGCCGTCGCGGCCACGTCCCGCAGGTCCCAGGAACCGCTGTCCTCCCCGACCGCCAGCGTCGCGGTCAGCGAGCCGTCCGCGATACCGGGCAGCCAGCGTCGCTTGGCCTCCTCGTCGCCGGAGGCGGTGAGCGCCTGCCCGGCCAGCGCGACCGTGGCGAAGTAAGGCGCCACCAGCAGGGCCCGCCCATCTCCTCCAGCACGATCCCCAGCTCGGCCGGCCCGTACCCGGCTCCGCCGTACTCCTCCGGCACGGCGATACCCTGCAGTCCCAGCTGGGCGGCCATCTGCGCCCAGACCGCGTCATCGCGGCCGCCAGCCGACTCCATCAGACGGCGGACCGCGCGGCTCGGCGACTTCTCCAGGAAGAACCTGCGGACAACCTGCCGCAACTCCTCGTGTTCCGCGCTGCGGCCGATGTCCATTCCCGGTCCTCCGCCTAGGCAGTCATTATAGTGCAATTATTAAACTGTACTACTGATGAGCGGCGGACGTACACCGCGGCCCGCGGAAAGAGGGACCGGTCACGGTTCGCACATTCGTTCTTTCAGATACCTGATAGATAGGATGGGGACATGACTACTACGGCAAGTGGCCCGGCCATGCGGATCGGGACGGTTGTCCGGGTGCCCAAGACCGGCGAGCTGATCGCGACCCACCTGCGGCGGCAGATCGTGCGCGGGGAACTGAAGCCGGGCGAGACCCTCCCCGCCGAGAGCCAGCTCATGGAGCAGTACGGCGTGTCCCGCCCCACGCTGCGCGAGGCATTCCGCATCCTGGAAGCCGAGACCCTCATCAGCGTCCGCCGCGGCAGCCGCGGCGGCGCCCGCGTCGTCGCCCCCGACGCCTCCGTCGCCGCCCGCTACGTCGGCCTCCTCCTGCAGATGCAGGGCGCCACCATCAACGACGTCTACGAGGCCCGGATGATCTCCGAGCCCCCCTGCGCCCGCCTCCTGGCCCTGCACCGCACCGACACCGACCTCGCCAGGCTCACCGCCGTCGTCGAGGAACTCAAGGCCGAGGTCGACGCCCGCCGCCCCTTCATCCCCGACCCCCACACCTGGTCCAGCCTCACCTACCGCTTCCACGAGCTCATCCTCGAAGGCTGCGGCAACAAGACCATGGCCGTCCAGGGCGCCGTCCTGCAGGACATCGTCGCCACCCACCTGCGCACCAAGATCGCCCAGCGCGACGACAACGACACCGACGAGCGCTTCCAGCGCGTCATCCGCTCCTACACCAAGCTCATCACCCTGGTCAAGGCCGGCAGCGCCGCCGCCGCGGAAAAACACTGGCGCACCCACATGGAAGCCGCCGCCCAGTACCTCCTCAAAGACGACCTCAAAACCAAGCCAGTCGTCGACCTCTTCAACTAACCCCCTTAGCGCAGGGTCCAGCTGGGCTTGACGAATGCCGCGCGCGACACCTGGGCCTTGCCGATCGGGTTCCCGATTTCGGTGTAGTGCCACCCGATGCTCTGCGCGGTTTCGCGGTCCAGGCCATGGGTCTCCCAGATGGCGCGGACCGTGCCCTGGATCGCGGCGGCCGGCTTCGCCGCGATGATCCGGGCGAGCTCGGCGGCACGCTCCCACAGCCGCTCGCGGGGAAGCAACTCGGAGACAAGCCCGATCTCGAGCGCCCGCCGCGCGGACATCCGCTCGTCGAGGCCGAGCAGCGCCCAGCGCAGCGCCTCGCCGAGCGGGATGCGCCGGGCAAGCCCGATCGGCTCAAGCGCCGACGTCAGCCCGTAGCTCACGTGCGGGTCGAAGAAGGTGGCGTCGTCCGCGCTGATGATGATGTCGCAGTCGTTGAGCCAGTAGAACGCGCCGCCCGCCACCATCCCGTGCACGGCGGCGATGACGGGCTTCCACACCTTGTTCTGCTTCGGGCTGAGGCTCTCCCCCGGGTCCTTCGCGCTCCACGGGTGACCGGATCTCTCGAACCCGGTCTTGACGTCGACGCCGGTGCAGAAGGCACGTTCCCCCGCCGCGCGCAGCACGACCACGTGGATGTCGTCGTCCGCGCGGACCAGGCCCCACAGGTGGCGGAACTCATCCAGCATGGCCTGGCTGAACGCGTTCATCGCCTCGGGCCGGTTCAGCGTTACGGTGGCCACGTGCCCCTCGGCCTCGAACAGCACGGTCTTGTAGTCGCGCGGCCCGGGCGGCTCCTGCTGCGTCATGGCGGGCTCCCCTCGGCGGTCAGGGACCGGAACACGGCCCCTGTCCCAGAGATAGTTACATCATTAAGCTTGTAGTACCACATATTGCCCCGCCGGGAACGCGGGCGGTTCCCCGGGGGGTCATGGAGCGCGGCAGGCGAAGTCTCGCACCCGTTCGGAAGAAAAGACCTGGATACTCCTAACGGGTGCGGGGATCCTGCCGCGGCTCGGCGCTCACCCGCCTCACCGCGGGGCGCGCCCGGCAGGGAGTGGTCCCAGTCGGACAGCAGCCGGCCGGTACGTCAGCGCCTGCAGGGACACGGCGCTCGCCAGCGCGACCGCGAGCAGGCCGACGGCGAACGCCGCGGTGGGCGGCCAGCCGCCGCGGGCGTAGAAGACGCCGCCGGCAGACCCGGCGACGCTGCTGCCGATGTAGTACAGGCACAGGTACAGGGCCGAGGCCTGCGCGGGCGCGACCGGTGCCCGGCCGCCGACCCACCCGCTGGCCACCGAGTGCGCCGCGAAGAACCCCGCGGTCAGCAATATGAGCCCGGCCACGACGCAGGCCAGGGACGCCGGCAGGGTCAGCGCCACGCCCGCGATGGCCACGGCCACCCCGGCGGCCAGGACGGTGCGGCGCCCGGCCCGGTCCGCGAGCCGTCCCGCCATGCGTCGAGGACCACGTCCCCGCGAGGTACACCGTGAACAGGGCGCCGATGACGCTGGTCGACAGGTCGAAGGGCGCACCGCTCAGCCGGAACGTCAGGTAGTTGTAGACCGTGACGAACGCGCCCATCAGCGCGAACCCGATCAGGTAGAGCCGCAGCAGCCCGGTGTCGGCGAGGTTGCGGGCGAGCGTGGCGAGCAGGACGCGGAGCCTCGGCGCCGACGGGGTGAAGAACCTTGACCGCGGGAGCAGCAGCGACGAACGCGACCGCGCACGCGAGCGCGAGCGCCGAAACCCCGGCGATCGCGACCCGCCAGCCGCCGTGCTCGGCCAGGACCCCGGCGATGACCCGCCCGCTGAGCCCGCCGATGGCGTTGCCCGCGATGTACAGGCCCATGGCGCGGCCGAGGTCGGCCGCGTCGACCTCCTCGGCGAGGTAGGCCATCGCGGTCGCGGGCACCCCGGCGAGGGCGAACCCCTCGAGCACGCGGACCCCGATGAGCACGGGCAGGCTCGGCGACAGCGGCGCGATCAGGCCGAGCACCGCGGCGGCGACCACGGAGACGTCATGACCTCGCGGCGCCCGCAGACCTCCGACAGCGAGCTCATCGGGATGATCGCGACGGCGAGCGCGAACGTCCCCGCGGACATCGCCAGGCTCGCCGCCGCGGGGCTCGCGCCGAACGCGCGGGACAGCAAGGGCAGCAGCGGCTGCGGCGTGTACAGCAGCGCGAAGGTGGCGAGACCCGCCGCGAACAGCCCCAGCCGCACGCGCCGCATCCCTGGGATCGCCGTACCGGAGTCTTTCCGGCTCCTCCAGCGAGAGTGTCACGCACCCGACGCTAGGCCGGGCGACCATTGATACGTCCAATGCATGATTGCTGATGTAACAATTCAAATATGCATGAGCCTGCTCCCGACGGCAGCGTTGACGCCGCGCTCGACGCCCTGGTACCGCTGCTCCGCCAGTTCGTCGCCGCGGCCCGCGAAGAGCACATGACCCGCGCCGCCGAGCTGCTCGGCATCCCGCAGCCGACCCTCTCCCGGTCGATCGCCCGGCTGGAAGCCGAGCTCGGCGTGCCGCTCTTCACCCGTCCCGGCCGCTCGGTCAAGCTGACCCGCCACGGCCGGTACCTCCTGGAGTCCTCCGAACGCGTGCTCGCTGGCTCTGACCGCCGTCCCTTGAGCACCTGACGAGCGAGGCGGACCCCGCGCGCGGCCGGGTCGCGCTCGGCTTCCTGCACACCCTCGGCGGGGAGATCGTGCCCCGGCTGCTGCGGGACTTCCGCACGTCGTATCCGGCGGTCCGCTTCGCGCTCGTGCAGGACGGCAGGCAGCGGGCTGCTCGCGCGGCTGCGGGACGGCGAGATTGACCTCTGCCTGACGGCCCCGCTGCCGTCGGGCCCGGACGTGCTGGCCCACGGACTGGCTGAGCAGCGGATCGACCTGTTCGTCCCGGCCGGGCACCGGCTCACGGCCAGGCGGGGCGGCATGCCGCTGGCGGAGGCCGCGGCGCGAGGACTTCATCGTCATGGAACACGGCTACGGCCTGCGGGCGATCACCGACGCCATGTGCCGCGAGGCGGGCTTCGAGCCGAGGATCGCGTTCGAGGGCGAGGAGGCCGACACGGCCCGCGGCCTGGTCGGCGCTGGCCTCGGCGTGTCCCTGCTCCCGGCCACGGCGTCGTCGCTGGCGGACCCGTCGGTCGTCCCGGTCCGCATCACCGCCCCGAGGGCGGTCCGGACGGTCGGGATCGCCTGGCCCGCCGACCGGCCGCTGACCGCCCCGGCGGCAACGTTCCGCGACTTCGCCCTGACCTATGCCGGCCGCCTCCTGGAGGGGGGAGTCGGCTGACCAGTCCTCCGCGAGGCGAGGCGAGGCGGCGGCGGCCCTGCGGCGCACCACGGGGATGGCTGCGTGGTTAGGCGGCAGAACCAGTAACCATACTGGCCGTTTCGGGCGCGGAAGCGCGCCGGCCGCCGTCTCTGTAAAGGTTGCTTGACACAGCCAGGCAGGTAAAGGTAGCTTGACATCATGCGGAACCGGATCAGGGAGCAGCGCCGCCAGCTCGGCCTGTCCCAGGCCGAGCTGGCGGCGGCGCTGGGCGTGTCGCGCCAGACGGTGATCTCCATCGAGAGCGGCCGGTACCTGCCGTCGCTGCCGCTGGCGTTCACGATCGCGCGGTTCTTCGGCCAGACGGTCGACAAGATGTTCGACCCCGATGATGAGGAGGCGGGCACATGATGACGTTCATCCCCCCGCGGCTGCGCAAGCCTGGGGTTTACGCGCTGGCAGGACTGCTGTTCGCGGCCGCCTGGCTGGTGCGCGGCGGCCCCCTGTGGTGGGTCTCGGTCAACGCCGTGATCCTCACCGCCGCGGGCACGGGCCGCCTTTACTACCTGGGCGGGAAAGACACCGACGAGGGCGCGCGGGCCGGCTCCCGGACCGACGAGCGGCAGCAGCTGATCAGCATGCGGTCACGCGCCCTGGCCTGCAACCTCGCCGCGGTCACCTCGTTCGCCGGCCTGACCGCCGCGGTCGCCGTCAGGGCGGACTGGTGGTGGCCGTTCCTGGTCACCCTCCTCATCACCGGCTACGGCTACCTGTTCGGCCTGGGCAGCTACGGCGTCGCCGAAGAGGGCACGCCCGACGAAGCGGACACCGCGCGGCCGGCGCACCCCCCGGTCAGCTCCTGACCCCGCCGGAACCTGGCCGCGGCCACCGCTGGCAGCTGAGCGTGTGCAGCCGGGCGGCCTCGGGTGAGGGTTCCGCGGATAAATTCCTGGTCTGCTGCATGGCGGGGACGCGGCTGGCGCACGGCTCGCCACGCGGCACGTCGATATCTTCAACCAGGGCGCCAGCCAGTAGCAGCGCGGCGGACGACGCCCGGTAATGGTGCCCGCACAGCCACAGGTCGACCGGGCGCGGCCGACCCGCCGCCGGCGGCATGGTGACCTTCACCGCGGGCCTGGCTGGGCAGCAGCATGCTCTTGAGGGAACCGAAGGATCGATGAACGAGAGCTGGTCGGGCGCTGGAGCGCAGTGTACTTCGTGCCGGTTGAACATATCCGCAGCCTCCTTCCGGCTGTAGTTACAGCCTTGCGCGCAGCTCGGTGTGATTCCAGAGGCATAAGTCCCGGGCGTCAGCCTTCGCGGCCGTCAGCCGAGGAGCCCGGCCCGCGGTAGCGGGGCCGGGCTCCTCGGCAGTTACCGGGTCACTCGGTGGCGGCCCGGCCTTTTCCATGGACCTTTCGCAGTTATCCGGTGATGCCGGCGGTCTTGCAGGCGGCTGCGTAGGAGCCGGCGCAGAGCTGGGCGGCGGGCACGAACTTGTCCGCGATGACGGTGGAGTTCATGTTGGCGGTGGTGACCCACTCGGGGCTGAGCAGGACCGAGGGGACCGAGACCTTGGCCTGGGTGTCGGCGGTCTGGCCGTTGACGAGGGAGGACGGCGGGGTCTGGCCGGCCCGGACGTACAGGGCGAGCGCGGCGGCGGCCTGGGCCTCGAGGTAGATCGGCTTGTAGACGGTGCCGCACTGGTAGCCGGTCAGGATGTTCTGCAGGCCGGTCAGGGTCGCGTCCTGCCCGGTGGTCGGGAAGGTCTTCGCCTTGACGCCCTGGCCCTGCAGGTAGTGGATGATCGGGGCGCCGTTCTCGTCATTGGGGATCAGCGCCGCGTTGATGTTCTTGTGCGCGGTGTACTGCTGCTGGAACTCCGACAGCGCGGTCGGCGGGTCCCAGGTCCCGGCCGGGTTCGACACGTCGGTCCACTTGCCCGAGGAGAAGTACGGGGCGAGCACCCCGTCGTACCCCTGGGCGAACAGCGTCGCGTTGTTGTCGGTCGGGGCGCCCTTCATCACGATCACGTCCGGGCTCTTGACCCCCCACGCCGCGACGCAGGCCACCAGGCCCTGCCCCATGACCTGCCCGACCTTCACGTTGTTGAACGACACGTAGTACGAGCGGGTCCCGCCCAGGGTCAGCCGGTCGTAGTCGATGACCGCGACCCCGTGCTGCTTGGCGTACGCCTCGATCCGCGCCCCGACCCCGGAGTCGAGCGGGTCGACCACCAGCACGCTGGCGCCCTTGGTGATGTCGGACTGCGCGTCCGACAGCTGGGTCGCGTCCGACCCCAGCGCGTTCTGGATCACGAAGTCCGACGACGCCAGCCCCGCCGCCGTGAACGCCTGCTTCAGGTACGGCGCGTCGAACTCCACGTACCGGGTCGAGGACACCGTGTCGGGCAGGATCACCGCCACCGACCCCTTCCCCGCACTGGCCAGCGACGTCAGCTGCGACATAGCCGAGAAGGAGTTGTTCAGGCTGCCGATCGAGATCGACGGCGCACTCGCACTCGCGCTCGCCGACGCCGCCGGCGCCGAGCTCGACGCCGCCGGCGCCGAGCTGCTGCTGGAACTACTGGAACTACTGCCAGCCGGCCGCGGCGAGCACCGCGGCGGCGACCGCGGTGGCCGTCAGGCCTGCTCTTTTTGCTGATACGGAATACAACGGTGTACCTCGCTCACTGTTCAGGCAAGTGCTTACGCAGCTCGGGAGCTGCGTAAGCAACGTTGCACCGGGTGCGCAGCGAGGCTCTAGGGCCGAAAGTCACGGACAAGGCGCAAAACGCTCAGTTGCCAGGGCTGACCGAATTCACCGGCCGGCGCGCTGCGGAAGCTACGGCAACCGGGGGCTTCCACGGGCCGTCGGCCATGAGCCTTCGCACGTACTCGATCACGGCGTCGATGACCTTGTTCGCCTGCCGCCGGTTGCCGGCGGCGGCGACCTCCCTGGCGCCCTCGCCGATCAGCGAGGTCAGGATGCGTCGCGTACAGCCGGTCGAACGAGTTCTCCGACAGTTCCAGCAGGGTGTCGTTCTGCACGATCCACTCGTGCCCCCGCCGCCGCTTCATCACCTCGAAGCCGGGCGGGCTGTCGCCGTTGAGGAACAGCATCGCCAGGTCCCGGCGCTGCCAGCTGCCCTCGAGGAAGGCCCGCGCGCCAGCCGAGAACAGCTCGAACGGGTCGGTCACGCCTGCCCGCTTCGCCTTCGCGACGGCGGTGCTCGCCGCTTCCTCGTGCGCCGCCTGGTGCTCCTGCCACAGCGCGATGAACAGCTCGCTCTTGCCGCCGAAGTGGTGGTACAGGCTGCCCACGCTCGACCCGGCCCGCCGGACCACCTCGGCGATGCTCGCGTCGGCGAAGCCCTGCTCGACGAACACCTCGCGGGCCGCGTCGAGCAGCGCGCGCTGTGTCCCCGCGGTGCGCGCCCACTGCCAGGAGCCGGCCGCCTTGCTCGCGCGGCTGCCGAGTGCTGGTTCCACGGGTATCCCCTCCGCCCCCACAGGCCGCCCAGGCCGGACGGTTTCAGCCGTTTCAGAACTGGATTCTAAGAGTGTATACGGTTTGATCATGGCTCTCGCGGCCGCGGCAGGCCGGCCCGCCAGGGCCTGACCGGCCCGCTGCCAACGGCGGCGGGCCGCCAGGAACCGGCTGCCGCACCGGCGCGCATGCCTGGCCGGGGCAGGATCAAGGCTGTCGCCAGGTGATCAGCGCGTCGAGGGCTTCGACCTGCGATCCGCGGACCAGCAGCGGGATTGATCTCCAGCGCCTCGAGCCGGTCGCCGAGCCGCCCGGCCAGCGCGGCGGCCGCCGCGATCGCGTCGGCGACCGCGTCCAGGTCGGCCTTCTCGGTGCCGCGCGGGCCGTCGAACAGCCGCGCGCCGCGCAGGCTGCGCAGCGCCTGGCGGATCTGCGTCGCGGTCGACGGGCAGCACCTCAGACGGCGGTGTCGCGCAGGATCTCCACCCAGACGCCGCCGAGGCCGACGGCGAGGACCTGTCCCCAGGCCGGGTCGGTGACGATGCCGACGAGCAGTTCGATCCCGCCCGGCGCGCTGCGGCTGGACGAGCGCGCCGCGGACGTCGGCGCCGGCCTCCCGCCCGGCGCTGACGACGTCGGCGTAGGCGGCGCATGACCTCGGCCGCATCGCGCAGCCCGATCTTGACCCCGCCGATGTCGCTCTTGTGCTCGATCCCGTCGGCGGCGAGCTTGACCACGACCGGGTAGCCGAGCGCGTCCGGCGGCGTCCGCGGCCGCGCTCCGGGTCGGTGACCAGGACACTGGGCACGACCGGGATCCCGTGCTCGGCCAGGAAGGCCGGACCGCCCGGTACTCCGACCACGAGGCGTCCGGGCTGGTCCGGCACCGTCAGTCCGGCGAGCGTCCGCGGCAGCGGGCGCGGGCAGGCGCGGCAGCGGTCGGACGGCCGCGCGGCCCGGTGCAGCTGCGACCAGCGGACGGCGCGGCCGAGGGCGGTCAGGCCGTGGTGGATGCCGCCGAGGACGCCAGGGATAGCCGGTCTGGCTCGCGACGTCCCGGCCGAACGGGGTGATGTCGGTCAGCGTGACGCCCATCACGACGATCGGCTTGGCGCTGCGCCGCAGCAGCTCGCTGGTCTGCCGGTACGTCTCGATGACCAGCGTCGGGTCGGGCGGCGCGGCTCCGCGGCAGGTCGGAGACGAGCACGAGCGCGTCCAGGCTGGGGTCGTCGTGCACGGCCGCGAGCGCGTTGCGCAGCAGGTCCCTGTTGACGAGGATGTACCCGGTGACGTCCACCGGGTTCTGGGTGGCGGCGAACGGCGGGACCACCTGCCGCAGCCGCTCCACCGTCTCCGGCGCGAACTCGGGGATCTCGATGCCCTCGTCCTCGGCCCGGTCGGCGATGATCTCGCTGGCGCCGCCGGACGCGGTGACGAAGCCGAAGCGGTTGCCGGGCAGCGGCCCGGTCGCGGCCAGCAGCCCGGCCGTGATGATGAGGTCCTCCAGGCAGTCGACCCGGATGACGCCGTGCTGGCCGGAACACCGCGTCGACGACGGCGTCGTCGCCGACCAGCGAGCCGGTGTGGGCGCGCGCGACCCGGGCGCCGGTCTGGCTGCGGCCGACCTTGATCGCGACGACCGGCTTGCCCTTGGCGAGGGCCTCGCGGGCGAGCGCGAGGAACTCGTCCGGGCGGCGGACCGACTCGATGAACAGCGCGATGACGCGGGTGGCGTCGTCGTCGATGAGGTAGCGCATGACGTCGGTCATCGACACCATCGACTCGTTGCCCATCGACACCAGCAGGCTGACGCCGACGTTGCGGGACTGCGCGAAGGTCAGCACCGAGCTGGCGAGCGCCCCGCTCTGCAGCACGACGCCGACCGGGCCGCGCAGCAGCGGATGGTCGATCGGCAGGCCGTAGGGGGTGATGCCGGCCGCGGCGTTGATGAACCCGTTGCCGTTGGGCCCGAGGATGGTGAGTCCCCGGCGCCGGGCGAGGTCGACCACCTGCCGCTCGAGCTCCGCGCCGTCCTCCCCCACCTCGGCGAAGCCCGAGGTCAGCAGGACCACGGACGGGATGCCGGCGTCGGCCACCTCGGCCAGCACGCCGAGCACGGCCGAGGTCGGCACCATCACGAAGGCGAGGTCGACCGGCTCCGGGCAGGTCGGCGACGCTGGCGTAGCTCGTGCTGCCCGTGCACCGGGATGCCGCGCGGGTTCACCAGGTACACCGGCCCGGCGAAGCCGTGCAGCTGCGAGGTTGCCGAAGATGCTCCAGGACCAGCGGGACTTGTCGGTGGCGCCGATCAGGGCGATCGACCGGGGGTTGAACAGCTGCCGGACCTGGTCCACGGCGGTCCGCTGCGTGCGATGATCGCGCGGGGCCGTTGGCGCGGGCCGCCATCAGTCGCCGAGCTGGCCGAGCTTGACGTGGCCCTTGATGAGGTTCCGCGCGATCGTCCGGCGCTGGATCTCGTCGGTGCCCTCGAAGATCCGCAGCAGCCGCAGCTCGCGGTACCAGCGCTCGATCGGCAGCTCCTTGGTGTAGCCCATGCCGCCGTGGATCTGCAGCACCCGGTCGACGACCTGGTTGGCCATCACCGCCCCGGACAGCTTGGCGATGGAGGAGGCGTGCCGGTTGTCCAGGCCGTTCTGCAGCTGCCAGGCGGCGTGCAGGGTCAGCCACTTGACCGACTCGATCTCGACGTGCGAGTCGGCGATCTGCCACTGGATCGCCTGGTAGTCGGCGATCGGGTGGCCCATCGACACCCGGTTCTTGGCGTGCTCGATCGCCATGCCGAGCAGCCGTTCCGCGGAGCCGATCGCGCGGGCCGGGATCATGTAGCGCCCGTTGCCGATCCACTGCATGGCGAGCGCGAAACCGTGCCCGAGCTCGCCGAGGATGTTCTGCTCCGGGACCCGGACGTCCTCGAACACCAGGGCGGCGGGCCCCCACTCGCCCATCGTCGGGATCGGCTCCGACTTCCAGCCCATGTCCCGGTCGACGAGGAAGCAGGTCACCCCGCCGTCGGCGCCCTTGGCGGGGTCGGTGACGGCGAAGACCATGACGAAGTCGGCCTCGTTGCCGTTGGTGATGAAGGTCTTCTCGCCGTTGATCACCCAGTCGCCGCCGTCCTTGACCGCCCGGGTCCTGATGTTGCGGGCGTCGGAGCCCGCCCCCGGCTCGGTGATCGCGAAGCAGCTGCGGCGCTCGCCGTTGATGGTGGGGATGAGGTACTGCTGCTTCTGCTCCTCGGTGCCCGCGTAGAGGATGTTGTCGGCCGAGCCGCCGAACCGGAACGGGACGAACGTCCGGCCGGTCTCCATCGCGACGATGGCGGACATGACCGGGCCGAGCGCGATCCCGCCGTACTCCTCCGGGCGTGTTGATGCCCCACCAGCCGCCGGCCTTGGCCTTGCGCTGCAGCTCCGCCAGCTGGCCGGGCTCGAGCGGCGGCAGCCCCCGCGCTCGTTGCGCAGCACCTGGGCCTCAAGCGGCATGACCTCCTGCTGGATGAACTGCCGGATCGTGTCGCGGACGGCCCGCTCCTCCTCGGACAGCGAGAAGTCGATCATGAGTGATTCCTTCCGGTAAACGGTAATTCGGGTATGTGCCCGGTGTCGTCACCGCTGCTCCGGCTGGCCGACGACGGGGCGACGCGCCTGGTCAGGCAGCCGGATCGGGGCGAAACCGCATCCGCCCGCGGTCGATCACCACGGTTCCGTCCGTCCGCGTGGTCTGGAACAGCGCGGTCGCCGCCGTCGCCGGTCCAGCCAGATCGACACGGTCAGCGGCTCGCCGGGCAGCACCGGGCGGCTGAACCGGCCGGACATCGAGCGGAACCTGGCCAGGTCGCCGTCGCAGAGCGCGTGCAGCAGGGCCCGGCCGGTGACCCCGTAGGTGCACAGGCCGTGCAGGATCGGCTGGCTGAAGCCGCCCCGGGCGGCGAACTTCGGGTCCACGTGCAGCGGGTTGCGGTCACCGGACAGCCGGTAGATCAGGGCCTGCTCCGGCCTGGTCTCCCGGACGACCTGGTGATCGGGCGCCCGGTCCGGCAGCTCCCACGGCTGGCTCGGTGCCGCGCGGGCCGCCGAAGCCGCCCTCGCCGCGGATGAAGGTGCCGCCCCGCGATGGTGACCAGCGGCTCCCCGGTATCGGCGTCGACGGCCACGTTCTCGGTGACCACCAGAGCGCCCGGAGCCCTTGTCGTAGATGCCGGTCACGGTCGAGGTGGTGCGGACCGTGCCCGCCACCGGGCAGCGGCCGGTGCAGTTCGAAGTACTGCTCGGCGTGCACCAGCATGGCCCGGTCGAAGTCGCCGAGGCGGCGGGCGGTCCGCGCCTGCGCCACCAGCACGGCGAAGGTGGGCAGCACCCGCTGCTCGATGCCCTCGCTGTTCTCCGTGGTGAACTCAAGCTCCTGCAGCGGGTCGCCCAGGCCCGGCCCCGACGCCGACCGCGTAGAGCAGGGCGTCCTTGCTGTCCCAGGACCTCAGCTGCGGCTCGCTCGGTACCCCTACCAGGCTGTGGTCGAGTGCCATGGCTGCCTCCGGCCGACGCTTGCCGTCGATAGAATCAGTGTTCTAGAAAGTGATTCTCAGTACACCGGCGTAGGCGTGTCAACCCTGCCTGGCACCGCGCTTGACAGCGGCCCTTCCCGCGCCGGACGATACTAGAACAATCTTCTAGGATTATTCGCTGCTGCTGGAGGAGCGAGCACATGGGTGTCTTGGACGGCAAGGTCGCGATCGTGACCGGCGCGAGCCGCGGCATCGGGGCGGAGATCGCCCGCCGCTTCGGCCGGGCCGGCGCCGCCGTCGCGGTGGCGGCGCGGACGGCCGACGCGGGCATGTCGCCGTTCGCCGGGCACGATCGGGGAGACCGCGCAGCAGATCCGCGACGCGGGCGGGACGGCGGTGGCGATCCCGCGCCGACCTGTCCAGGCCGGAGGACAGGGAGCGGCTGGTGAGCCGAGGCCACGGCGCAGCTCGGCACGCCCGACATCCTGGTCAGCAACGCGGCCGTCACCTACTTCACCCCGGTGCGTCGACTTCACGCCGCGCCGGTTCCAGCTGATGTTCGACGTCCAGGTCGAGGCGCCGTTCCACCTGGCGCAGCTCGTGGTGCCGGGCATGCGGCGCGCCGGCCGGGGCTGGATCCTGAACATCTCGTCCGGCGCGGCCCGGCACCCCGCCATGCCGCCAGGCCCCCGCGCCGGGCGGGGCGGCACCGTCTACGGCATGTGCAAGGCGGCCCTTGAGCGGTTCTCCACCGGCCTCGCGGCCGAGCTGTACGCCGACAACATCGCGGTGAACGCGCTGTCGCCGAGCCGGGTGGTCCCGACGCCGGGCACGCTCTTCCACCACCTGACCACGGCGGACAACCCGGACGCGGAGCCGCCGGCCGTGATGGCGGAGGCCGCCCTGCTGCTCTGCAGCGCCGAGCCGAGGACGCTGACCGGGCGGGTCGCCTACTCCCAGGACCTGCTGGCCGAGCTCGCGCGGCCCCGTTCCGCCCGGTGACGCCGAGCCTGGACGGCGCCGTACCCGCGGACCCGCCGCACCGCCGGCTGGGTGCGGGTCGACTGCCACCTGCACACGGTCGCGTCCGGCGATTCCGTGCTAACGCGTGGAGCGAACTCGCCGACCGGGCGCGGCAGGCCGGCCTCGACGTGGTGTGCATCACCGACCACAACGTCACCGCACGCCGCGGTCGCGGCGGCCGAGCGTGACCTCGGCGTCCGGGTCATCGTCGGCGAGGAGGTCCGGACCCCCGACGGCGACGTGATCGGGCTGTTCCTCACCGAGCGGATTCCCTACGTGCTGCCGCTGGCCGAGGTCATCGGGCTGATCAGGGGCCAGGGCGCCCTGGTCTACGTGCCGCACCCGTTCGACCGGGTCCGGTCCAGCCTCGGGCGGCGTGCTGCCGGAGCTGTGCGCCGCGGGCGCCGTGGACGTCATCGAGGTCTTCAACGCCAAGATCGCGGACCAGTCGCTCAATGACGCGGGCGGCCGGGCTCGCGCAGGCGTTCTCGCTGCCCGGCGGCGCGGGCTCGGACGCGCACGACGCGCCCGGCGTGGGTGCCGCCTACCTGGACATGCCCGACTTCGACGGCCCGGCCAGCTTCCTCGCCGCGCTGGCGGACGCGCGGATAACCGGCGAGTTCCGCGATCACGCTCCCCGCTACCCGCGGCACCCGCCAACCTAGCCAATTCCCGGGGGATGCGCCACAAGCAACAAATGCGCCACAAGCAACGAATGCGCCACGCTTCTTGCTGTTATCCCGGCCGTTGCCGCCGCTGATCTTCCCGTTGCCGCCGCTGATCTTCCCGTTGTCGCCGCTGATCTTCCCGTTGCCGCCGCTGATCTTCCCGTTGCCGCCGCTGATCTTCCCGTTGCCGCCGCTGATCTTCCCGTTGCCGCCGCTGATCTTCCCGTTGCCGCCGCTGATCTTCCTGTTGCGGTAAGAATCCCCTGATAGCGCAATTCCGTTAAGTCAAGCGAGCCGCCCTCGGCATCGCGTGCGCGCACGGGCGGACCCGGCCCGCAGTTTCTCGCCGCCCCGCGGGCTAGAGCATGATCACGAAGGCTTTACCGCTAATACGATGTTTTATCTACATGAAAGGAAAATCCTTCACGATCATGGGCGCGGCCAGCGGGCGGAGCCGAGCATCACACGACTCACACCCCCCAGGCGCGTCGCATTTACGCTAACTTAACGACATTGCCTGATAGCGGGGCTATCTGCCGGTTAAGGAGAACCTGCCGCGGTCATCCCCGGGGCAGCACCGCCGGGGCAGCATCCCCGGGGCAGCACCGCCGGGGCAGCACCGCCGGGCAGCACCGCCGGCCCGTCACCTGGCGGTAGCCGCGCCTTCAGCCTCCGCAGCGCCAGCCAGCCGCCATCCGCTAACCGGCCCGGGCGGACGGTGAGCGGCCCGGGCGGACGGTGAGCGGCCCGGGCGGACGGTGAGCGGCCCGGGCGGACGGTGAGCGGCCCGGGCGGACGGTGAGCGGCCCGGGCGGACGGTGAGCGGCCCGGGCGGACGGTGAGCGGCCCGGGCGGACGGTGAGCGGCCCGGGCGGACGGTGAGCGGCCCGGGCGGACGGTGAGCGGCCCGGGCGGACGGTGAGCGGCCCGGGCGGACGGTGAGCGGCCCGGGCGGGCGGTGAGCGGTCAGAGCCTGATCCGGGTGGCCTGCCGCTCGCGACGGTAGCTGGCGTCGCTGGCGGCACCCGCCGGCCACGCTCCGCGCTACCCGCGGCGGCCATCACCCTAGTCGAGCACGCGGTCCGTGACTCCGACGGCCGGCCCCTTGACACGGGAAGACCGTTACCGGAGGCTAATTCCAGAACAGGATTCTATTCACGCCGGATCTGCCTCGCGGCGGAAGGAACGGTGGGCTGGCATGGGACGACTGGACGGGCGGGTAGCGATCGTCACCGGCGCCGGGCGCGGGATCGGCAGGTCGGTGGCCCTGCTGCTGGCCAGCGAGGGCGCCTCGGTCGTGGTCAACGACCTGGGCGCGGCGATGGACGGCTCCGGGCAGGACGCCGGGCCCGCCCACGACGTGGTGGCCGAGATCGCCGAGGCCGGCGGGAAGGCGGTCGCCAGCGGCGCGGACATCTCCGACTTCGCCGCGGCGGAGGGCCTCATCGGCACCGCGATCGAGGAGTTCGGCCGGCTCGACGTCCTCGTCAACGTGGCCGGCATCCTGCGCGACCGGATGGTCTTCAACATGACCGAGCAGGAGTGGGACGACGTCATCCGGGTCCACCTGAAGGGCACGTTCAACACCACCCGGTTCGCGTCCGCGCACTGGCGGTCGCTGCGCGACGAGACCGCGCAGAACCGCATCATCAACTTCACCTCGGTCTCCGGCCTGCACGGCGCGCCCGGGCAGCCGAACTACGCGGCGGCCAAGATGGGCATCGTCGGGCTGACCTACTCCGCGGCGCACTCCCTGGCGAAGTACGGGGTCACCGTGAACGCGATCTCGCCGGGCGCCGCCACCCGGATGACCGCCTCGATCCCGACGGACCGGCGCCGCGCCGGGGCCGCCGTCCGGCGACGACGAGCGGTCACCGGACAACGTGGCGCCGATCGTCGCCTACCTCGCCGTCGGAGCGCTCCGGGCTGGATCACCGGCCGGGTCATCCACTCGTCCGGCTACGAGGTCTCGCTGTACAACAACCCCGAGCCGGTCAGCCGGATCATCGGCACCGGCCCGTGGGACGCCCGACGCGCTCAGCGACCAGGTGGAGCGGGCGTTCGGCCCGATCCTCGGCCGGAACGGGCTGAGCCGCCGATGCCGCCAGCAGCAAGGCCGTGCCGGTCCCCACGCCGGAGACCCAGCCCTACTGGGACGGGGCGCAGCGGGCGAGCTGCGGATCCAGCGCTGCCTGGACTGCGGCAAGCCGTACTTCTACCCGCGCCCGCTCTGCCCGTCCTGCGGCTCCGGCAGCGTCGAGTGGTTCACCGCCAGCGGCCAGGCCACCCTGTACTCCTACGTCATCAACCACCGGCCCGCGCCCGGCTTCGAGGACGACGCGCCCTACGCCATCGCCGTCGTCGCAGCTCGCCGAGGGCCCGCGGATGATGACCAGCCTGGTCGGGGCGTGCCCGCCACCCCGGAGGCCCTGGTGCTCGACATGCCGCTGCGCGTCGCCTTCGAGCAGCGCGGCGACATCTCGCTGCCGGTCTTCACCCCCGAGCCGAGGAGGACTCAGTGAGCAGCGCGGGCGTCATCATCGCGGGCGCGGCCGAGACCGACGAGATCGGCCGGCTGCCGAACACTCCACGCTCGGGCTGCACATCGAGGCGGCGCGCAACGCCGTGGCCGACGCGGGCCTGACCATGAAGGACATCGACGGGATCGCGACCGTCTCCGCGCCCGGCCCGGTCCAGGTCGCGCACGCGCTCGGCATCTACCCCGACTGGATGGACGGCACGGGCGTCGGCGGCACCTCGTTCCTGCTGCATGTCAGGCACGCGGCCGCCGCCATCAGGGCCGGCTACGCGAAAACGATCCTGATCACCCACGGCGAGTCCGGCCGGTCCCGGGTCGGCGCGCCGCCGTACCGCATCGGACCTCGTCCTCCCCGCCCGGCCAGTTCGAGGCGCCCGTACGGCACCCTGGGCCCGACCACGACGTTCACCATCCCCGCGCTCCGCTACATGAAGGAGTACGGGCTCACCCACGAGCAGCTCGCCTACGTCGCGGTGGCGCAGCGCCAGTGGGCGGCGAAGAACCCGCGGGCGATGTTCCGCGACATCATCACCGTCGAGGACGTGCTCGCCTCGCGCGATGGTCGCCTACCCGTTCCACCTGCTCGAGTGCTGCCTGGTCACCGACGGCGGCGGCGCGCTCGTGGTCACCTCGGCCGACCGCGCGGCCGACTTCCCCAAGCCGCCCGTGCACGTGCTCGGCACCGGGGAGGCGTCGGAGACCCCGATGATCTCCCAGATGATCGACTTCACCGAGTCGCAGATGTTCCGCCAGGCCGGCCGGACCGCGTTCGCCGAGGCGGGCATCACCACCGCCGACGTCAGCCACCTGATGATCTACGACGCGTTCGCGCACGTCCCGATCTACGGCCTGGAGGCGCTCGGCTTCGTCGAGCAAGGGCGAGGCCGGCCCGTTCATCGCCGACGGCAACACCGAGCCGGGCGGTTCCCTCCCGCTGAACACCAACGGCGGCGGCCTGTCCTACACGCACACCGGCATGTACGGCATGTTCGCCATCCAGGAGGGCGTCCGCCAGGTCCGCGGCGAGGCGGCCGCCCAGGTCGACCGCCCGGACATCAGCGTGATCCTCGGCAACGGCGGCATGTTCGCCACCAGCGGGGTGCTGGTTCTCGGTAAGAACCCGCGTTGACGCGCTCCCCGCTCTGAGCCCATCGCCGGGTTGGCGACGGCCGCGGTGCTCACGAAACCGACGGGACCCCGCAGGTCATGCACTACGCAGTGGCCAGCCGCCACGCCCGCCTCGCTGATGTGCCCGGAGGGCTGTATCCCGACGTACTCGCCCAGCGGATCGCGTCCCAGGTAGACGGTGTAGTCGGCGTTGATGAAACTCAGTCCGTGGGTCGAGGAGTTCGACACGGGGCTCGAGAGGTCGGCGGCCATCGCCAGGCGCACCAGCGGCGTCAGCTGCTCGCCGGTGACAAGCGGATGGGTTTCCCTGATCCAGAGGCCGTCCGTCATCGCGCCGTCCGCGCCGCCGACGCGCCATGACTCCCATGGCGCGGTCCACCAGCGGGTTGCGGATGACTGCGGCGGCCCCAGCTCCAGCGGTGTCGGCACAGCCCAGGCAGGCGCCGGGCGGAACGTGCCGCTCGGCTGCTCGGACCGGCGCAGCAGCACCGCCCGGCCCTGGCCGACCGGGCCGTCGTCCTGCTCGACGGTTACCTCCAGCACCGCGATGCGCCTGCCCGCACGGATCGAGCGGGCGGTTACGCTGAGCGGCGCCAGCGGCACGGAGCGGAACATATCGATCGTCAGACGGCCGCAGGTCATCTCCGGGGCCGCGGCGCGCGCCTGCTCGGCCGCGCGGGCGGTCAGGCCGCCGATGAGCCGCCCGTGCAGAACCTCGCCCCAGGGGCTCGTCGCGAATGACGCCGGCACTAGGACGTCGCCCTCGGCGCGGAAGAAACCCTCGGCGCTGGACGCCGGCTGAACGCGTGCCTGGACGGCTCCGCCATCGGCGCGGATTGGCGGCCTGGGGCCGCCGAGTGGCTCAGCGCTCACTGTCTGTCCTACTCTCCTGCCTGTGCCGCCCCGGTCCGGGCCGACGCGACAGCCTACTTGCCGACGCGACAGCCTACTTTAGGCGTCCGTGGTGACGTGCGCCTCAGCCAGCTCATGATCAGCCGCGAGGCCAGGCCGACGGCTGGGCGGCGCCTGTCCGGCCAGCCGCGCGCACGGCGGCTGCGCGGTCGCCTTGCCACAGTCGCTGAAGCCCGCTGCGAAAACAGCGCCGCATAGCCGGTACGAGTATGTCATTTAAGTGCGGGCGCTGGCGTCGCGGCGGTCGCTGCGTCGACCGCGCGGAACGGGCTAATCTGATCCAATTGATCGGAAGAGGGCGCCTCACTGGATTACTTCGTTATCTATTGCACCAGCCTCCGCTCTGGCGGAAATTCACTGGTCCTTGTGTGCTGCCCGGTCAAACAGTATTGTATTTCTTGTCAGCAGAATTAGCAGGCGCTGAAGCTGCGACCAGGCGGCACTGCGTGCTTTACGCGCCAAGGCAAGAGTTTGAGCGTCCGACGGCGTTCCTTCAAACCTCCCAAAGTCGTCCGGGTCTTGTGACGAGTAGAGTTCAATGCTGCTGATCTCATCATTTCCATCTGTCAAATCAAGGAGCCGATCGACGATCATGAGCAGGTTCATAGCATTGGTTCCAATTCGCTCCGCCAACCTATCTACATCGGCCGCGTTGGAAGCAAACAGCAGCATCGTGCGCTCAGGAGCCCCCGCTTCGACAGCTGATAGGACACGCAGGACGAGCTCTCTGCAAGCCTTACCTGCCTCACCTAGTTCTCCTAGAGATCTAGCCCTCGGAAGCTGCCTGCTGACTGTATAGAGATCTGGATGCGCTTGGCGCATTATCGTTTTAAACTGAGCCTCCGCGCATGCTCGCTTGGCTGTTTCAAACCCAGAATGCTGGGCTTCTCCGATCAATTGTTCGACTTCGCTTAGGAAACTATCGACACACCTGTCACCAAGTGAAGCTTCTAGAACTGCCGTCCAAATGTCTTTCCCGGTGTACGGCTCGCGATATTTAAGTTTGCGGAGCACCCCTATTCTTTGAGCGAGCGAGCGCGCTTCAGTCATGTCGATGCTCCCGTCCACGAATTCGATGAGGTCGGCGAAATCTGCAATCCTCTCAGCGGGTGTGGTCATTCACTAACTCCTAAAGGGCGTCACCAGTTCGATACGCTTCGGCAACTAGCCTTTCTACCTTTCCGTCGCGGACAGCTTGTGTCAGTATCACTGTCCAAAGACTCAAAGGACTTTGGGAACCACCGCTGCGCAGGGCTGACATCCTTATGCCAGCGCGCCTAGCTGTGTCGGTTATATCGGTAGGGTCATCGATTCGCTCTGCGAGATGATGAATAAGGCTGGAGAATCCGGGCGAGCCAATTTTCACGGCAATACCTCTAACATAAGGCGCCTTCGGTGGCAGCGGAACGGATGATGGAATAGACTGACCTGAGGGTCGGGCTTCGCCCTTTCCTCCGCTCTCCTTCTTGAGGGAGTCGCGACGAGAGAACCAAATCCCTAGAGCCCCTACGTAAAGAGCGACCGCGGCACTAGCTGAACCCCATAGTGCCGTTTGGCCGAAGAGAACCCCCGCTATCACGCAGAGCCCGACGGCCAATACCCCGGTAACCGACCACAAGAGGGCGGCCATACGGTTGTTGACCTGCTCATCCATGGCATCAGGATGGAGGCAGGACTTAAATCTGGCAAGGGTCCAACAGGGCCGCCCAGGATCAGACAATTGTTCGATATGGCAATGTGCGCGGCTTGCGAAACTTGAGTGTTAGTTCTCTATTCCGCGATGTCAGGCGCTGCCCGCTCGAATGACATTCACCGTCACCGCACTCGAAAGACGCGCGTTTGCATGTCACGTAGAGAGCGCTCGCGAAACTTACCGGAATTGGAGTGCCAGAGTGACCGCCAGGTCAGGCGCTTTGGCGGCAAAACGGGCATACCGGGCGACACCGGCCAGTGCTGCTGACTTCGCACCGGCGGGATGCGGGCAGCCAGTGCGTTTCCCCCCCTTTTGACCACTTGGCCAGCAGGTCAGCAGATTATTGCGTGAGTTCTGGTGTGCCATAGCACACAAGGACTTGCGCGATGCCAAAGACTTTCGCAATAACGGTACGGCCAGCACAGGGTAGTGCACAGGGCTGTTTGCCGCGGTGCGACCATACCGCTCCGCCTCGTCCGGCCTGCGGACTGGGCACTGGCTGGCGGCCCTGCTTACTCGGGCCGGGAGCGCTTCGCGCCCCAGCGGTCCCAGTGCACTACCTCCTCGACCGGTCGGCGCCGGGGCTGGGCCCACCGGCCCTTCGCCGGGTATCCCATCGGGATCAGGGCCATGGTCAGCGCGTCCGGCGGCAGGCCGAGCAGTTCGCGCAGCTCCTCCTCGTGACCGCCGTAGAGCGTGGTCAGCGAGGTGCCGATGCCGTAGGCGCGGGCGGCGAGGCAGAGCTGCTGTACCGCACCGTAGATGGACGACCCGACACGCGGGCTGGTCGCGTCAGCCGCGCCCCGGAGCACCGCGAATACCCACACCGGAGCCTCGTGGATATGATGCGCCAGGTGCTCCGCTCCCAGGAACCCGCGCGGAGTCAGCCCTTCAGGTGATCCGCCCGGGCGCTGAGGATCTGTTCCCGGCGTGAGCCGTAGGCGGCTGCCCAGTTGTCCCGGTACCAGGCGGCGACGCGGTCCTTGACCTCCTGGTCGGTCACCACGACCCAGCCCCAGCGCTGGGTGTTGCCCCCGGACGGGCCGCGGATCGCCGCGTCGAGGATCTCCCACAGCACGTCGCCGGGGATCGGATCGGGAGAAAGATACCGGCGCGCCGGGGTCGAGTGCAGCGCCTCAAGCACGGTCAGCGGCTGCTCGCCAGCCCCGTCACCTCTCCCTGGCGATGGCGGCACCATCGGCTCGCGAAGGCTCATGGCTCCATGTCTACCACCCGGCTTCACCGCGGGGGCATGCACATCGGCCAGCCGGGCTCGCTTCGGCGGGTGCCGGCCGCGGCGTTACGCGGCGCTGACGTGTGCCGCGGTGACCGCCAGGGTGGTGTAGTTCATCGTGAAGGCTCCGCCCAGAGCGTCGATCGCGGTACCGACCTCTTCCAGGATGTCGGCCAGCTGGCCAGGGCTTACCCGAGTGAGGCCGCCGGTGGTGGGCAGCAGGGCCAGCCACTGGTCGCGGGTGTAGGACTGCTCCCAGTCGAATCGCCACTGCTCGGGTTCGCGGAACCGTTCGGTCGCGCGGATCGTGTCGGCGAGCCTGGCGTACGCCGCCTGGTACACGTCCAGCGGACGGTTAGCTCGCAGGCCCGCGAACAACCGCGAGTCAGGCACCGCCCGCCGGTAGGCGGCGGCGAACGGCTCGGCCACCTCGGCGGGCGGCTCGTAGACATGGCCGAAGATCGCTAGCCGCCCACCCGGGCGCAGCACCTGGGCCGCCTTCGCGGCCCCGGCGGCCGGATCAACCCAGTGCCACGACTGGGCGGCGGTCACCGCGTCGAACCTCCGGCCGGCCGGGTCCCAGGCTTCGAAGGTCGCCACCTCGACCGCAAGGCCGCGGGCGCGGGCGAACCCGGCCATCCGCGCATCCGGCTCGACACCGAGCACGGTGCAGCCGGCGGCCTGGAACTGGCGGGCGGCGATGCCGGTGCCGCAGCCGACGTCGAGCACGTCAGGCCCGGGACTTCCGGCGACGATCCGCGCCACCAGGGCGCCGGGGTAGCCCGGACGAGCCCGGTCGTACCCCGCCGCGTCGATGCCGAACGACTCGGCCATCGGCCGCGCCTTGTGCAGCTCTGGTGGCGGCGGTGCTGGTTGCCTGGGCGGTATAGTGGGCATGCGCCCACCTTAGTGGGCGCATGCCCACTAGGCAACTGGGGCCGGACGGCCGACGGCGTACCGAGAGGATCTGTGAGTGCCGACTGGAGTGCATTTGCGCGATGCCAGGCGGCAGCTGTTCGACGCGGCCGAACGCGTGCTGCTGCGGGACGGGCCAGGCGGTCTGACCAGCCGAGCCGTCACCGATGAGGCGGGCTGCGCCAAAGGTGTCCTGCACCGGCACTTCACCGACTTCGACGCCTTCCTCGCCGAGCTGGTGCTCGACCGGGCCGCGCAACTTGAGGCGCAGGCGGGCGCGCTGCGCGAGTCGGCCAGCGCCGGCACGGTGACCGGCAATCTCACCAGCGCGCTGACCACGCTGTTCGGGCCGGTCCCGACGGCGATCATCCCGCTCATCATCGTCCGCGACGAGCTGCGCGCACGACTACGGCAAGCCCGGCCCGGAGGCGGCACCGCGATCCTCGGCCAGGTCACGACCGCGGTCGGCGCCTACCTGGCCGATGAGCGCGACCGAGGGCGTATCGCGGCCGACGCCGACATCGACTCGCTCACGCTCTCCCTGGTCGGCGGAGGGCATCTCCTGTTCGCAGAGCGCGAACCTGGCCCGCCGAGCACGGCAGTCGTCAGACGGTTTGTGACCACAGTGCTCGCTGACGTTCTGCAGCGACGGCCACGCTGACAGGCTGCCCTGGCCTAGGCACCGTCGTCACTGGCGCCACGGGTATAGGCCATCTCCCAGAAGGCCAGCTCGTACTCGGTCGCCCGGTCGAACGCGGCCTCCGCCGCGGCCGCGTGCGCGGGACCGGCGCAGGCGTCAAGCAGGCCGGTCGAGGCTTGCACCAGCTCGTCGTAGCCGTCGCCGGCGAACAGGGCGATCCAGTCGGCGTACACCGGGTCCGCGGGCGCGCCGCCGCCGCCAGCCGCTGGCCGATCTCCCCGTAGCTCCACTGGCAGGGCAGCAGGGCCGCGAGCGACACCGCCATGTTCCCTGACCTGGCGGCCCCCAGCAGGTGGTCCGCGTACCCGCGGGTGGTGGGACAGGGGGCAGGCAGCGCGTCGGGCGAGCCGCCCAGCCGGACGAGGAAGCCCAGGTTCGCCGGGATCTCAACGTCGACGATCTGGCCGAGGAAGCGGGCCAGGGTCGCCTGCGACGTCCGGTCGGGTGCGGCCGCGACTGTCAGCGCGATCGCCTGCGACGTAGGCGTGCAGGTACTGCACGTTCTGCTCGAAGTAGAAGCGGAACGTCTCGTGCGGCAGCGTCCCGGCTCCGATCGCCGCCACCATCGGGTGGCCGGTGGCGGCGGCCCAGACGGCCGCACCCCGCTGGCGCAGCCGCTGGGACCGCGGCGGGCCCGGCGATTGCGATGCGGTCATTCCAGCCACCCCATCATCCGGGCGAAGTTGTCCCCCATGATCCCGTCGAGCTTGGCCTGCGGGATCGGAGCGGTGCCCAGCCGGGCGGCGTGCTCGTTAACGGAGTAGAGCTTGGCCCGCAGCGCCACCGGGTCGTAGAGGAAACCGGGGTAGTCGGTGCCGAAGAACAGCTTTTCCAGCGGGACGAAGAAGTGCTCCGCGTGGATCAGGAACCGGTAAAGCTCCTCTTCCGGTCGCGGTGGCGATGTAGTAGCTGAGCTCGGCGAAGAAGTTCGGGTGCTTGGTCAGCATGAACAGTGCCTCGTCGACCCACGGCAGGCCGAGGTGCGCGATGGTGAGCTTCAGGCCGCGGAAGTGCCGTCCGGCCGCGTCGAGCAGCGCGGGCCGCGCGTACTCCATGCGGGCGTCGATCCGGGTCGAGCCCGCCTGGTGCACCATGACCGGCAGGCCGAGTTCCTCGGCCTTCGCGAAGACCGGGAAGGCGAGCACCGGGTCGGCCGGCGACCAGTCCTGGTACATCGGGTAGAGCTTGAGGCCCTGCAGGCCCAGCTCGGTGACGGCCCGCTCCAGTTCGCGGACCGCGGCCTTGGGGCCACGGTAGTTCGGGTTCACCGAGGCGTAGCCGACGATCTGGTCAGGATCCTGGCGCTGGAGCGCGGCGATGTAGTCGTTGCACTTCTCCGGGCTTGCCGGGCCCGGCACGTCGGTGATGCCGTAGCTGTCGACCGTGCCGATGAGTTCCCCGTCGAGGAACTGCGGGGAGATCGCCAGGATGACGATCTTGTCGAAGCCGGGATGGTCCCTGATCGTCTCGGGGACGCCGATGACCGGGAAGCCCTTGCGGCCGTAGCCGCTGGCGTCCCATTCTTCCTCGGTGGGCATCCGGTGCGCGGGGAGCTTACCCTCGCTGCGGTAGATGCACAGCGAGCCCTCGCGGCCGTACTCGGTGGTGAACTCGGGGTCCTCCGCCAGGCTGAGGATGTGGGTGTGCGCGTCGACCTGCATGCTGTACCTTTCGCTTACTTTCCCCAGCCGATCGCGCCGACGACGCGTACCAGTGCCTTATTCGCCTCGGCGAGGATCGTCGCCTCGTCCAGGGTCAGCACCTGGCGGCCGCGCATGACGACCGTGCCGTCGATGATGGTGGTGTCGACGGCGGAGCCGTTGGCGGCGAAGACGAGGTGGGAGTAGATCTGGGCGGCGTTGCCCTCGGCCAGCGGGGTGAACATGACGTTGCGGGTGTCGATGAGGATCACGTCCGCCTTCCTGGCCAGCGGCAGCTAGCCGGTCTCGTGGCCGAGGGCGGTCGCGCCGTTGCGGGTCGCCATCGTCAGCACGTCCGGGTGCCTGCTGCAGGCTGGCGTCGACCCGCGCGGCGCGGTGCATCAGCGAGGCGAACTTCATCACCTCGAACATGTCGCAGGTGTTGTTGCGACTCGGCGGCGTCGTGGCCGAGTCCGATGTTGAGGCCGGCGGCGAGCATTTCCGGGATGCGGGCGATGCCGTTGCCGAGCTTGGCGTTGGAGGAGGGGTTGTGGGAGATGTGGGTGCCGGTCTCGCGCATGAGGGCGATCTCGGTGTCGGACAGCCATACGCAGTGCGCGGCGACGCAGTCGGGTCCGAGCAGGCCGGCGTCGTAGGCGACCTCGGTGGGGCGGCGGCCGAACCGCTGGCGGGAGTTCTCGACCTCGGTCAGGGACTCGTTGAGGTGGACGTGGATCCCGGTGCGCAGGTCGTCGGCGAGGGCGCGGGCGTCGCGCAGCAGCCCGGGCGAGGCCAGCGGGAGCCACTCGATCCCGACGCGCACCTGGACGCGGCCGCCGCCGGCCCCGTGCACGGCGTCGTAGGCGTCCTTGTTGTCCTGCAGCGTGTCGAGGTTGTGCTCGGCCAGCGCCACGTCGTTCGACAGGACCGCCCGGATCCCGATGTCCGCCGCCGCCCGCCCCAGGTCGGGCAGCCGCCGGTACATGTCGTTGACCGTCGTCACCCCCGACTTGATGCTCTCCAGGTAGGAGGCGGCGGCAGCCCAGTACGCCGACTCGGCGTCCAGCGTTGCGGATCGAGCGGGTACCAGCACTCCTCCAGGTACTCCCACAGCGGCAGGTGGTCGCTGTAGCCCTTGCCGATCGCCGTGTGGAAGTGCAGGTCGATCAGGCCGGGCAGCACGATCATCCCGGCCGCGTCGATGACCTCCGCGCCGTCGGCCTGCCCGGTATAGGACCCCGGCCCGACCGCGGTGATGCGGTCGCCGTCGATGACGACGTGCCCGCCGAAGTGGACGGACCTGGCGTCGTCCATCGTCACCACGGTGCCGTTGCTGATCACGATCACTGCGCGCCCGCTCCTCATATCTAAGATCTCAAGTCCGGCATCCCTGCGCGTACCAATTCAGCGGGTCTACGTTTCCGGCTGATTTCCGGCCGGTAAAAAGAGCGTGCGGAGGTAAGTTTCTCCTTGTCAAGAGCTGTTGGACGGCTGGCCGGGTGACTTATCTTCTCGGTGAAGATCTGAGATCTCCTGCGGATCGCACGCGTTTGACGAGGAGTGGCATTCATCCATGACCGACGTCCCGGCCGCGCTGGCCAAGATCGATACCGGCCGTCTGACCGAGCTGGTGCGGGAGGTATGCCGCATCCCGAGCGTGCTCGGCGACGAGGGGCCCCTCGCGGCGTTCCTGTACGACCTGATGCGCGACTCGGGGTTCGAGGCCACCGAACTGCAGCCGGTGCTCGGCGACCGCCCGAACGCGCTGGGCGAGCTGAGCTTCGGGTCCGGGCCGCGCGTGGTGTTCACCGGTCACATGGACACCAAGCCGGTGTCGCACGGCTGGACGGCGGCCGCCCCGTTCTCCGGCGAGCTGATCGACGGCAGCGTGTACGGCCACGGGATCATGGACATGAAGGCGGCGCTCGTCTGCCAGATCGTCGCGATGGAGGCGCTGCGCGACAGCGGCCTCCCGCTGTCCGGCACGCTGGCGATGGCGGCGGTCTCCGATCACATGGGCGATCAGACCGGCTCGATCGTCTACTTCGACACCCACGACGCGGACATGGCGGTGCTGGGCGAGCTGTCGGACAACGAGATCTTCCTCGGTCACCGGGGGCGCTACTACTTCGACATCACCGTGCTCGGCACCTCCGCGCACACCTGCCACAAGCCGCTGGCGGTCAACGCCAACCTGCTCGCGGCGCACGCGGTCATCGAACTGGACGCCTCGCGGCTGCTGCCGCCGCTTGACCCGCACGTCGCCGCGATGTTCGGCCCGGAGACGTTCATGTCGCCCGGCCGCATCTACGGGGGGCTGCCGCCGGGCGGCCCGTCGATGATCCCGGACGAGTGCGTGATCCGGGTCGACTGCCGCCCGCAGCCCGGGGTGACCACGGAGCAGGTGCGGGCCGAGATCGACCGCTGCCTGGCGCAGGCGGCGCTCCGCGACCCGCGGCTGCGCGCGACGGTCGAGCTCGCCGACGTCAAGCGCGGCTACCTGGCCGCTCCCGGCGAGCCGGTCGTGACGCTGATGACCGACGCGGTGCGCGGCGTCCGCGGCACCGAGCCGGCCCACCGGGTGGCCGGCTGGCTCGGGGACACCGCGAGCTTCGGCGCGAAGGTGCCGACGGTGATCTTCGGCCCGGGCGGCGAGCCGGTCTACTGTCCGGACGAGCACCTGCCGGTGGCGGACATTATCGAGGCCACCCAGGTGTACACCGCCTTCGGCGCCCTGGCCCTGGCGGGCGGGCCGCTGGCGGGCGGGGCTTTGGGGGGCGGGGCGCTGACCGGCGGAGCGGACGCGTGACCAGCCCCACCCCGCTGGCCGCGGCTGCCGCGGCTGCCGCCCGCGCGGGCTCACCGGGGGCACCGTCCTCATCAGGGGCACCGTCCTTCGAAGAACTGCTGAGCCGCCGGGGACTGGCGTGGATGGGCCAGAACACCACGCACCTGGAGCCGCCCGCCGAGGTGCTCGCGGCCCTGACGGAGAGCACCCGCCGCCGCGAGTTCCAGCTCTACGCGCCGGCCCTGGGCTTCGCCCGCCTGCGCGAACTGATCCTGGAAGACCTGGGGCTCGCCGGCACCGCCGCCGTCGCGATGATCACCGACGGCGCGGTCGGCGGCCTGCACCACGTGTGCACGGCCCTGGCCACGCGGATCTCCCGGCTGATCACCACGGATCCTGGCTGGCCGTGGCCTGCCCGGTTCGTCGGCTTCGCTGGCATCCCGGTCACCGCCCTGCCCGTCTACGCGGAGGCCCAGGGCTACCGGTTGCGCGCCGCCCAGCTCGCCGAGGTTATCGAGCCCGGGGCGCTGGTGTACCTCATCGACCCGCTGAACCCCCTCGGCAGCTCCTACACCCGCGACGAGCTGGCGGAGATCGCCGGCCTGGCCCGCGCCGCCGGCGCCCTGGTCGTGCACGACTGCACCTACCGGCACTTCGCCCACGGTCACACCCTGATGGCCGAGCTGTACCCCGAGGGCACGCTCACCACCTACAGCTTCTCCAAGTGGCTGGGTCTGGCCGGCCTGCGGGTCGGCGCCCTCATCGGGCCGCCTGCCCTCATGGACACGCTGACCAGGATTCCCGCCAACCCCCTCGGGGCCAGCATCGTGGCGCAGCGCGCCGCGATCGCCGGCCTGGAGGTGAAGGACCCCTGGCTCCGCCGGCTCAGGGAGGTCAACGCGGCCAACCAGGAGACGGTGGGCGCGGCCGTCGCGGATAGCGGGCTTGGCCAGGTCCTGGTCCGGCCGTCGCACGGCAACTTCCTCGCCGTCGACATCACCGCCAGCGGCTGGACCGCCGACGGGCTGTGCGCGGCGCTGCTTGACCGGGACGTGTTCATCCGGCCAGGCACCTACCAGTCGCCGCTGTTCGGCGAGCGGTTCGTCAAGGTCAGCACCTCCGTCCCGCAGGCATGGGCCGACCGGTTCGCCGCTGCCTGGGCGGACGCGGCTGGCGGCGGTCCGCCCGGTACCGTGGCCCCCTGCGCTAACCCGGCCGTGGCGCCGTGACCCACCGCGCCAGTCCTATTGGCGCCGCGGGCCACGGCGCTAGGCGCGGCCTGCCCGCGGGGCCCGCGGCGGTCAAGGAACCGTCGACACAGCGGAGCCAGCGATGACCTACCGCGACCTCAGCGCGGCTGAGTACCAGGCCGCCACGGCCCTTGACCTGGCGCGGGGCGTCGCCGACGGCACCCTGTCGCCGGTCGCGCTGGCGGAGCTGGCCCTCGACCTCGCCGCTGAGGCGGAGCCGCGTATCAACGCCTATGTCTTTCTCCGGCGGAAGGCAGCGCTGCGCGAGGCGGCGGCGCTTGAGGCCGAGGCGAAGGCAGGACGGCCGCGCAGCATCCTGCACGGCGTGCCGATCGCCGTGAAGGACAACATGTACCTGGCGGGCGAGCCGACGTTCAAGGGCTCCCGGACCACGGACAGCCAGCCCGCCAGCGCCAGCGCGCCGATGGTCGCGCGCCTGGTCAGTGCGGGCACGATCGTGATCGGCAAGACCACCACGCCCGAGTTCGGCTGGAAGGGCACCGGCATCTCGCCCCGCACCGGTATCACCCGCAACCCGTGGAACCCCGCCCGCAACTCCGGCGGCTCCAGCGCCGGGTCGGGGGCGACGGTTGGTTCCGGCGCGGTCCCGATCGCGCTCGGCAGCGACGCGGGCGGGTCGATCAGGATCCCCGCGTCGTTCTGCGGCGTGGCGGGGCTCAAGCCGACCCTTGGCGCGATCCCGGTGTGGCCGGGGACCGTCAACGAGAGCCTGTCCCACGCCGGGCCGCTTACCCGCTCAGTGGGCGACGCGCGCGCGGTGCTCGAGCTGACCCGGGGGGCGGATCACCGGGACCCGCAGTCCGCTTACCCGGTGCCGCTCCGCGACCCGGCGGGGAAACGGCTGCGGGTCGGCGTCATCACGCAACCGTTCGGGATAAGTCCCTCGGCCGGTGTCCTGGAGGTGGTCGACGCCGCGCTTGACGCGGTGCGCGCCGCGGGCGCCGCCGACCTGGCCGGCACTGAGCTTGCGCTGCCGGTGCCACGCGCGGTCTTCGAGGCGATGTGGGTGACCGGCCGGGGCCTCGGCTTCGCCGATCTCATCCGCGCCCGGGGCGATGTCATGGACCCGGGCCTGGTCCGGCTGCTCGGACTGGCCGAGCAGTACTCGCTGGCCGACTACTACCGGGCGGTCGACGCGCGGCGGGCGTTCAGCGCGGCCGTCTTCGCCCTGTTCGACCGCGTTGACCTGCTCGTCATGCCGACGATGCCGGACACCGCGTTCGCCGCCGAGTCCGAGGTACCGCCAGGCGGCGAAGCGGACGCCAAACTGCCGTGGATCACCTGGACCCCGTACACCTACCCGTTCAACATCACCGGGCAGCCCGCGATCACCATCCCGTGCGGCTTCGACCCGGCCGGCCTGCCCGTCGGACTGCAGGTCGTCGGGCCGTGGGGACACGATGAGCGGGTCCTGCGGTTCGCTGAGCGGTGCGAGCGGGCGCTGGCCGGCGTCGTCACCGCGCGGACCGCGCCTCGCGCGCCATCACCGCCGAGCCCGGCCAGCCCGATGGATCCCGTCCAGCCGAAGGAGTGCTGACCCGTTGCGCACATCGATCTGCCTGCAGGGCGTTGACCCCCCGGAGGTGTTCGAGGCGAACGTCGCCGAGATCGAGCGGCTGGGCTACGACACCCTGTGGCTGACCGACTCATCCCTCCACACCCGCAACTGCTGGTCCTACCTGACCCTCGCGGCGCGGGTCACGACCACCTTGAAGCTGGGCACCGCGGTGACCAACCCGGTCACCCGGCACCCAGGGGTCACCGCGGCCGCGGCCGCCACGATCGCGGAGATCTCCGGCGGGCGGTTCACCCTGGGCATCGGCGCCGGCGACCGGCCGCTGCTGGCGATCGGGCACAAGCCGGCCAGGCTGGCCGGCCTGGAGGCGTCCATCGCGGCGATCAGGCAGCTGTGGGCGGGCGAGCACGTGACCATGAAGGCGGACGGGTTCGCGTTCGACAACGCGCACTACCGGTTCGCGCCGCTGCCGGCCGAGATCCCGGTGTGGGTCTCGGCCACCGGTCCCAGGACGCTGGAGCTGGCCGGGCGGGTCGCCGACGGCGTCATCCTGCTCGCGGGCCTGCACCCGGACGGCATCAGGTACGCCCTTGAGCACATCGACCGCGGTGCCGCTCAGGCCGGCCCGCGCGGCCTGAGGTGACGGTATTCGCCTACGGCGGGATCGACGATGACGACGAGGCGGCCGCCTTCGCCGCCGCCAAGACGATCGCCGCGTGGTTCCCGCAGACCTCGCCGGTCTACTGCGAGATCGCCGGCCTGCCGGCGTCACTGGTCGACGAAGTGCGCCGCAGCTACGCCGGCGGCGAGTTCCAGGAAGCCGCCAAGGCGGCCGGACTGCTGCCGGCCGAGTTCGTCCACCGGATGGCGCTGGCCGGCGGGTCGGCGGAGGCGACCGGGCACATCCGCGAGATCGCCGCGCTCGGCATCGACAGCATGACCGTGTTCCCGCTCGGTCCGACCCGGATGAAGACCACCGCCGCGTTCATCGACTGCGCGAGGAGCGACCAGTAAATGATCCTGATCAGCAACGGCACCGTGGTGACGATGGACGACGCCCGGTCGGTCCACTTCGGCGGGCACGTCGTCATCGACGGCGACCGCATCACCGCGGTCGGGCCGGGGTCCTATACCGGGGACACCACGGGGGCGGAGGTCATCGACGCGGCCGGGATGATCGTCCTGCCCGGCCTGATCGACCTGCACTACCACACCGCCGTGGGCAAGGGCCTGTGTGACCACCTGCCGCTGTGGGAGTCGCTGGAGGAGTTCTGGTACCCGTCGATCCGCGCGCTCGACGCTGGGATGCCTCGGTTGCACTTGCGTGGATATTCGAGCGCGCCGACGCTGCGGAAATCAGACAAGCAACCGCCGTTCTGGTCGGACTAAATGGGCGGTCCACGCTTGTCCCGGTCCTTTGGCACGCGGAGGTGGTCAACGCGCTGACAGTCGCTCTGCGACGTGGGGTTATCACCCTGTCCAAGGTAAGCGAATACCTGTCCAAGCTGCGCCGATTACCCATACAGACCGATGAAACGCCGATGGCTTCACGGGACCACTCGGTACTCGCCCTGGCTCAGCGATACGCATCGCGCCGGCGGCTGGAGCACAGGGTGCAAGCTGCTGACAACGTTGGTGAGCCCGTCGGGATTCGAACCCGAGACCTACTGATTAAAAGTCAGTTGCTCTACCGGCTGAGCTACGGGCTCGCTGCGGCGGCTGCACCATAATGGCGGCCCCAAACCCGGTCAACAATCGGCGCAGCCATGCCGGCGCGGCGGATCTTCGCCCGATTGTGTCACTTTGTGGCGATCTCAGGTATCCGCTTACGTAACCGGCGCAAATCTTTACCATTCATCGTCAACGGTACATCAAGGGGTTACAGCCGCCCGTTAAAAGAGCGCTCATCCAACGACCCTGTCCTGTCTGGGTCGGCATCGGAAAAGGGTGAATAGATGAGCGAGTTCGCACGGCTCCTGGAAAACGAGATCCCGCGCCTGCGGCGCTATGCGCGAGCGTTGACCCGAGACGCCTCGCGCGCCGACGACCTGGTTCAGAGCTGCCTCGTGCGGGCCATCGCCAAGCAGCATCTATGGCAGCCGGGGACCGATCTGCGGGCGTGGCTTTTCACCATTCTTCATAATCAGCACGTCAACGACGTGCGCCGCGCGGTGCGCGAAGGCGTCGTCGTCCCGGTCGAAGACGTGACCCCGGTATTGACCGTCGCCTCGAACGCCGGCGCCTCGCTGCAATTGCGGGATCTCGAACGGGCGATCGCCAGCCTGCCGGAAGAGCAGCGCCAGGTTATTCTGCTGGTCGGGCTCGAGGGCATGCGCTACGAAGAGGTCGCCACCATCCTCGGCATTCCGATCGGCACGGTGCGGTCGCGCCTGTCGCGCGGCCGCGACATGCTGCGCGAGCTGATGGACATGAAGGACGCGAATGCGGACCGCCCGTCGCAGCGGCCCGTCGCCGTCGGCGCTCGGCAGGCGCAAGCCGCCTGAGCAGCCGGCTGGCGACCGCAGGCGGCGTCACATCGCCAAGGCGCGGCGTTCCCGGCTTGCGGGTTGGCGCCCGATCGCCTAAAACCCGCGCGGCCTCGGGCCCGGGGCGTGGCTCAGCCTGGTAGAGCGCCTGCTTTGGGAGCAGGATGTCGGAGGTTCGAATCCTCTCGCCCCGACCACTGACTGTCCGAGGCGGATCACGAGCTTGGAACGGCGGGGAGCAAATTAGGCATGGCGCAGGCGCGCATCTTCAGGCCGGCCAAGACGGCGATGCAGTCGGGACGCCGACAGACCCGCAAATGGGTTCTCGAATACGAGCCGACGAGCGGCCGCACGCCGGACCCGCTGATGGGCTGGACCAGTGCGGCCGACACCTTGAACGAGGTGCGGCTGCGCTTCGAGACGATCGAGGAAGCGCGCGCCTTTGCCGACAAGCAGGGGCTCGCCTATACGGTCATCGAACCGCACGCGATTAGCGAAAAGCCGAAGAGCTATGCCGACAATTTCCGCTATGATCGGGTCCGCAGCTGACCCGGCCCCCGCGCGACTTCGCCCGCATTCGCGGACCCCGTAGCTCAGCTGGATAGAGCACTCGCCTTCTAAGCGAGTGGTCGCAGGTTCGAATCCTGCCGGGGTCGCCACCTGGCCGAACCTCGGGGTCGCCGCACGGACGGCCGTCGAGGTCGGCGCTCATGCCGCGCGCCCCCGATCGGCATCGCCGTGCGCGCAGCGGCGTTTGCGCGCGAGCCGTTCGAACAACAGCTCGATGCTGTGTCGGTCAACGCCATCGCTCGTCATGACGAGGCCGATCAGCGGATCGGAAACCAGCTGCGCCAGGCTGCAATGCATCGCGCCGGCGTCGTTGTCGCTTTCCCCGTTCATGGCTTTTGTCCCATTAAAAGCCGATCGATTTCGCATCGCAAATAGCTGGGCGGGCGGCCCCGATCGCGCCATCCCGCAGCTTGCGAGGGCGCGACGCCGCACCGGGCAATCAGCAGCGTGCCGCATGTTTCCGAGCTGTTCCGCCGGTTCGCCTCGGTTCATGAGCGCCGCCACCGGGCGCCGCCGGCGATGCGGCTGGCAGCCGGGGCCGGGCGCTGGCTATAATCGGGACCGGCGCCTGCGGAGGATCGGGATGCATCTGTTCAAGGAACATGGGGTGGCGGATCTCGAAGCGGTCGCCGGGACCATCCCGGTCATCGATTTCGGCCCCTATTTCGCCGGCGAGCCGGGCGCGCTCGAGCGGGTCGCCGCCGAAATCGCGCAGGCCTGCGAAACGGTCGGGTTTTTCTACGCCCTGAACCACGGCGTGGGGGACGAGTTGATCGAGCGCGCCTTTGCCGCCTCGCGCCGGTTCCACGCCCTGCCTTTGGCGCAAAAGCTGGCGCTGCGGCTCAACGACAACAACATCGGCTACCTGCCGATGAACGCCTCGGTGCAGGGCGCCTCGACCGTGCACAAGGCGACCCGGCCGAACCAGAACGAGAGCTTTTTCATCAGCCACGACCGCGCCGCCGACCACCCCGATGTGATCGCCGGCAAACCGCTTGCGCGGGCGCAACCAGTGGCCGGCGGCGCTGCCCGAGATCCGCGCCGACATGATGGCCTATTTCACGGCACTCGGGGCGATGTGCGACCGGATGCTGCCGCCCTTCGCCGTGGCGCTCGGCATGCCGGCGGATTTCTTCGCGCCCTATTTCGCCGACGAGGCGCACGCCACCGCGCGCTTTCTGCACTACCCGCCGCAGGACAGCGGTCGAGGACAACCTGTTCGGCCAGGGCCCGCATACCGACAACAGCTTTATGACCGCCCTCGCCCGCACCGAGGTGCCGGGGCTGGCGGTGCGCCTGCCGCCAAATGGACCCGCGGGCGGCGAATGGTTTGCCCCGCCGCTGATCCCCGGCACCTTTCTGATCAATCTCGGCAACATCATGCGGCGCTGGTCGAACGACCGCTTTCTGTCGACGCCGCATGGTGTCCTGAACGATTCGGGGACCGACCGCTATTCGATCGCCTATTTCCACAGCCCGAACCCGGATCGGGTCATCGACTGCCTGCCCAGCTGCGTCGGTCCCGGCAATCCGACAGCACTATCCGCCAGCGGTCTATCGCGACCTGGTGCTCGAATTCTACCGGGCCAACTATTTTCACCAGAAAGGCCATCGCTCCGCAGCCGCGGCCGAGGCCGCCGAATAGAAGAAGGAGCGCCAATGTTCGACCTCGACCGGTTCATCAGCGACTGCCGCGACGCGGTCGGCGCCGACCCGAGCCACAAAGCCGTGCGCGAGGTGCTGGCCCGCACCGTTGCCGATCCGGCTGCGGTCCTCGCCGGGCTCGGCGAACCGGTGCGCGCCGGGGTCGATCCGCTCTATCGCTCGGACAATCTGACGATTCTCAACGTCGTCTGGGGGCCGCGGATGACGATCATGCCGCACGATCACCGGATGTGGGCGGTGATCGGCATCTATACTGGCCGTGAGGACAACATCTTCTGGCGCCGGCTGCCGGCCGGCGAGCGAACCCCGGGCGATCAGGGCTGGGCCGGGCACGGCGAAATCGAAGCCGCCGGGGCCAAGTCCCTCGGTCCGCGCGATGCCGAGCCGCTCGGCCGCGATATCATCCACACCGTCACCAACCCGTTGCCGCGCCTCAGCGGCGCGATCCACGTCTATGGCGGCGATTTCTATGGCGCGAGCCGCAGCGAGTGGGACCCTGAGACCCTGACCGAGCGCCCCTACGACCGGGACAAGAACATGCGCCTGTTCGAGGGTGCGAACCGCGCTTGGCGCGCCGGCTGAGAAGGCCGCGATGACCTTAAAGCTGTTCGCCTTTACCTGCGGCTGGCTCGAGGGCGAGCGGGGCCAGCTTATGGAAGGCGGCGCCGGCCGGGTCGAGCTGCCGATCCCGGCCTATCTGATCGAGCACCCGAGGGGCCGCGTGCTGTTCGACACCGGGATGCATCCCGATTGCCAGCACGATCCGGCCGGCCGGATCGGTCCGCGGGTCAGCGAGCTGTTTTCCTTCAACTATCGCCCGGGTGAGGAGATCAGCGCCCGGCTCGAGGCGATCGACCGCGATCCGAGCAGGATCGACCTCGTTATCAATTCGCATTTCCATTTCGACCATGTCGGCGGCAATGCGCTGATCCCGAACGCGACGATGCTGGTGCAGCGGCGCGAATGGGAGGCCGGCATGGACCCCGACACGGCAGCCAAGCGCGGCTTCAACCCGCGCGACTTCGACCTCGGCCACAAACTGCGCCTTGTCGACGGCGAGCACGATGTGTTCGGCGACGGCAGGGTGGTGTGCTTGCCAACCTACGGCCACACGCCTGGGCACCAGTCGCTGCGGCTGCGGCTCGACAACGGCGACATCGTGCTCGCAGCCGATGCCTGCTACTTCTGCCAAACCCTGCGCGAGCGGCGGCTGCCGCGGAACATGCATGACCGCGCGGCAATGCTGGCCTCGCTCGACAAGCTCGCGCATCTCGAAGCCGCCGGCGCGCGCATCTTTTTTGGCCATGACGCCCTATTCTGGAAGAATGTGCCGCAGGCCCCGGCGGCGATCGTCTGACATCGAATGGCCAAGCTGCCGCGCGCCATCCTGTTCGATCTCGACGACACCTTGCTCGTGGCGTTCGGACCAGCCGAATCCCAATGGCGGCGGGTGATCGGCTCTTTCGCCGACCGTCTAGCGCCGCTATCCCCGAGCGCGGTGACCGCCGCGATCCAGCAGCAGCTCAAGCGAATTGTGGGCCGACCCGGCGCGGCACAAGCACTGGCGTCACCGCATCGGCGAAGCGCGCCGCCGTATCGTCGCCGATGCGTTCGCCGGATTGGCGGGCTTGGGCCACAAGGTCCCCGACCAGCTTCTGTGCGACCTGATCGCCGACCAGTACAACGCCTTGCATGATGCTGAATTGCGGCTCTTTCCCGACGCTCACGAGACCCTGCGCCAACTCAAGCGACAGGGCGTGCGCCTGGCGCTGATCACCAACGGCGCCGCCGAGCCGCAGCGCGCGAAGGTGATCCGCTTCGCCCTCGCCGATCGTTTCGACCATGTCCAGATCGAGGGCGAGCACGGCTTCGGCAAGCCCGAGGAGCGCGCCTACACCCATGCGATGAGTGCGCTCGGCGTCGGACCCGGCGAAACCTGGATGGTCGGCGACAATCTCGAATGGGAAATCGCGGCGCCGCAGCGGCTCGGCATCCATGCGATCTGGCACGACGGCTACGGCGCGGGGCTGCCGCCCGACTGCCCGGTCCGGCCCGACCGGATTATCCGCGCCTTGCCCGAACTGCTGCTGTGACCGACCGGCTGCGGCACGGCCGCTTGGTGGACCCTTCGCCATGCGATTGACAGTGCTGGGCCAAGCGCTGATCCGCAGCGATCTGCGCGCCGCTCCCTGGTCGGGACGGGCCGAGCTGGCGGCGATGCTCGCTGGGGCCGATCTGTGCTTTACCGATCTCGAAACGGCGATCCGCAGCCCGCTGGCCGAGGCGCCGACCCGCGAGGGCGTGTTCCTGCACGCCGGCGACTCGGTCGTGCTCGATTGCCTCAAGGAGCTGTCGGTCGCGCTGCTGGCGACGGCGAACAATCATGTCTGGGATCTCGGCGGCGGCGGGATCCTCGGCATGGTCGATGAGCTCGGCGCGCGGGGCTTTACCCATGCCGGGGCGGGCGGCGATCTGGCCGCGGCGGCGGCGCCGTCATATCGGAAGACGGTGGCCGGCACGGTGGCGCTGGCGGCGGCGGCGAGCGGCGCCATTCGCCCAGGCGCTGCCGCGACCCCGGCCCGGGCCGGGGTCAACGAACTGCGCCGCGGTTTGGACGGCATGCTGCACGCGGACGATCTCGCCCGCATTCTGGCGGCGATCACCGAGGCGGCTGAAAACGCCGACACCGTGCTGGCCTATCACCACAACCACATTCTCGAAGCCGGCGGCCGGCGCACCCCGCAATGGCAACGCCATTTCGCGCGTCGCTGCATCGATGCCGGGGCCTCGCTCTATGCGAGCCACGGCGCGCCGCTCTTGCACGGCATCGAGATCTACCGCGGCCGGCCGATCTTCTACGATCTCGGCAATCTGATCTTCCAGACCGCAACCGCCGAAGGACACTACGACGAAGTGGTGTGGCAGAGCGTCGTCGCCGAGTGCCAATTTGAGCGCGGCCGGTTTGAGGGCATGACCCTGACCCCGCTGCAGCTCAACCCCCGCGGCCTCGGCGGCGCCGGCGACCTCGCCACCCGCGGCCGGCCCTCGATAGCAAAGGGCGAGGGCGCGAGCGCGATCCTCGATCGTTTGGCCGACCTGTCGCGGCCGTTCGGCACAGCGCTCGAACGGGCGGGCGACACCGCGATCATCCGCGCCCGGCCATGATGCCGGCCAACCCGCTCGCGCCCCCGCTTGCGATCGGGATTGACCGCGGGCGCTGGACGGTATCCGATTGGGGACGTGCGTGAACCAGCCGCCATCGGGAGGACCAGCCGGCGATGAGCATCAAGGGCAAGGCCAATATCGTAGGGGTGTTCGAGCATCCGACGCGCAAGGCCGACGACAAATCGCTGTTCCAGCTGCATGCCGAATGCGCCGCCGGCGCGCTCGCCGATGCCGGGCTCGGCAAGGACGACATCGACGGCTATTTCTGCGCCGCCGGCGACACGCCGGGCCTGGGCGCATTGTCGATGATCGACTATCTCGGCTTGAGACTGCGCCACTGGGATTCGACCGATACTGGCGGCTCGTCGTACCTGCTGCAGGTCGGCCATGCGGCCGAGGCGATCGCCGCCGGCAAATGCTCGGTAGCGCTGATCACGCTGGCCGGCCGGCCGCGCACCGAGGGGGTGGCGACCGGCACCACCCCGCGCGCACCGACGGTGCAGTCGGCCGAGACCGCGTTCGAGAACCCATATGCGCCGGCCACCGCGAACATGTACGCGATGTGCGCGATGCGGCACATGCACCAGTACGGCACGACCAGCGAACAGCTCGCCTGGGTCAAGGTCGCGGCCTCGCACCACGCGCAGTACAACCCGCATGCGATGCTGCGCGACGTGGTCACGGTCGAGGACGTGGTCAACTCGCCGATGATCGCCGACCCGCTGCACCGGCTCGATTGCTGCGTGATCAGCGATGGCGGCGGCGCCATCATCGTCGCAGCACCCGAGGTGGCGCAGCAGCCTGAAGCGGCCGTTGGTCCGGATCATCGGCGCCGGCGAGGCGCCAAAGCACCAGATGGGCGGCCAGATCGACCTGACCTATTCGGGAGCGGTGTGGTCGGGACCGGCGGCCTTCGCCGAAGCCGGGGTCAAGCCCGCCGACATCAAATACGCCTCGATCTACGACAGCTTTACGATCACCGTGGTGATGCAGATCGAGGATCTGGGTTTTTGCGAGAAAGGCCAGGGCGGCCGCTTCGTGTCGGACGGCAACCTCATTTCGGGCACCGGCAAACTGCCGTTCAACACCGATGGCGGCGGCCTGTGCAACAACCATCCCTCGAACCGCGGCGGGCTGACCAAGGTGGTCGAGGCGGTGCGCCAGCTGCGCGGCGAGGCGCACCCCAAGGTGCAGGTGCCGAACTGCGATCTCGCATTGGCGCACGGCACCGGCGGCTCGCTCGGCACCCGCCACGGCGCGGCGACCGTGATCATGGAACGGGAGTGAGCGTCATGCAGAGCCAGGAACGCAAGATCCAAGCCCCGGTCCCCAATCTCGAAACCAAGGCGTTCTGGGATGCCGCGGCGCAAGGCAAGCTGATGGTCGGCAAATGCGCCGCCTGCGGCAAGACCTATTACTATCCGCGCGCGTTGTGTCCGTTCTGCTTCAGCGACAAGACCCAATTGCAGCAGGCCTCAGGCAACGGGGTGATCTACACCTATAGCGTGATGCGCCGCGCGCCGATCCCGTACGCGATCGCCTATGTGACGCTCTGCCGAGGGCCCGACGATGATGACCAACATCGTCGATTGCGACCTTGACCGCATCCGCATCGGCCAGCCCGTGAAGCTGGTGTTCAAGCCCAGCGAAGGCGGGCCGCCAGTGCCAATGTTCACCCCTGTCTAGGGCTTCGCTCAGTGTACTGGCGTGACTGAATTGTCATCGATCCGGCGATCCATCATGGCGATCCCCGCATCGAAGAGTGTTCGAGTTCCAATCAGCGTTATTATCGGCCTCAGGGTTCGGATCCGCCGGGAGCTCAGTTCCTGATCAAGCAAGACGCAGTCGAGAGGAGACAATTATGGACACGCTCGAAGCCAACATCTCGAACCGGCCGGCGCATATCAGCCCGGAGGAATGGAAGGTGCGGGTCGATCTCGCCGCTTGCTATCGGCTGATCGCGCATTTCGGCTGGGACGATCTGGTGCTGACCCACAACTCGGCGCGGGTGCCGGGCACCACCGACCAGATGCTGATCAACCCGTCGGGGCTGATGTTCGACGAGATCACCGCCTCGAACCTGTTGAAGGTCGATATCGCGGACGGTCATTTGATCGAGCCCTCCGAATATGAGCCGATCAATGCCGGCGTCGTGATCCACGGCGCGATCTATCTCGGCCGGCCCGACGTCGAGTGCGTCGTCCACACCCATACCGAGGCCGACATCGCGGTCGGCGCGCTCGAAGAGGGGCTGCTGCCGCTCTCGCAATGGGCGATGCGGTTCTACAACCGGCTCGGCTACCACGATTACGAGGGTGTCTCGCTCGACATGGATGAGCGCGAGCGCCTGCAATACGACATCGCCCAGTATCCGGTGCTGGTATTGCGCAACCATGGCCTGCTGGCTACCGGCCGCAACGTCGCCGAGGCGTTTTCGCTGACCTATCATTTCGAGCGCTCGGCCGAGGCGCAGCTGAAGATCCAGGCCGCGGTCGCCGCCGGCGCCAAGATGGTGGCGCCGTCAGCAGACACCTGCGAGCGCCAGGCCGCTCAGTTTTCCGGCAACATGCCGCGCCTCCAGGGCCAGCGCGAATGGCCGGCCTTGCTGCGGCTGTGCGATCGCCTCGATCCCGGCTACAAGAACTGACCAGAGGGAGGCCGCCCGATGAAAGTCACCGGCATTCGCGCCAATATCGTCGCACTCCCGGCCGACGAGCCGCTCGCCGGCGCCGCTGAGAATCCGAACGGGACCCGCCCGATCGTCACCCTCGAAATCGAGACCGACGACGGCGCGGTCGGAGTCGGCGCCACCTATTTCGGCGGAGCCCTGACCGGGACACTCAAACGCGCGGTCGAGGAGCTGGGGGCGCTCGCCGTCGGCGAGGACCCGGTGCGGGTCGAGGCGGTCGCGGCGAAATTGCGCGCTGCGGCAGGCTCGGCCGGACCGGGCGGCGTCTTCAACCTGGCTCATTCGGCGATCGATATCGCGCTCTGGGATCTGCGCGGCAAGGCGATGGGTCTGCCATTGTGGAAATTGCTCGGCGGGGCGCGCGACCGGGTCCCGACCTATGCCAGCGGCGCGTTGATGCGCGGTCTCTCGCTCGACCGGGTGGTTCGGGCTGCCGCCACCCTGAAGGAAAAGGGCTGGCGCGAGATGAAGACGCAGCTGGCACTGCCCGGCGAGACCACGCCGGCAAAGGAGGTCGAGCGCATGCGCCGGGTGCGCGAGGCGATCGGCCCCGACATCAAGCTGATGTGCGACATCAACCAGCGCTGGCGGCCGGAGCAGGCGATCGACATCGGCCGCCGGGTCGAGGACGTCGGGGTCGGCCTGTTCTGGCTCGAAGACGTGACCACCGCCGACGACTATCCCGGTCTGGCCCGCGTCACCGCGGCGCTGTCGACCCCGGTGGCCGGCGGCGAATATGTCTGGGGCATCGTGCCGTTCCGCCACATGGTCGAGGCCCGCTCGGTCGATGTGGTGATGATCGATCTGGTGCGGGTCGGCGGCATCACGCAATGGCTCAAGGTCGCCGGCATGGCCGAGGCCTTCAACCTGCCGGTGGTCAGCCACCTGATCCCCGAGGTCCACGTCCATCTGATCGGGGCGATCCCGAACGGGCTGACCGTCGAATACATGCCGTGGCTGACGCCGCTGTTCGAGGAGGCGCCGCAGCAGCACAACGGCGAACTCATGATGCCGACCGGCCCCGGCCTCGGCCTCAAATTCAACAAGGCGACGATCGAGCGCTACCGCGTCGCCTGAACCAGATATGATCCCGCGGCCGTAGGAGGACCTGCGGCGCGATCTGGCCGAGCCCGCGGAGACCGCGTTTCGGCGTCGACGCGTCAGCGCCAGTTCGCCGTTATCGAGGTTCTTCGATGATCGTGGCGCGATCTTGTGCCGCCTGCAACGTTAGGTCGCCGACAACCCACACCGTGAAGGCGACCACAAATGCCGCCAGCAGATATTGCAGCCAGCGAGGATGGATCGTGATCTCCACCATTTTGTAATCATGAAACGTCTCAGGGCGATGGGTCCTCAAGAACGCAAGCAGCAACCCGTCGGAGTAGCGGCGCACGACGATCGGCTGCCCGTCGTCGTCACGAACGATCTTGCCGTCGCTGACGAGCGGCTCGCGGACGCCCTCAACAGCCCGCCTCCTTGCTTCCTGTTCCAGCTTATCGGCCCAGATCCGCTGGGCTGTTTCCCATTCTGTTGAAAACTCAGCGTCGAGTTTGCGGATCTCGTCCACCCGTGCTTTGCTGACCCCTGCCGCTGTAGCCGCAGCCGAAACATCTCCGGCATCGGCCAGAGCTGCCAGGAAGCGCTGTTGCCGTTCCCGGCTGAGCCTCGGCGCCTGCATCGCTCGCGCATCCCCACGCGGTTTAACCGGTGACGCTCCGGCCGAACTGATGAATGGCGTCTAGTCGCGGACCAGACTGGTAGCGAACTTTCTGAGCCGTGTGCTTGACCACCATCACCACTTCGCCTTCCGACAAGACGACAATGCTCACCCTACCGCGTCGACCGTCAAAAACCAGTCCAGCGCAGGCGGGCGAGGGAGGCAAAATGATGTCAGCGACTTGAGCCGCGAGCCAACTTGGTGGATGCCGTTTGACCGCTTGCACACATAAAATTAATGTCGGGACCTTCGCCATGGAGAGGCAATTTCACTCGATCGACCTTCCCCAAGAGCGACTGGGAACTTCGGCAGGGCGAGAGAGGTGCTGCTTTGCTGATTCGAAGGACATCTCGGACAATGACGTTCCCCGGGTCGCCGAGCCAGAGATCCACGCGAACGCCGACGCAGACGCCCCGAGCCGGCGCATGGCGAGGACCACTTCCTCAAGATGCCGCCCGGAGGTAGAGAGATCATCGACGAGTATAACCGATCGAGGAGGGTTGCCGATCTGCTGGAGTGGCGGAAGCTTTGCTGAGCGTCGTGGATGACTGACCCCGGGGCAGGGCCGATCGGCAAAGACCTGGATGAAAGGCACTCCCAGCAATTGGGCCACGCGGTGGGCAAGCTGTTTTCCAAAACAGTCGGGTCGGCGGGAATGACCGCACGGAACACAGGTCATCGCCTGTGCGGGTACCGTGCCAATCAATTGGCGAATAAGCGCCGCAATAGGCTCGGCGGCCTCCGTGATCAAGCTCGGATCGAGACATCGTTTCGCTTCCTTCAACGCCGCTATGCCTTGTTCCTTGGCTTTGGCCCGCCAAGCGTGAGCGGCGATCCATTTGATGTCGTTACGTTGATATATTGTTGGTCGATAGATTAGCGCATTCAGCAATGTATCCTTGTTCTGAGATCGCTCTCCATCGCTGACCGATAGGTGAAAATTTGCATCGTTGAAATCGACAAAGGTCATTTGCCTCTTCAAGTCAGTAAGGTTTGTTTGGGTCTCGATCACGCCATGCTCCAATCATCAATAACTCTGTGCATACTCCGCGGCCGATGACGTGATCCACGTCGCATCGGTACCACGGCACTGAATGACGGGATCGGGTGCTTGAAACACAACACATCGCACCCAGAAGCTACGATTCGGAGGAGCACAAGCGCAAAAGTCCGGATGGAACGGTTTTCTTTGGATACCAATTGCGCGAAAAGTTGCTTTACCTAGCCGATGTTGCCCTTCAGACCCTGCATCGACATGATTTTGCCACAGAACGATCAAAGATGCGTCCAATTTACATCAGGAATACGTCAGAATTTCCGGTGCAGTGCTCGCTTCCTAAAAACGCCTTAATTCGCTCTGGCGGTGCCCGGCTTGGGAGCATCGTCGGCCCGGTGAGCGCATGACTGCCAAAATTCATGTTCGAATGGCTCCATCGGTCCGAGGGCGGTAAACTCCAGTCAGGGCAAGATGGGTTCGTCGTCCGGACCGGCCCGAGGAGGTTGCATGATCGACATCGTTGTCGCCAACGGTCTGGCGATTCTGCCCACCGGAGAGGAACGGGTCGATATTGGCGTTGCCCGCGGCAAGATCGCCGCGATCGGCGCGCCGGGCAGCCTCGCCGCGGTCGGCGCCTTCCGAACGGTCGACGCCGGCGGGCAGATCGTCATTCCGGGCGGGATCGACCCGCATGTCCATTGCCGCTGGCCGATCGTCGTGCCCGGCACGACGCAGCATCAGATGACCGACGGGCCGGCGCGGGTCAGCCAGGCGGCGTTGCACGGCGGCACCACGACGATCCTCGATTTCGCGCTGGTCGGCGACGGCGACAATGTGCAGCAAGCGATCGAGCGGCGGCAGCAGGAATGGGCTGGCGACTGCCATTGCGACTATGCGTTTCACACGATGGTCCAAGGTAAGCTAGCGCCTGAATTGCCGCCGCAACTGGCCGAGGCGGTTCAGGCCGGGCATCCCAGCGTCAAGATTTTCACCACCGACATCACCCCCAGCCGCAAAGGCCGGATGGTCGATTTCGGCGACATCTGGGAGGTTCTGAAGGTTCTCGCCACGGCCGGCGGCATCGCCGCGATCCACGCCGAGGACAACGACCTCGTCATGCACATGTACGAAAAGCTCATTCGCGAAGACCGGGTCGGCTTCGAGAACATGGCCGAGGTGCACAACACCCTGTCGGAGGATCTGGCGTTCAACCGGGTGATCCGGCTCGCCGCCAGTATCGAGGGCGCCGCACTCTACATGATGCACACTTCGGCCGCGACCGGCGTCAAGCGATCGCGGCGGCGCGGGCGAACGGCGCGCCGATCTACGGCGAGACCCTGCACCAGTACCTGCTCTACAATTGCGAAGACTATAAGCGCCCGAACGGCCAGATCTATCACACCTATCCGTCGCTGAAATTTCCGGCAGACCAGCAGGCGCTATGGGCGGCGACCGATCATGGCGCCATCCAGACCGTCGCCACCGACGAGATCTGCTGCCCGCTGCAGGATCAAATTGCAAGGCCGCCAGATCGACGACACCACCGGCGGCAACGCCGGGGTCGAGCCGCGGCTGTCGTTGATCTATACCGAGACGGTAGAAAAGCGCCGTCGCAGTTTGTTGGATTTCGTCGGGCTGGTCTCGGCCAACGCCGCAAAGATCATGGGCCTCTACCCGCGCAAGGGCGCGCTGGCGGTGGGCTCAGACGCCGACATCGTGGTGCTCGACCCGCGCCGCCGCCACGTTGTGCGCGCCGCTGAAATGCACGAGGCCGATTACAGTCCGTGGGAGGGCCGTGACCTCGCCGCCTGGCCGTCCTTGACCATGCTGCGCGGCAAGATCGTCGTCGAAGGCGGCGCTTTCGCCGGCGACCTCAAGGACGGCCAGTTCCTGCCGCGCAAGGTGGCGGACGAGGTCAGAACTCGTCCTGCGGTATGAACCGCAGCGCCGGGCTTACTGAGGGCTGAGCTTGGCGGTTCAATCCCAGCTGCCGTGGCCTGAACTAACCCGACACGGTTGGACATGGGTGTCGGTTCGCCGCCATCCGATCGCTCAACCGCGTGCCGCCGGCGACCATGCTCCGACTGGTTGGCTCCGTCAAAAAAGTGTTAAATTTGCCCCGAGACGGAGGGGGTGCGATGTCTTACGCTCGTATCGCTGCGATCGTCGCGGCGGCCTTGGTGTGGTGCGCAGGCATGGCCGACGCCGCGGGGCCGCTGCGCGCGTTTCGGGTCGGTTTTTGGTCGGGCGGCGCCTATACCGACGACCGAACCGGCAGCTTTACCCACTGCTCGGCGGGTGTGGCCTACGACAGCGGCATCAATATGTTCATCCTGCTCACCGATGCCGGGCGTTGGTGGCTCGGGTTTATCGATCCGCAATGGGCATTTGCCCCGCAAGCAAAACTGCCGGTCGCGTTGCGCTTCGATAACGGTCGTCGGGTGGCCGTGGTCGGCACCATCCCGAACCGGCAGGTCGTGCTGGTTGTGCTGCCCGACGACAATGCGATCTGATCGATCGCCTGCGCCGCAGCTCCGAGCTGAACGTGATCGCCGACGGGCAATCTTATTTGTTCGAGCTCAACGGCGCCCGCGCGGCGATGGCCGAATTGAGCGAATTGCGTGCAGCAGTCGGTCGCGCTCGAAACGCGCTGCCTCGACGGCGCCGCCGCAGACCCTCGCCGCGACCGAGCCCGCGGTCGAGCCGACGTCGGCTCCGTCCCCCGCTATCGGCCGGGCCCCGGCGGCAACGCCGCCGCCAGGGACAACCGAGCCCGCGGCCGCCGGCGCGCCGCTGGCCGCCAAAGGCGCGTCGACTGCAGCGCCGGGGAGCGGAACCGCGCCGGCGACATGCGACGGCGAGCGCCGGGCCGCGCCGCCATGGCCAAGGGCCGCGCCTTTGGCCTTCACGGCGACGCCCGGAGCGAAATTCGTGGCGCTCGATGCGCCGAGGCCGCCGGTCGGCAACGCGGCGCCGGCATATTCGCTGCCTCCGGCCGCCGACGCGCTGCCATCGGCGCCGCCGACCGATTTCGAGGAAGTCAGGCTGGCGCAAGATTTCTTCACCGCGGCGCATCTGCCGAACGCGCGGATCGTCGCGACCGACAAGCCGGCCGCGCTGGCCAGCTTCGCCGCCGTGTGGCGGTCCGACAATTCCGCCGGTGCGGTCAAGATCATCCCGCCCGGTCCCGATGTCAGCGGCATCGGCATCGCCTCCAATCTGATCGCGGTCGATCCGAGGATGTGCAACGGAGATTTCGCCTCGGCGCGGTCGAAGAGCCAAATCGACAACGGCATGGTGTACAGCGCGACCTTGTCCTGCACCGGACAAAACGAAGAGCGCACCGCGCGCTACTTCATAGCGCCGCGTCCAAGAGGCGGGTTCGTCGTCTTCGCCGTGGTCGGCAGCAGCAAAGCCGGAACGGTTGCCGCCTCCGCTCGGCAGAGCGGCGATGCGTTGGCCAGGGCCGCCATGCGCGCGGTTGGAAACGGTGGCTGAAACGGCGCGGCGTTTGCGAACCAACCCTCGCCGGTGCCAATGCCGAAGCCGATCGGCTATGATCGCTGACACGAGCCACCGACAGGGGTCAAGGCGAGCACGATGAGCAATCAATTAATTACCGATCTCGATGGGATCCGCGGGCAGCTGGCGGCCGCGATCCACGCGCATTGGAAGCTCTTCCTCGCCGAAGGCATCGTCATGATGGTGCTCGGGCTGCTGGCGATCGCCGTGCCGGAAATTGCCAGCCTGGCGATCACGATCGTGATCGGCTGGCTGTTTTTTGTCGGCGGCATCTTCCGCACGATCTCGGTGTTGCAGCATCGCAGCATGCCGGGTTTCGTCTGGTCCCTGTTGACCGCCGTGCTGGCGATCGCTGCTCGGGCTAGTGCTGGTGCTGCGGCCGATCGCCGGCGTCTTGACCCTGACGATCTGGCTCGGCGCGTTTTTCCTCATCGAGGGGATCGCGGCCATCTTCCTAGCGATCGAGCACCGTCGCCATCTGCCGAGCTGGGGCTGGGTCTTGTTCAGCGGCCTCGTCGATCTGCTGCTCGCCTATCTGATCTGGGATGGCTGGCCGAGCTCGGCCGCTTGGGCGATCGGCCTGCTGGTCGGCATCAACATGGTGTTTCTCGGTCTTTCCTTGATCATGACCGCGCTGGCGGCGCGCACGATGGCCCCGCAGAAACCGTGATCCGGCCTGGCATGCTGGGCTGGAGAGACCAGCTGAAACGGGCGGTGGTCCGGGCGGGCAATGTTCAGGGGTGAGCGGCGCTGGCTATGGTCAGAATGCCCCAGCCGACCAGCGCGACGCCGGCCAGGCGGCTGCTCCAGACGCCCCACGGCAGGGTTTTCTCGATTAGCACCAGCAGGGCGAGAGCGGCGATCCACAGCAGATTCATCAAGCCGCCAATAAACAGCAGGGCCATCAGCATCCAGCAACAGCCCAGGCAAAAGGCGCCGTGCCGGGCACCGCATGCCAGGGCTTGGCGAGTTCCTTTGCGCCAATAGCGCATCAGGAAATCGAGTGGCGAGCGGCAGTGCGCAAGGCACGCACGTTTTAGCGGCGTCCACTGGTAGATACCGGCGGCAACCAGAATGGCGCCGGCGATCATGCCATTCCCGATCAACATTCCTTGCGGCAACAGCAGGCCGAGCCGGGAAAGAGCCCATTGCAGCAGGGTCGCGGCCAGACTGAACCCAACCCATACCGAAATGTAGCCGAGGGCGAACCCGGCGGCGCTCGGCGCGCCGCTGCCCGAGGCGACGCCGTTGCGGGCGAGCGCAGAGACCAGCAAGATCGTCGGCGCCGCGCTCGGCAGCATCATCGCCGCCATCATCACCGCCCACATCACGAAGATCAGCGCCGCATATGCCGGGTCCAGGCCGGCGCCATGGCCATCGTCTGGCGCGCGCCGGTTCTCGATCGTCTGCATGCCGATGCCGGCGCCGTGCAGCAGATAAAGCCATGCGATCACGACCACGCTGGCGAGCCCCGCCAGCACCACTGCCTGATCGTGGCGCAATGCGGCGTACCACAGACGGGACGGCATCGATCGGCGCCGGCTAGTCGACGATGCCAGTATTGCTCAGATGGATATGGGCGAACTGGCCATAGCTGTCCTTCAGGTCGAGCTTGATCGCCCCTCCGGCGGTGGTGGCGCCACTGCCCATTTCGGCCAGGCGATATTCGAAGCCATTGGGCAAATCGATGCGGGCGCGATGATCGGCGCCGGTGACCGGGTTGCGGATCGGCTCGCCCACGGCCTCGACGACGCCCGGTATTGCGAGCCGGGCCCGGCGCGCCTCGACATCGACCTCGAAGGCGATCGGCTTGAACAGCGGTTCGAGCTTGGTCGAGCACATCGCATTGACGATCCACCAGATCGTCGCCATCGCCTCGGTCTCCGCGCCCGACAGGATCTTGACCAGCGCGTCGCGTTGGCGCGCATCGGCGTTTTCGTCGATGACCAGCTGCATCGTGCCGTTCCCTTGGTGGATCGCGCCGGGCCAAGCGCACAGCAGCGCCGCACGCAACCCGTCGAGCCGAACCTCGCCGAAATGCCCCTCGTCGATCCGATAGCCAAAGGCGGCGCGGCAGTCGCCGTGGGTCGGCAAGGCATTGAATTGGCAGGGGCAGCCGTAGGCGCAATTGCAGTTGCCGAACTCGGAGCCTTTGATCACCCATGGTATCGACGCCATGGCCGCTCTCCCTGTTTTTTCGTAGAGTGAGCCTATCGTCGTGCGCGGCCCTCGTCCAGGAGGTCGCCGTTACGGCGCCGCAGCCGGCGATCGAGGCGAGCGAACAGCATATCGGTCAGGATCGCGAACAGGGCGACCAGCACGGCGCCCTCGATGACGAACGGCAGCTTGTTCGCGACCAGGCCGTCGAAGATCGGCGTGCCGAGGGTCAGCGCGCCGACCGTCGAGCCGATCGTCGCGGTGCCGATGGCGATCGTGACCGAGACCCGGATCCCGGCGAGGATCAGCGGGGCGGCCAAGCGGCAGCTCGACCGCGCGCAGCCGTTGCCACGGCGACAGGCCCATGCCGTCGGCCGCTTCGCGCACCGCCTGTGGCACGCCCTCCAGGCCGGCGATCGTGTTTTCGATGATCGGCAGCAGGCCGTAGAGAAACAGCGCGACGATTGTCGGCCAGGCGCCAAAGCCGATCAGCGGCACCGCGATCGCCAGCACCGCGACCGGCGGAAAGGTTTGCCCGACCCCGGCGAGCAGATCGACCATGGTGCGAAAGTCGCGCCCGGCCGGTCGGGTGACGAAGACCGCGAGCGACAGGCCGACGATCACCGCGGCGAGGCTCGCCGATGCGACCAGGCGCAGATGCGCCAGAAACAGTTCGAGAAAGCTGGCGCGGTCGTAGATGACCGGCTCGACCCCGGGAAAGGCCCAATGAAAAAAGGGCCGCAGCGCATCCATCCGCAGCAGCAGTGCGGCAAACAGCAGTCCGACCCAGAGAATCGGGCTCGCCAGCACCCTGCCGCCGCGCATCGCGTCTTACCGCGCCAGATCGGACAAGGTGATGACGCCGAGCGTGCGGCCCTCGGCATCGGCGACCCGCAGGCGGTCGGTGCGGCGCGCGATCATCGCCGACAGCGCGTCGCGCAACGAGGTCTCGGGCGCCAATGGCTCGCCTTCGGCATTCTCCCCGCGGCACTGCCCGACCGGGCGCAGCCGGTCGGCGACCGTGCGCACCGAGAGGAGCTTGAGACCGAGGCCATGACGCCCGACGAAATCGCTGACGAAAGCGTTCGCCGGGCGTTCGAGCAGATCGAGCGGGGTCCCGAGTTGGGCGATATGGCCCTCGTTCATGATCGCGATCATGGTCGCCAGCCGCAACGCCTCATCGATATCGTGGGTGACGAACACGATCGTCTTTTTGGTCGACCGGTGGATGCGGGCGAGCTCGCCCTGCAACGCATCGCGGGTAATCGGGTCGACCGCGGCAAAGGGCTCGTCCATCAGTAAGAGCTCGGGATCGGCGGCGAGCGCGCGGGCGACGCCGACGCGCTGCTGCTCGCCCCCCGACAGCTGGTGCGGATATTTGCCGCGATAGGCGGCGGGATCGAGCCGCAGCAATTCGAGCAATTCGTCGACCCGCGCGCCGACCCGCGCCGCCGGCCATTTCAAGAGGCGCGGCACGGTGGCGATGTTGTCGGCGACGGTCCAATGCGGAAACAGCCCGGTCGATTGGATCGCGTAGCCGATGCGCCGGCGCAAGGCTTCGGCCGGAAGGCGGGTCACGTCCTCGCCGCCGACCCGGATCGTCCCGGCATCGGCCGCGACCAGCCGGTTGATCAGCCGCAACGTCGTCGATTTGCCGCAGCCCGAGGAGCCGAGCAGCACGCAGAACTCGCCGGCCGGGATTTCGAGCGACAGATCGTCGACGACCGCGCGGCCGTCGTAGCGCTTGGTGACATGGTCGAGAGCGATCATCGGAGCGCACGGCCGGGCAGCAGGGCGGCCAGGGTTTGCAGCAGGAAATCGGCGGCGAGCGCCAGGAATATCGCCGGCAGCGCGCCGAGCAGGACCAGATCGAGCGCGTATTGGCCGAGGCCCTCGAAGACGAAGGTGCCGAGCCCGCCGGCGCCGATCAGGGCAGCGACGACGGCCAGCCCGATCGTCTGCACGATGACGATGCGCAGCCCGGCGAGCAGCACCGGCGAGGCGAGCGGCAATTCGATCTGCCAGAAGATCTGCCGCTGGGTCAGGCCCATGCCGCGCGCCGCCTCGATCACCGCCCGGTCGATGCCGGCGAGCCCCGCCGCGGTATTGCGCACGATCGGCAGCAGCGCATAGAGCACCAGCGCTACGATCGCCGGCGCCGGACCGATGCCGCCGACGCCGAGCGCCGCGAGAGCCGGCAGCGCCGCCGCCAGCGCCGAGAGCGGCACGATCAACAGCCCGAACAGCGCGATCGACGGCACCGTCTGCAAGGTATTGAGCACGGCAAAGAGCGGGCCTTGCAGCCGCGGCGCCCGGACCGCGGCGATCCCGAGCGGAAAGCCGAGCGCCAAGTGCCGGTCCCGACCGACCCCGCGACCAGGGCGATGTGGCGGCCACAGCGCCTCGGCGAAGAGCTGGCGGCGGGTCGCGTATTCGCGGGCGATCGACAAGCTGGTCGAACGTCCCGGCCAGCGCCAGTGCCGCGATCCCCCCGGCGATCGCGAGCGACGGCCAGGAGCCGCAGGGCCGGGCCGGCGCGCAGCCGCTGCAACTGGTCGACGACGGCGAGCGCGGCGCAGCCCGCGAGGATCCAGAACGCCGCCCCGAGCGAGACCCGCGCCGCCGGGCCGGCGGCGGCGGCGAGACTGCGCGCGGCCTCGCCCGCAGCGGCCAGGGTCGAGAGCAGCAGAAGCGCGGCCAGCAACGCCGCCCCGCCTGCAGCGGCTTTGTCGGCGGCAATAGCGAGGCAGCCAACAGCAGCGCGCCCAACGCCGCGATGGCGATCGTCGGGGCGGCGCCAGCGGCGGTCAACAACCCGATCGGCCGGCCGGAGACCAGCCGGTTCGGGGCCAGCGCGACGAACCCCGAGGCTGTCGCCGCAACCGCAGCGACGATGACCAGGACCAGCAGCACCGGGTTGCGCACGCCGATCGTGCAGGCCGAGGGCCGGGCGCCGCGGTCGCGGGACCGGCCGGCGCCGTCACGGCGGCGGATGCCGCGATTTCAGATAGGCGGCAGCGACGCTCCCGGCGTCCTCGCCATCGACCGCGATCGCGGCGTTGAGCCGCTGCAACCTCGCCAGGGTCAGCCCGGCGAAGACCGGATCGAGCAGGCCGGCGATCTGCGGGTATTGCCGCAGCACCGCCGCGCGAACTACCGGCGCCGGCGCGTAGACGATCTGCGCGCCCTTGTCGTCGTCGAGAGCGACGAGGCCGAGCGCGGCGATCGCGCCGTCGGTGCCGTAGGCCATCGCCGCGTCGACCCCGGACATCCCCTCGGCCGCGGCGCGCAGGGTGGCCGAGGTGTTGCCGCCCGCCAAGGTCAGCAGTTGCCGGTCCGACAGGCGAAAGCCGTAGCTCGCCTCGAAAGCCGGCAGGGCCGACGGGCTCTCGACGAATTCGGCCGAGGCCGCGAGCTTGATACGTCCCCCCGCCATTCACCCAGCGGGCGAAATCGCTCATCGTCGCCAGATGATCGCGCCGGGCCAGGTCCTGGCGCACGGCGATGACCCAGGTGTTGTCGGCCGGCGCCGGAGCAAGCCAGATCAGATGATTTTTCTCGCGGTCGAGCTTGGCGATTTCGGCATAGCCGCGCGACCGGCTCTTCCACACCGGGTCCTTTTCCATGATGAAAAAACAGCGCCCCGTTGCCGGTGTATTCGGGATAGATGTCGATCTGCCCGGCGAGGATCGCGGCCCGCACGATGTTGGTCGGCCCGAGCTGAAGCCGGTTGCGCACCGCGATGCCGTGCGCCGCGAGCACGTCGAGGATCATGTTGCCGAGCAGCGCACCTTCGGTGTCGATCTTCGAGGCAACCACGACCGGCTGCGGCGATGCCGCCGTCGCCGGCGAGCCGGCGAGGAGCAGCAGGACTGCGCCAAATGACCGCAAAGGTCAAAAGAACACCATCTCTATCTCGCCTTCCCGGCGGAGGCCGGGACCCACTTCGGCTATGGGCGCCGGCCTTCGCCGGTATGGCGCCTGACCAAGAGGCGCCTTATCGCGAATGAAATCTGGATCGCCAGGCTGCTGCGCTGAAAGCCCGGCGCGCTCGCCCGACTGCCCGCTAAGCCTGCTTCGCTTCGATGATCGAGCGGCGGATCGCGCGGGTTCGGGTGAACAGCTCCTGCAGGATGTCGCCTTCGCCCCAGCGGATCGCGCGCTGCAAGGCGGTCAGATCCTCGCTGAAGCGTTGCAGGATTTCGAGCACCGCCTCGCGATTGTTCAAAAAGATGTCGCGCCACATCACCGGGTCGGAGGCGGCGATCCGGGTGAAGTCGCGAAAGCCGCTGGCGGAAAACGCGATGACCTCGGATTTGAGGCTCTCCTCGAGGCTGGTCGCGGTGCCGACGATCGTATAGGCGATCAGATGCGGCAGATGCGAGGTCATCGCCAGCACCCGATCGTGATGCGCGGCGCCCATCGTCACGACCCGCATGCCGGCCCGCTTCCCACATTTGGCCGACCTTGGCGACCGCCGCAGGAGCGGTTTCGGGCTAACGGGATCAGGATGCACCAGCGGTCGCGAAACAGTTCGGCAAAGCCCGCTTCGGGGCCGGAATGCTCGGTGCCGGCGACCGGATGGCCGGGGACGAAATGGACGCCCGGCGGCACATGGGGGCCGAGGTCGCGGATCACCGCCTCCTTGACCGAGCCGACATCGGTCAGGATCGCGCCCGGCTTCAATGCCGGGCCGATCTGCCGGCCGATTTCGCCATAGGCCGAGATCGGGGTCGCGATCACCACCAGATCGGCGCCGGCCGCCGCCGCCGCCGGGTCGTGGGTGACTTCATCGGCGAGATCGAGGCGCCGCGCCGCGGCCAGGGTCTCGGGCCGCCGGGCGCAGGCGACGATCGTCGTGCCGGGGCTGTCGCGGCGCAATACCCGGGCCAAGGACGAGCCGATCAGCCCGATCCCGATCAGCGCCACCCGGTCGAACGGCTTCTCGTTCATCGCCGGCCCATGAATTCGCCGAGTGCCGCCGCCACTTTTTCCATCTCCTCACCGGTGCCGATCGTGATCCGCAGGTGTTGCGGCAGCCCATAGCCGCCCATCTTGCGGGTGAGGATGCCGCGCGACTTGCAGAAAGGCAAACGCCGCCTCGGCGTCATGGCGCGGGTCGTCGGGGAAGCGCGGCAGGACGAAATTGCCGACGCTTGGGGTCAAGGGCAGGCCGAGCGCCGCCGAGCCGCTCCGACAGCCAGGGCTGCCAGTGATCGTTATGAGCGCGGGCCCGGGCCAGCGCCTCCGTGTCGCTCGAGCGCCGCGATGCCGGCCGCCAGTGCCGGCGTCGCTGACATTGAACGGCCCGCGAATGCGGTTCAGCACATCGGCGATCGCCGGTGGGCAATAGGCCCAGCCGAGGCGTAGCCCGGCCAGCGCATAGATCTTTGAAAAGGTGCGCAGCATGACGACGTTCTCGGCCCGGTCGACCAGCCCGATGCCCGGCTTCATAATCGTTGCGGTTGACGAACTCGGCATAGGCGGCGTCGATCGCCAGCACCACATTCGGGCGGCAGCCCGGCATGCAGCCGCGCCATTTCGCGCGCGCGGCAGATAGGTGCCGGTCGGGTTGTTCGGATTGGCGATGAACACGAGGCGGGTCTGCTCGCTGACCCGCGCCAGGACGCGCGTCGACATCGGCAGTCAGCTCTCGCTCCGGCGCCGCGACCGGGGTCGCGCCGACGGCCTGCGCGCCGATCGGGTACATCAGAAAACCGTGGCGGCTGTACAGCACCTCGTCGCCAGGCCCGGCATAGGCAGCGCAGCAGCAGCCGATCAGTTCGTCCGAGCCGGCGCCGCAGACGATCCGCTCCGGATCGAGGTTGTGGCGCTGGCCGATCGCTTGGCGCAGCAGCTCGGCGCTGCCTTCGGGATAGCGGTGGATTTCATGGGCCAGCGCCAGATAGGCGGCCATCGCCTTGGGGCTCGGACCCGAGCGCGCTTTCGTTCGAGGCGAGGCGAATCGGCCGCTCAACCCCGGCGATCCTAGCCTCGCCGCCGACATAGGGGGCGATGTCGAGGATGCCCGGGCGCGGCGCCGGGCCGATCGAGCGGGTCATCCGGGTTCAGCCTTTCGCAGCGCCGGGCGACAGCGCCGCCGCCGGCAGCGGCAGCGCATAGCCGCCGCATGGAAAGAAGCGATGAAGCGCCGCGCCAAACTGCCGGCGAAAGCAGGCGAGGCGCGGGTCGGCAAGCGGCACAAAGCCGTCGAGCTCGATCAGATTCACCGCACGGTCGCCATGCTCCCAGGCGGCAAAGAAGGTGCACTGCGAGGTCGCTGGCGGCCAAAGATCCGAGAAACCGGACACGGCTGATGTCGGCCGCGGCTTCGACGGCGAAAAAGGTGCGGTCGGCGCCGGTCTCCTGCTGCGCGCCGCGGCCGATCGCCAGCGCGTCGGCCTCGGCTGCGGGCGTTGCCGCGGGCGCCGAACGGCAGCCGGGCGATGACCCGCGGCGTCGTCCTCGTCCGGAGACAGCAGGTGGCGCCACCACGGATCGGCGTCGCCCTCCTGCGGCATCGGCAGGATGCCGACCGTGGCCCGACCCTCGGTGACGGCGCGGATCACCTGGCCGATCGAGCGACAGGCCGATATCGGCGTGTGGCTGCCGTAATGGTCGCGGGCGAGATCCCAGAAGCCCTGTGCTTCGGCCGGGGCGAACACGCGCAACCGCAAACGGGGTTTCGAGCCGCACCGTCGCCGCCAACATCTCGCGCCAGATCCGCACGACCGTGGCGAACGGCAGCATGCCGCAATGCCGGGCGGCGAGCCGGCGCAGGATCTGCGCCTCGCGCGCGGGCTGATAGAACGCCACATCGCCATCCTTCTCGCCGATCGCGACCTGCTTGCTGGCCGCGACCCTGGCGACGATCTCGGCCCGTTCGACCAGCAGATCGTGCAGCCGGTCGTCGATCTCGTCGATATGCCGGCGCAAATCCTGCGAGATCGGACGGGGTGGCTGGACATGGTCTCGTTCGCGGCTCGGGGGCGACAGTAGTAGAAGCCCGATCGGACGAAATCAAAGAAAACGTTGACAGGCCCGGCCGGCGATCCCTAGCTAGCGGCCCCAAATCGACCACCGCAGATCGCCCGTTCCGAATGCGGCCGGCTGCCGCGCAACCGGGGTTTGCAGAGAACATCCTTGTGCCGACCGTGACATCGCCCCGCCCGCGTTCGCGTTCGGATCAGGATTGGCCGGGCCATCGGCTGCTGCTGCGGGAGCCGCTGCGGCTCGATTGCGGCGTCGATTTCGGGCCGTTCACGATCGCCTACCAGACCTACGGCCCGCTCAACGCCGAGCGATCGAACGCGATCCTCGTCTGCCACGCGCTGACCGGCGACCAGTACGCCGCCGACCCGCACCCGATCACCGGCAAGCCCGGCTGGTGGGAGACCTTGATCGGCCCCGGCGGGGTGCTCGACACCGAGCGCTATTTCCTGATCTGCGCCAATGTGCTCGGCGGCTGCATGGGCACGACGGGGCCGCAGGATGTCGACCCGGCGACCGGCGAGCCGTGGGCCTTGTCGTTTCCGGTGATCACCGTGCGCGACATGGTGCGGGCGCAGAAATTGCTGCTCGATCACCTCGGCATCGACAGCCTGTTCTGCGTGATCGGCGGCTCGATGGGCGGCATGCAGGTGCTGCAATGGGCGGCGAGCTATCCCGAATCCGTCTTTGCCGCGGTGCCGATCGCCGCCGCGGCGCGCCATTCGGCGCAGAACATCGCCTTTCACGAGGTCGGGCGCCAGGCGATCATGGCCGATCCCGACTGGTGCGGCGGGCGCTATCTCGCCCTCGGCCGCAAACCCGCGCGCGGCCTCGCCGTCGCCCGCATGGCGGCGCATATCACCTATCTCTCGGAAGCCGCACTGCACCGCAAATTCGGCCGCAACCTGCAGGACCGGCGCGCGGTGACCTACGGCTTCGACGCCGATTTCCAGGTCGAAAGCTATCTGCGGCATCAAGGCAGCACCTTTGTCGACCGCTTCGACGCCAATTCCTATCTCTACATCACCCGGGCGATGGATTATTTCGATCTCGCGGCCGAGTACGACGGCTCGCTGCCCGGCGCCTTTACCGGCACGCGCTCGCGCTTTTGCGTGATCTCGTTCACCAGCGACTGGCTGTTCCCGACTTCGGAAAGCCGCGAAGTGGTGCACGCGCTGAACGCGGTCGCGGCCAATGTCAGCTTTGTCGAGATCGCGACCGAAAACGGGCATGACGCTTTTCTGCTGCACGAGCCCGAATTGTTTGCGACTTTGCGCGGCTTTCTGGCCGGCTGCGCCGAGCATCGCGGCCTCTCCCGCTGACGGCGTCTGCCCGGCGGCAAGGTTGAGGCGATGGCGGCGTTATTGAGCCTGGACGAGGCCGGGGCGCGGCCCGCGGCGGAGATCGCCGCCGACGAATTGCGGCACGATCTGCGGCTGATCGCCGAGATGATCGCGCCGGGCGCGCGGGTGCTCGACATCGGCTGCGGCGACGGCGCGCTGCTCGCCTATCTGGCGCGCCACAAGGCGGTCGACGGCCGCGGCATCGAACTCAGCCAGTCCGGGGTCAACGCCTGCGTCGGCCATGGGCTGTCGGTCATTCAGGGCGACGCCGACCGCGATCTCGACGCCTATCCGCAGGCCGCGTTCGACGTCGTCGTTTTGAGCCAGACCTTGCAGGCGACGCGGCAGCCGCGCCGCGTGCTCGAGGCGCTGGTGCGCATCGGCCGGCGCGCGATCGTCTCATTCCCGAATTTCGGCTTTTGGCGGGTTCGCCTGCACCTCCTGCTGCGCGGCCGGATGCCGATGTCGGACCTCTTGGCGCACCCGTGGTACGAGACCCCGAACATCCATCTGTGCACGATCCGCGATTTTGCCGCGCTGTGCGACGAGCTCGGGGTCAAGGTCGAGCGCAGCGTGATCCTCGACCGGCGCGGCCGGCCCCACGCGCTCGATCCGCATGGCGGCCTTGCCAATCTCGCTGGCCGAGCAGGGCGTTTTTGTCCTGTCCGGCGGGCCGGACGAGCGGTAGGGCGCGGCCTAGAGGCCGCAATTCGCGGTGCGACAGACCGTGCGTCGCCGGCGCGTAGACGAGGCGGCGGCGGGTCGCGCGCGAGGCCGTGGGCTTGGCATAAATCTGCTTGGTCGCCTCGATCAGCACGACCCCGGCAAAGCGCGGGAACCAGCGGCTGCCGAGCCGCTCCCAGGCCGGGGCCGAGCGCAGGATCATGCGGTCGCCGGCCGGCGGCACAAACAGCGCGGTGTCGGTCGCCACCGGGGTGAACAGCTCTTCGCGCAGCAGATGCGACAGTTGCGACATCGTATAGGGCCGGCCGGAGCCGAACGGGGTGCGGTCGAGCCGGGCCCAGATGCCGCGCCGGTTGGGGGTGACGACCAACAGCCGGCCGCCGCCGGCCAGCACCCGCCAGATCTCCTTCAGCATCGGCCCGGCGGGCTCGCTCAATTCGAGCGCATGCACCAGCAGCACCCGGTCGATCGAATAGTCGGCAAACGGCAATTCGCCCTCATCGGCGAGGGCGACGAGGTTGCGCCCGTCGGGCGGCCAGCCGAGCACCCCCTGCGAGGCCGGCATCAACGCCGCGGTGCGCTCGGTCTCGGCCGAAACCGCCGACAGGAACGGCGTCGCATAGCCGATACCCAGCAGCCGCAGGCCGCGCAGATCGGGCCAGATGCGGCGGATCGCGCGGCGGATCATGCGGCGCGCCACCTGCCCCAGCCCGGTCAGGTAAAAGTCGCGCAGATCGATCACATCGCTCGGCATCGGCCGAGATTAGCATCCCACCGCGGAAACCGGGACCGCCGCCCTTCGATCCCGGCGCCGACTACAATGCCCCTACGGCGGCATTTGCCGTTCTGCGCGTCCGAGGCCGAAGGCGAAACGACTTCGCTTTTCTCCTGCCGGGATTTACCCTGCGCGATTGTCGACGCCGCCGAACGAATACAAGGCGCAACCAATGCCCCAATTTCACGACACCGCTCAGCCGCGATGACCGAAACCCTGCTCCCGACCACCGTCGTCGGCAGCTATCCGCAGCCCGAGTGGCTGATCGACCGGGAGAAGCTGGTGCATCTGCCTCCGGTGCGGGTGCGCGCGCAGGAATTGTGGCGCATCGCCGAACCCTGGCTCGAAGCCGCGCAGGACGACGCCACCCGGCTGGCGATCCGCGACATGGAAGAGGCGGGCGTCGACATCCTCACCGATGGCGAGATCCGCCGTGAAAGCTATTCGAACCGCTTTGCGACCGCGCTTTCGGGGATCGATCTCGACAATCCCGCGACGGTGCGCGGGCGGTCTAGCGGCGCCGTCACCGTGCCGCGCATCACCGGGCCGATCCGCCGGCTGCGTCCGGTCGAGGTTCGCGACGTAGAGTTCCTGCGCCGCCACACCCTTCACCCGATCAAGATCACCATGCCCGGCCCGTTCACGATGTCGCGCCAGGCCAAGAATGAGTTCTACCGCGACGAAGAAGAGCTGGTCATGGATTACGCCACTGCGGTCAACGCCGAGCTGCGCGATCTGAAGGCCGCCGGGGCCGATGTGATCCAGCTCGACGAGCCCTGGCTGCAGGCGCGGCCCGAGGAGGCGCGGCGGCTCGCCCTGCCGGCGATCAACCGGGCATTGGCGGGCATCCCCGGCCCGACCGCCCTGCATCTGTGCTTCGGCTACGCCTATGTTTCGCGCGACAAGCCCAATGGCTATTCGTTCCTGTCCGAATTGACCGGCACGGTGGCGACGCAGATTTCGATCGAGGCGGCGCAGCCGAACCTCGATCTCGGCAATCTCGATGGTCTCGGCGACAAGATTGTCATCTTCGGCGTCATCAGCATGGGCGACCCGCAGCCGGAAACCGCCAATACCGTCGCCACCCGGATCCGCGCCGCGCTCAAGCACGTCCCGGCCGAACGGCTGATCCCAGCCCCCGATTGCGGCATGAAATACCTGCCGCGCGACCTCGCCTTCGCCAAATTGAAGGCCTTGGCCGACGGCGCCCGCATCGTGCGGCGCGAACTCACCGGCGGTTAGGGCCGCCTACCCGAAAGGTTGACGATCGTAAGGGAACCCCTTAGGTTCTCGGCGACCGATTGATATATGGCCAGATCCCGCAGCCGGTCCGGGCTGCGCTGCGCGTCGGCGAAGGCGACGAACTCGCCTATCGGATCGAGGGGGATCAGGTGATCCTCACCAAGGTAAGGCGCGATCCGGTCGACGACCCTTTCGCCACTTTTGGTAAGTGGTCGTCAGAGGCCGACCAGCTATGCCGATCTTTGTGCGTTGGGGCATCGTCAGGGTTCCGTTTCCCTGTACCGATCGGCCGGTTCGGCAGCGTCGTCCGGCGCTCGTCGTCGGCGCCGGGGAAATCGAGGCCGAGCACGGTCTGCTGTGGCTGCTGATGATTACCAGCGTGGAAAATCGCGGCTGCCCGGCGACGTCGCGATCCCCGATCTCGTCCTGGCCGGGCTTCTGCCGCATCGATCGTCCGTACGGCGAAGGTCGCGACGATCGAGGCACGGGACGCCCAGCACCTGGGCATGCTGCCTAATGCTGACCGAAACCAAGTCTCGTCGCAGCTCCGGCGGGCTCTCGCGGTTGTTTTGACGTAGGTCGTGCGCGGCGAACGGCAGGTGTAGCTCACCAGCCGCCGTCGATGCCGATCGCCTGGCCGGTGATGAAGGCGGCTTGGTCGGAGGCGAGGAAGGCGATCATCGCCGCCACCTCGTCGGGGGTGCCGAAGCGGCCGACCGGGATCGCCTTCGACCGCTCGGCAAAGCCGATTTCGAGGTCGTCGCCGTATTCGCGCCGGTTGGTGCTGATCGCCCGCGAGGTGCGGATCGGGCCGGGGCAGACGGCATTGACGGTGATCCCACACGGCGCCAAGTCCAAGGCGAGCGACTTGGTGAAGCCGACGATCGCGGCCTTCGAGGCGGCGTAGACTGCGCGGTTGCGGCCGGGCCGGAACGCCGCCTTCGACGACACGCTGACGATGCGGCCCCAGCCAGCCTGGCGCATCGCCGGCACCGCGGCGCGCGACATCAGAAAGCAGCCGCGGGCGTTGACCCCCATCGTGCGCTCCCAGGCGTCGAGCGGCACGTTCTCGATCTCGTTGCGGTCGGCGCCCTGCGGCGCGCCGGCATTGTTGACCAGGATGTCGAGCCGGCCATAGCGGCCCAGCACCTCCGCGGCCATGCGCGCGGCGTCGGCCTCGACGCCAACGTCGCCCAGGGTCGAAGAGGCGGTATGGCCGCCGCGGACGAGCTCCTCGACCAGGCTGTCGACACCGCGCCATGACGCATCGGTGTCGCCCTGCACATTGTGCTCGTTGGCGACCCCGGTCGCGATCACGTCGGAAACCACCACCGTCATCCCGGCGGCAGCCAATGCCCGCGCCGTCGAATTGCCGATGCCGACCGGCTTGCCGCAGCCCGTGATCAGCGCTACCCGAGCGGAACTCGGCATCGAACTCTCCCTTCACACCGTCGCGCGGCAACCTTGCCGGCCGGGAGTATTCACCTTCGCCGAGCCGATGTTAACCTGGAACTGTCGTGGCCGACGGCCCTCGACCCGCCGGCAAAGCTGCGCATACCGGCACGCAACGACCGCACCGCAGAGGCGCATGATGGCAGAGTGGATAATCATCCATTGGTTCGAGCTGAGCACCCTCTCGCTGCTCTGTCTGAACCTGTGGTTCGTATCTTCGGTCCTGCATGCGCTCAGGGAGACAAACCGCTGGCTGTCGTTCCTGTCGAGCCTGCAATGGGATCCGACCCGCGCCGCGGACACTCCCGACCAGTGTTGAGAGACGCTTTCACGCCGCGGCGCCCGCGATTGGAGATGTTCGCCGGCAAGCGCGCCCTCAGAACTCGATGCCAGGCTGCGCTTTGACGCCGCCGCGAAACGGGTGCTTGACCAGGGTCATCTCGGTCACCAGATCGGCGGCGGCGACGAGAGCATGCTTGGCGTTGCGGCCGGTGACGATGACGTGCAGGTCGCGCGGCTTCGTCGTCAGCGCCGCCACGACCTCGTCGAGCGGCAGGTAGTCGTAGCGCAGCACGATGTTGAGCTCGTCGAGCAGCACCAGCCGAAAGGACGGGTCGGCGATCATCGCCTTGGCCACGTCCCAGGCGGCGCGCGCGGCGGCGATGTCGCGGGCGCGGTCCTGGGTGTCCCAGGTAAAGCCTTCGCCCATCGCCCGGCAGGTGACGAGATCGCCAAAGCGTTCGAGCGCCACCCGCTCGCCGGTGCCCCACACGCCCTTGACGAACTGGACGATGCCGACCGGCATGCCATGGCCGAGGCAGCGCAATACCATGCCGAACGCGGCGGTCGATTTGCCCTTGCCGGTCGCCGGTGTGGACGATCAGGAGCCCGCGCTCTTCGGTCTTGGTCGCCAGCATGCGCTCGCGCGCCGCCTTGCGTCGTGCCATCTTTTCGTTGTGGCGGCGGTTGATTTCGGCTGCTGTTTCGAGCGGATCGCTCACGTCCCGCTCCACTGAGTCAATTCTTCGCGGGCGCTGTTGCGGCGCGGGCGCCACAGGCCGCGCTCGATCGCTTCGAGAAAGCGTTGGCCCGTGTCGGCAAGGGCGGCCGGATTGTGCTCGGCCATGAACCGAACGCACTTGCTCATCGGCGAGATAGGCGTCGTAGAGCGCCTCGAAATGCGTGTCGTCGACCGCGCCCGCAGTCGCGGCGAAGGCGAACAGGTAATCGACCGTGGCGGCGATCTCGGCCGCCCCTTTGTAGCCGTGGCGCATTACGCCTGCAATCCAGCGCGGGTTCGCCGCCCGGCTGCGGACGACCCGACCCAATTCCTCGCGCAGGGTGCGGACGCGCGGCGTCTCGGGCCGCGAATGGTCGTTGTGATAGACTGCGGGGGTGCGGCCCGACAGCCGGCGCACGACGAGCGCGAGGCCGCCCTCGAACTGATAGTAGTCGCCGCTGTCCAACAGATCGTGCTCGCGGTTGTCCTGGTTGTGCAGCACCGCCTCGGCATCGGCGAGCCGGGCTTCGAGCATCGCCCGCTCCGGCCGCCCTTCGCCGCCGGCGTCATAGGCGTAGCGGCTGCCGTCGAGCCAGGCCTCGGCGAGATCCTCGTCGCCATCCCAGGCGCGCTCGTCGATCAGGCGCTGCAACCCGACGCCGTAGCCGCCGGGCTTGGCCCCAAAGATGCGATAGCCGGCGCGCCGCTGGGCATCGGCCGCGGCGACGCCCTGGGCTTCGAGCGCATGGCGGTCGGCGGCGAACCGGGCGGCGAGCGGGTTGACCGAGGCCGGCTCGTCGAGCGCGGCGACGGCGCGCACCGCCGAATCGACCAGGTCGATCAACCCCGGAAAGGCGTCGCGGAAGAAGCCCGAGACCCGCAGGGTGACGTCGACCCTTGGCCGGTCGAGCACCGAGGTCGGCATGATTTCGAACCCGGTCACCCGTCCGCTCGCCCGCTCCCACACCGGCTGCACCCCGAGCAAGGCCAAGGCCTGGGCAATATCGTCGCCGCCGGTGCGCATATTGGCGGTGCCCCACGCCGACAGCGCCACCCGCGCCGGATAGGCGCCGTGCTCCTGGGCGTGGCGTTCGAGCAGCAAGGCCGCCGATTTCCAGCCGAGCCGCCAGGCCGCCTGGGTCGGCACCGCGCGGGTATCGACCGAATAGAAATTGCGGCCGGTCGGCAACACCTCGGGGCGGCCTCGGCTCGGCGCGCCGGAGGGGCCGGGCTGCACCAGGCGCCCATCGAGCCCGGCGAGGAGCCCTGCCATCTCGGCCGGACCGCAGCGCGCCACGGCTGGACGCAGATGCCGCTCGATCCAGTCCAGTACGGCGCGCGTGCGCTGCCAGCTTTCCCCAGGCCGGACCTCGCCGGCGACCAGACGCAACGCCAGCGCCTCCAGCCGCTCGACCGTGTCGCCGGCCGTACGCCACGGTCCGGCGTCGGCGAGCGCGGCCGGACGCCCGCCGTGCCACGGCTCGGCCAGGTCGAGAGCGAGCGGATCGCCGCCCAGATCGAGATCGGCGGCCAAGGCGCGCAGCAACGAGAACGTCCTCGGGGCGGCGCCGCGACCGGGCCGGGCGAAGGCGACCAGCAGCGCATCGAGCTGCTGGCCCGCGGGGCTCGCGCCGAAGACGTGGAGCCCGTCGCGGATCTGCAATTCCTTGATCTCGCACAGGAGCGCGTCGAGCTTGCGCAGGGCCGTCGCCGGATCGTCGCCGGCGGCAATGCCGCAATCGCCGTCGAGCCCGGCCGAGCGCGCCTGTTCGAGGATCGCCGCCGCCAGGGGCGCCACCCGCCGCCGATCGCCGCGGCTCGCTTCGTAATATTCGTCGATCAGCCGCTCAAGCTCGGCCATCAGCCCATAGCTGCCGGCGCGGGTCAGAGGCGGGGTCAAATGGTCGATAATGACCGCCTGGGCGCGGCGCTTGGCCTGGGTCCCTTCGCCTGGGTCGTTGACGATAAACGGATAAAGATGCGGCAATGGCGGCAGCACCGCCTCGGGCAGGCACTCGGCCGACAGCGTCAAGGCCTTGCCAGGCAGCCATTCGAGGGTGCCGTGCTTGCCGAGATGGATGACCGCATCGGCGCGGAAATCCTGCGCCAGCCAGGCATAGGCGGCGAGATAGGCGTGCGGCGGCGGCAGATCCGGGTCGTGATAGCTCGCCTTCGGATCGAGGCCGTAATCGCGCGCCGGCTGGACCAGCACCGCAATATTGCCGGCGCGGAAGCCCGGGATCGCGAACCGGCCGCAATCGAGCCGCCCCTCGCGGAAATAGGGGTCGCGCTCGGCCGGCCCCCAGCGATCGCGGACGGCCCGCTGAACCGACCGCGGCAACGCGGCAAAGTAGATCGAATACTCGGCGAACGCGAAGGTTTCCTCCGCGGCGGCGCCGGGGTTGGCGCCGGTCGGGCCGGCGGCGAGGCGCGCGATCAGCGCTTGCGGATCGTCGGGGATGTTGTCGACCCGGTAGCCGGCGCCGCGGAGCGCATGCAGGACCGCCAGCGCCGAAGCCGGCGTGTCGAGACCGACGCCGTTGCCGATGCGGCCGGCGCGGCTCGGATAGTTGGCGAGGATCAATGCGACCCGGCGCAGGGCCGCAGGCTTCTCGCCCAGCCGCGCCCAGTTGCGCGCCAGATCGGCGACAAAGGCGATGCGGTCGGCGACTGGCCGGTAGCCGACCAGATCGATCTCGGTCTCCGGATCGTGGCCCAATGGCTCCTTAAACGACACTGCGCGTGACAAGATGCGGCCGTCGATCTCGGGCAGCGCCACATTCATCGCCAGGTCGCGGCTGCCGAGACCTCGTGTTCCGGCGCGCCAGCTCTGCTCGTCGCCGCCGGAGAAAACCACCTGCAATATCGGGCAGTCGGCCATCGCAAGCGGATCCTCGCCGGCGCCCGCCCGCACCGAAAAACCGGTCGCGTTGAGGATCACCGCAGGCGGCGCCTCGGCGAACAGCGTCCGGATCAGCGCCGTGGCCTCGCCATCCTTCAGACTCTGCACGAAGATTGGCAACGGGCGCAGCCGCCGCGCCGCGAGCGCGCGCACCAGCGCGTCGACCGGCGCCGTGTTGCCCGATTGCAGCAATGCCCGGTAGAACACGATCGGCACGACACCGCCTGCGCCGCTCCACTGCGCGGCGATGTCGTCGAGGCTCGGCAACGCCACGTCCGGCCAGTAGAGACCGGCGCGCAGCAACGGCGCCGGCTCGGCCCATTCCGTGTCATCGCCGATCAGGCTGGCGGCATAGCGCAGCAAATTCTCGGCGTTGGCCGGGCCGCCCTCGGCCAGGTAGCGCCACAGCCGGTTGCGGTTGTCGCGGCTGATCGTCGATTGCAAGGCCAGTTCGTCATCGGGCTTGTCGTCGCCAGGCAGCAGCGCCAGCGGGATATGGTTGGCGCGACAGGTCTCGGCCAGCCGCTCGACGCCATAGGGCCAATAGGCGCTGCCGCCGAGCACCCGGGCGATCACCAGGCGCGCGCGGGCGACCGTCTCCATATAGAGATCGACCGAGAAATGGTGGCCGAGGCGCAGGATTGGGGCGACGCGCAGGCTCGGCGCGCTCGAGTCCTGCATTCGCCGCAGCACCTGGGCCGCGGCCAGCATGGCCAATTCTGTATCGGCGCTCGACAGCACGACGATGTCGCTGGGCGTCTGCGCCAGATCGACCGCGGTCGAGCCGTCGTCGATGGTTCCGGGCAGGGTGGCGAGGAGGTGCATTAGGCCCCCAGCGCCGCCGCGATCGCCGCGCGGGGCAGGCCTTTCTCCCCGATCACGACGAGCCGCGTTGCGCGCTGCTCGCCGGCCTGCCATGGACGGTCGAAATACTGCGTCAGCCGGTCGCCGACCGCCTGGACCACGAGCCGCCGCTCGCGGCCGGGCAGATCGACAAACCCCTTGAGCCGCAGTACCCCGTAGCCGCGGATTGCGGCGCGCAGGCGGGCGAGAAAGGGCTCGCTGTCGCTGACTGCGCCGAGCGCCACGACAAAGCTCTCGAAATCGTCATGATCGTGCGTGGCTTCGAGATCGTGGACCGAGGGCCGGGTCGCCAGATCGTCCTCGGCCGCGGCGGCGAGGCCCAGCGCCACCTCCGGCGCCACCATGCCGTCCCGCGCCGCGAGCAGCCCGACGCCGGGGCGAAGCCGCTCGCCGATCTCGCGGCGCAGTGCGGCGACGCGCTCCGGGGCAACCAGGTCAATCTTGTTGAGGATCGCCAGATCGGCGCAGGCGAGCTGGTCGCCGAACACCTCGTCGAGCGGATTGTCGTGGGCGAGAGACGGGTCGGCCGCCCGCGCCCGCGCCACCGCCGCCGGGTCGTCGGCAAAGTGGCCAGCGGCGACCGCCGCGGCGTCGATCACGGTCACGACGCCGTCGACCGTGGTGCGGGTGCGGATCTCGGGCCAGGCAAAGGCCTGGACCAGGGGTTTCGGCAAGGCCAGACCCGAGGTCTCGATCAGGATGTGCTCGGGCGGCGCCGGGCGGTCGAGCAGCCGGGTCAAGGCCGGCAGAAAATCGTCGGCGACGGTGCAGCACAGGCACCCATTGGCCAATTCAACGATGTCGCCCTCGCCGCAGGCCGCGTCGCCGCAGCCGAGCAGCAATTCGCGGTCGATGCCGAGTTCGCCGAACTCGTTGACGACGACCGCGAGCCGCCGCCCCTGCGCCCGCGCCAGCAGATGACGCACGAGGCTGGTCTTGCCGGCGCCGAGAAAGCCGGTGATCACCGTCGCCGGGACGCGGCGCATGTCAGCCTTCCTTCAACATCAACGGCAGGCCGGCGGCGACGAAAACGACGCGATCGGCCAGTGCTGCGACCTGCTGATTGAGCCGGCCGGCGGCGTCGCGAAAGCGGCGGCCGAGCGGGGTTTCCGGCACCAAGCCCATGCCGACCTCGTTGGCGACCAGCACGATCGGCCCGGCCGCCATGCGCAAGGCCGCGCCCAGCGTCTCGCTCTCATCCTCGATCGGCCGGTCGGCAAGAAGCAGGTTCGACAGCCACAGGGTCAGGCAGTCGATCAGCAGCGGCCGACCCGGCCTCGCTTCGGCCGCGATCACCGGGGCCAGCGCCAGGCGCTCCTCGACGGTGCGCCAAAACGGGCCGCGGCGCGCCCGGTGCGCGGCGATGCGCGCCGCCATCTCGGCGTCGCCAGCCGCGGCGGTCGCGCAATAGGTCCCGCCGGCGGCAGCACCCTCGATCAGGCATTCGGCATGGCGGCTCTTGCCCGAACGGGCGCCGCCCAGCACCAGGGTCACCGCGGGCAGCCCCGCGCGCGCCCGATCCGCAGCCGCCGGACTGGTTGACGTCAAAACCATAGGTTCCTCCTCCTCCGCCCGAGGAATCGTCCCGGTTCGCGCGATGCGGAGGTCTCCTGGCTCGGGGTCGTCGCCCGCGGCGCCTTCCCGGAGCCCCCTCTCCACGAGGGGGTCGCCAGTGGCGTTTGCCGCGGTCTCGCTGTCACAGTTGCGGGGGCAGCGCCGGCGTCGCACCGGACTTCCCTGTCGCATCGCGGTATGGACGCTAGCACGCGGCCGCGATCGAGGTCACTCTTTCGTTGCCGGTCTCGATTTCGCGTTGCGCCTGAGCTAGCCTCGCGATTGCGGCGAGCGCCGCCGATCAGACGAACAGGAGGGGCGAATGAAAATCGAGGGTGGATGCCTGTGCGGCAAGGTGCGCTATTCGGCCGATGCCGAGCCGAATTTCGTCGGCGTATGCCATTGCAAAAACTGCCAGAAGGGTATCGGCGCTGCATTTGCGGCGGTGGTGGCGCTGCCCAAGCAGGCGCTAAATCTTCAGGGCAAATTGAAAACCTTCAACGACCGGGGCGACAGCGGCAAGACCTTGTCCCGCAGCTTCTGCCCGGAATGCGGGTCGTCGATCATCGACGAGGCCGAGCTGATGCCGGACGTAGTGATGATCATGACCGGGACGCTCGACGATCCGAGCTGGGTCAAGCCGGCGATGGAAATTTTCTGCGACAGCGCGCAGCCCTGGGTAGAGCTCGGCGGCGAGCGGCAGCGCTTTCCAAAGATGCCGATGCCCCCGGGTTGACGATCATCGCGCCGGCCGGTTGACGGTCACCACCCGCCAGCCGTGACCCATGCCGGGGCCGTCGATCCGGTCGATGCGGGTCAGCGAGCAGTTGTCGATCGAAAAGGCGAGGGCTGCTTCGGGATCGAGACTGAGCGCCAATGCCAACGCCGCGCGGATCGTGCCGCCATGCGCCACGGCGATGACGTCGCGCCCGGCATAAGTCGCGACCAGATCGTGGATCGCGCGCCCTACTCGTTCGATGACGGCGACAAAGCTTTCGCCGCCCGGCGGGGCTTGGTGCGCCGGCGCATGCCAGAAGCGGTGGAAGTCGCCGTTTCGCGATTGGCTGAGCTCGTCATACGTCATGCCCTGCCACGCGCCGAAATGCTGCTCGGCGAGATCGGCGATCGCCAGCGCTCCGGGCCCCGGGGTCGATTGCAGCCCGGCAGCACCGGCGCGGATGATCGCCGCCGCGGTCTCGTGGGTGCGGCGCAGATTGCTGGTGACCCAGACCGCGCCTCCCGGCAATTGCCCGGCGAGCCCGGCGAACACCGCATTCTGCGAGCAGTCGCAGGACAGATCCGCCTGGCCGTAGATGCGTCCGCCATGCCCCACCGGGGCGTGACGCACCCACCAGAAACGGGTCGCGATCTCGCTCATCGCGCCGCCGCCGCGAGCAGGATCGCGATCTCGGCGATCTGCTGAAGGGCGCCTAGGACGTCGCCGGTGCCGCCGCCGATCCGCCGCAAGGCAAAGATCGCGGCGACCAGCACCGCCGCGGCGGAGGCGGCAAACGCCAGCGCCCCGAGCAACGGCCCGAGCGCCGCCAAGGTGATCGCGGCCCCGATCGTGGCAGCCGCCAGCACGGAGAAAGCGCCTGGTCTTCCGGCTTCCCACCCAAGCCCGTCGTCGCGCGCCGGCGGCAATGCCCGCATCGCCGCCGGCAGCAGGGCGCGCGAGGCGGCGTGCGCCGCGATCAACGCCAGCCCGGCATAGACCGCCTCGCCGGTCTGGGCCAGCGCCGCCGCCCGCAGGCCGACGCTCAGCACCAGCGCCAGCACGCCATAGGTGCCGTGCCGGGCGTCGCGCATGATCGCGAGCCTCGATTGGCGGTCGCCGCCGCCGAATAATCCATCGGCGGTGTCGGCTAGGCCGTCCTCGTGCAACGCACCGGTCACGCACACACCGGCGAGCACCGCCAAGAGCGCCGCCGGCTCGGGACCGACGCCGACAATTTCGGCCACCAGGTAAACAAAGGCGGCGAGTGCGCCGATCCCGGCCCCGACCAGCGGAAAGGCCCAGGCTGCATCGGCCAGGCGCCAGCCTTCCTCGGCGGGCGGCCCGATCGGCACCCGGGTCAGAAAGCCGAGGGCGATGGCGAAGCCGGCGACAATGCCGGGACGCCGGCGCGAGGCGTGCGGGGGAGCGCTCATCGCCGCCGACGATATCCGAAGCGGGCGACCTCGGGCTGCCTTTTTGCTTGGGTTCGCCCCCAGCTTCGATAACGATCTTCGATGACGACCCCCCGGGACGATCCCCGGCTAAGGAGACCGCCGATGCCCGAGCCCTCAGCCACTCTCGACGAGATGCGCGCGCTGCTGGCCCATCTGCCCGGCCCCGATCTCGATGCCGGCGCCGCCGCCGCGCTGCGCCAGGCGCAGCTGACCAAGCCCGCCGGCTCGCTCGGCCGGCTCGAAGAGCTGGCGATCTGGCTGGCGAGCTGGCAGGCTCGGCACCCGCCCCGCCTCGACCACCCGCGCACCATCGTCTTCGCCGGCAATCACGGCGTCGCCCAACGCGGGGTTTCAGCCTACCCCGCCTCGGTGACGGCGCAGATGGTGCAGAACTTCATCGCCGGCGGCGCCGCCGTCAACCAGCTGTGCCGGGTAATCGACGCCGATCTCAGGGTCTACGAGATGAACCTCGATACGCCGACCGGCGACATCGCCGAGGAGCCGGCGATGAGCGAAGAGGAATGCGCCAGGGCAATGGCCTACGGTATGATGGCGGTCGAGCCCGGCATCGACGCGCTGGCGGTGGGCGAGATGGGGATCGCCAACACCACCGTCGCCGCCGCTCTGTGCGCCGGGCTGTTCGGCGGCGACGCCGTGCTGTGGACCGGCCCCGGCACCGGGGTTGCCGGAGCGGCGCTCGACCGCAAGCGGCGCGCGGTCGCCGCGGCGGTGGCCCGGCACCGGCCACTGGCGGGCGATCCGTTCGAGCTGCTGCGCCGGCTGGGCGGTCTCGAACTCGCCGCGATCGCCGGCGCCGTCATGGCGGCGCGGCTCGGCCGGGTGCCGGTGGTGCTCGACGGCTTCACCTCGACCGCCGCCGCCGCGGTGCTCTTCGCCGCTGACAGCCATGCGCTCGACCACTGCATCGTCGCCCATCTGTCGGCCGAGCCCGGCCACCGCGTGCTCCTCGAACGGCTCGGGCAGCGGCCGTTGTTCGATCTCGGCATGCGGCTCGGCGAGGCCTCCGGGGCGACGTTGGCGCTCGGCGTGCTGAAGGCGGCGGCGGCCTGCCACAATGGGATGGCGAGTTTCGCCGAGGCCGGGGTCAGCGGCCCAGCCTGAGCTAATGGGTTTGCCTGAGCTACGGACTTGCCCCCGGGCGCCCGAGCGTGAAACTCTGCGGTCCAGACGACGGTGCCTTCAGCCCGAAGGGACGGAGGGTGGACCACCGTTGAACGGTCGCAAGTCGGAGGAAGCGGGATGCGCATCGTCATTGTCGGCCAGCAGGCCTTCGGCAAGGCCGTGCTCGAGGCCTTTATCGCGCGCGGCGACGAGATCGCCGGTGTCTTCGCGGCGCCGGACAAGCCCGGCGCGCGGCCCGACCCGCTAGTCGCCGCCGCCGAGGAGCGCGGGCTGACGGTCCACCGCTTCGCCAAATATTCGAGCGACGAGGCGCAGACCGCATTGGCCGATCTCAAGGCCGACCTCGGGGTCATGGCCTATGTGCTGTTGTTCGCCCCACCCGAATTCTGCGCCATCCCCAAGCACGGGATGATCCAGTTCCACCCGTCCTTGTTGCCGCTGCATCGCGGACCGTCCTCGATCCCGTGGGCGATCATCCGCGGGCGCAGCGAGACCGGACTTTCGATCTTCCGCCCGACCCCGGGTCTCGACGAAGGGCCGGTCATCCTGCAAAAGCGCATTCCGATCAGCCCCGACGACACCGCGGGCTCGCTCTATTTCGACAAGATCTTTCCGATGGGGGTCGAGGCCCTGGTCGAAGCCGCCGATCTTGTGGTCAAGGGCCGGGCGACCGAGACCACCCAGGACGAGAGCCTCGCCACCTACGAAGGCTGGGTGCGCGACGCCGAGTCAAAAATTAATTGGGCGAGCCATGTCGATTTCATCTACGACCTGATCCGCGGCTGCAACCCGGCGCCCGGCGCCTGGACCACCTTCGGCGAGCAGAAGCTCTATCTGTTCGACGCGAAAAAGATCCCGGCCGCGACCTTTGGCGCGGTGCGCGGCAAGAAGATTGGCGAGGTCGTCTCAGCCGGCTCCGAGGGATTGCGCATCCTGGCCGAAGGCGGCTTTGTCGCGGTGTCGCGGGTGCGCCTTGACAACGGCGCCAAGATCGCGTCGAGCGAAGCCGGGATCGCCGCCGGCGCGATCCTCGGCGCAGGCTGACGATCGCCCCGTCCGCTTCGCACTCGTCCACTTGTCGCTGTCGCGCAGAGCCTTCTCCCGCACTGCGGGAGAAGGCGCCATGCGCAGTGGCTACTGCGGTGGCGGCAGCGGGTTTTGCTGAACCGGTGCGTTCGCCGCCGGCGGCATCCCGTAGGCCGGGCTCGCCGGCGGCGGCGCGGCATAGGGATAGGGTGGGCGGTAAGGATAGGGAGAGGGATAAGGCGGATAGGGATAGTAGCCGCCGGTGTACGGATCGTAATAGCATCCCGACAACCCGCCCGCGCTCGCCAGCACGATCAGCATCGCCCGCCATAATCGCCGCCGTCGCATGACCCACCTCATCCTTGGCCGCTGAAAGTCGGGCGGCGCTTTTCGAGAAAGGCGCGCACCCCTTCGACAAAATCCTCGCTCGCCGCGCAGGCGGCGAAATTTTCCGCCTCGCGCCGCAGCTGCGCCGCGAACCTGTCGCCGATTGTCGCCTGGAGCAGCGCCTTGGTGCGCGCATAAGCCTCGCTCGGGCCGGCGGCGAGCCGTGCGGCCAGCGCCTCGGCTTCGGCCATCAGGCCGATCGGGTGCGGCGAGGCGGTTGACGAGCCCGAGCGCCAGCGCGCGATTGGCGTCGAACCGCTCGCCGAGCAGGGTCAGCTCGGCCGCCAGCTTGAGCCCGACAATCGCCGGCAGCAATGCCGTCATGCCGCCATCGGGGCTGGTGCCGAGATGGATATAGCCGCAGGCAAAGACCGCATCCTCGGCGGCGACCGCGAGATCGGCGGCGAGCACCAGGCTGAGCCCGAACCCGGCCGCCGCGCCCTGAACCGCGGCGACCACCGGCTTTGGCATGTGGCGCAAACCCGAGCAGCAGCGGGTGCAGCGCGTCAACGGTCTGATAGAGCGCCTGCCGCCGTTCCTCGGGCGGCAAGCGGATCAGCTCGCCGAACATGCCGATATCGCCGCCGGCGCAGAAATGCGTGCCCGCGCCGCGCAGCAGCACCGCGCGCGCGGCGTTGTCCTCGGCGGCTTCGTCCACGGCGGCGGCAAGGGCGGCGATGGTTTCGCGGTCGACCGCGTTCAGCACCTCCGGCCGATTGAGGGTGATCTCGCAACACCGCTCCCTGCCGCTCGACGATCACCTTCGGCATCGTTGGTTTCTCCGCGGTCGCGCGCTTTGAGCCCGGGATCAAATGGCCGCCAGCCGCTCGAAGGCGGCGTGCAGCCGGTCGCGGTCGCGGCTCGCCTCGGCTTCGCGCAGTCGCTGCTCCTCGACCACCTCGGGCTTCGCCCTGGCGACGAAATTCGGATTGCCGAGCTTGGCCCCAATCTTGGCGATCTCAAGGTCGAGCCGGCCGATCTCCTTGCCGAGCCGCGCCTTCTCGCGATCGAGGTCGACGATGTCGCCGAGCGGCAGGATCAGGGTCGCACCCTCGACTATCGCCTGGATCGAGCCGGCCGGAACCGTGTGCGCCCGCTCAATCCGTTCGACCCGGGCAAGACGAGCGAAATGGTCGCGGTGCCGCTCGATCCGCTCGGCCGCGACCGGGTCGGCGTCCTTGACCAGCAATGGCACGCGCGACGCCGGCGGCGCATTGACCTCGGCCCGCACCGCGCGGACCGCCGAAATCGCCGCGACCACCCACTCCATCTCGGCCGCGGCGGCGCGATCGACCGCCTCAGGCGACACCTCCGGCCATGACGCCGCGATCAGCAGGCCGGCGCCATCGCCGGCGAAATATTGCCACAGCTCCTCGGTGATGAACGGCATGATCGGATGCAGCAGCCGCAAGATCCGCCCCAGCACCCAGGCCGTCATCGCCTGCGTCTCCGCGCGCGCCGAGGGAGCCTCGCCTTGCAGGATCGGCTTTGAAAATTCGATGTACCAATCGCAGAACGTGCCCCACACGAATTGATAGAGCCGGCCCGCCGCCTCGTCGAAGCGGTAGGCGTCGAGCGACGAGGTGACCGCGGCGACGCAGTCGGCCAGCGCCGCGGCGATCCAGCGATTGACGGTCAGCCGCGACTGCGTCGGCGAAAAACCGTCGACCGGCGCGCAGTCGTTCAGCTGCGCATAGCGCGCCGCGTTCCACAGCTTGGTCGCGAAGTTGCGGTAGCCCTCGACGCGGGCTTCGGCGAGCTTGATGTCGCGGCCGGGGGCGGCCAGCGCCGCCAGGGTGAACCGCAATGCGTCGGCGCCGTAGCGGTCGATCAATTCCAGCGGGTCGATGATGTTGCCGCGCGACTTCGACATCTTCTGGCCGCGCTCGTCGCGCACCAGCGCATGGATGTAGACGGTGCGGAACGGCACCTCGCCTCTGAAATGCAGCCCCATCATCATCATCCGGGCGACCCAGAAAAAGATGATGTCGAAGCCGGTGACCAGGACGTCGCCCGGATAATAGCGGGCGAGCTCGGCGGTCTCTTCGGGCCACCCCAAGGTCGAGAACGGCCACAAGGCGGACGAAAACCAGGTGTCGAGCACGTCCTCGTCGCGGCGCAGATCGACCGTCGCGCCCGTATTTGCGCTTGCGGCCTCGGCCGCCGCCTCGGCCTCGGTCTCGGCGACAAACACCGTGCCGTCCGGCCCGTACCAGGCCGGGATCTGGTGGCCCCACCACAATTGGCGCGAGATGCACCAGGGCTGGATGTTGCGCATCCACTCGAAAAACGTGTTCTCCCATTGCCGCGGCACGAACCGGTGTCGCCCGTCCTCGACCGCGGCGATCGCCGGCTCGGCCAGCACGCGGGCATCGCAGAACCATTGGTCGGTCAGCCACGGCTCGATGACGACGCCCGAGCGGTCGTGATGCGGCACCATCAGGGTGTGCTCTTCGACCTTGTCGAGGAGGCCGGCGAGGTCGAGGTCGGCGACGATTCTTTCGCGCGCCGCGAACCGGTCGAGCCCGCGATAATCCTGCCGGCGCAGCATCGTTGAGCCGCGCGTCCGCATCGAAGATGTTGATCATCGGCAGCCCGTGCCGCTTGCCGACCGCGAAATCGTTGAAATCGTGCGCCGGGGTGATCTTGACCGCACCGCTGCCCGTCTCCGGGTCGGCGTATTCGTCGGCGACGATCGGGATCAGCCGGCCGACGAGCGGCAGGCGCACCGATTTCGCCGACCAGACCGGCAATAGCGCGCATCCTCGGGATGCACCGCGACGGCGGTGTCGCCGAGCATGGTTTCGGGCCGCGTGGTCGCGACCACGATAAAGCGCCCGGGCTCGCCCTCGATCGGATAGCGGATGTGCCACAGAAAGCCCTTGGTCTCGCGGCTGTCGACCTCGAGGTCGGAGATCACCGTGTGCATCTCCGGGTCCCAATTGACCAGCCGCTGGTCGCGATAGACCAGCCCTTCGCGGTACAGCTGGACGAAGACCCGGCGCACCGCGGCGGCCAGGCCGGGGTCCATGGTAAACCGCTCGCGCGGCCAATCGGGCGAGCGCCGAGCCGGCGCAGTTGGCGGATGATCGTGCCGCCGGATTGCGCCTTCCATTCCCACACCCGCTCGATGAATTCGTCGCGGCCGAGCATCGCGCTTTCGATCTGCCCGCTTCGGCGAGCTGGTTGCCACGACGATCTCGGTGGCGATGCCGGCGTGATCGGTGCCGGGCTGCCACAGGACGTCGCGCCCGCGCATGCGCTGATAACGGACCAGCACATCCTGCAAGGTGAAGGTCAGCGCGTGCCCCATATGCAGGCTGCCGGTCACGTTCGGCGGCGGCATCATGATCGTATAGGGCGGCTTGTCGCTGCCGGGGTCGGCGGCGAATGCGCCCGAGGTTTCCCACAGCGCGTAGCAGCGCCGCTCGACTGCGGCAGGCTCGAAGGTTTTGTCCAGCATCGCCGAACCGTTCCTGGCTGAGGCGCTCGGGATCAGCAATCGACAGCGCGGCGAACGGGCCGGCGCGGCGCCGTCGGCCCGCCGCATTGCTTGGCCCGCGGGTTCAGCGCAGCCCCGCCTCGCCGACGACGCGCGCGATCTCCTCGCCGACCAGCCGCTCGACGATTGCCGGCAGATGATTGTCGAGCCAGGCCTGAAGCAGCGGCCGCAAAGTGTCGCGAACGATTTCTTCGAGCGTGCGCTCGCCGGCTCCGATGGCCTGGTCCGCCTCGGCCCGCCGCTCCCGCGGCGCCGCGCCGAGCCGGGCAAAGGCGGTGGCCGCGGCGCCCGATGTCGCGGGCGACAAAATGCGCTCCGGCGAACGCTCCGGCCTGGGCGCAAGCGCCGGATCAGGGCGTGGCGGTTCGTGATCGAGCCCGGCGCCGGGCTCGCCGCGGCCGGCTCGCGCCGCGACCCCCCGGCGGGCGATGGCGTGCCGGCCGATGACGCGCCAGCCGTCTTGCGCCGAGCGGGGCCAGCCGGCGCACCGAGCCATCGGCCGCGATCGCCTCGGTCAGTTCGAGAACGCCGCCCCGGTCCGCCGGCGCCCGCACCGCATCGGCCGAACGATTGTCCTCGGCGATGATCCGGCTGATCGAGGCGATGATCTCCTCCATCGAGGGTTCCGGCATCGAGGGTTCCGGCATGAGGGTTCCGGCGCCGGCATTCCCGAATTTGCGGGTTGGGGCTGAAGCTTGCTGTCCGACATCGGCGGAACCGGCTAAAAACTGACGCTCCCGCTAACCTAGGCAATAGCCGGCGAATTTTCCAGCGGAACCGCCCGGCGGCTTCGATCATTCCTTCAGCCCGCCGCCAAAGCCGATCCATTTGTCCTTCACCTCCTTGTAGTGCCGCTCCATGTCGTAGAGTTGCACCGGAAGATGCAGGTCGGGGGCGATCAGGCGGCCGATCGACGCGGCGAGGTTGAATTCGGCGAGCGCCGAATCGTGCTCGGCGACGATCAGCTGCTCCTGGGTGGTTAAGAGCTGCTGGTTCTGGACCAGCACGTCGAGCGTCGTAGCGGTGCCGACCAGCGCCTCCTGCTGGATCCCTTGCAGGGCGATCTGGGCGGCGCGCACCGCCGCCGCGAACGAGGCGATGCTGGCGCGGGCGGCCTTCAGGGTTTCCCAGCTCTGGGTCGCCGACTGCACCGCCGCGCGGCGGGCGTCATCGACTTGGCTGCGGCGCTGGCCCGACCGTCTGCTCGGCCTGGCGGGTCTGCGAATAGATGGCGCCGCCTTCGTAAAGCGGCACGGTCATCTGCGCCGCGATTGTGCCGGTATTTTCCAGCGCGTTGGTGAATGTGATCGAGGGCGCAACCGAGCGGGAGAGATTGCCGACGATCGAAATCTGCGGCAGCAGCTGGCCGCGCACCACGGCGATATTGTCGCGCGCCGCGAGCTCCGAAAAATTCGCCGAAATCACATTGAAATTGTCGTCGGCGGCGAGGGTCTGCGCTTCCTCGCGCGTCGCCGGCAGGGTCGGGCGCTCGCGCGGCAGCAGCAGCCGGCCGGGCGGCTGACCGACCGCGCGGACATACTCGGCCTGGCTCTGCCGCAAGGTCCCCTCAGCGGCGGTCAGGGTGCCGATGGCTTGGGCGAGCGAGGATTCGGCCTGCGCCACATCGGTGCGGGTCACCTCGCCGACCCGGAACCGGTCCTGCGTCGCTTCAAGCTGCTGGCGCAGCACCGCCACGTTGTTGCGGTCGACCTCGACCAGCGCCTGATCGCGAACCACGTCGAGATAGGCCTGGGCGACTGCCTGAAACACCGAGGTCTCGACCGCCAGGGTCTGCGCCCGCGTCGCCTGCACCGTATTGATCGCCTGGCGGGTCTGCGCCACGGTCCGGCCGCCGCTATAGACCGGTTGGGTTATCTGCAGACTGAGGCTGTTTTGATAATAGGTCGAAAACGCAGAGACCGAAGGTTCGATCAAACCGCCGCGCGCGCCCCCGACCTGGCCGGTAAAATTGACCGTTGGGCGCCATCCTGAGAGGGCTTGGGGCACTTGCTCGTCGGTCGCCCGCAACAGCGCCCGCTGCGCCAACAGCTGGGGGTTGGTGTTGTAGGCTTCGGCCAGCGCCTGGGTCAGGGTCTGCGCTCGGGCCGACCCTGCGGCCAGCGCCAGCAGGATTAGGGATAGTGCGGCAAATCCCGGCAGACGGCGCCCGCCCAATCGTCTGGGCCCGCGCTCGCGGCGTCGATCCGCGCGATCCGTGTCGGGAATTTGCTCGGCTCTGGGCATTTACAACTCAAAGGCTGTGAGACCGCTCTAGCACGCTTAAAACACAAAGGCCGGCTGCGCCCCAAAACCGGGCAACAGCGGGGTTGCGGCGTCGAAGATAACCCGTCGCGCAATAACCCCTCCAGTCCGCGTCGCCAGGATCGCGCGGCCGATCCCGCCCTCCGCCCTGACCACGGCGACGAGCCGCCCGCCTTCGGCCAGCTGCGCAAAAATTTCGACCGGCAGTTCGGCAACTGCGCCGCCGAACACGATCGCCTCGTAGGGTGCTCGCAACCGGCAGCCCTGAGCCAGCGGCCCCTCGACGACGTTGACGGCGGCGATCACGTGATCGACGAGAGCGGCGCGGGCGAGCCGGGCGAGAGCTGGATCCTGCTCCAGCGCGATGACGGCGCGGGCCAGTCGGGCGAGGACCGCCGCCTCGTATCCGGCGCCGGCGCCAACCACCAGAGCGGTGTCGCCGCGCCCGACTTCGGCGGCCTGCAGCAATCGCGCGGCCACCATCGGCTGCATCAAATAGCGGCCGCCGCCAAGCGGCAGATCATCGTCGACATAGGCGATCGGCCGCAGATGCTCGGGCACGAACAACTCGCGCCGGGTCGCGGCCAGGGCGGCAAGCACCCGTTCGTCGGTCACCTTGTTGGGTCGGATCTGGCTCTCGATCATGTGCGCGCGAGCCACGTCGAATACCGTCATCCTGTTACCGGCGGCCAATGGGCAGCCGGGTTATAGCGGCGCGGTAGAGCAAGCACAATCGGCAGGACGGGGTTGGTTCAGGACGGGTTGCGGGTCAGCCCGGCAGCCGCTCGACCGGCTGCTCGTCCCTGAGCCCGGCAAGAAGCTGTCGCGCGGTCCGGCCCGAGAGTGGATGGCGCCAGTCGGGGGCGATCTCGCAAAGCGGCTCGAGCACGAAGCGGCGCTGATGCAGACGCGGGTGCGGCAAAATAAGGTCCGGCGATAGGACGCGCTGGCCGCGATGATCGAGCAGGTCGAGATCGACGGTTCTCGCCGCGTTGCGCTCGCCGCGCAGCCGCCCGAATCGGGTCTCGATCCCCTGCATCAGCGCCAAGAGCTCGCCGGCGTCAAGGTCGGTCTCCACCGCGGCCACGGCGTTGACGAACCAGGGCTGGCCCGAGCGCGGCACCGGCTCGCAGCGATACCACGAAGAGCGCGCCCTGACTGCGACGCCCGTCTGCGCCAACGCCGCGAGGGCGGCGCCGAGCGTCTCCCGTGGCGGTCCCCAGCGCAGGCTGTCGAGGTTGCCGCCGACGCCGATCAGGGTGAGGAGCGGCAACAGAATGGTCTAGCCGACCAGGACGCGGACGATCGTCTCCCATTCCTCCTTCAGCGGCGCGGTCGAGACCGGACGGCCGGCGCGGCCGTACCAGCCGCCGGCATTCCCCAGATCGCCTTCGACGCGATGCAGATAGGCATGCGCCCACGCCCCCTCGGAATCGGGCTGCTGCTGAGCGCATCGATGGGCTCGCTGCCAATCGCCCTTGGCCTGCCACCACAATGCCTGCGCCGCCATGCTGAGCCCCGCGGGCGGCTCGTCCTGCGCCAGCGAGCCGCGATAGGTCTCGAAATCCATGCTCTTTCCTCCTCGTTGCCGACGCCGGCGCAGCATACCGCAAAGGCCGCTCAGGCGAGCAGCCGGTCGAGACGGTCGCGCAGCCGATACCAGCCGCCGACCACCGGCAGAAACCACGGATCGCCGCGATAGAGCCGGTGATCGGGAAAATCGGGCGTGTCGAAGCTGCACGCGTAATTGGCGGCGCGGGCGATCTTGCGCGCCGTCTGCCAGCCTAGATAGGTCATCATCGCGATCCCGCTGCCGTTGCAGCCGAGGCAATAATGGAGACCCTCGCTCTGCCCCATATGCGGCAGCGCGTCGAGGGTGAAGGCGGTGTTGCCGGTCCAGGCGTGGGTGAGCTTGACGCCCAGCAATTGTGGGAAGCGCAGGGTCATGTAGCGATAAAGGATCGGCGCGCTGACCCGCGGCTCGACCGCGGTAAACCGCGCCCGCCCGCCAAAGACCATGCGCCGGCCGTCGGGCGACATGCGATAGTAGCACAACACGCGGCGCGTGTCGGACAAGGTGCGGCCCTTGGGGATCAGCGAGCGCGCGAGATCAGGCGGCAATTCCTCGGTGGCGATGATGTGGCTGGCGATCGGCACGATGCGGCGCCGCAGCGCCGGGGTCAGATCGCCGGTGTAGCCATTGGTGGCGATGACGATGTCGCCGGCCGTGATTTCGCCGCGGCTGGTGCGGACCCGCCAGGCATTGCCGGCGCGAGCGATACGACCGACTGCAGCCTTGGCGCAGAGTTTGACCGCGCGCCGACGACAGGCCTCGATCAGGCCCTTATAATAGAGCGCGGGGTGCAATTTGCCCGAGCGCTCGACCACCATGCCGCCGTAGTAATAATCGCTGGCGATTTCCTCGCGCTGACCTCTGCGCGGCACCATGTGCGCCCCCGACGCGGCCGCCGCGTTGAGTAGCGCCAGGCGCCCGGATTGCGCCTCGAAGTGCCGTTTCGTCCAGGCTCCGACAAAACGGCCGGGCTTCTCCCAGAAGCAGTCGATCTCTTCCTCGCCGATCAGCCGATCGATGAGGCCAAAGGCCGCGGCGGCGTCGGATAGCAGATGCCCGGCCCGGTCGGGGTCGATGTCGTGCGCCCGCCCGGTGAAGCCCTTGCCGATATTGACGCCACCGCTGACCGCGCCGCCATTCCTGGTGCTGGCGCCAAAGCCGAGCTCGGCCGCTTCGAGCACCACCGCGTCGATGCCGTGCTTGGCCAATTCTAGCGCGGTCGACAGCCCGGCGTAGCCGCCGCCGACGATCGCCACTCGCGCTGACCGCGGCACCTCGACCAACTCGCCCGCAACCGGCCGGTAGGCTTCCCACCAATACGGCGAGGGCGTGAAGTCGCGGTGCAGAATATCGGCATTGAGCATCGCGCCGAGCCTATCACCGCGCCATTCCCGCCGCGAGCGATTACCCGATTTTAACCATTAGCGGTCAACCTGGGGTGCTTCGATGCCGATCGAGCGAGATCCTCATGACGACCAGACGAGATCCGGCGCGAGTCCCACAGAAGATGAGGATGTCGGGCCGCGCCGGCAGCGGCAGACAGCCGCCCGGCTGGAGCCGCTGGCGCAGCCTGTGGGCTGCGGCCCTGATCGCCATGCTGTCGCTGGGCGCCCATCGGGCGATGGCGCAGGACCTGCCGTCTTCTTCAATAATTCATTTGACCGGGTCGAATATGAGCCCTGACGCTCACCTGATTTTATTGTGTCGCGAAGGACGCTCTGCGAGTCCGGTATTCGAAAATGAACGTACCGGGGCGATTTTTCCGATCGTCGACCCGCGGCAGCGGGCAATCGCCAAAAAAGCATGCGGCCAGGATCAACTCGGAGCAGCGGAAGCCGGCGCCGTCAAAATCGTCAACGACCGGGCCGAGCCGATTTTTGTCGGCTATAGCGGCGCCGGCGCGATCGACTGGCAGGCCGGCGCCGGTTGCATCCCGGTCGCCACCGGCGCCGGCGGGGTGAAGATTGCCGGCAACTCTTCCTGCACCGCCACGGTCACGACCACCAATTCGGGCAGCCGCTTTTGCGCCTCGCTCGAGGCGCCGCCGAACTGCATCGAGGCCCAGAACGATCATGTGACGCTGATCGAGCCGACTTTTGACACCAGCCAGCAATGCAGCTGGACGCATCAGGCCGGCCCCTGCGTCGCCTACGACATCAGCATTATTCCGGTGGGCTGCACCGATGAGGCGTGGAAGGCCGACAAATGCGCCAAGGCAGGCGGAGCTTCCTATAATCTTCCGGTAGAGCTGAGTTGTTCCGGGCAGTCGTCAGGTCCTGTCTTTACCTGCCAGGGACCGGTGCCGGACAGCTCCGCCGACCCACAGAAATATCCGAGCGGCTGCGGCAATCCCGATGCCACCTGCGTCGGAAATTCGCGAGCCTGCGTCAACGCCTACTTCTTTCCGATGTTCAGCGGGAGCGCCGCCGCGCATCAGCCAGTCGGCGTTTGCTCCGGCGGCCGAACATTGATTGCGACGTTTTTCGCTGGACATTAGCCAGTGGCGCGAACCAGACGGATGGTTCCTATTCCGTTTATCGTCGCCCCGGCGGAAAGCGCAAGGCCAAGTGACAAGGATACGGTGCTTGCGGCCCCCTATTCATGCCACGGCAGGCCAGGCTCTCTGGGCGCCGGCTTTCGCACGCATTACGAGAAAAAGTGGATGCCGCCAAGCGTCAAATCCCATCGCTAGCGAGCGGGCCAGTCTGGATCCGGGCTGGCGAGGTGTTCCCGAGCTTGGGGCCGGGACTTGGGCTGTCCGCGCTGAGATCGGCCGCGCAAAGAAAAACGGCCCCGGGGTTGCCGGGGCCAAGTTTGAACAGGGAGGCTTCACGTCTGGGAGACGTAAGGGTCCTAAGACCCTCTTCCCGGGACTAAATCCCGGGAACTCGCATCGGCGGTCAACCGCCGAAAATCATCATGCAATGTCCACATCGCATGCTCAGAAGATGGGCGATTGTGCCTGCTTCCACCACCGGGAATTGGTTCTGGCTCGTCTGCAAAAAGCGCAAGCCTCTGATTCCCGCCGGTTCGATTTGCCGCTATCGATCTCTCGCCGTTCAACTCAGCCGGGTTTCGGCTACCTTGCGCAGCAGAAAATCACGAAACACGCTGATCCGCTTCGACGCCCGCAACTCCTCGGGATAAACGAAATAGGCGTCGACCGGCGGCCCGGCCAATTCGGGCAGCACGCGCACCAATTCGGCCTGCTCGGTGGCAATGAAATCCGACATCGCGGCGAGCCCGAGCCCACTGATCACCGCCCGCAGCATCGCATAAAAATTATTGACCGCCAGGATCGGCCGGCGCTCCTTTCCCGGTTTGGCCCCGACATCAAGCAGCCAGTTGACGTTTTGCACCGGCGGGCGGGCGTCCTCGCCGTAGACGATCAGCCGGTGCTTGTCGAGGTCCTCGGGCTGTTGCGGCATGCCGTGCTTTTTGATGTAGTCGGGCGCGGCGTAGACGTGGCTCGGCACGCTGACCAGGTGGCGCTGGATCAGGTCCGGCTGCCGCGGCGGCGACATGCGAATCGCCACGTCGGCCTCGCGCATCGACAGATCGAGCTCGGAATCGTCGATCACCAGGGTGACCTGGATATCGGGATAGAGATCGAGGAACTCGCGCATCCGCGGGGTCAGCCAGCTCGAGCCGAAGGCGACGGTGGTGGTGATCTTGAGCGGACCTTTGGGCCGGTCCTTCGATTCGGAGATCAGCCCTTCGGCCATCGACAGCTTCGCGAAAACCTCGCGCGCGGTGTGAAACAGCAATTCGCCCTGCTCGGTCAGGATCAGCCCGCGGGCATGACGGTGGAACAGCGGCACGCTCAGGCTCTCCTCGAGCGCGCTGATCTGGCGGCTGACCGCCGACTGGCTCAGGTTCAGCGATTCGCCCGCATGGGTAAAGCTGCCCGCCTCGGCGACGGCGTGAAAGACCCGCAACTTGTCCCAATCCATGCCAATTCCCCCGGCAACGGCCTCACCGCCGCGGCCCCGCTACTCGGCCGCACGCATGGTCGCGGCTTCCTCCCGCGCCGCGAGAAACTTTTGGGCTTCGAGCGCCGCCATGCAACCCATTCCGGCGGCGGTCACCGCCTGCCGAAATATCTTGTCCTTGACGTCGCCGGCGGCAAAAACCCCGGGGATCGCGGTCTCGGTCGAATCGGGGCGGGCGATGACATAGCCTTCCGCATCGAGCGGCAGCTGGCCCGCGACCAGCCCGGTGACCGGGATGTGACCGATGGCGATGAACACCCCGTCGCAGGCGAGATCGAAGCCGTCTCCGGTGCGCAGGTTGCGCAGCCGCACTCCGGTGACCTGCGGCGGTTCGGGCCGGCCCAGGATCTCGTCGACGATAGCGTCCCAAATGATGTCGATCTTGGGATGGCGGAACAGCCGATCCTGCAGGATCTTTTCCGCCCGCAGCGCATCGCGGCGGTGGATCAAGGTCACATGCCGCGCATGGTTGGTCAGATAGAGCGCTTCTTCGGCCGCGGTGTTGCCACCGCCGACGACGACGACGTCCTTGCCGCGAAAGAAAAAACCGTCGCAGGTGGCGCACGCCGAGACGCCAAAGCCGCGATAGATCTCCTCGCTCGGCAGGCCGAGCCAGCGCGCCTGGGCGCCGGTCGCCAGGATCAAGGCGTCGCCGGCGTAAACCGCCCCCGTATCGCCCTTTGCGACAAACGGCCGTCGCCCGAGATCGAGCGATTCGATCAGGTCGACGACGACCCGGGTTCCGACATGCTCGGCCTGACGCTGCATCTGCTCCATCAGCCAGGGACCCTGAATGATCTCGGCAAAGCCCGGGTAGTTCTCGACATCGGTGGTGATCGTCATCTGGCCGCCGGGCTGCATGCCGGTCACCAGCAGCGGTTCGAGCCCGGCGCGCGCAGCATAGATCGCCGCGGTGTAGCCGGCCGGCCCGGCGCCGACGATCAGGACTTTGCTGTGATTGCGTTCGGACATATCGGGATATTCCAGTCGCTGCGACGCTTACTATATTATTTCGCCTGCCCGCAACTTTAAGGTATCGGCGCAGGCTAAAATCCGAACATGTGGTCTAGGCTGAAGGCGCCGTCGCCGCCGAGCAGGCCGTGATAGCCGAATAGCCGACAGCCGGGATCGCGAATGATGGCGTAGGCGCCGGCGCCGGCGCGAGCGCATTCGGCGGCGGCGAACAGCGAGCGGTAGGTCCATAGCCGCGAGCCCGAGCAGGGGATCGCCATGCCGGCATGGGCGATTTCGCGCCCGCCGCCGTCGCACAGCACGATCTCGGTGGCGCTTGCCCGCCGCCATGGAAGCGAGGCCGGGTAGATCAGATGGCACAGCGTGTCGTAGCCGCTTTCGCCGAGCCGCAGGAACAGCCGGGTAGACAGCCCCGGCGGCCGGCCGACATAGGATTGCGGCTCGTCGCGATAGGTCGTGATGGTGTTGAAGACATGGGCGCCAAAGCTGGTCTCCGCGGCATGGCCGGTGACCCGTTCGCGATAGCGGAAGATCGCATGCAGCCAGCCATCGGCCTCGCCGCCGGCGGAAAAATCGTAGACCAGCTCGACATGGCCATAGCCGTCGCCGAGCGTTGTCATGCCGGCTTCGTCGTCGAGGTCGAGAGCCATCGCACGACCGCGCGTCAGCCGGCCGAGCGGGCGGCGCAGAATTTCGTTGCCCTCGGGGTCGTAGACGATCGCGGCGATCGGCAATTCGCTCTGGCCGACCGCCATCGGCGTCGGCAGCACGCTGGTGCGCCACGCTGCGCGCGGCAGCACCGGGGCCGGCAGCAGATATCCCTTGCCGAGCATTTTGGCGAGGTGCGGCAGGTTCGGGTCGGGCGAGAGGTCGGCGCGCTCGACGTTGACATGGGCGATCCGGCGTCGACCGGCCTCGATCACCTCGTAGCGCGGGCGCACCATGTGCTTGCCGGCGCGCAGCTCGATCTGGGCTGGCCAGGCGAGGCCAGGCAGCAGCCGGGCGACGTCGACGGCGCGGCTGGCGAACGGTGCGATCGGTTCGGCGAGCGGACTTACCGCCTCGTCGCCCATCGCATTGACGCCGATGGCGCCGGGGGGGATCGGAACAGGGTGGCTGTTCTGCACCCACAAGACGACCTGCTCGCCCGGAGCGGGCGCCGGCAATCCGGCGTAGCGGTCGGCCGGCCAGGCGTTGGCGTCGTGGGTCGCCGACAGCGATCGATCCTCGCCCGCCTCAGTTTGGGCGCTGCCGTCGCCGAAGGTATCCAGCGCGTATTTGACGACATCGTGCCCGGCCGCGCCGACCGCGTGCAAAAACAGTTGGCCGCAGAATTGGGGCAGGCCGAAGCGGGCGCGAATCTCACGGCTGTCGAGCACGATGCTGCGCGCCGCCGGTCCGCATTCCTCGCACCATTCGGCGAGGATTTGGCCGTCCTCGTCGAACAAGGTCATCCAGCAGGTGGTGCAGCCGCCGCCATAGCTCGGCCAGTAATTGGCGGTGGCGAGACGGGTGTGCAGCCGCTCGGTGTCGCGAAAGAAGGCGAAATTGGTGGCGAAGTTCAGCGGGTCGAGATAGCGGCGGCGGTTGGTCAGGCGATCGGCCGGAATGCGCATCCAATCCAGGCTGAAGCTGCGCGCCCCGGACGGCAGATAAGGTTCGAGCTGCGCGATCAGGCGCTCGGCGTCAAAGGCGGCGAGGAACACCGAGCGCGCGTTTGAGTGGGCGAGTTCGGTCAAGGGCAGGGCGGCGCGGCCGAGAACCCGGCTGCCGCATCGCTCCAGCTGCTGGACATAGACACCGGCGATCTCAATCCCGGCGAGGCCGAAGAGTTCGGCGAACGCCGAAATCGCGCCGTTCGGGTCGCAGATCGCCACCGGCGCGTCGGCCGCAAGCGCCGCGAGCAACGCGCGGGCCGGCTCGGCCGCGCGGGGATGGGTTAGCGCCTTGTAAAGGGTGTTTCCCCCGGTCGCATTGTCAAAGGTCTCGATCCGCAGCGCCATGATGCCCTGGCGATACTACACCCGTCGTCGGTGGCGCAAGCGAACCTCCGGCCCGCTCCGCAGTCCGGCGCTCGCCGGTCAGCATCGCCCGGATGCGGCGGCACGGCCAGGGAGCCGATTCGGCCGCACCGATCCGACCATGGCGGAAAGCTGACAGATCGATGCCCCAGCGGGCAAACGCCACCGCCACGTACCAGGTTGTCAGCACAGCGATAAGCGCCCCGGCCATCACGTCGCTCGGATAATGCGCGCCGGACACGACCCGGCTCCCGGCCACGATCGCCGCCGCCAGGATGTAGAACAACAGATGCTGCGGCCACAGCCACCACAGCGCGCTGAACAGCGCCACGATGGTGTCGGTGTGGCCCGAGGGAAACGACCAATGGTCGGCGCGTAGGCCAAACCAGGTAAAGCCGTAGAGATCTTCGCGGAACAATAGCTTGGGGCGCATCCGGCCAAAGCCGATCTTCATCAGGTCGACGGCAAGGCCCGAGGCCGCGATCGACACGAACAAAAATGCCGGAATCGCCGATAGCCGGCGCATTGACGCGGCCACCGGGCGCAGCCGCGGCAGTGCCCCGCCCCAATGCAGCCCGGCAAAGCCGAGGGCGAACAGAACGAGCCAGCCCCAGCCTTCGCCGAACTCTCCGATCAGATCGAACAGCGCGTGCAGATCGGGGCCGCGGGCATGCAGGAAGAGCGCGACCGGCCGGTCGACCATCTCGATCGAAACCACGATGAGGATCGCGGTGACGGCCACCGCCAGACCGGCGCGCACCGCCGGCGAGGGCAAGCTTTGGCGGAGATGAGGCCAAGCCGAGACGGCGCCACGTCCGGCCCGGCGATAGAGGCGGACCAGCGGCGGCGCCGCGAGCCCGTCGCGTTCGACGATCCACCAGTGCAGCAGCGCCGTCGTGCCGTACACCAGAAGCCCGGCGAAAACGACGTCCGACAGGAAATGGCCGCCCTGGGCGATCCGGACCAGTCCGACCAGCCCGCCAAAGGCCAAAGCGGCGCCAATGCCGCGCCGCCGCGACCGGCCCGCCGGCAACAGAAAGCCAAAGGCGACAAGCGAGAAAGCGAGTGCCGCATGGCCGGAAACAAACGAGCAGTTGGTCGGGCACTGGTCGGCCGGCAACGGCGCCGGGGTGAACAGGTGCGACCCGCCGAACGCCGTGACCTGCACCGGCCGCGCCCGGCCCCAATGGTCCTTCAGCACCGTGTTGGTCAGCAGCCCCGGGCCGAGCGCCAGCGAAAAACCAATGAACAGCAGGGCCTTGCGGTCGAACCGCCAGAGCGGCAGGCCGACCAGGAACAACCATGCCGCGGCGCCGAAGACGATTAGAACGATGCCGCGGGCGAGCCATGGGATCGCGCGGAAGACGAAGACAATCGGCGGCCAGTGCGCCAGCACGAATCCCTCGCCGCGAACATAAAACAGCCCGCTTGCCCATAAATCGATCTGCGGCAGCAGCAGAAACAGCGCCACCGCGGCCCCCAGCAGCCCGGCATAGATCGCGACACCCCTCATGCGCGCTGCCGCCGGTCGAGCCGGGCCAGCACCAGAGCGCGCAACGCCGCGCCGGCGCGGGCGGTGTCGTCCGGCAGCGGATAGGACCAGTCCTCGATCCGGCCGGCGAACGGGCGAGTGATGCCGGCTTCTTGCATGAGCCGGTGAAAGCGGGCGAATTTGCGGTTGCCGCCGTCGAGATCGAGGATGTGGATGGGTTTGCCGGTGGCCGCGGCCTCACTGATCATCGATACCGAATCGGCGGTCACCAGAAACGCATCGGCGACCGCGAGATAGGCGAAATAGGGGTTTTCGGACCTGCCGTCCCAGATCGCCGCCGGCAGCCCGGCGAGGCGCTGGCGCAGCAGCGCCTGGCCCTCAGCCCCAGTCCGCCGCGACGGCGTCACCAGGACCGAGCCGCCGTGCTGGCGCATGATTAGGACGACCGCCTCGGCGATTTCGCCAACCCGCCCGAGGGTCAGCCGGTATGCCTTGTTGCTGCCGCCGATCAGCACCGCTAGGACCGGCCGCGGCATCACCGCCAGGGCCGGAAAGCGGGCCCGTTCGGCCGCGAGCCGGGCCTGCGTCACCCGATGCACGGCGCCCCGGGTCACGATCACCCGCTTCCCGCGCAGCCGGTCGTGCTCGGGCACGATCGAGAGGTCGAATGCGCTGCGCCCGACCCCCGGGTCCTGGATCTGCGCCGCGATCGTGCGGCCTCCGCTAGCGCGCCGGACCGCCAGCGCCGGCATTGCCGCGTTGCGCCCGCAGGCGATGACGAAATCGGGCCAGGGCGGCGTCAGGCGGCCGCCGGCGCCCCCACAGGCAGCGAGCGGCGCCGGCCACAGCAGCGGCGGCAGGCAGCTCCAGGGAAAGCGGATCGCCAGGCGCTTTTCGGCAAAGCCGAAACCGGCGGCTTCGGCCAGGCCCAGCGCCTGGCTCGCCATTCCCGCCTTGCCGTCGTGCAAGACCCAGCCGAAGGGATCGCGCGCCATCGGTGGGGTTTACGGAAATGGGCCGGGCTCGGCAAGGCGAAGCCAGCACCCGCAATAAAATTGCGCGTTCGGCCGGTCCTTATCTATGATCCGGAAATCAGGCAATCGAGGATCGGATGCGGCGGATAAAACTCGACCGGATCGACCGCCGGATCTTGCGCAGCCTACAAGCGGACGGCCGGATGACCAATGTCGAGCTGGCGCGCCGCGCCGGCATTTCGGCGCCGCCCTGCCTGCGCCGGGTGCGCGCGCTCGAAAAGGCCGGGATCATCCGCGGCTATCATGCCGATCTGGCCCCCGAGGCGCTAGGCTATGGGGTGACGGTTTTTGCCCAGGTCGGGCTGGCGAGCCAGGCCGAGGCCGATCTGAAAGCCTTCGAACAACTTGTCGCCAACTGGCCCGAGGTGCGCGAGGCGCACATGCTGACCGGAGAGGCCGACTTTTTGTTGAAGATCGTCGCCGCCGATTGGGACAACTATCAGCGGTTCCTCAGCGCCAAGTTAACCTCCGCGCCCAATGTCAGCCACGTTAAATCGGCGCTGACTCTGCGCGTCTCAAAGGACGAGCCAGGGATTCCGATCGCCGATCAGCCTTCGTCGGCGGACGACCAGCGCGCGCCGGGCTGACAGTTGGCGACGGCGCGATGATGCCGAACGGCCCGCCATCCGCACCCTCGCGGCTGCAGCAGTTCCTAAAGCTCGAAGCGGCCGGGGGCATCGTGCTGTGCGTCGCCGCCGCGCTCGCGCTAATCCTGGCGAACTCGCCATGGGGCGCGCTCTACCCCCGGCTGATGGATATGCCGCTGGCGTTTCAGATCGGCAGCGTGGGGCTCAAAAAGCCGCTGCTGCTATGGATCGATGACGGGCTGATGGCGATTTTCTTCATGCTCGTCGGGCTCGAGGTCAAGCGCGAGATCCTCGAAGGCGGGCTTTCGAGCCGGGCCAACGCCATCCTGCCGGTGATCGCCGCGTTGGGCGGCATGGCGGCTCCGGCGCTGATCTACCTGTTGTGCAACTTGAATAATGCGCCCGCCCTGCGCGGCTGGGCGATTCCGACCGCGACCGACATCGCCTTCGCCATGGGCGTATTGGCCTTGCTGGGGAAGCGGGTCCCGCCGTCGCTCAAGCTCTTTCTGCTCGCGGTCGCGATCATCGATGATCTCGGCGCCATTGTCATCATCGCCGCTTTCTATACCGCCGAGCTGTCCTTGACCGCTCTCGCCCTGGCCGGCGCCGGGATCGCCCTGCTGATCGCGCTCAATCTGGCCGGGGTGGGGCGGCGCGCGCCCTACCTCTTGGTCGGCATATTCTTATGGGTCTGCGTTTTGAAATCGGGGATCCATGCGACGATTGCGGGCGTCATCGTCGGCCTGGCGATACCGTTGCGGGCGCGGGGCGGGGCCTCGCCGTTGGTGTCCCTGGAGCATGATCTGCATCCATGGGTCGCCTTTGGCGTGCTGCCGCTCTTCGCCTTCGCCAATGCCGGGGTGCGTTTTGCCGGCGTGGCGCCGGCGGTTTTGCTCGACCCGATCCAGCTCGGCGGGGCGCTCGGTCTGTTTATCGGCAAGCAACTCGGCGTCGCCGGATCGATTTGGCTGACGATCCGCTGCGGCTTCGGCGCGCTTCCCGAAGGAGCTGACTGGCGACAGGTCTACGGTGTGGCCTTGCTGACCGGCATCGGCTTTACCATGAGCCTCTTTATCGGCGCCCTGGCTTTCCCGGCCGAGGGCTACGATGTCGACATCCGCATCGCCGTGCTGCTGGCGTCGGCGCTTTCGGCGATTTCAGGCTATGTCGCGCTGCGGATCGCCTCGCCCGCCGCTCAGCCGAAATCGACGGTCATGACCTCATAGGATTTGGCGCCGCGCGGGGTGGCGACCTCGACATTGTCGCCTTTGCCCTTGCCGATCAGCGCCCGCGCCAGGGGCGAGGTCACCGACAGCCGGCCGCGGCTGATATCGGCCTCGTCCTCGCCGACGATTTGAAAGGTCTGCTCCTCGTCGCTCTCCTCGTCGGCGAGCGTCACCCGCGCGCCGAACTTTATCACCGAGCCCGAGAGCTTGGAGACATCGATGACCTCGGCCCGCGCGACCTTGTCCTCGAGCTCCATAACCCGGCCCTCGATAAAGCTCTGGCGGTCGCGGGCGGCATGATATTCGGCGTTCTCGGCCAAATCGCCGTGTTCGCGCGCCTCGGCGATGGCGCGAATAATGGCCGGCCGCTCGACGGATTTCAGCTGCTTCAGCTCCTCACGAAGCCGGTTGTACCCGTCGGCCGTCATCGGGATCTTGTTCATCGAAGACGGTTCGCATGCTGTTGATCGAAGGCGGCGGGGCGCGCCGCCGCGCGGCAATCAAAAGTAAGACTGCAACGATGCAACTTCAAGGCTTCCGGCGCGCAACGCGGCGATCGCCTGGACCGCGGCCCGCGCCCCGGCGACGGTTGTGTAATACGGGATCGCATGGGTCAGCGCGGTGCGCCTGAGGCTGAAGCTGTCGGCGATCGCCTGGCTGCCCTCGGTGGTGTTGAACACCAGCTGAACCCCGCCGCTCAGCATATGGTCGACAATGTGCGGGCGTCCGTCGCGCACCTTGTTGACCGCGGTCACCGCCAGCCCTTCGATGCGGAGTGCTTGGGCGGTGCCCTCGGTGGCGACCAGCGCAAACCCCATCTCGGCGAGCCGGCGGCACGGCTCGACCAAAGCCCCTTTGTCGTGGTCGCGCACCGAGACGAAGACGCACCCTTCGAGCGGCAGGATGATGCCACTGGCGAGCTGCGACTTGGCGAAGGCGCGCCCGAAATCGGCGTCGAGCCCCATCACCTCGCCGGTCGATTTCATCTCCGGCCCGAGGATCAGGTCGACCCCCGGGAAGCGGGCGAACGGAAACACCGCCTCCTTGACCGCGACATGGCCGCCGCGCTTCGGCCGAGGGCCGCGGCAATCGGCGAGGCGCTCGCCGGCCATCACCCGCGCCGCGATCTTGGCGATCGGCACGCCCGTCGCCTTGGCGACGAACGGCACTGTGCGCGAGGCGCGCGGATTGACCTCGAGCACGTAGATGTCGCCGTCCTTGACCGCAAACTGCACATTCATCAGCCCGACGACGCCGAGCGCCATGGCCAGCGCCACCGTCTGCCGCTCGATTTCGCCGATCGTCGCCGGTGTAAGGCTGTAGGGCGGCAATGAGCAGGCGCTGTCGCCCGAGTGGATCCCGGCTTCCTCGATATGCTCCATGATGCCGGCGACTTCGACATCGACGCCGTCGGCGATGGCGTCGACGTCGATCTCGATCGCGTCCTGCAGATAGCGGTCGATCAGCACTGGGCTCGATCCCGAGGCGCTGACCGCATGGCGCATGTAGCGGTTGAGGCCGGCCAGATCGTGAACGATCTCCATCGCCCGCCCGCCCAGCACGTAGGAAGGGCGGATCAGCACCGGATAGCCGATGCGCAAGGCCACCACCTCGGCCTCGGCGGCCGAACGGGCGGCGCCGTTTTCCGGCTGGCGCAGACCGAGCCGGGTCAGCAGCCCCTGAAAGCGCCGCCTGTCCTCGGCCAGGTCGATTGCGTCGGGCGAGGTGCCGAGGATCGGAATCTGCGCGCGTTCGAACGCCGCGGCGAGCTTCAGCGGGGTCTGCCCGCCGAACTGCACGATGACCCCGAGCAATGTCCCGCGGCGTTCCTCGACATTGACGATCTCGATCACATCCTCGGCGGTCAGCGGCTCGAAATAAAGCCGGTCGGAGGTGTCGTAATCGGTGGAGACGGTCTCCGGGTTGCAATTGACCATGATCGTCTCGATGCCGGCGGCCGACAGGCTGTAGGCGGCATGGACGCAGCAATAGTCGAATTCGATGCCCTGGCCGATCCGGTTGGGGCCGCCGCCGAGGATCACCACCTTGCGCCGATCGCTCGGCTCGGCCTCGCATTCGGGCTGATCGAACCCGTCGCCCTCATAGCAGGAATACATATACGGGGTCAGCGAGGCGAACTCGGCGGCGCAGGTGTCGATGCGCTTATAGACCGGGCGCAGGTCGAAACCGCGACGACGGGCCGCGAGCGCTTCCTCGTCGAGCCCGGCGAGCCGGGCCAGCCGTGCGTCCGAAAACCCCATCCGCTTCAGCCGCAGCAGGCCGGCGCGATCGTCCGGCAGCCCGTCCTGGCGCACCCGCTCCTCGGCTTCGACGATCTCGCCGATGCGTTCGAGGAACCACGGCTCGAACCGGCAGGCGGCATGGATCTCGGCGGTCGACAGCCCGTGCCGATAGGCCTGAGCGATCAGTAAGAGGCGGTCGGGCGAGGGTTTGGCGAGGGCGGCCTTGACCGCATCCTTGCCGGCGCTCTCGACCCCGTCGATCGCGATCTCGTCAAAACCGCTGAGCCCGGTCTCCATCGAGCGCAGCGCCTTCTGCACCGACTCGGGCCAGCTGCGGCCGATCGCCATCGCCTCGCCGACCGATTTCATCGAGGTGGTCAGGAGCGGCTCGGTTCCGGGGAACTTCTCGAAGGTGAAGCGCGGCATCTTGGTGACGATGTAGTCGATCGTCGGCTCGAACGAGGCCGGCGTCGTGCCGGTAATCTCGTTGGCGAGTTCGTCGAGGGTGTAGCCGACCGCGAGCTTGGCCGCGATCTTGGCGATCGGAAAGCCGGTCGCCTTCGAGGCCAATGCCGAGGAGCGCGACACCCGCGGGTTCATCTCGATGACGACGAGGCGGCCATCCTCCGGGTTGACCGCGAACTGCACGTTCGATCCGCCGGTATCGACCCCGATCTCGCGCAAGACCGCGATCGCGGCGTTGCGCATCAGCTGGTATTCCTTGTCAGTCAGGGTCAGGGCCGGGGCGACGCACACCGAATCGCCGGTGTGGACGCCCATCGGGTCGATGTTTTCGATCGAGCAGACGATGATGCAGTTGTCGGCGCGGTCGCGCACGACCTCCATCTCGTACTCTTTCCACCCCAGGACCGACTGCTCGATCAGCGCCTCGCCAGCTGGCGAGGCGCGCAGCCCGCCGCGCACGATGTCCTCGAACTCCTGCGCGTTGTAGGCGATGCCGCCGCCGGTGCCGCCCAGGGTGAAGGATGGCCGGATGATCGCCGGCAGCCCGATCTCGTCGAGTGCGGCGAACGCCTCATCGAGCGAGCGCACCAGCCGGCTGTCCGGCGAGGCGAGACCGATCCGGTCCATCGCCTGGCGGAATAGCAGGCGATCCTCGGCCATGGCGATCGCCGCCTCGTTGGCGCCGATCAGCTCGACCCGATAGCGCTCCAGCGCGCCGCAGCGGGCGAGCGCCATCGCGGTGTTGAGCGCGGTCTGGCCGCCCATCGTCGGCAACAGTGCATCCGGCCGCTCGCGGGCGATGATCTGCTCGACCATTTCCGGCGTGATCGGCTCGATATAGGTGGCGTCGGCGAGATCGGGGTCGGTCATGATCGTCGCCGGGTTGGAATTGACCAGCACGACCCGGTAGCCCTCGGCCTTCAAGGCCTTGCACGCCTGCGCGCCGGAATAGTCGAACTCGCAAGCCTGCCCGATCACGATCGGCCCGGCGCCGATGATCAGGATCGTCTCGATATCGGTGCGCCTAGGCATCTGCCGCCATCAGCGCGACAAAGCGTTCGAACAGATAATGGCTGTCCTGCGGGCCGGGGCTCGCTTCGGGATGGTGCTGCACCGAAAACACCGGTTTGCCGACGATGCGCAGGCCTTCATTGCTGTTGTCGAACAGCGAGAGATGGGTCGGCTCGACACCCGGCGGCAGGCTCAGGGGGTCGACGACAAAGCCGTGGTTTTGGCTGGTGATCTCGACCGTGCCGGTGGCAAGGTCCTTGACCGGATGGTTCGCGCCGCGATGGCCGCGGTTCATTTTGTGGGTGTTGCCGCCCAGCGCCAAGGCCAGCAGCTGATGGCCGAGGCAGATGCCGAAGATCGGCTTGCCGGTGGCGATCAGCTCGCGCAACACCGGCGCCGCATAGACCCCGGTCGCCGCCGGATCGCCCGGCCCGTTCGACAGAAAGACGCCGTCGGGGCGATGGCGCAGGATATCTTCGGCCGTGGCGGTGGCCGGGACCACGGTCACCCGGCAGCCATGCTCGGCGAGCATGCGCAGGATATTGCGCTTGGCGCCGTAATCGATGGCGACGACATGATAGCGCGGCTCGCGCTGCCGGCCATAGCCGCCCTCGCGGCGCCATGCGCTCTCGTCCCAGCTGTAGCTCTGACGACAGCTGACCTCGACCGCCAGATCCATCCCCTCGATGCCGGGCCAGGCGGCGGCCTGCGCCCGCAGCGCGGCAATATCGAGCGGCCGTTGCGGGTCGTGGGCGATGACCCCGTTGGGCGGACCGCGGTCGCGGATCAGCCGGGTCAGCCGCCTGGTGTCGACGCCCGAAACCCCGATCAGCCCATGCGCTTCAAGCCACGCCGCGAGCGGCCTGGTCGCCCGCCAGTTGGCCGGCTGGGTGACTTTGCAATGGACCACGAGCCCGCGCGCCGCCGGCGTCGCGGTTTCGATGTCCTCGGTGTTGGTCCCGACATTGCCGATATGCGGGAAGGTGAAGTTGATGATCTGGGCGGCATAGGAGGGATCGGTCAGGATCTCCTGGTAGCCGGTCATCGCGGTATTGAAGCAGACCTCGCCGACCGCGATCCCGCGCGCGCCAAAGCCGCTGCCCCAAAACACCGTGCCGTCCGCGAGGACGAGTGCCGCGTTGCAGTCGGGCGGTTGCGGCGACGGGTCGCGCATTTGGGGGAAAATCCGTTGGGTAGGCCGCAGCCCGTCCCGTGGTGGCGACCGGGCGAACAGCAGACCCCGCAGGAATAACCCGCCAGAGCCTCAAGGTCAACCCTTGCCCGCCTCAAATCTCGCGCGGGGTCAGATACTTAGGATCGGGCCTGGCGAATTGCCGCGAAGCGCGAAACAGGGTAGGCTTGATCTTCCATCACAAAGGGCATGCCGATGCTGCGCCAAGCCTTCACCGACCGGCTCAAAGGGGCGATGAAGGCGAGAGACCCGCGCACGGTGTCGACCGTGCGGCTGATCCTGGCGAGCCTCAAAGAGCGCGATGTCGCGGCGCGCACCGAGGGCAATAGCGAGGGGATCGCCGAGCCGGAAATTGCGCGGATGCTGCAGGCGATGATCAAGCAGCGCCGCGAATTCGATCGCGCTCTACGAGCAAGGGAACCGCGCCGATCTCGCCCAGCGGGAGCGTGACGAAATCGGCGTCATCGAAAGCTTCCTGCCGCGCCAGATGAGCGACGACGAGATCGGGGCGGCGGCGCAAGCGGCGATCGCCGAAACCGGCGCTCTCGGCATTAAGGATATGGGAAAGGTCATGGCGGCGCTGCGCCAGCGCCACGCGGGCGCCATCGATCTCGGCCGCGTCGGCGCGGCCGTCAAGCGGCTGCTGGGTTAAGGCGGCAATAGTGTTCGCCTGGCGCGGCTTGTGTCTCCCTTGCTCCCCGCGAGCGGGGAGCAAGGGCCGGGGTGAGGAGGGCGCCTGCGCCACTCGCGGCGACCGTCCACCTCACCCTCCCATCGCTTTCGCGACGGGCCCCTCCCTCTGCCCGCGATGGGCGGAGAGGGGATAGACCGGGCGATCGCCGTCAAATGGCATTTCCACCGGGATTTCTCGACGAATTGCGCGGCCGGGTATCGCTGGCGGGCCTCGTCGGCCGCCGGGTCAAGCTCGCCCGGCGCGGCCGCGAACTTGGCGGGCTCTGCCCGTTCCACCACGAGAAGACCCCGTCCTTCTACGTCGTCGAGGACAAGAACTTTTTTCATTGCTTCGGCTGCGGCGCCCATGGCGATGCGATCGGCTTTGTGATGCGCGCCGACAATCTCGATTTTCTCGAAGCTGTGGAGAAACTGGCTGGCGAGGCCGGGCTCGGGGTGCCGCAGGCGAGCGCCGAGGAGCGCGAGAAGGCGCGACGGCAAAAGACCCTGTTCGAAACCCTCGAAGCCGCCGCCGCTTTTTACCAGACTTCTTTGTGGGGGCCGGGTGGCGGGGCGGCGCGCGATTATCTGCAACGGCGTGGGCTCGACGAGGACACGATCCGCCGCTTTCGCCTGGGCTGGGCGCCGGCTGATCGACAGGCCCTGCGGCGCGCCCTCGCCGGCGATTTCCCCGAGCCGCTGCTGGTCGAGGCAGGGCTGCTCCATCGCCCGCCGCAGGGCGAGCCGTTCGACTATTTCCGCGGCCGGGTGATGTTTCCGATCGGCGACCGCGCCGGCCGGGTGATCGCCTTTGGCGGCCGGGTGCTGGGGGCCAATGGACCGGGAGCGGGCCAGCCGAAATACCTGAATTCCCCGGACAGCCCGGTCTTTGCGAAGGGGCGCGTGCTCTACGGCTGGGCGGCGGCGCGCGCCGCCGGCTCCGATCTCAAGGATCCGATCGTCACCGAAGGCTATATGGACGTGATCGCGCTGCATCGCGCCGGTTTTTCATCGGCGGTGGCGCCGCTCGGCACGGCGCTGACTGAATTCCAGCTCCAGGAGCTATGGCGGCTGGGGCCGGAGCCGATCCTGTGCTTCGACGGCGACGCCGCCGGCCGCCGCGCCGCGGCGCGGGCGTTGCGGCGGGCGCTGCCATTGCTGCAACCGGGCCGCAGCTTGCGCTTTGCCGCCCTGCCCGCTGGGGAGGATCCGGATTCGCTGATTGTCGCCGCCGGGAGCGCCGCCGCCGGGCATGCCGCCCTTGACCAGATCCTGACCATGGCGCGACCGCTGTCGCGCATGCTCTGGGAGATCGAGCTCGGGGCCGGGCCGGCCGACACGCCCGAGCGCCGCGCCGACCTCGAGCGGCGCCTGAGCGAAGACGTGGCATTGATCGCCGACCGCACGGTGCAGGGCGAATACCGCCGATTTGTCCGCGAGAAGCTCTATGAGAGCGGCCGTTTGGTTCAGCCGCGCCGGCGCAACCCGTTGCGCCCCCGCTCCGCCTTTGTCAGCGAGGGACCAGCGCCCCGGCGCTCGCCGGCGCGCGCCCAGCGCGAAATCCTGTTTCGCATCCTGCTCCACTCCCCGGCGGTCATCGAAGAGATTGCCGAGGAGTTTGCCGGCCTCGACATCCCCGAGGCGGAGCTTGACAAGCTTCGCCGTGAAATTTTAGAGGTTGAGGCTCTGCGGCCGGGACTTGACGCCCCGGCGCTCCGGCAACACCTTCAGCTGAACGGGTTTGCGGCGACCGTGGATGGGCTTCTCTCGCCGTCGCTCAATTCGGGCTTTCTGGTCCGGAGCTCGGATCCGCGCGCGGCGCGCGACACATGGGCTCATGTGATCGGAATGCTGATGGGAGGTCACCGGTTGGCCTTGGCCGAAGCCAGCAATCACCTGATCGATGAGGTTTCATCGGCCAGCTGGGAGCGTTTCCTGGCGGCCAGGGATGAGGCGTTGCGCGAGGGCTGGCTCGATGGCGATCCGCAGTGAGCTTGCGGCGCCTCCGAGCGGGGAGCGGCGGCACACCCGCATCGACGACAGATTATTGACGGCCGGCTCGAGCTGGACCGTACGAAAATTATCTAGGGATGGTGGCATGGCGAGCAAAGCTGCGAACACGGCTGAAGCGACGGAAAACCGCGACGAGGCAGCCGAGGCGCCTCTGCTGGATACCGTTGCCGCGGCGATCAAAAAGATGCTGGCCCGCGGCCGCGAGCGTGGATACGTCACCTATGACGAGCTGAACGCGGCGCTGCCACAGGATCAGGTATCCTCGGAGCAGATCGAGGACACGATGACGATGCTGTCCGAGCTCGGCGTCAATGTGATCGAGAGCGAGGAGAGCGAGGAGCCGGCGGCCGCCGAGGTCGAGGAGGCCGACGGCGAGGTCCGCGGCAATCTCGACGATGACGACATCGGCCGCACCGACGATCCGGTGCGCATGTATCTGCGCGAGATGGGCTCGGTCGAGTTGCTGTCGCGCGAGGGCGAGATCGCAATCGCCAAGCGGATCGAAGCCGGGCGCGAAATGATGATTGGCGGCATTTGCGAAAACCCGATGACGATCCGCGCCATCATCGGCTGGCGCGACGCGCTAAATGAGCGAAAGATGCTGCTGCGCGACATTATCGACCTCGACGCCACCTATGGCGGCGGCGGGTTCGCGCAGACCGCGCCCGCGGCGCCGGCGGCCGGTACGGTAGACCAGCCGGCCGCGCCCGCGGCGGCGGTTGACGGGCCGGCGGGCGAAGCCGCGCCCAGGGCGGCGACCCAGCAGCCCGAAGCCGAGCCCGAGCCCGAACCCGCCGAACTCGAGCCGGAACTGGCGACCGAGGAACTGGCGACCGAGGAGGGGGATGGCGAAGAGAGTTCGATCTCGCTGGCGGCGATGGAAGCCCAGCTGAAGCCGGGCTTGTTCGCGATCTTCGACGCGATCGCCGAATCGCACAAAAAACTGCACCGTCTGCAGGAGCAGCGCGTCAATGCGCTGCTGAAGGGCGAGCCGCTGCCCAAGGTGACCGAACGCCGCTACGAAAAGCTCAAGGCCAAGGTCATCGAAGACGTCAAGCGAATCCGGCTCAACAACGCCCGCATCGAGTTCCTCGTCGACCAGCTCTATGAGGTCAACCGCAGGCTGGTCGCCGATGAAGGCCGTTTGCTGCGTCTGGCCGAAAGCGCCGGGGTCAAACGGGCCGACTTTCTGCGCGAGCATTTCGGCAACGAGCTCGGCGGCGATTGGCTCGAACGGGTCGCAGCCCTGCCCGGCCGTGGTTGGCCGCGGCTGATCGAGAAGCATGCCGAGGTGGCCCGGCTGCGCGCTCAGATCGCCCAGGTCGCGTCTGAGGCAAAGCTGCCGATCGGGGAGTTCCGCCGGGTGGTGCAGACCGTCCAGCGCGGCGAACGCGAGGCGGGCCGGGCAAAAAAGGAGATGGTCGAGGCCAATCTGCGGCTGGTCATTTCGATCGCCAAGAAATACACCAATCGCGGGCTGCAATTCCTCGACCTGATCCAGGAAGGCAATATCGGGCTGATGAAGGCGGTCGACAAATTCGAGTATCGCCGCGGCTACAAATTCTCGACCTATGCGACTTGGTGGATCCGCCAGGCGATCACCCGCTCGATCGCCGATCAGGCGCGCACCATCCGCATCCCGGTGCACATGATCGAGACGATCAACAAGCTGGTGCGCACCTCGCGCCAGATGCTGCACGAGATCGGCCGCGAGCCGACCCCGGAGGAGCTCGCCGAAAAGCTGGCGATGCCGCTGGAAAAAGTGCGCAAGGTGTTGAAGATCGCCAAGGAGCCGATCAGCCTCGAAACCCCGATCGGCGACGAGGAGGATTCGCATCTCGGCGATTTTATCGAGGACAAGAACGCGGTGTTGCCGCTGGACGCGGCGATCCAGGCCAATCTGCGCGAGACGACGACGCGCGTCCTCGCCTCGCTGACCGCGCGCGAAGAGCGGGTGCTGCGCATGCGCTTCGGCATCGGCATGAACACCGACCACACCCTCGAAGAGGTCGGCCAGCAATTCTCGGTGACCCGCGAGCGCATCCGCCAGATCGAGGCCAAGGCGCTCAGAAAGCTCAAGCACCCAAGCCGCTCGCGCAAATTGCGGAGTTTTCTCGACACCTGAGAAAAATCCGTCTTTCCCGCGAAAGCGGGAACCCAGGGCGGCTCGCGCCGCGGCGGCTGCCCTGGACCCCGCTTCCGCCGGGCGACGATTTCGCCGGTCGTGGGCCCGTAGTTCAGCTGGTCAGAACGCGCCGCTCATAACGGTGTAGTCGCAGGTTCGAATCCTGCCGGGCCTACCACTTCCTTGCCTTCAGAGACATCGCTCCCCACTGGAGACCGCGGCGAATCTCATTGCGAAGTCCGCCGCGCGTGGCGTAAGTCCGGGCTCGGCCATCGTCAGCGCCGATCTCGATCAGTCAGAACGGTCACGACACCTGCGCGAGCTCGCGCGACCGGGTCGATTGCGCGGCGGCGAGGTGGTCCTTGGCCAGCACGGTATAGACCGCGGGCAGGACGAAAAGCGTAAAGAGCGTCCCGATCGACATGCCGGCGACGACGACGATGCCGATCGAAAAGCGGCTCGCCGCCCCGGCCCCGCTCGCGACCAAGCAACGGCACCAGCCCGACCACCATCGCCGCCGTCGTCATCAGGATCGGCCGCAGCCGCACCCGCGCCGCCCGCTCGATCGCCCGGCGGCGGTCGAGCTTCTCCTTGACCTGCAATTCGTTGGCGAAGGAGACCATCAGGATGCCGTGCTTGCTGATCAGGCCGATCAGGGTCACGAGCCCAACCTGGGTGTAGATGTTCATCGTCGCCAGGCCGAAAAACAGCGGCATCATCGCCCCGCAGATCGACATCGGCACGCTGACCAGGATCACCAGCGGATCGCGCAGGCTTTCAAACAGCGCGGCCAGCACCAGAAAGATGATGATCAGCGCAAAGACGAAGGTGACCGCGAGCTGGTTGCCCTCGCGCACATAAAGCCTCGAATCGGACAGGTAATCATGGCCAAATCCGACCGGCAGCTGCTTGGCTTGGGCCTGGAGAAAATCGATCGCCTGGCCGGTCGTCACACCCGGCATCGGCACCGCTTGGAACGTCGCGGAATTGAGCTGGTTGTATTGCGTCAGCGCGTTGGGTTCGATGCCCATCGACAGGGTGACGAGATTGGACAGCGGCAGCATCTGCCCGGCGGCGGATTTGACATAGTAGCGCGATAGAGCCTGGGCGTTGAGGCGCTGCGCGCGCGGCACCTGCGGGATCACTTCATAGGAGCGGCCGCCGAGATTGAAACGGTTGACGTAGTTCTCGCCGACCAGCAGCGCCAGGGTGTCGCCGATCGACTGCATCGTCACGCCGAGCTCGTTGGCCTTGGAGCGGTCGATGTTGACGTGGATCACCGGCTGGTCGAAGTTGAGATCGCTGTCGACGACGATGAACATGCCGCTTTTTCGCGCCGCGGCCTTGATCTTCTCCATCTGGAGATAGATCGATTTGTAGTCGCCGGGCGAATAGATCACCATCTGGATCGGCAATCCGCCGATCGTCGCCGGCAACGGGGGTAGCGAAAAGACAAAGGCGCTCAGCCCCTCGACCGCGTTGATCTTTTTCTGGATCAGCGGTTGCAATTGCTGCGCCGAGCGCTTGCGCTCGCCCCAGGGCTTGAGAATGACGCCGGCAATCCCTTGGTTCGGCCCCAGATTGCCATTGACGATAAAACGCAGATAGGTCTCCGGAAACGAGGCGAGCGCCCGGTCGAGCTTGTGGTCGTAGGCTTGCGAATAGTCGAGATTGGAGTATTGCGGCGATTTGGTGATGGCAAACAGCACGCCCTGATCCTCGGCCGGCGCGAGCTCGGAGGTGGTGTGCATATACATGAAGACGAGGCTCGCCAGCACCGCGGCGCCAAACAGCGCGGTCACCGGCCGGTAGTCGAGCGACCGCTCGAGGCGGCGGCCGTACCAGCCGGCCAGGCGCGAAAAGGCCGCGGTCGATGACCCCGACAAAGCGGCCGTGCAGCATCTCGCGGGAGAGCAGCAACGAGCACATCATCGGCGACAAGGTCACCGCGACCACCCCCGAGATGATTACGGCACCGGCGAGGGTGAAGGCGAATTCGCGAAATAAGCGCGCCGGTCACCCCGCCGAGAAAGCCGATCGGCGCGTAGACCGCGGCCAGCGTCAGGGTCATCGAGATGACCGGATTGGCGATCTCGCGGGCGCCGATCAGCGCCGCCTGCGCCGGGGTTCGCCCCTGCTCGATATGGCGGTAGACGTTTTCGACGACGACGATCGCATCGTCGACGACGAGCCCGATCGCGAGCACCATCGCCAGCAACGTCAACAGATTGAGGCTGAACCCAAGCGCCGCCATGATGATCCCGGCGCCGACCAAGGACAGCGGGATGGTCACGATCGGGATCAGCACCGAGCGGAAGCTGCCGAGGAACAGGAAGATCACCACGACGACGATGCCGACCGCCAAGCCGAGCGAGGATTCGACCTCGTTGATCGAGGCGGTGATGAATTTGGTCGAATTGTAGGCGACCCGCATCTCGACCGAGGGCGGCAGATTGCGCTTGATCTGCGGCAGCAGCGCGCGCACCCCCTTGACCAGGGTCAAAGGGTTGCCCGAGGGTGTGGCCTGGATGCCGATGAAAACCGCCTGACGCCCGTTCATCATCACGCTCGAGGTCCAGCTCTGCGCGGAGAGCGACACGGTGGCGATGTCGCGCATCCGCACCACGGCGCCGCCCTTGGACTTGACGACCATGTTCTTGAACTGGGCGACATCGGTCAGCCCGGTGTTGGCGCTGACATTGGTGATCGTGTAATAGCCTTTGGCTTGGCCGGGCGCGGATTGGTAGTTGTTGGCCTGGATTGCGGCCGCCACATCGTCGGCCGAGATCCCGCGCGCCGCCATTCGCGCAGGATCGAGCCACAGCCGCATCGCAAAGGTCTGGCCGCCGAGGATAGCGGCCGACGCCACGCCCGGAACGGTGTCGAGCAAGCGGCTGCACCACCCGGGTCAGATAGTCCGAAATCGCGGCGCTCGAGATCTGATTGCTCGAGAAGCCAATATACATGACCGCCGTGGTCTGGCCGGTCGCCTTGACGATTATCGGGTCCTCGGATCCGATCGGCAGCAGGTACTTGACCTGCTGGACCGCGGCCATGACCTCGGTCAACGCCTTGTCCGGATCGTAATTGAGCTCGATATAGGCGACGATCGTGCTGACGCCCTGGACCGAGGACGAGGTCATGTAGTCGATGCCCTCGGCGGTCGCCACCGCTTGGGCGATCGGCGTGGTGATGAACCCCTGCATCAGATCGGGCGAGGCGCCGGGATAGAGCGTCGTGATCGTGATCGTCGTGTTCGACAGCTTGGGGTATTGCCGGATCGGCAGGCCCAGCATCGCCCGCAGCCCGATCAAGAGGATCAACAGGCTGACGACCAGCGCCAGCACCGGCCGGCGGATGAAAATGTCGGTGAACGACATCGGCCGGCCCGTGGGCTCAGTGCAGGCTCGGGTGCGCCGGGACCTGCGGCGGCGGCGAGCCGGTGACCGCGACCTGCACGCCGTTCTGGATCTTGACCTGTCCGGCGGCGACAACCTGCTCGCCGGGCTTGAGCCCGCTGATGATCGCCACCTTGTCGCCCCAGCGCGTTCCGGTCTTGACCGGCGTGCGCACCGCCTTGAGGATCGGATGGCCCTTGGCGTCCTTGCCGTCCGGACGGATCACATAGACGCTGTCGCCATAGAGCGTGTATTCGACCGCGGTCTCGGGCACGACCATGGTGTCGGGCCGCGGCGGCAGCACGATCGCCGCATCGACGAACATCCCCGGCAACAGCGCCCGGTCCGGGTTGGGCATCGTCGCCTGGACCTCGATCGTCCGCGTGTCGGGGCTCAGCTGCGGCTCGATCGTCGTGACCTTGGCCATGAAGATCCGGCCCGGGTAGGCGTCGGAGGTGACCCGAACCTGCTGGCCGACCGAAATCTCGGCGCGCTGCTGCGAGGGCAGGGTGAAATTGACATAGAGCATCGACAGGTCGGTCAGGGTGACGATCGGGGCGCCGGCGCTCAGATATTGCCCGAGATCGATCTGGCGCACGCCGAGCTGTCCCGAAAACGGCGCGCGAATCAGCTTCTGCGCGATGATCGCTTCGGTTTTGGCGATCTCGGCATTCGCCTGATCGAGCTGGCTCTGGTTCTGATCGACCGTTTCCTGCGGGGTAAACGCGCGCTTCACCAATTGCTTCGAACGGGCCAAGGTGATTTCGGCGAGTTTCGCTTGCGCCTGATAGTTGGCGAGGTCGGCTTGGTCGGGCGCGTCGTTGAGCTGGACCAGCGGATCGCCGGCTTTCACCTTCTGTCCGGGCTGGAAAAAGATCCGCGTGACGCGCCCGGCCACCTCCGGGTTGACCGTGACCTGATGCACGGCCGCGATCGAGCCGATGCCGGGGGCATAGCGTGGGATCGATTGGGCCACGACCACGGCAGCGCTGATCTGCGCCGGCGCCGGCTTGTTGTGGGCAAAGAAGTTCGCGATCGCGTGCTCGCGGAAGCGATTGAAGCCGTAAAGCCCGCCGAGCAGGATCGCCAGCAGCAAGCCCACGATCAGAAACCAGCGCAACGTCTTCGGCCGCGGCGCCGCGCCGCCGTGCTCGGTGCGCTCGCGCATGGTGGGGTCGGGGGAGAGCGCGCGTGCAGATCCGCTCGCCATCTGATCACCGTCCATCTGCCGCTCCCGTAGCGGGGGATTCGAGTTCGAGCGGCTGCTGCGCGCCACTGGCCAGTGCCTCTGCTATCGCTGCGTCGCCGAGGCCGAGGCCGCGCAGGATGAACCAGGTGGTCTCTTCGACCAGGGCCGCCATGGTCCCCTGGTAGGCCAGGCACGCCTGGGCCGGCAGCAGCACGAAGGCGATCATCGCCGCGACATGATGACCGAACCAGAAACGATTGGCTGAGGCGATCGGGCCGGCTGCGAGATCGCCGGAGGCGGTTGCGACCGCGATCGAGGCGGCAAACAGCGGGTGAACCCGGGCAAAGATCGTCTCGAACAATTGGCGGGCGTATTCCCCATCCTCGAGAAAGCTGTGTAATACGAGCCGCAGCCGCAGGTCGCGCTGGGTCCGTTCATCCTCGCCCGCGAGCAGGAAGTAGCGGACCATGCAGTGGACCATGCGGACCAGGGTGGTGGTCGAGGGTTCGAGGCTTGCCAGCCGTTCGAGCGCCGGATCGCCTTCGCAGCCGAGGTGCAGGATTTCGCCGTAGAGGTGCTTTTTGCTCGGGAAATGCCGAAACAGCAGCCCTTCGGAAATGTTCGCCGCCTCGGCCAGCTCGCGGGTTGTGGTGCCGGCGAAGCCCTTGCGGGCGAACAGCGGCAGCGCCGAGGCGACGATCGCCTTGCGCCGCTCGTCGCTGTCTAATCGGATGGTGGCCATGGCGCCGAGCGGAGTAAGCGCTTACTTACCGGATGTCAACGGCGCGGCGCGGAGTACCACTGGGCCGACCGGCTCGCCCGGCTGCCGCACCCAGACCATGCACAACGCAATTCCGAGGTTCTCGCATGCCAGCGTACCAGTACATCTATGTCATGAAAGGGTTGAGCAAGACCTACGCCGGCGGCCGCGAGGTGCTGAAGGACATCTGGCTGTCGTTTTTGCCGGGGGCCAAGATCGGGGTGCTCGGCGCCAACGGCGCCGGCAAGTCGACCCTCTTACGGATCATGGCCGGGCAGGAGCGCGACTTCGCCGGCGAAGCCTGGGCGGCGGAGGGGGCGCGGGTCGGCTACCTGCCGCAGGAGCCGACACTCGATCCGACCAAGGACGTGTTCGGCAACGTCATCGAAGGCTTGGCCGAAACCAAGGCGCTCATCGACCGCTTCGAGGCGGTCAGCGCCCGCTTCGCCGAGGAGCTCGCGCCCGATGAGATGGAGGCGCTGATCGCCGAGCAGGGCGAATTGCAAGAGAAGATCGACCAGGCGGACGGCTGGGAGCTCGACCGCGCGGTCGAGATCGCGATGGATGCGCTGCGCTGCCCGCCGGGCGATGCCGAGGTGGCCACCCTGTCCGGCGGCGAGCGGCGGCGGGTCGCCTTGTGCCGGCTGTTGTTGCAGCGCCCCGACCTGTTGCTGCTCGACGAGCCGACCAATCATCTCGACGCCCAGTCGGTCGCCTGGCTTCAGCGCTTTCTCGAAGACTATCCGGGGACGGTGGTCACCGTTACCCACGACCGCTATTTTCTCGACCAGGTCGCCGGCTGGATCCTCGAGCTCGATCGCGGCCGCGGCATCCCGTTTGAGGGCAACTATTCGGGATGGCTCGAACAAAAGCAGCAACGCCTCGCCCAGGAAGGCCGGCAGGAAGCGGCGCGCCAGCGCAGCCTCGAGCGCGAGCTCGAATGGGTGCGGCAGAGCCCGCGGGCGCGCCAGGCGAAGAGCAAGGCGCGGCTGTCGGCCTATGAGGCTCTGGTCGCCGAGAACCGGGAAAAAGCCCCCGAGAGCGCGCAGATCGTGCTGCCGCCAGGGCCGCGGCTCGGCGATCTGGTGATCGGCGCCGAACGGGTCGGCAAAGGCTTCGGCGACCGGCTGCTGATCGAGGCGCTCGATTTCCGTCTGCCGCCCGGCGGGATCGTCGGCGTGATCGGCGCCAACGGCGCCGGCAAGACCACTTTGTTTCGTATGGTGACCGGTCAGGATCAGCCCGACAGCGGCCGCTTTCGCGTCGGCGACACGGTCAAGCTCGGCTATGTCGATCAGTCGCGCGACACATTGGCGCCGGGCGCCACGGTATGGCAGGAAATTTCCAGCGGCCGCGACGAGATCGATCTCGGGCGTCGCAAGATCGCCAGTCGCGCCTATTGCTCCCTGTTCAATTTCCGCGGCGCCGACCAGCAGAAAAAAGTGGGACAGCTCTCGGGCGGCGAGCGCAACCGCGTCCATCTGGCCAAGATGCTCAAAGAAGGCGCTAATGTGCTGCTGCTCGACGAGCCGACCAACGATCTCGATATCGATACCCTGCGGGCGCTCGAAGAGGCGCTGATCGATTTCGCCGGCTGCGCCGTGATCATCACCCACGACCGCTGGTTTCTCGACCGCATCGCCACCCACATTCTCGCGTTCGAGGGCGACAGCCAGGTGGTCTGGTTCGAAGGCAATTATGCCGATTACGAGGCCGACCGGCGCCGCCGCCTCGGCAGCGAGGCCGATCAGCCGCATCGCCTGCGCTACAAGCCGCTGATGCGGGCCTGACCAGCGGCCAGTCGCCGCGCAGCCCGTGGCCCAACGGCCTGTCGCTCGCCGGTTCGCCGGCTCGAGCCCAGGCTAGCGCAAGCCGGCCGCCTCGGTCTTGCGCTGCAGCGCATTAATCAGGCCCTGCACCTGCCCGCCGTCGCGCTGGATCACCGAGGCGAACTCGGAGCGCTGGGTCACCGCCATGCTGACCCCCTCGACGATGACGTCGCTGATCTTGTAGGCGCCGTTGTGCTGGGTCAGCAGCCAATCGACCTTGGCCGGTGGGGCGCCGTTCGGACGCACGATCTCGCTCGACACCATCGACCCGCCGGCGGCGGGCCGGCTGCCGGTCACCCTGAGGGTCTCGCCGCTGTATTCGGCCAGCCGGTCGCTATAGACCATCGCGATGTAGCTGGTGAACAGCCTGATGAATTCCTGCTGCTGCTGCGGGGTGGCGATCTGCCAATAGCGGCCGAGGACAAACCGGGCAATCCCCGGAACATCGAAATCCTCGCTGAACAGCTGACGAAAGCGCACCACCCTCTGGCTCGGATCGACGTTCCTGCCGAGCACCTGGAGGGCCTGATTGCCGAGATTGGTGATCACCGCCGCCGGGTCGGCCGCCGCCGCGGGACGCGCCGACAATAGAATGCCGGCGATCAGAACCGGGCCGCCGATCAGAAGCCAACGTCGCATCATTACCACGAGACCTCGGAGGGGTTCTGCGCTGCGGTGAAAACAATCGCCGGCGGGCGCTGGTTCATTGCCGTCGCCGGCCCGCCCGGGCCGACCTTTTCGCTGAACCCGGAGGGTGGCGGCAAATTCCTGTTTTCATGGCGGATCAACGCCGCTCGGCGCTGCCGATAGAGCGAGCGGATCGTCGCATAATAATCGAGCGAGGTGCGCTCGATATCGGCGAGCGTGTCGAGGTAGCGCGCCCGCTGGTCGATCCCGCTAACCCCGCCGCGGACAAAGGAGATCCACACCAGGCTGTTGTCGGCGGCGACAATGTTCCACGGATCGGCAAACCCTTCGGCGATTTCCCCGCCGAGATCGCGCGGATCGGACGGGCCAAGGATCGGCAGCACCAGATAGGGCCCGGCCGGAACGCCCCAGACGCCCAACGTCACCCCCAGATCCTGGTCGTGGTAGGGGATGCCCCAGCGCCCGGCCACGTCGACAAGGCCGCCGATGCCGATCGTCGAATTGAGCACGAAGCGCACCGCGGTATCCTTGGCCCGGCGGAAATCGCCTTGCAGCGCATCATTGGCGAATATCAGTGGGGCCTGCAGATTGTTCAGAAAGTCGCGTAAGGAATTGCGCACCGGCTGGGGCAGGCTTGCGCGATAGGCCTTGGCCACCGGCACCAGCACATGGTGGTCGACAACCTGGTTGAAGGCAAAGATCTTGCGGTTGGCGTCTTCGAACGGATCGTGGAAATCCTCGCCGACGATCGCCGGCTGCGGCCCATCGGGCGGTCTGGCGGCGCAGCCCGAAGCGAGGAGGGCGAGCAGCAGCAACGGACCCGAGAAGGTGAGACGCAACGCACGAAGGTTCATCTGTGGGGCTCGCATCAGACTGGCGCCTCCTCGAGGCGCGCGATATTTGCGGGAAATCGGCGGCAGCGGCAAGGGGTTGCTCGCTGGGGCCGGCGATCGAGGCGGCGCCCTGCGACAAACTTGCTTGCGTCGCATAAAGATATCTGCATATGTTGCTGTAGCGAATGCGGATGCTGGTGCGATGGATCATCTTCTGGCGGCGTTGCGTGCGGTCGCCGAGCCAACCCGGCTGCGGCTTCTGGTGCTGTGCGCCCGCGGCGAACTCACCGTCAGCGAACTGACCCAGATTCTCGGCCAGAGCCAGCCGCGCGTGTCGCGCCATCTGAAGCTTTTGTGCGAGGCGGGCCTGCTCGACCGCTTTCGCGAGGGCAGTTGGGTGTTCTATCGCTCGAGCCAATCGAGCCCGGCAAGCGCGCTCGCGCGTCATCTGGTCGAGGCCTGCGGCGACGGCGACCCGACGATCGCCCTCGACCTGCAGCGTCTGGCGGCGATCAAGCAGCAGCGCGCCGAACTCGCCAGCGCCTATTTCCGTGAGAACGCGCCGCGCTGGCATCGCATCCGCTCGCTCTATGTCGACGAGCGCGAGGTCGAGGCGGCGCTCATTGAGATCATCGCCGCGGCCGATCCGCGCGATCTGCTCGACATCGGCACCGGGACCGGGCGCATGCTGGAGATCCTCGCGCCACAGGTCGAGCAGGCGCTCGGCATCGACCAGTCGCGCGAGATGCTGTCGGTGGCGCGGGTCAATCTCGAACGGGCCGGGCTGGCAAATGGGCGGGTCCGCCGCGACGATATGTATCAGCTGGCCCTGCCCGACGGCTCGTTCGACGCTGTCGTGATCCATCAGGTGCTGCATTATGCCGACCGGCCGGCCGCGGCCATCGCCGAGGCCGCTCGGGTGCTGCGGCCGCATGGCGTCCTGGTGATCGTCGATTTCGCGCCGCACGCCCTCGAATATCTGCGCGAGGAGCACGCCCATCGCCGGCTCGGCTTTGGCGATAGCGAAATCGCCGAGTGGTGCCGCGCCGCCGGTCTCCATCCGGCCCCGCCGCGCCTGCTGCCGGGCGACCCTTTGACCGTCGCGATCTGGAGCGCACGGCGCTCGGCGTCAGCGCGTCCGCAGCCGAGCCGGGACATCGAAGAGGCGTCGTCCGCGATCCTCGAAGGGGCGCTGCGCTGATGAGCGAGAACCTCGCCTCGGGGCGATCGCGCGGCCGGCTCGCCGCCGACCCGGTCATCGATTTCGACGCCGGCCCGCCGCGGGTCTCGTTCGAATTCTTTCCGCCCAAGACGGCGGAGATGGAAACCCGGTTGTGGGAGGTGGTCCAGCGCCTCGAACCGTTGGCGCCGCGCTTTGTCTCGGTGACCTACGGCGCCGGCGGCTCGACCCGCGAGCGCACCCATGCGACAGTGCGCCGCATCCGCTGCGAGACCGCGCTCGAGCCGGCCGCACACCTGACCTGCGTCGCCGCCAGCCGGGGCGAGATCGATGCGGTCGCACGCGATTACTGGCAAGCCGGGATCCGCCACATTGTCGCGTTGCGCGGCGATCCGCCGGCCGGGGGGCCGGGCTATGCGCCGCAGCCGGACGGCTATCCCTACGCCGCCGACCTGGTGGCCGGGTTGAAGCGGGTCGCCGATTTCGAGATCAGCGTCGCCGCCTATCCCGAGACCCATCCCGAGGCGGCGAGCGCCGAGCACGACCTCGACAATCTGAAGCGCAAGGTCGATGCCGGCGCCAGCCGCGCGATCACCCAGTATTTTTTCGATGTCGACCTCTTTTTGCGCTTTCGCGACCGCGCCGCGACCGCCGGAATCTCGGTGCCGCTGGTGCCGGGCATCTTGCCAGTCACCAATTACGCGCAGGTTAAGCGGTTCAGCGCGGCTTGCGGCGCCTCGATTCCGGCCTGGATGGAAGGCCATTTCGACGGGCTCGACGGCGATCCCGACACCCGCCGCCTGGTCGCCACCTCGCTCGCCGCCGAGCAGTGCCGCCGCCTCCACGCCGAGGGAGTTCACGAATTCCACTTTTACACCTTGAACCGCGCCGACCTGATCGTGGCGATCTGCCATCTGTTGGGCGTGCGCGCCAAAAAGCCCGTGGCGACAGCGGTCTGATGCAGTTCCATTTACCCGGCGCGCCCCGAATTCTCCCTCTCCACCCGCTTGCGGGGAGAGAAGGCGGGGTGAGGGGGGCTGGTGCCACCGCAGGCGACCGGCTGCTTACCCCTCTCACCCTCCCGGGCCAGCGGCGCGGGTCCCTCCCCTTCACCTGCGATGCGGCGGAGAGGGGCTTTTCGGTAGGGCGCTCCTCACGATGACCCATCTCCTCGATTACCTCGCCGACCGCGTGGTGCTGTGCGACGGGGCCATCGGGACCCAGGTGCAGGCGCGCAACCTCGATGTCGAGCGCGATTTCCTCGGCAAGGAAAACTGCACCGAAATCGTCTGCGACAGCCGTCCCGACCTGATCCGCGAAATCCATCGCAGCTATCTCGAGGCCGGCTGCGATGCGGTCCAGACCAACAGCTTTGGCGGCTCGCCGATCACCTTGGGCGAGTTCGGGCTTGCCGACCGCGCCTTTGCCCTCAATCGGCGCGCCGCCGAGATCGCCCGCGAGGCCGTCGCCGAGTTCGCTCATGACGGCCGCACCCGCTTTGTCCTGGGCTCGGTCGGACCGGGAACCCGCCTGCCGTCGCTCGGCCATATCGCCTATCAGGAGCTCGAAGACGCGCTCACGGTCCAATGCAATGGGCTGATCGACGGCGGCGTCGACGCCATCATCATCGAGACCTGCCAGGACCCGTTGCAGATCAAGGCCGCGGTCAACGGCGCCAAGCGGGCGCGTGACGCCGCGCACCGCGACACGCCGATCCTGGTTCAGGTCACGATCGAGACCACCGGGACCCTGTTGGTCGGCGCCGATATCGCCGCCGCGGCGACGATCATCCACGCCCTCGACGTGCCGATGATCGGGCTCAACTGTGCCACCGGCCCGCGCGAGATGGCCGAGCACGTCAAATGGCTGGGCGAAAACTGGCCGGGCCAAATCTCGGTGCAGCCCAACGCCGGGTTGCCCGAACTGGTCGCCGGGCATGCCCGTTACCCGCTCGGTCCCGCTGAGCTCGCCCAATGGCTCGAACGCTTTGTCGTCGAGGACGGGGTCGCGATGATTGGCGGCTGCTGCGGCACCGAGACCGCGCACATCGCGGCGCTCGACGCGATGCTGCGGCGTCTCGGCGGCGCCGGTGGAGATGGGCGCCGGCGGCCCGCCCCCCGCGCGCGCCGAGGGCTTTGGGCTCCTGCCGTCGCCTCGCTTTATGGCCAGGTGGCATTGCGCCAGGAGAATGCCTGGCTGTCGATCGGCGAGCGCTGCAACGCCAACGGCTCGCGCAAATTCCGCCAGCTGCAGGAGCAGGGCGACTGGGATGGCTGCGTTGAGATGGGCCGCGAGCAGGTCAAGGAAGGCTCGCACACGCTCGATATGTGCACCGCCTTTGTCGGGCGGGACGAAGTTGCCGACATGACCCAGGCCGTGACCCGCCTGCGCGGCGCGGTCAATGCGCCCTTGGTCATCGATTTCGACCGAGTACCCGGTGCTCGAAGCGGCGTGCAAACTCTATGGCGGCAAGCCGATCATCAACTCGATCAATTTCGAGGACGGCGAGGAGGCAGCCGACAAGCGGCTGAAACTGGCGCGCCGGTTTGGCGCCGCGGTCATCGCGCTGACCATCGACGAGACCGGCATGGCCAAAGAAGTCGAGCACAAGCTCGCGGTCGCGCGCCGGCTCTACGACTTCGCCTGCGGCAGGCATGGCTTGCCGCCGTCCGACTTGCTGTTCGATCCGCTGACCTTCACGATCTGCACCGGCAACGCCGACGACCGCAAGCTCGGCCTCAATACCCTGGAGGCGATCGAGCGGATCGCCCAGGCGATGCCCGAATGCCAGATCATCCTCGGCCTTTCCAACATCTCGTTCGGGCTGAACCCGCCGGCCCGCCAGATCCTGAACTCGGTGTTTCTCGACCACGCGCTGCGCCGCGGGCTGACCGGCGCCATCGTCCATTTCTCGCGGATCATGCCGCTGCACAAGATCCTGGCCGAGGAATTGCGGATCGCCGAGGATTTGGTCTTCGACCGCCGGCGCGAGGGCTACGATCCGTTGCACGCCTTTATCGGGCTGTTCGAAAACCGGGCGGTCGAGACCAGCGAGAAAAAGGGCCGCCCGGTACAGCTCGAAGAGCGGCTCGCCCAACGCATCGTCGATGGCGACCGGCAGGGGCTCGAAGCCGATCTCGATCTGGCGATGGCGAGCTATCAGCCGCTCGACATCATCAACAACATCCTGTTGGGCGGCATGAAGACCGTCGGCGAACTGTTCGGCGCCGGCAAGATGCAACTCCCCTTCGTGCTGCAATCGGCCGAGACGATGAAGGCGGCGGTCGGCTTCCTCGAGCCGCACATGGAGCGGGTCGCCGGGCAGGAGAAGGGCACGGTGGTGCTGGCGACGGTGCGCGGCGACGTCCACGACATCGGCAAGAACCTCGTCGACATCATCCTGACCAACAACGGCTACCGGGTGATCAATCTCGGCATCAAGCAGCCGATCGGCGCCATTCTCGAAACCGCGGTGGCGCAACAGGCCGACGCTGTCGGCATGTCGGGGCTGCTGGTCAAATCGACTGTGGTCATGCGCGAGAACCTCGAGGAGATGAGCCGTCAGGGGCTCGACCTGCCGGTCATGCTCGGTGGCGCGGCGCTGACCCGGCGCTATGTCGAAGAGGATTGCGTCAAGGCCTACGGAGCGGGCCGGGTCGCTTACGCCCGCGATGCTTTCGACGGGCTCGGGCTGATGGACAAGATTGTCACCGGGAAATTCGACGCCCATCTCGCTGAGGTTCGGACGAAGAACGAGGGAAGGGCGGCAAAGCCCTCGCGCAAGCTCGGCCGCGCCGCCGATCCGCGGCCGCTGCGGCCGGTCGATTTCGACGAAATCCGCCTGCGCCGGGCCGAGTTGACCCGGAACGTCGCGGCGCCGCAGCCGCCGTTCTGGGGGCCGCGCACGATCGAGCGGGTGTCGCCGCAGGCGGTCGTCCCGTATCTGAACGAGCGGATGCTCTATCAATTCCAGTGGGGCTTCCGCAAAGACGGCAAGTCGATGGCCGAATATCGCGAATGGGCCAAGGACGAGCTGCGCCCGGTCTTGCGGCGCATTCTCGACGTCGCCGTCCGCGACGAAATCCTGGTCCCGCAAGCCGCCTATGGCTATTGGTCCTGCGCCGCCGAGGGTAACGATGTGATCCTGTTCGATCCCGATGGCGGGCATGAACTGACCCGCTTTTCGTTCCCGCGCCAGAATAAGGAAGGCGGCCTGTGCGTCGCCGATTTCTTCCGCGACATCGGCGCGCCGGAGCGCGACGTGATCGGCTTGCAGGTGGTGACTATGGGCCGGCGCGCGTCGGAAGCCGCGCGCGAATGGTTCGCGCAGAACCGCTATCAGGATTATCTCTATCTGCACGGGCTGTCGGTCGAGATGGCCGAGGCCTTGGCCGAGTACCTGCACCGGCGCATCCGCGGCGAATTGGGCTTTGCCGCCGAGGAGGCGCGCGATCCCGAGGCGATGCTGGCCCAAGGCTATCGCGGCAGCCGCTATTCGTTCGGCTACCCCGCCTGCCCCAATCTCGCCGACCAGAAGCAGCTATTGGCGCTGCTCAAGGCCGACGAGATCGGCATCGCGCTGTCCGAAGAGGACCAGCTCGACCCCGAGCAATCGACCTCGGCGATCATCGTCCACCACCCGCAGGCCAAGTATTTCTCGGTATGAGGCCGGCGATCGAGGGCATTGGCCCGCCTCGCCGACCTTTGCAGCAGCTGGCCTGATCTGACAAGCGATGATCGAAGCCCGCATCGTCAAGCTCGCCATGGTCGGCGCTCTCGCGGCGTTCGCCCTGCTCGTCGCCGTCGATAATCTGATCGCCTACGACATCAATTATGGGTTCGTGCGCCACGTGCTGAGCATGGACACGACGTTTCCCGGCAACCCGCTGCTGTACCGCCGCATCCTGTCGCCGGCGCTGTGGCAGGCGGCCTACGCGCTGATCATCCTCGGCGAGGCGCTGAGCGGCGCTGCCCTGGCGGTCGGGGCGATCCTGCTGCTGCGCCAGTTGCGCGCGGACGCAGCCCATTTCAACCGGGCCAAGCGGCTGGTCCACATCGGCGCCGGATTGGGCTTTCTGGTGTGGTTTTTCGGCTTCATGGTGGTCGGCGGCGAATGGTTCCAAATGTGGCAGTCGCAGCAATGGAACGGTCAGCAGCCGGCGTTTCGCTTTTATATGCCGGTTTTGGCCGTGCTGATCTTCGTCAACCAGCCGGACGGCGAACTACCGACCGCGACCGGGGGGTCGGCGCCGTAACGGCGGCTACGGCACCACCCGCCGCGCCAGCGCGGCGATGACCGGCACCGCGACCCGCTGCACACGCGGGCCCAGCGCGAGCGGCTTCAACAGCATGCGCACGCTCATTTCGATCGGGAAATGCTCGCGCAGCAAGGCCTGGCACTGGCGATGAATGGTCCGGTACACGGCAGCGTCAAACGGCTCGCCGGGGTGACGGGCGCGGTGGACGTGCTTGAGCACGATCAGACGGTCTTCGCCGCCGGACATCCGCAGCCGGCGCCACAGCGCCGGGGCGATATCGCCGCGCGCCGGTCGTTCGATCTCCCGGTACTTGCGAAAAAAGCGATAGAAATGCTTGTAATGACTGACTTCGTCTTCGGCGATCCGGCGCGTCAACAAGGCCAGCACCGGGTCGGGGCTGGCGCGCGATAGGCTCGTGTAATAGCTGGCGGTACCCATCTCGACGACGCATCTCGACGCCATTTCGAGCCCGCGCGCCCGTTCGAGCGCCTCGTCGCAGAACGGCCCGAACTCTTCGATGAATGGTGCGCGCACCCGCTCCCAAGGGAAATCCGGCCAGGCCGCCTCGACATAGCGGCGCAATCCCCGGCCATGCTGCAATTCCTCGGGAAGCCAATGCCGTTCCAGCCACGCGGTGACCTCGTCGTCGCCGGCAAAATGATCGATCAGATTCGCGGTGTAGAGATCGGTGGCGCTCTCCATCAAGGAGGCCGCGGCGATCAGGTAAAAGAGCGCCTCGCTGCCGGCTACCGCATCGTGGCGGATCGCCGGCCACGGGATATCGTCGAGCGACCAGTGGCGCCGGGCGGGATTTCGGTCGGCGGCGCCGGGCAGGTCCCCTCCGTCCCGACTGTTGCTCGCTGGAAAGCTTAGAGGATTCATGTGGTTGGTTGCCGCACTGCCCCTCTAAAAGGTGAACATTGTGCTTTCGGGCCCGAGGCCGAGCAGAACCTGGCCCACGGTCTCGAAATGCGACTGCCGGCCCTGATATTGCTGAATGACGGTGTGAATGTCGCGAAACCGCCGCTCGAACGGGTTTTCCTCGAAGATCGCGCCGGCGCCGGCGGCGTGGTAGAGGGTGTCGACCGTATCCTTCGCTTGGTGGATGGCCCAGGTCGAAGCCAGCCTGATCGCGGCGTTGTCGTCGAGGCTCAGCCCACCATTGCGACCGGCCTCGCGCCAGATGTCGGCGAGAGCGCCCAGCAAAAAAGCGCGCGCAGCGCTAATCCGCGCCTCGGACTGCGCGACCTGCGCCTGGATCAAATTGTTGTCGCGCAGGGTGTGCTTGGCGCCGCGCGGGATCTTGTCGCGGGCGAGCGCCACAAACGCCTCGAGCACGCCGCCGGCAATGCCGAGCGCCACCCCGGCGAACCCGGCCGAATACAAATTGCTGCTGCTGAAGGCATAGAGCAGGCCCGGTTCGCGCGGCCTCGATTGGGCGCTGCGTTCGACCGTGTGGTCTTCGGGCACAAACAGGTCGGCGACCGCATAGCTGTCGCTGCCGGTCCCGCGCAGACCGATGACATGCCAGATGTCGGTCATCGCCGCCTGCGCTTTGGGGAACAGCAGAGTGCGGAAGACCGGGCTGCCGTCGGGCCGCAGGCGCGGCGCGCCGTTCTCGGCGAACACCGCGACATGGGCGCCGAGCCAGGTCGCGTGATGGCTGCCGCTGGCGAAGCTCCAGGTTCCGCTCAGGCGGTAGCCGCCCGGCGCCATTCGCGCCTCGGCCGGCCCGGGCGGGCCCCAGGCGACGATCCCGCGGGTCCCGCCGAAAATCTCGGCCGCCACTTCGGGCGCCAGATAGGCCGCGGTCATCGAGCAGCCGCAGGCCTGGCCGACGCACCAGGCGACGCTGGCGTCGTGCCGGGCGATTTCTTCGACCACCGCCACATAGTTGGTCGGCGGCAGTTCGGCGCCGCCGAGCGAGCGCGGCAGCAGCAGGCGAAAAAGCCCGGTTTCGGCCAATGCCGCAACGAGCGGCTCGGGCAACTCGCGGCGCCGCTCAATCTCGTCGCCGGCCGCCTCGATCGTCGGCCCGAGTGCGCGGGCGCGCTCGATCGGGTCCGCGCCCGGCCGTTCGATGCCCTGCGGGTTCGGCGCGTTCGACCTCATCCTTTGTTCCCATCGCCGCGTCGACGATCCGTCGCCCGTTCATCATAGCGTACTCCGACGGGCGCGGGCACCTCCCCTTATCTGCCGCCGCAGCGAGCGTCGCTGCAATGCGCGCTCCCAGGCGCGGGCCGGCGAATCGCGGGCGGCCGATCACAAAGCTGTAGAGATCGTGCGGATCGCACGCCGTCCTGACCGACATAGCCCAAGCGCAGATCCTTGGCCGCCGACCAGGACGCCGACGCGCGGATCGACCATGACCCCGCCCTCGAGCGCGCCCCACAGGCGAGCGGATCGGCCGCCGGTTCGCGGTTGAAATAGGCCATGCCGCTATTTCCCCTTGAGCGAACCGACAGTGAAGCCCAGATCGTCGCGCGGCTTGCCGACGGGCGCCGCGGCGACGCCCCCGCCGGCAGCGCCCGGCGCTGCATCGGCCTCGATGATCGCCGCCTCGGTGTAGAGGTAGGTGTCGAATTGCTGGGCAAAGACCGCGTTGTTGCGGCGCAGCCACTCCAGCAGCATCGCGGCGTGCTCAATCTCGTCGCGCATGTTGTGCAGCAGCACCGCCTTCAGCGTCTGGTCCTCGCTGTCGTCGGCGCGTTGCCGGTACCAGTCGACCGCGTCGAGCTCCTCTTTGAGCGACACGATCGCATAATGTAAGAGGCGAGCTTCCGGCGACAGCCGCTCGCGTGGAATGTGAAGGTCTTCGCTTGACATCTGTGGCCGACGCCTCCGGTTTCGAGGATTGCCGGGCAGGCGCGGCGGATCGAACAGATCCGAATTGCACGCCGCCCGGCCGGGTGGGAAAATCGCCGGCCGGTTGCGGCCGGCCGCATTGGAGCAAACGCCGGCGGCGGCAAAACAGCAAACGCAATGGAACCCGGCATCACGGGTCGCCCGGAGAGCAGTCGCGACGATGCCGGTCGACCCGGATCAAGCGGAGGGATCAGCAATGGCGGCAGCAGGTACGGCGAATGCGGCGCAGCAGGAATACTGGAACAATGTCGCCGGCCCGCGCTGGGTCGGTCTTGAAGGCTTTGTCGAGCGCCGGGTGCGCGCGGTCAACGATCTCTTGCTGCGGCGTTCGACGGTCGCGGCCGGCGAGTGGGCGCTCGAAATCGGCTGCGGCACCGGCGCCTTCACGGTGCCGCTGGCCGAGGCGGTCGGCGATCGCGGCCAGATCGTCGGCGCGGACATCTCCGAGGCGATGCTGGCCGGCGCCAGGAAGCGCCTCGCCGAGAGCGGGCTGAAGAATGTCTCGTTGGTGCAGGCCGACGCCCAGACCCATGCCTTCGAGCCCGGCCGCTTCGACCTCGTCGCTTCGCGCTTCGGGGTCATGTTTTTCGCCGATCCGGCGGCGGCGTTCGCCAATCTGCGCGCGGCGGCGCGGCCCGGCGGCCGGCTGTGCTTTGCCTGCTGGGGCCCGCTCGCCGCCAATCGGCACTGGCTGATCCCCTACGAAGTGGCGTTGCGCTACCTCGGCCCCCCGGAACCGAAGCCGGCCCGCGCGCCCGGACCGATGGCGTTCAGCGACCCTGATTACGTGCGCGCCTTCCTCGGCGCCGCCGGGTTCGATGCGATCGAGATCCACCGCGAAACGCCGGGCATCTTCGCCTCGGCGCCGGCGGAGGAGGCCGAGCACGCCTGCATCATGGGCCCGTCCGGTCGGTTGATCGACGAGAAGAAGCCCGATGCGGCAACCGTCGAAAAGATCCGGCAGGAAATCGAACAAGCCTTTGCCGTCCATGCCAAGGATGGCGGCATGGTGCTGCCGTCGACGGTGCTGCTGGTGACCGCCCGCGCCCCGCGCTAGCTGCCGCGGCGATTGTCAGGCGCGCCGGAATTCGGCATAGGCGGCGGGCAACAGGCGGGCGAGGCGCTCAGCCCAGCCGGCCTGGCCCGAGGGCTCGGCGATCAGATCCTGGCGGATCTCGATTTCGAGATAGGGCAGGCCGCGGCGCTCGCCATGCACCGGCACGGTGTAGTCGGTCTGGTCGGTGACGCGGTAGGGCTCGTTATCGCCGACCGTCAGGTCGCCTTCGGCCCGCAGCAGGCCGAGAAACGGACGCGCCAGACGATCGTCGCGATTATAGAGCACGCCCACCTGCCACGGCCGCGACACGCCCTTATACACCGGGGTAAAGCTGTGCAAGGCCACCAGCGCGGTGGGCTGGCCGAGGGCCTGCCGCCGGTCGAGCGCCGCGGCGATCCGGTTGTGATAGGGGCGAAAGACCGTCTCGATCCGCGCCGCGCGGCCGGCCGCGCGGAGGCCGCGATTGCCGGGGATCACGGTGTCCTCGCTGATCTCGGCAATCGAGCTTGGCGCCGAGGGGTCGCGGTTGCAGTCGATCACCAGCCGCGAATAGGCCTGCACGATCAGCGCCGCGTCGAGTTGCGGCGAGAGCAGCCGACCGACCGCGGCGATGCCGATATCCCAGGCGATGTGGCGAAATGTATCGGGCTCGGCGAGGCCGAGCCGGCCGAGCTGGCGCGGAATGGCGCGCCCGCCGTGGTCGCAGGTCAGAAAAAACGCCGAGCCGCCCGCCTCGTTGTCGAGAGCGACCGGGTCGGGTTCGTCCAGGTCGAGGAGCGGATGCTCGGTCATTGCAACCCGGTCATTGCTCAATAGATCTCGGCGTAGTGGGTGCAGAGTTCAGCGGGCGACAGCGAACCGACTTTCTCCGCTTCGACCCGTTTGAAGCGCAGATAGGCGTCTAAATGTGTCGGGCCGAACCAGCGCGCGGCGCCCGCGCTGGCGGCGAGATGGTCGAGCGCCTGGTCGAGCGACGTGGGCAGGGAGGGCGCCGCCGTTCCCGCCGTGGGCAATGGCAATCCCCGGCGGATGCCGTCGACCCCCGCGAAGATCACCATGCCCAAGGCCAGATAGGGGCTCGCGGCGGCGTCGCAGACGCGGAACTCGACATTGAACTGGCCCGCGGCCGCGCTGGCGTCCTCGGGCGCGAACACCGGGCAGACGCGCAGGCTGGCGGCGCGGTCCTGGCGCACCAGATCGATCAGGGTCGGCGCCCAGGCATTAGGCGCCAGGCGCAGATAGGACACCGGTGAGGGCGCCGTCACCGCGCAGATCGCCGACATGTGGTGCAAGACGCCAGCAAAGAAGTGCTGCGCCGGCGGGCTCAGCTCCATCGCCTCGCCAGAGCTGTGGGTCGCGGGTTGGCCAGCCGCGTCCCACAGGCTCATATGAATATGCACGCCATTGCCGACGCGGTCGGGGGCGGGCTTTGGCGAAAATATCACCCGATGGCCGAGCCGGTGCGCCGTGGCGCGGGCCATCTCGCGGGTGATCACCGCATGGTCGGCGGCGGTCACGGCCGGCTGCGGCGCGACCGTCACCTCAAACTGACGCGGCCCGTATTCGGCCAGGAAACTGTCCGGGACCGGGCCGGCGGCGCGCAGCGCGGCGATGAAGACCTCGCCAAAGGCGCCCTGACGACGGAACGCGCCGAGCGCATAGGCGTCGCCCGGCCGCTCGTCGGTCCCGGTGTAGACGAACTCCTGCTCGAACGCGGCGACCAGGCGCAGCCCCGACGCCTCGTCCAATTCTCGGACGGCGCGGCGCAGGAAGTCGCGCGGACAACATTCCCACGGCTTGCCGTCGGTGGTGCGGATGTCGCCCAGAAAGAAATGCTCGACCGCCGAATCATCGGCAAAATCAACCCGCACCTCGGCCGCGGGATCGGGCGCGATCATCAGATCGCCGGCGGTGCCGAACGGCGTGTCCCAGATCGGGCCGGCCGGCGACATCATCAGATTGCTGCCGGTCCAGCCGACGCCTTTCTTGAGCCGCCCGGGCAATTCGCACGCCGGAAAGCCCTTGCCGCGCGCATGTCCGGAAATGTCGCAGGTGGCGACGAAGACCAGCTCTTCGCGGATCATGCCCTCGCCCTCACCCCGCGCCGACTAATGGCGCGTATTTGTCGAGCAGGCGCAGGATCTCGTCGCGGCCGAGGTCGGGGATTTCGAGCAGAGCGCCGTCGATGCCGGCGGCGCGGTAGTCGTCGAGCGCCGCCTTGTCCGCCGGGGCGCGGAACACGGTGACCGACAGCCCGGCCGGGTCGCGCCCTTTCACCTCGGCCATCCGGCGCAACCGGGCCTTGGCCTCACGCGGGGTGAAGCCGGCGACCGGGCGCGGGATCCAGCCGTCGCAATATTCGACGATGCGCCGCAGCGTGTAGTCGCTCTCGCCGCCGAGCAGGATCGGCGGATATGGCCGCTGCTTTGGCTTGGGGTACGACCAGACCGGGTCGAAATTGACGAATTCGCCGTGAAAGGTCGCTTCCTCCTGGGTCCACAGCGCCTGCATCGCCAGCACCCGCTCGCGCATCAGCTTGAAGCGGGTTTTGTATTGCGCGCCGTGGTTTTCCATCTCCTCGACATTCCAGCCGCCGCCGATGCCGAAGACAAAGCGGCCGCCCGACAGCTGGTCGAGGCTCGCCACGCTCTTCGCGGTGACGATCGGGTCGTGCTCGGGGACGAGGCAGATGCCGGTGCCGAGCAAGAGCTTCTTGGTCACCGCGGCGGCGAAGGACAGCGCTACGAACGGGTCGTGGGTATGCGAATATTTCTTCGGCAATTCGCCGCCGGCGGGGAACGGGCTGCGCCGGCTCGCGGGGATATGGGTGTGCTCGGGCACGTAGAGCGAGGCAAAGCCACGCGCTTCGAGGGCCTGCGCCAATTCGGCGATGTCGATGCCGTAATCGGCCGGAAAATAGAAGACGCCTACCTGCATGTCGATTTCTCTAGCATGTCGAATCCTCTGCGGATCGGAGGGATATCCGCTAGGATGGCAGAATTGCGAATGTTCGACCATGGGGGAGAGCCATGCCGGTCGCCGCGATCCGGGGCGTCGACATCAATTACCGGGTGCTGGGCGAGCGCGGGCCATGGCTGGCGTTGCAGCCGGGCGGACGGCGCGGGCTCGGCGGGGTCGAGAGCCTGGCGGAAAAGATCGCTGAGGCCGGCAATCGCGTGGTGATCTACGACCGGCGCAATTGCGGAGCTTCCGGCGTGTCGTTCGATGGCGGCAACTCGGAAAACGAGATCTGGGCCGAGGATCTGCGCGAGCTGCTGCGGCACCTCGATGCCGTGCCGGCGTTTATCGGCGGCAGCTCGTCGGGGTGCCGGCTGGCCCTGCTGCTCGCACTGCGCCATCCGGCGGCGGTGCGCGGCCTGTTGCTGTGGCGGGTCACCGGCGGCGCCTATGCGGCCAAGCGGCTGGCCGCCAACTACTACACCCAGTTCATCGAAATGGCGCAAAGGGGCGGCATGGCGGCGGTCGTCGAAAGCGAGCATTTCAACGAGCTGATCAAGGCCAACCCGGCCAATCGCGCGCGGCTCGCCGAAACGAGGGTCGAGGACTTCATCGCGGTCATGGAGCGCTGGCGGCGCGCCTTCAACGAGGGCGCCGACCATCCGGTGATCGGCTTGAGCCCCGCCGAATTGCGCTCGATGACGATGCCGGCCTGCATCGTTCCGGGCAACGACCGGGTGCATCCGCGGCGGCCTGCCCAGGTGGCGCACCGCCTGCTGCCGAACAGCGAATACCACGAGGTCCTGACCGAAGACCGGCCCGACCTCGACGTCGCCCTCGAAGACTGGGAGAAAAAGGAGGGCCTCTTGGCGGCGATCTTCATCGACTTTCTGCGTCGGACGCAGCGCCATATCTAAGGCGGTTGTTTTCGCGAAGGTCGCCCCGGCGACCCGCGGCGGGCGCCGATGAGCGCCGCGCCCGACGGCGGCTATGATCTGCTGACTCTGGGCGAGACCCTGATGCGTCTGTCGCCGCCGCGTATGCAGCGGCTCGACCAGGCGCGCAGTTTCGAGATCGGGGTCGGCGGCAGCGAGCTCAATGTCGGCTGCCTCTTGGCCCGGCTCGGGCGGCGGGTCGCCTGGGTATCGCGATTGCCCGAAGGGCCGCTCGGCCGCATCGTCGACGGCGAGGCGCGGCGCCATGGGGTCGACACGCGCTGGGTGCGCCGAATCGCCGAGGCGCGGCTGGGCCTGATGTTCTACGAGCCCGGCCCCGAGCCGCGCAGCAGCCTCGTCATGTACGACCGCAGGCATTCCGCGGCTGCCGAGCTCGGGTTCGAGGATGCGCCGTGGGAAAGGCTGATCCGGGAGAGTTCGTGGCTGCATCTGTCCGGCATCACGCCGGCGCTTGGCCCGAGTTGCCGGGCGCTGGTCATCCAGCTCGCGGCGCTGGCCGCCGCCGCCGGCAAGCCGGTGTCCTATGATCTGAACTATCGCGCGACGCTAACGACCCCGCCCGAGGCTCGCGCCGTGCTCGACGCGGTGGCGCTGCACCTGCATCTCTTGGTGCTCGCCGAGCGCGACGCGCAGCAGGTGCTGGGCTTCGCCGAATCCGGCGAACCGCTGGCCGAGGCGATCGCCGCGCGCTACGGCGTTCCTCTGGTGGCGCTGACCCGGGGGCCCGAGGCCGAGCCCGGCAGCCTGCTCCTCGCCGAGGGCAAGTTCCGCTATGCCCCGCGCTATACGGTCGATGTCGTCGATCGCATCGGCGCCGGCGACTCATTTGTCGGCGGCCTGATCCATGGCCTGCTCGACGGCGATCGCGATCTGGCGGTCCGGCTCGCCGGGTTTGCCGCGGCGATCGGGCTCGCCACCCCGGGCGACATCAATTTCCTCGGCCCCGAGGATCTGGCCCGCTTTCACGCCGACGCGATCGGCGGCTTGGTGCGCTAGACCTTTTCCGTCACCGGATCGGGGATGCGATCTTGTGGCACAATGGCCGAATCATCAGGCGAGGAGATCGAACATGCCAAAACCAAGCTATCAATCCGCGCTGATCGTCGGCGCCGGGCGGGGCCTCAGCGCCTCCTTGGCGCGGCTGTTTGCCGGCGAGGGCATGCGCGTGGCGCTGGCCGCGCGCGATGCCGGCAAGCTGGCGCCGCTATGCGCCGAAACCGGAGCCCAGGCGTTCGCCTGCGATGCGGTCGACCCGGCCGAGGTGACGCGGATGTTCGCCGCCGTCGAGGGCGCCATCGGCGCGCCCGATGTCGTCGTTTACAACGCCAGCGCGCGGGCCCGCGGCCCGGTCGCCGAGCTGGTCCCGGCCGAGGTCGAGCGGGCGATCATGGTCAGCGCATTCGGCGGGTTTCTGGTGGCCAAGGAGGCGGTCGCCCGCATGCTGCCCAAGGGCCATGGCGCGGTGCTGTTCACCGGCGCCTCGGCCAGCGTCAAGGGCTACCCGCTGTCGGCGGCCTTCGCGATGGGCAAGTTCGCCTTGCGCGGCCTCGCCCAGAGCATGGCGCGCGAACTCGCGCCGCAGGGGATCCACGTCGCCCATTTCGTCATCGATGGGGCGATCCGCAATCCCGGCCGGGTCGAGCCCGCGGACAAGCCCGACAGCATGCTCGATCCCGACGCCATCGCCGCGAGCTATCTCGGCGTGCTCCACCAGGCGCGTTCGGCCTGGACGTGGGAAGTCGAGCTGCGGCCCTGGGTCGAGCGCTTCTGATCGGCGGGGGCGCGCAAAAGACTGGCGGAAGAGGCAGGAGTTCGAACCTACCGGGGACGCCTTCGCGCCCCCCGACGGTTTTGAAGACCGCGCGCCCCACCGGGGACGATACTCTTCCCAGGCCCGCCGGGCCTCAGCGAAACAGATCGCCGGCCAAGACAATGCGCGCATCGCCGATGCGCCGGGTCACCCCCATCCTATCAAGATATTCGAGAATGTGGATCGCCAGATTGCGGCCGACGCCGGAGCGGTCCTTGAACATCTGCGCGGTAAAGCTCCCCTCGGGCGAAGCATCGGCAAGCTCGCGGGCGATGTCGGCGAGCCGGCCCAGCGTTTCCGGCGGGAAATAGCGGTTGTCGGCGACCTTGGCGACGCGGCCGAGACGCTCGGCGCGGGCGAGGAAGCGCGCCGCCGCCTCGGGTTCGAGCGACAGCGCCGCGGCGATCTCGCGCACTCGCGGCGGGCGCAACCCGTCGGCGGCAAGCAATGGGAGAACCCGATCCCACAGCTTCTCGTCGGCGTTGCTGAGCCGCGGCCGGTGTTTGGGCAGGCGCCACAGGCCGCCTTCGCGCACCGCCCCGCCAGCGGCGACGAGTTGGGCCAGCGCCGCCTCGAGCGCCGCCTCGGGCGCCGCGCCGCGCAGCTTTTCGAACAGCGCCGGGCGCGACGGACCGAGGGCATCTGGCTGTGCCTCGTGCCAGGCGGCCAGCGCCGCGGCGAGAACCTCGCCGAGCGCCGCCAGCCGCTCTGTGGTGACCGCCACCGGCGCACGATCGGGCCCCACCCGCAGAAATCCGCCGCCGCGGGAAAGCGCAGCCAGTTCCGCCGCCGCGAGATTGCGCACCAGCGCAAAACGCGCCAGATCGACGGCGCCTTCGGCCGCGAGCAATTTCTCGAGCGCCGCCTCTGGATTGGTGGGGGCCATCGCCGCCAGCAAGGCGAGGCGCGTGGGCAGGCGGCGGCCGCGGCGCCGCGCGAACGGATCGACGACCCGGCCGCCGGCGAGCGTGTGGCGGGCGGCATGATCGCGCAACAGCGCGCGGTCGCCGTGGAGCGCCCCCACCCGGCGATCGACCTCGATCTGGACAAAGCCAGTCTCGCCCGGGAGCGATGGTGCGCTGGCCGAGCACGGCCAGGCGGCCGACGACGTCGGCGGTGCCGAGATGCAGATGCACCGGCAGCCCATCGCGCAACGGCGCCTCGGCGTGGCGGCAGACGCGCAGCAAAATATCGAGCCGCGTCGCCGGCATATGCCGCTCGGGGGCCAGGAGCCAGTCGCCGCGGCGCGGCTCGGCGCCGTCGGCAAAAGAACCGGCGAGGTTGACGGCGCAACGCTCGCCGGCGGCGGCGGTCTCGATCGGCCGGTTCTGCGCGTGCAGCCCGCGCACCCGCGCCGCCGCGCCGCCGGGGCTCAGCGTCAGCCGGTCGCCGACCGCGATGGCGCCGGCCGCGACCGTGCCGGTGACGACGAGCCCGATCCCAGGCAGGGTGAAGGCGCGGTCGATCGGCATGCGAAAGAGGCCGGTGGGCGGCGTCGCGGCGCGAGCGGCCGCGGCGGCGCGGGCATTCTCTCGCAGATGCGCGCCGAGCGCGGCGATCCCGGCGCCAGTGCGGCTCGACACCGCAAAGATCGGGCTCGCGCCATAGCCAGCCGCAGCGAGCAAATCGGCAACCTGGTCGGCCACCGCGACGGCGCGCTCGGGCTCGACCCGGTCGATCTTGGTCACCACCCCGGTGATCTCGGCGACCCCGATCAATTCGAGGATGTCGAGGTGCTCGATCGTCTGCGGGCGCGGCCCGTCATCGGCGGCGACCACCAGCAACACGCGATCGATCGACAAGACGCCCGCCAGCATGTTGGGCAGAAATCGCTCATGGCCGGGAACGTCGACAAAGCCGAGTTCGGCGCCGTCGGGCAACGTCGCATAGGCAAAGCCGAGATCAATCGTCAGCCCGCGCCGCTTCTCCTCGGGCAGGCGGTCGGCGTCGACCCCGGTCAGCGCCTGCACCAGCGCGGTCTTGCCGTGATCGATATGGCCGGCGGTGGCGAGGATCATGCCGCCGGCGCGGACAGATCGGCGAGTTGGGCGAGGAAGGCGGGCTCGTCTTCGAGACAGCGCAGGTCGAGCACCACCGCGCCTGCTTCGATACGGCCGATGACCGGGATCGGCAGGCGGCGCAAGGTGCGCGCCAGATGCTCGACCGCGGCGCCGGATCTTGCGGCGCCCACCGGGCGCAAAGCTAGCGCTGCACTCGGCAGCAGCGACACCGGCAACGCGCCGCTGCCGATCTGGCTCCTGGCCTCGACGAGGCTAATGAGGGCGACGCCGGCAAACGCCCGCTCGACCGCAGGCAGCAACCGTCGGCCGAGCGCCTCGATCTCGCCCGGCGGCCGCGACAAGCAGCCGCAGCGCCGGCAATAGGGCGGCCAGCCGGTCGGGATCGGCGTAGAGGCGCAACACCGCTTCGAGCGCGGCCAGGCGGATCTTGTCGAGCCGAAGCGCGCGCTTCAGCGGGTTCTTCGCGAGCCTCGCCACCAGATCGGCGCGGCCGACGACCAGCCCGGCCTGCGGCCCGCCCAGCAATTTATCGCCGCTGAAGGTGACAAGATCCGCGCCCTGGGCCAACGCCTCGGCGACGGTCGGCTCGTGCGGCAGGCCCCAGGCTTCGAGATCGACCAGGGAGCCGCTGCCGAGATCCTCGACAAACGGGATCGCCTGCGGCCCGCGCCAGCGCGGCGAGCTTTCCCGCCGGCGCCGCGGCGGTGAAGCCCCGGATCGCATAGTTGCTGGCATGCACCTTCAGGATCAGCCCGGTCTGCGGCCCGATCGCGGCGGCATAATCGGCGAGATGAGTGCGGTTGGTGGTCCCGACCTCACGCAGCCGCGTCCCGGCGCGGGCCATGATGTCGGGCAGCCGGAATGAGCCGCCGATCTCGATCAGCTCGCCGCGCGAGACGATCGTCTCGCTTCCGTCGGCGAGCGCGTTCAGCGCCAGCACCAGCGCCCCGGCATTGTTGTTGACGGCGAGCGCCGCCTCGGCCCCGGTCAGCCGCTTGAGCCAGCCCGAAACATGATCGTCGCGCTCGCCGCGGCGGCCGGTCTCGACATCGTATTCGAGGGTCGAGGGATCGCGCATCGCCGCCGCCGCCGCCGCGATCGCTGCCTCGGGCAACGGCGCGCGGCCGAGATTGGTGTGGAGCACGGTCCCGGTCAGGTTGAAGACGCGGCGCTGCGACGGACGGATCAGTCGGGCGAGCGCAGCGGCGCTGTCGGCGATGATGTCGGCCACCACCGCTCCGGCAGCCGCGGCCCGGCGCGCCGCCAGCGCCGCCCGGACGGCGTCGACCACGAGCGCGCGCCCGTATCGCCCGATCAGCGCGCCACCCGCCTCGGATCGCATGATCCTGTCGACCGCGGGCAGCGCGGCGCGGCCCTGGCGTTGTGCTGCGATCATCGGGCGATGGCGAGCATCAGATAATGCCGGGCATCAAACGGTGACCGGCTCGCGCACGAAAGCCGCGGCGGAGGCTTCGAGGCGCACCTGCGGGCGAGCCCCGGCCATACCCTCGATCCGGCCGATCAGGGCGGCGCGATAGCCGAGGCCGGCGAGCTCGGCAAGGCAGGCAGCGGCGCGCTCGGCGGGGACCCCGGCGAGCAGCCCGCCGGCGGTTTGCGGATCGATCAGCAGCGGGATGATCGGGTGCTCCCCGCTGAGATCGAGAGCCGCCAGCGCCGCCATGTTGTCGATGTGCAGCGAGCTGGCGAGGCCGGCGGCGAAGAGTTCGAGCGCGCCGTCGAGCGCCGGCATCAGCGGCGGGATCGAGGGCCGCGTCCATTGCCGAGGCGCGCAGCATTTCGAGCAGATGGCCGAGGAGGCCGAACCCGGTCACGTCGGTGCAGGCGGTGGCGCCATGGGCGAGGAGGCAACGGGCGGCGGCGGCGGCCGATTGCACCATCGCCGCGATCGCATCGTCGACCGCCCGCGCCGGGGCCAGGCCGCGCGCGTCGGCGGCGAGGATCACGCCGGTCCCGAGCGGCTTCGACAAGATCAGCCGGTCGCCGGGGCGCAGCCCTCCCTTTCGCATCAGCCTGCCGGACGACGCCGCGCGCCCGGTCACGGCAAAGCCAAGCGCGAGCTCGGCGCCCTCAGCGCTGTGGCCGCCGATCAGCGCCGCTCCCGCCGGTTCGAGCACGTCGAGGGCGCCGCGCAGCATGTGAAACAGGTCGTGCTCGACAATTGCCGGGCGCGACGGCGGCAGGGCGGCGATGGCGAGAGCGGTTTGCGGCGCCCCACCCATCGCATAGATGTCGCCGAGGGCATGGGTCGCCGCGATCCGCCCAAAGAGATAGGGGTCGTCGACCATGGCGCGAAAGAAATCGACGGTCTGCAACAGAGGCGGGGCGCCGGGAAAAGCGATCAGCGCCGCGTCGTCCGGGCTGTCGAGACCGATCGTCACCAGTTCGCTCGCCGCCGGATGCAGCCGCTCGATGACCCGGCTCAGCACCGCGGCAGGGACCTTGGCGGCGCAGCCGCCGCAGCGCATCGGCTCTTCGCCAGGCTCGGGCGGCATTTCCGGCAATTCGCGATAGCGCCGCATCCAGCGCCGGTCGATCCGGTCCTTGAGCCGCCACAGATAGCCGCCGCGAGCGGCGAACGGCCCGCGCGAGGCGACCGCGTGCTGGTCCCCGGTGCCGATCAGGGCGAGGCCGCGGCGCTGCGGCACGGCGCGCCGCAGCCGCTGGCCGGCGAGCGCGCGGCGCAGATTGGCGGCGAGGGGCGGACCCTGGCGTACCGCGTAGACCCCGGCCTTTTCGCGCGGGTGGCCGAGCATCGTCGCGACATCGCCGGCGGCGAAGATCCGCGGGTCGGCGGGCGAGCGCAGGGTCTCGTCGATCGCGACAAAGCCGCCCTCGGTCAAAGGCAGCCCGGTGTCGGCGAGCCACCGGGCGGCGCCGGCCTCGGTCACCCACAGCGCCTCGTCGAAAGCGATGCGCCGGCCGTCGGCGCAGAGCAGCGCTCCCGGCTCGACGCAGGTCACCGGGCTGCCGGTCAGCACGGCGATGCCGCGCTCGGCGAAAGTCCGCTCGAACGCACGGCGCACCCGGCGGTTGTGCGACGGCAGCAGCGCGTCGCGAGTGATCAGCGTCGCTTCGGGCGCCAGGCCAAGCGCTCGGAGGCGATGTTGGGCGGACAATGCGAGCTCGACGCCGCCGGCGCCGCCGCCGACGATGGCAAGGCGCAGCCGCGGCAGCTGCCCTGCGCGAGCCAGCAGGGCTTCCCAGTCCGCCGCGAAATTGGCGATCGGCTTGACCGCGATGGTGTGTTCGACGGCGCCCGGGACGTCATGCGCGCGCGGCGCCGAGCCGATGTCGAGCGAAACAAAATCGTAACGGATCGGCGGGTGGGCGCGGCACAACACACGGCATTGGCTGCGGTCGAGGCCTGTCGCCTCGTCGCGGATCAGTCGGGCGCCGGCAAAGCGCGCCAGCCGGCCGAGATCGATGTGGCACTCGTCAAACCGATAATGCCCGGCGACCCAGCCTGGAAGCATTCCCGAATAGGGGGTTTCGACGTCGCGGGCGATGAGGCTCAGGCGCACCCCCGGCATCGGGTGCATGCCAAAGCTCTTCAGCACATGGACATGAGCGTGACCGCCGCCGATAAGGACTAGGTCGTGGGCGATTGCAACCTGCTGCCGCATCGCCCGACTATGCCGCAGCCTGGCTCGGAAGACGAGCGGAACGGCCCACGCGTCTCTGTCCAAGGCGCGAGGCGGCGCTGCCGACGCAAGGCGCGAGGCGGCGCTGCCAACGCGCGCCGCATATCAGCCAGACGGCATAGCTGCTTTGCGATTTGCCGCGCCGGACGATAGGCTCGGCGATAGCCGGGGCGCCGCCGACCCGGAACCTACGGAGTGCCGTCAATGCTGCGCAGTCGCGACGAGATCTGTCAAGACAAGTCCTTTGGCCCGCTGACGGAGGCCATTCTGGAGCGCGACCAGCCGCGCACCGCTGAGCTATTTTTTCGCATGGTGGCGCGCGAGGGCCGCAAGATCGGCGACGCGCTCGCCGTGGTAACCGCAGCCGAGGCGCCGTTTGTCCAGGTGCCGAGCCACATCAATGTCAAGGACGGGCAGATTTCGCTGATCAACAACGATCACACGATCCTCGGGCTGCGCGCCTCGTCTTATCTGATGCCGTATCTGCCGGAGAAATACCGGCTGCTGCCGCTGCTGCAGAGCGTGTGGTACATCCCAGCCGGGCTCGACATCTGGAACCAGCTGGCCGGCAAATACCCCGGCCGCTACGCGACGATGAAAGGCATGAGCGTGCCGCCGCCGAGCTATGGACCGGTGGTATGGCAGCCGGACCACGAGCCGATCCGTCAGGATGGTACGGTCGAGGAGCGGCTTCACGCACAGATGATCGCCACGGTCAGTGGCGATTCGCAGCGATCCTATGGTCTGTTCCTCGGCCTGGCCGAAGACGAGCAGCTGCGCCCGCTGCTGCGCGACCAGATCGAATTTCTCGGCCTGATCGATTTGCAGGATACGGTGGTTGGGCGCAAGGCGCGCAATACCGGCCACAAGGCGATCCGCGCCCGCGCCATCACCGACCTCGCCGATGTGATCGGCTGGGACGAGGCGCATGGCGTCTATTACATGGGTGTGCCGGACATGGCGGTCGGCCCGCTCTATTACTCGCTCTATGATTCGGTCTGCGTGCAGGATCGCCGCCGAGTTTCCGGACGCCGGCAAGAGCCTCGGCCAGACCAACCGGACACCGCTCGCGCCCGGCCGAGGTTGAGGAGATGATCGAACAGCTGATGACCGCCGATATCGAGACGGTCTGGAACACGCTGACCGGCCATCTGAAAAACGGCAAGTCGATCAGGAGCCTCGGCGACGCGATCCAGCTCGGCGCGGCCGAATTGATCTTGCGCACGACCGTGCCACGCCAGTTCACCAACGGCCAGCATCCGTTCGACTACTGCAACGTCGCCAACAATTGGATGCGAACCCGGGACAACCCGTATCATCCGCGCATTCTCTATCTGATGGCGAGTTTCATCAACGATGTGGCGCACGAGAACAAGCTATACCGCACGGTGATCGAGGAGGAATGCGCCGGGTTCGACGGCTCGGGGCGCGCGCCTTCGGCCTTGCTAGCCGAGCTCGACGAGGCGATCATGGCGTTGGACTACCCGCGCGCCACCGCGGTCGCCAACGCCTATCTCAAATCGGGCGCCGACCGCCGCGCCTATCAGGAAACCGTGGCGCTGTGCGCCTGCCGCTTTCAAGACGACCCGCACAACCAGAAGATTACGGTGTCGACCTTCGAGGAATACGGCCGCAACTCGACCCATCTGCGCGACCGGCTGCTGCTGGCGACGCCGCGGCTCGCTCGCCGGCTGGCTGAAAATGCCGGGCGAGCGCGAATGCCATGCTCGCTTCGAAAAGGAGTGGATCAACAACTGATCGGCTGGATGCGGATCGAAGCCCGCACACCACCCGCGGCGGTGGTGCCCAGGGGAGGAATTGAACCACCGACACACGGATTTTCAGTCCGTTGCTCTACCAACTGAGCTACCTGGGCGCTCCGGCGAGCGGCGCTTATAGAAGAAGTGGCGGCTCGATGTCCAGCCGCTCGATGGCCGGTTTCGCAGGGCCGGCCGCGAGGCCGGCCGCTCGATCCTGGCGGCTCAGTCGAACACGACGACGCCGCGCTCTACCGCCCCGTCCAACATCAGGCGAAACCCTTCATTGATCTCATCGAGCCGATAGGCGCGGCTGATCAGGCTGTCGAGCTCGATCTTTTTCGCCATGTCGAGATCGGCGAGGATCGGAAAATCGATCCCGGCCGCCTCGTGCCCGAGCACCATCGGCATCGGCCTATCGCCGCTGATAATTTGCCACTCACTCATGCACTGGCCGGCCGCCTTGACCCTGACGCGAACTTCGCCGGCGCGGCAACCTCCTGGTCGAGATCGAGGATCTGCAACGGCGTGTTGATCTCGCTCAGCGGCGCGCATCTCGGTCCCTTCCAACTATCTCGAATGCGGGGACGCCGAAACCTATTCGTCGGCCGCCGCCGCATCCCCGGGCGCGGCCATCATCGCCTCGGCGACGAGACCGGCATTGGCGCGGATCGCGCGTTCGATCGCCTCGCCGACCTCGCCATGATCGCGCAGGTAGGCCTTGGCGTTTTCACGACCCTGGCCGACGCGCTGGCCCTCATAGGAGAACCACGAACCCGATTTCTCGACGACCCCGGCCTGAACCCCAAGATCGATCAATTCGCCGCGCTTGGAGACGCCCTCGCCGTACATGATGTCGAAATCGACGACCTTGAACGGCGGGGCCATCTTGTTCTTGACAACCTTAACCCGGGTCTGGTTGCCGATCACCTGGTCGCGTTCCTTGATCGCGCCGATGCGGCGGATGTCGAGGCGGACCGAGGCGTAGAATTTGAGCGCGTTACCGCCGGTCGTGGTTTCCGGATTGCCGAACATGACCCCGATCTTGTGGCGGATCTGGTTGATGAAGATGACGGTCGCTCGCGACCGCGAGATCGAGCCGGTGAGCTTGCGCAAGGCCTGGCTCATCAGCCGGGCGTGCAGACCCATATGGCTGTCGCCCATCTCGCCTTCGAGCTCGGCGCGCGGCACCAGCGCCGCCACCGAATCGATGACCAGCACGTCGATCGCGCCCGAGCGGACCAGGGTGTCGGTGATCTCGAGCGCCTGTTCGCCGGCGTCGGGCTGCGAGATCAGGAGATCGTCGACATTGACCCCGAGCTTGCGGGCATAGGCCGGGTCGAGCGCGTGCTCGGCGTCGATAAAGGCGCAGGTGCCGCCGGCGCGCTGCGCCTCGGCGATGACATGCAAGGCGAGGGTGGTCTTGCCCGAGCTCTCCGGCCCGTAGATCTCGACGACCCGGCCGCGCGGCAACCCGCCGATGCCGAGGGCGATGTCGAGCCCGAGCGAGCCGGTCGAGATCACCTCGACGTCGCCGCTCGTCTCGTGCGAGCCGAGCTTCATGATCGAACCTTTGCCAAAGGCCCGTTCGATCTGGCCGAGCGCCGCCTCCAAAGCCCGCTGCTTGTCCATCGCTTCCTTGTCCAAAAGGCGCAATGCCGCCTGCATGCCGAGGCCCTCCGTTATGTCACAGCCGGCGCGCGGTTCGATGCGGGCCGGAGGGGCAATGTACTCTGTTTGTTCCGGAATTGCAACTACCAACTCGAGCGGCTCCGCCGCATTCTCGCCGACAACGTCTTTAACCTTAACGGCGAGCTGCTTCAAGCTGAACGGCTTGGCCAGGAAATGGATCTCGCTGTCGCTGTCGAGGCCGTTGCCGGAACGTATCCTCGGCATAGCCGGAGATGAAGATCACCTTGATCTCGGGGTCGATCCGGCGCACCTCGCGGACCAGCGCCGGCCCATCCATCTCGCGGCATCACCACGTCGGTGATCAACAGATGGATCTTGTCGGTTGCGTCGCGGATCAGGTCGAGCGCAGTTTCGCCGCTTTTTGCCTCGATCACCCGGTAGCCCTTGTTGCGCAAGGCGCGAGCGCCAAACATCCTGACCGCGTCGTCGTCCTCGACCAGCAGCACGGTGCCGCTGCCGGTCAGATCCTTGGGGATGGCCGGCTCGACGGCCTCGGCGCGGACCCCCGCGGCAGCGGTCGCTCGCCCGATGGCGCGGCAGATAAATCTCGAATGCGGTCCCCCGGCCGGGCTTGCTGTCGACAAAGACAAAGCCGCCGGTCTGCTTGACGATGCCGTAAACCGTCGACAGCCCGAGACCGGTTCCGGAACCGACCTCCTTGGTCGAAAAGAACGGCTCGAAAATCCGCGCGAGATTGTCGGGTGCGATGCCGAGCCCGGTATCGGCCACCTCGATCAGCACGTAATCCCCGGCCGGCATGACCTCGTGCCCGCGCCGCAAGGCGGTGGAGCTGGGAAAGATTGGCGGTGCGGATCGTCAGCTGCCCGCCATTCCGGCATCGCGTCGCGAGCATTGACCGCGAGATTGATGACCACCTGCTCGAGCTGGCCTTGATCGACCTTGACCAGGCCGAGATCGCGCCCGTGCGCGAATTCGAGCGCGATGTTCTCGCCGATCAGCCGGCGCAGCAGATGGGCGAGTTCGACCAGCACGTCGGTAATATCGAGGACCCGCGGCTGCAACGTCTGCTGCCGCGAGAACGCCAGCAGCTGCCGCACCAGATTGGCGGCGCGGTTGGCGTTCTGCTTGATCTGCATGATGTCGGCAAAGGCCGGGTCGCCGGGCCGCGAGCGCAGCAGCAGCAGGTCGCAAAAGCCGATCATCGCGGTCAACAGATTGTTGAAATCATGCGCGACCCCGCCGGCGAGCTGGCCGACCGCCTGCATCTTCTGCGATTGCACGAACTGAGCTTCGAGATTTTTCTGCTCGGTGACGTCGATCAGATACAACATCAAGCTGCCGCCGTCGGGGTCGGCGTCGCCGCGCGCGTCGGTTGCGGCAGGGCTGGGTTCGGCGGTCGCCCGCGCACCGGTTGGCAGTGCCGGACCTTCTTCTTCCTGATCATCGTCTTGATCGTCGAACCGACTCAGCAGCAGGACGAGGGTCCGTTCGCGCGGGCGCTCCAGGCGGATTTCGATCGGCTCGGGATCGAGCGCTCCGTCCGCGGCCGCGGCGAGCCTCGCGGCGATTGCGGCACGCTCGGCGTCGGCCAAAAAACCGGTGAGCTCAGCACCGCGCAATCCGGCGGCGGACGCCGAGCAGTTCGCCGGCCGCGCGGTTCGCCTCGACGAACCGGCCCAACCGATCGACCACGGCGATGCCGACCGGGGCGTTGGCGAACAGCCGCTGAAAGGGTTCGCGGGCCGGGCGTGGGCCGGCGTGCGCCGCGTGCTCGCCCTCAAGCCCGGGATCGTTCGGTCCGCCGCTGAAGGGCGGCGCGGCGGCGGCGTCGCCCGCGCGGCCGAGCCGGTCGAGCCGCGGTAGACGACCCTGCGCCCACCCTGAGCGCGGCGAAGGCGGCGGCGACCAGCGCGGCAAGACCGATCGGCGCCAGCACCGCCGACCAAGCCGGCGAACCGAGGACGCTCGGTGCGATCGACAGCGCCGCCAACACGCCGCCGGCGAGAAACACCAATGCTGCCGGCGCGAGCCACGGCCGCCATGCCGGCAGCGCCGGCGGCTCGCGCGCGGCGCGGCGCGGCAGCCGGCGTTGTTGCTCGATTGTCCGCCCTGCGCTGCTCTCAGCTTTGCCCGCCATGTCGCGCGTCCTCGAGCGGCTGTCGATACGCACGAAACTACCACAGATAGGTTAAGAACGCGCACCTGTGCAATCAGCCCGCGGGCCAGCGGCGAGCCAACGCTGCGCTGCCGCCAACGCTGCGCCGCCGGAGCTGCGGCAGCGAGCCCGGAGCCGCCGGCAGTCAGTCGTCGCGGTGGGTCCGCTCCATGCGCTCGTGGCGCTCCTGGGCTTCGATGCTGAGGGTGGCGATCGGCCGGGCCTCGAGACGGCGGATGCCGATCGGCTCGTCGGTTTCCTCGCACCAGCCATAAGTGCCGTGTTCGATACGGTCGAGCGCGGCATCGATCTTCGAGATCAGCCTTCTCTCTCGCGCCCGGGTGCGCAGCTCGATGGCGCGCTCGGCTTCGAGAGTGGCGCGGTCGGTCAGATCGGGCTTGAGCAGGCTCTCCTCCTTCAGGTGCTGCAAGGTATCCGACGATTCGGCCAACAGCGCGGCGCGCCACAGCAGCAGCTTCTGCCGGAAATATTCGACCTGCAGCGGGCTCATAAACTCTTCATCGTCGGACGGACGATAGTCTGGCGGAAGCGACGGACGCATCGGTTTCCCCGATACCTCCGTGAATACAAGCGCCGGAGTATATGAATTGGCCGATCCCGCTTCAAGCGCCAGCAGCCAATCGAGAATATTGATTTCGCAGAAATTTCGGCACGCCGCCCACAACCATCGGCGAGCATGCCGCAGGTTGCCGGCCAGCGCGAGATCATCACGGCGCGGAGCGCCGGAACCTTGGCGGCCTGCTGTGTCGGTCCTATTCTTGCTAAAATACCATTCGCCTTGCCAAAACTAGATGGGTTCGGAGTGAGCAAGATACGTTCAACAGAGTGTGCGGCAGCTTGACGTAGGGATTCTTTAAGAGATCGCCGTCTATTCTGCCGCCATGGACGAGAACGAAACGCAAGTCCGGCGCTGCTGCGGAGAACAGCTTGCCCGCAGCGGACACCAAGCGATGGGTCGCGCGCCGCAAGGCGGTGATCGTCAGCGCCGTGCGCAACGGTGCGCTCAGTCTCGAGGAAGCTTGCCGCCGCTACCAGCTGTCGGTGGAAGAGTTTCATGCCTGGCAGCAGGCGATCGAGGCGCACGGCGTCGCCGGATTGCGGGTCACCCGGCTGCAGATCTATCGCGACGCGCCGCCGATGCGCCGGATCAAGCCGCGCTATTGAGCCGGTCCGCGGGCCGGGCGCTCGAGCTCGGCCGCGGAGATCGTGCGAGAAAGCGGTCGGCGCGCGACCGGCTCGGATCGTTGCTCGGCGCTGAGGAATGCCGCGCGGCGGCGAAAATGCCGCTCGGGGCGAAATCAGAGCGCCGGGCGCGCGCGGATGTCGCCGCCGATCTTGCGCGCCAGAAACTGGCCGTCGCTCGCCGCGCCGAAGAAACCGGCCCTGGTCGACCACGACCTTGCCGCGCAGGATCGTCATGCTCGGCCAGGCGGCGACCTGATGGCCCTCCCAGGGTGTGTAGTCGGTCTCGTGCAGATCCTCTTTGCGCAAAACCCTGCGGGCGCGCGGGTCGAGCAGCACGATGTCGGCGTCGGAGCCGACCGCCAGCGCCCCTTTCTTCGGATAGAGGCCCATGATCCGCGCGGCGTTCGACGACACCAGTCCGACGAAGTCGGCGAGGCTGTAGCCGCGGTTTTCGACCATGTGGGTGTACATCAGGCAGAGGCGCGGCTCGACCCCCGAATTGCCGCCGGTGGTGTCGTCGATCCGCCGGCCTTGCAGCTTGACCTGCAGCGGGCAGCACACCTCGTCGGTGGCGATCGCCTGGATCGCGCCATGCCGGGTCGCCGCCCACAGCGCCTCCTGGTCCTTGGCGAATTTGAGCGAGGGTAGGTATGGAACATCTGCCCGCCCGGCCGCTTGTAGTCCTCGGCGTTGTAGAGCAGGTACTGGTGCAGGGTCTCGCCATAGATCGGAAAGCCCGCGCGCCCGCGAGCCGGCGATCGCCGCAGCTCCGGTCGCGGCCGAGACATGGACCATGTAGAGCGCGGCGCCCTCGACATTTTCGGCCAGCCGGATCACCCGGTTGAACGACAGGTCCTCGCTGAAGGTGTTGTGCACCTCGGCCATGTTCTCGAAGCCCGTCCGGTCCTCGCGGATCAGCTTTTCGTACATGTGCATGACGATGTCGTTGTCCTCGGCATGGATCGCGGCGAGACCGCCCTGCGCGCCGAGGATCTTCAGCACCTCCCAGATGTCGCCGAACTGCACCATCCGGCCGAGCCGGTTCGGGCGGATGTCGGTGGTGAACATCTTGACCGAGGCGTGCCCGGCCTGGATCGCCTCGGGCAGCGCGCCGAGCACGCCCGGCGACAGCTTGCCGTGCAGCAGCAGGTGAAAGCCGTAGTCGCAATGGCACGCTCCGGCCCATTCGCGCTGGCGCGCCTCGATCGATTGCGCCAATGGCTGGTCGGGCGGGCATGGGGCGAAATCGATGAGGGTCGTCGTCCCGCCATGGAGGGCGGCGCGGCTGACCTGGTCCGGCGGCGCACTCAGCAGGTCCTCGTTGCGCCCCGGAAACGGGATCGGCGAACTGCAATGGATATGCGGGTCGATCCCGCCCGGAATGACGATCTGCCCGCCGGCTTCGACGGTGCGCGCGGCCCCGATCGCGGCAAGCCCGCCCGGTGCGCCGATCGCCGCGATCTTGCCGCCGGCAACGCCGAGATCGGCGCTCTCGGTCGCGGCTCGGCATCACCGCCAATCCCCCGGAAACGATCAGGTCGAACATCCGCGCCCCCTTTCGAGCCAGCTCTGCCTTCGCCGCCGTTGGCGCTGGGCCGAGCGGATCGGCGGCCACTTTGCCGGGGTTCAGCCGCCGCCGTCCAGGCTATTTCGCCGATGGCGCGGGCGGCACCAGTCCTCGGCGGGCGGCAAACGGCACCGAGACGGCGAGGCGGCGGCCCCATTGCGCGGCATAGGCCGCCGCCAGCGCGCGCGAGGCGACGAGGTTCAGATCCTCGGAGTTGCGCGCCGCATTGCGGGTCCAGTTGTAGGAGCCCATCAAGGTCAGCGCGCCATCGATCACCATCACCTTGGCGTGGGCGATCGGCACCGCGCGGTCGATCCAGATTGGGGTTCCGGTCTCGGCCAGCACTTCGAGGCCGGCGTTGCGCTCGCAGGGCGATCTTTTGTCGGCGATCAGGCGGACGTCGACGCCGCGTTGGCGGGCGCGCACCAGCGCCTCGACGATGCCGGCGCCGGTGGTCAGGTCGTAGGCGCTGACCAGGATCTGCCGCCGGGCCAGATCGATCGCGCCGACGGCAAAGCCGGCGCAATCCTCCTCGGGGGCAAAGCAGACGGCGATTGCCGCATTCGGCGCCATCGCCGCCGCCGGCAGCCGCGCCGAAACGATCTGGAACGCCAGCCATAAGGAGGCAGATATCACGCAGCAAAGGATAGGCCGCGAACATTAAAGACCAGTGTGCGCCCGCGGTGCAGCGGCGCTCGGTCAGCGGTCCATCGCCATCCTGCCCATCCGGCAATCAGGCCCGAAATCAGCAGCCAGTTTGGTCCTGCTCGGAAGGGGCGGCCGAGAGCTCAGAAATCGGTGCAGCGGCCGTTGTATTCCCAATCGCCATGGCGGGTCGGCTCCGGCCCCTTCGGACCGCCGATTTCCTTCGGCGCCGGCGCCGGCTCGGATGCCGTGGGCGGAGAGCCGGGCGGATGCGGCGCATTTTTGTCGCGCGGGCGATCGTCCATGATCAAAATGTGGCAACGCCGACCGATCGTCTCAATCCCCGGCGCGCCGCCCCATATCAGTTTTGGAGCCTGCCTGGAACCAAGCCCGGCCGGTGGCGTTTCGCTGCGACGACGTGATCAGATCGGCCCCCGAGCTCAGGCCAGCCCATGGCGAGTATGCAAGTCTACGGCTCGACAGAACCTTTGACGCCCCAAGCGCCGACCGCGCGCCACGCCGCGCTCGATCTGATCGGTTCGGTCCTTCGCCGCAAGCGCCCGCTCGACGAGGCGATCGAGGAATGCCCGTCGATGCGCCAGCTGTCGGGCCGGGACCGCGCCTTCGCGCGCCTGCTCGTCGCCACTGCATTGCGTCGGCTCGGCCAGGTCGACGCGCTGATCGCTCTGTGTCTCAGCACGCCGCTGGCGCCGCGCGCCGCCGCGGTTCACGACATATTGCGGCTCGGCGTCGCCCAGCTGCTGTTTTTGCGGACCCCGGCGCATGCGGCGGTGGCGACCAGCGTCGACCTCGCGCACAGCCTTGGCTTTATCTCGCATAAGGGGCTGGTCAATGCGGTGCTCCGACGGCTCAGCATCGAGGGCGCCGAACGGGTCGCGGCCCAGGATGCCGCGCGGCTCAACACCCCTGACTGGCTGTGGCGGTCATGGAGCTGCGCCTATGGCGCAGAAACCGCCCGCGCGATCGCCACAGCGCATCTGAAAGAGGCGCCGCTCGACCTGACCCTGCGCGAGGACGCCGAGGCCTGGTGTGACCGGTTGCAGGCAACCCTGCTGCCGACCGGGACCCTGCGCCGCCCGGCTGGCGGCTCGGTCGCAGCACTGCCCGGCTACGCCGAAGGCGCCTGGTGGGTTCAGGACGCCGCCGCCGCTCTGCCGGCGCGGCTGTTCGGCGGCCTCGCCGGGCGCGCGGTCGTCGATATGTGCGCGGCTCCCGGCGGCAAGAGCGCCCAACTCGCGATCGCCGGGGGGCGGGTCACTGCAATCGACCGCTCGACCCGCAGGCTCGACCGGCTCGTCGCCAATTTTGGCCGGCTCGGCCTGCCGATTGAGGCGGTGGCCGCCGACGCCCTGACATGGCGCTCGCCGCACCCGATCGATGCGGTTCTGCTCGATGCTCCGTGCACGACCACCGGCGCCATTCGCCGCCATCCGGACGTGCCTCATCTGAAGGCGCCGGAGGACGTCGCCCGGCTCGCCGTGGTTCAGGAGAACCTGCTGCGCGCCGCCGTCGACCTGCTGCGGCCGGGCGGAACCTTGGTCTATTGCACCTGCTCGCTCGAGCCGGAGGAGGGGCCGCAGCGCATCGAGACGCTGTTGCGCAGCGGCGCGCCGGTGGCGCGTCAGGGCATCGACCCGGCGGAGATCGGCGCCGATCCCGAATGGATCACCCGCGACGGCGATCTGCGCACCCTGCCGTGTCATTTCGCTCAATATGGCGGCGTCGACGGCTTCTTCTGCGCACGGCTCGTCAAGCATGCGGGCGCCTGCGGCTAAACTCGCCGCCCGCCGGTCGAGCAACCGGCCTTCAAACCGAGACGCTAACCCCCGACTTGCGGCAGACGAGCGAACTCGAACCGCGGGCAGCGCGGCCGGCCGCCGACAATGCCGGGTAGGACTTGTGGTCGAACCTTTCTCCAGCCTAAAGTCGTTCTAGTTGGGTCAATAAAAATCCCGCGTGCCGCTCGAACCGGAGACAAACGGGGGTGAATGCGTTGGCAAGGGATGGCGACGGCGCTGCCAGGACCAGGGGATTACTGAACCTTATCTGCGCGATCGTGGCGGTCGCGGTGGTTTTCGCCACGGCCAGCGCGTCGGCGCAGTCGGTATCGGGCGCCGACCGGGCCCGGCTCGAGGCGCGCAAGGAAGCCTTGTTCCAACAGATGCTGCGAAATCCGGCCGACCTCGACGTCACCTTCGCCTATGCCGATGTTTCGGCGCGGCTGGGCGATTACGAGGCGGCGGTGTCGGCGCTCGATCGAATGCTGCTGTTCAACCCCAATCTGCCGCGGGTGCAGCTCGAGATCGGCGCGCTGTACTTCCGAATGGGATCCTACGACCTCGCCCGCGACTATTTCGAAAGAGCCGCCGCATCCAACCCGCCGCCCGAGGTCCGGGCCCGCATCAATGACTACCTGGCGCAGATCGCGAGCGATCAGTCGCGCCATCATATTTCCGGCTATTTTTTTCTCGGCGGCCAATACCAGACCGACGCCAATGTCGCGCCCGGCTCGCCGCTGATCCTGTCGCCGATCGGGCCGGTGCTGCTCAACAGCCAGTTTGTCAAGCAGCCCTCGGGCAGCGTCTTCGCCAGCGGCTCGTTGCTGTACAGCTATGATCTGGAGACGCAGAACCGCGATACCTTCGACGTCACCAGCGTCGGCTACGCCAATCATTATTTCAACAGCAATGTTTCCCGCCTCGACCTCGATTTGATGGAAGTGACCGCCGGCCCTCGCTTCAACTTCCCTGATGGCTGGCCGTTCTCCAATACCGTAACTTCGGTCAAGCCTTACCTGATTTTCGACGAGGTAGGGCTGGGCGAGAACCAATATTTCGATGCTTATGGCGTCGGGCTGGAATTCGACGACACCTTGTGGCGTGATCTGCTGGTGAAATCGGTATTCGAATTCCGCCAGAAGAACTTTACCGACGCGCCCGACCGGCCGCTGTCGCGCGGGCTCAACGGCAGCGACAAGCTGTTTTCGTTGTCGGCGACCAAGCCGATCGGTAAAAAATCGGAATTGAACCTGGAATTCGACTACCTCGACCAGGACACAAGACTTGCTTATTACACGAACGACAGCTACGCTGTAACCGGTAGCTACTACATCCACTATCCTGCACCGTTCCGGGTTTCCCCCTATGCGTGGGAAAGCTCGCTGTTTCTCGGCCGCGCCTGGAGCGTCTACGCCGCGCCGGACCCGTGCTGCAGCACCAGCCCCGATCTGTCGATCTTTTCGCCCAGCAGCCAGCTGACCCAGCGCTGGCGGTTCGGCGTGACCGAGGCGGTCCCGGTGACCGCCAGCATCGCCATCGTTCTGCAACTTGAACGCGATATCGTATCGTCAAACTTGCCGATTTACGCGTACACGGACAATTCTGTATTGCTCGGGCCGCAGATTCGGTTTTAAATGTATACGCTCTTATCTATAGTTAATCTTTGTCCAGAGGGTGGAATGACAGCGTTGGCCCGGCGGGCGTCGCGCGCCAGTTCCGCTTTACTGCTGCTGCTCGGCATCGGGCTGGCTATCGCGCCCGCGTCCGCCCAGCAGCGGGTCGGCATCGACAGCGCGGTCAACCCCAACGCAATGGGCATCCCGCCGGGCGGCCTACCGCGGCGGCTGGTGATCGGTCAGGACGTGGTTTTCAACGAGCGGATCACCACCGAGGCCGAGGGCCAGACCCAGGTTCTGTTCGTCGACGAATTGACGCTATCGGTCGGGCCGAACGCAAACATGGTGATCGACCGGTTCGTCTACGACCCGAACGCCGGGACCGGCAAGCTCGCCGCGAGCCTCACTCGCGGCGTCTTCCGCTTTGTCGGCGGCAAGCTCAGCAAAGAGGCCAATGCGGTGTCGATGCGCACGCCGGCGGCGACCATCGGCATTCGCGGCGGGGTGATGCTGGTCAATGTGCGGCCCGGCTGCACCGGCCCGGGTGCTGAAGGCGGCGGCTGCAACGCGCTCGAAGTCATTTTCGTCTATGGCAAAGGCGTGGCCGTGACCGGGGTCACCGGCGCTTCGCAGACGCTGACCCGGCCGGGGTTTGAGGTCACCGTTGCGGCGCCCGGCGCGGCGCCCTCCGACCCCCACCCGGCGCCGCCCGGCGCGACCGAGGCGCTGCTGGCGCAGCTCGACGGACGGCCCGGCGGCAATGGCGGCGCGCCGATCGTCCCGACCGAAGTAATGGTCACCGAGAGCGGCATCGCCAATGCGATTTCGGCCAACCTCGCGGCCAGCATCGAGGCCGCCGCCCGCGCCCAGCCGCTGCCGGCGCAGCCGCAAAGCGTCAGCCCGACGGTAGAGCTGACCCAGCTGAACAACCAGAACGTCTCGGTGCCTGGCGCGACGGCGACGCCGGTCGGCGGCGGTTCGGCCCAGCCGGTCGCGGATTTTTTCACGAGCCCGACCCCGTCCGGCACACCGATTCCAACTGCGGCCCTGCCGCCGACCCCCACCCCGGCCCTGCCGCCGACCCCGATCGTGCAGCCATCAGCCCCACCGCCGGCGTTCCCGCCGCCGGTGGTTCCCCCCTCGATTCCCCCACCTGTGATCCCGCCGCCGGCGAGCCCGCCTCCAGTGATCCCGCCCCCGGTGATCCCGATCGCAACCCCGCCGGTGACAACTCCTCCCGTGATCCCGCCGGTTGCGATCCCGCCGGTCGTAACCCCGCCGGTTATCGCTCCCCTCGTCGCCATCACCGATGTCACCGGCAACGTATTCATCAACGGCGGTCTGGCGCCTTACACCGCCGGCCGCGTCGCCAACGGGGTGTTCAGCGCCAGCACTGCGTCCGGCCCGATCAGCTTCGCGGTGACGGCCGGGTCGGGATACACGTCCCCCGACAACACGTTCTTCTACGCCGACCTAACAACGACCAATCAGCCCACCCCCAATCAGCCGACCCAGAGCGCGTTCGTCTATGGCGGAAAGCCGGTCGGGGCGAGCTTCTATCAAGCAACCTCGACCTCGCCCCGCATCCTCGCGTTCATCCTGCCGCCGGTCTTGGCGACATCGTTCTTCAACGCGTTGCCGGCGGGGTTGGCGGCCGCTGCCTACAATTCGCCGCTGTTCCTGGCGACGCCGGCGAACAGCCCGTTCTCGGGCTCCTTTGCCGCCACCAAGGCGTTGCAGGCGAGCCTCGCGGTCAGCGGCTCGGGGGCCGAGTCAGACCTCGGCGATCGCCGTCTTGGTCGGGAATGTCTTCGGCGCCTCGCTCAACGGCAAGAGCGCGGCCCAGCCGATCATAAATGGGATCATCCATGGCAGCTATCTGGCGAACGCCGGCAGCCAGCCGATCCGCATCTATTCGCCCTACGTGACCCCGGCCGACGGCGTCGGCAACAGCTTTTACGGCGGCGCCGGCATCTCGGGCTTTGCGCTCAGCAACGGCAATTGCTGCGGCCCCGGCGAGGTGGCGTCCAACGCCTACGCGACCAACACCGCCACTGGCGGCGCGACGCAATATCAATTTGTCGTGCCGGCGATCGTCCCGACCACGCCGCCGGCGACGCCGGCCGGGGCCAACACGCCGCAGCAGAATTTGACCGGGTATTTTGGCGGCGTCATGACCAAGGAGCCCGGAACCGGAGCCGGCAGCCCGATCCCCTATGCGCTCAACGGGACCGCCAGCATCACGACCAACGCCGCGAACGGGCAGGTCGCCGCCACGCTGACCGGGTCCGATCCGCTGACCGCAGGGGCCAGCGGGGTCAAGTCGATGATTTTGGCCTACGGCTCGACCGTGACCGGCGCCACCAACGCCCGCATCGCCTATGTCAACGACAACCTGTTCGCGGTCATGGAGAACCCCGGTGCTGCGTCGTCGGTCAACAACGTTCCGGTCCCGGTCACCGACACCAACTCCGGCGCCAATATTTATCTGGTCACCGCGACCGCGGCGCCGGTGCCGACCTCGCTATTATCGAACGGCCTGTGCAGCGCCTGCCAATACCTGCAATGGGGCTATTGGGGCGGCGAATTGGATACGCCGCAATCCGGATCGAACCCGGCGCGCACCGATGTCGGGCACATCAATTTCTGGGTCGCTGGAGCGCCGCCGACCCCGGCCGCCGACATCTCGGCGATGGCCGGAGCCAATTTCACCGGAACCTATAACGGTAATCTGATCGGCACGGTGATCAACGGCGGCTCGCAATACCTCGCTTCGGGCGGGTTGCAGGCGGTCTATCACTTCGCCACGCAGTCGGGTTCGTTCACGGTCAGCCATTACGACACGTTGCCGAACTTCACGGTGAGCGGAAAGGCGCCGCTGACCGGGTCGAGCTATGCCTTCAAGGTCAACAGCGTGCCCGGCCTCGCCGGGTCGGTGAACGGCAGCTTCTATGGCCCGATGGCGGCCGAGACCGGCGGCAATTTCGCCTTCGCCAAGGTCGGAGGCACGCCCTATTTCACCTCGGGGATCTTCGCCGCCAAACGCTGATCCGGCGCCGCCCCGAACGGACCCCCGCGGGAAGCAAAAAAAGAACCCGCCGACATGAGCCGGCGGGTTGCGAAACGGCGGATGGCGGCGCGGCCCATGCAGGTCGCGCCGCGCTGGACTAGTTGGCGCGCGGGCCCATCCCGGTCGCGTCATAGGGATGGTGGGCCGGCTGGGCATCCCAGGCGGTGGCGCGATACGGCACGTCGGTGCCCGAAGAATGCGAGCCTGGCTTGGGGCCGATCGAGGTCGAATAGGGGTGGTCGGCCGGGTTGGTCGCGTAGTCGGCCGGCGGCTGGTAATTCGGATCCTTCCACACCGCGTTGCCGCCCGGCTTCGGGTAGAAGCTCTGATTCGACCCATAGGGCTCGGTCACGGCGCTCTGCGGGGCCGGGTTGCTGCTGCCTGCCGGCGGCAACGACGAAATCGACTGCGCCTGCGCCGCCAGTGCAGTTCCAGCCAAGAGCCCAACGCTCAGCAGGGCGGATTTCAGCATGCTCGACATACCATGACCTCCAGATGGCTCAGCAAATTTGCTATGATAAAGGTGGTTTGCTTCAGGCCGGCCTACAAATGATAATATTGCATCGCAACCATGAATGCTGTGCATTTTAACGCGCTGGATCTGAACCTGCTGCGGGTGTTCGACGCGCTGATCGAAGAGCGCAGCGTCACCCGCGCCGGCGAACGGCTGGGTCTGACCCAGTCGGCGATCAGCCACGCGCTGAACCGGCTGCGCTACGTGCTCGACGACGAACTGTTCGTGCGCGGTCCGGTGGGGATGCAGCCGACCCCGCGCGCCGCCGAGATGGCGCCGCGGCTGCGCCAAGGGCTGCTCCACCTCCAGCATGCGCTGACCCCAGCCGATTTCGCCCCGGCGCAAAGCGACCGGCGCTTTACGATGATCTGCGGCGAGTATGTCGGGACCGTGCTGATGCCGGTGCTGATCGCGCGGCTGCGGGCGACCGCGCCCAATGCCGAGTTCAGGATCCGGCCGAGCAATATGGGCGTGACTGAAGCGCTGCTCGCCGGGCGCGCCGACCTGGCGATCGGCAGCTTCCGCCGGCTGCCCGAATGGTTCGTCTGCGAGCCGCTGTTCAGCGAGACCAGGGTGTGGGTGGTCGGCGCCGACCATCCCTCCGCCTGGCGCGAGCTGACGCTCGAACACCTGGCCGGGCTGCCACATCTGTTGATTTCCGCCACCGGCGAGGACGAGCATGCGGTGGCCGGCTATGTGGTCGATCACGGGCTTGAACGCCTGGTTATGCGCAGCGAGGTCGGCTTGCTGCAAGGAGCGCTGGCGGCGCGCGGATTGAGCCGGGTCGTCGGCCTGACCACACCGCATTTTCTGGCGGCGCTCGCGGTGGTCAGCCAGTCGGACATGGCGGCGCCGCTGCCGCGACGGCTCGCCACCGCGTTTGCCGGGGCCTACCGTCTGAAGCTGTTCGAGCCGCCCTATCCCTCGCCTTCTTTCGAGATCATGGCGCTTTGGCACCGCGAGCACGGCAGCGACCCCGCCATCCAATGGCTGCGCAACGTCGTGCGAGAGGTCGCGGCCGAACTGTAGCCGGTGTGGCTCCAAACGCCGCACGCGAGGAATGGCCCCCGCCACAACAGCACAAGGGGCCCGGCGCTGCCTGCCGAGCCCTTGTTTTATCGGTGGAGCCAACCGGGATCGAACCGTTAGAATCCGATCAATAACGAAGGGGTGATGAGGTATGGGCAAGCTTGAAGGGAAGGTCGCGCTGGTGACCGGATCGGGGCGCAATATCGGCCGTGCGACCGTGTTGAAGCTGGCTGGCGAAGGCGCGCATGTCGTGGTCAACGCGCGCTCCAATCAACAGGAGGCCGAGGCCGTCGCGCGTGAGGCCCGCGATCTCGGGGTCAAGGCGGTCCCCATGCTCGCCGACGTCGGCAAGAGGGCCGAGGTCGAGGCGCTGGCCGCCAGGGCGCTATCCGAGTTCGGCCGGGTTGATATCCTGATCAACAATGCCGCGATCCGGCCGCATAAGCCGTTCATGGAAACGACCGACGCGGATTGGGAGTTGATCCGCAGCGTGGTTCTCGACGGCCCGCTCTACCTGACGCGCGCGCTGATCGAGCCGATGGTCAAGGATCGCTACGGGCGCATCCTGTTCTTCGTCGGCGACGGCTCGATTTCCGCCAGCGGCAGCGGCCGCACGCATCTATCCGCCGCGAAGATGGGGCTGATCGGCATGGCGCGCGGGCTCGCCTCGGAATTCGCCCCCCATAACATCCGGGTCAATGTCGTGTCGCCGGGCAGCATCGATACGCGGCGCGACCATCCGGAGTGGTATCATGGTCGTCTGCCGAACGCCGCCGGCGTCCCGCTCGGCCGGCAAGGCAGCGTCGACGAGATTGCCGCGACCTGCCTGTTCCTGGTCAGTGAGGATGGCGGCTTCATCACCGGACAAACCATCCACGTCAATGGCGGTGCACACTATTACTGATGTGCGGTCTGACGCCTGCGGCGCTCGGCCGGCCTCGGCGAACGCGACGGCTGGCGTCGGCCGCGCGAACTGCGCCGCCGCGGGTCGCCGGATCACGACCCGGAAAGATCGGCCGTTTCCGTTGGGGCGAGCCAGGACTGACGACGCGCGAGCCCGCCCCGCCGGCGGAGGCATCGTTGCGGGCGGCGCCTCGCTTAGACTTTCTCGATCAGCTCCATCTGGGCGCCGTCAGGCGCTGCGACCCAACACACGTGCCGACCGTTGTTGACGCGCTCCTCGAGGATCTCGGCGCCGTTCTTTCTGAAGTTCGCGAGGGCGCCGGCGTAGTCGTCAGTCTCGATCGCGATGTGCTCGATGCCGACATGCTGCTCATGGTTCTGGTCGGCGTTGATGGTGGTCACGTTGAGCTGCACGCCGTGTAGGTCGAGTTGGCAGCCGCGGCCTGGGGTTTCACGGTCGCGCCAAAATTGTCGATGTAGAACCGCGCGACCTTCTGCGGATCCTCTCTGGTCTTGATGTGGACGTGCCCGAGTTGCATGGCCATGCCCGTCTCTCCCGTTGCTGGAGCTTCGTCCGAAGTGCGCCGAGGCGGCGCCTGCGGCCGCAACTTGGCAGCACGAGCAGAGGAACTCAACCGACATGTCAGCTTCGCGGCGGTTCCGCGAGCAGGATTTCGGCATTATCGGTGCTGCATCACCTCGCAGACCCTTGACCGAGGGGTTGGTGAGCAGCTGCGGCTTACGCTCCGGTGTCGGGGAGGGTCAAGCCGCCAGCTTCTCGCGTGCGCTGGCTTTGATCATTGCCGCGCCCTTCTCGGCGATCATGATCGTCGGCGCATTCGTATTCGTCGAGCTGACCGCCGGCATTACCGAGGCGTCGATGACCCGCAGCGCCTCGAGCCCGTGGACGCGGAGTTGGTCGTCGACGACCGACATGCCGTGATTGCCCATCATGCACGAGCAACTCGCGTGATAGACGGTCGAACCGTTCGAGCGGGCGTAATCGAGCAGTTCGTCGTCGCTCTGCACGCTCGGCCCGGGCAGGTTTTCCTCTATGATATGTGTGGCGAGTGCCGGCGCAGCGAACAGGCGCCGCAGGAATCTGAGCCCGCCGACCATCGCGCGCTGATCGGTGTCCTCGGCGAGGTAGCGCGGGTTGATCGCAGGCTGGTCGTGCGGGTCGGGCGTGCGCACCAGCACATGGCCGCGCGACAGCGGCCGCATCTGCCACGGTCCGCCGGTAATGCCGGGCCGATCATCGAGCTTGCGAATGAGGCCGGGTTTGTAGCTCGCTGGCGCAAAGACGCATTGCACGTCAGGCGTCGCCGACTCGGGCAAAACCTTGACGGAGGCTGCACAAAGCGAGGCGCCGAAGGTCATCATGCCCTTGCCCCGTACGAGATAGCGCATGATCTCGTTGGCGAAGCCGAGCCCGTGGGCGCGCTCGTTGAGGGTTTCGAGGTCGCGGACGTAGCAGGACATGCGGGCAATGTAGTGGTCCTGGAAATTCCGGCCGACGCCGGGCAGAGCATGCTGCGCCGCAATACCCGCCTGCTGCAGCACCTCGGGCGCGCCGACACCCGATAGTTGCAACACATGCGGCGAGCCGACCGCGCCGGCCGAGAGAATCACTTCGCGCGCCGCGTCGACGCGCTCGAGGCCGGACTGGCGCGATAACTCAACGCCCACCGCGCGCCTGCCGTCGAACACCACGCGATGCACCAGCGCGTTGGTGACGATCTGCAGATTCGGCCGCTTTTTCGCCGGGCGCAGATAGGTCGCGGCAGCGCTGGCGCGGCGACGCCCTCCGCGGGTCTGCTGGCACCAGCCGATCGAGTTTCCGGCGCCACGCGGCAAATTGTTGATGTCGGGCCGGTACTCGAGGCCGAGCTGCTCGGCTGCTTGGATGATCGCGTGGCAGGCCTGCGGCCGCTCGGTCATCGGCGAGGTGGTGAGATTTCCCTCGGTGCCGTGAATGTCGGCCTCTTCGCCGGTCCACCGCTCGGCGCGCTTGAAGAACGGCAGGACGTCGTCCCACCCCCAGCCGCGATTGCCGAGCTGCGCCCAGTAGTCATAATCCTCCGGTTGGCTGCGGATATAGATGAGCCCGTTGATCGACGACGAGCCGCCGAGCACGCGGCCGCGCGGATAGGCGATGGCGCGGCCGTTCGTGCCGGGATCGGCCTCGGCCTTAAAGCCCCAGGTGAGCTGCTTATGGTCAAGCAGCTTCATGTAGCCGACCGGAATATGAATGAGCGGGTTCCAGTCGCGACCTCCGGCCTCGATCAGGATCACGCGAGTGGACGGGTCTTCGGTGAGACGGTTGGCCAGAACGCATCCGGCCGATCCGGCGCCGACGATCACGTAATCCGCTTGCATCTGCGTTCTCTCGTTCTTTCACTGAGGTCGGCCGCTGCCCGCGGCGTGTCCGATGCCGCGGGGCGCCGCTCTTCCCGCCCCGATGCCGACATTGCTCCTGCCGCGCGCAGTCTAGGAGCCCAACCACTGACCGGACATTCGCATGTGGAAGAGCTCCTGGCGAGGCTAAACTCAGCGCGAACCGACCGAGTTGTAGACGTCGCGCCAACGCCTGATGGCGTTGATGTGGCCGTCGACTGTAGTGAGGTTTGCGCCCATCGTCACGACGGATATGTGACTCCCCCCGGCGTCGCGCCACGCGGCAATGTCGCCCGGCCACTGGTTGTCCCCGCGACTGTATTGCTGGATGGACTCGAAGCCGAATGCGTCGGCATCCCTTCCGAGCCCGAGCAACTTAGTTGTGATTCTCGCCTTGATTTGGATTGCTTCGGTTTGAGTTCGGCCCGAAAACAGGAAACCGTCCCCGATCCTGGCTGCCCGGTTGAACGCGGCCTCACTGAAACCTCCGAGCCAAATCGGGATCTGCCGTTTCGGGCGAGGTAGGATGCCGGCTCGGTCGATCCGGTGGTCGGAATCCTGATGTTCGACCACGGGCTGGTCCCAAAGCTCGCGGATCAAGGCAATCTGCAGCTCTTGCCGCTTGCCGCGGCGGCGAAAATGTCCGGACATTTCGAGACCGTCGTATTCGACCCAGTTCCAGCCGATCCCGACGCCCAGGCGAAGCCGGCCATCCGAGAACAAGTCAACATCCGCGGCCTGCTTGGCGAACAGGGCTGTCTGTCGCTGCGGCAGGATGATGACGCCCGTTACCAATTCGAGCTTCTTGGTGACGCCGGCGAGGTAGGCGTAGGTGACCAATGGCTCGTGAAAGGGATCGGTTTCCTTGTACGGGCCGGTCAATTTCGGCTCCCGGCCGGCATGGACGGCGCCGAGAACGTGATCGTAGATCACAATATGGTCGTAACCCAAATCTTCCGCCGCTTGGGCAAACGCCTTGACTGCTCCGGTATCGCCGCCCAGTTCAATTTGCGGATAAACCACACCAGCTTTCATCACCCACTCCTCTTTCCTAATGCGTTCGATGCGTCATCACTCGCGATCCTGCTGCTGCACCGATGTTAGCGCACCGGCGCTGATTTACGCAGCCGAAGAGCCAGCCGGAGGTAGGTTTGAATTCGGCTCGCTCCACGGCTGAGCTGCTTGGGCTAGGCTGATAGCCGACAATGACGTTCGCGCGTATGGCATTCGTCGGGCGTCCACAGCTAAAATGCTCGCCGCTGCCGGCCGCGATGGCGCGCCCGACCCTCGATGATAGAATGCCCAGCGCATCGATGGCGTTGACGGGGATCGGAAGCGATGGCTGTAGTCCGGATCAAGCTCAAAACTCGCCAATCGCTCGCCCATAGTGGTGCGTTCGGCGATGTCGGGTGCTACCAACAGTTTGACGGCACAGCGCATTTCGCCGTTGACCCTGGGCGCCCGGCGAACCGCGCCATCACCGATATCGACATGGCCGAGCGCGAAGGCGACGGCTTGGTGCATTTCGCGGCCGATGTCCGCATCCTCGCGCCGGAAAACCAGGCGCGCGGCAATCATCGCCTGCTTTTTGATGTGCCGAACCGCGGCAACCGCCTGGCGCTGGCGACCTTCAACGGTGTGCCGCGGCCGATCAACCCCGCGGCGCCGACCGATGCCGGCAACGGGTTCCTGATGCGCCATGGCTATACGGTCGTCTGGTGCGGCTGGCAGCACGACGTGCCCCAAGGCGACGGACTGATGCGGATCAAGGTCCCCGAGGCGCGGGTCGACGGCCGGCCGGTCTCCGGGCGGTTGCTGGTTGGCTTCCAACCGAGCAAGCCAAGCCAGGTTCAACTGCTGTCCGACCGCGGGCATCATCCCTATCCGACCAACGATCTGGATGACCCGCGCGCGATCCTGCTGGTGCGCGAGGGCGAGGAAGCGCCACGACGCACGATCCCCCGGCGGCAATGGTCGTTCGCCCGGCTGGAAGCTGGGCGCGTCGTTCCCGATCCGAACCATGTCTATCTCGCTGCCGGTTTCGAACCTGGCAAGATCTACGAGGCGATCTACCCGACAACCGGTGCGCCGGTGATCGGGCTGGGCCTGTTGGCGGCGCGCGATGTCGTATCATTCTTGCGGCACGGCAGTGCGGCGGACAATCCCTGCGCCGGCGAAATTCGGCATGCTTACGCGTTTGGCGCGTCGCAAAGCGGGCGTTTTCTACGTCAGTTCCTCTATCTCGGCCTGAACGAGGATGAGGCGGATCGGCTGGTGTTTGACGGCATGCTGGTGCACATCGCCGGCGGCAAGCGCGGTAGCGATTTCAACACGCGTTTTGGGCAGCCGTCAGCGTCGCTGCCGAGCGACCCATTCCCGTTCAACGAGACGGCGAGCACCGATCCGGCCACCGGGCGGCGCGACGGCCTCCTCGAACGCCTCGCCGCGCGCCGCCGGGCGCCAAAAATCTTCTTCACGAACACCTCGTGTGAATATTGGCGGGGCGACGCCTCGCTAATCCACACCGATGCGACCGGGGCGCGCGACATCGAGCCGATCGCGTCCTCACGCTTCTACCAATTTGCCGGTACGCAGCATTCCGCCGGCGCCTTGCCGCTGACCGACATTAACGCGCAAAACGGCGAACGCGGCCAGCAGGCGCTCAATTCGGTCGATTACAACCCGCTGCTGCGCGCTCTGCTGGTGCGCATGGATCGCTGGGTCGCCCAGGGCGAGGAGCCGCCGCCGAGCCGCTATCCGCGCCTTGTCGACGGCAGCGCCGTAGCCCCGGAGAAGGTAAGGGGCGTTATCACCGACATACCCGGGGTACGGTTTCCAGCGCATCCGCCGCAGGTGACGCGGCTCGATTTCGGCCCGGAGGTAGCCAATGGGGTCGCCACCACGCTACCCCCGACGGAGGGCGAGCCCTACCCGAATTTCGTTCCTGGGGTCGACCCGGAGGGCAATGAACTGAGCGGCATTCGCTTGCCCGATGTCACGGTGCCGCTGGCGACCTATACCGGGTGGAATCTGCGCCATCCGCAGATCGGCGCCCCGACCAGCTGATGAGCCTGATGGGATCGACGATCCCGTTCCCGGCGACCGAAAGCGAACGCGCAGCGAAAGGCGACCCGCGCAGGTCGATCGAGGAACGCTATCCCAGCAAGGCCGACTACCTCGATCAGGTACGGCGCGCGGCGGACGGCCTGATCGGAAACGGCTACTTGTTGCCTGAGGACGTGGAACGCATCCTCGCCCACTCGGCGCGTCGCTGGGATCTACTTGCGTCCGCGCCAGAAACCGCCGCCGCGAAATAGCTCATTGCTGCGCGATCGGTCGGAGGCCGCGAGCACGGGTATGCGGGCGATATCCTATCCGCATCAGGACGGCAACGCGCCGCCCAGCCTCATAGAATTTTTTGGCCCGGAGGTTACGACTAGGTTACAGCCGGTAGAACGCTTATCCACGCGGGCTTGCCGCCAAGCAGTTGCTGTCTTATCGTTTTGCTTGGCCGCAAACGGACGCAGCTGCCATCCATGAGCACAATCGAACTTGTCGACCCCGAATTGCGCGATGCGCTCGCGCTGTGGCCGCTGCTGCCGCTGACCGCCGAATCTTTGACGCAGCGCCGCGCCAGTGCGCTCGAGCTGATAAGCGCCGTGCCGAAACCCGAACCTGCCCGATATCGTCACCGACGAGATCCATGTCGAGAGTGCCTTTGGCGCAAAGCCGATCCGCGTTCTGGCCTATCGCCCGCTCACGACCGACGCCCCACTGCCCGTCATCGTACACATCCATGGCGGGGGCTTCGTGATGGGCGCGCCGGAAATGAAGGATGTGGAGAATAGGCTTTTCGCGTCAGAGCTGAGTTGCGCGATCTACTCCGTGGATTATCGCCTCGCGCCGGAAGCGCCGCACCCGGCGCCGCTCGAGGACATCTATTCGGTGTTCACTTGGCTGCACGCGAATGCCGGCCGGCTCGGGCTTGATCCCACCCGCATCGGTATCAAGGGCGAAAGCGGAGGCGGCGGTTTCGCGGCGGCCGCCGCACTTTACGCGCGCGACCGGCAGGGACCAAAATTCGCCTTTCAGCATCTGATCTATCCGATGATCGACGACCGCACGGCGGTGCGCAAGGACCTACACCCCTACGTCGGCGAGTTTGTCTGGACGCAGGAGAACAACTATTTCGGCTGGCGTTCGCTGCTCGGCGAGGAGCCGGGCTCGGCCGACGTCTCGCCTTATGCGGCGGCTGCACGGGCAGCGGATGTGTCGGGCTTGCCTCCAACCTACATTTCGGTCGGCGGTCTTGATCTCTTCTTCGAAGAAAACATAACCTATGCGGATCGATTGAGCTGCGCCGGAGTGCCGGTCGAGCTGCACTTGTATCCGCGGACGTACCACGGCTTCTATCGGGTAACGAATGCCCGCGTGACCAAGCGAGCCGAGCACGACAATCGCGAGGCGCTGCGACGCTTCCTGCACGGATAGGACCTGCACCGGGTTCTGTCAGCTTTCGCTCCCTCAGCCTGAGCGGGCAAATCGGGGGCGGCGGAGTGCGCCTTTGCCTGCACGATCCCTCTGTGGGAAGGAGAATGGGCATGATCGTACGGATATATACGGGCCAGGACGGCCAGACCCATTTTGAAGATCTGCCTCTGCCGGCCGAGGAGAGCCACAACGTTGCGCTTCAGGCGGGCGCCAACCTCGTGTTCCGCCGTTTCCCTGCGGACTATTGGAGCGATTGGCACACGGCGCCACGGCGACAATACATTTTTATTCTCGCGGGGCAGATGGAAATCGGGATCGGCGATGGCTCCACGCGCCGTTTTGGACCCGGTGATGTGGTCCTCGCTGACGACCTCACGGGCCAAGGCCACACAACGCGCTCATTGGGAGTTCCGCGGATCAGCGCCACTGTGCCGGTGGGCGCCTAGCGCGGGTCCCGCCCACATCCGCGTATGAGGACGCCTATGTCACTTTGGCCACCTGTTGTTCACGAGCAGGAGAATGCCCATGCCCATCATCGACGTTCAGGTTCATCCCTTTGATCGAAATCATGCCCTTCGGCCGTGGGCCAGTCCCTCGCACGGACTCGCCTCCGCCACCGGCGAAGAGATGGTCGCCGCGATGAACAAGGTCGGCGTCGACGGTGCGATCATGGTCTCGTCGTTCAGCGCCTATGAATACGATCCGAGCTACGCGCTCGAAGTTTACAATGCCTATCCGGATAAGTTTCGGGTTGTGACGCCGGTCGACGCGACCGATCCCGCGATTGACGATGTCGTGGCGAAATGGGCGGCGACGCCAGGTGCCCGCGGCATTCGCATACGAATGCGCGAGGGCCTGCCGACGGACGCGGACCATCCCGGTTTGAACCGCGCTTTTGCTGCCGCCGGCAGACATGGTTTGCCGGTCAATCTGCTGTGCTGGGGCATCCTCGACAAAGGGCTGCCGCACATCCAGCGACACCGCGATACGGTCATCGTTATCGACCATCTCGGCCTGCTGCAACCTGCGCGCCCGCCGGTCCCCGCCGACGTCTGGGGCGATCTTCCCAAGTTGCTCGCCTTGGCTCAATACGAGAACGTAAGGGTGAAGATCAGCGGCGCCTGCACGATGTCGCACCAACCCTTCCCATACGACGATATCTGGGAGCCGGTGCTGCGGGTCATTGATGCGTTCGGGCTGGATCGTTGCATGTGGGGCACCGACTGGACGCGCACGATCGGCATGCTGACCTATGAAGAGGGTGTGGCGCCGTTCCGCGACACCAAACGCCTGTCCGAGAACGACAAGGCAGCGCTCATGGGAGGAACGTTGCAGAAAGTCTACAAGTGGTAGCGCGACCGTACCGCTTCGGCCGCACCACAGAACACTAATATCAAGGAAGCCTGGAACGAGCCATGAAAGAAAACAGCATAAGGCGGGCGGTGCGCGAAGGGCGAGCGGCGCTGGGCACCGGGCTCAAGGAGTTCGCCTCGCGCGGCGTGCCCTGGATCATCGAGGCGGCCGGGTTCGATTACTGCGCGATCGACCACGAGCACGGGGCGTTCGACATCGAAACGATCGCCAATCTGGCGAGCTGGTTTCAGGCGACGAACGTCTCGGCCATCGTTCGCCTCCACAAATCGTTCGCGCATCTGATCCCCGGCATCCTCGATCAGGGCATCATGGGCATCCAGGTGTCCGAGGTCGACACCGCCGAAGAGGCGCGCGCGATCGTCCGCCTGGCAAAGTATCCGCCGCTCGGCAACCGGGGCATCTCCGGCCAGGGGCCGCACACGGGATACAAGAGCTACGGCCGCCGCCACGCCAGCGAATACGCGCCGTGGGCCAACGAAAACATCATCCTGTTCCCGTCGATCGAATCGCTCGAGGGCCTGGAGAATGTCGAGGAGATCGCGGCGGTCGAAGGGATCGACATGATCGCGTATGGGCATTCCGACCTGAGCGCGCAGCTTGGGGTTCACCTCGACCTCGAGCACCCGACTTTCAAAGCGGCGGTGCGGCGGATCGCGGCGGCGTGCAATGCACACGGCAAGCTCGCACGGGGATCGGCGGAGACCGAGGCGCAGATCGAGGAATATTGGCAGCTCGGGTTCAAGGTGCTGAACCTGCCGGGGAACGATGTGAGCACCTATCTCGACGGGATGAAAGCGCGCGCGGCCCGCGCACATGCGCGGTTGAAGTCGATTGGGGTGCCGACCCCATGAGAGGACGGCAAGAAGGATATTCTCGAACACGCTGACCGGAGGACATCCAATGACTAAATATTTGCACACCATGATCCGCGTGAGTTCGCTGGAGGACACGATCGCCTTCTTCGAGGTGCTCGGCCTGCGCGAGATCCGTCGCCGTCCGGACGAAAAAGGCCGCTACACCAACGTGTTCCTCGCCGCCCCCGGCGACGAGGCGGCGGCCGTGGAACTCACCTACAACTGGGATCCCCAGCCCTATCCCGGCGGCCGTAATTTCGGCCATCTCGCCTACGCCGTGGACAACATCTACGACACCTGCCACGCCTTTGTTGCCCATGGTGTGACGATCAACCGCCCGCCGCGTGACGGCCGCATGGCCTTTATCCGCACGCCGGACGGCATCTCCCTCGAGCTGCTGCAGGCCGGCGAAGCGCTGCCGCCTGCCGAACCCTGGACCAGCATGGCCAACACCGGTTCATGGTAGAGCGTGACGCCCCGGCGTGGATTGGATTGTGGCGCTGCCGAGGTGAACAGACACTCACCTAACGAGATCTATTTGACTCGTGTAGGCGGGAAGGCAGCGCCTATTTATCGACTGGCGATCGGGCGTTTATGTTCGGCGTGTCTAGTCTAACGGAACAAGAATTCCTGGTAGCCGCCTTTGGCGACCTCATCGGTCGTCCGCCGGAAATGCGCGCCGTTGCCATTGTAGCCCAGAACCCGGCGCACGGTTCGACCCTCGACGTTGCGATTGACGCCGTTCTGCCAGGAATCGACCTTGAACGACAGCAAGGCTTCGCCCGCCTTGATCACGATCCGCGTCCACTCGTCCACTTTTTCTTGCCGGGTCGCCACACGCGTGTAGTTGTGCTGCTGCATGAACCGCAGCATGCCCGCCTGAAATTCAACACTGTGTGAGACCGCCTGCGGAATATTGCCGCGCGCGGTGTGCGGGCCGAGCACCATCAGCATGTTTGGGAAGCCTTCCGCGAGCATGCCGAGATAGGTGCGTGGGGTTTCGGCCCAAGCGTCTTTAAGGCGGAGGCCGTTCTCGCCGCGGATATCGATACGGTCAAAGGCGCCGGTTACGCCATCGAAGCCCGTGGCGTAGACCAGTATGTCGAATTCGTGTTCCTGCTTTGTGGTTTTTATGCCTTGCGGGGTGATGCATTCGATCGGCTCATCCACGAGGGTATCGATTAGCGTCACGTTGTCCCGGTTGTAAGTCTCGAAATAACCACTTTCAAGCGGCACCCGGCGCGTGCCGAAGCCGTGATCCTTGGGGATCAGCTTCTCCGCCATTTTCGGGTCCTTCACCCGCTGGCGGATCTTTTTGGCGATGTAGGCGCTGATAGCGGCATTGGCTTCCTCGTTGGTCAAGATATCGCGGAAATTGCCCATCCAGATGCCAAAGCCGGGCTCGCTGTAGAGCTTCTCCCAGAACGCTTCGCGCTCCTCGGGCGGCACGTCCAGGGTCTTGCGGGGGTCAGCCTGATGGATGAACCAGCTCGGCGTCGTCGCGCAGTGCGCGTAAATTTGCTCGTAACGGGATTTGATCTCCTCCATCTCCTCCTTGCTTATCCTGGAGTTGTGCAAGGGCGCTGCCCAGTTGGGGCGGCGTTGGAAAACGGTAAGGTGCTCGGCCTGTTTGGCGATTTCCGGGATCGCCTGGATGGCGGTCGCACCGGTGCCGATAATGCCGACGCGCTTGCCGGTGAAATCCACCGGCGTATGCGGCCACCGTGCAGGGTGATAAGCAGGGCCCTTGAAGCTATCCCGGCCCGGAATGGCCGGCAGGGTATAGGCCGAGAGGATGCCAATGGCGGTGAACAGGAACCGCGAAATTGCCCGCTGCCCGCTTTCCAATGTCACGTTCCACTGGTTCGCCGCCTCATCCCAATGCGCAGCCACGACCGTGCTGCGGAACTCCATGTCCCGGCGAAGGCCAAACTTGTCGGCGGCGTAGTTCAGGTATTCCAGCGTGTCGGGCTGGGGGGAGAAATGCTCCTTCCAGTCCCATTCGGCCATCAGCTCCTTGGAAAAGGAGTAGCCATAGGTCCAGCTTTCGGAATCAAAACGCGCGCCGGGATAACGGTTCCAGTACCAGGTGCCGCCGACGTTCGTGCCGGCCTCGAACACCCGTGCGGTCATGCCCAATTCGCGCAGGCGATAGAGCATATACATGCCGGAAATCCCGGCGCCGATGACGATAGCGTCATAGACCGCAAGCTGGCCCTGGCTTGGGCGTTCCGCCAAGACGTGTGTGTCCGGCATGACGTGTTTCCCTCGTTGCGACACGCGGCCAAAATTCGCGGCGGGCCACCGGCGGTTCCATCGCCGAGGCAACCTGCCGCTTCAACGACCATCGACAGGGTAGCTCAACCCCCACCCGGCAAGGCAAGCAAATGCCGAATACGGCATCGGCGCTGCTCGACACTGTGACTGAGCCGGTGATCGCCGGGGAGGGGTGAGTTCGATGCGAGGAACTGGTTTCAGCCGTCCCGACCATCCGTCGGCGTAGCCCCGAATGACGCGTGAAGGTCGGGTTTAGGAATTCGATCGCGGTTTAGCGAATAGGCCCGATCGGCGCGTCCCGCTCTTGCGGTCCGTCGCGGCCATGGTCGTCTAGCCAAACCCACCGCAGTCGTTCGCTCTGAAGCTGCGCCACGAACTCAAAAAGCCGGCCCTTCGGCAAGGGTGGACACCACACGATTCCCACGCGGGAGCTTGCTTCTGGATCGAGGTGTAGTGCCGGCTGTACCCAGCGCAGTTTGCGAGGATCGCGACGATCGCGGGGAAGCGGGGCGCAGGCGCAAGCCGGACGGCCTCGGGGCCGGCGCCGGTATCCCCTTGCGTGACGCGGCGACCCGATCGTCGCCGGGTCAATCCTCACATCGCCGGCTGGACAGCCCGCAGCGGGTAATGGCGAAGCAGCGGACGATGACGCCTTTCTTGCGCTATGCTGGCTCGCTGCCGGCCTGGCGATGCGGTTGGGGGGCGCCCCGGAGGGAGGAAATGAGCAGATGGCCTACGACCTGCTGATCAAGGGCGGAACTGTTGTCGACGGCACCGGCGCCCCGGGACGCCGGGCCGATGTCGCTGTCACGGGCGGCCGGATTGCCGATATCGGCAGAATCGGCGACGGCGCGGCAAAGACGATCGACGCCGCCGGCCTCATCGTCGCCCCCGGCTTCATCGACCCGCACACCCATTACGATGCGCAGATCTGCTGGGACCCGGCGATCAGCCCATCGAGTTGGCACGGCGTCACCTCGGTCGTCATGGGCAATTGCGGTGTCGGCATCGCGCCCTGCAAAACCGAGGCGCGCGAGATCGCGATGCGCGACCTGGTCAATGTCGAGGGCATTCCGTTCGCGGTCCTGAACCAGGGCATCACCTGGGATTGGCAGAGCTTCCCCGAATATCTGGATGCCGCCGAGCGGCGCGGCGCAGCCTTGAATCTGGCCTTTCTGGCGCCGCTGACGCCGTTCCGCCACTGGGTGATGGGCGAGGCGTCGATGGAGCGCGCCGCGACTGTGGAGGAAACGGCGCGGGTCAAGGCCCTGCTGCGTGAGGCCGTCGATGCCGGAGCGTTCGGTTTCTCGACCACCGTATTGAACCAGCATATGGGTTACCAGGCCCGCCCGCTCGCCTGCCGCAACGCCAGCCGCGACGAATTGACGGCTTATTGTCAGGCACTGAAGGAGGCGGGCAAGGGAGCGATCGAGATCGCCTTGACGCAGAAGGTTTCGGTGCTGAGCGAGAACGAAGAGGAACTCCTGGCATCGCTGCTTTCCGAGAGCGGACGCCCGGTGACCTTTCTCGCCCTGTTCCACCGCACCGATCTGCCCGACGCCTGTGCCGAAACGCGCCGTCGCGCCGCCCGGCACAAGGGCGCGGTCGGGCAGACCTCGCCTTGCGCGCTGACGCGCGACATCAACATGCGCAACCCCTTTTCCTTTGCCGCGTTCAAATGCTGGGGCCGGGTGTTCGCCGACAAATCGGACGCAGCGCAGCGCGCGGTCTACGCCGACCCGGCCTTTCGCAACGCCTTTCGCAAGGAATTGAAGACCGCCACCGGCTTCACCGGCGATTGGCGCCGGATCACCGTACACGAGGTCAAACGGCAGGAATTGAAACCTTACGAGGGCCGCACGATCGCCGATATCGCCCAGGAGTGCGGCGCCGATGGGGTTGAGGCCTTTCTCGACGTGACTCTGGCGGATGATTTGAACGCCGAATTCGTAATGGCCCAATTCAACACCGACCTCGACGGGGTCGCCGACAATCTGCGCGACCCGAATGTCCTGATCGGCCTTGGTGACGCCGGCGCCCATGTCGACATGCTGTGCGACGCCGGTTACGCGACCTATCTGCTCGGCGCCTGGGTGCGCGAACGGCAGATCATGCCGCTCGAAGAGGCTGTGCGGCGGCTGACGGCGCAGCCCGCCGATTTCTTCGGCATCAAGGATCGCGGCCGGTTGCAGCCGGGCAGCGCCGCCGACATTACGATCTTCGATGCCGAGCGGGTCGGCTCGGCCGCGCGGGGCGAGCGCCGCTACGATCTGCCGGGCGGCGGCAAGCGCATGGTCATGCGGTCGCAAGGCGTCGAAGCCACGATCGTCAACGGCGCCCTGGTTTACTACGAGGGCCGCGCGACAGGCGCCACGCCCGGGACCGTATTGCGGTCGTGACGACCCGCCAGTATTAGTCTAGCGCGCATCAGACATGATCAACGGTCGCACGGAGATTATCGCCCATCTCGGCTATCCCACCGAGACCTTCACCGCGCCGATGATCTACAATCCGTGGTTCGCATCGCGCGGCATCAACGCCGTCGTGGTTCCGATGGGTGTGCGGGCCGAAGGCTACGCGGCGTTTCTGGGTCCGCTGTTCCGCCTCAGCAACATCCGCGGCGCGCTCGTGACCATGCCGCACAAGGTCGCCACGGTGGGCCTGCTCGATGAGGCGGCTGTCGCGGTTCAGGTGGCAGGCGCGTGCAATGCCATTCTTTGCCGTCCGGATGGCTCGCTCTATGGCGATCTGTTCGACGGCATCGGTTTTGTGCGCGGTGCGAAGCGCAAAGGTTTTGATTTTCCCGGCGCTGACTGTTTGATCGTCGGGGCCGGCGGCGTCGGCTCGGCAATCGCTGCGGCGATTGCCGCAGAGGGGCCGGGAGCGATCGCGCTCTGCGACATCGACGCTGCGGCGACTGAACGGCTCGCCGCCCGTCTGCGGCGCCACTTCCCAGGCCTGGTCGTCACGCTGCGGGACAACGACCCCGCCGGATATCGCCTGGTGGTCAACGCGACACCGCTCGGGATGTCGGCGGATGATCCCTTGCCGTTCGACCCAATGCGGCTCAACGGCGACGCCTTTGTCGGCGATGTGGTGCTGACTGCCGGGCCGTCGTCGCTGCTCAAAGCCGTAGCCCGGCGCGGCTGTCGCTTCCTGCTCGGGACGGACATGTTGTTCGAACAGATACCCGCGTACCTCGAATTTTTTGGCTACGGAACGGCAACGCCTGAAGAGCTGCGGGCGATCGCGCAAATCTCGTATTGAAGCGGTGGCGGCGGCCAATACGGGATCTTTGCTCGACCAGACGCGACACCCAGTCGGCCGCAGCGTCGCCGCTGCTCATCTCGGCCTGTACCAGCCCGTCGACCATGAAAGTCGGCGAGACATGGATGCCGTTCTGGCGGGAATATTTGCAGTCCCACTTCACCTCGCGGTCGAGAACCACGAAGAGAACCAGCGCCGACGCCGACCGGCTCGGGACGCCGCCGGCGCTGGCGTCGTGAGACTACTGCCCGCGCCGCCTGTACCAGGGATGCGGGTCGCCCGGCACCCTAACTCGCAGCGTGTAGACCGACGTGTGGGCGCAGCAGAACAGGGTCCGCAAGTCCGGTCCGCCAAAGGCGAAGTTGACCGCTTGTTCCGGCCACCGGATGACGCCGATGCGCCTTCCGTCCGGCGCGATGACCCAGATGCCGCCGGGCCCGGTGCAATAAACCCGGCCGCTGCTGTCGACCTTGAGGCCGTCGGGGATGCCCGGCTCGCTGCCCTCGTTAAGATCGGCGAAGATGCCGCGCCCGACCATGTAGCCCTTCGCGTCGAGCCGGATCGTGTGGATATATTGCGAGGAGCGCGTGTTCGCGACGTACATCGTGCGCTCGTCCGGCGACAGCGCCAGCCCGTTCGGGTATTCGAAATTCGCCAGCACGCTCAGACCGCCGTCCGGCGCTAGCCGATAGACGCGGGCGCCGTCCCAGAGATTGTCCTCCCCGGCCGGACCCGGGATCTCGCGCTCGCGGTAGGGTCGGCGCTTGTCCGGATCGCTGAAATACAGACACCCGTTCGAATGACAGATGACGTCGTTCGGCCGATTGAACCGCCCGCCCTGGTAGTTGTCGACCAGCGACTCGACCTTGCCGTCTGCTCCGATGCGGGTCAGGCGCCGGTCGTCGCCCTCGCAGACGATCAGTCGGCCATCAAGGTCGAAGGTCGTCCCGTTGCCGCCGATCGTGCTCCTGACCAGCTCCGGCGACCCGCCGGGCACGAGGCGCAGCAGCTGATTGCGGCGCAGATCGACGAAATACCACCAGCCGTCCGGATGCCAGAGCGGGCCTTCGGTGAAAATGAAGCCGGTGGCGAGGCGCTCGGGCTCAGTTGTTTCGAGTACGTCAGGCAGGTAATTGGGGGTCGGCATGGCTGATCTCCTCACTCGGCGGTCGTCGCGGTGGTGGGTTCTACGCCCAGGCCGTAATCGCCGCGGCGATGACATGGTTCAACGCGAGCAGGTCCATAGTATGGTCGGTCTCGTTGCTGACCGCGACGGTCAGCCGGTGGCGGCGCAGGACGAAGATGCGCTGGTCGGAGGCGCCCGAGGCCCAGGCGGTGTCGAGCGGCAGATCGGGGAATTGGCGGTCGATATTGGTCCGGAAGCACGCCGCATAGCCAGTCCCGGTATGCGTCGCAGTGAGCGCGTAGTCGGCCCAGCCTGGGGGCAGGAGCTGCTCGCCGTCCCACACCCCGTTCTGCAGGTACAGCACGCCGAGCTTGGCGTAGTCGCGCAAAGTCGCAAAGCCGGCGCCCGACGCGATCAGATTGCCCGAGATGTCGGCGGAATGCTGGTAGCTCGCCATTCCGAGGCGATCGATCAGCAGGCCGTACAACGTCTCGTGATACGGCAGCCCACGCCGTTCGATCTGGTCGCGGATGATCGCCCCCAGCACGTTGAGGCCGCTGTTGATGTAGCGGTAAACGGCGCCGGGCAGAGTGGCCACGATCGAGCGCTGCGCCGCCTCGAACGCATTGCCTGCATCTTGATAGACGGCGCTGTTCTCGAAGCCCAAGGTCACGCGGCTGTCGCCGTGCGATACGGGGAAGCCGAGCCCCGAGCGCATGCGCAGCAGGTGATCGAGGGTGATCAGCCGCTGGATCGCGCGCGGGTCGCGCCACAGAGGCGCCGGCGCCGGGTCGTGGACCGAAACGAGCCAGCCGTCCTGGATCAGGCGGCCGATCACGGTGCAGGTGATCGCCTTAGTCATCGACCAACTCGGGGTTGCCCGATCGGCGGCGGCGAATCCGCTGTAGCGTTCGCAGAGGATGCGTTCGGGGGTGGCGACCAGGATGCCGTAAGCGCCGGGCGAGCGGGCGAAGAACGCATCGAGCGCGCGGCCGACCTCGGCCGGCGGGGCCGGCGGTGTCTCCACCGCGCCGCCGAACGGCCAGGCCCGTCGGGGCTCCGGCCGCTGACGGGAAACCGGCTGCGGATCGAACCGCAGCCCCGCATGCGGCCCCAGGACGATGCCGCCATAACCCGGCCGCGCGATCGCTGCGCCGACCACCGTCTCGCCAAGGCCAGAGTTGTTCCAGCGGACGGTCACACGCCGGTCGGCATCGTCCATGTCGATGACGATGTCGCCGCGGGCATGGGCATCGGCCAGTTTGCTCTGCCCGTCGGGGGCGGCGCGAAACCCGAGCCCGCCCGGCGCTGCTGCCGGCCGCCAGCGGAAATGCTGCTCGGCGGTCGCGCGGTCGAGGCCCGTGACGTAGCGCATGTCGGTGAGGCGCTTGGCCGCGAAGTTGACGGTGCGCTGGCGCAGCGCCCGCGGCCCGGCGTCGTAGACCAGCGGGTCAGGCGGCCCATCGCCGAACGGCTGCGGCGTACGATCGAAATAGGCTTCCGGCAGCGCCGCCGATTCCTGCCTAGCTTCGCTCATCGCCGTGCTCCTTCCTGCGATCCAATCGCGACAGGGTGCCGCTTTTGCGATGCGGGGGCAAATCGATGAAGCACGCCGGATAAGCATGGCAAGATGCACGCATGAACTCCCGCTCCGCGGCCCGCGCCGCACCCTTGGCTGAGAGCGGCGTCCGCCCGCCGGTCTGGCTCTACCTGGCCGCGCCGTTCAGCGTGGGCTATGTCGATTTTTTTCACATTCCTGATCCTGCTCTACGGGCTGTCGCTGAGGCTCGACGCCGAGCAGATCGGCGTCTGGTGGGCGCCCGATCGGTCCTCGGGCTATTTCTGTCAATCCATGTCGGCGCCTTGATGGACCGTTTCGGCACGCGCGCTGTCGCGCTCGTCTGCGTCTGGATCGGGATGCTGTTGGCGCCGCTGTTTCCGCTGGCGACCGGCTTCATGGCGCTGCTGCTATTGCAATTGGTCAGCGGGGCCGCGGTCTCGTTCGCCTGGTCGGGCGCGCAGACACTGGTCGCCCAGTTTGCCGAAAGCGATGCCCGGCATCTCGGCAGATTCATCTTTTTCGCTCGGCTCGGCTAGACCGCCGCGCCGATTGTCGCCGGGGCCGTCTGAGATTTCGGCGGCGCCTGGCCGGCCTACCTGGTCGGCTCGGTCTGGGGTGCGATCCTGAGACCGCGCTGATGGGCACGCCGGAGGCGGAATATTTCCCGCCGCAGCCGGCGCTCGGCGCCCTCTTCGCCGCTGCGGAAATTGCCAGGCTATCGGTGAGCGACGGTAGCGAGAGAGCGCCACACGGTGGATATAAGGCTTTTACGTCACTATCGTTGAGGCTAAAAGATCTCCGATACAAAACCAACAAATGGGGCTAATTGGATGGATCGACTGACACTGTATGGCAGCTTCACTTCGAGCTCGAGCTACAAGCCGATGCTTTACCTGGCGTTGGCGCGGCTGGCGTTTTCGTTCCGCACCGTCAATCTAAAGACAGGCGTGCAGAGAACGCCCGAATATTTGGCGATCAACCGCTGGGGGGTAGTACCGTCGTTGCGCCACCGCGGCCTAACAATTCTGCAATCGAATGTGATCCTCGATTACCTGGCGCGCGAGACGGGGCATTTCGAGGGGCGGACGGAGCAGCAGCGTTGGCAGGCGCGCGAGTGGCTGTCCTGGGAAGCCGATCACATAACTTACGTCGCCAAGGTACGCCACTCAGCACGGTTTCGCGCCTCCCACCCGGAGACGATCGCCGAGTTTCGGCCGCGTGCGGAGGCGGCGCTGTCCTTTGTCGACGACACCGTCAAGGACCAACCGTTTCTAGTCGGCGATTATTGCACGATCGCCGATATCGGGTGCTGGGGACGCATGGTGTTTATGGCCGAAGGCGGTTTCGACATAAATAACTGGCCCCATCTCGCGGCTTGGGCGGGACGCCTCAAGGCGATGCCGGGCTTCGCCCTTCCCTACGAGTTGATCCCCAGCAAGGATCGTGAATTTGATCCGACCTGATCAGCGCGTCGCTGGCTCACGAGCATCGATGCGATCGAGACTTGCGCCTCAGGCACCGCGGACACCAAAGCGTGCATCAAGGCGAGGTGACTCTGCCAGGAAGGGCGTCCCCATCGGGCCGGCAGTCGCCGTCACTTCAGCCATGCATCACCATGCCGCCCTCGACGCAGGCAGGTCCAGCCACCGGATCGAGGCCGGCTGACCTCTACAACCGTGACAAGCGGATTTTCACGCGGTCACATAAGCTATTGAACAGCATGATGAAAATCGATTGCCGGGGAACATGACCTTACATTAACAGCGAAAAGGGCCTAGCCGTTTCCGGCTAAGCCCTTTTCATGATTGGTGGAGCCAACCGGGATCGAACCGGTGACCTCTACAATGCCATTGTAGCGCTCTCCCAGCTGAGCTATGGCCCCAAACCACGGTCCGCCACCGTCGGCCTGGGCGTGGGCGGCGCGGATTTCAGCCGAACGAAAGTAGGAACGCCACCCGGCGACGGCAAGCAAAAAATGGCGTCGCACCCGGCCGCGCGCTCAGCGTTCGTCCTCCTCGACATTTTCGATGACCTCAGCCATGTCGTCCTCGTCTTCGCCAAGCTCGGAGGCGTCCTCGATCAGCTCCTCGTCTTCCTCCTCGGCCTCCTCGATCGGCAGCGCCTCCTCTTCTTCGACGGCGGGTTCGGCCTCCTCGGTCTCGACCTCGGCATCGAGCTCGCCGGCGCCGACGGGTGCGGCTTCCTTCTCCGGCGGGTGCAGCCGGGCGCGTCCGGCGCGATTTCAAAAACGCCTCGGGGTCAAACGGGGTGCTGCATTTCGGGCAGATCACGGGCTTGCGCGTCAGATCGTAATAGCGCGTCCCGCAGCTTGGACAGATCCGCTTGGCGCCCCATTCTGGCTTGGCCACCATCAACTCCATCAGCGGTTTGTTGGGGTCGGTCGACGCGCCATTGCCACAGCGGCATCAGCCTGTCAAAAGCAAATCCCACGAGGGCGGCGCGCCCGACGGTCTGCGCATATGGGCCGACGGCGCCGCCGCCGCAACCGCCACCCCGCTTTTCGAGGCCTGCCGCCCGCCATGGCCCATCCCGCTCCACCCCCCTCGCCTCGGCCCCCCCTTTCGCCTCGGCCGCTGACCGCGGCGCGGCCCAAATCGCCGCTTTCCGGCAAGATCCGCGTGCCCGGCGACAAGTCGATCTCTCATCGCGCGCTGATGTTGGGCGCCCTCGCGGTCGGCCGCACCGAAATCAGCGGTTTGCTCGAGGGCGAGGACGTGCTCGCCACCGCCGCCGCGCTGAACGCGCTCGGCGCCGCCGCTTCCCCGGCTGGCGATGGCCGGTGGATCGTCGACGGGGTCGGCATCGGCGGTCTCGGCGAGCCCGAGAACCTGCTCGATCTCGGCAATTCCGGCACCTCGGCGCGACTGCTGCTCGGCATCCTGGCGACCCACCCTCTGACCGCCTTCGTCACCGGCGACGCCTCGCTGCGGCGCCGGCCGATGAGCCGGGTGGTCGATCCGTTGAGCCGGTTTGGCGCAAGGTTCCTGTGCCGCGAGGGCGCGCGGCTGCCGCTCGCCGTAACCGGCGCCGCAGATCCGGCGCCGATCGTCTACCGGCTGCCGGTGCCCTCGGCGCAGGTCAAATCGGCGGTGCTGCTGGCCGGGCTCAACACCCCGGGCGCGACCACGGTGATCGAGCCGCAAGGGACCCGCGACCACACCGAGCGGATGCTGCGCCATTTCGGGGCGACGGTCACGACCGAGCCGGACAAAGACGGCGGCAAGCGCATTACCGTCGAGGGCTTTCCCGAGCTCGCCGCGGCGCCGATCGCCGTACCGGGCGATATTTCCTCGGCCGCGTTCCCGCTGGTCGCGGCCCTCATCGTGCCAGGGTCCGAGGTCATGATCGAGGGCGTCGGCCTCAACCCATTGCGCTCGGGGCTCATCGAATGCCTGCGTGAGATGGGCGCCGACATAACCTTGGTGAACCAGCGCGAGGAGGGCGGCGAACCGGTCGCGGATCTATGCGCCCGCGCCGGAACGCTGACCGGCGCCGAGATCCCGGCCGAGCGGGCGCCGCGAATGATCGACGAATACCCGATCCTCGCCATCGCCGCCGCCTGCGCGCACGGGCGCACCGCGATGCGCGGCCTCGCCGAGCTGCGGGTGAAGGAGAGCGACCGGCTGGCGGCGATCGCGACCGGCCTCGCCAGCTGCGGCGTCGATGTCGCGGTCGAGGGCGACGATCTGATTGTCGAGGGTAAGGGCGGCCCGCCCGAAGGCGGGGCGATGATCGCGACCCAGCTCGACCATCGGATTGCGATGGCGTTCCTCGTGCTCGGGCTCAGCTCGCGGCGGCCGGTGCAGATCGACGACGGGGCGCCGATCGCCACCAGCTTTCCCGATTTCGTGGCGCTGATAAACCGTCTCGGCGGCGACATCGCCGAGAGCCGATGAACCCCGGGGCCCGCCAGGCTGGGCGGTTTGTCGTGGCGATCGACGGCCCGGCGGCCTCGGGCAAGAGCACCTTGGCGCGGGTGCTCGCCGAACGCTTCGGCTTGGCCTGTCTCGACACCGGGGCGCTCTATCGCGCGACCGCCTTGCTGGTGCTGCAGGCCGGGGGCGATCCGGCAAATCCGGAGGCCGCGGCCGCAGCCGCGCGCCGGGTCGCGCGCGATCTGCTCGCCGATCCGCGGCTGCATGCCGAGCCTGTCACTTCGGCCGCGGCGATCGTCGCGGCGATCCCGGCGGTGCGGCAGGCGCTGCTCGCCTGGCAGCAGGATTTCGCCGCACAGCCGCCACCGACGACGCAGGGCGCGATCCTGGTCGGCCGCGATATCGGCACCGTTGTCAGCCCGGCCGCCGACGTGAAGCTCTATATCACCGCCGATGCCGCGATCCGCGCCGGACGCCGGGTCAAAGAGTTGCGCGGCCGTGGCCTCGCGGCTATATACGAAGACGTCTTGCAAGATCTGATCGAACGCGACGCGCGCGACAGCGGGCGCCGGGATGCTCCGCTGGCGGTGGCGCCCGATGCCGAAATCATCGACACGACGGCGCTCGATGCCGATGCGGTGGTCGAGCGCGCCGCCAGGCTCATCGCGCGCGCATTCAAGGAGAAGGAATGGCTTTAGAACTGCAAATGGGGGAGGCGTCGGCGAAGGAAAATTTCGCGGCACTTCTCGATGAATCCTTGGGCATGGCCAACGGTCTCGAAGGCACCGTGGTCAAGGGCCGGGTCATCGCCGTCGAAAACGACGCGGTGCTGATCGATGTCGGCCTCAAATCCGAAGGGCGCGTCGCGCTCAAGGAGTTCGCAGCCGGCGGCGGCGAGCCCGAGCTTCATGTCGGCGACACCGTCGAGGTCTACCTCGAACGGATGGAGGACAAGAACGGCGAAGCCCAGCTGTCGCGCGAAAAGGCGCGGCGCGAGGAGGCCTGGACCCTGCTCGAAAAGAGCTTTCAGGCAAACGAGCGGGTCACCGGGGTGATCTTCGGCCGGGTCAAGGGCGGGTTCACCGTCGATTTGAGCGGCGCTGTCGCCTTTCTGCCGGGCAGCCAAGTCGATATTCGCCCGGTGCGCGACATCACGCCTCTACTGGGCTCGCAGCAGCCGTTCCAGATTTTGAAGATGGATCGCTCGCGCGGCAACATCGTCGTCTCGCGCCGCGCCGTGCTTGAGGAGAGCCGCGCTGAGCAGCGCTCGGAGCTGGTCGCCAGCCTGAAGGAAGGCCAGATCCTGAACGGCGTCGTCAAGAACATCACCGATTACGGCGCCTTTGTCGATCTGGGCGGGGTCGACGGCCTGTTGCACGTGACCGACATCGCCTGGCGGCGGATCAATCATCCCTCCGAGGCGCTGAACATCGGCCAGAACGTCAAGGTCCAGGTGATCCGCTTCAACCCCGAGACCCAGCGCATCTCATTGGGCATGAAGCAGCTCGAGGCCGATCCATGGGAAGGGCGTCGAGCTCAAATACCCGGCCGGCGCCAAGTTCAAGGGCCGCGTCACCAACATCACCGACTACGGCGCCTTTGTCGAATTGGAGCCGGGGGTCGAGGGTCTGGTCCATGTCTCCGAAATGAGCTGGACCAAAAAGAACGTGCATCCCGGCAAGATCGTCTCGACCAGCCAGGAGGTCGAGGTCATGGTGCTTGACGTCGATCCGCAAAAGCGCCGGATCAGCCTCGGGCTCAAGCAGACCTTGGCCAATCCGTGGGATGCCTTTATCGATGAGCATCCGATCGGCAGCGAGCTCGAAGGCGAGGTCCGCAACATCACCGAGTTCGGCCTGTTTGTCGGTCTGCCCGGCGATATCGACGGCATGGTCCATCTCTCGGATATCGATTGGAACCGCACCGGCGAGGACGCCATCGCCAACTACCGCAAGGGCGAGGCGGTGCGGGTCAAGGTGCTCGACGTCGACGCCGAGAAGGAGCGCATCAGCCTCGGGATCAAGCAGCTCGAAGCCGATCCGTTCGAGGCCGGCATGTCCAAGCTGCGCAAGGGCGAGGTGGTCACCGGCACGATTGCCGGCATCACCGAGGGCGGCATCGAGGTGTCGGTCGGCGACGGCTTGCTCGGCTTCATCCGCAAGTCGGAATTGTCGCGCGACCGCAGCGAGCAGCGGCCGGATCGGTTCGCCGTCGGCGAAAAGATCGACGCCAAGGTCACTGCGATCGATCGGGCCACGCGCAAGGTGGGGCTGTCGATCAAGGCGCGCGAGGTCGACGAGGAAAAGCGCGCGATGGCCGAGTTCGGCTCGTCGGATTTCGGGCGCCAGCCTCGGCGACATTCTCGGCGCTGCGATCAACCGCGCGCGCCGGCAGGACGCCGATCGGCAGGGCGACACCGAAGAGAAGAGCTGAACGCCCTTCAGCATAGTAGCGGCTCCCGTGCCGTTTTTGGCGAAAGGGCCGCTTCCATGCCGAAGATGAAGCGCCGGCGGTCGCTTGACGGCCGGCCGGCGGTTTGGCACCTTTGCCAATGCCATGCGAGGGTGGAGCGACGATCGCAATGACGAAATCGGAGCTCGTGATACGGCTGTCCGAGGCCAATCCGCATTTGTACCAGCGCGACGTCGAAGTCATCGTCACCGCGATCTTTGATGAGATCGCGGCGGCGCTGGCCCGCGGCGACCGGGTCGAGCTGCGCGGATTCGGGGCGTTTTCGGTCAAGCGCCGCGACGCCCGCCTCGGCCGCAATCCGCGCACCGGCGACAGCGTGCGGGTCGCCGAAAAGCACATCCCGTTTTTCAAGACCGGCAAGCAGCTGCGCGACCGCTTGAACCAGAGTGCGCCGTAGGCTCGAGCGGGCGCCGGCGCCGGCGGAGCCCGGCTGATGAGGGGCGTCTCTTGGATCGCGATCCTCGGGGTGGCGATCATCCTCGGCCTGTTTGCCGCTTCCAACCGAGAGGCCGTGTCGCTCGGTCTGTGGCCGCTGCCGTTCCTCGTCGGGCTGCCGCTCTACCTGGTGGTCTTTGCCGCAATCATCGCCGGCTTTCTGGTCGGCGCGGTGACGGCCTGGGCCGCCGGAGCCCGGCGTCGGCGCGAGCTCAGGCGCTGCCGCCGGCGCAACGAGGCATTGGCGCGCGAGCTGGCGGCCACCCAATCGCAACTCAACGTGGCGCCGCTCGACAAGGCGACCGGGAATAACCAGGCGACCCGACCGGCGGCGGCGCTGCCCGCGATCCGCTGACCGGCGATCCGCTAGCCCAGCCCCTGGGGCTGACCCAACGCCCCGGCACGAAACCTTTTGACCTCGCTGCCGCATCGGGTTCAGTCTGCGCCACATAATCGAACCAAATCGGCGAACCCCCAAAGATGGATCTTCCTCAGAGCGTTGCCGCGATCGGCGAGCGGCTCGACGCAGCCGGCGCGATCGCCGCTGACCCGCAATTGCTGCAGGGCGCCGATGTATTCGCGGCCGAGCGGGATCGGATCTTCGCGCGAAGCTGGGTGGCCGCCGACCATCACTCCCGGCTCGCCGGCGACGGCTGCTATTTCCGCTTCGACGTCGCGACCCGCTCGTTGCTGGTGACCCGCGGCGCCGACGGCCGCCTCCATGCGCTGCGCAATGTGTGCCTTCATGCCGGCTATCCGATTTGCGAGGCCGAGGAGGGCAGCGGCGAGCGGCTGGTGTGCCCCTATCACGGCTGGGAGTTTTCGCTCGACGGGCGGCTCCTGGAGCCCGACCTCTCGGCGCGCATCGACCCGGCGCGCCTGCGGCTCGCCAGCCATCCCGTCTGCATCCGCGACGGCCTGATCTTTGTCGATCCGTCCCGCGCCGCCGCGGCCAATCCGGCTCCCGATCAAGCTGCTGCCGGTCCGGTCGCGACCGGCGCTCTGCCCGCCTGGCTCGGCGACGGCGAGGTCGGCGCGCGCAGCCGCCACAGCACCAATTGGAATTGGAAGCTCGCCCTGCAATTTCTGAAATCATCGCCCGATCTATTGACCGACGATCCCGGCGGCCGGCGACTTCGTCGTCTTCGGGCCGCTCAGCCTGATGCTGGTGGAAGAGCGCCAAGCGGCATTGCTGCGGGTGATCCCGAAATCGGCTGAACGCACCGATATCGAAGTGGCCCGCATCGCCGCGCGGGACGCGGCTTCGCCGGCGACGGGGCGGGACGGACGCTTGGCCGAAGGATTGCGCCAGGCCGGCGACACCGAGGCGGTGACGGGCTCGGTCGCGCTCGACCGGGAGTTTTTCGCCTGGTACTGGTCGATGATGTCGGCGAAGTGAGCGGACAACTCTCCACCAAAGCGCTTTCCGATCAGCGCCATCAATAGGGGTGTGACGCCGGCCATCGCCGCCGCCGTTGCGGATGCGGGACCCAGGGCCGGTCGCCGCGACTTCCGTTGGCGCTCTCGACCGCCACACCGCCGGGGTCGAGCCACAGCGCCACGGCGCCCTGCCGCCAGCAATAGAGCCAGTCGATCACCGGCAGTCCCGAGCGGCAGCGCGGCGCGCCCGAGGCTTGGCTGACGATCGCATCGACGCCGCTGCACGCGACCGGCAGCCCGGCAGCGCCGATGACGATCTCGACCGTGCGGCCGCGCACCGAATAGCGGCAGCGATCGGCGGCGCAGTCGAGCCCGCCTCTGCGGCCCCGCTTGCGGCCAGGCTGCCAGCTTCAGCCCGGTCTCCTCGGCCAATAGCGAGCCGTCCATCCGCTCGCCCCAGCCGCTCGAGACGAAATAATTCTGGTCCGGCCCGCGCACCGCGACGAAGCGCGCGAAATGCGCGATGACGATGTCGGGCGGCCGGGTCAGCGCCATGCCGGCGAGCCCGGCGGCGATCGCCAGCGCGCCCCAGCGCCGCCACCGGCCGCGCCACAGGCACAACCACAGCCCGCCGAGCGAAACCAGCGCCAGCCCCGCCATCGGCAGGCGCGGCATTGGCCACACATTGCCGGGGAGCGCCGAAACCAGCCGGGCGACCTCGATCGTCGCGTCGATCCCCCAGCCCATCGGCGTCAGCGCCACTCGCTCGAGCCCGAACGGCATCAAGAGGCAGGCGACGACCCCCCATGGCAAAGTCCAGATCGCGCTCAGCGGCACCGCGACGACATTGGCCAGCGGCGAATAGAGTGCAATGTGATGAAAGTGATAGATCGAAAAGGGATCGGTGCCGATGGTCACGACCACGGTCGTCACCACCACGGCGCCGGCATAGCCCAGCACCCGCCCCGGCAGCGAAGGACGGTGGAGCAGACGGGCCAGGCGCTGGCCGTAGGCTTCGTAGACCGCGATCAGTGCCACGACCGCGCCGAACGACATCTGAAAGCTTACCCCGACAAAGCTCTCCGGCTCGATCGCCAGCACAAAGGCCGCGGCCAGCGCGCAGATCCGCATCGAGATGCGCAGCCGGTCGATCAGCACCGCGGCAAAAACGAGGCCGTTCATGATAAAGGCGCGCTCGGTCGGGATCGCCGCGCCCGACAGCAGTAAATAGCCGGTCAGCACCGCGAGCGCCGCCCCGGCCGCGATCTTTTTGATCGGATAGCGCAGCGCCACAAACGGGATCATGCGCGAGACCGCCGCGCACGGTAAAAAACACGAAACCGCCGACCAGGCCAAGGTGCAGTCCGGCGATCGCCAACAGGTGCTGCAGCCCGGATTGGCGGAACGCGGTCTTGACCTTCTCGGAGATGGCGCCGCGCTTGCCGGTGATCAGCGCCGAGGCGACCCCGCCGGTCGAACCGGGCAGCACGGCGATGATCCGCCGCGACATCTGGGTGCGCAGATCGCGCAGCCGCTCGCGCCAACTGCCGTCGGACATATCGCCGGCGATGCGGCGCGCCGGACCATAGCTGTAGCCGACCCCGCCGATCCGCGCGAAATAGGCCTCGCGCTGCATGTCGTGGCCGCCCGGCAGGATCTGGCCCGGCACCGGATACAGCATCGCGCGCATGGCCACCCGGTCGCCGGGGACGAGCAGGTCGCTCGACGCGGCGATGTGCACGCGCACCCGGCGCGGCTGCTGGGCGGGACCGAGCCCGGGCAGGGCATCGGGGGCGACGACGACCCGCCAACCGCGGTCGAGCAAGTCGATGTCGACCACCCGCCCGGTCAGCGCCACCGGCCCGAGACGGCGCTGTAAAGTCGGCGCCTGGCGCTCCCAGGTGGTCTCGCCGATCAGCGCAAAGCCGGCGCAGAACAGGGCCAGCCCCAGCGCCGCCTCGCAGGCCAGCGGGCGCCGATTAAGCGCAAAGGTCAGACCGAGGGCGAGGATCGTGGCGCCGGCCCCGAGCCACAGCGGCGGCTCGAAACGGAGCGAGAAATAAACCCCGATCCCGGCGCCGAACAGCACCGGCAGCCATAAGAGGCGCCGTTCGCCCTCGGCGGCGTAGGCTGCGCCTGCTGCTTTGAGCAGCCTTGTGCCCCAGCGGGGCCCACCCAAGCCTGCCGCCGCGCCGAGCCTGTCGGCCAAGATCGCCGCATCCGCCATCGCCGCTCCGCTGCCCGTCGCACAAGCCTAGCTGAGCAACGTCAAAAGATGGTCAATGCGCTGGCTGAGGGAGATTATTGACGGCTGCGACAGCTTTTCAGATCTCGCCTTCCTGGCGCAGCATCCGCACGGTCTTGCCGATCGCGCGCACGCGTGTCCTCCAGCTCGGGCTCGCCATGGGTGGCGGAGCAAAGGCCGCCCGGGCTGCCGCTCAAATCGACGCCGTTGACCATCATCGCCAGCCGCAATTTGTGCACGGTCCCGGCCTGGCGGTTGCCGGTCAGGCTCTCCGTCGATTGCTGGCGCGGGTCGAACCGGGTGGGCGTGATCGCGACCCGATCGGGGTTGGTGAAGATGTGCAGCATCGAAAACGTGCCGTAGGCCGCCCACGGCACTCGCTCTTCCTCGAACGCCTCGTTGATCCGCCGGCGCAGGGTCTGGCCATATTGGTTGGCCCGCGCGCAGACGTCGGTAGTTCCGACGATCGCCAATGCCGCCACCCCGGCCGCGGCTGACAACGGGTTGGCGTTGAAGGTGCCAGGATGGTTGATCTTTTCGCGCTCGGCGGCCTTGGTCACCTGGAAATCCAACAGGTCGAGGATGTCCTTGCGGCCGGCGACCGCGCCGCCGGGCAACCCGCCGGAGAGGATCTTGGCGAGCGTCGTCAGATCGGGGGTGACGCCGTATTCGGCCTGCGCACCGCCGGGCGACACGCGAAATCCGGTCACCACCTCGTCGAATATCAGCAAGACGCCATGCTGCCGGGTCTGCTCGCGCAGCGCCTGCAGGAAGGCCGGGTCGATCGGCAGCCGGGCGCCATGGGCGCCGGTCGGCTCCAGGATCGCGGCGGCGATATCGTCATGCTGGTCGAGGAGCCGCGCCAGCCCGGCGACGTCGTTCTGGTCGGCGAGCAGCACATTGCCGGCGACGCCCGGCAACACCCCGGTGGTCGGGCTGCCGTCGAAATGGTTGGCGAAGCCCGAGGTCATGTGGTCGTGCCAGCCGTGGAAATGATGCCGGAAGCGGATGATCTTCGGCTTGCCGGTGAAGGCGCGGGCGAGGCGCAGCGCCATCAGGGTCGCCTCGGTCCCGGACGAGGTAAAGCGCACCCGCTCGGCCGACGGCACCAGCCTGACGATCCATTCGGCCCAGGCGATCTCGGTCTCGTGACTGGCGCCGTAATGGGTCCCGCGCTCGATCTGCTCGTGCACCGCAGCGACCACCTTGGGGTGCGAATGGCCGAGCAGCAGCGCGCCGTGGCCGCCGAAATAGTCGACATAGGAATTGCCGTCGACATCCCATTTGCGCGGACCCTGGGCGCGGGCGATGTAGAGGCCGTAGGGTTCGATGTAGCGCGAATCGTGGGTGATCCCGCTCGGGAACAGCTGGCTGGCCTTTGCCGCCGCCGCCGCCGAGCCCGGCGTCGCCGCACGATAGGCGGCGATGATCGGCGAATTGGTCGTCATCGTGTCGGGCATCGCGGTCGCTCCTTGGGAAAGCGGGCGGGGGCGAGGCTGTTTTAAGCCCTCGCTCGAGAGCGGCCAAGCGGGCAACGCCGAACCCGAGGTTACGGCAAATCGCGAGGCGCGAATGAGAAAGGCCGCCCCGAGGGACGGCCCTTCCTTACCCAAACACCGGCGGCCGATCGCGGCCGCGAGCCGGCGCCTTCAGTCAGGCGCGGATCTCCACCGAAGCGGGGATCCTGGTCACGGCGGCGGACGACCGCGGTTGATGGTCAGACACAGGATCACCTCCTTTCAGTTGTTGAGACGAAGGCGCTACTGTATGAGGCGAACCGCCCGCCGACAAGCGGCTTGTTGGCGATTGCGTGTCTCGCGCCCCGCGGCTTTCGCGCTAAGCTCGGGCAAATGCCGCGATCCAGCCGAATGGAGCGACCATGCGCCGCAGCGACGAACGGATCCTGACGACCCACACCGGCAGCCTGCCGCGGCCGGCCGAGCTGACCCGGCTCCACATCCGCCGGGCGCGCGGCGAATCGGTCGATCCGGCCGAGCTCGACCGCTTGGGGCAAGCGGCGTTGCGCGCGATCGTTAGCCAGCAGGCCGAGGCCGGCGTCGACATCGCCAACAATGGCGAGCAGCAGCGCGAGGGCTTTTTTCTGCATATCCGCCACCGGATGAGCGGGTTTGGCGGGTCGTGGCAGCGGCGCACCCGCGCCGACGCGCTGCGCTACCCGATCTTCAAGGCGATCATGGAGGCGCAACTTGCCTCCCGCGAGGCGGTCAGCAACATGGGGCCGCCCAAGGCGATCGGCGAAGTGCGCTATCTCGGGCGCAGCGCCGTCGAGAAGGAATGCGCCGATTTCCGCGCGGCGCTCGACGACGCCGGCGCCCGGTTCGCCGAGGCGTTTGTGACCGCGCCCTCGCCCGGCATCATCGCCGGGGCGATGAAGAACGAGCATTACGACACTGAGGCGGCCTATCTCGACGCCCTCGGCGTGGCCTTGCGCGAGGAATACGAAGCGATCGTCGATGCCGGGTTTCTCTTACAGCTCGACTGCCCCGATCTGGCGCTCGAACGCCATCTCTCCTACCAGGACCGGCCGCTCGGCGATTTCCTCGGCTTTGTCGAGCGGGTGGTGGCGACGATCAACACGGCACTCGAAAACATCCCGCCCGACCGGGTGCGGCTCCATGTCTGCTGGGGCAATTACGAGGGGCCGCACGATTGCGACGTGCCGCTCGCCGACATCCTGCCGATCTTGCGGCAGGCCAAGGTCGGCGCCTTCTTCCTGCCGTTCGCCAACCCGCGCCACGCCCACGAATACAAGGTCTTCGAGAAGCAGCCGCTGGCCGACGACCAGATCCTGGTCGCCGGGGTCATCGACAGCCTGACCAATTTCGTCGAGCACCCCGAGGCCGTCGCCGACCGCATCGAGCGCGTCGCCCAAGTCGTCGGCGACCCGAAGCGGGTCATCGCCGGCACCGATTGCGGCTTCGACACCTCGGCCGGCATGGGCCGGGTCGCCGAGGACGTGGTCTGGGCCAAGCTGCGCGCCTTAGCCGAAGGCGCCCGCCTCGCCTCCCGAAGGCTGGGGATGGGGTAGGCCTCTTCCGCTTTTGCCACGCCGACCGACCGCGTTTCTGACGCGCGGCGCTCTCGACGGTCGCGCTTTCCGCCTGGGGCGCCGAGACCAGCGGCGCCGCCTATTACCTGGGTGCGCTCGATCGCTCGGCGCTCGAAGAAATGCTCGGTAGGCAAGCTGAGAGCATGCCGACCACTTATCATGCCACCGGGAATTCAGAGCATTCCTGCCATCGGCCAGTGATAACCAGCTTCCACGATGATCGGCTGAACTACCGCCAGAGTCGGTATCCATCGCCAGGATTTACCGTCCTCGGCGAGACGTCAGTAAAAGTAAGCCCATATACATCCGCCAGGTGTTGCGTCTGCTGGCCCTCCAGGCGGTACCGTAACGTGACATCGTCGCGCCCTAACGCTATTCCCGGCAATGCAACGATAGCCGCGCAGCAATCAAAGACGGCGATGACCGATCCCAGGCTGGCCATGTATAATGACCGCCATGTCCCGATTACTCAGACGCTGGTCCCGTTGATCGACTCCGGGAATAGCCATCTATCTCGTACATCTATCAGAGATAGCTTGGCGCCACATGAGCTACCGCGATCCTAAAAAGCCAGATCGCATAGCCGGCGGGAATCGGTTGATGGTCGAAGCCGCAAATAGACGACAGGGGCATCCGGATGCCGTCCCTGAATGCAGCAGGCGTGTAGCCACGCCAAAATCACGCGGACAATGAAAATAAGCGCCGACAGAATGATCACCCGCCAAATCGGATGATTTGCATCACCATGGTGAGCAGTGGGCTAGAGTCGGCGAACGGGTGGCCAGCGTGCATGATGTCCGCAACGTGCCGCTCTTGCCACCACATCCAAATCGCCAAAACGGGAGCCATCAGTTACTTCTCAATGCCTCAACAGGTGCGGACAAGATCGGGAAAGTTCCTCGCCCATGCCGCGTAGGCTTGTCCGATGGTGCGCCACAACGGGAGCTTCGAGGGAGTCGCCGTCGCCGTCATTCATATTCCTTGCGCCGGGGTTCTCGACGCGCAAAGCAGCCACGCGTTGGGCGCAGGAGCGCAGCCTATTCCGCCGCCAGACGTCACTGGTCGGTGCCCTTTTCGCCCGGTCGCCGCCTTCCTGGCTTCGCCCGCGGGCCTTCAGCCCACCGACTGACCTTAGGGCATCCTGTCGCGGTTCCCGTGGGGTCTGTTCCGCGAGGTCAGACGATCCCCTCGGCTGCGCAAGGCCTCGATTTCGGCGGCGCCGATGCCGAGCCATTCGCTGCAGCACCTCGGCATTGTGCTGACCCAAGAGCGGCGACGGCTCGACCTTGGGGGGCGCTCCGTCGAAGCGCACCGGCCAGGCCGGAACCGTCAATTTACCGGTCGTCGGGTGCTCGATCGTCTGCATGATCGCGCGTTCTGCGAGCGACGGATCGTTTAGGAGCTCGAGCGTGTCGAACACCGCGCCCGCCGGCACGCCGGCCGCGCCGATGATCTTCATCGCCTCTTCTTTCGTATGTTGGCGGGTCCATTGGCGCGATGATCTCGTCGACCTCGTCGACGCGCTGGCCGCGCGCCGGCCCGGTGTCGTAGCGCTTGTCGCCGATCAGATCCTCGCGGCCGATCACCTTGAGGAGGCGCGTCCAATGCTCGGGATTGGCGCGGCTGGTGAAGACATAGACGTAATCGTTCGGCCCGCCGGGCTTGCACGGGTACAAGGCCGAGGGCGCCAACAGCGCGCTCGACCGGCTGCTGCCGCCGCGCAGCTGCGCCTTGCCGCTGAGCTGGGTGCGCGAAAACGGCACCCGCATGTAATGGATCATCGCGTCCTGCATCGCCACCTGCAGCCGCCTGCCCTTGCCGGTGCGGTCGCGCTGGCGCAAGGCGGCGAGGATGCTGATCGCCATCAGCATGCCGGTGCCGGTGTCGCCGAACGAGGGGCCGGGTTTGACCGGCGGCCGGTCGGCCTCGCCGGTGACGCTGATCGGGCCGCCCGCGGCCTGCGCGATCATGTCGAAGGCGAGGTTCTTCTCGTACGGGCTGCCCTCGCCAAAGCCTTTGACCTGGCAATAGATGATGCGCGGGTTGATCTCTCTTGACCGCGTCATAGCCGAGGCCCAGCCGCTCGATCGTGCCGGGCGCCATGTTCTCGATCGTGATGTCGGCCTTTTTCAGCATTTCCTTGACGATTTCGAGCCCGCGCGGCGATTTGAGGTTGAGCGTCAGGGATTTCTTGTTGGCGTTGAACTGGTGGAAATACCAGGGGTCATCATCGGGATGGCCGGGCCGCAGCCGCCGGCCGGGATCGCCGGTCTTCGGGTTCTCGATCTTGACCACCTCGGCGCCGAGCCAGGCCAGCGCCTCGGTGCAGGACGGCCCCGCCTCGAACTGGGTGAAGTCGACAACCCGCACGCCTTCGAGGCAATCCAGCGCAACGCCTTCGATCGCAGCCATAGCCCGGCACTCCTCCCAAAAATTCCGTGCATACTATAGCGCGCCGGATCGGGCCGCGGAAACCGGGTTCGGCCGCGCCCGGCAGATTGCCGCAAAATGCCCGCTGTTCGGAAAGGGCCGCCGGGAGCGCGCGCCGCCCGCCACCCTCACACGCAGACCTCAACAGCGCCGGGCAAATGAGCTAGGCTGGGCTCATGGGCGAGCGCGAGGGAAGACCGTCGCCGGAGGCGCTGCTGGCGGCGGCCAGGCAGGAGGGGCGCGGCCGGCTCAAGATCTTTCTCGGGGCGGCGCCCGGGCGTCGGCAAGACCTATGAGATGCTGCAATCGGCCCAGGCCAAGCGGCGCGAGGGGGTCGATGTCGTGATCGGCATCGTCGAGCCGCACGGCCGGCGCGAGACCGAGGCATTGCTCGACGGCCTCGAAACCATTCCCCGGCAGCAGGTCGACTACAAGGGCCACCTGCTGGCCGAGATGGATCTCGACGCGATCCTGAAGCGGCGCCCGCAGCTCGTGCTGGTCGACGAGCTGGCCCACACCAACGCCCCCGGCACCCGCCACCCCAAGCGCTATCTCGATGTCGAGGAGCTGATCGCCGCCGGCATCGATGTATTCGCCACGCTCAACATCCAGCATGTCGAGAGCCTGAACGACGTGATTGCCCGGATCACCCGGATCCGGGTGCGCGAGACCGTGCCCGACAGCGTGCTCGATCAGGCCGACGACATCGAGGTGATCGATCTGTCGCCTGAGGACCTGATCAAGCGCCTGCACGAGGGCAAGGTCTATGTGCCGCAGCAGGCCGAGCGCGCGGTCCGCCATTTCTTCTCGACCGGCAATCTGACCGCGTTGCGCGAGCTGGCCCTGCGCCGCACCGCCCAGCGGGTCGACGAGCAGTTGCTCTCGCACATGCGCGAGCATGCGATCTCGGGGCCTTGGCCGGCCGGCGAGCGGGTGCTGGTCTGCGTCAGCGAGGCGCCGAGCACGGCGGGGCTCATCCGCTACGCGAGGCGGGTCGCCGATCGGCTGCGGGTGCCGTGGACCGCGATCTATGTCGAGACCGCGCGCACCCAGCGGCTCAACAACGCCGAACGCGATCGGGTCGCCGATCATCTGCGCCTGGCCGAGCGCCTCGGCGGCGTCGACGATCACCATTCCGGGGCGCAGCATCGCCGACGAGCTCGTCGCCTATGCCGGAGACAACAACATCACCCAGATCGTGATCGGCAAATCAGCGCGCTCGCGCTGGTTCGAGATCGTGCACGGCTCGGTCGTGCGCGAGCTGATGCGCAAGAGCGGCCAGATCAGCCTGCACGTGATCTCGGGTGAGGCCGAGGAACCGGTTCCGGCCAAATCGGTCGCGACCCGCCCGACCGCCGAAACGGCGCGCCTCGGCCCCTATCTCGGCAGCGCCGGCCGCCGTCGCGATCGCCCTCGGCATCGGCCTGCTGCTCAAGGAATTCGTCGCGGTGCAGAGCATCTCCCTGGTGTTCCTGACCGCGGTCCTGGCTGCGGCCGTGGTTTGGGGCCTGTTGCCCTCGCTGTTCGCCTGCATCGCTCAGCGTGCTCGCCTACAACTTCTTCTTTCTGCCGCCGCTCTACACCTTTACGGTCGAGGATCCGGAAAACGTCGTCGCCCTGTTCTTTTTTCTGATCGTCGCGGTCATCGTCAGCAATCTGACCGCGGCGACGCGCCGACAGGTGGTCAGCGCGCGGGCGCGGGCCAAGACGACGGCTGAGCTTTACGCCTTCAGCCGCAAGGTCGCCGGCATCGGCGCGCTCGACGATCTACTGTGGGCGACGGCCTATCAGATCGCCGCGATGCTGAATGTGCGCATCGTGCTGTTGATGCCGCTCAAGGATGGCGAAGGGCTCGAGGTCACCTCGGGCTACCCGCCCGAAGACCGGCTCGACGATGCCGACATGGCGGCGGCGCGCTGGACCTGGGAGCATAACCGCGCGGCCGGGCGCGGCGCCGATACGCTCCCCGGCGGCAAGCGGCTGTTTTTGCCGTTGCGCACCGGCAGCGGCCCGGTCGGCGTGATCGGCATCGACCGCGAAACGCCGGGGCCGTTGCTGACCCCCGACGAGCGGCGGCTGCTCGACGCGCTCGCCGATCAGGCGGCGGTGGCGATCGAGCGCATTTCGCTTGCCAAGGGGCTCGACGAAGCGCGGGTGCTGGCCGAAACCGAGCGGCTGCGCGCGGCGCTCCTGACCTCGATCTCGCACGATCTGCGCACCCCGCTCGCCTCGATCATCGGCGCGGTTTCGAGCCTGCGCAGCTACCCGGAGAAATACGGCGCCGCGGAACGCGAGGAATTGCTGGCGACCTTGCACGACGAGGCCGAGCGGCTGAACCGGTTCGTCGCCAATCTGCTCGACATGACCCGGCTCGAATCAGGCGCGATCGAGTTGAAGCTCGACCTGATCGATGTCGGCGAGATCATCGGCGCGGCGTTGCAGCGCGCCGGAAGCGTCGCTCGCGCGCCACCATGTCGAAGTCGACGTAGAGCCCGAACTGCCGATGCTGCGGCTCGATGCGGTGCTGTTCGAGCAGGTCCTGTTTAACCTCCTCGACAATGCGGCGAAATACTCGCCGCCCGGCAGCCGCATCGAGGTCAAAGCCAGCCGCGATGGCGAGCTGGTCGAGATCGAGGTTGTCGACGAGGGGCCGGGGATTCCGCCTGCCGATTTCGAACGCATCTTCGACAAATTCTATCGGGTGCAGGCGCAGGACCGGCGCCGCGCCGGCACCGGGCTGGGGCTGGCGATCTGCCGCGGCTTTGTCGAGGCGCTGGGCGGCTGGATCGTTGCCCGCAACCGCCGCGACCGCTCGGGCGCGGTGTTGACCATCCGTATGCCGGTGGCGCCCGAAATCGGCGCCGCACAGCAACCGGCCCTGGCGCATGGCTAAGGGGACGCATGGCTAGCGCACCGACCGTCCTTGTCATCGATGACGAACCGCCGATCCGCCGGCTGCTGCGCACGACTCTCGTCGCTGCCGGCTACCGCGTCGCTGAAGCCGAAGACGCCGCCGCCGGCCTGCGCTCTCTCGCCACCGAGAACCCCGATCTCCTGATCCTCGATCTGGGCCTGCCGGACCGGAGCGGGATCGAGATGATCGGCGAGATCCGCAAGACCTCGCAAGTGCCGATCGTGGTGCTATCGGCGCGCCATGACGAGCGCGCGATGGTCGAGGCCCTCGATCTCGGCGCCGACGATTATGTCGGCAAGCCGTTCGGCATGGCCGAGCTGATGGCCCGGTTGCGCGCGGCGCTGCGCCATGCCTTTCAGGCGCAGGGCGAATTGCCGGTCTTTGTCTCGGGCGAGCTCGCGGTCGATCTGGTGCGCCGGCACGTCAGCCGGGGCGGCCGCGAGGTCAGGCTGTCGCCAAAGGAATTCGACCTCCTGCGCCACCTGGTCATGCACGCCGGCAAGGTCTTGACCCACCGCCATCTGCTGCGCGAGGTGTGGGGGCCGGCCCAGGCCGACGAGGTGCAGTATCTGCGCGTCTTCATCCGCGGATTGCGGCAAAAGCTCGAACCCGACCCGACCCGGCCGACCCACATCCTGACCGAATTGGGCGTCGGCTACCGCCTGCAATTGCCGCCCGACCAGCGGGCGTGAGCGAGATTCCCGAAATAGGCGTAGGCGGGCTGAGCGGGAGCAACGTCGGACAAAATACGCTTCCTCAGACCCCATCAGTCCGCAATCATTACCGGACCCGCCTGCTCGATCGGTCGAAGCTGACCATCGGAGGCGCAGCACTTCAAGCAAGGTTAGAGGACGCGCCGTTGATGCCCCCCCCGAACCTATGCGCGGAGCGCCCGCGCATCCGCATAGGTAAGAAAGCTGAGGAAATAGACGAGGCAGCTCAGCGAGCACGATCCAGAACGTGGTCGGCCAATCGGTCGCGTAGGCGAGGGCGATGCCGCCCCAGGTCTCGGCAAGGGCGAGCACGACCGAGAGGGCGACCCCCCAATAGAGGCGTGAGGCCAGTCGCTGCGCGGCCGCCGCCGGGCCGACCATCAGCGCGAACACCAGGAGTACGCCGACGACCTGCGCCGCCTCGGCGACGGCGACCGCGACAATCGCTAGAAACAGCACCGAGACCAGACGCAGCGGCACGCCCTTGGCCTCGGCCAGCTCGGGCGAGAGGGTGGCGAACAGCAAGGGCCGGGCCACCAGCGCGAGCCCCAAGAGGCCGATGACGGCCATCGTCAGCAATCCCCATAAGGTGTCGCGGCTGACCGCCAGCAGATTGCCGAATAGGATCGCGGTCGCCTCGCTCGCGCTGGCGGTATAAAGGTACAAAAAAAGCACGCCGAAACCGAGCGCTAGAGACAGGATGACGCCAACCGCGACATCGCGGTTGCGCAGCCGGTCGCCGAGGACGCCCATCGCCACCGCCGCGGCCAAGGTGAAGGCCAGCAGCCCCCACAGCGCGCCGATGCCGAGCAAGACCGAGCCGGTGGCGCCGGCGAAGCCGACATGCGATAGCGCATGGCCGGCGAAGGCCAGGTTGCGCAGCACCAGAAAATACCCGACCGCCCCGGCGACGATCGCCACCACCCCGCCAGCCATAAAGGCGGTGCGCATGAAATCGTATTCAAACATTTTGTTTATGGGCATCGTGGCGGTGGGCCTCGGTCTCAACCGGGCCGTGCCCGGCCACGACCAGAATGCGCCCGTCTATCCGCAGCACCTCGATCGGCATCCGGTAAAGGGCGGACAACACCTCGCCGGTGATCACCTCGTCGACGCGGCCGAGGGCGGCGTTCCCGTGCCCCAGATAAAGCACCCGATCGACCGCGCCGAGCAGCGGGTTCAGGTCGTGTGCGGTAAACAGCACGGTAATGCCCCACGATTGCTGGATTTCTTTGACCAGGGCGACGACCGCCTGCTGGAAATGCGGATCGAGGCTGATCAGCGGTTCGTCCAGCAATAAGCAGCCGCGGCCGGCCGAGCAACGCCTGAGCCAGAAGCAGCCGCTGCAATTCGCCGCCCGACAATTCGCGCAGACGCCGCGCGGCAAGAGCGCCGGCGGCCACGGTTTCGAGCGCCTGGTCGACCTGACGCCGGCCGTTGCCGCCGATCAGCGGCAGCCCCCAACGCTCGCCATGCAACGCGCTGGCAACAAAATCCCAGCCGCGCAGCGGCAGGTCGGCGACCGCTATGCGCTGCTGCGGCAGGTATCCGGCCGCGCGGTTGCCGCGCCGGGGCATGGTCCCGAATACCCTGATGTCGCCGGCGACCGGCTGCAGCAGCCCCAGGACGGCCTGCAGCAATGTGGTCTTGCCGGCGCCGTTCGGACCGAGGACGGCAACGAACTCGCCGGGCCGGATCGCCAGACTGATATCGCTGAGAACACTGCGCGCCCCGCGTGCGATCGTCACCCGGTCGAATTCGATCGCCGGCTCATCTAGCGAGCCAGCGCGCGGTCGAGCGCGCCGAGCTGCGATAGCATCCACTCCTGGTAATCCTTTCCCGGCGGCTCGGTCTCACTGACGCCGACCACCGGCACGCCCGATTGCGCCGCGATGTTCTGCATGCGCCGGGTCAGAGCTTCGCTGGTCTGGCTGTTGTAGAGCAAGACCTTGACCGCGCGCGATCGAAGATCCTTTTCGATGGCTGCAATCGCCGCGGGGCCGGGCTCGGTATCGTTCATGACCGCGAGCTGGAAGTTGAGATTGCGCATGTCGAGGCCTAGGGCCGCCGCCATGTACCCGAACACCGGCTCGGTCGCGGTCACCGGCGTCCCGGAATATCTGGCGCGCAATTCGGCGATGCGCGCGGCGAGCGGCTCGAGCGATTGTTGAAACATCGCCAGGCGCCGGGCGTAGTCCGCCTGGTGGTCCGGGTCGAGCTTCGCAAACAGGCTGGCGAGGGTCTTGGCCAGGGCCGGTATCGTGGCCGGATCATACCACAGATGCGGATTGGCGCCGGTTTGCTTGTGGAGCAGCGTCGCCAGGCTGACGACCGCGCGCGACGGCGATGGCGAGACGCTCAAGAGCTTGGTCGCCCACCGATCGTAGCCGACGCCATTGACGATGACGACCCTGGCCTCGGCAAAGGCCCGCGCCGTCGACGGGCTTGCCTCGAATTCGTGCGGATCCTGGTCCGGGTTGTCGAGGATGCTGACCACCGCGACCCCGCCGCCGCCGATCTGCCGGGCGATGTCGCCATAAAAATTTTCGGCGGCGACGACTCTGATCGGCTCGGCCGCCGCGGTGGAAGCAGCGACGACCAAAACCATGAAGCCGATAACGAGATGGCGCATGGGGCTACGGCTTACGATATATTATAACGTATCTAGTAGCAGACCCTGCCGCGGGCGAAAAGGGATAACTCGCCGACGCCGCGGCGGCCTCTGCGCCGGGTCCCGGCCGCTCGACCGGGTGTGCTGGCGACAAACGTTTTGGTTGGGCAGGGCCAGCCTGAAACTCGAGGTGGAAAAACCGTACGGGTGCGGCGCGCTGACCATAGCCAATCGGCGCGGAAGCAGGCAAGATGCGCGCGGCGGGGATTGTCCCGCGAATTGGGGTCACCGGAATGCTCAAAAAAGTTGGTTTGGCGATCGGCGCGATCGGTCTGGCAGCCGGCCTTTCGGCGCAGGGGACGCCGGCCTTGGCGCAGGCGGGAGTGCGGGTCGGGAACCCTGAGTTGCAACGTCGCCGCGGGTTGGGGGTTTATCTTCGGTTCGTCGAAGGCGCTCCATTGCGTGTTCTCCGGCGGTCCCGGCCACTATGCGCACTATGCCGGCAGCATCTCCAAATTCGGCGTCGACATCGGCTATACTCAAGGCGGGGTGCTGGTTTGGGCGGTGTTCGCGCCGACCGCCAATGTGGCGACCGGGCGTGCTCGCCGGCAGCTATGTGGGCGCAACCGGCAGCGCGACAGTCGGCGTTGGAGCCGGCGCCAACGTACTGATCGGCGGCTCGAATCGAACGATTTCGCTACAGCCGGTCAGCATTGAGGGCAACACTGGGCTCAACATCGCCGCCGGCATCGGCGCGATCAGCTTGCGCTACGTCCGCTAATCGGTCGGGCGAGCCGCGCGGTCAAGGCAGCGGCGCGCAATTCTCCGCCGGGGGCGTAAATCAGCTCCCCGCGCGCGGGCGAAATCGGCGGTGGGAAGCGCCCGGCCTGCCGAGCATCCTTGTCGATTGTCTGATGTGCGCCTCGGCGCCGATGAAGGTCGGCGCCGCGTTTGCCGATCTGGAGCAGCCGCGACCGGGTTCTCGGCTCTTGCGCCGGGGGTCGTGTCGCTGGCGCCAGCCCGATCGACAGCGTCGGCTTAACCGGTTGGTCATCGCCTCGCCATAATCTTAGCGAATTCACCGACCGCTGCCCGTAGCGCGGAGACCGGCGCTACCCGGCGCTGGGGGAACGCTGCGCTGCGGCCGATGCTCCGCCTGATCTATTTTCTCTATGCCCGCACGCTGGTCCGCAGCCTGCGGCAGCACGCGCGACCGCGTCATATCGGCATCATCCTCGACGGCAACCGCCGGCACGGCCGGGCGGTTGGCGTCACCGAACCCAGGGCGGTCTATGACCTGGGCGCCGGCAAGCTCGACGAGGTGCTGGAGTGGTGCACTGAGCTCGCTATTCCGACCGTTAGCCTCTGGGTGTTCTCGACCGAGAATTTCCGCCGACCGGCGGCCGAGGTCTCCGGCATCCTGGCCTCGGTCGAAGCCAAGCTCACAGCACTTGCCGCCGATCCGGCGATCCATCGCCGGCGGGTCCGGGTGCGCGCGATCGGCTGCCTGGAGATGCTGCCGCAACCGGTCCTCGCCGCGATCCGAGCGGCCGAGCGCGCCACCGCCGGATATGACGGGCTCGAGCTGAACATCGCTGTCGCCTATGGCGGCCGGCAGGAGATCGCCGACGCGGTGCGCGCGCTGCTCGCCTGCCTGGCCGCCGAGCACACGACATTGACCGAGGCCATCGATCGGGTCACCCCCGAGGCCATCGCCCGGCATCTCTATACCGCCGGGCTGCCCGACCCGGATTTGATTATCCGCACCAGCGGAGAAATCCGCTTATCCGGCTTTCTCTTATGGCAGAGCGTGCATAGCGAGTTCTACTTCACTGACGTGTTGTGGCCGGCGCTGCGCAAGATCGATTTTCTGCGGGCGATCCGCTCGTTCCAGGAACGCCAGCGCCGCTACGGCTGCTGAGCGGGGAGCTTCAGCCGCCGCGCAGAGCGGGAAGGCGAGCTCGGGCCAGGCCAGCGAAGTGCCCATTGGGGTGTTGATCCAAATAGGCTTGGAGCTCCTCGGGCCGGTCGCTGTCCTTGACCGATTCCCAAAAGGCAAGATCGAGAGGGTCTGCGACCGCTTCCGCGGTCGAATTCGGCGGCTGGCTAGACGCTGCGACCTTCGCGGCGCCATCGCGACGAGTTCGGGCCAGCGAGGCGAAAGCGCCGTGCGGATATTGCTCGAGATAGGTGTCGAGCTCGGCCGCGCTGCCGTCCTTGACGCTCTCCCAAAACGCCAGTTCGAGCGCGACCTCGTGGTCGGCAGAGATTTCGGTAGGTCCCGCCAGCGCGGATGGCGGCTCGACGTCCCCGATGCTTTCGTCGGACGCTAGGATTTCCCGGTCCGAGGCGTCCTCGTCGAGGCGCAGGCGAAATGCTCGGATCGGGTGGGCGATGTTTTTGACCCGCTGCTCGCCCAGATCCTCGAAGACCATCCCGCCGCGGTGACGCAGATGGTCGCGCACGCCCCGCGATACGCAGATCTCCCCGCCCTTGACCAGCCCCTCCAGCCGGGCCGCGATGTTGACGCCGTCGCCGAAGATGTCGCCGTCCTTGACCATGACATCGCCGACATTGATGCCGATGCGCAGCCGCATGGGGAGGCGCGCCTCATCCTCGTTCCCCTGCGCCAGCGCCTGTTGGATCTCGATTGCGCAGGAGACCGCGTCCAACACGCTGGCGAACTCCGCCAGCACGCTATCGCCGGCAGTATTGGCGATCCGACCGCGATGCACGCTGATCAGATCGTCGATCGCCATGCGCCGCGCCGACAAGGTCGCCATCGTGGCTTCCTCGTCGGCGTGCATGAGACGGCTATAGCCCTCGACATCCGCAGCCAGGATCGCCGCGAGTCGCCGTTCCAGCTCAGGGGCTTCCATTTCCAATTTCGATAGCTTTGAACGGATGTGGTCAATCGGCGACGCGGCGCGGCGCCGGGATTGGGCGACTGTCCGCCGGTCACGTAGCCCGAGCCAAGCTAAGCTCGGACGGCCGAGGCATGCTGTCCCGGCGAGCCGGATGCTATTTCTTGGTCCGGGCCTCCCCGCTCTTATGATGGGCGTCGGTCGATTGGCGATGCGCCTGGGCCGAATGTTCATGCGCTTTGGTCGAATGCTCATGGCCCGTATCGTGCTCGCCCTTGCCATGATGCTCGGCGGCGGTGCGATGCGCCTTTGCCGCGTTCTCGTGATGCTCGGCGGCCTTTGTGTGTTCTTCCTTCGGCATTTTCCAATTCCTTTCTGCGAACCGCGCTCGGTGCGGCGGCCAGCTTCAAACGTCTGCGGGGTCCGAGAGTTTCTCTATACCGGCGACCATTTTTGTGCGACCGGCGCTAGATATCCTGGCCGATATAGCGGCGACGCTCGGCCGCGACCTCCTCGGGCGTGTAGGGCGGCGCGTTTTCGTCAAACGACGTCCAGCCGCTCTCCCGATAGACCGCGCCACGGACGGCAGGGTCGACCGCCTGGGCGCGCTGCAGGATCTCACGCGCCGCGGGCGCATGCGCGTCGGCCACGCGCGCGGTAACCAAAGTACCGCCGCGGCGCACCCCCTCGGCGTAGAAATGCGCATCGCGCTCGGGTACGCCAGCGCCGGTCAGCGAGCCCACCAGTCCACCCGCCGCGCCGCCGACGACCGCTCCGGTCGCGGCTCCCGCAGCAGTCGCCACCAGCCAACCGGCCGCGACCACCGGTCCGACCCCCGGAATCGCTAGCAGGCCAAGCCCGGTCAGCAGGCCGCCGACGCCACCGACCACGGCGCCGATGCCGGCGCCCTTGCCGGCATCCTCGCCAGCGTTGCTCGGGCGATCCTTCGCGTACCGATTATCGACGTTGTTCGAAACCATGCTGACATCGGCCGCCGGGATGCCGGCTGATTCGAGCGCGTCGACCGCCGAGATCGCGGCATCGTAGTTGTCGTAGAGAGCGCTAACAGTTTGGGTCATCGTACTTCCCTAAAAATTGTGGAAAGCCAAAACACGTCAGAAACGCAAGCTCATCGCCCGACAACGTTCCCTTGATAATCGAGAGCTACGTTTACATTCTGGCCGCCTTTGGTCGCAGTCCCGCGCCAAATCCCATTTTTGTCCTTGATCAGGCCAGAAACATTGGAGTAGCCGGCTTTCTCGATATGGGATTTGGCCTCCGCCCTGGTAAAGCTGTTTGCGCCGGCGGCGGGAGCTCCGGGATTATTCACGTTGGGGCTGGCGATCGCCGGGGTGCTGGCATGCAGATTGGCTGCGGGCGCCGCCGTATTTTGGGCAAAAGCTCCGCCGGCCAAGGACATACCCGCCATGGTCGCGATGACGGAGGCAGCAAAGAGCTGTTTCATTGCCGATTCCTTTGATTGCTACACTACGCACCGCGAACAGGATTTGAGCATTGGCCGTTCCAGCGCGATTGATTTTTCCCGCGCCGATCGAATCCGGCCTTCGTTTCTCTGAGATCCACGATCCGGTCGGCTTTTTCGACACCGTCCATTTCACCATGCTTATGGCCTGTGATGGCGGAGGCCGTCCCACGCGCAAAATGATGTGAAGCTGACGGCATGAGATCGGCATAGGGTTACGGATGGCATGGGCCGGCGGGCTTTTATCTGGTCGGGGCCTTCGCTTGCCCTTGGGTGGGCATATTACCGACCGCAATTTTCCGATCCGACCCGGCGACGGGCGCGGCGTCGCTCGCGACCCGTTCCCGGCCGAAACCGTAAATCCCGAGCCGGGGCCATCGGCGGCGGCGTTGATCGCACGCTCCGAAACCGAGAAGCTCGATCCCGAGCATCGCCCCGGTCTCGATCGAGTTTCCTGGCGGCGCCTGGGAGCGGGCAAAGAACAGTAACGTAATCCGAACCTCTACGCCGCGATCCTCAGAAGCATCCCGTTCGGGCGCCTCGGCCGGCCGGAGGAGGTGGCGCGGGTGACGCTCTTTCTGTGCTCGCCGCTCGCCGGCTGGGTCACCCGCCAGAACATCGCGGTCGACGGCGGCCAGATGCTGTGAGGGCTACGTCAAATCTCGAAGAAGGCGGTTTCGCGCTCGCCTTGCAGGACGATGTCAAAACGGTAGACGGGCGGGCCGGGACCGTTGCGGCGGGCGGCGATCAGGGTCCGGCGAACTGCCGGATCGTCGATCGACGACAGCACCGGATCGCTGTCGTTGGCCGTCTCGCCGGCAAAATAGATGCGGGTGTAAAGCTGCTTCAATAGTCCGCGGGCAAAGATCGCGACGGCGATGTGCGGCGCCTGCAAGCTATTGCCGCGGCCGGGCGCCGCCCCCGGCCGGATCGTGGTAAAGCGAAAGCCGCCCTCGGCGTCGGTCGACACCCGGCCGAAGCCCCGGAAATTGGGGTCGAGCGGCTTCTCGGCGCGGGTGTCGTCGGGATGGGCATAGCGGCCGGCGGCGTTGGCTTGCCACAATTCGAGACAGGCGTCGGTCACCGGCGCGCCATCGCCGTCGGTCAGCCTACCCTCGACCACGATCCGCTCGCCCGCGGGATTGTCCGACGCGAGGTCCGCCCATCCCGGCCGGTCGAGCGCCAGATGGAAAAACGGGCCGACCGTCTGCGACGGGGTCGGGATCAGCTTTGCCGCCATCTCAGCCTCGCTCCATCGGCGTCGCCGCGCGGCCGCGCAACACGATGTCGAAATGGTAGCCGAGCGCCCATTCGGCCTCGCTGAGGTTAGGGTCGTAGGCCGAGATCAGCCGCTCGCGCGCCGCTTTGTCCGGGACGCCGAGGAAAATCGGGTCATATGCCAACAGCGGGTCGCCGGGGAAATACATCTGGGTGATCAGCCGGGTGGCGAAAGCCGGGCCGAAGACCCCGAAATGGATATGCGCCGGCCGCCACGAATTGGGCGTGTTGCGCCACGGATAGGCGCCGGGTTTGATTGTCAAAAAGCGGTACCGGCCCTCGTCGTCGGTCACCACCTGCCCAACCCCGTCGAAATTCGGATCGAGCGGCGCGTCGTGCTGGTCGACCGGATGGCGATAGCGGCCGGCGGCGTTGCATTGCCACAGCTCGACCAGGGTCCCCGGCACCGGCCGCGCATCCTCGTCGAGGACCCGGCCGGCGACGATGATCCGCTCGCCCAGTGGCGCGCCCAAGTGATCGTGGGTCAGATCGGCGGCGTCCGATCCGGCCCACCCATTGGTAAAGATCGGACCGGTAATTTCGGTCAAGGTCTGTTCCAGGCGGATCGGCGGATGGTTTGGCGCGCGTTTGACGGTGCTGCCGTAATCCGGATGGAGATAGGGCGGCTGTACACCCTCAGAGAACGGCGCGAATGGCCGGATCGGATCGGTCATTGCTTGATCCTCAATGTGGCCTGACGTTTTTCGAACTGCGGCGCAGCCTGCCCGTGCGGTCTGTCGCCGGTCAAGAGCCGGATGCGCCGGGCGCTATTTCGCACAAAGGCTTATCCCTCTGCGTCCGGTGGATCAATTAGTTGTGGTGGAGCGGGCGGATCGGTGTTAGGAACAAACATCGAACATCTGCTCTCGCGAGGCCGGCATGACCGATTTTCCCCGCTCCCTGATGGAGTTCCAGCAGCGCTTCCCGGATCAGGCCGCCTGCGTCAGATACCTGTTCGCGGCACGCTGGCCCGAGGGCTTCGTCTGTCGCGCCTGCGGCAAGGCCAAGGCCTGGGAACTGCAGACCAAGCCGTGGACCTGGGAATGCGCCGCCTGCGGCAAGCAGACCTCGGTGACCGCCGGCACCATCATGCACCACTCCAAACTGTCGCTGACCATCTGGTTCTGGGCGGCCTATCTGATGGCCACCCACTCCAACGGCATCTCGGCCTGGCAACTGCAACGTCAGCTCGCCCTCGGCTCCTACAAGACGGCCTGGCTGATCTGCGCCAAGCTGCGCCGCAGCATCGTGGCGCCTGACCGCAGCCCGCTCGCCGGTCTGGTCGAGGTCGATGAGACCGAGATCGCCTGCCGCAGCAAGAACGATCCTGTGACCGGCGGCGGCGGACGCAGCCACCAGGGCAAGATGCTGGTCGTCGGCGCCGTCGAGGTCGAGGATGGCGGCGCCGGTCCGGGCCGCGTCCGGCTCGCCGAGGTGCCCGACTACTCGGCCGCCAGCCTGCATCCCTTTATCGCCGACAACCTCGCCCCGGGAACCACCGCCAGGACCGACGGATGGTCCGCCTATCCCGGCGCGCCCGGCGTCGGCCACGATCCTCACGTCATCGGCAAGATGGCCGCCCATGTCGTCCTGCCTTGGGTGCACCGCATCTTCTCCAACCTCAAGGTCTGGGCTTTGGGCGTCTATCACGGCCTGCGTCGCCGCCATCTCCAATCCTACCTCGACGAATTCGTCTTCCGATTCAACCGCCGCCAAACCCGGCACGCCGCCTTCCGTTCGCTACTCGCCATCGCCGCCGGCCACACCCCCTTCACCTACCAAATGTTGGTCCCCCGGAAATAACGGCATAAGCCTTTTCGCACAAAACGTGAAACTGCGGCATTGCTATGGATCCGTGCTGGCCGCATTCGATCCCTCAATCTGCCGCACCAAACCTGGCATTTATTTCAAATTGGATGCGTTGGCCGCGCGACCAACCTCATCAGGCAGGCAAGCAAGCCGATTAGGCCGGAGAACGATCATGTGGAAACGGCAAATAGAGTACCGTCTGGCCGAGTTGCTCGACCATCCGGCGCTGAGCTTGGCGCTGGCGAGCCAGGGCATGGAACGCCGTGCGGTGGCCTTGCTGCTCGAGGCGGAGGGCGCCGCTCGCGATCGCCAGGCCGAACGCGTCGAGGAGCCGATCTTTGCGTGAGGCCGGGGCCGGGTTCCTCTGCCATGATTTTGCCATGGCCAAACGGCCGGCCCGGCAGGGTCGCCGGGGATGAAATCGTTACCTCCGCCGTTATCAATAGCAGCCAGATAACGTTCACCGATGTTGCGGTGGTGGAGGTAAGACATGGCTTTTAAAAACCAAAGACTTCGGACCAATCGGCTTGCCGTGGCGGTGATCTCTGCTGTCGGCCTTGCCACCTTGGTCTTGCCATCGGCGCCCGCCCAGGCGCGAGTTTTTGTCGGCATCGGCGTCGGGGCGCCAGGCGTCTGGGGCTATTATGCACCACCACGACCATACTATTACGCTTACCCGGCCTATTACGGATATGGCTATCCGTATTATTACCACTACCCATATGCTTATCGGGCAGGCGGGTATTACGGCGGGCCCTATTGGCATCCTTACTGGCATCCCCACTGGCGTCGAGGATGGCGCCGCCACTGGCGCTGAGCGGCCGTCGCGGCGTGACCGGCTAGCGCGCGGTGCGTGGCCGGCCGCCGCTTTTCTCTGCCGCATCGATCGGCGGACACGGCGTGGCGGCGGTGCATAGATGGTCGAGGCGCACGACGAGCGGCAGGTAGTACACGCGGACCGTCAGCGCCAGCGGCAACAGCCGGGCGTCGTCGCTCACGGTCAGCGCGACCGGCCGCGGGGCATCGTCCGGATCGCCGCCATCGCCGCTCGATGCTCCCTTGAAGCCGGCGATCGGCCGCAAGGTCAACTCGACCTTCAGCACGCCGCGGGTCTGGTCCCCTTTCGGGAGGATCCGCCCGACCACGTCAAAGCGCCGAACGCCGTCATAGACCGGGATCGAAAAGCTGCGATCGGCCGCGCCGGCGGCGGCGATCGCTTCGCGCAGGCGTTCGATCGCGGTCATCGGATCGACCGCGCCGCGGCGAAAAACCGCGGCGAGCAGGGGCTTGCGACTGGTGTCGTGCGCGCCGCGCTCGGCCACCATCGCGGCGCCGCGGCCGATAAAGCGCATGCTGACGCGGAAGTTGCGCAGCTTGTGCAGATTGTACAGCGCGTCATAGTGCGACGGATCGGCCAGCCCGTGCCGGACAAGCTGCCCGTCGGCCCGCGCAGCGCCGCGAAAATGGGTTGCCAGGCGTGGCAGTCCGGTGCTGGCGATCACGATCCGGTCATCGTAGCCGGCTTCGCCGTCATCCAGGCTCAGACGAATCTGCCCGGCCGGCAAGCCCGCCCAATACGCGCTGTAGAGCGCCACGATCTGATCGGCGCGGGCCGGCCCGCCAAATGCCGCAACCAGCAGGGCGAACCCCAGAACCGCAGCTTCGGGCCAGCTGCGGCATAAGCGGCGCGGTGTCGCGCGACCGCCCGCGCGCGCCGTTCTCAAGCCGGCAGATAACCCCAGCTGGCGCCGTTCCACACGATCCTCTCGCCGCTCGGAAAACGCAGCTCGATGGCGCCGCTCTTGAAGCGGGTCCGCCGCACCTCGCCGCCGGCCTCCAGCTGCCCGGCCTCCCAGCGGTCGGTCAATGCCAGCCCGATCCGGCCGGGGCTCAGCCCGTCCTTTTGCAGCGCAATTGCGTCCTCGAGAAGCTCGCGCACCGGACTCATCTCATGATCCCGCTGTCGTCCCCGAAACAGCCACTATCCCGCGCAACGTCGCACTTGGCAAATCGCCGCCATGCTAACCGCGACGGCACTGGCCATGGCGGGTTCATAGGCCGCGGCAGATCGGGTTGAGGAGTGGCGGGGCGAAGTCGGCGCCGGCCAGGGCGCTGCCGGCCGCAGGGACGGCTCGCCGGGCGGGGGACAAACCGGCCCCGAGCGGGTGGGCGGCTACGCCGGCGCCGGGATCGCGCGTTGGTTGTACATGATCTTGCGCATCTGATCGCGCTCGGCGGCGGTCAGGGTCGCCGGATCGACGCGCAGATTGTTGCCGGTCTCCATGCCGCGCTTGACCGCCGGTCGGGCGCCGATTTCGTCGAACCAGCGCTTGAAATGTTTGAACTCGCCGATGTCCTGGCCCTGCGCCGCAGCGTTGGCGGTCCACGGATAGGAGATCATGTCGGCGATCGTATATTCGTTGCCGGCGAGATATTTGCGGTCGTAGAGCCGGTTGTTCATGACCCCGTAGAGCCGGTTGGCTTCGTCGGTAAAGCGGCGGATCGCATAGGTCAAATCCCCGGCGTCGGCCCCGGCGCGGCGGAAATGGCCGCATTCGCCGAGCTTTGGCCCCTGATTGGCCATCTGCCAGATCACCCACTGGGTGACCTCGTATTTGCCACGCAGGTCTTGCGGGAAAAAGCGACCCTCCTTCTCGGCCAGATACATCATGATCGCACCCGACTCGAAGATGCTGATCGGCGCGCCGCCGCCCTTGGGCTCGTGATCGACCAAGACCGGCATGCGGTGGTTGGGGTTGATCTTCAGGAATTCGGGCTTGAACTGGTCGCCGCGCCCAATGTTGCACGGCGCCAGATTGTATTTGAGGCCGAGCTCCTCGAGCAGGATCGTGACCTTCTTGCCGTTCGGGGTCGGCCAAAAATGCAGATCGAGCATCAGAAATCCTTTCGGGGTCAGGCTGGGCAGCTTTAACTTGAGCTTCAACCCTAACGGCTCGCCGGCGGTCTGTCATCGCCGCGCCGTCCGCCGGGTCGCCGCTCCCGTTGCACGAGCTATCCCGCCCCGGCGCGGCTGGCCGCTGCGCGACTGAGAATGAGAGGCATGCCGTTCATCCTGCTCGACATCGTCGGGCTCATTGCCCGCGATCTATAAGCCCGCACTTTTATAGGTCGGTCTCGGTCGTCTGGCCCGGGAACAGAGTGGCGCGGCTCCAATCCGACCAGTTGCCAGGGATCGGATTGTTCGGGTCGCGATCATGTCGCCAGCAGATGGTTTCGGCGTTGGGCGCGACGACTTTGTGCGAATGCCCCTTGGTCATAACGAAATCCTTGGTCGCGACATAGCCGTTCTGCCGCTCGTCGCAATCGCTGCTTCGGGTAATCACCGCCTCGACGTTGACCCGGTCCCAGGTCGGGTCGTCGAGGACCAGGGTCGCCGAATGGCTGGAGCCCGAAGAGCAGCCCGAGAAGACGAGCAGCGCCGACAGCAAAAATAAGTATCGCATGACTCCCCTCCTCCCCGATGGCCGGACAGCCGGCCGGACAGATAGAATCGCTGATCGCCGCCGCGCAAGGGTGAATTGCCGATCCGGCGCGGGCGCTCGCCGTCAGCCGCTCGGGGCGTCCTTGCCGGCGCCGGCAAGGACGCCGCCGGCAAAATCAGATCGCCTCGCGGAATAAATCCGGCAGGCCACAGGTCTGGATCGGCGCAAACCATTACCCCGTTCAGGAGAGAGAAATGGCCGATCGTGAGACAAGCGAACAGTCGGGCCCGGCGGGCATCAACCGCCGTGGCCTGTTGAAGTGTATGGGTTGGGCCGGCGCCGGCGTCGTCTGGAGCCTGGCCGGCGGCGTGCCGCGTACGATCGGGCTGATCGGCTCGGCCGCCGCTGCCGAGGCGACGCCAGGCGATCTAACCTTTGTCCAGATCAGCGACAGCCATATCGGCTTTCACCTGCCGGCAAACCCCGACCCGACCGCCACGCTCGGCGACGCCATCGCCAAAATCAAGGCGATGCCGGCGCAACCCGCCTTCCTGATCCATACCGGCGACATCAGCCACCTCTCGAAGCAAGAGCAGTGGGACACCGCCGATCAGGTCATAAGCGGGGCCCGGAAGGAGGTGTTCCACATCCCCGGCGAACATGACGTCGCCGATGCCGACAACGGCAAGGCCTATCTCGCCCGCTACGGCAAGAACACGCTTGGGCGAGGCTGGTACAGCTTCGATATGGCCGGCGTCCATTTTATCGCGCTGATCAATGTGTTCAATTTCCTCCCGGGCTTCAAACCGGGCGGTCTCGCCATGCTCGGCAACGACCAAATCGAATGGCTGGAAAAGGATGTGGCTGGCCGCTCGGCGAGCACGCCGATCGTCGTCATGGCGCACGTGCCGCTGTGGACGATTTACCAGCAATGGGGCTGGGGGACCCAGGATGCCGGCCGGGCGCTCTTCTCTCTGAAGCGCTTCGGCTCGGTGACGGTGCTCAACGGACACATCCACCAAATCTTCCAGAAGGTCGAGGGCAACATCACCTTCCACACCGCACGATCGACGGCATTCCCGATTACCCCGCCAGGCCCTGCGCCGCACTTCAGCCCGATGCAGGCGCCGGCCGGCACGCTCGGCAAATATCTCGGCGTCAGAACCGTTGGTTACGTCCGCACCAAAGGCGCTCCGGCGCTAATCGACAGCACGCTCGTCGCGTAGAAGAAATGGCGATGTTTGCCACCCGATTGCCGGCGCTGCGGCGAAACCAACGGTTTCTCCTCGTCGGCGCGTTCGCGGCCGGCGTGCTGCTGGCCGGCGCGGCGGCCACCAGGGCCGCGTCCGGCCCCGCCTCGGTCGCCATCCGCAACTTCCATTTCGAGCCGGCCATATTGACCGTCACCGCCGGAACCACGGTGACCTGGACCAACGACGATATGAGCCCGCATACGGTGACCGAGCAGAACAAGGTCTTCCACTCGGCGGCGCTCGATACCAACGACACCTTTGCCTACACCTTCGCGGCGCCGGGCGAGTACGTCTATCGCTGCGCGATCCACCCGATGATGGTCGGCCGGATCATCGTCAAACCCGCCGGCAAATCGTCGTAGTCCAGAGGCGGACGACCGAGGAAAACGAGCCATGCCCTGGGAACGCGCGACGTGATCGGGGTCTGGCTCGTCTGCCTCGGGCTGGCGTCAGTGTGCTTCGCGCTCTGACCCGCGCCACCCCGGAACGTGATGGCCGGTGGGCGGCATTGATCAACTCCCCGCCGACCGTTAGGGTAGCCGCCGCCAAAGCTATCGCCAGGGAGATGCCGAGATGCCCGACGACGTCCGCCGACCCGTTATCGACAAGTCGCGCCTGCCGAGCCGGCACGTGACGGTCGGGCCCGAGCGGGCGCCGCATCGCGCCTTTCTCTATTCGATGGGGCTGACCGACGAGCAGATCGCCCAGCCTCTGGTCGGCGTCGCCACCACCTGGAACGAGTCGGCGCCGTGCAACATCTCGTTGTCGCGCCAGGCGCAGGTGGCCAAGAAAGGGGTTGCGGCTTCGGGCGGCACGCCGCGCGAATTCACCACGATCACCGTGACCGATGGCATCGCGATGGGCCATGAGGGGATGAAATCGTCGCTGGTCAGCCGCGAGGTCATCGCCGACTCGGTCGAATTGTCGATGCGCGGCCATTGCTATGACGCGCTCGTGGGCCTTGCCGGCTGCGACAAATCGCTGCCCGGACTGATGATGGCGATGCTGCGACTGAACGTGCCGTCGGTCTTCATGTATGGCGGCTCGATCCTGCCGGGCCGCTTCAAGGGCCACGACGTGACCATCGGCGACGTGTTCGAGGCAGTCGGCGCGCACAATGTCGGCCAGCTTTCCGACGAGGAGCTGCACGAGCTCGAATGCGTCGCCTGCCCGTCGGCCGGCTCGTGCGGCGGCCTCTTTACCGCCAACACGATGGCTTGCGTCTCCGAGGCGATCGGCCTCGCCCTGCCCGGTTCGGCCGGGGCGCCGGCTCCCTATGATTCGCGCGACGCCTACGCCGAAGCCTCGGGCCAGGCGGTCATGGAGTTGCTGCGCCGGAACATTCGCCCGCGCGCCATCGTCACCAGAAAGGCGATCGAAAACGCCGCGACCGTGGTCGCCGCGGCCGGCGGCTCGACCAATGCCGGGCTGCACCTTCCGGCGATCGCCAACGAGGCCGGCATCGATTTCGATCTGCACGCTTTCGGCGAGATCTCGAAGCGTACGCCTTACATCGGCGATCTGAAGCCGGGCGGCCGCTATGTGATGAAGGACCTGCACGACATCGGCGGCGTGCCGGTGCTGATGAAGGCGCTGCTCGACGGCGGCTATCTGCACGGCGACTGCATGACGGTGACCGGCAAGACCGTCGCCGAGAATCTGCGCGACGTCGTCTTTCCGGCGGGTCAGGACGTGGTGCGGCCGACCTCGCGGCCCTTGGCGCCGACCGGCGGCCTCGTCGTGCTGAAGGGCAACCTTGCGCCGCAGGGCGCCATCGTCAAGGTGGCCGGCATGACCAATCTGCGCTTCGCCGGAACGGCGTTGTGCTTCGACTGCGAGGAGGACGCCTTCGCCGCGGTCGAGGCCCGCCGCTACAAGGAAGGCGACATCATCGTGATCCGTTATGAGGGGCCGCGCGGCGGCCCGGGCATGCGCGAGATGCTGTCGACGACTGCGGCGCTCTACGGCCAGGGTGTCGGCGACAAGGTGGCGCTGTTGACCGACGGACGGTTTTCGGGCGCGACCCACGGCTTCTGCATCGGCCATGTCGGCCCGGAGGCGGCGGTCGGCGGCCCGATCGGCCTCATCCGCGACGGCGATCGGATCACGATCGACGCCGCCGCCGGCGCCATCGAGGTGGCGTTGAGCGACGCCGAACTCGCTGCCCGCCGGCGCGCCTGGACGCCGCGCCGCAACGACTACCAAGCGGGCTGCCTGTGGCGGTACGCGCAGACCGTCGGCGACGCCGAGAAGGGCGCGGTCACCCACCCCGGCGCCCGCGCCGAAACCCATACCTACGCCGACATTTAGCGGGGTCGCTGCGGTATCGAGACTCGATTTCCGCATGTTGCGGGCCGCGAGGATTGCGCCACGTGAGGTCCGATCGGCCCGCAATTCAGCGGGCGGGCATGCCGGGGGCCTTGTCGCCGAGCCGCAGCAGCGGCACCAATGCCAGGATCAGCGCGGTCGACCCGGCTGAAACCAGGATCAGCGGGTCGAGATGGCGATGGAACAAATGCTCGTAAAGAAATGAGCCGATGTTGTTGGACAGCGCCGACGACAGGTTCAGCACCGACATCAACGCGGCAAAGGCAAACCCCTCGGCCCGCTTCGGGCAGTAATCGGCGGCCAGGGTCAGGGTCGCGACAAAGGCGATCATTCCCGCCATTCCGCTGAAGACGTTGATCAGCGCCGCGGCGACCTCGTTCGACAACAGCAGAAACGCCGCCGTCGTCAGCGTGCCGATAACGATGCTCAGATTGAGCAGCCGGCGCGAGTTCATCCCTTTCAGGATCTTTCGGTATAAGAGCGCGCCGACGATCCAGCCGGCCGAGTTGATCGCGCCGAGAATGCCGATATAGCCTTGCGAGAACTTCAGGTGATCGGTCATGTGGTAATAAAGCGGGGTGCCGAATCCTGGGTTTAGATAATACAGAAACAGGAACGCCCCGATCACCCACAAATCCCGCGAGGTGAAGGCCGCCGACAGGCCGCGAAACGTCCGCTTCATCTCCGGCAGATCGAGACGGCTGCGAGCTTCGTCGATCAGAAACAGCGCGCCGAAAATTGCCGCGAGCGGGGCGACAGCGATGATCGCCGCGGCGGCATGCAGCGCCGAGGCCGGCGCGAGCCGTTCGACCAATTCGCCGCCGATGACGGCGCTCGCCATCGCCGCGATGTTGAACCACAGCCATTGCTGATTGACGAACCGGTCGCTGGCGTGCAGGCGCTGACCGTTCTCGACCAGCACCGCGCCGCACAACGTGCTCGAAATCGCCATCCCATAGGCGGTCAGCAGCAGCACCAGGACGAGCGGCCCCGGCGCCGTGATGTGGGCGACCCACAGCGAGGCGCCGGTGGCGCCCAGGTTGGCGAGGACGAGATAGGCCTTGCGGCGATAGCCGAACAGCGGCACGAAATCCGAAACGATCCCGTAAACGGGCTTGATGATCCATGGCAGGTTGAGGACGGTCAGATACCCGGTCACCTGGACCGGGGTCCAGCCGTAGACCTGCTTTAGAAAATAGTTGAGCGGCTGGGCGATCAGACCGCCGGTCTGGCCGAGTCCCTCGACGATATAGACTAGCGCAAAGAACCACATCAGCCGGCTGATCTGCCGGCTTTCCGATGGCGCTGCCCCGGCGCCCGCCGACGCCGGTTCGTCCCGCGGAACCAGGAGCGACACGCTGCCGACGAGGGTTCGGCTCGTTCCGCGCCCGGTCCTCAGCACGCAGGCTTCATCTGACCGCGACGATGATCTCGATCTCAACCGGGATGCCGCCGGGCAGCGAGCTCATTCCGACCGCCGAGCGCGCGTGCCGGCCGCGTTCGCCAAAGACCTCGACGAACAGATCAGAGCAGCCGTTGATGACCTTGGGGTGATCCTCGAAATCGGGCGCGGCGTTCACCATCCCAAACACTTTGACGATGTCCTCGACGCGGTCGAGATCGCCGCCCAATGCCTCTCGCATCGCCGCGATCAGCATCAGCCCCGCGCCGCGCGCATGCCGGTAGCCCTCATCGACCGACATGCCGGCGCCGAGCTTGCCTCGTGGCGTCGTGCCGTCGCGGTCGGGAGGCTGCTTGCCCGAGAGGTACAAGAGGTTGCCGACCCGCTTGGCGTGCACGTAACTTCCCCACGGCGCACCGACCGCGGGAAGTACTATCCCCAATTGGCTCAGCCGCTGCTCGATCGTCATCGCATCGTCTCCGCTGCCCCGCCGCCATATCATAGCCGAGGCGGCGGCGGGTTTCACCGGCAACGAAATTGGGCGACTTCGTCGCTGCCGTCCTTGGCGTCGGCGATGAGCTCGGCCGATCTGCCTGAGGCCCGGCAATGCAGCTTGGCGACCTCAATCGCGTCGATCGTCGGGGTATTGTCGGTATACCAGCGCAGCGCGATATGCTCGGGTGATTGGCTGAGGATCCAAGGCGGCCCGCTGCACCCGGACACCGTCAGCGCCAGCGCCGCCGCTGCGCTCCGGATCGTCAGCGATCGCATCGACATTGGCTGATCCTCGCGAAGATTGCCGCCGCCCGGCGACACCCGGATAACGGCCGGCGCGGCTGCAAGTTCACGCGGCGCCGATAGTCGACGATCGCGCTTGTCGCTGAAAACCGGACCGGGGCCGCTGGCGTGGCATTCTTCGGCCGTGGCTGATGAGCAAACCCGGAGGTGGGCGATGACGCGCGATCTCGGCGGCTATGTGACCGACATCCCCTATCTGCGCGACTTCAAGGGGATGCTGGCGCCAGCCTGGCTCGATCACGTAGCGCTGATCGGCGGGGTCGAGCCGCCGGGACGCGGCGACGGCTTCGCCTGGTGCGACCTCGGCTGCGGCCAGGGGGTTACGGCAATCATCCTCGCCGCAACCCATCCGCAGGGCGCATTCTACGGCATCGATGCGATGCCGGCGCATATCGATCATGCCCGCCGCCTCGCGGCCGAGGCCGGAATCGCCAATCTGCGTCTCGATCTCGCCGATTTCGCCGCGGCGACTGGACTCGACCTGCCGCCATTCGACTACATCGTCGCCCACGGCGTCTATAGCTGGGTCGACGCGGCGGGCCAAGCCGCGTTGCGCGGGTTTGTCGATCGCCATCTCAAACCCGGCGGCCTCGTCTATGTCAGCTACAATGCGATGCCGGGATGGGGGCGCGACCTGCCGTTTCAGCACTTGGCGCGCGAGCTCGGACTGATCCTGCCCGGCGATGCTGCCGCGGGGTTTGCCGCCGCCGCCGAAATCGCCCGCACGCTCGCCGATGCCGGGGCGCCGGCGCTGGCGGCGAGCGCGACGCTCGCCGACCTCAAAGCCCGGCCGCAAGACTATGCCCCGGCCTATCTCGTCCACGAATTCATGCCTGCCGGCTGGCGGCCGCTCTATGTGACCGAGATGCGGCCCCAGATGGCGGCGATCGGCCTCGCCCCGGTGGGGTCGGCGACCCTGATCGAGAATTTCGATGCGCTCGTCTTCGGCGATGAAGCGCGCGCGATCCTGCGCGGCGTCGCCGACCCCGATGCGCGCGAGCTGGTCCGCGATTTCCTGCTCGACCAGCGCCTGCGCTGCGATGTTTTCGATCGCGGCAACCGTCGCCTCGATCCTGCGGAGCGCGGCCGCCGGCTGCTGGCGAGCAGCTATGCGCTGGCCCGCCCGGCCCCGACGATCCGCTACGCAACCACAACCCCCGCGGGCGGTCTGGTCTACGACACGCCGAGCGCACGCGCGATCGTCGCTGCACTCGCGACTGGCCCGCGCCCGCTCGACAGCCTCGCCGAAGCGCCCGATCTGCTCGAAACTCTGCTGACCTTGTGCGCCGCCGGCGCGGCGATGCCGGTCGGATCTGGAAGCGAGCCGGTCGAACGACTCAACCGCGCGATCTGGCGGCGGCTCGGCGGCCCGGAGGAGATCGGCTGGCTGGCCCTGCCCTGCGGCACAGCCATCGAAGCCGATCGCGACCTCCTCGGCCTCTTGCGCGACAGTGGGCAGATCGACGAAGGGCGCTACCCGGGCTGGAGCGACTTCCTCGCCTCCCTCGGCGTCTAGCCTAATAGCTCACCGAGGGCAGGTAGGCGCCGGCGGGCTCGTTGTAGAGGCCGATCGTCATCAGGGTCATCTGATGCACCAGGCGCAGGCCATGTTCGAGGCACCAGCGGAACAATTCGCCGTTGCGCGTCGGCAGCAGAAACCCGCCGCCGTCAAAGCCGGGCGCGGCGCCGATCAGCGCCTCCAAACCCTGGTTGGTCCCGGCGACGGCATGGCCGAAAAAGGCGATCTCGCTGGCATAGGCGGTGACCTGGCCCAGATGCTCGACAACCCGCGCCGTCCCCTGGCGGATCGCGTCGCGCAGCTCGCCGTCGCGGTCGTGGGCATGGACCCGCCGGCACAGCGCGTTGCAGGCCGGCAGATCCCGTTCCGTGGCCAGCCGCACCGGGTAGCCGGCGAGCGCCACCCGCGGCGGCGGCCCCTCCATTTTCGAGCACGGCTCGCGGCTGTCGAACCCGAGCTTCGTATAGAGGCACAAGGAACGGTTGTGATAGGCCGATTGCAGCAGCCTGACCCCGGCGGCGCCCCGCCCGGCTTCGCGCTCGATCACCGCTTGCATCAGGCGGCGGCCGATCGACCGGTTCTGCACGGCCGGGTCGACGGTGATCGGACCGATGCCGGCGATGACCCCGCGCTCGTCGACAAAATTGCTGCCGACGACCTTGCCATCGTCCTCGGCCACAACCGAATAGAAGCGGGGATGCGCGAGCAAGATCTTCATCAGCCCCATCGCGATGTCGGGCGACGGGAAATCCCACGGGAAATTGTGCTCGCTCGAAATCGATTTGAATGCCTCGAAGGCAATGATGCCGCAAGCTTCTGCGTCGTCGATAACGCCGCGGCGCAGGGTTAAGCTCATTGTCCCCCCCTTTGCGGATAATTTGCCGATCCATAACACAAGCCGACCGCAAGACGCACCCTGCTCGACCGCCGGGTCTTGCTCTTGGCTGGCGATCGGTCGATTATCGAATTCGGACCGCCACGCGCGCGGCATGTAATTGATTGACGAGGAGGACCCCCGATGCTGTCACCCGAAGACAACGAGCTGGTAACCCGAGTCGGCGCCGGAACGCCGATGGGCGAGGTGCTGCGGCGCTATTGGATCCCGGCATTGCATACCAGCGAACTGCCCGAGGCCGATTGCCCGCCGGTGCGCGTCCAGTTGCTCGGCGAAAAGCTCGTCGGGTTTCGCGACAGCCGAGGCCGCATCGGCCTCGTCGATGAATTCTGCCCGCATCGCCGCGCCTCGTTGTGGTTCGGGCGCAACGAGGAATCCGGGCTGCGCTGCATCTATCACGGCTGGAAATTCGATGTCGCCGGCAACTGCGTCGAGCAGATGAACGAGCCCGAGCCGTTCTGCCATAAGGTCCGTCTGACCGCCTACCCGACGGTCGAGCTCGGGGGCGTGATCTGGGCCTATCTGGGGCCGCGCGACAGGATGCCCGCACCGCCGGCCTTCGAGTGGACCCAGGTGCCCGAGAGCCACCGCCATGTCTCGAAGGTGTGGGAGGAGTGCAACTGGCTGCAGGCGCTCGAAGGCGGCATCGACACCTCGCACGCGCCGATCCTGCATCGCACGATCACTCCCAACACCAGCCGCCCGGGCATCCCGGTGCAGGGGCCGTTCGTGCGCGGCCGCGCGCCATTGCTCGAGGTCGACGTCACCGATTACGGCTATCGCTATGTCGGCATCCGGCCGCTCGACGACGACAAGACCTATGTCCGCTCCTATCATTTCGTCATGCCGTTCACCCAGATCCGGCCGCAGCAATTGGGCCGCGCGATGGGCGGCGGCGATCGCACCAATATCGCCGGCCACATCTGGGTCCCGATCGACGACGAGAACTGCATGGTGTGGAACTGGATGTACAGCTTTGGCGCGGAGGGTCTGACCGAGGACGACCGACTGGAGCGCGGCAACGGCAACGGCCCCGACTATGTCGAGACCTCGGGCGAGTTCCGCTCGTTGCGCAACAAGACCAACAACTGGATGATCGACCGCCAGGTGCAGAAGCACGAGACCTTCACCGGCATCGACGGCATCAACACCCAGGACCGCGCAGTGCAGGAGGGGATGGGGCCGATCGTCGACCGTTCCAAGGAGCATCTGGGGCCGGCAGACCGCGCGATCATTGCGACCCGACGGCTGTTGCTCGATGCGGTCAAGACGGTGCAGGGCGGCGGCAACCCGCCGGGGGTCGATGCCAGCTATTATTCGGCGCGCGCGATTGAAAAGATCTTTCCGCGCCAGGAGACCTGGCGCCAGACCGTGCTGCCCGAGATGTACGCCGAAAACCTTCCGGTCGCGGCCAAATAAAAGCGGCAATTTAAGCCTTCGCTCATCCCGAGCTGCGAGACTGCCGCTCGCAGTGATGCCGGCCAGTGGCGGGCCGGCGCATCGGGAGGGCAGAGGGCATCGCGCCAATCGATCTACCCGGGCGGCTCATAAGGTCGGCGGCGGTACGGCCGCGGTCGGCGTGGCTGCTTCCGTCCTGGCCGCTGATCGTCGCCCTGCTTGCGCTGGTCCGGGCGTTGGCCCGGCCGGGCGCGCTGTTGCACGATCCCGACACCTATCTCCATATTGCCGCCGGGCGCTGGATGCTGGCGCACGGCGCGCTGCCGGTGCACGACCCGTTCTCCTATACCTTTGCCGGGGCGCGGTGGGTCCCGCACGAGTGGCTGGCTGAGATCGTGCTGGCTGCGGTCTACCGCGGCGCCGGGTGGAACGGGCTCGTCTTGCTGACAAGCGCCTGCTTTGCCGCGAGCCTCGCCTTGCTGACCCGGTTTCTGCTGCGCTGGGCCGAGCCGTTTTCGGCGTTGATCGCGGTGGCGCTCGCCGCCGCCATGGTCGAGCCCCATCTGCTGGCCCGTCCGCATATGCTGGCGATGCCGTTGCTGGTGCTATGGTCGGGGGCGCTGTTTGCCGCGCGCGACGCAGGCTCGGCGCCGCCGTTCCGGCTGCTGCCGGCGATGACGCTGTGGGCCAATCTGCACGACAGCTTCATGTTCGGCCTGCTGCTCGCCTTCTATCTCGGGGTTGAGGCGGTGCTGGTGGGGCGGTGGCGGCGCGAAGCGCGGCGCTGGGGCCTGTTCGCTGCGCTGACCTTGCTCGCGGCGCTGGCCACGCCCAACGGCATCGCCGGTTTGGTCCAGCCGTTCCGGCTGATGGCGATGCCGGCGCTGCAATCCTCGTTCATCGAGTGGCGCAGCCCGAACTTCCAGGATTTTCAGCCGCTCGAAATTATGCTGCTCGGGCTGATCGCGCTCGGCCTCACCACCGGGGTCAGAATCCCACCGATGCGGGTGCTGATCCTGGTGGGACTGTGCCACATGGCGCTCGCTCACACCCGCCATGCCGATCTTTTGGGGCTTGTCGGGCCGCTCGCGGTAGCAGGGTCATTGGGGCCGCAATTGACCGCCCGGATCCACGCATGGCCGGCCTCGGGGATCAGCCGCGCCGCCGCCCGCCTCGCCAAACCGGCTGCTCCGTTGGCTGTAGCATTGGGCCTCGCCGTGGCCTTGACCCTGTGTCTGCCGCTGCTGCTGCGCCCGATCGTGCGCACCGAGGATCGGGTGACCCCGGCATCGGCGCTCGCCGCCGCCGCACGCATGGGGCTTGCCGGGCACGTCTTCAACAGCGAGGGCTTTGGCGGGTATCTGGTGTTTCGCGGCGTCCCGACCTTTATCGACGGCCGCATCGAGCTCTACGGCAACGCCTTTCTCGCCCGCTACCTCGAAGCCGTAAACGGCAACGCCCGCGTTCTCAACGGCCTCCTCGACCGCTGGAACATCAGCTGGGCGTTGCTCGCGCCGCACCGGGGCGCGGTCGATAATTTCGCTCATCTAACGGGATGGCGGCGCGCTTATAGCGATCCGCGCGCCGTCATCTTCATCCGCACCGCCCGCCAGACCGGCGCGACCCCACCATGATCGCCGCCCGGCCTATCCGTCACCCCCGGCCTATCCGCCGCCGAGGGCGTCGATCTCGGCATCTTCGGGAAACCGGCCGAGCTGTTTTTTGGAAAAGGCGAGCTTGCCGTCGACGGTGATTTCAAACACCCCGGCGACGCCCTTCACCAGCTCAACTTCGGCGCCGTATTTTTCTTCGAGCTGCGCCCTCGCACGGAGGGCTCTGGGTAGATAGTTTCAAGGCACGCAGTATTCGATCCGAACCTTCATCGCCGCGCCCCTTTGGCAAGAGCTAACGGTGTAATTTTAACACGCTCGCGCGACCGCCGCCATTGCCCCGTTTGCGCCAAATTGGCCGCTCAGGTGGTGCGCAGCGGGATCTCCTTCAGCGCGAGTGAGCCGAGTGCGGTCAGCGCGGAGATCACAGTGGCATAGATAAAGACATGCGCAAAAGCGGCGTGCATCGCATGGGCGAGCCCCACCAGCAGCGCCCGGTTGGTCACATCCGTCTGGTCGAGATGCAGCAGTGCGATGCCGGGATTGGCGCCGAGCACATGGTGGCCCGGCACCGCCAGCGCGCCGGCGTTGAGTTCGCCGACCAGGAGCGCCGTCAGCAGCGCCACTCCGAAGGCGCCGCCGATCAAGCGAAAGAACATCAGCACCGACAGCCCGATCCCGGTATCGGCCAGTTCGAGCGCGTTCTGCACCGCGACCACGACCGGCGACAGCTGGAATCCGAAGGCGAGGCCGAGCCCGCCGGTCAGCGCCGTGTCGGTGAGCGCCGAATTGCCCAGGCCGTAGACCGCGATCGCCGCGCACAGGCCGGTCATCGCAGTGGCGCCGAGGATCGGATAAAGGCGGTAGCGCCCGGTCCGGGTGACCAACTGCCCGGCGACGAACGAGCCCAGCACCGTGCCGCCGGTCATCGGCATCAGGCGGATGCCGGCCTGGTTCGCCGCCAGTCGCGAAACCAGTTCAAAATCGAGCGGCACCAGGATGATCAGCGCGATCATCACCATCGACATGGCAAAGGCGGTCAGGCTGCCGATCGCAAAGATCGGGTTGGCGAAGAGCCGCAGCGGGATCATCGGCTCGGGCGCCTCGCGCTCGCGCACGACGAGCAGCCCGAGCAGGACGACCCCGATCGCCAGCGGGACGAGAACGTCGATGCGAAGCCAGCCGCCGGCCGCTTCGACCCCGGAGACGGCGATCAGGATCGGCGTCGTCGAGGCGATGATCAGGGCGGCGCCCAGCCAGTCGATCACCGGCTTGCGCCGCGGCCGCGGCAGGCGCCGCAGATTGCGGTTGCACAGGACGAGCGCCAAGGCGCCGAATGGGATGTTGATCCAGAAGATCCAGTGCCAGGTCAGGTAATCGGCGAAAAACCCGCCCAGCACCGGGCCCAGCAGGTTTGAGATCGCCATCACGCTCGAAAAATAGCCCTGGAATTTGCCACGCTCGCGCGGCGGGATCACGTCGGCGATCGCCGCCTGCGACACCGAGCGCAGGCCGCCGCCGCCGATCCCTTGCAGCAGCCGCGCCGCGATCAGCTCCGGCATCGTCTGCGACAACGCGCACAACACCGAGGCGGCGACGAACAAGGCGATCGAGGTCAACAGGATCGGGCGGCGGCCGTAGAGGTCGCTGAGCCGGCCGTAGATCGGGGTCGTGACCGTCGAGGCGACCAGATAGGCCGAGACCACCCAGGACATCAACGACCAGCCATTCAGATCCTGCGCCATCGTCGACAGCGAGGTCGCGACGATGGTCTGATCCAAGCTGGCGAGGAACATCGCCAGCATCAGCCCGGACAGGACCGAGACGATCTCCGATCGCGAGAAATGCAGGGTGGTCGATTGCGCCGGCAGGGCCATCTCGTGGATTTCGCAGCAAGAGCTGCCCGTCAGTACAAGCAGCGCAGGCGCCGGGGCAACAGCGCTGCGGCATTTGAGAGTTGCGTTCGCGTCTGGTTGGCGACAATCCTGACTAGTCAGTTTCGAGGGAGGCGGCGATGGACACGAAGAAGGATGACGCGGCGAACTGGCAGGATGCGTTATACGACCCGCTGCGCCGCAACAACGTCACCCAGTTCGCCTATATGCCGGAAGCCGGCCACCGCTTCCGCGCGGCTCTGCTCGGTAACAGCTGACACCAGGAGGAGAACCGCCATGCTTCCGACCCCGGGGTTTCACCACATCCACCTGAACTCGCTCGATCCCGATCGCGCGATCGATTTTTACACGCGCCAGTTCCCAACTACCGCAAAGGGCAGCTGGGGCGGGTTTGCCGCACTCCAATCGCCGAACGACGTGCTGGTGCTATTCACCCGGGTCGACACCCCGCCATCAAGCGAGCCGCAGAGCGCCATCTGGCATTTCGGCTGGCATGTGACCGACGCCCGCCATAGCCTCGAAACCTACAAGACCCGGCCCGAAATCGCGCTGTTGCCGCTTTATACGACCGACGAGGGCGGCTCGGTGCTGATCAGCAGCGACACCTGGCCCAGCATCGGCAATGTGCTCGGGCTCACCAAGGCGCAGATCGCCGAGGCTAAGGCCAAAGGAGTGAGGCCGACCGGCGGCGGCGGTTTTTCATATATGCGTGGCCCGGACGACGCGCTGGTCGAATACGCCGGCAACCACCCGGCCGAGCGTTTCAACCATGTTCACCTGTACCAGGAAGACCCGATCGGTGCGCTCGAATGGTATCAGCAGCACCTGAATGCGCCATTGCGGCCGGGCTACGCGCCGACCCCGGCCGGCGAGTCCGGCGGCAAGGCCGTGCGCGGGCCCGACCGCACCTGGCCGGCATTGAACCGCGAGGGGATGTTCCGCTCGCCGCGCGCCGGGGTCGAGTTCGGCGACGTGTCGATGATGTGGTACGCGAACCAGGGCGACCGGCCCTTGGTCGGTTCGCGCGGGCAGTTGCAGGACCACATCGCGCTCAAGGTCGCCGATCTCGACGCTTGGGCCGACAAGCTCAAAAGCGAAGGCGTCAAGTTCCTGGAAGAGCCCTACCAGCTCGGCTACACCCGCGCCCTGATGATCGAAGGCCCCAGCCGCGAAGCCATCGAGCTGGTCGAGGTCAAATCCTGACGCCAGGCGAGCTGCCGTAGACGTCATGCCGGCGGAGACCGGTTAATCGATGGCCGAATGGGTCCCGGCCTGCGGTGTGAAGAAATTGTTGTGGGCGACAAGCATCATTCCGAGGCAGTCCGAAGGGCCGAACTCGGAACCCAAGAATACCTGCATTTGCCATATGTTGACGGTTTGGTGTGCACAGGTTTCGGGTTTTCGTGGGTTGCGCCCACGCCACGGACCGACCTTGTTTTGGTATTCTCCGCACGTTCGAGTCTTCGAAACAATTTTCCGCGTTGCCGGCCGCAGCGAGACGTAGCGGCGATGCAATCCGCCTCACTCGCGCGCATGCCGCGCAGGTCGATGGTGAAACCCCTGCGTACGCGCCGCCTCCCTCGCGAAACGGCTCGGCGCCGGCAAATAGCCAAGATGGCGGATTGCATCCGCCCCGACGCTCGCTGCCGGGGTGAATGGGCCGGGATTCGTTGCTAAAAAGAGCACATTTGAGCAGTTAGCACGCAAGCCTCGATCGGGAGACGACCAAATGGCCGAGCCCAGCTATGTCCACGGCGCCAGCGGCAGGCCGCTGATCGGCGAGACGATCGGCGCCTATTTCGACCAGACGGTCAAGCGCCACGGCGAGCGCCTAGCGCTGGTCGTCCGCCACCAGCAAATCCGCTGGAGCTGGCGCCAACTGAAAGAGCGGGTCGACGCCCTTGCCGCCGGCCTCGTGGCGCTCGGGCTCGAACCCGGCCAGCGCATCGGCGTCTGGTCGCCGAACAACGCCGAATGGGTGGTGACCCAGTTCGCCACCGCCAAGGCCGGGCTGATCCTCGTCAACATCAACCCGGCCTATCGCCTCACTGAGCTCGAATACGCCCTGAACAACGCGGGTTGCGCGACGCTCATCACCGCGGCGCGATTCAAGACCAGCGATTATCTGGGCATGCTCGGCGAGTTGGCGCCCGAGCTGGCGACAGCGACGCCCGGCAACCTGCGCGCGGCGCGCCTGCCCGCTCTGCGCGTCGTCGTCGCCCTCGGCGAGGAACGCCGGCCGGGCGCCGTGCGTTTCGACGATGTCTGCGCCCTTGGCGGCGATGCCGAGCGCGAGAGGCTCGCCCTCTTAGCCGGGCAATTGCAGTTCGATGACCCGATCAACATCCAGTTCACCAGCGGCACCACGGGCTTCCCCAAGGGCGCCACCCTGACCCATCATAACATCCTGAATAACGGCTTCTTCCTCGGCGAGGCGATGAAGTTCACCGAACGCGACCGGGTCTGCATCCCGGTGCCGCTCTATCACTGCTTCGGCATGGTGATCGGCAATCTCGGCTGTCTGACCCATGGCGCCGCGATGGTCTATCCGAGCGACGGGTTCGATCCGCTGGCCACCCTCCAAGCAATCGAGGCCGAGCGCTGCACCGCGCTCTACGGCGTGCCGACGATGTTTATTGCGCAGATGGATCACCCCGATTTCACCCGCTTTGACCTAAGCTCGCTGCGCACCGGCATGATGGCCGGCAGTCCGTGTCCGATCGAAGTGATGAAACGGGCGGTGGACCGCATGCATTTGTCGCAGATCACGATCGGCTATGGCATGACCGAGACCAGCCCGGTCAGCTTTCAATCGGCGACCGACGACCCGGTCGAGCGCCGAGTTTCGACCGTGGGTCGGGTGCACCCGCATATCGAGGTCAAAATCGTCGACGCCGCCGGACGCATCGTGCCGCGCGGCGCGCCCGGCGAACTCTTGGTCCGCGGCTATTCGGTCATGCTCGGCTATTGGAGCGACGGGGAGAAAACGCGCGAGGCGATCGACCCGGCGGGCTGGATGCATACCGGCGATCTGGCGACGATCGATGACGAGGGTTATTGCAACATCGTCGGCCGGATCAAGGACTTGGTGATCCGCGGCGGTGAAAACGTCTATCCGCGCGAGGTCGAGGAGTTCCTCTATCGCCACCCAAAGATCCAGGACGTCCAGGTGATCGGCGTCCCCGACCCGCGCTATGGCGAGGAATTATGCGCCTGGGTTCGCCTGCATCACGGCGAAACGGCCACCGCGGACGAGGTCCGCGCCTTTTGCCGGGGCCAGATCGCGCATTACAAGATCCCGCGCTACGTCAAATTCGTCGACGCCTTTCCCATGACGGTAACCGGCAAGATCCAGAAGTTCCTGATGCGCGAACAGACGATCGGCGAACTGGGCCTCAGCACGGAACAGACCGCTTAAGGCGCGGCCGAAGCCGGCGCCGGCCGCTGCGAGAACGGCCGACGCCTGCAGGCGTCGGTTAGGCCAGCTCGGGAATTCGTCGCGGTCACCATCTCCAGCTGGCCAACGGTCTCCTTGCCAAACAGCAGCGGGATAAAGGCGCCGATCGCCACCACCACCACGATCGTGCCGAAGAATATCGTCGGCGAGCCGGTGTACGGTTCCAACAGGAAGGGCGCCGCCACCCCGGCAAAGATCCGTCCGAACGACTCGCTGAAGATGTGGCCGCGCCCGCGCAGCGCCGTCGGGAACTGCTCGGACAGGTATACCCGCACCGCCGGAAAGGAGGACAGCACGGTAAAGCCGGTAATCATCGCGCCCGCGCTCATCACGACGTTGGCGAATGATCCCGCCCGATGCGCCAGCGTCATCAGAATGAGGCCCGGAATCGCCCCGCCAAGCGCATAGGCGATGGTCCAGCGCCGCCCGATCAGCTCCATCAAATACCCGGTGAAGGCCTTCCCCGGGATCGTGGCGAGAAACACGATGGTGCTGATGCCAAAGCTCAGCGTGACCGCAGCGCCCTGATCGATCAGCGCTTTCGGCAGTAGGATGGCGATTAGATAATAGGCGGTGCCCGCGGAAATCGAGCACAAGATGCCGACGGTGGTCCAGCGCAGCTGGCCTGGAGCGAACAGCGCCGTGAACGGCGGAAGTTCCTCGCGCGCCATATGGAGGTTCGGCCCCAGTGCGGCGACCGTCAGCGGCGGCACGCGATTGCCGCAACGGCTGATCATCAAGTTAACGGTATCGACCGCCGCCTGATGGTGGCCTCGGCGTAGATGCCAGCGCGAGCTCTGCGGGATCAGAAAATGCACCAGCACCGGCACGACGAACAGCGCGAGCCCGCCCGGCAAGGCGGCCAGCCGGAAGCCGTTCGGCTCGTGGGCAAGCAGCAAGCTGACCAACGGCAGCAAGGTGAAGGCGCTCGCCAGCATGATCTCGTAAATCGCGCCGTAAGTGCGCCGGTGCTGCGCCGGCATCAGTTCGGCGGCGATCGGAAACGCCGCCGAGATGGCAAAGCCCAACCCGACGCCGGTCAAGAGGCGAACGACGATCAGTTGCGCGCCGCTCTGCACCAGCGGGATCAATAGCGTAAAGAACGTCGTGCCGATCACGCCGATCTGGATGATCGCCTTGCGGCCGACATGGTCTGAGATCGCCGAGGCGATGAAGCCTCCGACGACCACCATAATGGTGGCCACAACGGTAAGCCAGCGGACCTCCGAGGCGGTCAGCTGCAGCGGCGCTTTCGCCAGCACGAGGAGCGAGCCGGTCAGCGCCAGGTCGTAGCCCTCGACGAACCCAACCAGCCCGAGCACCAGGATCACGACGACGTGGTAGGCGCTAAACGGGATGCTGTCGAGCTTGCGTCCGAGCACATGGCTGGCGGGCATCGCCGCCGCGGTGCTGATAGGGGTTGCGGTCATGTTCGCTTTCCTCCTTGTTGTTGATTACAGGCCGTTGACTAGGCTCTTTTTTTTATCGTGCCCCTTTTGCGCTGACCGCTCAAGCGCAGTCAACAGCACACGCCGGCAATTTTCACGAGATCCGATTGCGGCTTATGGCGCGGCCGGGGCGGAACCTCAACGGACGCCCTATGTTTGCCAGACGTCGCGGCGCGGGAAGACGAGTCCGGTCTTTGCCGTTGTCGGTTGCGACGGGTTATCCATCCCGTCCCGGCGCTATTGTGTCCGCGTGATCTTGTGAAGAAGGAACCAAAGTGAAAAAGCGATCGATTGCTAAGGGGCTGGCCGGCGCGGCGATGATATTGGCGCTGGCGAGCTGCACCAATCCGTACGATCCGGCCCAGCGCGCGGTTGGCGGCGGTCTGATCGGCGCCGGCGCCGGCGCGGCGATTGGCGCCGCAGCGGGCGGCGGCCCTGGCGCCGCCATCGGCGCCGCCACCGGGGGTGCGCTCGGGGCCGTCACCGGCGTCGTCACCACACCCCCGCCGCCACCCCCGCCTGGCTACTATTCGCCGCCGCCCCCCTGACCGTATTGCGGGGTATGCGCTCCGGCGACCCAAGGGCAGGGTCCTAGGGCCGCCGGGCGCGCTGACACGAAGGATCAGCTTTGCCGCGCCGATTTGGTCAAGTCGGCGATGCGCTGCACGACCACCTGCCGTGCGTCCGGCGCGTCAGCCGAGCGGGTCGAGGCCTCGATCAGGTGCGGTCCTCCCGGCCGAACCATGGGCATCGACGGCGGCGCTATCGTCGTATTGGCCCTCGCGCCAAAGGGCGCCCCGGACGGACAGTCATTGCCGGATTTGCTGACGGCCACCTTGGGCGCCGCGCCGTCACCGGAATAGGAATAAATCATCCGTTCGCTGCAGGTGCCGAGGCCGGAGGCGGTCGAGGTGACCACAAAACCGGAGACTTGGCCGGCTCCGGCCGGGGGAATCGAGGCCATTGCCGCCGCGCTCGCCGGGTCGGCGCCGATAAGCCAAATCGGCGCGTCCGCTATCGCCCGCGCCTGCGCGATCAGCCGAGCCGCGGCTGCCTGCTGCGCCGCCGCAAGCTGGTAGATTTCGGATGACCGGGGGCTGACGACGTCGAACCCCTGCGCCGCCCAGAGCCGCGGGTCGGCGTTCAGCATGTCGCCCGGACCGGGCAGCATCACCAGAATGGCTGTTGCGGGGCCGGCCGGCGCAACGCCATAAACCCTCGCGCCGGCGCTGTCGGACACTGCCGCTGCAGGCGGCGGCGATACGACGTAAGCCTGCGGTTGGCCGCTGCCGCCATTGGCGCAACCCATCAGCAACGGCAGGATCCCAAGACAGCCGCACAGGGTTGCGGCTCGCTGCTTCCACATCGCAACGTCTCCTCTGAAGTTCGATCCGCGAGCAGATAAATCGTTCCGGATTTGGGCAATTTCTTGGCCCCGAACACGGCAATTTGCGCGTCGCCGCCGAGCAGCGCCGTCACCTTTCCCGGCCCCTTGCCGCCGGTGACCCTGTGGGCCGATGCGCGTCGGCGCCCAGTTTCTTGAAGAATTTCCGTACGTCGCCACGCAGCAAGCTGGCCCCCCAAACTTAGCGGCTTGTTCTCGTCCGCTCCCTGAGCTGAAAGACATGCCTGGCGGTATTAAGCCCGATCCGGATATTCTCCCTTTGCTGTAGTTTCAACGACCACGGCCTGGCGCATCCGATCCCATTCGGGGGCCGTCCACTCCAACAGGAACACTTGCATTTCCGATAGTCTGCAATCCCGCGAGTGTGCATGGGTTCCGGGCTCGCGGGCTCCGTCCCACCCCAGAATGACAAGGCTTTTGGCGCTTCTTCACGCGCTCCTGCGTTGGGCGACAGGAAAGCGGGCGTCCAACATCGGCCCGGACCCTTGACGTGGTGCGATAGGTGAGATAGGCATGCCGCGATCGTGGTGGATTTGAGCCGACCGGCTTGCGGCCACGTTAAAGAAGCGCTAAAAGGTCGGGAGTTCTGAAAGGAGCCCTGGCCCGCGCGGGACCAGGGCTTTTGTTTTGCCTGGGATCGGTGCGGGCCTCGCAATGGAGAGACCTGCCGATGACCAAACCCGTTCTGCCCGCCGACCTCGCCGAGACCGTCTCGCCGGCCACCATCCTGGTGCGCGGCGGCAGCACCCGCAGCCCACATCAGGAAACCTGCGAAGCCCTCTTTATGACCTCGGGCTTTGTCTACGACGATGCCGCCGCGGCCGAAGCCGCCTTTGCCAGCGACGGCTCGCGCTATGTCTATTCGCGCTACCGCAACCCGACCGTGGCGATGTTCGAGGAGCGGCTGCGGCTCGTCGAAGGCGCCGAAGCGTGCCGCGCCACGGCCAGCGGCATGGCGGCGGTGTTCGCCGCCTTGCTGTGCCGCTTGCGCGCCGGGCAGAGGGTCGTGTCGAGCCGCGCCCTGTTCGGCTCGTGCCATTACATCGTCTGCGAATTGCTGCCGCGCTGGGGCATCGAGACCGTCCTGGTCGATGGGCGCGACCTCGGCGCCTGGGAAGCCGCACTCGCCGGCGGTGCGGCGCTGGCGTTTTGCGAAAGCCCGTCCAACCCGGCGATGGAGATCGTCGATCTCGCCGAAGTGGCGCGCCTCGTCCACCGGGCCGGTGGGCTCTTCGTCGTCGACAACGTCTTTGCCACGCCGCTCTTGCAAAAGCCGTTGGCGCTCGGCGCCGACGTCGTCGTCTATTCGGCGACCAAGCACATCGACGGCCAGGGGCGCTGTCTCGGCGGCGCGATCCTTTCCTCGGAAAAATTCATCAAGGAGGATCTGGGCCAGTTCTACCGGCATACCGGGCCGTCCTTGAGCCCGTTCAACGCCTGGCTCTTGGTGAAAGGTCTGGAGACGCTCGAATTGCGGGTCGAGCGCCAATGTCGCACCGCTTTTGCCGTGGCTCGCGCGCTCGAAGCCCATGCGAAAGTGAGCCGGGTGCTCTATCCGGGGTTGCCGAGCCACCCGCAATACGAATTGGCGCAGCGCCAGATGAAAGCCGGCGGCAGCCTCGTCTGCTTCGACGTCGCCGGCGGCAAGGAGGAATGCTTTCGCTTTCTCGATGCGCTGCGGCTGGTCGACATCTCGAACAATCTCGGCGATTCGAAAAGCATCGTTACTCACCCGGCGACGACGACCCATTCGCGGCTCAAGCCCGAGGCGCGCGCCGAGCTCGGCATCGGCGACCAGCTGGTGCGCTTCTCGGCCGGGCTCGAAGCCGAGGCCGATCTCGTCGACGACATTAGCCGAGCGCTGGAACGCGTCTGAACCGGCGACCCCGTCCCCGCTCAGATATGGATCGCCCGGCCGTCGACCGCGAGGGCGGCTTCCTTTATCGCCTCGCTCAGAGTCGGGTGGGCGTGACTGGTGCGGGCGATGTCCTCGGCCGAGGCGCCAAATTCGATCGCCAAGGCCGCTTCGGCGATCATCGTGCCGGCGTCGGGGCCGATGATATGCACCCCCAGCACCCGGTCAGTGGCGCTGTCGGCCAGAATCTTGACGAAACCCTCGGTGTCGCCATTGGTGCGGGCGCGGGGGTTGGCGGCGAATGGGAACTTGCCGGTACGGTACTCGGCGCCCGCGGCCTTTAGCTCCTCCTCGGCGCCGCCGACCGAGGCCACCTCGGGCCAAGTGTAGACCACCGCTGGGATCGCGTTGTAATCGACCCTTGGCTTTTGCCCGGCTAGGCGCTCGGCCACGGCGATCCCTTCCTCCCCGGCCTTGTGCGCCAGCATCGGCCCGCGGATCGCATCGCCGATCGCATAGATGCCGGGGACATTGGTGGCAAAGCCGTCATCGACCACGACCCGGCCTTGGGGATCGCGCGCGACGCCGATTGCGTCGAGCCCCAGCCCTTGCGTGTAGGGACGCCGGCCGATCGCCACCAGCGCCGCGTCGGCGGAGAGGCTCTCTTGCTCGGCGCTCTCGATCTCGACCGTCACGCCGTCGTCCGTCTGATCGATGCCGGCGACCTTGGCGCCGAGCTTGAACGCGATCCCCTGGCGGGTCAGCACCCGCTGCAGCGCGGTCGCCAATTCCCGGTCCATATTCGGGACAATATGGTCAAGCAGCTCGACGACCGTCACTTTGGCCCCGAGCCGCTGCCAGACCGAGCCCAGCTCGAGCCCGATATAGCCGCCGCCGATGACCACGAGGCGCTCCGGCACACGATCGAGCGCCAGGGCGCCGGTCGACGACAGGATGCGCCGCTCGTCGATCTCGATGCCCGGCAGCTTCGTGCTTTCCGAGCCCGTGGCGATGACGATGTCGCCCGCCTCGATCTCCCGGGCGCCGCCGTCCGCGCCGGCGACGGCGACCCGCCCCGGCGCCGCTATGCGCGCCTTGCCTTTGAGCCAATCGATCTTGTTCTTACGAAACAGGAACTCGACGCCGCGGGTCAGGGTGGCCACCACCTTGTCCTTGCGCGCCATCATCGCGCCGAGGTCGAGCCCGACCTCGCCGACCTTGATCCCGTGCTCGGAAAGCGCGCTGCGCGCTTCGGCATATTTTTCCGAGGATTGCAGCAACGCCTTGGACGGAATGCAGCCGATATTGAGGCAGGCGCCGCCGAGGCTGCCGCGGCTTTCGACGCAGGCCGTCCGCAGCCCGAGCTGCGCTGCCCGGATCGCTGCGACATAGCCGCCCGGGCCCGCCCCGATGACAACGACATCGTAGCGCTCAGCCATGATCGGCGCCCCCACCGCGCTCGTCATTGCCGCGCCGCACGACCGGGCTCCTGGACCGCGCCGCCGAGCACCCGGTGGATTTTCGCGGCCAGCACATCGCGGCCATAAGGCTTGCTCAGCAGCTCCACTCCGGGGTCGAGGCGGCCATTGTGAACAATCGCGTTCTCGGTATAGCCGGAGGTGAACAGCACCTTCAGCGCGGGGCGGATCGCAACCGCTTGCTCGGCGAGCTTGCGGCCGCCGATCGGACCGGCCATGACGACATCGGTAAACAACAGGTCAATCCTGCCATCCGCCTCGATGATCGAGAGCGCCTCCGCGCCGCTCGCCGCCGAAAGCACCGAATAACCGAGCTCTTCCAGCATCGAGCCCACGGTAAAGCGGACGATTTCGTCGTCGTCGACCAGCAGCACCGTCTCGGTGCCGGTGACGGCCAGCGCCGGGACCCGCCCGGGCTGCGCGCTCTCCTCGCCGAAGCCGCGCGGCAGATAAAGCTTGATCGTCGTACCCTCGCCCTCCTCGCTGTAGATTTTCAAATGCCCGCCCGACTGTTTGACAAAGCCGTAAACCTGAGGCAGGCCGAGGCCGGTGCCTTCGCCCGCGGGCTTAGTCGTAAAGAACGGATCGAGCGCCCGCGCCGCCGTGTCGGCATCCATGCCCTTGCCGGTATCGGTAATCGCGAACATAACATACTGGCCGGGCTCGACCTCGGCGTGCCGGGCCGCATAAGCGTCGTCGAGCGCCGCGTTGCCGACCTCGATCGTCAGCTTCCCGCCATCCGGCATGGCGTCGCGCCCGTTGATCGCGAGGTTGAGGACCGCCGACTGGAACTGCGAGCCGTCGACCGTCGTGTTCCACAGGCCGCCGGCGGCGACGCACTCGACCGTGATCGATTTGCCGACCGCGCGCCGGATCAGCGGCAGCAGCTCCTGCATCAGGCGCCCCAGATTGACGATTTCGGGCTGCAATGGCTGGCGGCGAGCAAAGGCCAGCAATTGTCTGGTCAATCTGGCGGCGCGTTCGGCGGCGACATTGACCATGTCGATTCGCTCGATCGCCTTGCCGTCGCGGCCGACCGAGCGCCGCAAAAGCTCGAGGCTGCCGATGATGATGGTCAGCAGATTGTTGAAATCATGCGCGATCCCGCCGGTCATCTGACCCAGCGCTTCGAGCTTCTGGGCCTGCCGCAGCGCCTCCTCAGCCAGCCGGCGCCTGGTCACGTCGAGCAGGGTCATGACATGGCCGCCGTCCGGGGTCGGATTGCGGAACACCTCGATCGCGGCGCCCCGGTCTCCGCGGCGCTCGACCAACATCGGCCGGTCTGCCGGCCGGCCGGCCGCGTCCGAATCGGCGAGCACGCCGGTCTTGCCAGCCTCGCCGGAAAGCCGCGCCCCGCGCCGCAGCTCGCCCCCGGCCACGCCGGACAAGGTGACGAACGGGTTGTTCCACACTTGCAAGCGCCCGCTTGCGTCGAACGCGGCGACCCCTTCGCGCACGCTGTCGAGGGTGGCTTGCAGCAGCCGTTCGGAGATCGCCGCGCGGCGATAGGCGCTCTGCAACAAAAACCCGCCGACGAGCAATGCGACGGCCGCGACGATGCTGCCGAGGACAAACGTCAGGCTGATGCGTTCGTCACCGGCCTCGGCCCGGACCAGGCGCTTGTCGAGACGGACATTGGCCGCATCCATGATCGCCCGCAGATCAGAGCGGACCGCTTCCATGCTGACGAGACCGGCATTCGTGTTCACAATCGCCCTGGCCGCGTCGTAACCCCGCTCCCGCATCGCGGTGATCGTCGAGGCCAGCTCGTTCATCTTGGTGGTGATGTCGCCTTGCAACCGCAGCAGCCGGGGCTGCTGGTCCGGGCTTGCCGCGGTCGCCCGCTGCAGCCCGATCATCAGCTGCGGCAGCTTTTCCTTGGCCCTAATGTAGGGTTCGAGATAGGCCTCGCGGCCGGTGATCAGAAAGCCGCGCTGGCCGCGCTCGGCATCCTGGATCGCCTCGTCGACGGCATTCGCTGCGCGGATTATCTTGAAGCTGGTCAGCGTGTTGGCGCGGGCGATCCGAGCTTCCGGCACATTTTTCAGCAGCTGGAAGCCGACCACCCCGACGATGAACAATAGCGGCACTAGGGCAAACAGCACCGCCGGCATGAGCGTGGAACGTGTTTTCATCCGTCCTCTCAGGCCCCGAAGCCTACGACCCGCTCATGCGAAGGCCTATCCGAACTTTTGCCGGCGGTCGAGATGCGCTTTCCCCTTTGTGAGACGGTCCGCTTGCAGCGCAAGGGCTGATGTCTGTCGACTTTGCTCAGAGCCTCGCGACCAAGGCATGCGACAGATAGAGGAACAGAGCGCCGCCGAGCAGGACCAGCAGGGCAGCGAGGCCGACATCGATGCGCGAACCGGCGCCGGGGTACTGCTCCGGGCGGTCGATGTTTTTCGCGGTGATCAGAAAGCGGGCAGCCGCAAGGCCGACCATGGCGGTGCCGAGGACGATCAACGCCAACCCGGCTATGTTGCCAAAGCTCTGCCCTGGCAGCGAGATTTTGCGGCCGGTCACGGACGGGATCGCGAACTCCAGGAACAGGTCGAATTTTTCGACCAGGAAGCCGAAGGCCATGACCGCGATGGCGGTGCGCACCCAAGCGAGGAACGTGCGCTCATTGGCGGCATGGTCGCTAAAATTCCGGATCATCCTTGTCGCGCGGTTTGGGTCAGCGCCGCGGTATGGCGGGCGATCTGCTGGTCCTCCTGCGAGGCGATCACCTGCACCGTGCAGCGCGATCCGGCAGCGCTGACCGGGTTGTCCGCGGTCTGGTTTCTCGCGTCGTCAAGCTTGATGCCGATCCACGACAGGCTGGCGCAGACCGCCGCGCGGACTTCGGCGTCGTGTTCGCCGATGCCGCCGGTAAAGACCACCTGGTCGACGCCGTCGAGCGCCGCGGCCATCGCGGCCAGCTCCTTGCGCACCGAGTAGCAGAACATGTCGACCGCCAGACGCGCATCGGGGCTGGCTCGAGCGGCCTCGTGCAAGGTGCGCATATCGCTGCCGACGCCGGAAATTCCCAGGAGGCCGGAACGGCGATCGACCAGCTCCTCGAGCATCGCCGCATCGAACTGCATTTCGCGCATCAGATAGACCAGAACCCCGGGGTCGAGATCGCCGCTGCGCGTGCCCATGATGACCCCGCCGGTCGGGGTCAGGCCCATGCTGGTGTCGATCGACCGTCCCGCTTTGACCGCGGTGATGCTGGCGCCGTTGCCGAGATGGGCGACGATCAGCCGGTCCCCTAGATCGGTCGCCAGCTGATGCACGATCGATTTGCACGAAAGCCCGTGAAAGCCGTAGCGTCGGATGCCCTGCCCTCGCAATTCCTTGGCGATCGGCAATACACGGGCCACTTCCGGCAAACCGGCGTGAAAGGCGGTGTCAAAGCACGCCGCCTGCGGCAGCTCGGCGAAATGCTCGCGCGCAAAGCGGATGACCGCCAGCGCCGGCGGCGTATGCAGTGGGGCAAAAGCCGTGGCCGCTTCGAGCTTTTGCAGCACCGCGTCATCGATCAGGCAGTGCTGCAGCAGCTGTGGCCCGCCATGCACGATGCGATGCCCGACAGCGCCAGGCGCCGGCATCCCGCTTTCGGCCAGAAGCCGCCCGACGCGGATGACCGCTTCGCGCTGGGTCGGAATGGGTGCGGTTTCGGAGGCCAGGACGTCTCCCCGCGAATTCTGCGCGGAAAACCTGCCGGTTGCATCGCCGATCGCCTCGGCCTCGCCGGAAAGCAGCTCCTCGGTCCGCGCCGAGCCGACGCGGTACAGGCCGAATTTGAGCGAGGATGAGCCGCTGTTCAGCGCCAGCACCGGCCGGGGTTCGAGGTCGGTCATCGGGCAAGCCTGAACAACGCCGCTCTCACGAGGATAGCGGTCGAGATTGTTCAGTACGACCATGTCGAAGGGGGGCGTGGCGGCGCCTTCCTCCCGATAGTCCCGTCGTTGTTCCCCAAAGCAGCCGCGGTCTGATATCCTTCAGGTTGAGAGGGGTATCGAGTAGCGGGTTATCCTTCAGATAGATCTGCCCGACCGAAGGGTAGTACGCGGCGCGCCAATAAGCGTGCCTCTTGTCGAGGAGATCGGACGAAAACGGATCGGGCATCGAAATCTCCGAAGCAGATAATCGGTGGCGATGGCAAGGATCGGGCCAAGGCCTGATATGGGTCGACCCGATATGCGAAACGAGCCTGCCCGCGACTGGTTTCACTTTGGGCGACGATCCGCCAGCTCCGGCCCACCCGGCCCAAGGCAACCTATCACTTGGCGGATGCGGTCAGCCGACCTGCTGCTCCACGGCGCGGGCGAGCGCGCAGAATTCGGGGATCGACAGTTCCTCCGCCCGCGCCGTCGGCGCCACCCCGGCGCGCTCGAGCAATCCCGCAACCGGGACCCCGAGCGATTCGAGGCTCGACCGCAGCATCTTGCGGCGCTGACCAAAGGCGGCGGCGGTGACCCGTTCGAGCACGGACTTGGCCGCCGCGGCCAGCGGGGCGGAGCGGGGCGCGATCGCGACCACGCTCGACACCACCTTGGGCGGCGGGGTGAAGGCGCGGGCCGGCAAATCGAACAACAGGCGCGGCTCGGCCAGCCATTGCGTCAACACCGATAGCCTTCCATAGGATTTCGTCCGCGGCGCCGCGACGAGGCGCAGCGCCACCTCGCGCTGGAACATCAGGGTCAGGCTGTCGAACTCGCCGATCCGGTCGAGCCAGCCGAGCAGCAATGCGGTGGCGATGTTGTAGGGCAGATTGGCGACGATCTTGCGCGGCGGCGGCGCGAGCCCGGCCGGGTCCAGCCTTAGCGCATCGCCGGCGACAACTTCGAGACGCCCGGGATAGGCGGCGGCGAGCTCGGCCAGAGCCGCGAGGCAGCGCGGATCGCGTTCGACGGCGACGACGCGGCGGGCGCCTCCAGCCAGCAGCGCGCGCGTCAGACCACCGGGCCCGGCGCCGATCTCGACGACCGTGGTCTCGTTCAGCGATCCTGCGGCGCGGGCGATCTTCGCCGTCAGGTTGAGGTCGAGCAGGAAGTTCTGCCCGAGCCGCCGCTGGGCCGCGATCCCGTATCGGGCGATGACCTCGCGCAGCGGCGGCAGAAGAGCCGGCGCCGGCGCCTCCACTTCAGAGCGGACCCTGCCGCCTCGCCGCCATTTCGGCGGCCAGCCGCAAGGCGGCTACCAGGCTCCCCTCCCGCGCCACGCCACGCCCGGCGATCGCGAAGGCGGTGCCGTGATCCGGCGAGGTGCGCACAAACGGCAGCCCCAGGGTGACGTTGACGCCGCCGTCGAAATCGATGGTCTTGATCGGGATCAGCGCCTGGTCGTGATACATGCACAAGGCCGCGTCATACGATCGGCGCGCCTCGGCATGAAACATCGTGTCGGCCGCCAGCGGGCCGCGCGCGTCGATCCCCAGCGCTTGCAGCACTGCGACGGCCGGGGCGATGATGTCGATCTCCTCGCGGCCGAGCGCGCCCGCTTCGCCGGCATGCGGGTTGAGCCCGGCGATCGCCAGGACCGGGGCGGCGATCCCGAAATCCCGGCGCAGAGCAGCGGCGACGATCCGGCCGGCGGCGACGATCGCCGCGCCGGTGAGGCTTTGGGTCGCCCGTCGCAGGGCCACGTGGATCGTGACCGGGACGACGCGCAGCTCGGGGCAGACCAGCATCATGACCGGGGTCGCACCCTCGCCGGCGAGCTCGGCCAGGTATTCGGTGTGGCCGGGGTGGCGAAACCCGGCGCGGTACAGGCTGTCCTTGTGGATTGGGTTGGTCACGAGCGCCGCGGCCCGGCCGCCGCGGACATCGGCGACGGCGGCCTCGATCGCACCCAAGATGGCCCGCGCATCAGCCGGATCGGGGCGGCCGGAACGCCCGTGCAGCACGGCGCCGATCGGCATCACCGGCAGCGCCTCGGCAAAGATTTCGCACGCCTGCGCCGGGCTATCGATCGGCCGAACCGGCGCCGGCCATCCGAGATCGGCCGCCAGCGCCATGAGGCGGTCCGGGTCGTCGATCAGGTAGAAGGCGGGGATGCCCCGGTCGCGGCCGAGCCACGCCTTTAGCGCGATCTCGCCGCCGATCCCGGCGGGTTCGCCCATGGTCAGCGCGAGCGGCAGCGCCATGACGCTCAAACCCGGACATCGACATAGGCCTTGCGCCGCAGGTCGCGCATATAGCGGCGCGCCAGCGCGTCGAGACGCTCGCGCATCAGGGTCTGGTACACCGCATCGCGGGTTTCGACGACCGGTTTCGAGGCGGTGTCGGTCTTGCTGCAGACCATGATTACGCCGACGCCGTTTTTCTGCATGATCGGCTCCGAAGGTTTTTCGACCCCGAGGCCAAGCACCAGGCTGCGCATCGCCGGAGCGATCTGGCTGAGCCGCAAATCGCCCTCGCTCGACAGCTGAGGCGCCTCCGCCCTACCGATCTTCAACATGTCAGCGCAGGTCTTCGCGTTGGTTCTGGCCGCTTCCGCCTGCATCAGGGCGGCGCGGCGCGCGTCCGAGCTGGCCTGCGGCGGCAGCGGAAAGACCACCTGCACGATGTGCAGCAAGGTGTCCTCCGGGCCGGCGGCGCCGTAGTTGCGCCGGTCGAGAACCAGGAGGATGTAGTAGCCGGCGGGGGTCCGGATCGGCGGGGACAGCTCGCCCGGGCTCATCTGGGCGACCGCCTTGGCCAGCGGCGGGCTGAGTTCGTCAGGCTCGATCCAGCCGATATCGCCGCCGACGGCGGCGGTCGCGGATTGCGAGAATTGCTGGGCCACCGCGGAAAACCGGGCGCCCTGCTTCATCTGCGCGATCAGCCGTTCGGCCAAGGCCTGGACTTGCGAATCATCCTGGGGGTTGTCGACCGCCAGGAAAATTTCCGCGACCCGGCTCTGCGGCTCGTTCTGATCTTGCTTGAGCCGCTTCAAGGTCTCGTCGACCTCGGCGTCGGACACCGGGTCGGTGTCGGCCGCGAGCTGGCGCACCAGCTTTCGCCCATACGATCGCCGCCGTCACCTGCTCGATCAGCGCATCGGGCTCGATGCCGTTCGCCTTCAGAACCTGGTCGAGCTGGCCGGGTTTCATGTTGTTCTGCCGCTCGATCGCGGAAATCGCCTTTTGCACCTCGGCCGAGGTGGCGGTGATGTTCTTGCGCTTCGCCTCCTCGATTTGCAGCCGCTCGTCGATCAAGGTCCGCAACACCTGCGCGGCGAGGCGCTGGCGCGCTTGCGGCGTATCCGGAATGGCGGTCGACAGCAGGATCATTCTGATGCGCGAGGCGAGATCGGCAACCGAGATCACCTCGTCGTTGACGACCGCCGCGATGCGGATCTCGGGATATGGGCCGGTGGGCGGGCGCGACGCCGGCGGCAGCGGCGCCCGCGGCGAGGCCGCACCGGCCGGCGTCAATACCCCCACAAGGCCGCCGAAAACACACAAGATTACGCAAAACCAGCGCATTGTCTTCATCGATCGGCAACTCCTGCGGCGCCAGTGAATGCCGCATCTTACACTTCTGCAGCGGCGCTGTCGCCAAACCGCATCTGTCCGTGGCGAACTTGGCGCATCGCGTTGTCCTTTTGGCGATCGGTCGCAGCCAGGCGAAAGGCTGCGCCGCGCGACATCGGAGCCAGGTAAAATCGCCATGCTCACCCGCCGCCGGCGAGCGTTGCGACGGTGCCGCCGACCTCCCCGAGATCTTTGAACACGACGCTGAACAGCACGCCGACGCCCGGCGTGACCGCGCCGTTGCGAATCCCCGATTGGGTTATCGAGCCGACAAACGCCATGCATTCATCCTGGTAGATCGCCGAGACCGAAGCATAGAGGCTGGAGCCGCTCGATTCCGGCGTCGCCACCCCGTTGACCAGATTGGAGCTGTTGGTCAGATTCAACGTCTCGTTGCCTTGGAGCGACCAATAGCGGGTCAGCTTCGCCGTTGTCGTAAACGAGATCTGCTCCTGCTTGCCGTAAAGGATGTTCTGACCGGTGACGGGGTTGGTCACGACATCGCTGGCGAGCTGCGCCGGGATCAGAACGTAGTTGACGCTGACCCGCAGATTCTGCGGCCCGGTGCTGATCGCGGCCTGCTGCTCGCGAAAGCTCAAATCGCTCGAGGCGAGGCGGAAACGATAGATCAGATCGAGATAGGAGCTCGGCGACAGCACGACCCGCCCGACCACATCGGAGAGCCGCTGCTCGGCGCCCGAGCCCGGCGGCAGAAACGGGTTGGTCTCGGCCCGGTAACTTTGCCCGACCAGCATCCGATAGCTGCCGCCCGAGCTGTCGTAAAGGCCGAGCTTGGCACCGTAATCGACCCGTTGGCCGGTATCGAGGATATCATAGCCGGCCAGGCGGTCGGGGCGGAACAACAAGGAATTGTCGTAGTCGAAGGACAGGCTGTCCTCGTCCGGGATCCTGTGCTGATTGCCGCCGTCGGGTCCGGCATAGACCCCGACGATCGGCTCGATCAGCGGGGTCAAGGTTTGGCCGGGATGGATCAGCGGGTAGCTCCATTTGAGCCCGACCTGCGGGAAGGCGCGGCCAGTGACGAAGTTCGGATCGATCGGCGCGATCGCCGGCGCTCCGTTCACCGGGAAATACGCCGAGGGCAGGTCGGGGTTCGATATCGGGCTCAGATCGTTGACCGCGTAGCCGTCGCCGCGCAGGCTGGCGGTAAACAGGTACTGGCCGCCGATGCCGTCGCGAAAGCTGCGCTCCCATTCGCGAGCCGAGCGAGAGGCGCTTGGTCTGGGTGCCGACCGCGCGGACGATGTTCAACAGATTGGCGTTGAGGTTCCAGCGTCCGCCGAATTCGTCCGGCTGGCTTTGCCAGTTGCGGTTGATCACCGGCAGCACGATCGGCTGGGTCGAGGTGCTGAGGCCGGTGACCAGCGGCTGAAAAGCATAGGCGTCGACATCAGTCGACGAGCGCGCGCCGAACCCTTCAAGGTAACCGCGGCTGATCTCGGCGTTCAACAGCGGGTTGCCAAAGCCGAATTGCAGCAGATAGTTCTGGTCGGAGACGCGCTGCAGGTCGAGCCCGGTTCGCCAATTCTCGTTGAGATCGAAGACGCTGTGCTCGTTGATGTTGCCGCGCAGCTGCTTGTCGTCTCCTCCGCTGACGTTGGGGTCGCTGAAATTGACGCTGCCGATGGCGTCGATCATCCCATTGCCGAAGCGTTCTTCGTACTCGGTCCCCAGCACCGGTCCGGCTTTGGTGGTAAAGCGCGGCGCCAGGGTCAGATCCTTGTCCGGTCCGAGCACCAGAAAGTAGGGAATGGTCACATGCTCGCCGACCGAGGTCGAGCTTCCGAACGAAGGCGGCAGGAACCCAGTTGCGCGCTTGACCGTCGGGTCGGGGGCCGAGATGTAGGGCGTGTAGAATACCGGCCAGCCGTCGATCTCCATCGTGGCGTCGCGAAACTCGACGAGGTGCAGCTCCCTGTCGTGGTCGATTTCGCGCGCCTCGATCTGCCATGCGGGCGGCGCGCTCGGGTCGTTGCGGCACAAATCGCAGGGCGAGTAGACAGCGCGGCGCAGCTCGGTGCGAACCCCGTTGGTCAGGCGCGCGGTGTTGGCCGCCAGCCGCGAGCGGTCGGCGAGCAGCATGCGCACATCCTTGGCAAAGCCGTCATTCATGGCGCGGCGCAGCTCCATGTAATCGGCGAACAGAATCTCGCCGGTCGGCTGCGACAGGCTGACGTGGCCCGATGCGGTGATGGTGTCGGTGCGCTGGTTGTAGGTGACCGTGTCGGCGAGCAGAACCTCGCCGTTCTGAGCGATTTCGACGTGCCCGCGGGCAATCGTCAGCGCCAGATCCTGGTCGTATTCGATCTCGTCGGCGCGAACCACGATCGGTGCGTTGGAATTCTGCTTCGAAGGTCCGGCCGCGCTGAACTGGGCGTCGGCGGGAGCCGCGGCGGCGGCCGCGACGAACAGCGCCCAACAGGGCGCCGGCGAGGCGCCGGCGTAAACGGGAGCAGGGGCCGAGCCGGCGCTGATCGAGGCCCCGCCCCTGTCCCATCAACCGTCTTCCAGATGAAGCAGGGTCGTGGCGCCGAAGATCAGGCTAACCCCGGTCGGGGTCCAGGCGGCGAGCACGATCGGGACCTTGGCCGAGATCCCCAGCGCAAAGATGACGTCGGACAGGACGTAGAGAAAAAACCCCGCAGCCACGCCGCCGATGATCATAACGGTGACCCCGCCGCGCCGCTGCATGCGCAGGCTGAAGATCGCCGCGACCAGGACCATCGCACATAGCAGAAACGGGCGCGCGAGCAGCACGTCGTAATGCAGGCGATGGCGTTGCGCCGAAAAGCCCGATTCCTCGAGCAACGCGATGAAGCGCGGCAATTCCCAAAACGATATCGTGTCCGGGGACGCCACGCTTTCCTCGATCCGGCGCAGGGTCAGCTGGGTGGGCAGGCGCCAGCGGCGAAAACGATTGGGGCGGCTTGTCCGGCCGCCAGCGCACCCCGTCCAGGATCAGCCAGTCGCCGGGTTCCAGCCGTGCCGTGCGCGCATCGATGCGCGCGGTAAATTGGGTCAGGCCGTTGAAAAAGAACAGGGTGACATCGCTGAGGACCAGGTCGGGCGACGCGACCCGGCCGGCATGGATGATGATCTGGTTGCCGGCCTCATCGCTCTGGCGCAACCACAAGCCGGCGCTCGACAGCGACAGCTTGTCGGCCCCCTGATTGAAGACGCTGCTCTCGAGCCTTTCGAAATTGGCCTCCGCCACCGAGGCGATCGGATTGAAGACCGTTACCGCGAAAATGCCGACCAGCAGCGCCACCAGAACGGCTGGCACCAGAAATTGCCAGACCGAGACTCCGGCCGCCCGCGCCACGACCAGCTCGTTGTTGCGGGTCAGCCGCCAGAACGCGAGCATGGTGCCGAACAGCACGGCGAACGGCAGCGCTTCCTGCGCGGTCTGCGGCGACTGCAGCAGAGCCATCACGAACAAGCGCCCAAGGGTCGCCCGCGGCTTCTCGCCGCCGCGGCGGATCAGCTCGACATAATCGGCCAGAAAGGTGATGACCGCGATCACCCCGAAGACCCCGCAGAACCACCCGAAAAACTGGCGGGCGATATAGGCGGACAGGGTTTTTGCGAGGTGCACCGGCAAGCGTCTCGGCATCGCCGCGGATTTCAGCGACCGCGAGCGCCGGCGAGGATCGGCCAGCGCCAGCCGAACCTGAGGCGCCTAGGCGTCAGCACGGCGACGCCGAGGACAAAGGGCAACAGGTCGACGAGGTACATCAGCGGGATCGCCGTGCTGTACCGGGCAGCCAGATCGTTGACGCCGAGGTCGATCGTTTCGAACAGAAAGGCGGCGGCGACCGCCAGAATGACCCGCCTGGCCTGCCCTCTGCGGTTGAATTCCCCGGGCAGCAAGCAGGCCAGCGGGATCAGCGCAAAGCTGAACGCCGAGAGCGGCACCAGGATGCGCTGCTGCGCCTCCATGATGAAGCGTGTGGCGCAGGAACGGGTCCCGATCCAAGCTCTTGGGCGGAAAAAACAGATCGGGGAGAAAGCGTTCCGGGGCCTCGCGAAAGCGCACGACCGGGGCATCCTGCAAGGTGTCGAGATCGAGGGTATAGCGCGCGAAGGTCAGGATCGAGAGCTTGCGCGTCTGCGGGTCGAATTGCTGGCGGTCGCCGTTGACCATGATGATGCGCGGGCCGGAGGGCGTGTTGGCAAAAGCCGCGCGCTCAGCCAGGATCGTAACCGGATGCTGCGGGTCGCGGCTATCGTTGATCAGCAGACCGACAACATCGCCATTGGCCTCGCGATTGCGGATATAAAAGGTCAGCTTGTCGGAAACGGTGGTGAAGGTGCCCTCCTGGATCAGGCTGGAGACAAAGCGGTTGCGGATTTCGAACTGCAGATCGCCGAAGGCGCGGTTGGCGACCGGCAGCACATAGGCCGACAGGCTCATCAGAATGGCAAAGGCGATCGCCGCCAGGATCAGCACCGCTCTGGTCAGCGCCAGCGGGCTCACCCCGGCCGCGCGCATGACCACGAGCTCGCTCTCCGCGATCAACCGGTTGAAGGTGAACAGCACTGCGATGAACAAGCCGATCGGCAGCACGACGTCGATAAAGCGGGGCAGGATCAGCGCCGACAGATAGAGAAACAACTCGATCGACAAGCCGCGATTGACCATCAGGTCGATCAGCCGCAGCGATTGGGTGAGCCAGACCGCGGCGCTCAGCGCGGCGGTGACAAAGATCATGACGCCGAAGCATTGACGCAGGATGTAGCGGTTGAGGCTCGTCATCGGCGCGCGATCATAAGCAGGTGCTCCGAGTCCGGCCAGAGGCATTTCCCGGACCGCCGCGACGCTGCCCCGAGCATGGCGGCCCAGTATTGCGGCCGGGCATGGCTCGGAGCACGCGCCCAGTTTGGCGGTCGCTGGCGCCGACCCGCCGGGTTGATGTATCTATCGGCGGAATACGCCTGCCGCCATGAGCGGCCGCGCTCGGCTGCCGGCGCTATTGTTCGAGGTCGCGATGAAGATCAGCTTTGCCGAACCGGAACTGCCCCATTCCGGCGCCGCGGTGGCGGGGATCTGGGCGGAGCGGGTATTGACCCCGGCCGCCCGCCGCCTCGACGAGGCGAGCGGGGGCGCTGTTGTCCGCGCGCTCGCCTCGGCCGCGCGCTTCAGCGGTAAAAAGGGCGAGCTCCTGGCGATCGTGGCGCCGGCCAATCTCGCGGCTCAGCCGAATCGTTCTCGCCGGGCTCGGCCAACCCGCACGCAGGCCGGCGCCCGGGTCTTCGAGGATCTCGGCGGCGCCCTTGCCGCGCACCTCAACGGCGCCGGCGAGACCGAGGCGACGGTCGCCGTCGAAATCGGCGAGGATGCGCCGCTCGGCGCCGGCGAGGCGGCCGCCGCACTCGCCCTCGGCGCGCAGCTGCGATCGTATCGCTTCGACAAATACAAGACCAAGCAGAAGCCGGAACAGAAACCCTCGCTGGCCCGGCTCACCGTGTCGAGCGCCGAAACCGGCGCGGCCAAACGCGCTTGGCGGCTGCTCGAAAAGACCGCCGAGGCGGTGTTTTTCACCCGCGACCTCGTCTCCGAGCCGGCCAACGTCATCTATCCCGAGACCCTGGCCGAGCAGGCGCGCACACTCGAGGAGCTCGGCGTCAAAGTCGAAATTCTCGACGAAAAGGCGATGGGCAAGCTCGGCATGGGGGCGCTGCTCGGGGTCGCCCAGGGCAGCGCCCGCCCGCCCCGCCTCGTCGTCATGCAGTGGCATGGCGCCGGCAACGGCGGCCGGCCACGGCAGCGCCGCTCGCCTTCATCGGCAAGGGGGTCACCTTCGACACCGGCGGCATCTCGATCAAGCCCGCGGCCGGCATGGGCGACATGAAGTGGGACATGGCCGGCTCGGCCGTGGTCATCGGCCTGATGCGGCTGCTTGGCCGCGCGCAAGGCCAAGGTCGACGCGGTCGGGATCGTCGGGCTGGTCGAGAACATGCCGTCCGGCACCGCGCAGCGGCCGGGCGACATCGTCACCTCGATGTCGGGCCAGACGATCGAGGTCTTGAACACCGACGCCGAAGGCCGGCTCGTTCTGGCCGATGCGATGTGGTACTGCCAGGACCGCTTCAAGCCGCGGCTGATGATCGACTTGGCGACCCTGACCGGCGCCGTCATCGTGGCGCTCGGCCATCATCGCGCCGGGCTGTTCGCCAATGACGACGAGCTGGCGGCGCGGCTCGACCGAGGCCGGCAAGGCGGTCGGCGAGGAAGTCTGGCGCCTGCCGCTCGCCGACAGCTACGACCGCGAGATGGACAGCGACGCCGCCGACGTCAAGAACATCGGCGGCGGGCGGGCCGCCGGCAGCATCACCGCCGCCCAGTTCCTGCAGCGCTTTGTCAACAAGGTGCCGTGGGCGCATCTCGACATCGCCGGCATGGCCTGGTCGAGCAAGGATGCGCCGACCGTGCCCAAGGGCGCCACCGCCTTTGGCGTGCGCCTGCTCGACCGCTTCGTCGCGCAATATTACGAGAAAGACTAGCCGCGCTTGGCCGAGATCGGCTTTTACCACCTGACTTCGACGCCGCTCGAACGGGCGTTGCCCAAGCTTCTCGAACGGGCGCGCGCGCAGGGTCATCCGATCGTCGTCCGGGCCGGCTCGGCCGAACGCGTGGCCGAGCTCGACGCGATCCTGTGGACCTATGACGAGGCGAGCTTTCTGGCGCACGGCTCGGCCCGCGACGGCAACCCGGCGGCGCAGCCGATCTGGCTGACCACTGGCGAGGAAAACCCGAACCGCGCGACGATGCTGGTGCTGGTCGATGGCGTCGGAGGCCGGCGATCTGTCCTCCTTTGCCCGCTGCGCCGATCTGTTCGACGGCGACGACCCCGCGGCGGTCGCGGCGGCGCGCCTACGCTGGCGCCGCGCCCGCGAGGCTGGCCACGAGCTGACCTATTGGCAGCAGACAGCGTCCGGCTGGGAGCGCCGCGGCTGAGGCGGTCGTCGTGCCGCCGATTGCCGCCGACACGGGCGGCGGTTATAAACCCGGCCTTCTCCCTCACCCGAGACCCTGCCGATGGCCATCGAACGCACCTTGTCGATCCTCAAGCCCGACGCGACCCGGCGCAACCTGACCGGGGCGATCAACGACCGCTTCGAGCGGCGCGGGCTGCGCATCGTCGCGCAAAAGCGGATGTATCTGGCCGAGGCGCAGGCAAAGCGGTTCTACGAGGTCCATGCCGAGCGGCCGTTCTACCGCGGCCTGGTGGCATTCATGACTTCGGGCCCGGTCGTCGTCCAGGTGCTCGAAGGGCCGGACGCGGTGGCGCTCAGCCGCGAGATCATGGGTGCGACCGACCCGGCCAAGGCGGCGCCGGGCACGATCCGCAAGGATTTTGCTGAGTCGATCGAGGCCAATTCGGTGCACGGCTCGGATTCCGCGGATAACGCGGCGCGGGAGATCGCATTCTTCTTCGCGGAGATCGAAGTATTCCCCTAGTGCAGGCGGGCGAACCCTCTGAAAGGGTGCGTGGACGCATCGGGCTCACAGGTTCCGGCCGCCGCGCTCAGGCGGCGTCTGGCGAACGTGTGTCGAATGGGGTCTCGACCTTGTGGCGCTGTTGTTCTTTCCGCTGCTGATCCTGGCGCCGCGCGGCATCGCGGCGCTGGCCTCGGTCGCCGGACTGTTTGCCGCCGGCCTCATTCTGGCGGCGAACCGCCTGCTGGCGCCCCGCGCCCGCGCCTCGCGGCTCCGGCGGCGCTCGTCGGGGCGCTGCTGATCTGGGGAACGCTTTCGGCCATCTGGTCGATCGATCCCTTACGCTCGCTCGATCTGGCGGCCCGGCTCGCCGGCCTGTTTGCCGCCGGGCTGGCGCTGGCGGCGGCGGCCGGCGAGGTTGCGGCGCCGGGCCGGCTGACCGGCTTTCTCGTCGCCGGCTTTGTCCTCGGCCTCGCGATGGCGGCGGTCGATCTCGCCAGCCACGGCGCGCTGAGCAAACCGTTTTCGACCCGTCCTTACGAGGCCTCCTGGCTCAATCAGGCCTCGGTGGCGTTCGCGATCCTGCTGCTGCCGACGAGCGCGGCTCTTGGTCGGGCGCGGCCGCCGGCTGGCCGGCGCGCTGTTTGCCGCCGCCGCCGCGGCGACGATTCTCGCCCTCGCCGGCACGGCGGCCAAGGTGGCGCTCGCCGCCGGATTGCCCGCGGCGCTGCTGTGCTATGGCTGGCGCGCCCGCACGGCGCGGGTGGCGGCGCTCTTATCGGTCGTCGTCGTGATCAGCGCGCCGTTGACCTTCGCCCGGCTCGAACGGGTGTCCGATCTGGTCGTCACCGCTAACGACGTCAAGCAGTCGGCCGGGCACCGGCTGCTGATCTGGTCTTTTGTCGGCGACCGCATCGCCGAGCATCCGCTCGCCGGCTGGGGCCTCAATTCCTCGCGCGCGATCCCGGGCGGCAAGGATCTGATCCGGCCGGGCGAGAGCTGGCTGCCATTGCACCCGCACAACGCGCCGCTGCAGCTGTGGCTCGAGCTCGGCGTGCCGGGCGCGGCGCTGATGGCGCTGTTGACCGCATATGCCTGGCTGGCGCTGGCTCGGGCCGAGGTGCCGCGGCTCTATGCCGGGGCTGTCGCCGGCAGCCTTGCCTGCGCGTTTGTCGCCACTCTCGCCACTTACGGCATCTGGGAGGAATGGTGGCAGGGAACCCTTTGGTTCTGCCTGTTCCTGGTTCTGGTGATGGCCCGGGTTGCATGGCGGACTTCACTCCCGGCCGGCACGCTCCCGGGCGGTCTGTTCCCGGTTAGCATCCTCCCGGTTCGTCTGCGGCAATTGTTTGCACCCTTCGATCGCCGCCGGCTGACGCTTCGCCGCTCGGTGCTGGTAGGTCAGGATCACGCCGCCGCCGATCAGCGCGATGCCGGCGATCCGCGGCCAGCCGAACGGCTCGCCCCATCAGATATGCGCGAGCACGGCGACGACGGCGTAGCTCGCCGAAACCGACGGAGAAGGCCGGTGAGACCGGCAGCCTTTTCAGCGCTCGCGGCGTAGCACAGCGCAGCGCCGACTTAGATCGAAAATCCCTATAAAGTCAGATGGTTGCCGAATTGGACAACGAGCGTCGCCGATCCCGCAGCTGCCGATTTCAGCGCGCTCTGGCCACCCGCGCCGAGCAGGATCGCCACTGCGAGGCTCGCATGGTAAACCGCCATCGCCCGATCCCGGTATAAAGAGCGATGCGCCGCCGCGGCGCTGCGAAAATGGATTTTCGGGCCGCGGCTCCGAAAAATTTACCCCCAATCGGCGCGTTTGCCGCTGGAAAGCCTAGAGCCGGCCGCCGCCATCATCGCGCCGAGGACCCGTTCGGCGGCAAAATGCTCCTGCGCCAATTCCCGCGCCGCGCGGCTGTGCAGCGGATAGTCGGCGGCGATCGCATCGATCGCGCCCAGCGCCTCGGCCGCGCTCGAATATTCGAACAGCCCGCGCCCGATCGGGTAGAATTTGCTGAACCCGGTCGCCATCGTCACCACCGGCCGCCCGGCCGCCAGGTAGCACACGCTGCGATCGCTGAACCAGCCGCTGTTCGGCCGGACATAGATGTCCTTGGCGACGGTGAACTCGCCGCGCGACCCGGCGATGAAGTCGCGATAGGGCGCCATGCCGGCCGAAATCGGGCCGGGATCAACCAGCTGCCAGCCGCCGCCGGCGATCTTCCGGCGGAGTTCCGCGTCGGGCGGGGTCATCGCCAGCTCGAAGCAGGTTTGTGGCCGGGATCGCGGCAGATCGAGAAATCGCAGAAAGTTCGGATGCTTCGACCAGACATAACGGGAGCCGGCAAAATTGATGTCCTTGCCTCGGTTTTCCCAGGTGCCGATGGTGGTGAAGCAGCGCGGGATGGTGCGCGGCTCGGGCCACAGCGCCGGCAGCACCGGCGGCCGGGTCGGTCGCCAGGCGATCCCGGACAGCGGCACCGGGCAATCGGGCCCCCCCAGGTTCTCGCCATAGCTGAAAAAATGCGTATGCGCGTCGATATAGGCGCGGGCGGCGGCGTCGGAGCGGGCATATTTGATCTGCTCGTAGACCGGATCGGTGTCGACAAAAATGCGCACCGGGCAGGCCAAATGCTCGTCGCGCAGGCGGGTGGCCCCACACAGATTGATCAGCCCGTCCGCCTCGGCGTAGAGCCGGCGCACCCGCTCGCGCGGCAGCCCGTGCCACCGATCGTTGATCGCGTCCCAATAGGCCCAGCGCCCGCCGAGCCCGTGGCGCTCCATCGCCCGGCGCAGATAGGCGACGTTGTAGTCGCACTTCATCATGACGCTGGCGGCGCGCGGGTCGTAAGGATTGGCCCCGCCATCTTCGATATACCAGACCTCGTAGCCGAGCTGTTTGAGGCCAAGCAGGTAATGCATCGCCTGCCAGGCAATGCCGGCAAGCGGCATCTGGCCGACAAAGTGGAGAACGAGGATCGTGCCGCGCGTGTTCAAGGGTTGCACCGTCTGTCGCGTCCGCCGCCACAACGGCCGTCGCGGCGATTAAATTTCCGCCGTCGCGAGGGCGCGCGGCGGGGGTGGTTGCGGGTCCCGATCCGGCGACGAGGGCAAAACCCCCAAACCGCGTAGGGTTGCCCACGCTCGCTTCGGCATGATAGGCAACGAGCCATGATCGAGAACATAATTGGATGGCTGACGGGTACGGCGCCTGCCGGCGGGGAGCCGCGGGACGAGTTGCAGCTGGCCCTGGCGGCGCTCCTTGTCGAGGCGGCCCACAGCGACGATCGCTCCGCCTCGGACGAGCGTTTCGACTCGAAAGAGCGGGCCGTGGTCGCACGATTGCTCGAGCGTCGCTTCAAACTGTCGCATGCCGACGCGCGGGCGTTGCTGAGCGCCGGCGAGCGCGAGGCCAGCCGCTCCGCCGAGCTGTTTCACCTGACCCGAATCGTCAACGAGCGGCTTTCGTTCGAGCAGCGGATCGAGCTGATCGAGATGCTGTGGGAGGTTGCCTATGCGGACGGCGTGCTCGACAAATATGAGGACAGCCTGCTGCGCCGCGTCGGCGGGCTAATCTATGTGCCCGATCGCGAGCGCGGCTTGGCGCGCCAGCGCGTGCTCGATCGGCTGGGGCTCGACGCCACGGCCTGATCCGCCGCCCCCAAGCGCGCCGCGCGGGCCGTAAAAGTTCAGGAGAAGAGCCACTGCCATGACTTACGTCGTCACCGAAGCCTGCATCCGCTGCAAGTATATGGATTGCGTCGAGGTCTGCCCGGTCGATTGTTTCTACGAGGGCGAGAACATGCTGGTGATCCACCCCGACGAGTGCATCGATTGCGGCGTGTGCGAGCCCGAATGCCCGGTCGACGCGATCATTCCCGACAGCGAACAGGAGGCCGAACGCTGGGTCGAGCTGAACCGGGAATATGCGGCGAACTGGCCCAACATCACCCGCAAAAAGCCGTACCCCGAAGACGCCGACAGCTGGAAGGACGTCCCCGACAAGTACGAGAAGCAATTCAGCGCCAAGCCCGGCGGCAGCTGAGCCGACTGATCGGGTGCTGCGGCCCGGGCGAAGCACGCCGCGAACCCGCCCCGAACGGGTATCTGCCGCGCGGTATGCGTTGCGCGCATGCGTGACCCCCTGGCTTCGATCAGGTTTTTATGATATTGTTACTTGGGTGCTCTTGACGCGTTCCCTTCCGGTTCCGCGCTCTTGGCCGAGTTGTGGACGGTCGCCGTCGCCGCGATGGCTGCGGCGTGAAGCGTCCCGGCATGATTACTCGGGTCGATTACGAGAGACGGACATGATGTCGGAAAAGCCTATATTTGCAACGGGAGACCTCGTCGTCTATCCGACCCACGGGGTCGGCAAAATTGTCGCCATCGAGATCCAGGAGATCGCCGGGTACACGCTCAACGTGTTCGTAGTGGCGTTCGACAAGGACAGAATGACATTGCGGGTGCCGCTGGGCAAGGCCAAGGCGTCGGGGTTGCGCAGATTGTCGAGCCGCAAGGAGATGGACGCGGCGCTCGCCAAGCTGCGCGGTCGTTCACGGGCCAAGCGCACGATGTGGAGCCGGCGCGCCCAGGAATACCAGGCCAAGATCGCCTCCGGCGACCCGGCTTCGATCGCCGAGGTGGTCCGCGACCTCTATCGCAATGTCGGCCAGCCCGAGCAATCCTATAGCGAGCGGCAAATCTACCAGGCCGCCCTCGACCGCTTTGTGCGCGAGTTTGCCGCGGTCGAGCGGATCGACGAGACCACCGCGACCCAGCGGGTCGAGCAATTGCTGACCGCCTGAGCGCGGCGTTCGGAGCCAAAGCGGCACGCGGTTGAACGGCGCACCGCGGACCCGGCATTTTGCCCGGCTGGGGCACGCCCGGCGGGTCTGGGCGATCGCCGCGATCCATGCCGAGGCGCGGCGCTTGGCGGTGGTGCACGATCGGATTAGCGAACGCTTTTGCGACGGCGACCGGGTCGTCTATCTCGGCAATTATCTCGGCCATGGCGAGGCGGTCGGCGCCACCATCGGCGAGATGCTCGATTTTCGCCGCCGGGTTCTCGGGCGCCAGCGCGGGCTTTGCCTGCGACGTCGCCTTTTTGCGCGGCGCGCAGGAGGAGATGTGGCAAAAGCTGCTGCAGCTGCAGTTCGCGCCCAACCCCGGCGAGGTGCTGGCCTGGATGGTCGAGGCCGGCGTTGCGGCAACGGTGCGCGCCTATGGCGGTGATCTGCGGCAGGGCTTTGCCGCCGCCCGCGGCGGGCCGCGCACGATCACCCGGTGGACCGGGGCGTTGCGCGATGCGATGAATGCAGAACCGGGCCACACCAATCTGTTTTCGGCGCTGCGCCACGCGGCCTTTACGGACGGGCGCGAATTGCTCTTTGTCCACGCCGCGGTCGATCCATCGCGCCCGCTCGCCGCCCAGGGCGACGCGTTCTGGTGGGGCCGTGGCGACATCCTCGAACTGAGTGCTCGATTCGACGGCTTCAGTCGCGTCGTCAGAGGCCTCGACCGCCAGCGGCGCGGGCTCGTCGAGCGCGAATTCGCGGTCTCGCTCGACGGCGGCGCCGGGCGCGGCGGGCGGCTCATCGCCGCCTGCTTCAGTGCGACCGGAGCTGTCCTCGACCAGGTCGAGGCGTGACCGGCGCCGGCCCGATCGCGGCGATAAACCGATTGCCGCGCAGCGCGCATCGAGGCGCCTCATCGGGCCCCGCAGCGGCGTGCTGCGGCACCGGCCGGCGGGAACTTTTGCGCCCGCTCTCATGTTGCGCGCACCAGTGCCGATTGATATGGGGCGGCGGATGATCGCGGGTTCGAGTTTGCACCAAAACCCGACTGGTCCGGTGCGCGATGGCCTGCGCATCTACAACCTGTTTCCGACCCAGGCCGGCACGATCCGGCAATGGCGCGCGCATCTGCCACGGATCGCGGCGATGGGGTTCAATGCCGTCTATGTCAATCCGTTCCACTATCCGGGGTTTTCGGGCAGCCTCTACGCGGTCAAGGATTATTACCGGCTGAACCCGCGCTTTCGCGGCGACGAGCCGGGCGAGGACGATAGTTTGCTCGACGGCTTCACGCGGGCGGCGCGAGCCCATGGGCTGCGCGTGATCATGGATCTCGTCCTCAACCATACCTCCAAAGACAGCGAACTCGTCGCCGATCGCCCCGAATGGTTCGCCCGCGACGCCGGCGGCGAGATCGCCTCTCCCTATGCCACCGATCCCGCCGATCCGACCCGCAAGACGGTCTGGGGCGATCTCGCCGAGCTTGATTACCGGCCGCCGCAGCGCGATCGGATCACGGCTTATTTCCAGGATGTCGTGCGCCATTACCTCGGCCTCGGCTTTGGCGGCTTCCGCTGCGATGCGGCCTACAAGGTGCCGGCGGAGGTGTGGCGCCGTCTGACCGGCGCCGCTAAGGCGGCGGCCCCCGATGCGGTGTTTTTGGCCGAGACCGTGGGTGCGCCCAAGGAGGCGGTGCTGGCGCTCGCCGGCGCTGGGTTCGACTACCTCTTCAACAGCGTCAAATGGTGGGATTTCGAGAGCCCGTGGCTGCTCGATCAGTATGAAGCCTTTCGCCATATCGCGCCGTCGATCGGTTTTCCCGAGAGCCATGACACCGAGCGGCTGGCGAGCGAATTGCGCGCCGCCGGCATTCCCGACAACGAGATCGAGCCACGCTATCGCCAATCTTATGCCTTCGCTGCGGCGTATTCCACGGGTGTGCTGATGCCGATGGGGTTCGAATACGGCTGGGCGCGGCGATTGGCGGTGGTCATGGGGGAAGACCCCGCGCCCGAGCCGAAGCGCTTCGACCTCAGCGGGTTCATTGCCGAGGTCAACGCGTTGAAACGGGCGATCCCGGCTTTGAACGAGGAAGGTCCGCAGCGATTGCTGCAAGGCGACAAGGCTGATCTGGTCATCCTCGAGCGTCAGACCGAGAGCGGCGACGACCGCGCCTTTATCGTGGTCAATCGCGATCGGCGACGGGCGCACGAAATTACCCTCGACAAAATCGGCCGGGGGCTCGGAAGGCTGGCTGCCGCCGACCGGGCTCGCCGTCGAGCCGCTCGGGGTTCGGGTGCTGCATGCGGATCGGACGACGGCTCGGCGCGCGGCGAGCATGCATCCGCAGTGGCGGCCCGAGGCGCGGATCGAGATCGAGGAGGTCTACCCGCAACTCGACGGCGGCCGCTACCCGGTCAAACGGATCGTGGGCGAGATGTTCGAGGTCTGGGCCGATCTGTTCCGCGACGGCCACGACCGGCTGCGCGCGGTCGTCAAATACCGCTGCGAGGATGGCGCCTGGCGCGAGACGCCGCTGATTTTTTTCGACAATGACCGCTGGGTCGCGCGCTTTCGCCTCGACCGGGTCGGGCTGTGGCATTACACGATCGAGGCGTGGACCGACCGCTTCGCGAGCTGGCGCGAGGAGGTCGAGAAAAAGCTCGAGGCCGGACAGGATGTCGCGCTCGATCTCGATCGAGGGTCGGGCGATCGTCGAGGCGGCGCTGGCTCGGCGCCGGGCCTGCCGACGCCGCAGCGATCTGCCAGGCCTTGCCGCGGGAGTCAAGCGCGGCGACAGCGGCGCTCGCGGCCGAGCTGCTGCTGTCGCCGCAGCTGCACGGGCGCGATCGAGCGCGCCGCACCCGCGCGAGGCCGTGGTGCGCTACGCCTGCGAGCTGCGAAATGGTCGTCGACCGCAAAGCCGCGCGCTTTTGCCGCATGGTACGAGATGTTCCCGCGCAGCCAGGGGCGCGAGCCCGGCCGGAGCGCGACGTTCGACGACTGCATCGCGCGGCTGCCGGAAATCGCCGCACTCGGGTTCGACACCGTCTATCTGGCGCCGATCCATCCGATCGGCCGGATCAACCGCAAGGGCCGGGACAACAGCACCCGTGGCGCAGCCGCGGCGATCCGGGCAGCCCCTATGCGATCGGCTCGCTGGAGGGCGGCCATCGCGCGGTCGACCCCGAGCTCGGCACGCCTCGCCGATTTCCGCCGCTTCGTGCAGCGCCGCCGCGGCAGAGGGGATCGAGGTGGCGCTCGATTTTGCCGTGCAATGCGCGCCCGACCACCCGTGGGTGCGCGAGCATCCGCAATGGTTCCGCTTTCGTCCCGGACGGCTCGATCAAATATGCCGAAAACCCGCCCAAGAAATACGAGGACATCGTCAACGTCGATTTCGATAACCCGGACCGCGACGCGCTGTGGGCCGAATTGCGCGACATCGTCCTGTTCTGGGTCGGCGAGGGGGTGCGCATGTTTCGCGTCGACAACCCGCATACCAAGCCGTTGCCGTTCTGGGAGTGGCTGATCCGCGAAGTCAAGGAGCGTGTCCCGAGGCGATTTTTCTGGCCGAGGCCTTTACCCGGCCCAAGATGATGCGGGCCCTGGCCAAGGTCGGATTCAGCCAGTCCTACACCTATTTCACCTGGCGCAACACCAAGGCCGAGCTGATCGAATACCTGACCGAGCTGATGGAATTCCCGACCCGTGAATATTTCCGGCCGAACTTCTTCACCAACACGCCCGACATTTTGCCGGTCTTTTTGCAGGAGGGCGGCCGCCCGGCGTTCCGCATCCGCCTGGTACTGGCGGCGACGCTGTCGCCTGCCTATGGCATCTACAACGGCTTCGAATTGTGCGAGAACACGCCGATCCCCGAGCGCGAGGAATATCTGCACTCGGAAAAATACGAGTACAAAGTCTGGGATTGGGACCGGCCGGGCAACATCAAGGACGACATCAGGACGGTCAACCGTTTCCGTCGCGCCAATCCGGCATTGCACGAGCTTGCGAATCTGCGCTTTGTCGCCTGCGCCGACGCTGCCATCCTGGCTTACCTGAAAATCTCCGCGGATCTGAACAACACGGTGATCGTCATCGTCAATCTCGACCCCTTTGCGGTCCATGAGGCCGACCTCGAATTGCCGCTCGCGGCGCTCGGAATCGACACCCGACCGCGCGTTCTCGCTCGAGGACGCATTCACCCGAACCGTCGCGACCTGTCGCGGCGCGCAGCAGCGGTTTCGCCTCGATCCCGAGACCAATCCGGCGCTGATCTTTCGCCTGCTTCGCAACGAACCCGCCCACGAGCCCGAATGAGCCCTCCCGACGATGCCGCCGCAGCGCTGCCGTTCAGCCGCGCCGCGGCGCGCCCCGCGACCTCGGACCCGTTGTGGTACAAGGACGCGATCATCTACCAGCTGCACGTCAAGGCCTTCTTCGACGCCGACGACGACGGCATCGGCGATTTCCGCGGGCTGTGCCGCAAGCTCGACTATCTGCAGGACCTCGGCGTTACCGCCTTGTGGCTGCTGCCGTTCTATCCTTCGCCGCTGCGCGACGACGGCTACGACATTTCCGACTACAAGAACATCAACCCGGCCTATGGGCGGATGCACGATTTCAAGGCATTTGTCCGCGAGGCGCACCGCCGCGATCTGCGGGTCATCACCGAACTTGTCATCAATCACACCTCGGATCAGCATCCCTGGTTCCAGCGCGCGCGCCACGCCAAGCCGGGCTCGCACCTGCGCGACTTCTACGTGTGGAGCGACACCGACCAGAAATTTCTCGATACCCGCGTCATCTTTGTCGACACCGAAAAGTCGAATTGGGCTTGGGACCCGGTGGCCCAGGCTTATTACTGGCACCGCTTCTATTCGCATCAGCCCGATCTCAATTTCGACAATCCGCGGGTGTTCCGCGCGGTCGTCGACGTCATGCGGTTCTGGCTCGATCTCGGGGTCGACGGGCTTGCGGCTCGACGCGGTGCCCTATCTGATCGAGCGCGAGGGCACGATCAACGAGAACCTGCCCGAGACCCACGATGTGTTGCGCCGCCTGCGCCGTGAGCTTGACCGCCGCTACGGCGACCGCATGCTGCTCGCCGAGGCCAATCAGTGGCCGGAGGACGTGCTGCAATATTTCGGCGCCGGCGACGAATGCCACATGGCGTTCCACTTTCCGCTGATGCCGCGCATCTACATGGCGGTCTCGACCGAGGACCGCCATCCGATCACCGACATCATGCGCCAGACCCCGGACATCCCGGATTCCTGCCAATGGGCGGTGTTTCTGCGCAATCACGACGAGCTGACCCTGGAAATGGTCACCGATCGCGAGCGCGACTATCTGTGGAACCACTATGCGGCCGATCGGCGCGCCCGGATCAATCTCGGGATCCGCCGGCGGCTGGCGCCGTTGATGGAGAATGACCGCCGCAGGATCGAATTGTTGAACGCGTTGCTGATCTCGATGCCGGGCACCCCGGTGTTCTATTACGGCGACGAGATCGGCATGGGCGACAACGTCTTCCTGCGCGATCGCGACGGCGTGCGCACCCCGATGCAATGGTCGTTCGACCGCAACGGCGGGTTCTCCCGCGCCGATCCGGCCAGCCTCTATCTGCCGCCGATCATGGATTCGGTTTACGGCTTCGAGGCGGTCAACGTCGAGGCGCAGAGCCGCTCGCCGTCGTCCCTGCTGAATTGGATGAAACGGCTGATCGCCGCCCGCCGCTCGCGCCGCGCCTTTCGGCCGCGGCGCCTTGCGCTTCCTCTATCCGGCAAACCGCAAGGTTATCGCCTATCTGCGCGAATATGGCGACGAGACCATCTTGTGCGTCGTCAATCTGTCCCGCTCGCCGCAGGCGGTCGAGCTCGATCTGTCGGAATTTCGCGGCCGGCAGCCGGTCGAGCTGCTCGGCCGCAGCGTCTTTCCGATCGATTGGCGAGCTTCCCTATCTGCTGACCTTGCAAGGGCACAGCTTTTTCTGGTTCGATCTGATGCCGAGCGCGCAAGACACGGTCAACCTGCAAACCTCGCCGCCGGAATTCGTCACCCTGGTGATGCCGCATGGCTGGGCCGATCTGCTGCTCCCCGCACAACCGCCAGCAGCTCGAAGGCGAGGTGATCCCCACCTTCCTTGCGCGGCAGCGCTGGTTTGCCGCCAAGGATCAGCGAATTCGGGCGGTGTCGGTGGACGCGAGCGGCGTCGTCGAGCGGCCGGGTCTGGACGGGGCGGCGCCGGAGAGTTTTCTCGCCTCGCTGATCGAGGTGACCCTCGCCGGCGGGCGGAAGCAGCATTATTTCCTGCCGCTTGCGGCAATCTGGTCGCCGGCCGAAACCGAGCTGCGTCAAGGACTGGTTCCGGTCACGCTTGCCGAGCTGCGCCAGTTTCGCCGTGAAGGCGCACTGGTCGACGCCCTGTCGCAGGATGGCTTCGTCTTGGCGCTGATGGAGGCGATCGGGCGCGAGACGCCGCTGCCGTTCGATGGCGGCGAAATCCGCTGCCTGCAGGCCCCGAGCTACGACCGCGCGGCGGTTCCAGAACAGCTGACGGTTCGCCGCGCCGGAGTGGAACAGTCCAACAGCTCGGTCTTTTTCGACGAATTCGGCATGCTCAAGCTCTACCGGCGGCTCGAAGCCGGCCCGCATCCGGAAATCGAGATGTCGCGCTTCCTGGTCGAGCGCGCCGGCTTTGCCAATACCCCGCCGCCGCTCGCTACCCTCGAACTCGCTCGTGGCGGCGACAGCGAGCCGCAGACGATGGCGCTGGGCGTGCTGTTCGGCTTTGTGCGAAATCAGGGTGACGGCTGGACCCAGGCGCTGAATTATCTGACCCGGTATCTCGACGACGCGCTGATCGCCACCGACGCGCGCTCGTCCGAGCTGGCCGACCCTGATTTGTTCTTTCTGGCCCTGGCGCGCCAGATCGGCATCCGCACCGCCGAGATGCATCGCGCCTTGGCCGAGCACGGCGGCGACGACGCCGATTTTGCGCCCGAGCCGATCGTCCGCGAGGATCTCGTCGAATGGCGAACCGCGCTCGAAACCGAGGCCGCCTCGATGCTGACGCGGTTGGAGCAAGCGGCGGCGCGGCTGCCGGCGGCGGCACGCGAGCGCGCCGAGAGCCTGCTCTCTCAGCGCGACCGGCTGTTCGCGCATATTCGCACCCTCCTTCCCGACGAGGTCGTGGCGCAAAAGACCCGCTTGCACGGCGATTATCATCTGGGTCAGGTGATCGTCGTGCAAAACGACTTCTTCATCGTCGATTTCGAGGGCGAGCCGTCGCGTCCGCTCGCCGCGCGGCGGGCCAAGAGCTCGCCGTTGCGCGACGTGGCCGGGATGATCCGCTCGTTTGATTACGCCGCGGTGGCGGCGGTGCGGCAGCTGGCCGCGGCCCGGCCCGCGGCCGAGCCGCGAATGCTGCTGCTGGCCGAAGCTTGGCGCCAACGCGCGGTCGACGGGTTTCGCGCCGCCTACCGCAAGACCATGCGCGGTTGCGCCGCCTATCCTGCCAGCAAAAAGCAAGCCCGCGATATGACCGCATTTTTCATTCTTGAAAAAGCCGTCTATGAGGTGTCGTACGAGCTGGCGAACCGGCCCGCCTGGGTCGATATCCCGCTCCACGGCATTCTCGCCGTTTTGGACAAGACCAAGGGCGGGGCCGGTGGCCAGGCGCTCTGATCCGTCGCGTCCGCAAGCGGAGCGCCCGAAACCCAAGCCCGCCGAACCGGAGCTTCTCGATCGGCAACGCCCCGAAGCGCGGCGCCTCGAACCGGAGATCGAGGCCATCGTCGCCGCCCGGCACGGCGACCCGTTCGCCTTCCTCGGAATGCATCAGGCCGGCGCCGGATTATGCGTGCGAGCGATGTTGCCGGGGGCGCAGCAGGTGGCGGTCGTCGACAGCGCCAGCGGCGCCGTCGTGGCCGAGGCGACGCGGGTTCACCCCGCCGGCTTTTTCGTCGCCGAGATCCCGGATCGGCAACAGCCGTTTCGCTATCGGCTGCGCGTGTCGGACGGCGGCCTCGCGCGCGAATTCGACGATATCTACCGCTTCCCCGCGATATTGGGCGAGCTAGACGTTTATCTGCTCGCCGAGGGAAACCATCTCGCGAGCTACCAAAAGCTCGGCGCCCACCCAATTATCCACGAAGGCGCAGAGGGCGTCGCCTTTGCGGTATGGGCGCCCAATGCGCAGGCGGTCAGCGTCGTCGGCGACTTCAATGCCTGGGACGGTCGGCGGATGGCGATGCGCCGGCGCGCGCCCAGCGGGTTCTGGGAGCTCTTCGTGCCCGCGCTGCGGCCGGGGCATCTTTACAAATATCAGATCCACGGGCCGGACGGCCAGCTGCTGCCGCTAAAGGCCGATCCCCAAGCCCTGCAAGCCGAACAGCCGCCGGGAACAGCTTCGGTCATCGCCCGCCCGTCGCGCCATGTCTGGCAGGACGGTGTGTGGATGGCCGAGCGCTGGCGGCGCAACGACCGCGAAGCCCCGATCTCGATCTACGAGGTCCATCTCGGCTCGTGGCGGCGCAACCTTGCCGAGAATGGCCGGTATCTGACCTATCGTGAGTTGGCCGACCAACTGGTCGGCTATGTGGCCGAGATGGGCTTTACCCATATCGAAATCATGCCGATCATGGAGTACCCGTTTGACGGCTCCTGGGGCTACCAGCCGATCTCGCTGTTCGCGCCGACCAGCCGATATGGCGCTCCCGATGATTTCCGGGCGTTTGTCGAAGCGTGCCATAAAGCTGATATCGGCGTGCTGCTCGATTGGGTCCCGGGGCATTTCCCGAACGACGCGCACGGCCTCGCTCGCTTCGACGGCACCGCGCTCTACGAGCATGCCGATCCGCGTCAGGGCTTCCACCGCGATTGGAACACGCTGATTTATAATTTCGGCCGCCGCGAGGTCGCCAACTTTCTGCTGTCGAGCGCCATCTATTGGCTGCGCGAATTCCACATCGACGGCATTCGCGTCGACGCCGTCGCCTCGATGCTCTATCTCGATTACAGCCGGCCGCCTGGCGAATGGATCCCGAACGTCTTCGGCGGCCGTGAAAATCTCGAAGCGATCGCCTTTCTGCGGCGCATGAACGAGCTGATCTTTGGCGAGGCGAGCGGCGCCACCTCGGTGGCCGAGGAATCGACCGCCTGGCCGATGGTGTCGCGCCCGACTTATGTCGGCGGCCTTGGCTTCGGCTACAAATGGAACATGGGGTGGATGCACGATACCTTGAGCTACATGGCGACCGACCCGATCTATCGCAAATACCGGCACAACGATTTGAGCTTCGGTCTGCTTTACGCTTATCACGAAAATTTCGTGCTGCCGCTCAGCCACGACGAGGTCGTGCATGGCAAGGGCTCGCTGATCGCCAAGATGACCGGCGACCAATGGCAGCGCTTTGCCAATCTGCGCGCCTATTATGCCTTCATGTGGACCCACCCGGGTAAAAAGCTGTTGTTCATGGGTGACGAATTCGCCCAGGAGCGGGAGTGGAACCACGATATCGGGCTCGACTGGCAGCTATTGGGCGAAGAGCTGCACGAAGGGGTGCGGCGGCTGGTGCGCGATCTCAATCGCCTCTATCGCCAAACCCCGGCATTGCACCGGCTCGATTGTGATCCCGACGGCTTCTCCTGGATCGACGTCGCCAATGCGGCCGAGAGTGTCGTCTCCTATTGCCGCCGCGGTCGCGACCCGCATGAACTGGCCGTCGTCATCTGCAATTTCACTCCGGTGCCGCGCGAGGATTATTGGATCGGCGTGCCGCGTCCAGGACGCTATCGCGAGCGCATCAACACCGACGCGCGCGACTATGGCGGCGCCGGTCTCGGCAACGCTGGCGAGGTCCATTCCGAGCCGCGCCCGATGCATGGCCAGCAGCACGCGATCCGCCTGCGGCTGCCCCCGCTCGGGGTGCTGATCTTCACCGCCGATTAGTCGCCGCGGTCTAGGCTTCATGCCGCTGATCCGGTCACCCGAGCGCGAGCGGTGCCCTTTTCCGCCCGGCCGGCGCTGAGCCGGCGATGGCGTCGCCGACAAAAGTGTGGCCGGGCCGGCCCTATCCGCTGGGCGCCACTTGGGACGGCAAAGGCGTCAACTTCGCGCTATTTTCGGCGCATGCCGAAAAGGTCGAGCTTTGTCTGTTCGATGGCGCCGGGTCGCGCGAAGAGACGCGGATCGCATTGCCCGAATATACCGACGAGGTCTGGCATGTCTATCTGCCCGATGCGCGCCCCGATCTGCTTTACGGTTATCGCGTCTACGGGCCGTACGACCCGGCCAACGGCCACCGTTTCAACCCCAACAAGCTCTTGATCGATCCCTACGCCAAGTCGCTGCAGGGCCGGCTGCGCTGGGCCGACGCCGATTTCGGCTATCGTTTTGGCGGCCCGCGGGAGGATCTGGCGATCGATCGCCGCGACAATGCGCGCTACATCCCCAAATGCCGGGTCGTCGAGCCCGCTTTTACCTGGGGCGAGGAGCATCGTCCGCAGATCCCTTGGGAAGAGACGATCATTCTGGAGCTTAGCGTGCGCGGCGTCACCATGCGCCATCCCGGGATCGATCCGGCGCACCGCGGCACCTTTGCCGGCCTGGCCTCGCCGGCGATGATCGACTACCTCGTCGGCCTCGGCGTCACCGCGGTCGAGCTGTTGCCGGTCCATGCCGCAGTCGACGAGCGTCCATTGGTCGAGCGTGGCCTCGCAAATTACTGGGGCTATAACACGATCGGCTTTTTTGCGCCCGACCCTCGGCTGCTGGCGACAGGCTCGGTCGCCGATTTCAAGACAGCGGTCAGCCGGCTGCACGAAGCCGGGATCGAGGTGTTTCTCGACGTCGTCTACAATCATAGCGGCGAGGGCAACCATCTCGGCCCGACCCTGTCGTTTCGTGGCATCGACAACGCATCCTACTACCGGCTCGACGCGGATCGGCGCTTCTATCAGGACTTCACCGGCACCGGGAACACATTGAACCTCGACCATCCGCGCGTGTTGGAGTTGGTAATGGATTCGCTGCGGTACTGGGCGACCGAAATGCATGTCGACGGCTTCCGCTTCGACCTGTGCACGACGTTGGCTCGCGAGAACGGCGATTACAGCCAGGGGAGCGCCTTCTTCGACGCGGTGCGTCAGGACCCGGTGATGACCGGGCTCAAGCTGATCGCCGAACCTTGGGACCTTGGTTCCTACGGCTACCAGCTCGGTAATTTTCCGCCGGGCTGGGCGGAATGGAACGCGCAATACCGCGATACTCTCAGACGGTTCTGGAAGGGCGACCAAGGCCTCGTCGCCGATGTCGCCTCACGCGTCGCCGGTTCCTCCGACATTTTCGGCTATCGCGGCCGGCGCCCGTGGGCCAGCATCAATTTCATTACCGCACATGATGGGTTCACCTTGCAGGATCTCGTAAGCTACAGCGAAAAACATAATGAAAAAAATGGCGAGGACGGTCGCGACGGCAACGATGCGAACCACAGCTGGAATTACGGGGTCGAAGGGCCGTCCGACGACCCCGAGATTGTCGGCCTGCGCGATCGGCAAAAGCGCAACCTCCTGGCGAGCCTGCTGTTGTCGCTCGGGGTGCCGATGCTGCTCGCCGGCGACGAGATCGGCCGCAGCCAGCAGGGCAACAACAACGCTTATGCCCAAGACAACGAAATCTCCTGGACCGACTGGGAAAACATCCGGCCCGAAGACGAGGTGATGGGCCGGTTCGTCAGCTATCTGATCCATCTGCGCCGCGAGCACCGGGTGTTTTCGCGGCCCCGGTTCCTGCGCGGCGAGGTGCTCTCCGAGGCCGGGGTCAAGGATATCACCTGGTTCACCCAGTCGGGAAAGGAAGCCGGCGCCGAGGATTGGACCAATCCGGTGGCGTTGTCCTTGGGTTATGTCTTGAGCGGGGCGGCCGGCGAATTTTTGACGCCGGGGGGCCAGCGCGATATCGACCAGAGCTTTCTGGTCATGATGAACGCCTATTACGGCGACCTCGATTTCCGCATTCCGGAATTGGCCGCGCCGATGTGGTGGGAGCCGCTGGTTGACACCGCCCACAGCACCGGGCGGGTCACCGACGGCAGGCTCTATGTGCCGGGTGAAGTCTACCGGCTCCAGGCCCGCTCCTTCGCGCTGTTCATCAATCGCGCGCCGCGTCCGGAATTGCCCGCAGCGGCGGCGGCCGAGGCTGAAATGTCGGCCCTGCCGCTGGACGGCGACAAGCAGCGCGGCTTTGATAACGCGGGCGCCAGTTTGAGCGATCCGACGGACGAGACGGAAGAGGCCGATGCGCCGCCGGCATAGGCTGCCGTTCGGCGCCGAACCGGCAGCCGGCGGGGTGTCGTTTCGCCTATGGGCGCCGCGCGCTGCGGCGGTGTCGCTGCAACTCGAAGGGGCAACCCCGCGCGTGGTTCCGATGGGTCGCGAAGCCGAGGGCTGGTTCGCGCTGACGACCGAGCTAGCCCGGCCAGGCTCGCTCTATCGCTACATCGTCGACGGCGCAGCTGTACCCGATCCCGCCTCGCGCCGTCAGCCCGAGGGAGTCCATGGCCCGAGCCAGGTCGAGGATCCCGAGGCCTATGAATGGACCGACCTCGCTTGGCGCGGCCGGACATGGGAAGAGCTCGTCCTCTACGAACTGCATCTCGGCACATTTTCGCAAACCGGCGATTTCGCCGGCGCGGCGACGCACCTCGATCACCTGTGTCGCCTTGGCGTCACAGCGGTCGAGCTGATGCCGATCGCCGAGTTTCCGGGCGCCCGCAATTGGGGATACGACGGCGCCTTTCCTTATGCCCCATCGTCCCGCTACGGCTCGCCGCAAGCGCTGAAGGCGCTGGTCGAAGCCTGTCACGCCCGCGGCCTCGCCGTGCTCCTCGATGTCGTCTATAATCACTTCGGACCGGAAGGTAATTATCTACCGGCGATCGCCCCTGATTTTTTTACCGAGCGCCACCAGACCCCATGGGGGGCGGCAATCGATTTCTCCGGGCCGAGGAGCCGGCCGGTGCGCGACTTTTTTATCCATAACGCACTTTACTGGCTAGATGAATTTCATTTCGACGGGCTGCGCTTCGATGCGGTGCACGCCATCTTCGACGAGACGGCGCCCGACATCATCGACGAGATCGGCGACACGGTGCGGCGGGGCATAACCGATCGCCCGGTTCATCTGGTCCTCGAGAACGACCGCAACGAGGCTCGCCGCCTGGCGCGGCGCGGCGGCTGGATCGAGCGCTTCAACGGGCAATGGAACGATGATCTGCATCATGCCTTACACGTGCTGATCACCGGCCAGACGACGGGCTTTTACCGCGACTACGCAATCGACCCGGCGGCGCATCTCGGCCGCGCCCTGGCCGAGGGGTTTGCCTATCAGGGCGAGCCGTCGCCGTTCCGCGATGGCCGTCCGCGCGGCGAAGCATCGGGCGAGCTGCCGGCGACCGCCTTTGTCGCCTTTTTGCAGAATCACGATCAGATCGGCAACCACCCGTTTGGATTGCGGCTTGCCGCACAGGCGTCCGAACCGGCCCTGCATGCCGGCATGGCGATCGTGCTGCTGTCGCCGCAGATCCCATTGCTGTTCATGGGCGAGGAATGGGCGAGCCGGCGGCCGTTTACGTTTTTCTGTGATTTCGAACCGGCGCTAGCCGAGGCGGTGCGCGAAGGGCGGCGACGCGAATTCGCCCATGCCCCCGAGTTTCAGCGACGAAGCCGTGCGCGAGCGCATTCCTGACGCATCTTTAGCAGACGACTTTTGCGATGTCGCGGCTCGGACTGGGCCGAGCTGAAGCAGCCACGCCATGCAAGCTGGCTCGACCGCAGCCGCGCGCTGCTGGCGATCCGGACGCGCGAGATCGTGCCCCGCCTCGCCGGCATGGCCGCCATTCGCCGGCCGCTATCATGTACCGGGGCCGCGGGCCGTCATCGTCGAATGGCGGCTGGCCGACCGGACGCGGCTGATGCTGGCCGCGAACTTTTCCGATCGGCCGTTGCCGGTGCCGCCGGAAGCCAGCGCCGGACAACTGCTCTATTCCTCCGCCCTGCCGGGCAGCCCGACCAGCGCCAGCATTTTTTTGTCGGCGCCGGCTGCACAGCGATGACCGATCATGAAGCACTGCTTCGTCTCGCCGGTCTGGTCGGCATCCAGACGCATTTCACCGACGCGCTGGGTCAGGTGCGCGAGGCTCCGGACGAAGCGCTGCTGGCGCTGACCGTCGCGTTCGGACTGCCGTCCGACCCGGCGCGGGCCGCGGCCGAAATCGAGGAGTTCGAGCGCGCCGCGCCCCTCGGCGCCCCGCCCGGTTCACCTCGTTGACGCCGAGGACCCGCACCCGCAGATCGCGCTCCGTTGCTCGGCTGGAACTCGCAAGATCGCTTGGGCGTGCCGCCTCGAAGACGGCGGGCGGCGCGCCGGCCGCTCGGCCGTGCAGCAAGGAGCGGCGCCGGGGCGGTTCGCCCTGTCGCTGCCGGCGGCCCTGCCGCGCGGGTTATCACCAGCTGGCGCTCGAGGCCGGGAGCGAGGCGGCGCAGCTCGAGCTGATCGTCGCCCCCGCCCGCTGCCATCTGCCGCCGCAGCTCGGAGCGGGCGCGCGCAGCTGGGGGCTGACCTGCCAGCTTTATGGGCTGCGCAGCGCCGATGATTGGGGAGTGGGCGACTTCAGCAGTCTTGCCACGATCGCCGCCGCCGCCGGCTCGTGCGGCGCCGCGGTGCTCGGCGTCAACCCGCTGCATGCGCGGTTCGCGGCCGAGCCTTTGCATTGCAGCCCCTATTCGCCGTCGAGCCGGACCAGGCTCGATTACTTGTGCATCGATCCCGCCGCCATGCCCGGCTTTGCCGAAGACGAAGCGGTGCGGGAGTTGATCGCCGGGGAGTGGTTCGGGGCCACGCGCTGGGCGGCGCGCTCGGCTGAGCTGATTGATTACGGCGCCGTTGCCGCTTGCAAGCGGGCGGTGCTGGAGGCGCTGTGGCGTAGCTTTCGCGCAGTCGATCTGGGTGGCGGCGATCTGGGTGGCGGCGATGCCTCATTGACCGCGCGCGCACGGGAGTTTCGCGAGTTTCAGCGCCGCGGCGGACGCGATCTGCTCGATTTTGCGACCTTCGAGGCGCTGCACGAGCACCACTGCGGCGATCGGCGCGGGTTCTCGTGGCGCAATTGGCCGGCGGCGATGCGAAACCCGCGCTCGCGCGAGGTCGCAGATTTCGCCGCCGCTCATCGCGACCGGGTCGAATTCTTCCAATTTTTGCAATGGGAAGCCGACCGCCAGCTCGGGGTTGCAGCGGGCGACGGGAGCGCCGCCGGGCTGTCCGTCGGGTTTTATCGCGACTTCGCGGTCGGCGCCAACCCCAATGGCGCCGAAGCCTGGGCCGATCAGGAGCTGGTGACGCCCTCCGCCTCGATCGGAGCGCCACCCGACATCCTGAACCGCGTCGGGCAGAATTGGGGGCTGGCGCCGGTCAATCCGCTGGTGCTGCGCCGCCAGCGCTTCGCGCCGTTCATCGCCTGTCTGCGCGCCAATATGCGGCATTCCGGAGTGCTGCGGATCGACCACGTCATGTCGCTGCGACGCCTCTACTGGATCCCGAACGGAATGGCGGCGACCCAGGGTTGCTACGTCAAATACCCGTTTGACGATCTGCTGCGGCTTGTCGCCCTCGAAAGTTGCCGTCACGCCTGCGCCGTCGTCGGCGAGGATTTGGGCACGGTGCCCAAGGGGTTCCGCGAGACGATGCGGGCGGCCAATGTCCTGTCCTACCGCATCATGAGCTTCGAACGGCGGCCGGATGGCGGCTTTGCGCCACCCTCCGAGTATCCGTCGCTGTCGGCGGCGTCGGCGGCGACCCACGACCTTGCCACCCTCGCCGGGTTCTGGCTCGGTCGCGACATCGCCTGGCGCCGCGCCCTCGGCCTTTATCCCGATGCCGCCGCCGAGGCGGCGGAAACCGCGGAGCGCGCCCGCGACCGCCGCTTGCTGCTCAAAGCGCTGGCCGACGAGGGATTGCTGACGCCGCGGGATTTCAGCAAATTCCTGCCGGAAACCGGGGAGCCCGTTTACACGCCCGAGCTCGGCGACGCCATCCAGAGCTACCTCGCCGGTTCGCATGCGCGCCTGATGCTGGCGCAGATCGAGGACGTGATCGGCGAGCGCGAGCAGGCCAACCTTCCCGGCACCACCGATGCGCACCCGAACTGGCGACGCCGCCTCGGGCGTACCCTCGACGAGATCATCGACGGCGGAGAATTGCGCCGGACCGCGGCGCTGATCCGGGAGGCGCGGCGGCGCTCGGCCGAAGCATGAGCGAGCAGTCCCCCGGCAAAATCCCGATCCGCGCCACCTATCGTCTGCAATTCCATCGCGGCTTTACCTTTCGCGACGCGACCGACCTGGTGCCCTATCTCGCGGCGCTGGGGATCAGCCACCTCTATGCATCGCCGATCACCGAAGCGCGGCCGGGCTCGACCCACGGCTATGACATCATCGACCACAACCGGCTCAACCCCGAAATCGGCAACGAGCAGGACTTCGCCGAACTGACTGCGGCGCTGCACGCGCACGAGCATGGGGCTGATCGTCGATTTTGTCCCCAACCATATGGGGATCGGCGCCGACAACGTCTGGTGGCTCGACGTCCTCGAATGGGGCCGGGAGTCGCCGTTCGCCCATTATTTCGACATCAACTGGCACCCGCTTCGCGCCGACCTCGAAGGCCGCGTGCTGCTTCCGGTGCTGGGCGAGCAGTACGGGGTAATCCTCGACAAGGGCGAGATCGCGCTCGGCTTCGACCCCGTGCAGGGCAGCTTCAACGCCGTTTATTTCGACCACCGCTTTCCGATTTCGCCGCGATCGTATCCCGCAATCCTCGACGCGGCGGAGAAATGCTGGCCGGGCTGGCGCGCAGCTTTGCCGGCGCTCGGCAGCCTCCCGGCGCCCGCCGCTCGAGAACGCGCGGCCGAACTGAAGCGCGACTTGGCCGCTGCACGCCCGCGATCCGGCGTTCGCCGCGGCGATCGAGATCGGCTTTGCACGGATTTGCCGGGCGTCCCGAGGATCCGCAGAGCTTTGGCCCGCTGCACGAGCTGCTCGAAGCCCAGTCCTATCGGATCGCCGATTGGCGGGTTGCCGCCGAGGAGATCAATTATCGGCGTTTTTTCAACATCAACGATCTCGCCGGCTTGCGCATGGAGCTGCCCGAGCTGTTCGAGAAAACCCATCGCCTGATCTTCAGCCTGATCGATGAGGGTCGTCTGCAAGGCCTGCGCATCGACCACATCGACGGGCTGTTCGATCCGCAAGACTATTGCGAACGGCTGCAGCAGCGATCGGGCGCGCCGCTCTACGTGCTCGTCGAAAAGATCCTGGCGCGCTACGAGATGCTGCCAGATTGGCCGGTCGCCGGCACCACCGGCTATGACTTTGTCAACCAGGTGCTGGCGATCTTTATCGATCCGGCGGGCGAGGCGGCGATGACCCGGCTCTACCGCCGGTTCACCGCTCGCCGCGAAACCTTCGACGACGTTCTTTACGCCTGCAAAAAGCGCATCATGCAGGTCAACCTCGCCAGCGAGATGAACGTGGTCGCGCGCGAGTTCCATCAGCTGGCGATGCGCGACCGGCGCACCCGCGACTTCACCTTGAACGGCATGCTCGGCGGCGATCGAGGAGGTCGTCGCGGCGTTCCCGATCTACCGCACCTATGTCTCGCCGCGCGGCGCCAGCGCCGACGACCGCCGCTATATCGACTGGGCGATCGGGCAGGCGCGCAAGCGCTGGAGCGGCGCCGAGACCAGCATCTTCGACTTTCTGCGCGACGGTCCTGAGCGGCGACGCCGCCGACCCGGAGCGCGACCCGAGCCCGGGCGGCGCCATGCACACCGCGATGCATTTTCAGCAGGTGACCGGGCCGGTCATGGCCAAGGCGGCCGAGGACACCGCGTTTTACCGCTACGTGCGGCTGCTGGCGCTGAACGAGGTCGGCGGCGACCCGCGCCGCTTCGGCATGTCGGTCGCGGCCTTTCACCACCTTGGCGCAGCAGCGCGCCCGCCAGGCGCCGCGCCGCGATGGTGACGACCGCGACGCACGACACCAAGCGCGGCGAGGACGCCCGCGCCCGCCTCGCGCTGCTGTCCGAAATGCCGCGCGAATGGGGCCGCCGGCTGTTTCAGTGGCTGCGCCTCAACCGCTCGCGCCGGTCCGAGATCGACGGCGAGACGCGTGCCCGACCGCAATGTCGAATACCTGTTCTATCAGGCGCTGTTCGGGGCTTGGCCGCCGGATCTGGCGCCCGACGATGTCGCCGCAGTCGACGCTCTCGCCGAGCGGATCGCGGCCTATATGGTCAAGGCCGCGCGCGAAAGAAAGCTCGAAACCAGCTGGAGCAACCCGAACCCCGATTACGAAGCGGCGCTGGAGCGATATGTGCGCGGCGCGCTCGACGCATCGCGGCCGAACCCGTTTCTCGCCGAGTTTCACGCGTTTGTCGCCGGGCTCGCGCGCGATGGGGCGATCACTTCGCTCGCCCAACTGGTGCTGAAGCTGAGCGTGCCCGGCGTGCCCGACATCTATCAGGGCGGCGAGTTGTGGGATTTCAGCCTGGTCGATCCGGATAATCGCCGCCCGGTCGATTGGGCTGCGCGGCGCGCCTTGCTCGCCAAGATCGGCGAGGCGCGAGCGGGCGACTTGGCTCGCGGATTGGCAGGACGGACGCGAAAAGCTGTTTGTGACCCATCGCCTCTTGGCGCTGCGCCGGCGCCCAGCCGGCGCTCTTTGCCGCGGGCGACTACCAGCTCGGTCGAGGCGACCGGCGATCAGGAGCGGCCATTTGTGCGTCTTCGCGCGCAGCCATGACGGAATATGGCTGGTCGTCGCCGTCCCGCGACTGGTCCGCCAGCTCCGTCAGGAGGGTGAGGCGGCCGATTGGGGCAGCACCGAAATCGTGCTGCCGCGCGAGGGGCGTTGGCGCGATGTGTTGACCGGCCGCACGCTCGACGGCCGCGAGCGGGTTTCCGCCGCCGCGCTGTTTGCCGATTTTCCAGTCTCGGTGCTGATCGCCGGGATCGGCGACTGAGGAATATTGATTCAATCTGCCCACAGCGCCGCGGAACCGGCTATAGTCGCGGCATTGTCGAGCTTGGGTATGAGCCGCGGGATCCCGGGTTACCCTGGCGGTCCGCCCAGGGGGTCGGCTGGGGAGGCGGGGCCCGTGCCTCCCCGCCCGCTCCCCCTTGCCGCCAAGCTATTCCGTACCGCCATTATCCCTGAGCGTGCAGCACCCGGCCGCCGACAGTCACCGGGTTGGCGGCGATCAGCACAAAGGCGATGACGCAGGGCTCGGTCCCGCGATTGACCCAATTGTGGATCGTGCCGCGCTGCACCAGAACATCGCCGGCTTTGAGATGGACGCTCGAGCCGTCGAGCTCCATGTCGATCTCGCCCGACATGACCACCGCGTAGTCGATCGAATCGGTGCGGTGGTTGCGCGGGGCGGACCCAGGGCGCGAGCTCGAGCACGCGAAAGACGGTGCCGTTGGCCAGGGTCGTGCCGGTCCGGCGCTGGCTCTCGTCGGCGCTGCCGTCATTGTCGACCGGAAAGCCTTCGGTGGTCCACACCACGCAGGCGGTGGCGCCCGGCCGCGCCGCGACCTGGTTTTTCGCCATCTCGTCGATCGGTGACGATCGCGCGCCCGGCAGCGTCGTGACCGGTCACAACCCGGCGCAATTTCATCGGCATCATGGGTCTCCTCGGTTGATCGGGATGTCCGCGGGCGCGATCTTCGCCGGCAAAAATCCCGGCTCGTGCAACATCGGGTGGTGCGCCAGGGTCGCGAGGCGCGCATAGTCGGGACGCCCGGCGCGGAGACCCCGACATGCTGTTGCGCGTCCGCTCGATCACCTACCTCGCCGAAGCGATCAACGGCTACGAATTTGTCGACCCGCGCGGCCGCGACCTGCCGCGCTTTTCGGCCGGCTCGCACATCGCGGTGCGGCTCGGCGGCGGATTGTTGCGCGACTATTCGCTGTGGAACGACCCGGCCGAGCGGCGGCGCTATTGCATCGCGGTGCTGCGCGAACGCGATGGCGAGGGCTCGCGCCAGCTGCACGAAGCGGTGCGGGTCGGCGACCCGGTCGAAGTCTCGCCGCCGCGCAACAATTTTCCGCTCGCCGAGGACGCGCGCCGGCACCTGTTCCTCGCCGGCGGCATCGGCATCACCCCGATCATGGCGATGGTCGCCGAGCTGCGCCGGCGCGGCGGCGAGTTCCTGCTGCATTACTGCACCCGTTCGCCCGAGGCGACCGCGTTCCGCGACGAACTCGACCTCCTGGCCGCGCAAGGTCGGGTCCGCTTTCATCATGACGGCGGCGATCCGGCGCGTGGCCTCGACATCGCCGCGACCTTGCGCGACCAGGAGCCCGGAACCCACCTCTACTATTGCGGCCCCTCGGGCATGATGGCCGCCGCCGCCGCTGCCGCCGCGCACTGGCCGGCGGGCGCCGTGCATTGCGAATATTTCAAGGGTCCGGGCGCGCGCCCGCCCGAAGCCCTGAGCCCGGACCGCCCGTTCCGGGTCAGGCTGCTCCGGAGCGGCGGCGAATACGAAATCCCGCCGAGCGAGACGATCATCGACGTGCTGCGCGCCCACGGCGTTGCGGTCACGAGCTCGTGCGAACTCGGCTATTGCGGCGCCTGCCTGACCCCCTATCGCGGCGGCGAACCCGACCATCGCGACCAGATCCTCTCCGAGAACGACCGCGGGCGCTACCTGCTGATCTGCTGCTCGCGCGCCAACAGCCCGGTCCTCGAGCTTGATCTGTAACGGCTCGGCGACAACCGCCTAGTCACCCCCGCGGCGCAATAAGACCAGCCGCGCGGCGCCGTAGCGACGCTCGTCGATGAGGGTGAAGCCCTCCACCGGGCGCAATTCCTCGCCCGCGGCGATCTCGATCGCGACCAGCGCGTCGGCGGCGAGCCAACCGGAAGCGGCGAGCGCCGCGAGGGCCGGGCCGGCGAGACCGCTGCGATAGGGCGGGTCGAGAAAGGCCAGCGCGCAGGCGGTCGCCGCGCGCGGCGGCCGGGCGGCGTCGCCGGCGATGATGCGGGAGCGGGCGGTCTCGCCCAACGTCTCGATGTTGCGGCGCAGCGCCGCCAATGCATCGCGGTCGCGCTCGATGAACACCGCCTCGGCGGCGCCGCGCGACAGCGCCTCCAACCCGAGCGCGCCGGTGCCGGCGAAGGCGTCGAGCACGACGGCGTCGGCAAACGGCAGGCCGGTTTCGGCAAGTCGGCCGTGCGAGAGGATGTTGAACAAGGCTTCGCGGGCGCGGTCGCTGGTCGGCCTGACCGCGTCACCGGGCGGGACCCAGAGCCGGCGGCCGCGATGCCTACCGCCGACGATCCGCACGCGCGGCCCATTTGGGCGCGGCGGTGCCGAGCTGCTCGGCCAGCGCCTTTTTCGGCACCTCGGCGATCGACCCGCGCTCCAAGCTGCCGAGCTGGAACGGGCCGTAAGAGAGCCGGATCAGCCGGGTCACCTGAAGCCCCAAATGCTCGAGCACCCGGCGCACCTCGCGGTTCTTGCCCTCGGCGAGCGCCAGCGCGATCCAGGCGTTGCTGCCCTGGACGCGTTCGAGTTCGGCGCGGATCGGGCCATAGGCCACGCCGTCGATCCGAATGCCCTTGGCGAGCGTCGCGAGCCGCGCCGGCTCGGCCTCGCCATGCACCCGCACCTTGTAGCGCCGCACCCACCCGGTCGCCGGCAATTCGAGGCGGCGGGCGAGCGCCCCGTCATTGGTCAGCAGCAACAGTCCCTCGGAGTTGAGATCGAGGCGACCGATCGAGATCAGCCGCGGCAATTCCTTGGGCAAGGCCGCGAACACGGTTGGCCGGCTCTGTTCGTCGCGGTGCGTGGTGACCAGCCCCGCCGGCTTGTGATAGCGCCACAGCCGCGCCCGGTCGGGCTCGGGCACCGGCTTGCCGTCGACCCGGATGTCGCTCAGGGCGGTGACGGTCACCGCCGGGCTCGCCAACACCACGCCGTCGACCGAGACCCGGCCTTCCCCGATCCAGCGCTCGGCGTCGCGGCGCGAGCACAGCCCGGCGCGGGCCAGCAATTTGGCGATGCGCTCGGGGGCCGCCGGTTCGTCGGCGGCGGGTTCGGCGAGGTCGCTGTTCATCCCTGGGCGGCCTCGACAAAGGCGCGGAAGATGCGGCGGTCGGCTTCGTTGATCTCGAATTCGGGGTGCCACTGCACGCCGAGGCAAAAGCGCCGGCGCGGGTCCTCGACGCCCTCGACGACGCCGTCATCGGCGAGCGCGTCGATGACGATGCCGGGCCCCACCGCCTTGACCGCCTGATGATGGGCGCTGTTGACGCCGAGATGCAGGGCCTTGCAGATGCGGTGCAGCAGGGTCCCGGCGATGATCCGGACATCGTGCCCCGGCTCGTCGCGCGGGTTCGGCTGGCGGTGCGGCAAGGCGCCCGGCACCTCGTCCGGGATGTGCTGGATGAGGCTGCCGCCGAGCGCCACGTTCAACAATTGCTGGCCGCCGCAGATCCCGAGCACCGGCTTGTCGCGGCCGAGCGCGCCCCTGGTGGCGGCAAGCTCGAAGGCGGTGCGCCGGTCCTTGGTGGTGACCGAGGGGTGGCGGGTCGCCGCCCCGAACAAGGCCGGGTCGACGTCGAAGCCGCCGCCGGTCACGACCAGCCCGTCGATCTGGTCGAGATAATCGGCCGCGGCGTCGGGCTCGTGCGGCAGCAGGATCGGCAGCCCGCCGGCATGACGCACCGCGTTGCAATAATTCTCGCGGATCGCATACCACGGAAACTTCGACCAGCCGCCCGCCGGCTCGTGATCGAGGGTGAGGCCGATGACCGGCTGCGCCATGCTGGGATCTCGATGCTGGGGATGATCATGAAATAGCGGCTGCTTCCGTCACCGGCAACACTCTTGCCGGGTTGAGCCTCGCCGCCTGTTCCTCCTGTTATTTGCAGGCGAAATACAGGTGGAGGCCGGCGCCGGCGATGTTGGGCAGAGGCCTCGCACTACTCACACGAAAGGGTTTCGTATAGCACAATAATGCGCAAAAGTCACGATTGCGGAAATCGCCGGTCGCATTGGAAGCATTTGGGCCGTGCGCCGGTCAGGATGGTTCGCCCAAGGCCTGCACCTGCGCTTCGAACCAGGCCAGATCACGCCGGTGCTGAGGATTATCCGGGAACGCGCCGGTGAGCCGGCGGGCGATTTCCAGGCTTTCGCGATAGGCGGCGCGGGCGGCTTCGAGATTGCCGAGCTCGCGCTCCATAACGCCGACCCGTCCGAGCGAGATTGACAGATCGCGCAACGCCTGCGGGGTGTCGCTGACCGCCTGGCGCAGCCGGCGGCAGAGATCGAGGCTATCGCGATAAAGGGCGCGGGCGGGTTCGAGATTGCCGAGATCGCGCTCGATATCGCCGACCTGGTCGAGCGAGATCGATAGGTCGCGCAACGCCTGCGGGGTGTCGCCGATCGCTTGGCGCAGCCGGCGGGCGATGTCCAGGCTCTCGCAATAGACGCCGCGGGCGGCTTCGAGATTGCCGAGATTGCGCTCGACATCGCCGACCCGTTCGAGCGAGACCGACAGGTCGCGCAACGCCTGCGGGGTGTCGCCGACTGCCTCGCGCAGCCGGCGGCAGAGATCGAGACTCTCGCGATAAAGGGCGCGGGCGGCTTCGAGATTGCCGATATCGCGCTCGATGTCGCCGACGCGATTGAGCGAGACCGACAGGTCGCGCAACGCCTGCGGGGTGTCGCCGACCGCGTCGCGCAGCCGGCGGCGCAGGTCGAGGCTCTCGCGATAGACGGCGCGGGCGGCTTCGAGATTGCCGATATCGCGCTCGACCCGCCCAACATTGTCGAGCGAGATCGACAGGTTGCGTGACGCTTCGTTCCGCACCTCGGATGGACCGCCGATTGCGGCGCACCGGTGGCGGGCGATGTCCAAGGTCTGGTTGGCAATGGCGCGGGCGGCGGCCAGATCGCCGCGCTCCAACGCCGATTGGAAGGCGGCGACGCCGTCGCGCAGATCGAGAGCGGCGGGGTCTGCCGCCCGCTCCAACAACCGCGCCCATTCGAGCTCGGCCGGACCGGGCGGCGAATTCGAGCGCCAGCGGAATTTCCCTGGCGAATTGGGGAGCCCGGGTCTCCGGCGGCGCCGGAGCCGGCAGTTCGGCGGTCAAGGAGCGCACCGCCCACAGATCGGGGGCCTCGAGATAGACCCGGCCGCGCTCTTCCCTGGGCAGGACCAGGATCATCGGCCGCGCCACATCGCGTTCGAGCAGAAAGCGCCGCTCGTTGAGGCGCTGCAATGCCTGCCGGCGCGCCCGCGGCCAGCCCTCGCTCTCGGCGCCGCGCCACAGCTCGACCCAGAGCGGACCATGGCCGGGATCGGGGCGGGCGGCGAGGATCTGCTCGACCGCGGCCGCAACCTCGTCCGCCGTCCTCGGCGCGATCACGGTCAGCCGCAGGGTGCGCGGCTGCAGGCTTTCGGCCAATCGGTCGCGCAGAAACGCGACCGGCTGCGGATGGCCGGCGAACAGAAACACCAGGGCGAAACCCTGCGCCCATTCGAGATGGGGAAGCAGGTCGCGCCAGATCGCCTCAAGCGCCGGGCTGCCCGGTTCCATCGCCGCTCACTTCGGCGCGCAGCAGCGGATGCACGTCGTACCAATCCTCGCCGTTGCGGTAATGCAGCAGGTATTTGCCCTTCTGCAGGCGGGCGAAATCCGGCAGCTTGTCGAGGCTCTCCAGCTCGGCTTTGTGGCTCGCCATGATCTTTCGCAGCCAGCGCCGGTCGTCATCGGCGATCGGCAGCATGTCGTTGCGCACCGCATCCTCGGCGTCGGTGATCAGCGCATCCGGGACCGGCAGTTGGCCCGATTGCAACAGGCGGGCGACGGCGAGGCGCAGCATGCGCAGGTAGTCGCGCAGATCGCCGCCGGAATGCTGCGCCAGGCGCGCCAGCTGCTCGGCGGTGAAGAACGCGCTCCATTCGGCGTAGCGCTTGTCGACGACATCGCGCATCCGGGCGAGGCCATCGGCATGCGGCGCCGGCTCGTCTCCGGGCTGTAGGCAGCATTCGTAAATATGCACGCTCGGCAGCGCGTAGATGCGGCCGCCGGCATAGACGGCGCCGAGCGCGCCGGCCAATGCCGAGAGATAGGGCGGCACGGTGTAGACGACATTCAGCGCGCCAAAGCGCAGCTTGTCGGCGTGCGCGGAAAACACGGTCTCGGCGCTCTTGAACACTTCGCGGACATCTTCGCTGTCGCCGACGCCGCGCAAGCGTTCGACCGAATCGACGATCAGCACGACTTTGCGGTTTGGCGACGCGCGCTGGTCCCTGACATATTGAACCGCCTCCAACGCGAAGTCCCGCGCCTCTCTGACCAGTTGCTCGACCAGACCGCGGGTCTTGACCTGCAATTGCTCCTTGAAGGTCGGATTTTGCTGCAAGGCCGCCTTGAACTCGATCCAGCCGGCCGGGATCTTGATTTCGGTGAATTGCACGTTGGCGTTCAAGAACGACCGCACCCGCTCGAAAAAACTGGGCTTGCCCAGATTATCGGCAAAGCGCTCGGCGATCTTTTCGGAGAGGGCTCCCAGTATGCTGATCAGAAAATCGGTGATCTCGATATGCTGGGTCAAGTTCAGATATCCCGACATGTCGGCATAGAATACTTCGCAATCATAATCATCCTGGCGCAGGATGGTCGCCAGCCGCAACAGCTCGGTGGTCTTGCCGGTTCCGCGATTGCCGGTGAACAGATAGGCCCCGGCACTGTCCGATAGATCGATCTGGTTGGCCAGTTCCTGGACCGGGTCGCGCTCGGCGGCGCCGTGCAGGTTTTCGACGTATTTGTCGCGGCCGAGACCGTCGGCCACCAGTTCGTCCTGGCCGAAATTGACCGGCTTGTCAAAATTCAGCGCGTTGTAGAGCACCCTCGCGCGGGCGCGCAGTTCGCTCATCGCTCAATCCGCAAGAAAATATCGCTCGGTTATATTGGATCGGCCGGGCCGATTGCCACCACGGTTTGGCGCGTGAGGCCGGCGGGCGCTTGTGCCATGCTGCGGGTTGATCGGGAGCGGGGCGCCGATGGGCGAATTCTATGAGCTAGCGCTGCGGGTGCAGACCTACGACATCGACTTTGCCGGGGTGGTCAGCAACATCGTGTTCATCCGCTGGCTCGAGGATCTGCGGCTCGGGCTGATGGAGGAGGCCTATCCGCTGGTCCAGGCTTTGGCCGAGGACGTCGCGCCGATCCTGACCCAGACGCGGATTTCCTATCGCCGGCCGGTGACGATCGCCGACCGGCCGGTCGGGCGGATGCGGGTCGCCGGGCTCGGCCGGGTGCGCTGGCGGCTCGCCGCCGAGTTCGTCGTCGGCGAGAGGATCTGCGCCGAGGCCGAGCAGGAGGGTCTCTTTATGCGGCTCTCGACCCGGCGGCCGATCGCGATCCCCGAGCCGCTCCGCCGCTGGCACCAGGGATGACCCCGAGCCCGTCGCCGATGGCGCTGGCCTTGGCCCTGGCCGAGGCGGCGGCGGCGCGCGGCGAGGCGCCGGTTGGCGCGGTGCTGGTCGACGCCGCGGGCACGGTGCTGGCCGCGGCCGGCAACCGGGTCGAGACCGACCGCGATCCCCTTGCGCATGCCGAGATGCTGGTGCTGCGCGCCGGCGTGGCGAAGCTCGGGGTCAAGCATCTCGACGGCTGCGATCTGTGGGTGACGCTCGAACCGTGTGCGATGTGCGCCGCAGCGATCGGTCTGGCGCGGCTGCGCCGGCTCTATTTCGCCGCCTTTGACCCGAAGGGCGGCGCGGTCGAGCACGGCCCGCGCCTCTACGATCAGCCGGGCGCCAATCACCGCCCGGAGATCTACGGCGGCATCGACGAGCGTCGCGCCGCCGTACTGCTGCGCGCCTTCTTCCGCGACCGGCGGCCGTCACGGCAGGGCGGGTAGGCCGTCCATGTTAAGCGCCTGTTAACCTTGTCCGGATATTGGTTTGCAGGCGTAGCGAGAGGCGCTGGCCGGTCGCCCTAGGCGCGCAGAGCTGTTATGATCCGCCGGTATCAACGCGACGGAGGTTCGGATGGACGACCGACTGCGGCTCATTCGCCATGCCGACCGGCCTTCTGTGGCGTTCGCGGGCGGCGCCGCCTATTGCCCGATCATCGGCGACGACACCGGCGGCGGGCTGCCGATTCGCACCGGGATCCAGACATCGCCGCCGGGCTACGCCACCCGGCCGCATTCGCACCCCTATGTCGAGATCCTGACCGTGCTCGAAGGCGAGGGCGAGGCGTGGCTCGACGGCGAGGACGGCGTCGTCGCGATGGAGCCCGGGGTCACGATCGCGGCGCCGGCCAACCGGGTGCACGGCTTTCGCACGACGGGCGAACGGCCGCTGGTGACCTTCGGCATCCACCTTTCGGACCGACGCATCGTCGATTATGCCGAGCCGGCAGCCGCTGCCGGCTGACCCAGCGGCTTTCACTTAGCAGGAGGGGGAGACATGGACATCCGCCGCATCGATCTGACCCAGCCGCCGGGTCCGCGCATGAGCCGCTGCGTGGTGCGCGGCGACACCGTCTATCTCGCCGGGCTGACCGCCGGCGACGCCGTCCAGGACATCAAGGGCCAGACCCGGCAGATCCTCGACAAGATTGATGGCTATCTGGCGCAGGCCGGGACCAGCAAATCGAACCTGCTTGCGGCCAATCTGTGGATCAAGGACATGGCGCTGTTCGCCGAGATGAACTCGGTGTGGAACGCCTGGGTCGACCCGGATAACCCGCCGGCCCGCGCCTGCGTCAAAGCCGATCTGGCCCGCCCCGAGATCCTGGTCGAAATCATGGTGACGGCGGCGAAATAGCCCCGCTCGGCCGGGTCGAGGGCATCGGGTGGGCCTGACCGGGATGGCTTTTGCCGCGCTCACGCTGGCTGGGCTGGTTCTGGCCGCCGGGATCGCGATGCTGCTGCGCGCCGGCGCGCAGGGCCGCCGCGGCGAGCCGCCGATCGAGCCGGCGCTCGCCCGCCTCGACCAGGGCTTGCGCGACGAGCTGTCGCGCGGCCGGGGGCTCGCCGCCGAGGAATCCCGGCAGCTGCGCGAGGAAGTCTCCAGCGCGGTGATCCGGCTCGGCGAGTCGCTGCAACGCACGGTCGAGGGCCGGCTGGAGGCGCTGCGCGTCGACAACGCCGAAAAGCTCGAAGCGATGCGCGTCACGGTCGACGAAAAGCTGCACAAAACACTCGAGGACCGGCTCGGCGCCAGCTTCAAGCTGGTCAGCGACCAGCTCGAACAGGTGTTCAAGAGTATGGGCGAGATGCAGACCTTGGCTGCCGGGGTCGGCGATTTGAAGCGGGTGCTGAGCAACGTTAAGGCGCGCGGCACCTGGGCCGAGGTCTCGTTGGGCGGCATTCTCGCCGAGGTGCTGACAATCGAGCAGTACGAGCGCAATGTCGAGATCCGGCCGGGCAGCAACCAGCGGGTCGAATTCGCCATTCGCCTGCCCGGGGCCGACGAAAACGGACCGCTGTGGCTGCCGATCGACGCCAAATTCCCGACCGAGGATTACGAGCGCCTGTGCGAAGCCGCCGCGCGCGCCGACCAGGCCGGCGGTCGAGGCCGCGGGCAAGGCGATCGAGACGCGCATCCGCCATTCGGCGCGGGACGTCTGCGCCAAATACATCTCGCCGCCGCACTCGACCGATTTCGCGCTGCTGTTTCTGCCGACCGAAGGGCTCTATGCCGAGATCGTGCGGCGCCCGGGTCTGGTCGACGCCTTGCAGCGCGATTGGCGGATCGTCATCGCCGGCCCGACCACCCTGCTGGCGCTGCTCAACAGCCTGCGGATGGGCTTTCGCAGCCTGGCCATCCAGCAGCGTTCGAGCGAAGTGTGGCGGATATTGCGCGCGGTCAAGACCGAATTCGAGAAATATGGCGAGGTGCTCGACAAGGTGCAGAAAAAACTGCAAGAGGCGTCGACCACAATCGACGCGGTCGCGGTGCGGCGGCGGCAGATCGACCGCAAGCTCGCCGATGTCGAGATCCTGCCCGAGCGCGAGGCGGGCCTGTTGCTGCGCCTGCCAGGGGCTGCAGAGATGCCGGCGCTCGACGATTGAGCCCGGCTAAAAGGTGCCGAGCCCGCCAAAAGCCGGGTTCGGGCGCGCTATTCCAGCGGGATTTCGCCGTCGATGACGTGCTCGAGGCCGAGTTCGGGGACCGACAGGGTCATGCGCGGCCTAAGCACGGCGCCCTCGGCGAGCGTCCCGTCGGCGAGGGCCGCGCGTAGCGCCCGCTCGACTTCGCGCTGCGAGGTCACCCCGACGACCTTGAGGAAGCTGCGGATCTCGATGTTGAAGCGGTCTTCGTTCATCGCCACCCCTCCTGTGCGCCGCGACCGGGTTGCGCGCCGCTCCCCGCTGAAGTAGACCCCCCGGCCGCGCCCCGCAACACCCGACCCGGTCCACAGGCCTGCGCCATCATGATTGTCGCTCGCCGCCGATGGCGATGACTTCGCCCGACGCCGGCGCCTCGGCTCCGGCCGCCGGGGCCGATGGCCGCCTACCGCGGCCTGCGCCAACAGGGCCGGCTCGAAGCCGATGCGGCGCAGCAGCTGGCGGTCGAGCAATTGCAGAGCCTTTATCGGGCATTGCTCGAATACCGTCCCGAGGCGGGATGGCATGGCTGGCTCGCCCGCTTTGGCCTGGCCGAGCACAACGGCGCGCACGCGCCGATGGGGCTTTATCTGTGCGGTCCGGTCGGGCGCGGCAAATCGATGCTGATGGATCTGTTCTTCGCCGCGGCGCCCGGCCGGCGCAAGCGGCGGGTGCATTTTCACGCCTTCATGCTCGAGATCCACGATCGCATCGAACAGGAGCGGCGGGAAAAGACCCGCGAGCCGATCGCCAAGGTCGCGGCCGACATCGCCAAGGAGGCGGCGCTCCTGTGCTTCGACGAGTTCCAGGTCGACAACATCGCCGATGCGATGATCCTCGAACGCCTGTTCACCGCGTTGTTCGAGGCCGGGATCGTGGTGGTGGCGACATCGAACCGCGCGCCCGACGAGTTGTACGAGCACGGGCTGCACCGCGACCGGTTTGTGTCGTTCATCGCGCTGCTCAAGCAAAAGCTCTACGTGCTCGAGCTCGACAGCGGCCGCGACTACCGGCTCGCCCGCATGCGCGGCAGGCGGGTCTATCATTATCCGCTCGGCGCGGCGGCGCACCGGGAATTGGAGACGGCCTTTGCCGAGCTGACCGATGGCGAGGCCGGGGCGAGCATGAGCCTCGTCGTCAAGGGCCGGGCGCTGGCGGTCCCGCGGGCGGCGCGCAACGTCGCCTGGTTCGGCTTCGCCGATCTGTGCCAAAGGCCGCTCGGCGCCGCCGATTATCTGGCGATTGCGGATCGGTTCGCCGTGGTCATCGTCGAGGCCATCCCGCGCCTCGACCGCGACCGGCGCAACGAGGCGCGCCGCTTCAACGTGCTGATCGACACCCTCTACGAGGCGCGCACTCTGCTGGTCGCCTCGGCCGAGACCCCGCCCGAGGAAATCTACCCCGCCGGCGATGGCAGCTTCGAGTTCCGCCGCACCGTATCGCGCCTGATGGAGATGCAGAGCCAGGACTACATCGCCGCCCGGCCGCGACGCTGACCGGCGCAGGGCTTCAGATGTCGACTTCGGCGCCGAGCTCGATGACCCGGTCGGGCGGCAGTCGGAAGAATTCGGTCGACCGCGTCGCCAGGCGGGTCAGAACGATATAGAGGTGCTCGCGCCAGCGCGCCATGCCGGGCCGGGCGGTGGATTTGACGTTGGCCCGCCCGACAAAGAACGAGATTTTTTCCGGATCGGGATCGAGCCCCGGCAGTTCCGCCCGGTTCAGCTCGCGCGGCAGGTTCGGGGTCTGGGCGAAGCCGAAATGCGCCTCGATCTGCCAGAAGCCGTGGCCGAGTTCGCGCGCCTTGATCCGGTCGGGACCCGCGACCCGCGGAATGTTGTCGGTGGTCACCCGCAGCAGCACCACTTTTTGGTGCAGCACCTTGTTGTGCTTGAGGTTCTGCATCAGGGTCGGGGGCACGTGCTCGGTCCGGGTGGTGAAAAACACCGCGGCGCCGGAAACCCGGGCTTCGGGCGCCTCCTGGCAAATGCCGAGGAAATCGGCAAGCGGCATGGTCTCGGTGGCGAGCTGCGCCAGCACCAGCCGGCGGCCGGTGCGCCAGGTGGTCATGATCGTGAACATGACAAGCCCGATCGCCAATGGAAACCAGCCGCCGGTCGGGATTTTCATCGAGTTCGCGCTGAACAGCGCGAGGTCGATCGTCATGATCGGCGCCAGCGCCAGGACGGTTGTCGGCCAGCGCCAGCGCCAGACGCTGCGCATGACGGCGCCGACCAGCACCGTGGTCAGGGTCATCGTCCCGGTGACCGCAAACCCATAGGCCGAGGCCAGCGCGCTCGAGCTCTTGAACCCCAGGACCAGCGCGACCACTGCGATCAGCAGCAGCCAATTGATTTGCGGGATGTAGATCTGGCCGCGCGCCTGCGCCGAAGTCTGGAACACGTCGAGCTGCGGCATCAGCCCGAGCTGGATCGCCTGGCGCGACAGCGAGAACGAGCCGGAGATCACCGCCTGCGAGGCGATCACGGTCGCCGCGGTCGACAGCGCCACCAGCGGGAACAGTCCCCAGGCCGGCGCCATGCGAAAGAACGGGTTGGCGATCGCCGTCTTGTCGCCGAGGATCAGGGCGCCCTGTCCGAAATAATTGAGGACCAGAGCCGGCAGCACCAGCGCGAACCAGGCGAGCCGGATCGGGAACCGGCCGAAATGGCCCATATCGGCGTAAAGCGCCTCGGCTCCGGTGATCGCGAGAGACACGGCGCCGAGCACGAGGAAGCCGGTCAGCGGCGAGGCGACAAAGATGGCGACGGCATGGGCCGGGTTCAGGGCCGCGAGCACCCGCGGGACGTGGACAACCTGGATCAGCCCGTCGAGCGCGATCACCGCGAACCATAAGAGCATGACCGGGCCGAACAGGTGTCCGACGCTGGCGGTGCCGCGCTTCTGCACGAGAAACAGCGCCGCCAGCACCACGATCGTCAGCGGCAGCACGAAGCGGTTCATCCGCGGCGCGCCGACGCCGATCCCTTCGATCGCGCTCAACACCGAGATCGCCGGCGTGATCATGCTGTCGCCGTAAAACAGCGCAGCGCCGCCGATCGCCAGCAGGACGAGAACGGCCCGCGCGCGCGGAGTTTTCACCGCCTCCTGGGCCAGCGCCAGCAACGCGAGGATCCCGCCCTCGCCCTGATTGTCGGCGCGCATGATCAACAGGACGTATTTGACCGCGACCACCAGGATCAGCGCCCAGACGATCAGCGACAGCACGCCGAGCACGTTTTCCGGCGCGAGCGCCAACCCGTAATCCGGGTTGAAGCACTCGCGGAAGGTATAGACCGGGCTCGTCCCGATATCGCCGAAGACGACGCCGAGGGCGGCGAGCGAAAGCCCGGCGAGCGCCGGCGGGAGCCTGCGGCCCGACCTGTTCATCCTCGGCGCTCGGCGCCGCGTGCCCGGCCGGGATGATCCGTGTCGAGGATCCGGGGGTCGAGGATCCGGGGGTCGAGGATCCGGGGGTCGAGGATCCGGGGGTCGAGGATACCGGGGGTCGATGACCCGGAGGTCGAGGTTCCGGGGGTCGAGGATCCGGAGGTCGAGGATGCGGGGGTCGAGGATCCGGAGGTCGACGATGCGGGGGTCGACGATGCGGCGCTGCCGTTCCGGTCGGCCATGCGGTTCTCCTGCCCGCGGGGGCGGGGCATATGTTTTCCAGACAAAAGGGGTGCGCTGACAACAATTGATTTTGCCGGCGATCCCATTGCCTTGCCCGCTTCGGGGATTCGCGGTAAGAGGCGGGTCGTCCCGCGCCTCCACCCGGCGCCCGCAAAACGAGGCATTGGCCATGGCACGCAACAAGATCGCGCTGATTGGCGCCGGGCAGGTCGGCGGCACGATCGCGCTGCTCGCCGGGCTCAAGGAATTGGGCGACATCGTGCTGTTCGACATCGTCGAGGGCGTGCCGCAAGGCAAGGCGCTCGATATCGCGCAGGGCTCGACGATCGAGGGCTACGACGCGGTGGTCAACGGCGCCAACGACTATGCCGACGATTGCCGGCGCCGACGTGGTGATCGTCACCGCCGGGATCGCCCGCAAGCCGGGCATGAGCCGCGACGATCTGATCGGCACCAACGCCAAGGTCGATCTCGACCGTCGGCCAGGCGATCAGGAAGCATTGCCCGAGGCCTTCGTGATCACCATCACCAATCCGCTCGACGTCATGGTGTGGGTCATGCGCGAGGCCTGCGGGCTGCCGGCGAACCGGGTCGTCGGCATGGCCGGCGTGCTCGACAGCGCGCGGTTCCGCTATTTCCTAGCCGAGGAGCTGAAAGTCTCGGTCGAGGACGTCAGCGCCTTTGTGCTCGGCGGCCATGGCGACATGATGGTGCCGCTGGTGCGCTATTCGACCGTCGCCGGCATCCCGCTGCCCGATCTGGTCAAGATGGGCTGGACGACCCAGGAGCGGCTCGACCGCATCGTCCAGCGCACCCGCGACGGCGGCGCCGAGATCGTCGGCCTCCTCAAGACCGGGTCGGCGTTCTACGCGCCGGCGAGCTCGGCGATCGCCATGGCCGAGGCTTATCTGCGCGACAAGAAGCGGGTGCTGCCCTGCGCTGCCTTGCTGCAGGGCCAGTACGGGGTCAAGGACCTCTATGTCGGGGTCCCGGTGGTGATCGGCGCCGGCGGCGTCGAGCGCATCGTCGAGATCGAGCTTGACCGCGAGGAGCAAGCCGCCTTCGACAAATCGGCCGCCGGGGTGCGGGAGCTGATCGAGGTGGTCAGAAGATGAAGGTGCTAGGCTGATCGCCGGATTACCAGAGCTGTTGCTGCCACGGCCGTCTCGTATGAACATCGCCGATTCAACGCGCAGCCATCTCGCTCATCCTCCCTCTCCGCCCTTGGGGGCGGAGAGGGTCGGGGTGAGGTGGGGGATTTCAGAGCACCTGCCGGGCACCCACCCTCCCATTGCTCCGCAATGGGCCCCTCCCCTCCCCATAGGGCGGAGAGGGCGCAGCAAGGAGCTGCTGGCGAAATTCGGCGTCAAGGCGCCGCGCGGCGGCGTCGCCTATACCGCGGCCGAGGCTGTTGCGGCGGCGCGTCGGCTCGGCGGCAAGGTCTGGGTGGTCAAGGCGCAGATCCATGCCGGCGGCCGCGGCAAGGCCGGCGGGGTCAGGCTGGCGCGATCCGAGGACGAGGTCGCGGCGGCGGCCACCGCACTGCTCGGCAAGAACCTCGTCACCCACCAGACCGGGCCGGCGGGACGCGAGGTCAAGCGGGTCTATGTCGAGGAGGGCTGCGACATCGCCCGCGAATTGTATCTGGGTCTGCTGATCGACCGCGAGACCGGCCGGGTGACCCTGATCGGCTCGACCGAGGGCGGGGTCGAGATCGAGGAGGTGGCCGAGCATTCGCCGGAGAAGATCATCAAGGTGGCGATCGACCCGGCGAGCGGGATCGAGCCGTTCCATGCCCGCGAGATCGCCTATGGCCTGGGCCTCGAAGGCCGGCAGGTCGAGCGTCGCGGTCGATTTCGTCACCGCCCTCTATCGCGCCTTTATCGAACTCGACGCCTCGATCGCCGAGATCAACCCGCTGGTCGTGACCGGCTCGGGCGAGCTCTCGGCGCTCGACGCCAAGATCGGCTTCGACGACAACGCCCTGTTCCGCCACCCGGAGATCGCCGCCCTGCGCGACGAGGACGAGGAGGACCCGACCGAGGTCGAGGCCGGCAAGCACGCGCTCAACTACATCAAGCTCGACGGCAATATCGGCTGCATGGTCAACGGCGCCGGCCTCGCCATGGCGACGATGGACATCATCAAGCTCTATGGCGGCAGCCCGGCCAATTTCCTCGATGTCGGCGGCGGGGCGACGCGCGAGCGGGTCGGCACCGCGTTCAAGCTGATCCTCTCCGACCCCAATGTCGAGGGCATCCTCGTCAACATCTTTGGCGGGATCATGCGCTGCGACGTGATCGCCGAGGGGGTCGTCGCCGCGGCGCGCGAGGTCAACCTGCACGTGCCGCTGGTGGTTCGCCTCGCCGGCACCAATGTCGATCTCGGCGCCAAGATCCTGCAGCAATCGGGGCTGCCGATCCTCGCCGCCGAGAACCTCGCCGACGCCGCGCAGAAGATCGTGACCGCGGTCAAGGAGGCGCGCTGATGTCGATCCTGGTCAACGCGTCGACCAAGGTGTTGTGCCAGGGCTTTACCGGGGCGCAGGGCACCTTTCATTCCGAGCAGGCGATCGCCTACGGCACCAAAATGGTCGGCGGCGTCACGCCAGGCAAAGGCGGGACCCGCCATCTCGACCTGCCGGTGTTCAACACCGTGCACGAGGCGCGCGCCAAGACCGGCTGCGACGCCAGCGTCATCTATGTGCCGCCGCCCTTTGCCGCCGACGCGATCCTCGAGGCGGTCGACGCCGGCATCCCGCTTGTCGCCTGCATCACCGAGGGCATCCCGGTGCTCGACATGGTGCGGGTCAAGCGCAGCCTGACCGGCACCAAGACCCGGCTGATCGGTCCGAACTGCCCGGGCGTCATCACCCCCGACGAATGCAAGATCGGGATCATGCCCGGGCACATCCATCGCCGCGGCCCGATCGGCATCGTCTCGCGCTCGGGCACCCTCACCTACGAGGCGGTGGCCCAGACGACGGCGGTCGGGCTCGGGCAATCGACCTGTGTCGGCATCGGCGGCGACCCGGTCAACGGCACCAACTTTGTCGAGGTGCTGGAGATGCTGCTGGCCGACGACGAGACCCAGGCGATCGTGATGATCGGCGAGATCGGCGGGACGGCGGAAGAGGACGGCGCGGCGTTCCTCAAATCCTCGCGCAAGAAAAAGCCGGTGGTCGGCTTCATCGCCGGCAGCACGGCGCCCCCTGGCCGGCGCATGGGCCATGCCGGCGCGATCATCGCCGGCGGCAAGGGCGGCGCCGAGGACAAGATGGAGGTATTGCGCAGCGCCGGCGTCACCGTCGCGCTCTCGCCGGCCGCGATCGGCACGACGATGCGCGACGTGCTAAAGGGTTAAAGCCGATCGCTACCTTGAGGGAGCGGCCGCGTCCCACGATTTGAAGAGGCGCCGGACTTGGGTGACCCGGCTTCGGAGCGCGCCTAAATTCTCGGGCGAGGAGCAGGCGCAATGTCGCAACGAGCCGAAGTGATCGAGACGACGGTGGGCGAAGTCGCCGCCGAGCTGGCGCGTCGCGGTCTAGATCCGAATGATCGCGTCATGGTTACGATCCAGCCAGACGAGCTGATCCCCGGCCGGCGCGAGGCGCGTGCGCGGGTCATCGCGGCCGGACTGAACGATGACGACATCGACCGTATGATCAAGCGGGCCCGACAGGAGATCGGGCCGCCCGACGATGAGGGTTGACCTCGGCTATGCCTCAGCCAATAAGCCCGCACTGGGCGGTCGCTACCTGCCTTGGCTCAACGGAAAAGATATGAGTGAAGAGAAAATCACCCTCGACTTCCTCGCCCACCTGGTCCGGGGCGTGCGGGACGACGTTTTGTCACTGAAGGAGGACGTGAGCGTTTTGACCGCGATCGTGCTCCGTTTGGAGCGCGACGCCGCACGCAGGGAGGCGCGGGATGAGGACATGCTCGCGCAAATGCGCGCCATGGTGAGGCAGCACCAGCGGTTTAGCGAGCGCCTGCGCACGCTTGAGGAGGAAAGACCCTGATCGGGCGGAGCCAAGATCGGCGTTCAGACTTATCGCGCTGGCCGTAAACGGCCATGCCGACCTTGTCGTGACCGGCGACGCCGATCTGCTCGTCCTCGATCCGTTCGGCGGCATTCCAATTGGCGCGCCTACCACCTACGTGCGCGGCGCAAACCAGTAATTCGCAGGAATTCCCGATGTCGTCTCCCTATATGGTCGGCTGGGAGAAAGCCGGTATTGGTCCCGGCTTCGCTCGCTTATTCGGGGTTCAGAGTCGCCGATGGCTGATATCGACGGCGCGAGTTTTCTGACCGGCGCCAATGCCGGGTTTATCGCCGATCTCTATGCGCGTTTTCTTGCCGACCCCGGCTCGGTCGACGCGAGCTGGCGGCGGTTTTTCGCGGAAATCGGCGAGGACGGTTCGGCGGCGCTCGGCGAGCTGCGCGGGCCGCCTTGGGCGAACCCTCCAGTTCCGGTCGCCAATGGCACCCCTGCGGCCGCGGTTGATGCCGAGGCATTGCGCCGGGCTACGACCAACTCGATCCGCGCCTTGCAGCTGATCCGCGCCTATCGCGTGCGCGGGCATCTCGAAGCCGATCTCGACCCGCTCGGCCTCGACCGGCGCGGGCCTTATCCCGAGCTTGATTACCGCAGCTATGGCTTCAGCAGAGGCCGATCTCGACCGCGAGATCTTCCTCAACGACATCCTCGGCCGACGAGCGCGCGAGCCTGCGCCAGATCATGGCGATGCTGCGCCAAACCTATTGCGGCACGATTGGCGTCGAATACATGCACATCCAGGTCCCGGCGGAGCGCGCCTGGATCCAGCAGAAATTCGAGACGGGCGGCCGGGGCGCCGCGCTGTCGGCCGCCGACCGCAAAGAAATCCTGGAGATCCTGACGGTCGCCGAAACCTTCGAGCGCTTTCTCGACCGCCGCTACACCGGGACCAAGCGGTTCGGCATCGAGGGCGGCGAATCCTTGATGCCGGCGTTGGAGGCGATCCTGCGCCGCAGCGCCGCTCTCGGTGTGCGCGAATTGGTGATCGGCATGCCGCATCGCGGGCGCTTGAACGTGCTGGCCAATTTCGTCGGCAAGCCGTTCGCCGCGATCTTTTCCGAATTCCAGGGCAATTCGACCAACCCCGAGCACGTCCACGGCTCGGGCGATGTCAAATACCATCTCGGCACTTCGGCCGACCGCGAGATCGCAGGCCAGACCATCCATTTGTCGCTGGCCGCCAACCCGTCGCATCTCGAAGCAGTCGATCCGGTCGTGCTCGGCAAGGTTCGCGCCAAGCAGCAGCAGCGCGGCGATGGCGCGCGCAACCAGGTCGCCGGCGTCCTGATGCATGGCGATGCGGCGTTCGCCGGCCAGGGTCTCGTCGCCGAGTCGCTCGAATTATCGGAACTGACTGGGTTTTGCACCGGCGGCACGATCCACCTGATCGTCAACAACCAGATCGGCTTTACCACTGCGCCCTCGGCGGCGCGGTCGAGCCCTTATCCATCCGACGTGGCGAAGGGCGTGCAGGCGCCGATCTTCCATGTCAACGGCGACGATCCCGAAGCGGTGGTCGCGGTCGCCCGCCTCGCCGCCGAGTACCGCCGCGAATTCAACAAGGATGTCGTCGTCGATCTGTTCTGCTATCGCCGTCACGGACACAATGAGGGCGACGAGCCGGCCTTTACCCAGCCATTGATGTACCGCACGATCGCCGCCCATCCGACCACCCGGCAGATCTATGCGGCGCGCCTGGTCGAGCAGCGCGTCGTCGCCGCGGGCGAGCCCGAGGCGATGGCGGCGCGGTTTGTCGTCCGGCTCGAAACCGAGTTCGCCGCGGCCAAGAGCTATCGCCCCAATAAGGCGGATTGGCTCGAAGGCGCCTGGGCCGGGCTCGAACCGGCGCCGCGGGACGGGTGCGGCTGCGACACCGGGGTGGCGCCGGGTGTGCTGCGCGAGCTGGGGCAGGGATTGGTGACCGTCCCCGACGGGTTTCGCCTCAACCCCAAGATCGCCCGCCAGCTCGACGCCAAGCGTGCGGCGATCGAAGCGGGCGAGGGGATCGATTGGGCGACCGCCGAAGCGCTGGCGATTGCTTCATTGTGCGCCGAGGGAACCCATGTGCGCATGTCGGGGCAGGACAGCGGACGTGGCACCTTTTCGCATCGGCACGCGATCCTGGTCGATCAGGAGAGCGAGCAGCGCTATGTCCCGATCAATCATGTGCGCGCCGGCCAGGCGCCGTTCGAGATCATCGACAGCCCGCTGTCCGAGGCGGCGGTGGTCGGGTTCGAATACGGCTACAGCCTCGCCGACCCGTCGACCCTGGCGCTGTGGGAGGCGCAATTTGGCGATTTCGCCAATGGCGCCCAGGTCATCATCGACCAGTTCCTCTCGGCGGGCGAAGCCAAATGGCTGCGCATGAGCGGGCTCGTGCTGCTGCTGCCGCACGGCTATGAGGGGCAGGGGCCGGAGCATTCCTCGGCCCGGATCGAGCGCTATCTACAGCTCTGCGCCGAGGACAACATTCAGGTCTGCAACCTGACCAGCGCGGCCAATTACTTTCACGCGCTGCGGCGCCAGATCCGGCGGAATTTTAGGAAGCCGCTCATTGTCTTCACCCCGAAATCCCTGCTGCGCGCCAAGGAGGTGATGTGCGGGCTCGACGAGATGGGGCCGGGGAGCGGCTTCCGCCGGGTGATCGGGGAAACCCTGCCGATCGCCGCCGCCGACGCGGTGCGGCGGGTCGTGCTGTGCAGCGGCAAGGTCTACTTCGACCTGCTGAAGGCGCGGGCCGAGAGCGGCGACGATCGGCTGGCGCTGGTTCGGGTCGAGCAGCTCTACCCGTTCCCGTCCGACGCGCTGGCCAAGATTTTAGTCTGCTGGCGCAATGCCGAGATCGTCTGGTGCCAGGAGGAGCCGCAGAATATGGGGGCCTGGAATTTCGTCGATCGGCGCCTCGAGGAGGTGCTGGCCGGGCTCGACATCGCCGCCAGGCGCCCGCGCTTTGCCGGACGGGCGGAAGCCGCCTCGCCGGCGACCGGGTTGTTCAAGCGCCATGTCGAAGAACAGACCCGGCTCGTCGCCGACGCGCTCGCTTCCTGAGCCGCGGCCCGGCTGATGGCGACGGAAATAAAGGTGCCGAGCCTCGGCGAATTGGTGACCGAGGCGACGGTGGCGAAATGGCTGAAGCGGCCGGGCGATGTGGTCGCGATCGACGAGCCGGTGGTCGAGCTCGAAACCGACAAGGTGACGTTGGAAGTGTCGGCGCCCGCCGCCGGGACCTTGGCCGAGATCCTCGCCGAGGAAGGCGCCAATCTGGCGGCTGGCGCGGTATTGGGCCGGATCGCCGAAGGCGCTGCGAGCGCCCGCCCTCACCCAGCCGCCACCCCAACCCGCCCCCGCGAGCGGGGGAGCGAAGGGGAGGGGGCCGGCGGGCGAGAGGAGACTGCGCGGCAAGCCGCCGAAGGCAGCGCCGCCGTTCTCGAACGTTCCGGGCCCGCGGTGCGCAAGCTGATCGCGGAGAGTGGGCTCGAGGCTGCGGCAATTGCGCCGACCGGACCCGGCGACCGCCTCACCAAGGCGGATGTGATCGATGCGCTGGCGCGCCCGGCGCCGGTTGTGGCGAGCCTTGCGCCTCCAGCGCCCGCGCCGGCTTCGCCGCCGCTGCCCGCGGCCGGCGAGCGCGAAGTGCGGGTGCGGATGACGCGGCTGCGGCGGCGCGTCGCCGAGCGGCTGAAGGCGGCGCAGAACGCCGCGGCGATGCTGACCACGTTCAACGAGATCGACATGAGCCAGGCGATCGCCTTGCGCGAGCGCTGGCGCGCGGCCTTTGAGAAAAGGCACGGCGTGCGGCTCGGCTTCATGTCGATTTTTGTCAAGGCGGCGATCGTCGCCCTGCGCGAGATCCCCGGGGTCAACGCCGAGATCGACGGCGACGACATCGTCTACAAGAACCATTACGACATCGGCGTCGCGGTCGGCGCCGAGCAGGGTCTCGTCGTGCCGGTGCTGCGCGACGCCGACCGGTTGAGCTTTGCCGAGGTCGAAAAGACCATCGCCGCTCTCGGCCATAAGGCGCGCGACGGCAAATTGTCGATCGAGGAGCTGTCCGGCGGCACCTTTACGATCTCCAACGGCGGCGTCTACGGCTCGCTGTTGTCGACCCCGATCCTGAACCCGCCGCAATCGGGCATCCTCGGCCTGCACAAGATCGAACGGCGGCCGGTCGCGGTTTCGGGATCGGGTCCGGGCGGCGAGGCGATCGAGATCCGGCCGATGATGTATGTGGCGCTGAGCTACGATCACCGGATCGTCGACGGGCGCGAGGCGGTCGGCTTTCTGGTGCGGGTCAAGGAACTGGTCGAGGACCCGGCGCGCCTGCTGTTCGACGTCTGAGCCGGCTCAGCGCGTCGCGGTCTCGGGCGAAGCGGCGGACGCCGTGATTCGGGCGACCATCGGCAGGATCTTGCGCGCGATATCTTGGGCGCTTAAGGGCCCGACCTGGCGATAGCGGATATCGCCGGCAGGGTCGACCACATAGGTCTCAGGCACCCCGTAAACCCCGAAATTGATCGCGGTGGCGCCGTCGCGGTCGACCGCGACGCGATGATACGGGTTGCCGAAATCGGCCAGGAAGCGGCGGGCGTCGGCGCGCTTGTCCTTGTAGGCGATGCCGTCGAGGGTGACGTCGGAGCGGTGCGCCAGCGCCATCAGCGCCGCCTGCTCTTCGCGGCAAGGGAGGCACCACGAGGCAAAAAAATTGACGAGCGTGACCCTGCCGCCGAGATCCTTGCGCGCGAGCCCGTGCGCCGGATCGTAGAGACCCGGCAGGGCGAAACCGGGGGCCGGGCGATTGATCAGCGCCGAGGGCAACAGTTGGGGGTCGTGGCGCAGCCCCATGGCAAAGGCGACGATCAACCCCGCGAACAGCGCCGCCGGCAGCAAAAAGGCGAGATTGCGCGCCATCTGCGCGGGCCTGGCGCTAGCGAGCGAAATTCGCCGCCGCAGGCAGCGGCGCGGCGGCGGCGAGCGGCGCCGCAGCCCCCGGCGACACCGCCCCATCCTGCCAATGCCCGCTCTTTTTCAGCGCGTCGACGACTTCGCGCGGCATGTAGCGCGCGTCGTGCTTGGCCAGCACCGTCGAGGCGGCAAAGACCCCGTCGGGCTCGAGTTTGCCCTCGGCGACCACGCCCTGCCCCTCGCGAAACAGATCGGGCAAGATGCCGCGATAGACGACTGGGACATCGGTCTTGCCGTCGGTGATGCGGAACCGAATGGTCAGTCCGCTGGCTGAGCGGGTGACGCTCCTCTGCTCGACCAGCCCGCCGACCCGCACCGGGCGGTCGGCGGCAATGGCCTCCTTCTTCAGATCGCTCGGGCTATAAAAAAACACCAGATTGCTGCTGAAGGCGCTGAGCACCAGCGCTGTCGCCCCGGCGAGCGCGGTCATGCCGAGCGCCAGCAGCCCGAGCCGCTGCTGCTTGCCGGTCACCGCCGAACCCCGAATTGCTGCTGCAAGGCTTCGAGCAGGCGAAGGCTGCGCCGGTAGCGCCACCAGGAATGGAGCGCCAAGCCGCCGAGCACGGCAAAGGTCAGGCCGTAGGCCGGCCAGACAAAGACCGCATAGCCGCCCATCGCCAAATACGCGGCAACGCCGCTGACCGCCGGCATGATCAGCGCAAGGCCGGGCGCGGCGATCGCGCGCGCTCGGCGGCGGTGCGCGCCGCCCGCGGCGCCAGCACGCCGTTGAGGCGCAAGGCCAGCGCCTTGCGCTCGTTCAGTCCGGTGCGCATGCGCACCATCAGCAAGCTCAGGAACAACAGCCAGAACCCCAGCGCCATGACCAATAGCGGGATCAGCATCGACAGCGCGATGGTCGGCGCGCCGAGCCGCAGCACGCTCGCCGGCTGGTGCAGGGTGTTCCACCAGTCAACCGAAAATTCGATGATCGGCAGGTTGACGACGCCGACCAGGGCCAAGAGCGACCCGGCCCGGCCGCCGCGAACCGGGTCGTCAAAGCCGTTCACCAGTGCGATGTAGCCCAGATAGAGAAAGAATAAAACCAGCACCGAGGTCAGCCGGGCGTCCCACACCCACCATGCGCCCCACATCGGCCGGCCCCACAAGGAGCCGGTGGTCAGGCAGACAAAGGTGAAGCCGGCGCCGATCGGCGCCGCCGCGCGCGCGGCGATCTCGGCCAGCGGATGGCGCGCCACCAGGGCGACGCCGCTGGCGATTGCGATGAACAGATAGACCGACAGCGCCAGCCACGCAGCCGGCACATGGACATACATGATGCGCACCGCTTCGCCCTGCTGGTAATCGGGCGGCGCCACCACCAGGGCCAGGTAGAGCCCGATGGTAAGCACGCCGGCGCTCGACCAGCCGAACCAGGGCAAAGCCACGGCGCTCAGCCGCATAAACCGCGCCGGGTTGGCAAACCGGTTGATCATGGCCGTCGCGAGCCTCGCTGGCGTCGGCCTCTTGTAGCGCAATCCCGGGGCCGCGTCAGCCGCGATGGGGTCGCACCCCGGCTCATTCGAGGGCCAGCCGCAACGCGGCCGCACTCGCCCATGGGCTGAGCGGCAGCGCCCCCAGGCTGAGGGCGCCGAGGATCAAGAGATCGGCGCGCGGCCCGGCGCCGGAGGCGCTGGCCGCGACCGCGCCGGCGCCGAACACCAGTGGCGGCACATAAAGCGGCAGGACCAGCACCGAGAGCAGCACGCCCTGGCGGCGCGCGCCGAGGATCAGCGCCGCGGCGACGCTGCCGATCAGGCTCAGCGCCGGCGTCCCGATCAATAAACTCAGGACGAGGGTCGGGATCGCGCGGGCGTCGAGATCGACGACAAGAGCCAATAGCGGGCTCGCTAGCGTGAGCGGCAGCCCGGTCGCGACCCAATGCGCCGCGCATTTGGCCAATACCGCAAGCTCGAGCGACACCGGCGACAGGACGATCAGATCGAGCCCGCCATCTTCGTAATCGGTCTGGAACAGCCGGTCGAGCGACAACAAGGCCGCGAGCAATGCCGCCACCCACAAGATGCCGGCGGCGATGCGACCGAGAATCTGCGGCTCGGGTCCGATGCCGAACGGAAACAGCACGACGGCGAGCACAAAAAATCCGAGCACCAGGGCGGTGTCGCCGCTTTGGCGCAGGGCCAGGCGAAGGTCGCGGCGGAACAGTCCGAAGAGCGCCGCCATCTCAATCGAGGAGGTCGGGATCGAATGCCGGCGCGAAAGCGTCGAGCGAAAGCCCGGCAGCGTCGTCGAGCGCGATCGCCGCGTGCGTCGCCACCAGCACCCGGCCGCCGGCCGCGCGGTGCGCCGCGATGATCCGCTCGAGCCGCACTTGGCTGTCCTCGTCGAGAGCGCTCGCCGGTTCGTCGAGCAGCCACAGCGGAGCGGGGCGGACCAGCAGGCGCGCCAGCGCCAACCGCCGCCGCTGCCCGGCCGACAGCCAGCGGCACGGCCAGTCGGCGACCGCATCGAGGGCGAAGGCGGCAAGCGCGCGCTCTACGGCCGATGCCGCGGCCGGCAGTTGCGGACCGCCGAGCGCCGCCCAGAAGACCAGAATTTCGCGCGGGGTCATGACCGGCTTCACCGCATCCTGATGGCCGACATAATGGAGGCGCGCATGGTGACCGGCGAGGTCGCGTGCGACCGGCGCGCCGCCCCAGGTCAGCCGGCCGGCGGCCGGCGCCAGCAGCCCGGCGACCAGCCGCAACAGGCTCGACTTGCCGCTGCCGTTCGCCCCGGTCAGAACCAGCGCGCCGCCGCCGCCAAGGCGGAACGACACCCCAGCGAAAACCAGCCTCGCCCCGCGCCGGCACGCCAGATCGTCGGCGACCAGGTCGGGCGCCGGCGCCGCCGCCTGGTGTGGCTTCGCGGAACGTTCAGGCAAAAAGGCGGCTCCGGAGGGGGAATCCGGAGCCGCTTTGGCCGCGGGCCGATTCACTCGGCCGCGTACGAGGTTTGGGGGACAAACCTGTAAGGGTAGACCTTACACATAACATATGGGGAGCGGATTGAGACTTCGGTTTGAAAAAAGTGTGACGTTTTGGTGAATTTCACTCGAGGCTGCGGCGGTCCTCGATCAGCCTGCCATCTTGCGGCAGGCTGCCGCGGGGCGCCGGGCTGACCGCTCCGCGCAACCGGGTCAGCGCCTGCACCGTCTCGACAATGGCGGCGAGGTCATCGGCCGCCTCGGCGAGCTCGACAAAAAGGGTCATCTCGTCGGCGCCGGCCGGCCGCTCGACCACCAGGCGGGCGCGGATGATCGATTTGTGGCGGCGCATGACATCGGCGATCTGCTCGGGATGGACGAACAGGCCGCGCACCTTGGTGGTCTGATCGGCGCGGCCGAGCCAGCCCTTGATCCGGTGATTGGTCCGCGCGAACGCGACCGGGTCGTAATCGGGAGCGTGCAGCATCGCCGACAGATCGCCGGTGGCAAAGCGGATCAGCGGGTATTCGGGGGTCAAGGTCGTCACCACCACCTCGCCGATCTCGCCGGCCGCGACCGGCTCGCCGCTGCCGGGACGGACGAGCTCGACGATAATTCCCTCGTCGAGCACCATCCCGTCCTCGATCTGGCCGTCGGGGCCGGCGCTTTCATAGGCGATGACCCCGAGATCGGCGGTGCCGTAGCATTGCAGCACGGCGAGCCCGCGGCTGCGGAATTCGCGCCGCAGTCCCGCCGGCAGAGCTTCGGCCGAGACCAGCGCCTTTTTGAGCGAGGAAACATCGGCGCCCTGGCTCGCCGCCCGGTCGAGCAGGATCTTAAGAAATGACGGCGTGCCGACATAGCCGACCGGCTTCAGATCGGCGATTGCCCGCAATTGCTGCTCGGTCTGACCGGTGCCGGCCGGGATGACCGGACAGCCGAGCGCTTCGGCCGCGCTCTCCACCATCGCTCCGGCCGGGGTGAGGTGATAGGAGAAGGTGTTGTGCACCAGGTCGCCGGCGCGAAACCCGGCGGCAAACAGCGCCCGCGCGAACCGCCCGTAATCGGGGCGCCTCGCTTCGGGCTCGTAGATTGGACCAGGCGAGGCGAAGATGCGGCGAAGTCCCGATATCGGCACCGCGGCGAACCCGCCGAACGGCGGATCGCGCCGCTGCAGCTCGATCAGCTCGGATTTGCGGGTCACCGGCAAGTCGGCCAGCGCCCGCCGATCGGTCACCCGTTCGGGTCGCACCCCGGCGAGCCGATCGCGATACGCCAGGCAGCGTTGCTGCGCCGCAGCGATGACCACAGGGAGCGCCGCCATCAACGCCGTCTCCCGCAACTGAGGATCACGCCCCTCGAGCACGTCGTAGAGCGGGGTCTCCACGCGACCAAATCCTCCCGTCGTTCTACCCGCCGCCCGCCACAAGCCCGTTCGAGTTCCCTGCATTGTGCGCCCGATCGAACCAAATCAGCAAGCCCGCGCCTCGCGCCTAACGACCGACAGCTCTGGGGGTGCGAGACCCTGCCCGCCATCCGGTGAGCGTGGGGCGCGAAGCGAGCGGGTAAAGCCGGCGCAATTGACGAGCATATCGGCGCGGCCGAACTCGTCGCCGACCGCTTGCGCCACCTGGCGGATCCGGGCGGCGTCCTCGAGCGGCAGATGCATCGCCTTGTGGCCGCCGCCGGGGAGTGTGGCGATCAGCGAAGCAGCCCGCTCTGCGCCGCCGCCACGGCGAACAGGTTGACGCAGCCCGCGCCGATGCCGCCGCCGCCGCCGGTCACGATGGCGACCTTGCCGGCGAGCGAGGGGGTGTTGGCGGTGGTCATGGCGATGCGCTCCGGCGCAGTGCGACGATCTCGGCGAGCAGCGGGTTGAAGCGGTCGGCTGCCTCATACTGCACCCAGTGGCCGGCGCCCTCGATCACTTCAAAGCGGGCGTCGGGTTGGAACGACCGCAGGGTTCGGGCGCGCTCGTCGAGATGCGGATAGGCGGTGGCGTCGCGCCCGCCCCAGATGCCGTCGAGCCGTGCGCTGACCGCTGGCAATGCGCGCACCAAGGTGTCGGCGCGCGAGAAGCGCCGGCTCCGCACCCGGCCGCGCGGCGCGTTCTGCGACTGGATGTAGACCGCCAACTCGTCGATCTTCGAGGGATCGGCGATCATCAGCGCGCCGAGATTGTGGCGGTGAACCGCGAGCGCCGCGTCGGCCGACGCCCCGGCCGGCGCCCGCTGGAGATCGGTCGGCTGGCGAATGAGGCCGAGTCCGTTCGAGCCGACCACGGTGAAGGCCCGCACCCGCTCGCCGAGCTGAGCCGCGACATGGCCGCCGAGCACCCCGCCGAACGAGAACCCGGCGAGGTGGAGACGCTCTTGCCGCGGCAGGACGATGCCGAGCCCATCGACGAGAATCCGCGCCAGCCCCTCGGCGGTGTGCGGCTCGGGCGGGGTCGCCGACTCGCCGAGCCCGGGCAGATCGGGGGCGATGACGGTAAAGGCGCGCGACAATGGCAGGACGTTGCGGATCCAATGGGTCCACGACCCGTAGCCGCCATGGAACAGCACCAGCGGCGGACCGCTGCCCCAGACCCGCCAGACCATGCGGCCGTCGCCGCACGGGGTGTCGATGCGCGCCGCCTCGGCCGCGACGCCTTCGACGAAAGCGATGGTTTCTTCGCTGATCGCAGCCACCGGTCGCCCCTTCGATTGGTTTCTCCGAGGCTGATAGCCGGTTTTGCGCCGTCCGCCTAGGCCCGCCTCGCTCGGTCGGCAAGCTCGGCCAAATGCGCAATTCGCTCTCCCCGACCGTGCGAGCGTAACTATATCACCTTGAGTAGGCGTCGCCGGGCGGGAACCGGGCGGGGCCCGTCCTCGTTCGGAGCCGATGAATGCCGGAACGACAGCTTGAAGCGGTTATGTGGGCGCGAGCCTGCGAGGCGATGGAACGGGCCGATCGCCTGCAACGTCAGTTTTTTCATCGGGGGCATGCGCGGCCCTATTGGGAAGCGCCATGCGACATCTTCGAGACCGACGAAACCTTGACGATCCTGATCGCCCTGCCGGGCGTCGCGCCCGAAGAGATCAAGGTGACCCTGAGCGCCGGGGTGCTGATGGTTAGCGGCGAGCGTCCGCTGCCGCCCGAGATGGCGCATGGGCGAATTCATCGGTTGGAGATCCCGCATGGACAATTCCAGCGGCGCATCGAGCTGCCGCCGCTGCGCTTCGAGATCTCCGGCCGCCATCTCGCCAATGGCTGCCTGATGGTGCAGCTGCACAAGCTGTGACGAACGCAGCGCCGCCGCCATCGACCCCGTTTCCAAGGAATTGATCGCATGCCTCTCGAAGAACATGAATTGCGCACCGCGGACCCGGCGCCGCCGCCGCCCGCCGGCGCCATCGAAACGGCGCTGGCCGGGATCCCGGCTTTGCCCGCCGATGCTTTGATCCTGGTGCCGACCCGCAACCTGGTGCTGTTTCCCGGCACGGTGCTGCCGATCACTCTCGGTCGCCAGCGCTCGGTTGCCGCGGCGCAGGCGGCGATCCGGCTCAACCGGCCGATCGGCCTTGTATTGCAGCGCGACCCGGCGACCGAGGACCCGATCCCGGTCGACCTGCACCGCATGGGCACCGAAGCCAACATCCTGCGCTATGTCACCAGCCCGGACGGCCAGCATCATGTGATCAGCCAGGGCGAGCGGCGCTTTCGCATTGTCGATTTTCTCGACGGCTATCCGTTTCTGGTGGCCCGGGTCGAACGCATGGCCGAGAGCGAGGCCGCCGGCAAGGACATCGAGGCGCGGATGCTCAATCTGCGCAACCAGGCGATCGAGGTGCTGCAATTGCTGCCGCAGACCCCGGTCGAGCTGGTCAATGCCGTGCAGCAGGCGGGCTCGGCCGCGGCGCTCGCCGATCTGATCGCCAGCTTCATGGATATCACCCCGGCCGAAAAGCAGGAGATTCTCGAAACCGTCGATATCGAGAGCCGGCTCGAACGGGTGTCGGCGATGCTCGCCTATCGCAGCGAGGTGCTGCGGCTGTCGCGCCAGATCAGCGAGCAGACCAAGGAAAAGATCGACGACCGCCAGCGCGAGTTTCTGCTGCGCGAGCAGATGAAGACGATCCAGAAGGAATTGGGCGAGGGCGACGACGCCAAAAGCCAGGAGATCGCCGAGCTGGCGAAAAAGATCGCCGACGCCAAGATGCCGCGCCGAGGTCGAGGAGCACGCCAAGCGCGAGCTCGCCCGGCTCGAGCGGATGCCCGAGGCGGCCGGCGAATATTCGATGGCGCGCACCTATCTCGAATGGCTGATCGAATTGCCCTGGTCGGTCGAATTGGGCAAGCCGATCGACATCGCCGAAGCGCGGCGAATTCTCGACGCCGACCATTTCGGGCTGGCCAAGGTCAAGCGCCGGATCCTCGAAAACCTGGCGATCCAGCAGCTCAATCCGGAGGGCCGCAGCCCGATCCTGTGCTTTGTCGGGCCGCCCGGCGTCGGCAAGACCTCGCTCGGGCAGAGCATCGCGCGCGCCACCGGGCGGAAATTCGTGCGCGTCAGCCTCGGCGGCACGCATGACGAGGCCGAGATCCGCGGCCACCGGCGGACCTATATCGGGGCGTTGCCGGGGAACATCATCCAGGGCATCCGCCGGGCCGGCTCGCGCGACTGCGTAATGATGCTCGACGAGATCGACAAGCTCGGCCACGGCATCCAGGGCGATCCGGCCTCGGCCTTGCTCGAAGTCCTCGACCCCGAGCAGAACGCGACCTTTCGCGACAACTATCTGGGGGTGCCATTCGACCTGTCGCGGGTGATGTTCATCACCACCGCGAACGTGCTCGACACGGTCCCGGGCCCGCTGCGCGACCGCATGGAGGTGATCGACCTGCCCGGCTATGTCGAGGACGAAAAATTCGAGATCGCGCGGCGCTATCTGGTCGCCCGCCAGCTCAAGGCCAACGGCTTGACCGCTGAGCAGGCCGAATTGAGCGACGCCGCCTTGCGCGCGATCATCCGCGACTACACCCGCGAGGCCGGCGTGCGCCAGCTTGAGCGCGAAATCGGCGCGGTCTTGCGCAGCGCCGCCATGCGCGTTGCCGAGAAGACCGCAACCCACGTTACGATCTCGCCAGACGATCTGGCCGAAAGCCTCGGGCCGCCGCGCTTCGAGGGCGAGGTGGCGATGCGCACCAGCGTCCCCGGTGTGGCCACCGGTCTCGCCTGGACCCCGGTCGGCGGCGACATCCTGTTTATCGAGGCGACGCGCTTCCCTGGCAATGGCCGGCTGATCCTGACCGGCCAATTCGGCGAGGTCATGCGCGAAAGCGCGCAGGCGGCGCTGAGCCTGGTTAAGGCGCGGGCCGCGGCACTGGGGCTCGACCCGGCGATGTTCGAGAAGAGCGATATCCATGTGCATGTGCCGGCGGGCGCCATCCCCAAGGACGGGCCGTCGGCCGGGGTGGCGATGTACACCGCCCTCGTCTCGCTGTTGACCAACCGCACGGTCAAGAGCGACACCGCGATGACCGGCGAGATCAGCCTGCGCGGCCTGGTGCTGCCGGTCGGCGGCATCAAGGAAAAGGTCGTCGCCGCCGCCCGCGCCGGGCTCGCCACTGTGATCCTGCCGGCGCGCAACCGCCGCGATTACGACGAGATCCCCGAAAGCGCGCGCAACAGCCTGCGCTTCCTATGGGCCGAGCGCGCCGAGGAGGTCACCGAAGCCGCGCTCGAACCCGATTTCGGCGGGTCCGCCCGCGCGGCGCAGTGAACGTTATCGTACCGCGACCCGCTGCGCCGCGATCCGGGCGCTCGCGCTGTTCGAGCAGGCGATCGCGCGCGACGCGCATTTTGGTCCCGCCTTGGCGCTCGCCGCCTATCTGCAGATGCAGCTGATCGGCAATGGCTGGGTCGAGGATGCGCGGCCCTGCCGCGACCAGGCGATCGAGCGCGCCCACCAGGCATTGCAGGCGGCCGGACACGATCCCGAAGTGCTGGCCGACGCCGCTTACGCGCTCGCGGCCCTCGGCGAAGACATCGCGACGATGCTTGCCCTGGCCGACCGCGCCCTCGCCCTTAACCCGAACTTCGCGCGGGGCTGGTTTATCAGCGGGGTGATCGGGCTATGGGCGGGCGACGCCGAGCGTGCGATCGAGCATGTCGAGACCGCGCTGCGGCTGAGCCCGCGCGACCGGCTCGGTGGACATTTCCACGTGCTCGGCGCCGCCAATTTCTTTAAGAGGCGGTTCGTCGAAGCCGAAGCGAAGCTGTTATTGTGGATGCAGGATCATCCGCGCCATCCGAACAGCCACCGTTTTCTCGCCGCCTGTTACGCCCATATGGGTCGGCTTGACGAAGCGCGCGCGGTCGTCGACCGGCTGCGCGCCAATCACCGGCGAGGTGATGACGACCGCCTCCTGGTTTCGCGACGCCGAACAGCGCGATCTTCTGCTTAACGGTCTGCGCCTGGCCGTCGGCGGATGCGGCCAGGGCTGAGCGCTCGGCGCCCGCTCAGGTTTTCACCGTCTGCGGTTTGCCGGCCGCGGGCTTGTCGGCGCCTTTCTTCTTCTGCTTGGGCTTTTTGGCTTCCCGGCCCGACCGCTTCTGCTCTTTGTTCGCCACGAGTTCCTCCCGTCACAAATGCGTCGAGCCGAATATGCGGCGCCGGCGCGGCGATGCAACTGCGCAATCAGCGCGCTGGCGTCCATTTCTTGGACTTGACCCCAGGACCGGCCGCAGACGCGATCGCGGCGAGGCAGGCGGCGAGCTGCGGACCGGGCCACGCCTGGCCGGCCGCCGTCTCATAGGCGCGGCAGGCCTGCAGCACCGCGAGGTCGCCGAAAAGCGGTCCGGTCACCATCAGCCCGACCGGCAGCCCGTCGACCATGCCGCACGGGATCGAGGCTGAGGGGTTCTTGGTCAGGTTGAACGGCGCCGTATAGGGCATCCAGCCCGGAAAATTGTTCGGGTTCGGCCGGTCGTCGTCGCGCGGCTCGGCATAAGCCGCCGGGATCGGCATCGTCGGCGACAGCAACAGGTCGTAGCGGTCGAAAAACAGCCGCAGCGCCTGGCCGAGCGCCGCGCGGCGGCCGACCGCCTCGACATACTCTTCCTGCGTCACCGTCTGGCCGCGGCGGCACAGGGCGACGAGCCCCGCATCCATGACCGCCGCAGCCTCCGCCGGCAGCGAACGCAGCAAGGCCCAGAACGCGGCCAGAGCGAGCGGCTCGAAAATCCCTTTCGGCGGCTGCGGGAACGGGTCCGCCAGCTCGACCTCGGCGCCGAGCCCGGCGAATATTTGCGCTGCGCGTTCGACCGCGGCGCGCACCGAGGGCTGCGGCTCGGCCAGCCCCAGGGTCGGCGACAGGGCCACCCGCTTGCCCTTGAGCGAGCCCTCGCGCACCGCCTCGCCGATAGCGGATGCCGTCATCGGGCAGGCTATGCCAGTCGCGCGAATCCGGCCCCTTCGCCACATCGAGCATCAAGGCGGCATCGTCGACCGTGCGGCTCATCGGCCCGACATGGGCGACATCGCCAAAAGCCGAGGGCGGATAGACCGCGACCCGGCCAAAGGTCGGCTTCAACCCGAAAATTCCGCAGAATGAAGCGGGGATGCGGATCGAGCCGCCGGCGTCGGTGCCGACCGCCAGCGGACAGATCCCGGCCAGCACGGCGACGGCGCTGCCGCCGCTGCTGCCGCCGGGGGTGCGTTCGAGGTTCCACGGGTTGCGGGTGATCCCGCTCAAGGGCGAGTCGGTCAACGGCTTCCAGCCGAATTCGGGGGTCGTGGTCTTGCCGAACAGCACGGCGCCATGCGCGCGCAGCTTTGCCGTGACTGGCGAATCCTCGTTCCAGTCCTGGCGCGGGTCGATCGTCTTCGAGCCGACCAGCCGCGGCCAGCCGCGGGTCAGGACCGTGTCCTTGATCGCCACCGGCACGCCGTCGAGGAGGCCCTGCGGCTCGCCCTTGCGCCAGCGCGCCTCGGAGGCGCGGGCCGAGGCCATCGCCGCCTGCGGATCGTACAGCACAAAGGCGTTGACCGCCGCTTCGTAACGTTCGAGCCGGCTCAGGGTTTCAGTCAGCACCTCGACCGGCGAGAGGGTTTTCTCGCGGTAGAGCGCGACCAGCCGGGTCGCCGACAGAAACGCGAGTTCTTCGGTCATGCGCGTTTCCCTCAGGTCACGGCCACGATATTTTCGAGCTTCTCGCCGCGCACGAAGCGATCGATGTTGCGCGCCACATCGCGCGAGCGGCGCTCGATCGTGGCGTCAGTCCGTGGCGAGCAATGCGGCGTCATGATGACATTGGGCAATTCGTGGAACGGGTGGCGCGACGGGCGCGGCGCCGGCTCCTGGGCAGTGGGATAGCGCCACCAGGCGTCGAGTGCCGCGCCGCCGATCGCGCCGTCGCGCAGCGCCTCAAAGAGCGCGTCCTCGTCGGCGATCGGCCCGCGCGCCAGATTGATCAGCAACGCGTCGGGTTTCATCGCGGCGAGCCGGCCCCGGTCGATCAGCCCGGTGGTCTCCGGCGTCAGCGCGCAGCTCAGCACGACGACGTCGCATTCGCCGAGCATCTGATCGAGCGTCGGCCATCGGAAAAATCCGCGCGACCGAGGGCGGTCTCGCGCGCGGGGTGCGGTTGGCGGCGAGCACCCGGCAGCCGAGCGCGGCGGCGCGCCAGGCGACCTCTCGCCCGATATGGCCGAGCCCGACGATGCCGACGGTGCGGCCGCCGAGCTCGCCGCGGGTCGGGCCGCCGACCGTCGGGCTCCAATACCACGACCCGGCGCGGAACGAGGTGGCGATGTCGAACAGGCGATGCCGCCAGGCCAGCATCATCATGATCGCGAATTCGCCGAGCGCCGCCTCGTGGCCATAGGCATTGCACAAGGTGACGCCCTTGGGCAGGGCCGCGACCTCGATGCCGTCGGTGCCGGCGAGCGGCACCTGCAGCAGGCGCAGCCGCGGCGCCGGCGGGTAGCCGGCGCGCCACGCTCCGGTCAGCACGATCTCGGCGTTGGCCACCGCCTCGGCCAGCCGCACCGGATCGCTATCGCCGACGATTTCGGTGCGCACCGCCTCGGTGATGAAGCTGGTGATCGGCGCCGCCTGCGAGGCGGCGAGCGTGCCCAGAAACACGGCCTTCATCGCTGCGCCGTGGAACGGGGGATGGCGTGCATGATGCCCCTCAATTGATGGCGACCAGGTTGATCAGCTTCTCGCCGCGGACAAAGCGGCCGATATTGTCGGCGATCTCGTCCCAGCGCCGCCGAACCATCCCGGCGGTCCAGCCTGAATTGTGCGGCGTCACGATGACGTTCGGCAATTCGTGGAACGGGTGGCGCGAGCCGCGCCGCGCCGGCTCCGCCGGGGTCGGATACTGCCACCACACGTCGAGCGCCGCGCCGCCGATCCTGCGGTCGCGCAAGGCGGCGTATATCGCATCCTCGTCGACCACCGGGCCGCGGGCGATGTTGACGAGGAACGCGCCGGGCTTCATCAGCGCCAGGCGCCGCGCGTCGATCAGCCCGGTGGTCTCGGGCCCGAGCGCCGTGCACAGCGCCACGGTGTCGCATTCGGGCAGCATCCGGTCGAGCTCGGCCAGCGGGAAGACCCGATCGACCCCGTCCTCGGGCTGGCGCGCCGTGCGGTTGGCGGCGAGGATGCGGCAGCCGAACGGCGCCGCCCGCCGCGCCACCTCGCGCCCGACCCGGCCATAGCCGACGATCCCCAAGGTCGAACCGCGCACCTCGCCGTGCGGCGCGCCGCTTTCCACCCAGCTGGTGCGCCACGAGCCGCGCTCGCGGAACTCGCCCGAGATCTCGAACAGCCGGTGATGCAGGGCCAGCATGACCATGATGATGTATTCGGCGATCGCGGTTTCGTGGCCGAACGCGTTGCAGATGGCGGCCCCTTTGGGCAGCGCCGCGAGCTCGAACAGATCGACCCCGGTCGCCACCGACTGCACCAGCCGGATGTTTGGCGCCGGCGGGTAGTCGGCAAGCCAGTGATTGCTGACCAGGATGTCGGCTTCAGCCGCCGCGGCGGGGAGCCGGGCACGCTCGATCGGGTCGTCGAGGATGTCGACCTCGAGCCCATCCGGCAATTCGTCCCTGATGCCTCGGGCGGTGTCGGCGGCCACCCCGCCGAGAAACAGCGCCTTCATGCCGTGCGCCGATTGCCGAACGGAATATGGGCGATCCGGCAACAAGCCTTAATCGAGAGAGTTTCCATCGCGGCCACCCCTCTGGTCCGATCGGCTCAAGCTTAGCCCACCCACGGTTGGGGTGCGACACTCAACGATGTTGGTCACAGGACCGATGCAAAAAGCCGGTTCAGGCGCGGCGGGCGGCGAAATCGATGCGCGGGTCGATCAGCATGTAAGTGAGGTCGCTGACCAGCTTCAGCACGAGGCCGATCAGGGTATAGACGTAGAGCGTGCCGAACATGATCGGGTAGTCACGGTTGATCGCCGCGTCGAAGCCGAGGAGGCCGAGGCCGTCGAGCGAAAAGATCACCTCGATCAGCAATGCCCCGGTAAAGAGGATCCCGACCAACGCCGCCGGAAACCCGGCGACCACCAGCAGCATCGCATTTCTGAAGACATGGCCGTAGAGCACCCGGCGCTCGGTCAACCCCTTGGCGCGCGCGGTCAGCACATACTGTTTGTTGATCTCGTCGAGAAAGCAGTTTTTTGTCAGCATCGTCAAGGTGGCGAAGCCCGAGATCACCAGCGCGGTGATCGGCAGCGCGATGTGCCAGAAATAGTCGGCGATGCGCATCGGCCAGGAGAGTGAGGCCCAATTGTCGCTGACCAGCCCGCGCAACGGAAAGATCGTCAGATAGCTGCCGCCGGCGAACAGCACGATCAACAGGACGGCGAACAGAAAGCTCGGCACCGCATAGCCGACGATGATGACGGCGCTCGACCACACATCAAACCGGCTGCCGTCGCGCACCGCCTTTCTGATGCCGAGCGGGATCGAGACCAGATAGGTGATCAGGGTCGTCCACAGCCCGATCGAGATCGAGACCGGCAATTTTTCCCGGATCAGCTTAATCACCGGCTGGCCGCTGAAGAAGCTGTTGCCGAAATTGAAGGTCAGGTAGTTGCGCATCATCAATAGAAAGCGCGTCAAGGGTGGCTTGTCGAAGCCGTATTGCTTTTCGAGCTCCTTGATCAGCGCCGGATCGAGGCCGCGCGCGCCGCGGTAGCGGGTGTTGACCGCCTCCCGCCGAACCGGCGAGCTCGCCGGAGCCGCCGCTGACCCGCTCGGTGGCGCTGACATTCTCGCCCTTGAGGCGCGCGATCATCTGCTCGACCGGTCCGCCGGGCGCGGCCTGGACGATGACGAAATTCACCACCATGATCGCGAACAGGGTCGGGATGATCAGCAGCACCCGGCGGATCGCGTAAGCGATCATGCAGAGCCCCTCACTATTTCAGCACCTCGCCCTTTTTGGCTTCGACCGCCTTCTCGGCGGCGGGGTCGACCCACCAGGTATCGAAGCCCAGCGCGTATTTGGGCGAAATCGCCGGCCGGCGGAACTTGTTCCAATAGGCGACCCGAAACGCGGCCAGGTGGAATTGCGGGATCACGTAATAGCCATACTGCAGCACCCGGTCGAGCGCGCGGGTGTGGGCGACCAGGCTCGCCCGGTCCGGCGCCTGGATCAGCTCTTTGATCAGGGCGTCGACGACCTTGCTCTTGACGCCGAGAAGGTTGCGGCTGCCCTCCTCGTCGGCTGCCTTCGAGCCCCAGTAATCGCGCTGCTCGTTGCCGGGCGACAAGCGATTCCGGGAACAGCACGACGGTCATATCGTAGTCGAACGTCTCCATCCGCCGCTCGTATTGCGCGGTGTCGACGGTGCGCACCCGGGCGGTGATGCCCATCCGCTTCAGGTTTTGCACGAACGGCAGCACGATCCGCTCGAATTGCGGGTTGTCGAGCAGGATCTCGAATTCGAACGGCTGACCGGTCTTGGCGTTGACGAGCCGTTCGCCCTTGAAGGTCCAACCGGCCTGCCATCAGCAGCTTCAGCGCCTTGGCCAACCCGTCGCGGATATTGCCCGAGCCGTCATATTTGGGCGGATCGTATTCCTTGGTGAACACGGCGTCGGGGATCTGCCCGCGAAACTTGTCGAGGATTTCGAGCTCCTTGCCCTTCGGCACGCCGGTCGCGGCCAGTTCGGAATTGTCGAAATAGCTGCGGGTCCGCTGATAGGCGCCGTAGAACAGGTTCTTGTTCGACCATTCAAAGTCGAAGGCATAAGCCAGCGCCTTGCGCACCCGCCAGTCCTGAAAGATCGGCCGGCGCAGATTATAGCCCAAGCCCTGCATGCCGCTCGGCAATTCGTTCGGGATCTGCTACCTTCTTGATCAGGCCGGCGCGCAGGGCGGGGCCATCATAGCCGGTTGCCCAGTCCTTTGACGAATTCTCGACCCGGGCATCGTACTGGCCGGCCTTGAACGCTTCGAGCGCGATTGTCGCGTCGCGATAATAGTCGTAGCGGATCGTATCGAAATTGTAGCGGCCCTTGTTGACCGGCAGATCGGCGCCCCAGTAATCCTTGACCCGGCTGTAGGTGATCGAGCGGCCCGGGTCGACCGACTGGATCGTGTAGGGGCCGCTGCCGAGCGGCGGCTTGAGCGTCGGCTTTTCGAAATCGCGGCCCGACCAGTAGGCCTTGGACAGCACCGGCATCTCGCCGATGATCTGCGGCAATTCGCGGTTCTTCGCCGATTTGAAATAGAAGCGGACGCCGTGATCGCCCTCCTGCACGACCTTGGTCACGTCGCCATAATAGGAGCGGTACATCGGCAGCCCCTTGGCGCGCAACGTGTTGAAGGTCCAGATCACGTCCGCCGGGGTGATCGGCGTGCCGTCGTGGAAACGCGCCGCCTTGCGCAGGGTATAGAGCACCGAGAGCTTGTCGGGCGCCAGGTCGATGGTTTTGGCGACGAGCCCGTATTCGCTCGCCGGCTCGTCCTCGGAGGAGGCCGCCAGGGTGTCGAAGATCAGGGAAATGCCCTCGGCCGGCACCCCATTGATGACAAAGGGATTCAAGGTGTCGAAGGTGCCGATCGCCGAATAGCGCATCGTGCCGCCCTTCGGCGCCTGCGGGTTGACGTAATCGAAATGGGTAAAGCCGGGTCCGTATTTGAGATCGCCGAACAACGACATGCCTTGGCTGGGCGCGGCCCGGACGCCGCCGGCGGCGAGCAGCAACAGAACCAGGCCGACGGCAATGGCCGATACTCTACGCATCCTCTTTGATCCTTGGGATCGGCTCACCCGGCGAGCAGCGCCAACGCCGCTTCATGCGCGCGCCGGTCGCCGGCGACGACGACCCGCCCATCCGAGGCCAGCCCGAGCCTCGCGCCGCGCCAGTCGGTGGCGAGGCCGCCGGCGCCTTCGACGATCGGCAGCATCGCGCAGAAATCGTGCGGCTTCAGGCTGGCCTCGATGACCAGATCGATGAAGCCGGCGGCGATGAGGCCATAGGCGTAGCAATCGGCGCCGAAGCGGGTGAGCTTGACCGCGCGCCGAAACCCGCCCAAACGCCGCCGCATCGGGCCCAAGGAACATGTCGGGGGTGGTCGCGAATAGGGTGGCGGCGGCGAGCCCGGCGCATGGCCGGCAGCGGATCGGGGCGCCGTTCAAGGTCGTCGGCCGTCCAGCGGCGCCGACCCAGCGCTCGCGCGAGATCGGCTGGTCGATGATCCCGAGCAGCGGATGACCGTTTTCGGTCAGGGCGATCAGGGCGCCGAACAACGGCACCCCGCTGATAAACGATTTGGTCCCGTCGATCGGGTCCAGCACCCAGACGAACTCGGCATCCTCGCGCACCCGGCCGAACTCCTCGCCGACGATCCCATGCTCCGGAAAGCGGCGCTCGATCAGATCGCGCATCGCTTGCTCGGCGCCGCGGTCGGCGGCGGTCACCGGGCTCAGATCGGATTTGTCGTCTACCGTCAGAGGCTGGCGGAAATAAGGCCGGATCGCGTGCCCCGCCGCGTCGGCCAATTCAGCTGCGAATGAAAGGCAGCGGTCGAGGTCCGACGCATCCACGAGCTTATTTCAGGGTCTGCAGGTAGGCGATGACATCGGCGCGGTTCTGCGCCTGCGGGAAGCCGGCAAAGGTCATCTTGGTGCCTGCGGCAAAGTGCTGCGGGTCATCGAGCCAGTCGTTGAGCAATTCCGGCGTCCATTTCTGGCCCTTGTGCTTGCTCAGCGCGTCGGAGAACGAATACCCGCCGCGATCCTCGGCGATCGGTCCGCCGACGACGTTCCATAAATTCGGCCCGATCTTGTTCGGACCGCCCTTGGTGAAATCGTGGCAGGCTTGGCACACCGCGGTCAGCTGCTGGCCCTTTTTCGGGTCGGCCTTGGCCAATAACGGGCCGATCGGCGGCAGCGCGGGCGCCGCCGGCGCCGCTGCCGCCGCGCTCGGGGCGGGCTCGCCGCCGGCCACGACAAACACCGGCTTTTCGAGCGGCTTCGGGTGGACCAGCATGTTTGACAGGATCCCGGCCACCATCGCTACGATCAACGCGGTGAGAACCGAGGCAATGATCTTGTTCCACTCGAACGACGACATCGACGACCCTTCCGACCGTGCCGGGCCGGCAGAAGATCGAATTCCCCCCGACAACTCAAATGAATTATCACGCTTTCGGCGAGTGCACGAACCGGGCATCTTGTCGCTCCCCAATCGCCTGAGCTTGAGCCCGTGGACCCGGCCGCACCCAGAAACCCGATTGTCGTGATCCCGGCGCGGCTGGCGGCGACCCGCCTGCCCGGCAAGCCGCTCGCCGACATCGCCGGCGCTGCCGATGATCGTGCGGGTGTGGCGCCGCGCGGTTGCGGCCGGCGTGGGGCCGGTCGTCGTCGCCTGCGGCGACCGCGAAATCGCCGATGCCGTCGAGGCGGCGGGCGGGCGGGCGGTGCTGACCGACCCGCAGCTGCCGACCGGTTCGGACCGCGTCCACCAGGCGGTCTCGCGTCTCGATCCGGACCGCGCCCACGACGCGGTGATCAATGTCCAGGGCGATCTGCCGATGCTCGACCCGGCGGCGGTGCGGATCGCGCTCGCCGGGCTCGCCGACCCGGATACCGACATCGCGACCCTCGCCGCAATCATCGAGGACGAGGGCGCGCTCGCCGACACCAGCGTCAACAAGGTCGCCGCCGGGTTTGCCGATCCGGGTCGGCCGACGCGCGCGCTTTATTTCAGCAAGGCGGTGGTACCGTGGGGAGACGGGCCGCATTACGAGCATATCGGGCTCTACGCCTATCGGCGCGCGGCGCTCGATCGCTTTGTCGGACTGCCGCGCGGCATCCTCGAACAGCGCGAGCGGCTCGAACAACTGCGCGCGCTCGAAGCCGGCATGCGAATCTCGGTCAGCCTGATCGAGGCCGCCCGCCTCGGGGTGCAGGTCGACACGCCGGCCGATCTCGAACGCGCCCGCCAACTTATCCAGCAGATGCCCGAATGACCCAGGCCGAGCCCGCGATCGCCGACGCGGAGCGGACGATCTCGTTTCAGGGGGCCTTCGGGGCCTATTCCGACCTCGCCTGCCGCCGGGTCTTTCCCCAGATGGCGACCTTGCCTTGCGCCCAGTTCGAGGACGCCTTTGCCGCGGTGCGCGACGGCCGAGCGCGCCTGGCGATGATCCCGATCGAAAACTCGGTCGCCGGCCGGGTCGCCGACATCCACCATCTGATGCCCGATTCCGGGCTGCACATCGTGGCCGAGCATTTCGAGCGGGTGAACCATCACCTGCTGGCCCTGCCCGGCGCCGTCCTGGCGGACATCCGCACGGTCAGAAGCCACGTCCACGCGCTGTCCCAGTGCCGCAAGCTGATCCGCGCGCTCGGCATCGAGCCGGTCGTCGCCGCCGATACCGCCGGGGCTGCGGCCGAACTCGCCCAGCGCCGCGATCCGACGGTGGCGGTGATCGCCTCCGAGCTTGCCGGAGAGACCTACGGTCTCATATCGCTAAAGGCTAATATCGAGGACGCCGAGCACAACACCACCCGCTTTCTGATCATGTCGCGCGAGCCGATGCGGCCGGCGCGCGGGACCCCGACGGTGACCACCTTTTTGTTCCGCGTGCGCAACGTCCCGGCCGCGCTCTACAAGGCGATGGGCGGGTTCGCCACCAACGGCGTCAACATGACCAAGCTCGAAAGCTACATGGTCGGCGGGGCGTTTTCGGCGACCCAGTTCTATGCCGATGTCGAGGCCCATCCCGACGACCGGCCGCTGCGCTTGGCGCTCGAGGAGCTGGCTTTCTTCTCGCGCGAAGTGAAGATCCTCGGCGTCTATCCGGCCCATCCGCTGCGCATCGCCGCCTCGGCCGAGAGCGAGTAGCCGAGCCTCGCCCCCTCGCGCGTCACGCGTATTGCCGGCGCGCCGGCCAGCCTCTGCCGACAAAGCGGAACCTCGCCGCGGACGACCCGTTGGCCGGCTTAAGCCGCGCTCCGGGCGACGGCTTGCTCAGCCCACGGGGATTTCCAATGTTCTTTCACCGCAAGCAACTCATGTACGACGTCAAGGTCGACGGCTCGCATCCGCAGTTCGCCGAGAAGCTGCTGGAGCAGTTCGGCGGCGCCACCGGCGAGCTGTCGGCGGCTCTGACCTATTGGACCCAGTCCTTCCATGTCGAGGACAAGGCGATCCGCGACATGCTGCACGACATCGCGCTCGAGGAATTCAGCCATCTCGAGATGGTCGGCCGGATGATCGAGCAGCACACCGAGAGGAGCGACGGCGCCACCAAGGATGCCGCCTATGACAGCACGCTCTTTGCCGTGCGCGGGATGGGGCCGCACCTGGTCGACAGCAAGGGCCAGGCCTGGACCTCGGCCTATGTCAACGAGGGCGGCAATGTGGTCCGCGACCTGCGCGCCGACATCGCCGCCGAGGCGGGCGCGCGCCAGACCTACGAGGCGTTGATCAAGCTGTCGCCGGACGAGGGCAGCAAGAAAGCCCTGACCTTTCTGCTGACGCGCGAGATCTCGCACACCGAGATGTTCATGAAGGCGCTCGACCAGCTGGGCAAGCTGACCGACCCGAATTTCGGCAATATCCGGCCGGACGAGACCGTCGATCTCTATTTCAATCTGTCCAAGGACGGTCCGCTGGATCGGCGCGGTCCGTGGAACTCGGAGCCGGCCTTCCGCTATGTCGATGCGCCCGAGCCGCAGGGCGGCTTGCCGCAGGAGGTCAAGAACCCGGACGACGAGCGGCGCCATCCGGCGCGCGCTGCCGGCCGCCCGGCGCGAGCCGACAAATAAGTCGCTTCACCCGAGCCAGGGTGCAGCGAGAACCTCATGGTCTTTCTCGACCCGCCGCGGGCGGATCTGCTCGTCGGCCGCACCCGGGCCGCCGCCGGCGATCCGGCCGCGGGGCGCTCAGCGACCCTCGGGGCGCTGCGCGCTTTTGCCGGGCCGACCTTTATCGCCTCGGTCGCCTATCTCGATCCCGGTAATTTCGCCACCAACATCACCGCCGGCGCCACCCATGGCTACCAGCTGCTGTGGGTGGTGCTGCTGGCGAATTTGACCGCGATGGTGTTTCAGGCGCTGGCCGCCAAGCTCGGCATCGTGTCGGGCCGCAGCTTGGCGCGGATCTGCCGCGAAAGGCTGCCGCCGCCGCTGACCCGGGTTCTGTGGGCAATCAGCGAAATCGGCGCGATGGCGACCGACCTGGCCGAGCTATTGGGAGCGGCGATCGGCTGCGCGCTGCTGCTCGGCATCTCGCTTTTTACCGGGGCCTTGCTGGCGGCGTCCCTGAGCTGGGTGATCCTGAGTTTGCATCAGCGCAGCTTTCGCGCGGTCGAGACGATTATCGCCGGCCTGATCCTCGTCGTCGGAGCGTGCTTTGTCGTCGAGACCGGGTTGATCCCGCCGAACTGGCGCTGCGTTATTCATGACAGCTTCGTACCCTCGTTCGGGGGCGCCGACGGCGTCCTGCTGGCCGCCGGGATCGTCGGCGCGACGGTCATGCCGCACGCGCTCTTCCTGCATTCGAGCGTCGCCCTCAACCGCCTTCCCGCCGCGGACGCAACGTCGATTCGCCGCCTGGTGCGCGCTTCCAACAGTGATATCGGGTTGACCCTGGGCGCGGTGGGCCTCGTCAACATGGCGATGCTGTACCTCGCCGCAGTCACCTTCGGGGCGGCCGGCCCGGCGCACCAAGCCAGCATCGAAGGCGCCTACCACATGCTGGGGCCGCTGTTCGGCGGGGCAGCCGCGGCGATATTCATCGTCTCCCTGCTCGCCTCGGGCCTGTCGAGTTCGGTCGTCGGCACCATGGCCGGCCAGGTCATCATGCAGGATTTTCTCGACTGGCGCATCCCGCTCCCGGTGCGCCGGCTGGCGACGATGCTGCCGACGCTGATCGTGGCCGCGTTCGTGACCGATGCGACCAAGGCGCTGGTCATCAGCCAGGTCATTCTGAGCTTTGTCTTGCCGGTTCCGCTGATCGCGCTGGTGGCATTCACCGGCAGCCGGTCGGTTATGGGAGAGCTGGCAAACTCGCGCGCGCTGAGCATGCTCGCGATCGCCGCCACGGCCGTCGTGCTCGCGCTCAACGGGCTGTTGCTGGTGAAAATGACCGCCGCGTGATGCGGAGCGAGGCGCGCGATCTTCGCTCGATCGTCCAGCGACGGCTCGCCTGACACACCGCCCCGCGCGCCCCGGCTCAGAGCAACTTCGAGCCGATCACCAGACCGACCACCAGCAGCACCAGGAAGACGACGATGAAGATCACGAACAGGATCTTCGCAATTCCGGCTGTCGCCGCCGAAATGCCGGTAAACCCGAAAAGCCCGGCGATGATCGAAACGATCAGAAAAAACAGCGCGAGTTTCAGCATTCGCATCCTCCATTCGGCAGCGCCGGCCAATCGCGCGAGCTCGCCGGCCGAAATCGGAAAGGGCGCGCCGTCGAGAAAGGTCAACAACTACGGAAGCTGATGGTTGCCGCGCGCCTCGCGGTCTCAATAGCCGATCGCAGCGCCGTCGGGGCGCCGGTCGTCGTTCGCGCCCCACAGCCGGCCATTGGCGATTTCGATCAGCTCGGTTGCGCCCCAGGGCTTCTGCTGGACGAGCGTGCAGCCCATGCCGCGCAGGGCGGCGATCGCCCCCGGCGAGAGGGCGGAGGGCTCGTAGAACAGCTTGTCCGGCAAGCCCTGGTAATGAAAGCGCGGGGCATCGACCGCAGCTTGCGGCCCGATGCCGTAATCGACGACGTTCATAATGGTTTCGAGCACCGTCGTGATGATGCGCGAGCCGCCGGGGCTGCCGAGCACGAGGAAGACTCGGCCGTCCTTCTCAACGAGGGTCGGGGCCATCGACGACAACGGCCGTTTGCCGGGCGCGATGGCGTTGGCCTCGCCCTGGACCAGGCCGTACATGTTCGGCGTTCCGGGCTTGGCGGTGAAATCGTCCATTTCGTCGTTGAGAAGAAAGCCGGCGCCGGGAGCCATCACCTCGGCCCCGAAATAGCCGTTGATCGTATAGGTGACGGCGACTGCGTTGCCGGCGCCGTCGACGATCGAATAATGCGTCGTTTCCGCCCGCTCGTGCGGGGCCGCGATCGGCGCCGAAGGCGGCGCCTGGCCGCCGGCGATCGCGGCGCGGATCCCGGCGGCGTACCCGGTCGACAGCAGCCGGTCGAGCGGGTTCGCGACAAAGGCCGGGTCGCCGAGATAGCGATTGCGGTCGGCGTAGCCGCGGCGCATCGCCGCGATCATCAGCTCGACCGAGCGCGCCCGGCGCCAGCCCAGCGCCTTCATGTCGTAGCCCTCGAGAATGTCGAGGATCTCGCAGATCGTGGTTCCGCCCGAACTCGGCGGCGGCGCCGACAGGATCACATAGCCGCGGTAGGAGCAGCGCAGCGGCGGTCCTTCGGTCACCGAGTAATCGGCAAAATCGCGCGCGGTCAAGATGCCGCCATTGGCCCGGCTGGCCTGGGCGACCGCAGCGGCCACCGGACCCCTGTAGAAGGCCTTGGAGCCATCCTTGGCGATCGCCGACAGCGTCGCTGCGAGGTCCTTCTGCACGAGGCGGTCGCCGGGCTGGAAAGGGTTGCCATCGGGCCGCAGGAATATTTTCGCGGTCGCCGGGTCTTGCCGAAATCGCTCGGTCTTGGCGTCGAGCAGCCGGGCGTCGTCGCGGCTCAGCACAAAGCCGTCGCGGGCCAAGGCGATCGCCGGCGCCATCACCGCCGCACGCGTCAGACTGCCGTATTCGTCGAGCGCGCGGTCGAGCCCCAGCACCGTCCCCGGCACGCCGATGGCGCGCCAGCCGTAGCGGCTGAGAGCCGGGATCGGCTGGCCGGCGGGATCGAGATACATGCCGGGGCTCGCCGCAGCCGGTGCGGTCTCGCGGAAATTGATGAAGCTGTCGCGGCCGTCGGCGAGGTGCAGGGTCATGAACCCGCCGCCGCCGATATTGCCGCAGCACGGCTCGACGACGGCGAGCGCGTAGCCGACCGCCACCGCCGCGTCGATTGCATTGCCCCCAGCGGCAAGAATGCCGGCGCCGACTGCGGAGGCGATGCGCTGCGCAGTCACGACCATGCCATGCCGAGCCTCGACCGCCTGCGGCGGCGCCGCCGCCGCTTCCGCGGGGAATAGGCCGATCAGCGCCAGCGCCGCCGTGGCGAGGGTTATCGGCGATCGCCACCGCCGCCTCGCACGATCGCCCATCGCCTGCTGCAGCTTCACTCGCGGCGGGCGGGGGTCAGGCGTTGCCGCGCTGCTCGCGGAAGAGGCCGAGCTTTTGCTGCACCGGCCGGTCGGAATAGCTGAACAGCACCGCCTCGTCCGATGCCTGGTGGCTGACCCGGGCCCAGCTCGGCACGACAAAGACGTCGCGCGGCTCCCAGGAGAGGACCTGGTCGCCGACCCGGGTTTCGCCCCTGCCCTCGACCGCGACGAACACCGTGCCGTCCGTCGAGCGGTAGGGCCTTGTGGCGAAGCCCGCGGGCAACAGCTGGATAAAGGCGCCGATCGTCGGCATCGCGAAATCGCCGCTCGCCGGGTTGACATAGCGCAATTTGTGGCCGTGGCAGGGGTCGGGGTCTTCGTTGCGGCGCAGCACGTCGAGTGATTCGCGCGAGCGGGCGTAGGGATAGTTGAACACCGGCGAGGTCTTGACCGCGGGCCGCCAGTCGACCGGCAGCAGATTGTTGGCAAAGCGCGCGGCGTTGTCGCCCTCGGGCCGGGTCACGGTCTGCACATCGGCTTCGCCCGGTTCGGCGAAGCTGGCGTCGAGCAGGCGCACGATCGGGATGTCGAGCCCGTCGAGCCAGACCATCGGCTCTTGCGTGTCGTTGCCGTGATCGTGCCAGGTCCAGGATGGGGTGATGACGAAATCGCCGGGCCGCATCGTCGTGCGCTCGCCGTCGACCGCGGTGTAGGCGCCCGCTCCTTCGATGATGAAGCGCAACGCCGATTGGGTGTGGCGATGCGCCGGGGCGACCTCGCCCGGCAGGATCAACTGCAATCCGGCGAACAAGGAATGGGTGATCGAGGTCTGGCCCTTGAGCCCGGGGTTTTCGAGGATCAGCACCCGTCGCGTCGCCTCCTCGGCGCTGATGAGCCCGCCGGCCTGCATCAGATAGGGTCGCACGTCGCGATAACGCCAGATCGCCGGCAGGCACGGGGTCACCGGCTGAGGAGTGACGAGCCCGTGCAGCCGCTCCCACAACGGCGCCAGGTTGGAGCCGGCGATCTTCTCGTAGAACGCCTGGCGCTCGGGCGTGTGCGCGGCGATCGCCTCAGTAGCCATGCCCCGATCCTCCCTTGTCTATGAGATCGCTTCGCCTCGCTCGCAATGACGGCGGATGAAGGGTGATCGCGAGGGAGCGGCGCGGCGACGCACTCTGATGCGTGATCCGGCGCTCGAATCTACGGCCTTATTCGGCGGCGGCCCGCTCCCGGCGCTCGCCGAGGCTAAAGCCGATCTTGGCGAGGTCGGCGATCAGCGCCGTCGACTGCGCCCGGTCGAGCGCGGTCAGTGGCGGGCGCACCGCGGCCCATTGCGGATCGTCATGGAAATGGGCGACGACCCGCTTCAAGGCCGGGACCATCGGATAGGCCTGCATGGTCTTGCGCACCGTCGTCACCTCGGCCTGCAACGCGTCGGCCTGCGGCCCCTGCCAATTGGCGTAGAGCTTGGCGATCCCCGGCACGTTGATGTTGCCGGTCGCGGTGATGCAGCCGGCGGCGCCCTTGCGCAGCCCTTCGAGCAGAAACACCTCGGAGCCGGGGAATATCGCAAATCCCGGATAACGATCGAGCAAGGAAGCGGTGTTGCTCCAATCGCCGGAGCTGTCCTTAAGTCCAACGACGGTCTGTGGATAGGCCTTGATCAAGCGGCCGACCAGATCGATCGAGTAGCCGACCACCGCCACCGGGGGAATATGATAAAGATAGACCTTGAGCGCCGGCGAGCCGACCTTGTCGAGGACGCCCGAAATAAAGGCGAAGATGCCGTCGTCGCTGACCGGCTTGTAATAGAACGGCGGCAGCATCAACACCCCGCCGCAGCCATGCCCGACCGCGTGCCGCACCAAAGTCGCCGCATCGGTCATCGCGCAGGCGCCGGCGCCGGGCATCAGCTTTTCCGCCGGAATGCCGGCGGCGACCAGATGATCGAGCAAGGCCATGCGCTCGGCCGGCGACATCGAATTGGCTTCGCTGGTGGTGCCGAAGATCGATAGCCCGCCCGCCCCCTGGTCGAGCAGAAAGCGGCAGAAGGCGGTGAACCGCCCGGCATCGGGCTCGCCGGCCGGGGTAAACGGGGTCAGAACGGGGACGAGCACCCCCCGGAATGGTTGCGCGGTCATCTTCGTAGGCTCCTCAACGTCAATCTATTCCGATTGCGGCAATAAGCGCGGCGCGGCCGCCGGCGTCAACCGCCGTTTGCGAGCGGGCCGCAGGCTCTCACAGCACCGTCAGCATGTCGGCGACGAGCCGGTGGCGAACGATGTCGGCCTCATCGAGCCGCACCACCGCGATATCGGCGATCGCCTCGAGCCGGCGGGCGATCTCGGCCAGGCCCGACAAGCCGTCCAGCAGATCGCTCTGGTCGGGGTCGCCGGTCACCACCATCGTCGAGCGCCAGCCGAGCCGGGTCAGCAGCATCTTGATCTGGCCATAAGTGCAGTTTTGCGCCTCGTCGATGACGATAAAGGCGTTGTTCAGGGTGCGCCCGCGCATAAAGGCGATCGGCGCGATCTCGATCGCCCCCTCGGTCACCAGCTGCTTGACGCGTTTGCCGCCGAGCCGTTCGCAGAGCGCGTCGTTGAGCGGGCGCAGATAGGGGGCGAGCTTGTCGCCGATGTCGCCCGGCAGATAGCCCAGGCGCTCGCCGGCCTCGACCGCCGGGCGGGTCAGGACGATGCGGGCGACCTCGCCGGCATCCAATGCCGCCACCGCGGCGCTGACCGCGATATAGGTCTTGCCGCTTCCGGCCGGCCCCAGCGCCACCGTCAAGTTATGCTGCTCGATCGCGGCCATCAGCCGGCGCTGGCCCTCGCTCTGCGGGCGGATCTTGCGGCGCCAGCTCTGTTCGCGCTCGGGTTCGGCAGGAGAGGCCTCGGGGCGGCTGGCCGCTGCTGCGGTGCGGTGCGCCGAAGCCAGGTGGATGACCGAAGTGACCTGCGACGAGCGTTTTCCCATCCCGTCCTCCATTGCCAAGCCGTCTCGTATAGACTACCACTAATGGAGTTTTATGACAGCCTCCCTACAGCATTTCGGAATTGTGGGATTTGGAATTAACGGCCCGGTACGCGGACCGGCGCGCAATCCGCAGAACCGCCCGCTGCCGGACCCGCGGGCGAAGATGGGCTCGATACCGCCCTGCGTCGGCGAGACACCCGCTTGGCAGCTTGCTGCGCACCCGGCGTTCTTCGCACCCTCGATGGCGCACCTCATGCCGAGGAAGCGCCAAGGCGAAGCGCCAAGGCGTCTCAAACATCGAGACCGTCCGGTCAGCTGCGTCGCGCCGGCCCAGCGGCCGCGCCGGCGACGTCTGCGCCGGACGGCCGACGCAGCCTATTTCGTCCCCAGCTGCGCCATATTGAGCCCACAGCTTACGCAATTGGCGAGGGTGAAGGTGACCGTGCCGCTTTGGTCGTCGACCGCGAACATGACCGGAACCCCCTGCTGGTCGAGCCAGACGGTGTAACGGGTGTCGCCGGTGACCTCATATTTCTGGGTGCGGATCGCGGTGCCGTCGATTGTCACCACCGCCGGTTCGCCGCCGCTGACGCGCACCCGCTCGACCTTGCCGGTATCCGGCCGCATCATCAGGTCAGAGGCGAGGAAATTGGGCGACCACGGATTGGCTGGATGAACCGTCGCCGGCTCGGTGATCGTGCCCAGCGGCGAGGTGATGACAAAGCTGTTGCCGCGCGCCTCGCCGTTGACCACGGTCGATCGAGCGCCCTTGCTGGTGACGCCATGAAACGAGATCAGGCGGTTGCCCTGCCAATGCTCGGTGCGCTGGGCGTCTTCGCGGTAGAGATTGACGCCGAGCATCTTCACGTCGAAATGGGCGCGGGTCAAAACCGTGGTGCCGCCATTCGCCGGCTCAATGGTGTTGACGTAAGTGCCGATATTGCCGAACACCGAATGGGTGACCCGGTAGGTCAGCTGAAACGGCGTACCTGCGGCAGCCGCCGGGCCGACCGCCGCGAACAAAGCGACCGCCGCCACGATCGCGGCAAAGATCCCGCCGCGGCGGGGCAAGCTCCCTTTGCGCGAACCGCTGTTTTTTTCGGTCATGGTTTCTCCCCCCGACCAAATGACCGCCGCCCCGGCACAAAACCGACCGGCCTTATCAAGGATAGCGGTCTTGGCGCTCCGGTTCAAAAAAAATATTGTGACAGCCGCTGTTTGGGCGGGTCTCGACGATTGGGACGACGGCTGAACTCGACCCGGCCTTGCTTCGCAGCGATGGGTACATTTCAGGAATTTGGTCTGACGATCCGACAACCTATGCTGTCGAATATTCAGAGCTACCGCGGTTCGGAGATATTCCCTGACCGGACTGCCGGCGCGGGCGGCAACATCCGGCGGCGGCGCGGTGCGGCCGGGCGCGCCGTTGCACCGCTCAGCCCGCGGCGGAGGGTTGCTCGCGGACAGTCCTGGCGATCTCTTTCTGCCGGTCGAATTCCTGGCGCCGGCGCTCGATCTCCGCCGCCGAAAGCCGTTCGATGTTGGAGTAGTCGAGCTTCCAATTCCAGTCTTCGCTCCAGCGCAGCGGCGATTGCACGCTGGTGCGCGCCGCCGGCGCCGATTCGAGGATGCGCAGCGCCAGTTCCAGGGTGAACGCCTGCGATTGGGGATCGTTCGGGCGTCCCGCCGCATTGCCCGAGCGGGAAATCGCTGAACAGAAAGCGCGGCACGCCGCAATATTCGACGATGTCCTTGGCGCAGCCCATGACCACGGTGGCGATGCCTGCTTCCTCCAAATGCCGGGCGGCCAGGCTCACGGTCTGGTGGCACACCGGTCAATTGGCGACGAGGATGGCGGCGTCGACCCGGTCGTCGCGGCAGCGCGCCAGCAGCTCCGGGCAGTCCCGCTCGAGGGTCGCGCGCTGGCTGCGGTTGGTCGGGATGCCGTGAAAACGTCGGGCGACTTCGCCGATCCGGCCGCTCGCCGCCATCTGCCGCAATTGCCGCAGCGGGAACCAGGTTTGGGCGTCCTCGGCGGTGGTGTGCGCCCGGTCGTAGGCGACATGGGAAATCCGCAGATCGGGATCGGCGGCGCTGTCGCCGGAATAGACCTGGTAAAACTTGGCGGCGGCGTTGTAGGGCGCGCCCGGGCCCTGCTCGCCCTTGTCCGGCTGGTAGGGTGCGGCGGTGGTGACGAGGGCGACACGGCATTCGGCGAGGCGCCGCGGCAGCGGGCGGAACGGGACCGCGGCATAGTGCGCCCAGCGATAAGGCGGGCCATAGCCGAGCGCCTGATAGTAGTCGCGGATCCGCTCCATGTAGGGGATCGGCGCGTCGTCCTCGGCGGCGAAGCCGAGCCCGCCTTGCCGCTCACTCACCTGCTCACTCATGGGCAAAACCAAACAGCTGGTGGGCGTTGCGGTGCAGGATCTGGTCGACCGTGGCCTGCGGCAGCCCGAGCCGCCCGATATAGGCGAAGGTTTCCTTGTAGGCCTCGTAATCCTGCAGCACCGGATAGTCGCTGCCGGTCACCAGATGGTCGGCGCCAAAGGCCTCGAGCGCGCAGGTGAAGGCCGCTTTCGAGCCGTAGCACACGGTGTCGTACCAGAACTTCTTGGCGGTGACGCTCGGCGCCTCGGCGAGGTCCGGATGGCCGCTCGGGCTCTGGCCCTGCTGGTCGAGGCGGTTCAGCAGCATCGGGATCGGCCCGCCCAGATGCGGCACGATGAAGCGGATGTTCGGATAGCGGTGCGGGATCTGCTTGGCGATCATGTGCAGGACGAAGGTCGCGTCCTCGAGCGAGGTCCCGACCGACCCGGTATAGCGGTAGCCGGTGATGAACGGCGAGCAGATGCCGGTGCCGGCCGGGTGGACGAACAGGATGGCGCCGCGCCGGTTCATCTCCGCATAGATCGGCTCGAACTCGGTTTCGGCGACCGAGCGGTTCAGGCAGATGATGTTCATGTTGACGCCGACGCAGCCCAATTGGTCAAAGCCGCGCTCCATCTCGCGTGAGCGCCGCGTCGATATGCGGCAACGGCAGCATCACGTAGGAGGCGATGCGCTGCGGATAGCGATGCGCCAGCTCGGCGTAGCCGTCGTTCAGCATCTGCACCGCTTTGACGCCTTCCGCCTCATCCGGCAGATAGGGCGGATGGTTCGGCGACAGCACCTGCTTTTCGACCCCGGCGGCGTCCATCAGTTCGAGCCGCCCGCTGATGTCCTCGGGCGAATCCGAGAATGGGTGGAGCGCCATGCCGCGCTTGACCGGCAGATGGACCGGCGAGGCGAACCGGTCGCCCATGAACTCGCTGAAATTCTTCGGCGTGTAATGCGCGTGGACGTCGACGATCATGCTGGGTTTCCCGCATTGGCGCTGTTAGCGCCGAACATGATCCGGGCATTGGCGGCGGGCAACAAGTTTCGCCCCGACTGGGGCGAAGACCGGGGCGCGGCCGCGAAAATTTGCAGTTCGTTCGCTTTGAGATTGTCGAACTTGCCGGTCCGGTCCCGCGCGCCTCTGCCTCATTGCGCCCGAGACCTCTACTGCGAGGCCTCAACCACGAGGCCTCAACAAAGTAACGCCGATTCCCCTGGCCGAGCGGTTCCTCTGCCCAATTCTTGTGCGTTGCATCATTTTATGCCATCCAGCACAGGAAACATTCATGTTTTTCCTATTGCGTCGCAGCATAAACCGCGGATAATTGGGGCCGACGGAGATAAGGGGCCGACCTATGCTCGACACGTTGTTTTCGCATCAAAAGGCAGATGCCCCCGAAGCGCGGTACGCCGAGGATGGCCTGCGCGCGTTTTTTGCATACCGCGACATGGGCGTCATTGCGGCGACCCACGGCAGATTGCGGGTGCAGCTGGTCCGCGCCGCGCGCCCCGCTGCGCAGGCCAAAGGCGGCACCGGCTTCCACATGCACACCGCCGAGGTTCATGTCGTCTACATGGTCCGCGGCTGGGCCAAATTCGATTACGACGGGATCGACACCCTGGTCGAGGCCGGCGACTGCGTCCACCAGCGCCCGGGCATCGTCCACAATCTTTACGACTGGTCGGACGACATGGAGTTCATGGAGATCATTGCCCCGGCCGATTTCGCCACCACCGAAATCACCCGGCCGGCAGCCGTTGTTGCGCGCTAGCGCCAGGCGCTAGCATCTTGTGCGCTCCCCCGCGCGCGCTGCCCCGCCGCCGAGGACAAAGGGCTTGGGCGCGCCGTGCTCCGCCCCCGGCGGCGATCGGGTGGAGCGATGGGATGGCGGCTGCAAGATTTCGAGCGAGGGTTGCAAAGGCAGGCTTTCCCCACGACCGCAATGCAGGTAGAACTCGACGTTGATTTGGTCTGCCGAGGCGAGGGTGTGTTGTTGGGGGACCGCCGGTTTGTCGTCGAGCTGATCAAGCCGTCGCATTACGACGAGGACGGCTATGTGATCCAGTGGTGGAAATCCTGGATCCCGTCGAATTCGCTGGCCTGTCTTTATGGCATCGCCACCGACATCGCCGCGCGGCGCGCGCTCGGCCCCGACGTGGCGGTCGAAATCCATGCCTATGACGAATGCCACACGGTGCTCCCGGTCGGGCGGATTATACGGCGCATCAAGGCCGCGGATGCCGGCCTCGTGTGCCTGGTCGGCGTGCAGTCGAACCAGTTCCCGCGGGCGATGGATCTGGCGGCGCGGTTCCGCGCGGCCGGGGTCGCGGTTGCGGTCGGCGGGTTTCACGTCTCGGGCTGTCTGGCGATGCTGCCGCGTCTGCCGCCCGATCTCGAACGGGCGCGAGAGATGGGCGTGACATTGTTCGCGGGCGAGGCCGAGGGGCGGCTCGAGGGCCTCTTTGCCGATGCGCTCTCGGGCCGGCTGCAACCCCTCTACAACTACATGGACGATCTGCCGGGATTGCGGCGGCAGGTCACCCCGTTTCTGCCGGCCCGCATCGTGCGCCGTTATGGCGAAAGCCTCGGCGCCTTCGACGCCGGGCGCGGCTGCCCGTTTCAGTGCAGCTTTTGCACGATCATCAATGTTCAGGGCCGCAAATCGCGCTGGCGCGACGCCGACGATGTCGAGCGCCTGGTCCGCGCCAATTTGGCCCAGGGTGTCTTCCGCTTTTTCATCACCGACGACAATTTCGCCCGCAACCGCAATTGGGAGGCGATCTTCGACCGCCTGATCCTGATGCGCGAGGAGGAAGGGCTCGGCCTCCAATTCATCATCCAGGTCGACACCCTGTGTCACCGCATCCCGAACTTCGTGGAGAAGGCGGCGCGCGCCGGCTGCAAGCGGGTGTTTATCGGGCTCGAAAACATCAACCCCGACAATCTGCTGTCCGCCAAGAAAAAGCAGAACCGAGTGCACGAATACCGCCAGATGTTTCTCGCCTGGCGAGCGCAGCGGGTCATTACCTATGCCGGTTACATTCTCGGCTTTCCGGGCGACACGCCGCAGCGGATCGCCGAGGACATCAGGACGGTGCAGCGGGAATTGCCGGTCGACCTGTTGGAATTCTTCATCCTGACCCCGTTGCCGGGCTCGGCCGACCACCAGGCGCTCGCCGCTGACGGGGTGTGGATGGACCCCGACATGAACAAGTACGATCTCGAGCACGTCACCACCGGCCACCCGGTCATGACCGCGCAAGAGTGGCAGGCGGTTTATCGCCAAGCCTGGGATCTTTATTATTCAGCCGAGCACATCGAGACTATCCTGCGCCGCGCCATGGCGAGCGGGATCAAGCCGGTGCGGCTAATGAATCACATCCTGCAATTCTACTTCACCTTTATTCAAGAAAACGTGCACCCGCTGCAAGGCGGCTATTTTCGTCGCAAAGTACGGCGGCACCGCCGCTCAGGAATGCCGCGCGAGAACCCGGTCGTCTTTTATCCGCGGCGGGTCGGCGAAATCGTCGTCACCCACGCCAGGCTGTCCGCGTTCTATCTGTACCTGCACCGTATCCGCCGCAAGGTCGAACGCGACCGGCGCCCCTACACCGACCCGACCCTGCTCCCCGACCCCGCGGCCGCCGCGCCGCGCGAGCGCAAAACCCTCGACCGGCGCCGCCGCCTGAACTCCGTTTCGGAGCAGCCGCTCTACCCTCCGCTCCCGCCGCGCAGGATGCGGCGGGCGATCGACCAGCGGTGGACTTCGGAGGGGCCGTCATAGATGCGGAACGGGCGCACCTCGCGAAACAGGCGCGCCACGATCGTGTCGTCGGTGATGCCGAGCCCGCCGAGGATCTGCATGCTGCGGTCGACGATCCGCCAGATCGCCTCCGAGCAGACGACCTTGGCGATGCTCAATTCATGGCTGGCGCGCTGGCCCTGGTCCAAGAGCCAGGCGGCGTGCCAGATGACCAGCCGGCTGGTATGGAGGTCCATCTCGTTGTCGGCCAGCATGAAGCCCACCCCCTCGTGCTCGCCCAACGGCTTGCCAAAGGCGGTGCGGCGGCGGGCGTAGTCGGCGGCGATGTCGTGGGCGCGCCGGGCGGCGCCGAGCCAGCGCATGCAATGCGTGAGGCGCGCCGGGGCGAGCCTGACCTGGGCATAGCGGAAGCCCTCGCCGACCCGGCCGAGCACGGCGCTTTCCGGCACCCGCAGACCAGCGAGCCGGATCACCGCGTGCCCGCCCGACATGAACTGGTCGAGCGTATCCAGCACCCGCTCGACGATGATCCCCGGCGCCGACATCGGCGCGAGGAACATCGTCGCCCCAGCGGGGCCGGCGTCGTCTTTGTCGGTCTTGGCCATGATGATTGCGAATTCCGCACCGACGGCGCCGGTGATCAGCCATTTCTCGCCGTCGATGATGAACTCGCCGCGATTGCCGTCGGCAGCCCGTCGGGCGGTCGTGTTCAGCATTGAGGGATCAGAGCCGGCGCCCGGCGCCGGCTCGGTCATCATGAAGCACGAGCGGATCTCGCCGGCGGCGAGCGGCCGCAGCCAGCGCTCTTTCTGATGCTCATCGGCGACCTGTTCCAGCAGGTGCATGTTGGCCTCGTCCGGGGCGAAGCAGTTGAGCGCCACCGGTCCCAGCGGCGAATAGCCGGCCTCCTCGAACACCACCGCCTGTTCCCGGTGATCGAGCCCGAGCCCGCCCCATTCGCGCCCGACATGCGGCGCCAGCAGCCCGGCGCCGCGTCCGAGCGCCACCAGCTCGCGCCGCAACTCGACGCCCGGTCCGTGCGCCGTCCGCCGCGGGTCGTTTTCGTATGGGATGATCCGCTCGCGCACGAACTCCCGGGTGCGGTCCTTTAGCGCGACGAGATCATCGGACAGCGAAAAATCCATCGGCGGCTCCAAGGCTAAACGCCGCCGGCATCGTCGAGGATAGCGCTGCGCGCGGTCAAGCCCGCGCTCCGAAGGCATCGACTTTTGATTGTTATATTGACAAATATATCGAAGTCAGTATTAATATGGTAATGACAATATCGATTGCGACAAAACGGGCGTTTGGCCATTGGTCGAAATCGGCGCGCGCCAATGCGGCGCTGGCCGCCCATCTGTTCAGCCCGCGATCCGAGGAGAAGCCGATGCGCTGCGCCGCGCCTGACGCCCAGGCCTGCATTCGTTCGGCGCTGCGCCGCCGCCGTCGCGCCCTGGGGCTGACCCAGCAGCAAGCCGCACAACTCCTCGGATTGTCGCGCCTAGCCTATCACCGGATCGAAACCGGAGCACGGCGCATCCATTTCGCCGATCTCTCGGCGATCTGCGAACTGTACGACTGCGATCCGGCCGAACTCTTGCAGGACGGCCAGCTCGCCGCCGCCTACTCCCGCGCCGCAAAGACGCTGCTCAAGCGCGCGGTGGCCTGATCCGCCGCCCCGGGTCACCGGCAAGGCCGCCAAGACACCCGCGGCGCTGCTCGAGTGGCGACGACAAAGTCAGCGGCCGCCGCACTGGCCCGCGCCGCCGCTTCGGACCTCGACGAGCGATCTGCGATAGCGCCTTCGAAACCGCGGCGCGCGGCTGGCGCAACTCCCGCTTCCGGGGGGCAGCGGCAATGTGATTTAATCCATTAAAGCAGGTTTCGGACTGAGCTAGGACAGCATCATGATCAAGCGGTTTCATTCCCTCTATGTCGGCCAGATCGCGCTCGACAATATCGGCGCCGACGGCACCCCGGCGAACGATCGCCGTTACGCCAACGAACGGCTGTCCGAGGTGTTCTGGACCGCGCGCGACGTGGCCCGGGTCATGGACGAGGAAGGCTATTACGCGCTGTGGTGCGCCGAGCACCACTTCCAGCGCGAGGGTTATGAGTGCCTGCCCAATTTGATCCAGCTCGGGCTGTGGCTGGCGACCCAGACCAAGCGGCTCAAATTCGGCTGCGGTTTTAACATTTTACCGATGTGGCACCCGATCCGCCTCGCCGAGGATTATGCGATGGCCGACATCGTCACCGACGGACGGGTGATCCTGGGGCTCGGCCGCGGCTATCACACCCGCGAGGTCGAGACCTTCGGCGCGCCGTTGCTCGACACCGAGGCCAACCGCGAAATCTTCGAGGAAGGATTGCAGTTGGTGCTGAAATGCTTCAACGAAGACTCGTTCCGCCACAAGGGCAAGTATTTCGAATGCCCGCCCAAGGTGCCTTATCGCGGCTACCAGCTCGACGAGATCACTTGTGTGCCGCGGCCGAAGCATCTGCCGGTCGAGATCTGGATGCCGATCGCCAGCGGCCGGACCATCGACATGATGGCGCAATACGGGATCAAGGCGATGGTGACGTTGAACGGCGAAAAGATCCTCGACGACGTGATCCGCGCCTATCACGCCGCCTGCCACCGCCACGGCCGCGACGTGCAGCTCGGCCAGGACATGATCTGGGGCGCCGGGCTCTATCTCGCCGACAGTCGCGAGGAGGCGATGCGCCGGGTCGAGCCGTCGCATGACGAGCGCTATAAATGGTTCGCGCCGTTCGGCTTTGTGCGCTACGCCGACGAGCATGGCCGCACCTGGGGCACGCCGGGCGCGCCCTCGCGGGTGCCTTCCCTCGCCGATGGCGTCGCGCAAAAGGCGTGGTTCTGCGGCACGCCCAAAGAGGTCATCGACGGCATCAAATCGATCGAAGCCAAATATCCCGGCCTTGAGGATTTCATGATTCATTGGGCCGAGGGTCTGCCGCCCGACGAGTTCAAGGACCAGCTGCGCTGGTTCGCCCGCGACGTGATGCCAGCCTTCAACCGCGGCTGACTTCAACCGCGGCTGACTTCAACCGCGGCTGGTCGGCCGGTTGCGCCAACTTTCCTGTGAACCGGGAGGCGAGGAATGAAAAAGGTCGAAATCACCGATTACGGCGTGCCGGAAAACGTCGCCCGCTGCGTTGAAGCGCCCGATGTCGGCGCGCCGGGGCCGGGCGAGATCGTGTTCGACGTGCTGGCCTTTCCGATCAACCCGGCCGACATCTCGTTCTGCCGCGGCAATTACCGCCTGCATCCGGCCTTGCCGGCCACGCCCGGAGCCGAATGCGTCGGCCGGGTCGCGGCGGTCGGCGCCGGGGTCGCCGACATCCGGCCGGGCGATCTGGTCATCCACATGCAGCGCGAGAACTGGGTGCAGCGCCGGCGCATCTCCGCCGCCGACGCGATCCCATTGCCGGCGGGGCTCGATCTGGCGCAGGCGGCGATGCTGCGGATCAATCCGGCGACGGCGCTGTTGCTGCTCGAAGACCATGTCGCGCTGAAGCCCGGCGATTGGGTCATCCAGGACGTCGCCAATTCGGCGGTCGGCCGCCATCTGATCGTGCTCGCGAAGGCGAAGGGCGTGCGCACGCTCAACGTCGTGCGCCGCGACGACGTGACCGCCGAATTAAAGGCGCTCGGCGCCGATATCGTGCTGGTCGACGGCCCTGATGTGGCCGAGCGCGCGCAGCGGGCGACGGGCGGCGCGCCGATCCGGCTCGGCATCGACGCGGTTTCAGGCGAGGCCGCTAAGCGCATCGCCGACAGCGTCGCCGATGGCGGGGTCGTCGTCAGCTACGGTTCGATGAGCGGCGCCGATCTGGTGATCAGCCGCGCAGCGCTGGGACGCGGCGTCAGCCTCAAGGCCTTCATGCTCGGCGACGGCCTCGCCAGGCGCAGCCGCGAGCAGGTGCGCGCCCTCTACGCCGACCTTGCCGCCAAGCTGCGCGACGGCGTGCTGAAGGCGCCGGTCGACGCGACCTACCCGATCGACGACATCAAAGCGGCGCTCGCCCACGCCCAGCGCGGCCACCGCAACGGCAAGGTGCTGGTCCTGCCCAACGGCCCGCTGTAAGCGCGGCAAGCGCGAGAAGCGTGATTTGACATTATGCTAGGCGTACCCTGGGCTAAGTTTAGCTAAGCCAAGAGTGGCCCATGCGCACTGTCAACATCCACGCGGCGAAGACCCAGCTCTCTCGGCTGGTCGATGATGCCGCCAAAGGCGAGGAGATTATCATCGCCAAAGCCGGCAAGCCCGTTGCCCGCTTGGCGCCGCTTGCCGGCACTCCTCGAAAACGCCTTCTCGGCACGCTCGCGGGCAAGATTCTACGTTTCCGAGGACTTCGACGCGCCGCTGCCTGACGACATTCTCGACGCGTTTGAAGGCCGCTGATGCGCATCCTGCTGGATACGCATGTCTTAATTTGGGCGCTATCAGAACCGCAGCGGCTCGACGACGCAACTTCGACAACCATTGAAAGCGCCGCCGACGAGGTGTTGTTCAGCGCGGTAAGCATCTGGGAAATCACGATCAAGCGACGCTCGGGCGCGTCGACTTTCCTTTTTTCCCCGCGCAGATCGTGGAGTCGGCCGTCGGCGCCGGGTACGCCGAACTGCCGCTACGCTCGAGCGCCGCTGTTCTGGTCGCAGAACTGCCCCTCCTGCATCGAGATCCGTTCGACCGGGTGCTGGTCGCCCAGGCGATCGCCGAGCCCGCCTTCCTCTACACGGCCGACCCGCGGCTCGCGCCTTATTCGAACTTGGTTCGGCAGATCGGCATCCGTTAGCGGCGCTGGCTAACGTTGAAGGATGCCGGCGGCGCCGCCGGGGTCGTAGCCGACCGCGACCCGGACATCGACGACGCAGACCCGGCCGGCGCGCACCGCGGCGACCGCCTCGCTCAGCGCCGCGACCAGCTTTTTCGGGTCCTCGACCGGGCCGATGCCGTGGCAGCCCTGGCCGCGCGCTAGGGTGGCGAGGTCGATGTCGGGATCGCGGATTGACTGGCCGATCCAGCGGTTCTCGACCGGCCGGCCACGCTCGCGCGCGACCCGCTCCTGGTGCAATTCATCGTTGAAGAACGAGCGGTTGTTGGCGATCACCACCAATAGCGGGATATGGTTGTGTACCGCGGTCCACAACGCCGTCACCCCCATCAGAAAATCGCCGTCGCCGAGGATTGCCACCGGCAGCCGGCCGCTGCCGCCGTCGCGCAAGGCCAATGCGGCGCCGACCGCCATCCCCGGACCCGAGCCGATGCCGCCGCCGCCATCGGTGCCGAGAAAATCGAGCGGATCGCGGAACTCCCACAAATGCTCGGCCCAGCTCAGCGGCAGGCGGATCATCGTGACCGGAGTGTCGCCCAGCACCTCTTTCAACGCCGTCGCCGCCATCGGCACCTCGATGATCCGGGCGGTGTCGAGCGCCGACAACGGCGGCGGCGCGCGCCGCGGCCGCGGCGCCGGCAAAGGCGGCGCGTTCGGGCGCAACTCCTTGACCGCGGCCAGCAGCGGCGGCACCGCGGCGTCGGGTTCGGCCAGGAGATACACATCGGCCGGCGGCAGGCCTTGGTAATCCATGCTCCAGCCATTGTGAACAAATTGGTCGGGCGAGATCTGGATCACCCTGCCGGCCGGGAACTTGCCGCGGCACGCCGTCTTCAATGTGCCGGCGAGATCGATCCAGTCGAGGCTGAGGATCACATCGGCCGCGGCGAGAAGCTCGGCCCCGTCCGAGGATGGCGTGGTCGGGCCGGCGGCGTGCAAGGGTGGTCGGTCGGAAACACCGCCCCGGTCTTGCGGTCGGTCATGACCCGGGCGCCGACCGCCTCGGCGAGGGCGACGCGCTGCCGCCAAACCTCGGGGTTGCGCGAGGCGCGGCCCATCAGGATCACCGGCCGCTCGGCCCGCGCGAGCAATTCCGCCGCCTGGCGCAGCAGCGCGCCGCCGGGCTCGGGCGAGGCCGGCGGGGCAAAGCGGGCGATCTCGGGCATTGGCGGCACCGCTTCGATTTCGTCCTCCTGCAAGGCCAGATCGAAATTGAGATAGACCGGCCCGCGCGGCGCCGTCTGCGCGATCATGTTGGCGCGCAGCACCGCCTCCTGCGCGGCGCCGACCGAGGAGGGCTGGTCGTCCCATTTGCTAAAGTTGCGGATCAGGGCGCCCTGGTCGCGGGCGGTGTGGATCCACTCGATCCACGGCCGCCGCCGGGTCGCGTCGAGCGCGCCGGTGGCGCCGAGCACGATCACCGGCATCCGGTCGCACCAGGCGTTGAAGATCGCCATCGTCGCATGCATCAGCCCGACATTGGCGTGGACGCAGACCAGCATCGGCCGCCCGGTGACCTTGGCCCAGCCATGCGCCAGGGCGACAGCACTCTCCTCGTGCAGGCACAGGAGCATGCGCGGGCGCGAATTGCCGAGGTAGTTGACCAGGCTGTCGTGCAGGCCGCGATAGCTTGATCCGGGGTTGAGCGCCACATAGGGGATGTCGAGCTCGCGGATCGCCGCGGCGATCGCGTCGCTGCCCCAGATCCGGTTCGATTGCGCGCTCGGCTGCGGCCGGTCGATCTGGTCGCCGGCGGCCGGCTTTACCGATGGCTCATCCACAGCACTCTCCCTGGCAACGACGCTCTCCCACCCGATTACCCTGATTGCGCCGAACCCGGCAAGTTCGCCGCGCCGATGGCGCCGCCTTCTCGCATCGGTCGGCCATCGGCGGCGATCGAGCTTTTGCTAGCCCTCGCTGAGCCCCTCCTGCGGGTCGCCGCCGAGGCGCTCGATCAGCGCCTTGATCTCTTCGGTGGCGGCGGCGAGCCGGGTGCGATCGACGCCGCGCAGCACCAGGGTCACCCCGAAATCACCGCGCCGGAAATAGGGATAGGAGCCGATTTCGACATCGGCAAAGCGGTCCTGCAGCGCCGAGAGATCATGCGCCAAAACGCCCTCGCCGAGATGACAGCTGACGCTGCGGCTCAGCACCTTGTCGCCGCCGACGAGGCGGTGGCGCAGCTGCTCGAAGATCCCCTGCATGATGCTTGGCACCCCGGGCAGGACAAAGACATTGCCAATCCGGAAACCTGGCGCGCGCGAGATCGGGTTGGGCAGCAGCGCGGCGCCCTGCGGCGCCATCGCCATGCGCAGCCGCGCCTCATTCAGATGGCCGGCCGGGTAATGGGTTTCGAGCAGCCGCCTGGCGTCCTCGTGCAGGACCAGCGGCACGCCAAAGGCGTCGGCGATGCATTGCGCGGTGATGTCGTCATGGGTCGGGCCGATCCCGCCGGTGGTGAAGACATAATCGAACCGGCCCCGCACATCGTTGACCGTGGCGACGATCACCTCGGCGACATCGGGGATCACCCGCGCCTCGCGCAGCCGGATGCCGGCCTCGTTGAGCCCGCGGGCGAGGAAACCCAAATTCTCGTCCTGGGTGCGGCCGGACAGGATCTCGTTGCCGATGATCAGGACGCAGGCGGTGACGATCCGAGCCTCGCTTGGAGCGGCGCCAGGGTCGAGGGTGCTGTCGGTCATTCGTTTGTTCGGCCTCGTCGGCTCTGCGGAAGGCTCCTTCATAAAGGAAATGCGCCGACCGGCACAATCGCGCGGCAGCCAGCGAGGTTGCCCCAGGGCGCGCAAGTTCTTACTTTGAATAGGCCTCACCAGGAGCGCGGCGCGGATTGACGATGCGGAGCATGGCAGAACTGCAACAGGCGGCGGCGGCGAGACCCGCTGCGAGCCAAACCCCTGACGCCGAGACCCGCGACGGCAGGATCAAGCTGCACGGCCCCGAAGCCTTTGCCGCGATGCGGCGCGCCGGCGCGCTGGCGGCGCAGACGCTCGACTTCATCACCCCCTACGTCCGGCCCGGGGTCGCCACCGACGATCTCGACCGGCTGTGCCACGACTTTGTCGCCGATCATGGGGCGATTTCGGCGCCGCTCAACTATCGCGGCTTTCCCAAATCGATCTGCACCTCGGTCAACCATGTCGTCTGTCACGGCATTCCGGGCGAGCGGCGGCTCGATGAGGGCGACATTGTCAATATCGACGTGACCCCGATCCTCGACGGCTGGCACGGCGATTCCAGCCGTATGTTTTTTGTCGGCGAGCGCATCGCGGTCAAGGCGCGACGCCTCGTCGAGGTGACCTATGAGGCGATGATGCGCGGCATCGCCGTCGTTCGCCCCGGCGTCCGCATCGGCGCCATCGGCGACGCGATCCAGCGCCATGCCGAGAGCCACCGCTTTTCGGTGGTGCGCGATTTCTGCGGCCACGGGGTCGGCCGGATCTTTCATGACGCGCCCTCGATCCTGCATTACGGCCATCCCGAGGACGGGCCGGCGATGCGCGAAGGCATGATCTTCACCATCGAGCCGATGATCAACGCCGGCCGCTGGGAGGTGAAGATTCTGAGCGACGGGTGGACCGCGGTGACCAAGGACCGTTCGCTGTCGGCCCAGTTCGAGCACACGGTCGGGGTAACCGCGACCGGCCACGAGATCTTCACGATCTCGCCGGCCGGGCTGCATCGGCCGCCCTATGCGCTCACGGCTGCGGCAGAAACCCCCGCGCCAGCACCTCTTCCGCGGTGAAGGGACAGGCCTCGGGAAAAGCCGCCTCGGCAAGCCCGGTCTCTTCCGCCGCGTCCTCGCGCGCCTCGGCATAGGCTTCCGCGAGGGCCGCCGCGAAAAATGGCCGCAGACTGGGCGATTCGCGGAGCAGCTTCTCGATCCGCCGGCGTTGCTCGCGGATCGTCGCCGACCAACTCGGCGACCGCACGGTTGGCTGCATTTGCCACTTCAGCAGATGGATCAGCAAAACCGTGAGCCGGCTTTCGATGGCGCGCCGGTCGCTCCGCCCCATGCTCTCGATCTCCTCGGCAATGTTCTCGATGTCGACGGCGGAAAGCTCGCCCGAGCGCAGCAGGCGGGCCTGCTCGACCGTCCAGGCGTAGAAATCATCTTCGTAATCGACCGAGTTGCGGGACATCGCCAATTCCTCCGCGGCTAGGCGCGCTTTCTTTATCGCAGCCCGCTGGCGACCACTGCAAGCTGGCGCCCTTGCGGCGAGCCGCCGTCTGGCGCCGCCGCGGCATTCGCCGTACAAGCCTGTGCTTCGCTCGCCGCTCGGAGCCCGTCATGTGTCGTCGCGCCATCGCATCGTTGTTCTTGATGCTGCTGACCAGCGTCGCGGCAATGGCGCAGATCCCGCCATCTACCGGGGCGCCTCAGCCGCTGGTCCCACCGCCCGCCGCGCCGCAATCCTCGATGCCGCCAGCACCGGGACCGCAGCCGCCCTCGCCGCAAAGTCCGGTGTCCCCGCAGGCTGGCGGGGCGCCGCCTGGCCGGGTGTTCTGCGAGCAGAATGTCGCTGTCGCGCTCGCCGATCCCGATACCGTTCCCCAACGCTACCGCCGCTTTCTCGGGATCTGGAGCGACGCGGCATGGGACGCGCACACCTGCGCCGCGCTGATCGTGCAGGACATCAAAGCGGACGGCGCCGCATCGATCATCTATGTGTTCGGGCCGCAGGGGTCGAGTTCGCCGGTGCCGGGCGGGGTGTTGCACGGCACCGGGGTGATCCGTGGCGGCGAGCTCAGGTTCCAGAATTCCGACGGCAGCCAATTTGCCTTTAAGCCCGGGATCGTCGACATGACCGGCCATATGATCAACCCGCAAGGCGAGAGTTTCGCATCGAAGTTCATGCAGACGCCGTAGCGGGCGATCGGCGGCGGCTGCGAGTTGACCTTGGCCTTCGGCGTTACCAAATCTGGCCAACGCCGGGGGCGAGCGCCGGCCGGTCGGCCGTCGTCTCGCGCGGGTCTGCCCGGCAGCAACCGACGATTGGATCTGAGCCTCGCCGCTGACCATGCCTCGATCTAGCGCCCTTTCGCCGATCAACGAGCTGAACGAGCGCAGCCGCGAGATCTTTCGCCTGATCGTCGACGGCTATGTCGCCACCGGCGAGCCGATCGGCTCGCGCACCTTGTCGCGGCTCCTGGGCCAGAATTTGTCGCCGGCGACGATCCGCAACGTCATGGCCGATCTCGAAGCGGCGGGCCTGCTCTATGCGCCGCACACCTCGGCCGGGCGGCTGCCGACCGAAGCCGGGCTGCGGCTCTTTGTGCACGGCCTGCTCGAAGTCGGGCGCCTCGCCGAAGACGAGCGCCGCAGCCTCGAGAGCCTTTGCCTCGCCCGCGGCAAAAGTCTGCCGCAAGCGCTCGATGAAGCGATCAGCGCGCTCTCGGGCCTGGCGCATTGCGCCGGCGTGGTCGTGGCGCCGAAGCAGGACCGGCCGCTGAAGCACCTGGAGTTCGTCCATCTCGGGCCCGGCCGCGCGCTCGTCGTGCTGGTCACCGAGGACGGTCTGGTCGAGAACCGGGTCATCGAGGTGCCGCTCGGCCTGCCGCCCGCGGCATTGGTCTCGGCCGGCAATTATCTGAACGCCCGACTGATCGGCCGCACCATCGAGGAGGCCCGCTGCGAAATCCAGCAGGAGATCGAGTCGCATCAGGTCCAGCTCGACGCGCTGACCTCGAAACTTGTCGCTGCGGGGCTGGCGAGCTGGGCTGGGGAGGACAAGGGCAGCGCGCTGATCGTGCGCGGCCAGGCAAACCTGCTCGACGACGTGACCGCGCTTGCCGACCTTGAAAGGCTGCGCACCTTGTTCGAGATGTTGGAGACCCGCGAGACCATCCTGCGGCTGCTCGACGCCAGCAAGCAGGGCGAGGGGGTGCAGATCTTCATCGGCGCCGAGAGCCATCTGTTCGGGGTCGCCGGCTGCTCGATGGTGATCGCCCCCTATCACAACAGCCGCGAGCAGATCGTCGGCGCGATCGGGGTCATCGGCCCCACCCGGATCAACTACGCCCGGATCATCCCGATGGTGGATTACACCGCCAAGGTCATCGGGCGCCTCATCGGATAGGAATGATGATGGACGACACCAGGAACGATCAGCAGCCGGCGGCCGATCCGGGCGCGGCCGCCAACAGCAATTTCGACCAGGATCTGGTCGAGCTGCCGCCGCCGGCGCGGGTGGCGGCGCTCGAGGCCGAGCTCGCCGAGTACAAGGACCGCCTGCTGCGCGCGCTGGCCGAAGCCGAGAACACCCGCCGCCGCACCCAGCGCGAGCGCGACGACACCGCCAAATACGCGGTCACCGGCTTTGCCAGGGACCTCTTGTCGGCCGCGGACAATCTGCGCCGCGCCCTCGACAGCCTGCCCGAGGCCGAGGCCGGCGACGAGCGCACCCGCAGCCTGCTCGCCGGGGTGGCGGCGACCGAGCGCGAGCTGCTCTCGGTATTTGAGCGGCACGGCATCCGCCGCGTCGACCCGCAGGGCGAGCCATTCGACCACAATCTCCATCAGGCGATCTTCGAGGCCGAGCGCTCCGACCGGCCGCCCGGCACGATCGTCGAGGTGCTGCAGCCCGGATATGTGCTGCACGACCGGCTGCTGCGGCCGGCCATGGTCGGCGTCGCCAAACCGCCGGCGAAACCGGCCGAGGCGTTGTAGCGCCATGCGTCCGCCCATATATAAGCCAGCGAAGTCAGGGGATGACTGAACGACCAATTCCCGGGGGATCGGGATGGTGCTTCCCTAGGCCGCCCGGTCCTGCTTTTGAAATGAGGTGTCCATGAGCAAGGTCATCGGTATCGATCTCGGCACGACCAATTCCTGCGTCGCCGTGATGGAAGGCAAGAACGCCAAGGTCATCGAGAACAGCGAGGGCGCGCGCACCACGCCCTCGATGGTGGCATTCACCGAATCGGGCGAGCGGCTGGTCGGCCAGGCGGCCAAACGCCAGGCGGTGACCAACCCCGAAAACACGTTCTTCGCGATCAAGCGGCTGATCGGCCGGCGCTTTACCGACCCGATGGTCAAAAAGGACGTCGACCTCGTTCCGTACAAGATTATTCCGGGGGACAACGGCGACGCCTGGGTCGAGAGCCGCGGCAAGAAATACGCGCCCTCGCAAATCAGCGCTTTCATCCTGCAAAAGATGAAGGAAACCGCCGAGTCTTATCTCGGCGAGACGGTGACCCAGGCGGTGATCACCGTGCCGGCCTATTTCAACGACAGTCAGCGCCAGGCGACCAAGGACGCCGGCAAGATCGCCGGGCTCGAAGTCTTGCGCATCATCAACGAGCCGACCGCGGCGGCGCTCGCCTACGGCATGGAGCGCAAGGGCGCCGGCACGATCGCCGTCTATGATCTGGGCGGCGGCACCTTTGACATCTCGGTGCTCGAGATCGGCGACGGCGTCTTCGAGGTCAAGTCGACCAACGGCGACACCTTTCTCGGCGGCGAGGACTTCGACAAGAACATCATCGATTATCTGGCCGATGAGTTCAAAAAGGAGCAGGGGATCGACCTGCGTAACGACCGCCTCGCCTTGCAGCGGCTGAAAGAGGCGGCGGAGAAGGCCAAGATCGAGCTGTCGTCGTCGATGCAGACCGACGTCAATCTGCCGTTCATCACCGCCGACCAGCACGGGCCCAAGCACCTCAACATCAAATTGACCCGCGCCAAGCTCGAAGCGCTGGTCGACGATCTGATCCAGCGCACCATCGGGCCGTGCCGCAATGCGCTAAAGGACGCTGGGCTCAAGGCCCCGGAGATCAACGAGGTGATCCTGGTCGGCGGCATGACCCGGATGCCCAAGGTGATCGAGACGGTCAAGCAGTTCTTCGGCAGGGAGCCCAACCGCAGCGTCAACCCCGACGAGGTCGTGGCTATTGGCGCGGCGATCCAGGCCGGCGTCCTGCAGGGCGAGGTCAAGGACGTCCTGTTGCTCGATGTGACGCCCCTGTCGCTCGGCATCGAGACCCTGGGCGGCGTCTTCACCCGGCTGATCGATCGCAACACCACAATCCCGACCAAGAAGAGCCAGACCTTTTCGACCGCCGAGGATAACCAGACCGCGGTCACCATCCGCGTCTTCCAGGGCGAGCGCGAGATGGCGGCCGACAACAAACTGCTCGGCCAGTTCGATCTGGTCGGCATTCCGTCGGCGCCGCGCGGCATGCCGCAGGTCGAGGTCACCTTCGACATCGACGCCAACGGCATCGTTCAGGTCTCGGCCAAGGACAAGGCGACCGGCAAGGAGCAGCAGATCCGCATCCAGGCCTCGGGCGGGCTCAGCGAAACCGACATCGACAAGATGGTCAAGGACGCCGAGGCCCATGCCGAGGAAGACAAGCGCAAGCGCGAACTGGTCGAGGCCAAGAACAACGCCGACGCGCTGATCCACACCACCGAGCGCACTATTGGCGAGAACGGCGACAAGATCCCGCAACCCGACCGCGACGCGGCGCAGCAGGCGATCCAAGCGCTGAAGGACACGCTCGCCAGCGAGGACGCCGGCCAGATCAAGGCCAAGACCGAGGCGCTGGCCCAGCTTTCGATGAAGCTCGGCGAAGCGCTCTACAAGGCCCAGCAGGCCGGGTCCGGCGAAGGCGGCCCGGGCTCGGGCTCGGGCGGCCCCTCGCACGGCGGCGCCGGCGATGCCGGCGGCAGCGACAAAGTGGTCGACGCCGATTTCGAGGAGGTCGACGATCAGAAGAAGCGCGGCTCGGCGTAACGGCGCCGCGGCGCGACGATCGGAACACGGTTCACCCCGGCGGCTCGCGCCGGGGTGATGCGCGGCGGTCCAATCTTCTTCCAGCCCAACCTTCTCCGATAGCGAACGCCCCTCGATCATGGCCAAGCAAGATTTTTACGAGGTTCTCGGCGTCGACAAATCCGCCGGCGCCGACGACCTGAAGAAAGCTTATCGCAAGCTGGCGATGCAATGTCACCCGGACCGCAATCCGGGCGACAAGACGGCCGAACAAAAATTCAAGGCTATCAACGAAGCCTACGACATCCTCAAGGACGATCAGAAACGCGCCGCCTATGACCGGTTCGGCCATGCCGCCTTCGAGCAGGGGGGCGGACGCGGTCCTGGGGATTTCGGCTTTTCCGGCGGATTTGCCGATATTTTCGACGAGATGTTCGGCGAGTTCATGGGCGGCGGCCGCCGCGGCCAGGCGGGCCCGAGCCGCGGCAATGATTTGCGCTACAATCTCGAAATCTCGCTCGAGGAGAGCTTTCGCGGCAAGCAGACGACGATCCGGGTGCCTAACCTCGTCGCCTGCGACCAGTGCAGCGGCAGTGGGGCCGAGGCCGGCTCCAAGCCGGTGCAATGCCCGACCTGCCACGGGCGCGGCCGGGTCCGCACTCAGCAGGGTTTCTTTTCGATCGAGCGGACCTGCCCCAGCTGCCAGGGCGCCGGCCGGGTTATCGAAAAACCGTGCAAGAGCTGCGGCGGCCAGGGCCGGGTGCGGCGCGAGAAGACGCTGTCAGTGAATATTCCGCCGGGGGTCGAAGACGGCACCCGTATCCGGCTCGCCGGCGAGGGCGAGAGCGGGGTGCGCGGCTCGGCGCCCGGCGACCTCTACATTTTTGTCACGGTGGCGCCGCACCGGATCTTCCAGCGTGACGGCGCCAACATTCATTGCCGGGTGCCGATCCCGATCACCACGGCCGCACTCGGCGGCAACATCGAGGTGCCGACTGTCGATGGCAGCCGGGCGCGGGTCGCGGTGCCGGCCGGCACGCAATCGGGCCACCGGTTCCGGCTCAAGGCGAAGGGGATGACGGTGCTGCGCTCGGCCGCGCGCGGCGACATGTTCATCGAGGCGACGGTCGAGAACTCCGGTCAACCTGACCAAGCGCCAGCAGGAGTTGCTGCGCGAATTCGAAAAGGAAGGCGAAAACAATCAGACCCACCCCGAGAGCGAGGGTTTTTTCGCCCGGGTCAAGGAATTCTTTGAGGATTTAAGAGAGTAGCCATTTCGCTCCCGATCGTCGGCGACGGGTCCGCCGCTGTTCACCTGCGCCCCGACCATTGCCGCTGAGTCTGGAGTCGCTGAACCCTGGCTGATCCATGTCGGGTCCGGCCGAGTTCAGCGGCGATCTGGTTTGTGCGTCTGAGCACGGCGACTACAGCAGATCGGCGATGGCCGCGTGATAGCGGCGCAGCGCCTCGAGATGGTCGGCCAGCGCATGTCCGGCGATGCGCTGATGGTGGCGGCGGTCGAAGGTCGTGGTCAGGCACAGATGCGAGGCGCCGGCGGCCTTCCAAAAGCGCGCGTCCCGAGCCCAATCGGGCGCGCCCCCGGCGCCCATCGACACCCACACCTCGATCCCGATCCGGGCCGGGTCTCGGCCGGCCGCCTCGGTCAGGCGACGCAGCCGGTCGAAGATCTCGGTCGCGGTATGGTCGGCCGGATAGGCGTTGGGCATCCAGCCGTCGCCCCATTTGGCGATGCGCTCGAGGGTGCGCTCGTGGTGCCCGCCGAACCACACCGGCACTTTGCCCGCGGCGGGCCGCGGGTTGATCCCGGCATCCTCGATCGTGTGCCAGCGGCCCTTGAAGGCGACATGCGGCGCGGCCCACAGCTTTTGCATGACCTGCACCTGCTCCTCAGAGCGGCGGCCGCGATTGTGGAAGTTCTCGTTGAGGCCGATGAATTCGACCTCGTTCCAGCCGACGCCGATGCCAAGACGGAAGCGACTGCCCGACAGCACGTCGAGCGAGGCCGCCTGCTTGGCCGCCAGCACGGTCTGGCGCTGCGGCAGGATCAGCACGCCCGTTGAAAAGCCGAGCTTCTTGGTGCAGCCGGCGAGAAAGCCGAACAGCACGAACGGGTCATGAAACAGATCCTCTGAGCTGTTGCGGTCCCAGCCCGGCCGGCTCGCTGCGTTGACCCCCAGCACATGGTCGGGCGCCTCGACAAAATCGTAGCCGATCGCCTCGGCGCTCTGCGCGTATTCGCGCACCGTCGCCGGATCGCCGCCGATATCGCCCAACGGCAAGAGCGCGCCTAATTCCATCATCGATCTCCCCGGTTGCTGGGTCGCGTCCGCCCGAAATTAGCGCGCCGGCGCGCGGCCCACCACCGCCGTCATCGGGTCGCTGTGGTCTTCGACCCATTCCGCCAGAAAGTGGGTTTCGATCGCGGCGAAGCCGGCGTGACGCAGATAATGCTCGACGAGCGCGGCGTGGCCGGCATCGTCGAGCGCCCGCCAGATCGCCACCGCCTTGGTCCAGAAGCAGCGGTTGGAAAAGCTGATGACCAAGGGCGCCCCCGGCCGCAACACCCGCGCCGCCTCGCGCAGCACCGCCAGCGGCTGCTGCAGGTACTGGATCGAGACGCAGATCATCGCCGCGTCGATGCTGCAATCGGCCAGCGGCAGGCCGGGATCGCGGTTGAGGTTCTGCACGAACCAGCGGCTGAAGCGCGGGTTGGCGGCCAGTTCCTCGGGGTTCATGCCGTGGCCGATCACTTGGCCATAGGCGATTTCGGGCGGCAGGTGGCTGACCCAGCTCGACATCAGGTCGAGCAGCACCCCGCCGGCGGGCAATGTAGTGCGGTAAAACTCGGTCAGCGCGACAATCGCACCATCGTCGATATGGCGGACGAGCCGCGCCGGCGCGTAAAAGCTCTCGTCGTCGTCGCTATCGAGCTTATCAAAGGCGCCCGGCGCCAGCCCGAGGATCTGCTCATCCATCCAAATCGGCCCCGATATGTCTCGTCGGCAACCCGATGCTGACATGAACGCCGCTGCGCCGCCAGCGCCGACGTGGCCTCGCTGCGACCCGCCAATCGCTGCCCCCGGTTGCCACGCAACGACGTAATCACCACACGCGACAGTTGACAGCTTTGCTCAATTGCGGTATTTTCATGGCATAAGGAGTATTCAGGGCGACCACCCAGCAGTCCCGCGCGATGACGGAGTGAGAACAGGGCCAGGTCGTTAAGGAAATGGTTCCCAAATCGCGTTCTATCGTGCCTTTTGCCGATAGCAGTCTTGGTCTGGCACGGCCCGGCCCAGGCGAATGACCGCAATTTCAGCCTGATCAACCAGACGGCGCAGACGATCACCGGGTTATGGACATCAACCCGAAACGACAACATCTGGCACTGGGTCAAGGGCTTTCAAAGTATTGGCCCCGATGGTTCTTCCCAGATCGTCTTCGACAATAGCGGCCCTTGCCAGATCCAGTTCCAAATCCGGCTCGATGACGGCTCCGAGCACTCCTGGCCGCAAGGCGTAAATCTGTGTCAAAATGGTCAGGTGACCGTCACGTTTGACAACAACACCGGCATCTACAGCGTATCCTATAAATAAGCCCGCAAGAAAACCCCAAAGCCGGTTCCCGGTAAGCCGCCGGCGTCGCCGCCGCGCCCCGGCCAAGCGCGCGCCCAGCAAGGCGGGCGCGGCGCAGAGAGCGGCGCCGCGGCCGCCGGTTCGCGGTCGCCTTGCGGCCGCGTTTGCGCTAGTTTGCGGCGACGCAAACCTCGGGAGGAAGCGCGAATGTTGCAAATGGCCGGGCGCATCGGCGTCCTCGGCACCGAGACCGCGTTCGAGGTGCTGGCGCGGGCCAACGCGCTCGCCGCGCAGGGCCGCAATATTATCAATCTCGGCATCGGCCAGCCCGATTTTCCGACCCCGGCGCACATCGTCGAGGCCGGCCGCAAGGCGCTCAAGGACGGTCATCACGGCTACACCCCGGCCAACGGCATCGTTCAATTGCGCGAGGCGGTCGCCGCCGATCTCTATCGCCGCCACCGGGTCGAGGTGTCGCCGGCGCGGGTGCTGGTGGTCCCGGGCGGCAAGGTCACGATGTTTTTTGCGATCCTGATGTTCGGCGAGCCGGGCGCCGAGATCCTGTATCCGAACCCGGGCTTCCCGATCTATGAGAGCGTCATCCGTTTCTCCGGCGCGGCGCCGGCGCCGATCCGGCTTTACGAAAGTGCGGGCTTTTCGTTCAGCGCCGCCGAGGTGTTGGACAAGATCACCCCCCGCACCCGCCTCCTGATCATCAACAGCCCGGCCAATCCGACCGGCGGCGTCGTGCCGCGGGCCGAGCTCGACCGGCTCGTCGCCGGGCTCGAGCGCCACCCGCAAGTGGCGGTGATGAGCGACGAGATCTATGGCGAGATCCTTTATGACGGGGCCGAGCATGTCAGCCTGTTGTCCTATCCCTCGATCGCCGACCGGCTGATCCTGCTCGACGGGTGGAGCAAGACCTATGCGATGACCGGCTGGCGGATGGGCTATGGGGTGTGGCCGCAGGCGCTGTTCTCGGCGGCCGAGCGGCTGGCGATCAACTGCCATTCCTGCGTCAACGCCGCCGCCCAGTTCGCCGGTCTGGCGGCCCTGACCGGTCCGCGCGAGCCGGTGGAGCGGATGGTCGCCGCCTTTGCCGAACGCCGCGAATTCATCGTCGAGGCGCTGAACGGCCTCCCCGGTGTCGCCTGCGCCCGCCCGGGCGGGGCCTTCTATAGCTTCCCCAACATAACCGGAACCGGGCTCGACGCGCGCACGCTGCAAGGGCGGCTGCTCGAAGAAGCCGGGGTGGCGACCATCGCCGGCACCAGCTTTGGCGCATTCGGCGAAGGCTATCTGCGGTTTTCCTATGCCAACAGCCGTGCGACGATCGGCGAGGCGATCGAGCGCATCCGCACCCTGTTGGGCAATCTGCCGAGCTCCGCCGCTGACCGCATCGCGCCCTCTTGACTAATCTTTGGGCAGAGTGATGCTTGTTTCGCCGGCTATTCCGGACGGTGGAGGCGCTCGCCGCGGTTAAGCATCGTCGCTCGGGCCGGTTGGCACGGGTTATGCTGAATTGTCAGCGGCTGGCGGGCGGGCGCCCGGGAAAGATTGAACGGCGATGAAAAAGATCGAAGCCATCATCAAGCCCTTCAAGCTCGACGAGGTCAAAGAGGCGCTGCACGAAGTCGGGATCAAGGGCATCACCGTCACCGAAGCCAAAGGGTTCGGCCGGCAAAAGGGCCATACCGAACTCTATCGCGGGGCTGAGTACGTCGTCGATTTCCTGCCCAAGGTGAAGATCGAGGTGGTCATGGAGGACGCGCTGGTCGAGCGCGCGGTCGAAGCGATCCAGCAGGCGGCGCATACCGGCCGGATCGGCGACGGCAAGATCTTTGTCACCAATATCGACGAGGCGATCCGCATCCGCACCGGCGAGCGCGGCGGCGACGCGATCTGAGCGGAGCGTTGGTGCGCGGGTTGCATGCGCGCGTCTCGATTGGCCGGCGCCGATTTCGGCAGGTCTTGCGTCAGGCCTTTTGGTGGCGCGCCTTGATGCTGGCCGGCGGGCGCCGGTCTCGTGCTTCGAAGTCTCGCGCTGCGAGTTTGTCATCAACCCTCAAAACGGAACCCGAGCGATGTCCGATACCGCTAAAGTGATGCAGCTTATCAAGGAGCACGAGGTCAAGTATGTCGACTTCCGCTTCACCGATCCGCGCGGCAAGTGGCAGCATCTGGCGCACCACGTGCGCACGATCAGCGAGAATTTCCTGAATGACGGGGTCATGTTCGACGGGTCTTCGATCGCCGGGTGGAAGGCGATCAATGATTCGGACATGATGCTGGTGCCGGATTGTTCGACCGCGGTGTTGGACCCGTTCGCGGCGCAGACCTCGCTGATTGTGTTCTGCGACGTGCACGAGCCGTTGACCGGCCAGCCCTATGCCCGCGACCCGCGCTCCACCGCGAAAAAAGCCGAGCAGCACCTGATTTCGACCGGCATCGGCGACAAGGCCTATTTCGGGCCGGAGGCCGAGTTCTTCATCTTCGATGACGTGCGCTACCGCGCCGGGATGAACGGGGCGATGTACCAGATCGACAGCGAGGAGGGGCCCTACGTCTCCGACAAGGAATTCGCCGACGGCAATTCCGGCCATCGCCCGCCGATCAAGGGCGGCTATTTCCCGGTGCCGCCGGTCGACGGCCAGGCCGATCTCAGGGCCGAGATGCTGTCGGTGATGGCCGATATGGGCCTCTTGGTCGAAAAGCACCATCACGAGGTGGCCCCGAGCCAAGCCGAACTCGGCTTTCAATACTCGACCCTGGTCGACACCGCCGACAACATGCAGATCTACAAATACGTCGTGCATAATGTCGCCCAGCAATACGGCAAGACCGCGACCTTTATGCCCAAGCCGATCATGGGCGACAACGGCTCGGGCATGCACACCCACCAGTCGGTGTGGAAGGGCGACAACACGGTGTTCGCCGGCAACCTCTATGCCGACCTGTCCGAAACGGCGCTCTATTACATCGGCGGCATCATCCGCCACGCCAAGGCGATTAACGCCTTCACCAACCCGACCACCAACAGCTACAAGCGGCTGATCCCGGGCTTCGAGGCGCCGGTGCTGCTCGCCTATTCCTCCCGCAACCGCTCGGCCTCGTGCCGCATACCCTTCGTGTCGAGCCCGAAAGCCAAACGCGTCGAGGTGCGCTATCCCGACCCCGCCGCCAACCCCTATCTGGCGTTTGCCGCGATGCTGCTGGCCGGGTTGGACGGCATCCAGAACAAGATCCACCCCGGCGACCCGATCGACAAGAACCTCTACGATCTGCCGCCCGAGGAATTGAAGGACATCCCGGTGGTGTGCGGCTCGTTGCGCGAGGCCTTGGGCGAACTCGCCCAGGACCACGCTTTTCTGTTGAAGGGCGAGGTGTTCAACAGGGACCAGATCGAGTCCTATATCGAGCTGAAATGGGAAGAGGTGTACAATTTCGAGCACACCCCGCACCCGATCGAATTCCAGATGTATTACAGCGTCTGAGAACCGCCACAGCGCCAGTTGCGACCGACGGCGGCCGGGCGGCGGCGCTCGCCAGCCGTTGCCGGCCGCGCTGGCGCGCCGGGTCTGCAACAAACCCGCATTTTCGGCCGCTTGATCTTGTTTTGACGGTTCCGGCTGCCGAGCCCGCCCGCTGATCCCTGCCGCACGGTTCTAGGGCCCGAACGAACGACGATTGCTGCCGGCCATCGGCAGCCGCCGGGCGCGGCGGGTCGGGCGGGCTCAGCGCTTTGCGTCGCCTGGGCGGGCGGGCACCCCCGGCAGAGCGCGGCGCGCCACCCATTCGAGCGTCAATCCCTGGACCACGATCGCGAACACGACGATCCCGTAACCAATCGTCAACATCGTGTCCTTATAAGCGGTCGGCGGCAATGCCAGCGCCAACGCCACCGAGATCCCGCCGCGCAGCCCGCCCCAGGTCAGCACCATGAACGACCCGAACCGCCCCGGCAGACGCAGATTGAGCGGCAGGGCCGAAGCGGTGACGCTGAGCCAGCGCGCGGCGAGCACGACCGGGATCATGATCGCGGTGGCGGCAAGCGCGCGCCACGCCAGATCGATCGCCGCGATCTCGAGCCCAATCAACAGGAACAGCAGCGCGTTCAACGTATCGTCGACCAGGAGCCAGAACGTCTTCAGATGCTGGCGGGTCAGCTCGCTCATCGCCCGCTGCATTCCATGATTGCCCATCAGGATGCCGGCGACGACAACCGCAACCGGGCCCGAAACGTCGAGCATGCCGGCCAGGCTGTAGGTGCCGGTCACCAGCGCCAGGGAAATGATCAGCTCGACATTGTAATCGTCGACCCCGCGGATCAGCACAAAGGCGGCATACCCGAGACCGAGGCCGAGGATTCCGCCGCCGCCCGCCGACAGCAGAAACTCGCCGGCTACCCGCAGCGGACCGTGCGCCTGCGCGCCGCTGCCGACCGCCAGGGACAACAGCAGCGAAAACAGAACCACCCCGATGCCATCGTTGAACAGGCTTTCGCCGGCGATGATCGCCTGCAGATAGCGGGGGATGCCGACCCGCCGCAGCACCAGCAGGACCGCAACCGGGTCGGTCGGCGAGATCAACGCGCCAAAGACCAGGCACCAGGCGAGCGGGATGCCGATCCCCAGGACCGCCAGCACCGCAAACAGTCCGACCGCGATCAGCCCGGTCGACAGCACGGTGCCGAGCACCGCCAGCGCCAGCACCGTCCATTTGCGCCCAAACAGCTCGGCGAAATCGACCTCGAGGGCGCCGGCGAACAGCAGAAAGCTCAAAAATCCGTTGAGCAGCGCCACCGGAAAATTGACCTCGGCGAGCAGGCCGCGCAGCGCGGGCTTGAGCCCGAGCTGCGGCATCGCGGCGCCGGCAGCGATCAGCAGCATCGCGCCGAGCAGGGCCATCAGCAGCAGCCCCACGGTCAGCGGCAACCCGAGAAACCGATGGTTCAGGTAGCCGAAGATCGCCGCCAGCACCAGCAGCAGCGCCAGCAGGTCAAACGGCGATCGCATGCCTTACCGGCTTTTTAGGCGAGAGCGGCGACGGTGCGTCGGGTCCCCGATTTCGCAACGATGATCGGCTGCGATCGGGCTGCGGGATCGACAGAGGCTGCACCTGCAGTGGGTCGTCTACCTCGGCGCAGCACCGCGGCCGGGGATCGGCGCTCTCACCCGAAGGCAAGCCCAGCCTCGCGATGTCGCAATAAACCGGCCGCAGCTCAGACATGCGCTTGAAACTTGCTGCGCCGCACGCACCTAGACAGGCAGGGCATATGATGCAACAGAGATCGGCTCATGATCAAGGGTAGTTTATTAACGGATCCGGCGGCCTCGCGGCGGCCGGGAGCGGCGAAGCGGTTGGGGGGCGCAAAGCCTTATGCTTTGCCGCGATGCTCACCGTTGCCTGTCTTTCTGGCCAAGTCTCGGCCCTGGCGGCGGGCGCTGGCGACACGGTCCAGAGCCTCTATTCGAGCCTGCTCGCCACGATGAAAAACGGCTCGGCGCTCGGCGAAAGCGGGCGCTTTGCGCAATTGGAGCCGGTCATCCGCAGCAGTTTCGACCTGCCGCTGATGGCCCGGTTGTCGGTCGGCCCGACCTGGCCGGGTCTAGCCCCGCCCAGCAGCAACAGGTCACCGACAGCTATGGCCGCTATATCTCGGCGATCTATGCCGACCGGTTCGACAGCTATGACGGACAAAGGCTCGAAGTGACCGGGGAGCAGCCATCTCCCTCGGGAGTGCTGGTCAGCAGCCGGATCATCAAGGCCGACGGCAGCCCGGTCGAAATCGACTATCTGATGCGCCAGGATGGTGCCGGCACCTGGCTGATCGCCGACATTTATCTCGACGGCACGATCAGCGAGTTGGCCACCCGCCGCTCCGAATTCGCCGCGATCTTGCGCAGCCAGGGGATCGACGGCCTGATCGAAGCGCTCAACCGCAAGGCCGACATGCTGACCCGCACCGCCGCCCGCGCCGATTAGCCACCCGAGGGCGACCCGCCGGCCGCGACCCGCCGCGGCTCGGCGCGCCCGAGCCGCCAGGGCGTTATCAGCATCGCCGAGGGTTTGAGGCAATCGCGCCGGGCCAGCTCGGCGACGCCGAAGACGATCGCCTGATGCTGCGCGCGGGTCATCCGGGTGAGCGTCCCGAACAGGCGGTCCCACAGCGAGAGAACGGCACCGTAGTTCGAATTCGCATGCTCGGCCGAGACGGAGTGGTGGACGCGGTGCAGGTCGGCGGTGATCACCACCGGCTGCAGCCACCGCTCCAGCCGCTCGGGCAGGCGGATGTTGCCGTGTTGAACCGCCGCGAGGGTAAACACCGCGCTGCCGTGGATCAGCACGGCGCCGCCGGAACATCGACCAGGATCAGCGCGATCCAGTACACCACCGAGGTCAGCAGATATTCCAGCGGATGATGGCGCACCGCGGTCGTCACATCGACATCGGGATCCGAATGGTGCAGCGCGTGAAACCGCCAGAATAGCGGCACCGCGTGCTCGCATCGATGCACCCGTAACGCAGGAAATCGAGCAGCAGAAACGCCACGACCAGGCTCAGCCCGGCATTCCGATCGGCCAGGCCGGCAAACCAACACCCAGATGGCCTCGATGCCGGCCCGGGTCTGCTGCGGGTGAACCCAGGAAGACGCCCACAAGCAAAAGGTTCGCCAGCCAAAACCCGATATTGCCGAGGCGCCGCCGCAACGCCGGGAATTCGCGCCGCCGCCGCGACCGGGAAGCACTCCGACAGCCCAACAACGAGCAAGCTGCCAAGGAGCACGATGAGGGTCAAGGGCGCCTCCTCGCGCGTTCTAGAGCCGCGTCCCGCTGCGCTCGATCCGTGGCCCGGGTGTCCGCGCGCACGTTCAGTAGCGTCGGACACACGCTGGTCGATGTCGCCGGAAGCGCCGCCGAGAGGAGCGTCTCACCGTCCGTCGCGATCGCGGAGCACGCCTCTACCGAAGGAATGAGCGCCTGTCCGCTGCCGTTTCGCGGGAAGGTCGGCGCACAGCGCGAAGCTGCCCGGCGGGGCGGTCACCGTGCTCGTCCCCGACGACACGGGGCACGTTACGCTGGGTGCACCGCGGCCCCGCGCTTGGGCGCGACTCCGATGTATTCTCCGTTAGCTCCCAAAGTCCCCGCAGCGGGAGTGAAGCCGGTATCGTCGCTGAAGAAGGCGCTGGGTATGCTCAGATTGATCGGACCGTAAGACGTAAATTGGGCGAACCAGAAATACCCCGGGTTGGTCGCCGCCGTGACGAGAAGCGGCATCTTAACTTCCAAGATCGCATGCGCCCTTGGGGAAATCGGCGACGCAGCAAACACCACAGCGCAGTTTACGCCGACCTGGCCGCCGTCAGGGTCTGGAGTTTACTCCCTGAGAATTTGCCGAGATACTGTGCTGGCCGATACTTAGCCCGCCCCGGCTTCGGCGACGTAGAACAGGGTGGCCGTAACCGGACGCTCGGTCATGCCGTCGCTGTTCAACACCGTTGTAGCGGTGCAGCGAGAAGTTCTGCCTGCAATTCGCCCCTGCGAGAAGTTCGCGTCTGACTGGCATATTTGTCCGGCAACAAATAGAACGTATCGGGGATAGTCCAGCCGCTAGTCGCGACCGATGATCCACTCGCCACCGCGTAGAGGAAGGTGTCTGCGTCGGTGTCATAAAGCGGCGCCGCCGCGGCGGCGCCCTTATTCCTCTCCGCGCCGGACCGATCCCGCAGCTCTTGTTCGCTTACGAGATGAACGCGAGCGGCGTCAGAGTTCACAACAGGTTCGATAAAGGTCGGCGAGGTGGTGGCAATGAGCGGAAATGTGATTGGAGGGATCGCGGCCGCGTTGCCGGCGTCGACAGTGGAGCCCGCCGGGACGCTATTCAGCGCTCGAACCATCTCGGGCGGGGAAGTTTCCAGCCCGGCAACTTCCAGGACCGCTTGGGTGATCGTCGGGAATTGCGGGCAGGATGTCATGTTCAAAAACCCGCACAGACCGGTTATTAGGTTATTGAGGCTCGTCAAGCTCTCGCCCCCGCCGCCGCCTGCCCATGCCGCCCCGGCACCATAAATCCAAAGGGCGGATGCCGCCAGGGCCATCCGAGATATCGTTAAAGATCTTAACGACGTGCGCATAGGGGGCCTCGCCGCCGATTGGTTGATTATATCCGAGCTTTTGCCCACTCTATGCCGCCCCGGCCAAATCGCAACGATTGGTTTTGGTTAACAGCATTTTTCTTGTATTTTTGGTCTGCTTGGTGGGCAGGCTCTTTGTAAGAGTGCGGACGGGGCCGCTGCCGACGATCAAAATGAGGGGAGACGTGCGATGGGCGATGGGAGCCGGCATTCGGGCGGGACGGTGTGGCTTTTCCTCTTGTCGGCGGCTCTTTGCCCCGCGTTGGGCGCCGCGCTCGCCCAGTCGGTCCCGGTCACCTATTATGTCGTGGTCCAGCCGATCGATGTGTCTTCGAACACCAGACTTTTGCGCTCCATTCAACGCGACGAGCGCGATAGGCAATCCGACAAACCAGAACCAAATCACAAACCCGATCGGCTTCGTCGTCAATCCGACCACCGGAGCCTCCAATCCGGCCACGGGAGGCGTAAACATGACCCGGGCGCCGTTCAACCAAATCGGCGTTGACGCAGACGCTTCAACAGATCGTGCAGATAACTCGCCGTTAAAAGACGGATGGCGCGACCTACCAGACCTTGAATGTTACGCAGAGACAAACGCCGCCGGAACCGTCAGTTTCAAAGCCAGGATTTCCTTACCCTCTCGCAGCAGCCGGGATTTGGCCCCCGCCGCCGCCGACACCGCCGACGACTTTCGCCGGCCGCGCAGCCGACCGTGATCAACATGTTCTTCGTCACCAAGCTGAACCTGCTGCCCGAGCAAGCCGGCGGCCAGCTCTACGATTTCAGCTGGGTCAACAACAACGGGATCGCCATCGGAGGGAATACCTTTTTCCCCCTTTCCCGCTGACACCGCGGATCGACACGCTCGCGACGGGATCGGTCACGATCTCGGCCTCGACCACACGACCTTCGGAGCCGGTCCTTACGACCCGTATAATTCCGTCATGAACCCGCATGGTGGGTGGTGCCGCCGATCCCGGCCAGCCCGTTCGTTGGCGAGTGTGATCCGAGCTATCCGGCGTGCATGGCCAACCTGATGACGACCGGGAGCCTGCGCACCGAACCGACGGTCGCGGTGCGTTGGTGAAGACACCGCTGCCCGCCGGGGTGTTCGGGCAAGCCGACGATTGCAAATGGCATGGCAGATCAGGTCGCCACCGAGGCCAAAGATAGCAGGGCCCGCTTCTTCCGGTGCCGCAGCAGGCGGAGGTGATCAAGAGCGGGTTTCTCAACCCGATTCCGGTATCGACGACGACGGCGCTCTTATCCGCCCAACAGCAGCTCGATAACCTTTGAACTGACCGGCGCCGCCAACGGGCAGGCCGAACCAGACTTTTGCTCGCATGTTTCTGACGCTGCTTTTAACTTTATTCTTAACAAGCAATTCCATATCATCTCTTGAATCTCGGTACAAAACCTTTTACAGGATGCGGGTTTCCCCGATCCGGACAGTGACAATAACAATACTGGCGTCTATAATCTGGGTGCTTTTGCAACGAATGCACAGCTGCGTCAACGCAATGTTTAATCGTGGAATTTGGTTTTCCAGGCGCTAGTGCAAAAGACAATATTGAATTTTCGAAAGGTTTTACCACTGCTGTCACCAACGCTGATTTGTGCGGCGCTGAGATGACCCTGATCTTCAGTGACGGGTATTGACCACACTGCGTGTCGTCCTCGCCCCGGCGGGGTCGCTCCCGTAACCCTAACGGCAAGCTCCCAGCTCCACATCTGACGGCGCCCGCTTCCGCCGGACATCGTTATGAATATCTGTGTCGACGGCCGCCACCGCCGGCAGCCTGCCGTGCGCCGGGGGCAACGCCGCTTCCGGCCAGTGCCCGGACGACCCGACGATGACCGGGGTCGAGGACGCCCAATCCAAGCGCGGAAGGCGGACGCAGACCCATTCCACGGCCGCCTCTCCAGCGGCCAGCCCTGCACCGTGTGGAAACGAGCCCGTGGTCGGACCGACGACGGGCGCGCTGCCGGCAGCGATGGCCGCAGCAGTTGGTCAGGACCGTTGGCGAAGGCGGGCGACACCGAAGAGGCCGGCGAGCGCCGCGGCCAGCAGCGCCAGTGCCGAGGGTTCCGGCATTGCTGCCGAAGCTCGCGGTGAACGTCGCGTTCCCGGTGATGCCTTGTACAGGCAACGACCCGCTATCGGTCGGGAAAGATACGCCAGCACTGAACAGCGGCGCACACGTTATCGGCCCGATCGATGTCGTAACGGCGTAGGTTGAGAAAGCTGAATTGAACGTCATCAGAGTATATCGTAGCCACAGCGTCAAATCCGTCAATCCGACGCCAGGAAGGGCTTGGTCGGAAAACACTGGTCGGTCGTTAGTCGGCGACGGTTTCCGGCGCGCGCGCATCTGGCTACGCTCCGACAGTTGCCGTCACCGATATTTTCGAAGAGGGTTGGTCCGCCCGGTGACGTTCGGCGGTATCGATTGGTGCGGTCGTCAGCACCACGGCGGCGTCGGTGAAGGCAACCCCATCGAGGCTGCCCGAGCCCACCGCCTGCTCGGTATACGCCATCGGTAACGGCAACGCGCCGGGGTTCGCCAGTACCGCAGCGACGTTGCGGCGACGCCGACGCCCAGTGCTGTTAAAATCATCGGCGGCTTGCGCGTTGTCGCTCACTCCCGATCCGATCCTTAAGAAGTACGACGAAGTATCGTACCATCGATGTTAAATCATCAGCTTAGGCTAAAAGTCCAAAGGGGTCGGGAGCGCAAGCTGTCAGTTATTCCGACAAGCTCGTACCACGCTCGAACAGCCAAACCGGCCAAATTCTGCCCGATATTTCCAACCGATATTTGTAAATAATCCCGACACGGGCTCCCCCCCGCGGGCGTTGATGTGATCGTAACCTCTTAACAGCCTCCACCCGTATTCGCTACTCGAAGCGCGGCCTTTACGCCAGCCCGTCGAGGATGTGATCCACAGCTGTCTGATCTTTGAATGGTCGCTCGTCGCAAGACGTTTCCCATCCCGCCAGATCGGTGCGACCGAGTTCCTGAGGTAAGTCGCAAGCGCTTGCCGCGCCTCCTCGAGGCGGGCCGGCTGGGCTGCGGCCCGGCGACGACATGTGTCGGACCGGGACCGACCGAGTGCGATTGAGCGTCCACGATCGTCGCAGCCGATCGCAACCGCTTCATCGTAATGACGGAGCTGATAATGAGCAGCTGCGAGGGCAGGCAGCCAAATGAACAGGCGCGGGTCGTTCGGACTGACGCAAATCCCCTTCTCGACGAGCGGAATTGTCTCTTCGGGCTGGCCGGCGTAGGTGAGTCGGTGCCCAAGGATGGCGTGAGCCGCGGCAAAGCTGGGGTTGAGCTTGATTGCCTCCCCCGAAACTCCGTCATCGCTCCCATCGGAGCGATGCGTGTACATGCATGCCAGACCGAGCGCGAAACGCGCATTCGGATAGCGTTGGTCAAGAGAGACTGCGCGCTCGGCCAGCTCATGTGCTTCGGCATAGTTGGCTTCGGCCTGCTCCGTCCAGCCGAGATAGGCGGCGTTGCAGACCGCGATCGCCAGCGCCGCCGTGGCTTGCGGATAGTGCGCATCGATCGCCAATGCGCGCCGCAGATAAGCCTGCGCCTCGACATTATCCCGACTTGGTGTGGCGGTAGTGGTGCCACACGCCGCGCTGATAAAGTCGCGTAGGCGTCTTCGTTGAGCTGCGGCTGTTCGGCGATCCGCTCGCGTTCGAATTTTAAGAGCTTCCGGCTCGATCGCGCCGGCGATCGTCGTGGGTGATTTCGTCTTGCAAGTTCGAACAGATCGGTGAGGTCGCGATCATAGCGCTCGGCCATGATGTGGTGGCCGGTATCGGCCCGGATCAGCTGCGCCGTGACCCGCACCCGGTGGCCCGATCTGGCGCACGCTGCCTTCGAGGACGTAGCGCACGCCGAGTTCCTGCCCGACCTGTTTGATGTCGACGGCCTGGCCCTTGTAGGTGAAGGTCGAGTTGCGGGCGATCACCGGAAAGCCGCGCCAGCCGCGCCAGCGTCGGTGATGATGTCCTCGGTGATGCCGTCGGCAAAGAATTCCTGCTCCGGGTCGCCGCTGAAATTGGCGAACGGCAACACCGCGATGGCGCGGCGGTCGTCGAACCCGGCCGGGTTCACCGTAAAGCCGATCGTCGGCAGCGCCGCAGCTCCGGCGGTTTGGCGGCGGCAGCCCCGGCCATGCGGAAGACGCGAACCGGCTGGCGGATGTTCTTCGAGGCTTTCTGGGTCCAAGGTCGGTCGAAGTCGAATTCGATCTTGCCGGCCACCTGGCCGTGGACGATCTGCGGAGACGAACACACTGCCGGGCTCGGCCAGCGCTTCGAGCCGCGCGGCGATATTGACGCCGTCGCCAAACACGTCGCCGCCTTCGATTATGACGTCGCCGAGATTGATCCCGATGCGCAAGGCGATCCGCCGCTCGTGCGCCAACCCCCGGTTCTTTTCCGCCACCGCCTGGCGCAGGGCGGCGGCGCAGCGCGCCGCCTCAACCACGCTTTCGAACTCGAGCAGCGCGATCTCGCCGGTCTGCTTGAAGATCTTTCCACCGTGTTGGGCGCTCAGCGGCGCGATGATGTCGGTCAAAACCGCCCGCAGCTCGGCGAAGCTCTCGACTTCGTCGCCGGGAAACAATCGGCTGTGGCCGGCGACCAGGATGGCCGCCAGACGGCGCCTTGCTCGTCCACTGGCTTCCTCGGACACGATGGAGGCACACCTATCCCAAGCTGCGGCAATGATGCGCCGCAAACCGTCCCTACCCAGTGAGCCAGCTCACACAGGCGTGCGATTGGTGAAATGTTAACAGAGCAGCCGCACGGCTGATACAACCGATCGGCCTCGGATCGCGCGCGCCCGGCTGCGCTTTGCCGTCACTCGGGCAGATGTGCGGCGCGCAGCAGATCGAGATCGGGCTGCAGGCGTGCCGCATCGGCAAAGCGGATGCTGCGCAGCGAACCGAGGCGAAAGCCGGGGGCGATTTGCGCGAGGCGCTGCACCGCCTGCCCCGCCTCCCCGGCCTGGCCGAGACGGGCCGAGGCGAGCGCCAGGACGCAGTAGGGAAACGCAAAGTTGCGGTTGCCCGCGATCGCGTGGCGCGCGTGCGCCACCGCCTCCTCGGCCCGCCCGGTCAGCAAAGAGGCCAGCGCCAGGGCGAAGGCGGCATGATAGACGAGCGGCTCGAGGCGGGCTCGAGATGCAGGGCCTTTTCGGCGTGGTCGATGGCCCGCGGGTAATTTCCGCACAGGCACCGGGTCACCGCGTCAAAGCCGAGGACGATCGCGGCGTTGGGGTTCATCATTGTCGCCCGATCGACCGCCGCCAGAGCCAGATCGTGATCGCGGGTCAACGCGGCGCGCACCGCCCCGGCGAGCGCCAGCGCCAGCGGCACATCGGCGCCGCCGTCGATCGCCACTCGTGCGAAACGCTTGGCTTCCTCCCGGTCGTCGGGCTGCACCCCCGGCCAATTCATCAGATGGCGCTGTTGCCGGCACCAGGCGGCGAGCGCGTTGGCGGTCGGGTAGCCGGGTTCGGCTTCCAGCGCCCGATCCAGCAGCCGCAGCGCCGCCTGATTGTCCGCCGCGGTCTCGGCAAAGGAAGCGGGCAGCGCGCGCAGGGTCAGATCGTAGACATCGAGACTGGCCTCGGGCTTGCGCCGCGCCCGCTCGATCTCGGCCAGGCGCAGCACCGGCGCCACCGAGCCGATCGCACTTTCGGTGATCTTGTCCTGTAAGTCGAAGCTGTCTTCGAGGGTGCCGTCGAACCGGTCGGCCCAGAGATGCCGGCCGCTCGCCGCCTCGACCAGCTGGCAGCTGACCCGAACCCGGCCGCCGGCCTTGCGCAGGCTGCCCTCGACCACATAGCGGACCCCGAGCTCGCGGCGCGAGCTGCTTGGCGTCGGCCCCCTTGTGCTTATAGGAAAAGCTGGTGTTGCGGGCGACCACCGAAAACCACCGCGCCCGCGCCAGCTCGGTGATCAGATCCTCGGCGACGCTGTCGAGGAAAAACTCGGCCTCGGCGTCGCCGCCCAAATTCTGGAACGGCAGCACCGCAACGGCCGGCCGCTCCGGAGCCGGGGCGGCAGCCGTTCGGCGGGGGGCGCCGGCTTCGGCTGCCGGCGCGGCGCCCGAGACAATTCGGAAGACGCGGACCGGGCGCACGATGTGCGCCACCTTGTGCTCGCCCAGATCCTCGAAGGCGATCGGCAGCCGGTCGCGCACCTGGTCGCGCACCGCGCGGCTGACATTGATCCCATCCGGCTCGGCCAGGCTCTCCATCTGCGCGGCGATGGTGACGCCCTCGCCGTGAATGAGGTCTCCGTCGGTCACGACGTCGCCCATGTTGATCGCGATGCGCAGCCGGATGCGTCTGATCGGCCGCGGTTGCGGCGCCGTGCTCGGGCATCGCCTGCTGGATCGCGAGCGCGCAGCGCACCGCATCGAGGACGCTGCCGAACTCGACTAGCAGGCCATCGCCCATGGCGCGCACGATGCGGCCCTTGTGCTCGCCGATCCGGGCGTCGACCAGTTCGCGGCGGACCGCTTGCAGCGCGGCCAGGGTGCCCTCTTCGTCGATCCCCATCAGCCGCGAGTAGCCGACGACATCGGCGCACATGATGACGGCAAACCGATGCTCTACCCGCGTCTCGTTTACCACCCCCGCGGTCCTCTATCATTCGTCGGCGCGGCCTGGGGCAGCCTAGTCGCCGGAGTTCCAGCGTCAAGGAACTTGACGATCGCGTCCGACCTTTGACGCTGTTCGGGGCGCGGCAGGCTCGGTGGACGTGTGTTATGCGCCCTCGGCGATAATCATATCGTAGGCGGGGATGGTCAGGAATTCGGGGAACTCGGGCGCTTCGATCAAGTCGCGGAACAGCTGGGCGGCGTCCTCGTAGCGGCCGATTGCGATAGGCCGCCTCGCCGGCCAGCTCGCGCAGCTTTGCGGTCTCCTCGTCGACGATCTTCAAGGCCCAGTTCGCGCGTCACCTTGCGGCCGTCGGCGAGCCCGCGCCGTGGCGGATCCACTGCCAGATCTGGGCGCGGCAGATCTCGGCCGTGGCGGCGTCTTCCATCAGGTTGTAGAGCGGCACGCAGCCGTTGCCGCGCAGCCAGGCCTCGATATAGCGGATGCCGACGTTGATGTTGTGGCGCAGGCCGGCCTCGGTGATCGTGCCCTTGCGGCACGGCGAGCAGATCGGCGGCGGTGACCTGCACGTCCTCGCGCAGGCGGGCGATCTGATTCGGCCGCGGCATCTCGCCGTCGAAGACCTCCTTGGCGATCGGCACCAGGCCGGGATGGGCGACCCAGGTGCCGTCGTGGCCGTCGCCGGCCTCGCGCAGCTTGTCGGCGCGCACTTTGTCCAGCGCCGCCTCGTTGGCCGCCGGATCGTCGCTGATCGGGATCTGCGCGGCCATGCCGCCCATCGCGTGGACGCCGCGGCGATGGCAGGTCTTGATCAGCAGCAGGGAGTAGGCGCGCAGGAAGTGGCTCGTCATCGTCACCTGCGCCGCGGTCCGGCAGAACGCAGCCGGGTCTTCGGCGAACTTCTTGATGAAGCTGAAGATGTAGTCCCAGCGGCCGCAGTTCAGCCCGGCGAATGGTCGCGCAGCTCGTAGAGGATCTCGTCCATCTCGAAGGCGGCCGGGATGGTCTCGATCAGCACGGTGGCGCGTGATCGTGCCGCGCGGCATGCCCAGCGCTCCTGCGCCGCAGGAAGACCTCGTTCCACAGCCGCGCCTCGAGGTGGCTCTCCATCTTCGGCAGATAGAAATAGGGGCCGGTGCCGTGCGCCGAGCAGCTCCTTGGCGTTGTGGAAGAAGATAGAGGCCGAAATCGAACAGCGCGCCGACATCGGCTCGCCGTCGACGAGCACGTGCTTCTCCGGCAGATGCCAGCCGCGCGGCCGCACCATCAGCACGGCGGTCTTGCCGTTCAGCGCGTATTGCTTTGCCGTCTCGGGATCGTCGAAGGCGATCGTGCGGCGCACGGCGTCGCACAGGTTGATCTGGCCGTCGATGCAGTTGCTCCCAGGTCGGCGAGTTGGCGTCCTCGAAATCGGCCATGAAGACCTTGGCGCCGGAATTGAGCGCGTTGATGATCATCTTGCGGTCGACCGGGCCGGTGATCTCGACGCGGCGGTCCAGCAGGTCGGCGGGATCGGCGCCACGCGTCCATTCGCCGTCGCGGATCGCCTTGGTCTCGGGGAGGAAATCGGGCTTCCCGCCGGCATCGAGCCGGGCCCTGGCGCGCCGCGCGAAGGCCGAGCAGGCGCTTGACGCTCAGCCCCGAACTTGCGCTCCAGGCCGGCCACGAAGGCGAGCGCCTCGGCGCTCAGCAGCGCCTCGTAGCCGGATTTGACCTCGCCGCGAATGACGACGCCCTCGGGCAAATCGGTGGTTTTGGCCATCGCAGACAATCTCCCGCTGTGCTGCATCTGCTGTCGGCGGGCCATGCCGCCGGCACCCAAAACCGCCTTCAAGCGCTCCCTTGCCAAACTCCTTGGATCTGTCCGCGGTCTTTCGCGCGCGCAACGAGCACGACAGACTCGCCGCTGCCTGTCGGCCGCCCATATGATGCAGTGCAACATCGCGCCGGTCAACCGCTCAAAGCCGCGCGACCGGTCGCTGTTGCGCCGGCGCCCTGGCGCGGAAGGACGCCGGCGGTCGCGGTCGGGGGAAGATCAGCCGGCGGCTTTTTTGCGATTGGCGGCGAGCCGGGCATCGACCGTCGCCACGGTCTGGTCGACGGTGGCGTTGCGCATGCCGAATTGCCCGCCGATCGTCTGTACCAGCCGGTCGGTCCGCTCGATATTGGGTGCGCCATTGTCGAGCGCGCGCGCCGCCGATGACGGCCGCACCAGATCGCGCGCCGCGGCGGCGTATTTTTCGAACGGCACCAGATCGTTCGCCGACGCGCCCATCTTTTCGGACAGCCCGGTTACCCAGTTATAGACCGCGCGCGACGCATCGGGGTCGTTGTGCACCGCCTCGGCGATGGTGATCGAGCCGTCCGGCCGGACGCAGCGGTAATTGCCGGTCAGCAGCATCGCCCATTTGGCCAGCGGCACGAAAATCGAGTCGTGCACCTTGAGCTTGACCGGCAGATCGATGGCGGCGCCGTCGCCGGGATCGTAGCGGACCGCCTCGATATCCGCCTGCATTTGGCGCAGGATGGCGGTGTGCGAATCGGCGGCGAAGCGCGCCGCCTTGAAGTTGGTCGGCAGGGTCACCTGCAGCACATTGATCTTTTCGCCGGGCGGCCGGATCGCCTGCGGGTCCGGGCTGCACAGGGTCAAAAGCCCCGGCTCGAAATTGTCCCACACGCCGGCATCGGTATAGCAGGGCTTCAGCGGGTCGGTGGCCAGGCCGGGGATGCGCTTCAGATAGGGCAGCGGCGGCATGTTCATGATCGACATGCACGGCACCCGCTTTCTTGCCACCGCGTCGAGCAGTTCGCGCACGCCGGGCGAGCGGTATTGCGGCTCCTGCATCGCCAGCACCACCAGATCGTAGTCGGCCGGGTCGACATCGCCGGGGCCGGCGGCCCGCAGGCTGCCCGGCAGTTTTCGCGAGTCGAGCTCGATCGGCTCCTTCCGGCCCCGGATCGGCAGGCGCACCCGGGCGCCGTCATTGTTGAACGCCTCGATCTCGGCCGGCAGGCAGACCAGGGTGATCTTGTGCCCGCCAAACAGCAGCTTGGTCGCCAGCAGCGAGCCGTACGACGCCCCCATCATCAATACGTTGTAAGCGGTCATGGCCATTCCTCCCAAACCGGGCGCGAGCCCCGGTGTGCTGTCGAATTGCCCCCGACCTTGCCGGATGGCGGCTATTTAGGCAAGGCTCCAGGCTCGGCGGCGAGGATCGCGGCGAGCCCGGCGCGATAATCGGGATAGCGCAGGACGGCGCCCAGCTCGCGCTTGATCAATCCGTTTCGCACCCGCTTGTTGTCGTCGTAGAAGCTCAGCGCCATCGGCGACAGCCCGGCCTCGGCGAGCGGCGTCAGCGGCGGCGCCGGCACGCCGAGCAGGGCGGCGGCATGGGCCACCACCGCCTCCGGCGCGGCCGGCTCGTCGTCGCAGACATTGTAGACCGCGCCAGGCCGCGGCCGGCCGATCGAGGCCAGCAGCACCCGCGCCAGATCCTCGACATGGATGCGCGAGAATACCTGGCCGGGTCGGTCGATCCGCCGGGCGGTGCCGGCGCGCAACGCCGCGAACGGGCTGCGGCCGGGGCCATAGATCGCGGCCAGCCGGAAGATATGAACCGGTACGCCGCGGTCGCGCCACAAATCGAGCCAGCCCTGCTCGGCGATCACCCGGCGCCGGCCGCGCTCGCCGCTCGGCCGCAATGCCGCGCTCTCATCGACCCAGCCGCCGCCGCGATCGCCATAGACGCCGGTGGTCGACAGATAGCCGAGCCAGGCGAGCCCGGGCAGTTCGGCGAGGTCGCCGCCATGGCGGTCGAGCACCGGATCGCCGGCGCTATCGGGCGGCGCCGAGACCAGCACATGGGTGACCCCGCTGAAGGCTCCGGCGGCGAGCGGCCGGTCGCGGTCGAACGGCAACGTGGCAAAGCCGAGCGCCCGCAGCGCCGCCGCCTTGTCGGCGCTGCGGCAGGTGCCGGTGACACGTCCACCCGTCGCCGGCGATCATCCGCGCCAATGCCAGCGCGCTATAGCCGAGGCCAAAGCAGAACAGATGCCGGGTCGCCGGGTTCACCACCGCGCCGCGTCATCGCCATGCCGCGCCCGGAAGTTCTCGATGGCGCCTCGGCCGGCATCGCACCTCGCGGCGCCGCTGCTCATGCCCGCGCATGACGCAAAGGCGAAGGCAGACCCCGGGGCCGATCGCCCGCTTACTGCTCATGATCCTTACTCGCGACGGCGGATCCGACGGCTGCGATGGTAACCCGCCGCGCAATTCCGCGGCAACGCCGCGCCGTGCTATGGGTAGCGGCGAACAGCACGGTGAGGGGAATGCGGGCAGTCTGGCGATGGGCGCGCAGCGGCCGGTTTTTCCCGCTGCTGCTGCCGCTGCTGTTGGCCGCGAGCGATGCGGCGGCGGACGCGACCAAGCCGGCGGCACCGCCGCCGGTGCCGGCGGGCCCGCCAGTTTCGGCGGCAGCGGATGCCCAGACCTATGCCCGCTGCATGAACCTCACCCGGCAGAACCCGCGCGAGGCGCAGAGCCTGGCGCGGGCCTGGTTCGCGCATGGCGGGGCGCATCCGGCCGAGCATTGCGCCGCGGTGGCATTGATCGCGCTCGGCAGCTATCGGGAGGGGGCAACCCATCTCGAGGCGCTGGCCAAGGCGATGACGACGGCGCCGGCGTCGCTGCGCGCCGATGTGCTCGACCAGGCCGGACAGGCCTGGCTGCTGGCCGGCGATCCGGTGCGCGCCTATGCGGCGGCCGGCGAGGCGGTATCCCTGCAGCCGGGCGATCCCGATCTGTTGATCGACCGCGCCGAAGCGGCGGCCTCGGCCGGCTATTACGACCGAGCCATCGGCGATCTCGACCGGGTGCTGCAGACCCACCCCGACCGGGTCGATGCGCTGATCTATCGCGCCTCGGCCTATCGCGCCCTCGACCGCCTCGACCCGGCGCGCGCCGATATCGACAACGCCCTGGCGCAGCAGCCGCATTCGGCCGCGGCGTTGCTCGAGCGCGGCAATATCCGCCGCCTCGAAGGCGATACCGCCGGCGCCCGCAGCGATTGGCAGGAGATCGGCCGGGTCGCCCCCGGCAGCCCGGAAGACATGGCGGCGCGGGCCAACCTCGAGCATCTCGCCGCCGGCGACGCCAGCGTCCCGCCGGCCACCCCGATCGGCAAGGCGCCGCCGCAATGAGCGGCAGGCCTTTCGAGCCGCGCGGGCCGCGGCGGCGCAGCGTTCTCACCGGCGCCTTGGCGGCGCTGGGGCGGGGATCGGCGCCGCGCTCCCGCCACTCGCCAACGCAGCGCAGACCGCGGCGCTGCGCCAGCTCGCGGCCGAGAAGGGGCTCTTCTACGGCACCACGATCTCGGCCAAGCAGATCACCCATGACCCGGCCTTCACCGCCCTGGTGCTGCAGCAGGCCAGTCTCGTCGTGCCCGAGAACGATATGAAATGGCTGGACATGAACCACGGCGCGCCGGGCGACGATGATTACGGCCCGGCCGATACCGTTGCCGGGTTCGCGGTCGAAGGCAGGCTCGCACTGCGCGGCCACAATCTGTTGTGGTATTACCGCACGCCGCACTGGTTTTTCACCTTGCCGAACCGAGCCGCGCAGCAGCGCGCCGTCGTCACCCGGATCCGCTCGCTGGCCGGGCGCTATCGCGGCATCATCCACAGCTGGGACGTGGTCAACGAGCCGATCGAGCCCAAGGACGGCCGGCCCGACGGGCTGCGCAAGGCGGTGTTTCTCGACGCGCTCGGGCCCGGATATCTCGACCTCGCCTACCGCACCGCGCGCGAAACCGATCCCAAGGCGCGGCTCGTGGTCAATGAATACGATGTCGAGCTCGACACGCCCGAACAGGATACCCGCCGCACGGTCCTGCTCAATCTGCTGGAGCGGATGCAGAGGGCGGGCACCCCGGTCGACGCGGTCGGCATCCAGGCACATCTCGATGCGGTCGGCGGCCCGCCGTTTTCGCCGGCGGTGCTGCGCCGTTTTCTCGCCGACATCGCCGGCCTCGGCCTGACCATCCAGATTACCGAACTCGATGTTACCGACGAGCACGCGCCGGCCGACATCGCGATTCGCGATAGGCTGGTTGCCGACACCTACCGGCGGTTTCTCGACGCCGCGCTCGACGAGCCGGCGGTCAAGATGGTGGTGACCTGGGGCCTGTCCGACCGGCACAGCTGGATCGTCCGGCGCGAGACCAATCAGGTGAAATGGCGCAAGGACGGGCTGCCTTCCCGGCCGCTGCCGTTCGACGCCGATCTGCGGCCCAAACCCGCATTCACCGCGATCGCCGACGCCTTCGCTCACGCACCGTAAAAAAAAAAAATTTTTTTTTTTTTTTTTTTTTTTTTTTTTTTTTTTTTTTTTTTTTTTTTTTTTTTTTTTTTTTTAAAAAAAAAAAAAAAAAAAAAAAAAAAAAAAAAAAAAAAAAAAAAAAAAAAAAAAAAAAAAAAAAAAAAAAAAAAAAAAAAAAAAAAAAAAAAAAAAAAAAAAAAAAAAAAAAAAAAAAAAAAAAAAAAAAAAAAAAAAAAAAAAAAAAAAAAAAAAAAAAAAAAAAAAAAAAAAAAAAAAAAAAAAAAAAAAAAAAAAAAAAAAAAAAAAAAAAAAAAAAAAAAAAAAAAAAAAAAAAAAAAAAAAAAAAAAAAAAAAAAAAAAAAAAAAAAAAAAAAAAAAAAAAAAAAAAAAAAAAAAAAAAAAAAAAAAAAAAAAAAAAAAAAAAAAAAAAAAAAAAAAAAAAAAAAAAAAAAAAAAAAAAAAAAAAAAAAAAAAAAAAAAAAAAAAAAAAAAAAAAAAAAAAAAAAAAAAAAAAAAAAAAAAAAAAAAAAAAAAAAAAAAAAAAAAAAAAAAAAAAAAAAAAAAAAAAAAAAAAAAAAAAAAAAAAAAAAAAAAAAAAAAAAAAAAAAAAAAAAAAAAAAAAAAAAAAAAAAAAAAAAAAAAAAAAAAAAAAAAAAAAAAAAAAAAAAAAAAAAAAAAAAAAAAAAAAAAAAAAAAAAAAAAAAAAAAAAAAAAAAAAAAAAAAAAAAAAAAAAAAAAAAAAAAAAAAAAAAAAAAAAAAAAAAAAAAAAAAAAAAAAAAAAAAAAAAAAAAAAAAAAAAAAAAAAAAAAAAAAAAAAAAAAAAAAAAAAAAAAAAAAAAAAAAAAAAAAAAAAAAAAAAAAAAAAAAAAAAAAAAAAAAAAAAAAAAAAAAAAAAAAAAAAAAAAAAAAAAAAAAAAAAAAAAAAAAAAAAAAAAAAAAAAAAAAAAAAAAAAAAAAAAAAAAAAAAAAAAAAAAAAAAAAAAAAAAAAAAAAAAAAAAAAAAAAAAAAAAAAAAAAAAAAAAAAAAAAAAAAAAAAAAAAAAAAAAAAAAAAAAAAAAAAAAAAAAAAAAAAAAAAAAAAAAAAAAAAAAAAAAAAAAAAAAAAAAAAAAAAAAAAAAAAAAAAAAAAAAAAAAAAAAAAAAAAAAAAAAAAAAAAAAAAAAAAAAAAAAAAAAAAAAAAAAAAAAAAAAAAAAAAAAAAAAAAAAAAAAAAAAAAAAAAAAAAAAAAAAAAAAAAAAAAAAAAAAAAAAAAAAAAAAAAAAAAAAAAAAAAAAAAAAAAAAAAAAAAAAAAAAAAAACCCTGGCGCCGCCCCGGCTAGCGACCGCGCTCAGAATGTTGCGCGGACGCCGACGGTGACGGCGATCGGCGCAGCCGGGCTGTAGCTGCGCGGATCGGCGGCGCCGGGCGCCTGGACGATCGGCACCGACGAGGTCGGCGAAAAAGTGCCGAAGGTGTAATATGTCGCGTTGAAGGCGTTCTCGACCAGCCCGAACAGCTGCAGGTTCTTGGTGACCTGATAGCTCGTATGCAGGTTCAGCACAAAATAGGGCGGCGTCTTTGGCGTCAGATTGGCCTCGTCGCCGAATAGGAACTGCCCGGCCGCGGCGATGCCGGTGCCGCCGACGGTCCAGGCCTCGGTCACCTTATAGTCGACGCCGAGCTTGAATTGGTTTGCCGGGATGCCGGGCAAATGGTCGCCGGGCTGGATCTGGATATTGCCGTTGGCGTCGGCGCCGGGGTTGTTCTCGCTGACTTCGGTAAAGCCGCTTTGAAAAGTCGCGTCGATGTAGGAATAGGCGATCCAGGCGAGCAGGCGGTCGGTCTTGAGCTTGAAATCGAGATCGACGCCCTGCCGCAGCGTCCTGCCGACATTCTGAAAGAAGGCCCGGCCCTGGATCGGGCTGTTGACGAACACGATGTCGTTGTCGAGTGCCGCGTGGTAGTAGGCGAGGTCGGAAGATAGGCGGTCGCACCGGCGAAAGGTTGGAACTCGCCGCGCAGCCCGGCCTCGATCGTGTGCGAAACGACCTGCTGCAAATTGGGGTCGCCGACAAAGAAATTGGCCAGGCTGCAGGGCTGGCGGCGCTGGCGCAGCTCAGTTCCGCCGGCGTCGGCGCCCGGTTGGCGTCCGCATAGCTGGCGTAGACGTTCAGCCATGGCGGGATCTTGTAGGTCAGGCCGCCGACGGGTTGAATCGGCTGTAGCTGTGATTGCCGGTCAAGCCGCCGCCGAGCTGATCGGCGAGGTCGATCTGCGCGAAGTTGAACCGGCCCGCCACGTTGCCCGACAGCTGCGGGGTGAAGTCGACGGTGTCGGTGAAGAAGGCGCCGTAATAGGCGTTGGCGATCGCCACCCGAACCGGCGCGATCGATCCGTCGGCCTGATCGAGGATGATGCCGGGACCGGCGAACACCCGATCCTCCAGCGACAGCCCGCCGATCTAGGTGCTGGCGCCGAACAAGGTCTGGGCGCCGTCGAAGCTGAAGCCGGCGACGAGGTGGTTATGATGCCCGAACAACTCCTGAGTGTCGGTCGCCTGCAGCGAGGCGCCATAGCCGTTGGTGTTGGTCGTCTGCTGATCCAGTTCGGAATAGGGGCCGCCGTTCAGAAAGGCCGGGATCGGGGCGCCGCCGCGGTCGGTGGTGAAGACGCGCCGGGCATCTACGCACAGCAAGCCCGAGCCGTCGTTGCAAGGCGTGACATTCGGAGCATTGCCGTTGGTGACTTGCTGCAAGAAATAATTGTAGTAGTAGGTGACGCCTGCACTGAGCGTGTCGTCTGACGTCATAGGTTCCCGATACAGGCTGACCTGCATATATTTGTTGCTGATCTGGTTGGGGGCGGTGAACTGCGCCGCGGGATCGACCGCCAGCAGTTCGACCGGCGAGGTGCCCGGACCGTTCAGCCGGGTTGGGCCGCGGTCAGCGTTGACATGCACCTCGCCGCGCTCGCCGCGCCAGCCGAGGTCGCCGTAGAAATTGCCGAGGTCGGAGGATTGCAGGTCGCGCCAGCCGCCCTGGTGCAGCCCGCTCGCCGCGACATAGGCGGCGGTGTTGCCGCCTGCTCGCCGTATTGCAATTCGCCCCTGGTAGTATGCGAACGAACCGCCGAGCAGCTCGATCTCGCCGCCGTGATAGGTGAAGCCGTTCTTCATCTGCACGTTCAGCGCGCCGCCGAGCGCGTTCAGCCCGAACACCGGGTTCGAGCCCTCCAGGTTCATCCGGTCGATCGCCATGCTCGGGCATCAGGTCCCAATTGACCGTGTCGCCGAAGGCCTGGTTGAAGCGCGACGCCGTTGACATAGACCGCAAGCCCCTGCGGCGTTGCCCTGCAACGGCGACGCCTCGAAGCCGTGATAGAACAGGCTCGGCTGATACGGATTGCCCGAGGCGGAATCGAGGTTGACGCCGGCGACCGTCTCGTTCAGCGCCCGCAGCGCGTCGGCGCTGCCGTCGCGGGTGATGTCCTGGTCGGTCAGCACCTGCGTCTCGCGCCGGCACCGTGTTGCGATCGACCCCGGAGCCGAGCAGCGGCGTCGCCGCGATCACCTCGACCGGCGGCAGCACCACCGTCGTCTCCGGTCCGCGCTGCAGCGGCGCCGGTTGCCGAAGAATCGGTCTGGGCCAGCGCGATCGCGGCCACAGCACCGCCTGCGACGCCAATCCCGCGGCGCAGCGCAGGGCGATAATCCATAGCCGGTGGGGCGGCCGGGTCGGGCGCAGCATCGGGTTGGCCAAATCGACCGGGCCGAGCGCGCCCCTGACCTCCATTGCGCAAAAGATGCGTCGGAGAAACCGCCATCCGGCAAGACACCCTTCGTCTTCGAAGTTGCGGCAGGCCCGGAGATTGACGCCCACCCCGCGCCGCGTTCTTCTATTCGCTCGCGGGATCGGCTACGTTCGGCAGGGCGGGTGGTCGCGGATCCCGTCGGACAATTCGATATGGACCAGCGAGGGGGGAAATGAAGCTCTACGGTTTTTTTCGCTCATCGGCGGCGTTTCGCGTCCGCATCGCCCTCAACCTGAAGGGCCTCCCCTACGAGACGGTCCCGATTCATCTGCGGCGCAACGACCAGGCCAGTCCCGATTACCGCGCGGTCAACCCGCAAGGCCTGGTCCCGGCGCTCGATGATGGCGACATGATCTTGATCCAGTCGCTGGCGATCATCGAATATCTCGACGAGACCCATCCCGACCCGCCCTTGTTGCCGCCGACCCCGGCCGAGCGGGCGCGGGTGCGCGGACTGGCCGATATTGTCGCCTGCGACATCCATCCGATCAACAATCTGCGGGTGCTGCGCTACCTGACGCATGATCTGGGCCGCGAACCGGATGATATCGCGACCTGGTACAACCACTGGATCGATGCCGGCTTTCAGGCCATGGAAGCGCTGCTCGCCCACGATCGCCGCACCGGCATGTTCTGCCACGGCGACCAACCCGGTCTCGCCGACATGCCCTTGTCCCCCAGATCGTCAATGCCGAACGCTACCGGCTCGACATGGCCCCCTATCCGACGATCGCCCGGATTTTCGAGAGCTGCATGAAGCTCGCGCCGTTCCAGGCGGCGCATCCCGATCGCCAGCCCGACGCGGACACTAAAGGTGGAGGGCCGGGGAGCCCCGGCGGGCCGCCCCGCCGCTAGCCGCTTGCGCGCGTCGGCGACCATGGTCTTCAGCGCGCCGATATCGACCGCACCGGGGACGACCTGGTCGCCGACGATAAAGGCCGGGGTGCCGTGGATGTTGAGCGCATCGGCGAGCGCCAGATTGGCCTGCAGCTGCTGTGCGATCTCGGGCGCCGCCATGTCGCGCTTGAGCCGGCCGATATCGAGCCCGACCGAGGCGGCCACCTGATAGATCGTGTCGTCGGTGATCTGGCCGCGCTCCGCCATCATCGCCGCGTGAAAGGCGTCGTATTTGCCCTGGCGCTGCGCGGCGAGCGCGGCGCGCGGGCGGTGACCGAGGCCGGCCCGAGAATCGGGAACTCCTTATAGACCAGACGCAGCTTCGGGTCCTGCTTCAGCAATGTTCCAGCGAGGGTTGCACCTGCTTGCAATAGGGGCAGCGGTAATCGAAGAACTCGACGATCGAGACATCGCCCTGCGGATTGCCCCCGACCGGCGTCGCCGGGTCCTCGAAGATGTCGCTTCCGCGCTGCACCACCATTTGCGACGCCTTCGCGTCGCTGTCGCGGTCGAGCTTGGCTTGGGCCGAGCGCAGCGCGGCGATCACCACGTCGGGGTGGTTCATCAGATAGTCGTGGATGATCGCCTCGATATTTCTGGCGTTGCATTCGGCGTCGGCGCCGCCGCCCGGCCCGAGCCGATCGGCAGGGCCGCGAGCAACACACAGGCGAGCGCCAGGACCAGGGTCGTGCGCGAACCAGCATCAACATCAGCTCCTTCAATCCGGCGCCCGGCGGGACGCTGGGCTCGGTTCAATCCTAATCGTCGAGATCCTTGGCCTGGCTGCGGATCTCCTGTGCGCGGGCATGGGCGGCGCTGCCTTTGGGCAGCAGATGCTCGGCCCGGCCGGCCTCCCCGACCGCATCTTTCTTATTGTCGGCGGCGAGCCCTTCCTCGGCCAGCGACAGCGCCGCCATGCCGATCTGATTGTCGCGCCCATAGGCCGTCGCCAGCAGGTGCCAGGCGTCGACATCCTTGTCCTCGCTGCGCAGCGCATCGCTCAGATAGGCGATCGCCAGCTTGTTCTGCGCCGGATCGTGATTTTCGACATAGACCTGGGCAAGTTCGATCCGCAGCAGCGGTGCGTCGGGATCGAGGCGGACCGCCTCCTGATAGGGGCCGACCGCATCGGCGATATGCCCGTTCTCAAACAGCATTTGCCCTTTCAGCTCACGGAAATAGGGGTCTTGCGGATAATCGCGGATCAGCGCGTCGATCTGCGGCACCGCCTTGTCGAGATCGGGTATCCGGTAATTGGCGATCGCCCGGGCGTAGCGCGCCAGAACCGACCGGTCCTCTGCCGGATATTTCGCCAGGGTCGTCGAGGGCGGCTCGGTGAACGCGGCGAGCTTGACCTTGATGCGGTCGAGCAACGCGATATTGGCCGGCGTGTCCGGGACATTCGACCAAGGCGAGCGCTCGACATGGTCGCGAACATAGTCGATCCGCTCCTGGGTCAGCGGGTGGTCGGTCAGATAGGGGTCCTCTTTGGTCCCGGTCAGCATTTCCTCGCTTTGCAGCACCTCGAAAAACTGCAGCAGCCCGCGCGCCGATTGATGGGTTGCATCGAGAAAATTCATCGCCGCGTGATCGGCGGTGGCTTCCTGGGTCACCGAGAACTGCAGAAAGGCGCGCTGCCCGACACCGGCCGCGCCGAGCAGCGCGGCGCCGCCATCGCTGCCCCGCGACGCCACCGTCGCGGCCACCCCGGCCACCATCGCCAGGATCTCTTCGATGCTGGCGTCGCGCATCGCATCGGCGCCCTTGTACAGATGCCCGCCGGCAATGTGTCCAGTCTCGTGCGCCAGCACGCCGATCAGCTGGTTCGGCGTCTTGGCGCGCAGCACCAGGCCGGAATTGACAAAGATGTTCTGACCGCCGGCGACAAACGAGTTGATGCTGTCATCCGCCACCAGATAGACGTGGACGGCGTCAGGGTCGAGCCCGGCCGCCTTCCAGATTGGCGTCATCATCGTGCGGATGTCGCCTTCGATCTCGGTGTCGCGCAACAGGCTGGCGCTGCCGCCGGCTTCATGCGCGAACGCGACCCGGCCCAAGGCGAATGCCGCGGCGACCAGGACGGCGGTGGTTCGGACAAAACCGCGAAAAGCCATTGGCGCCGCTTTCAACAGCACGATCAGCCGGATGCCGGCCAGGCCCCCAGAGGCGGATCCCGGCGGCCCGCTCGACGCGATTAGAATAGAATTGCGACCAAGCCGCGGCAAGCCGCGGCGGCCGCCGTCTCCCGCCGCCAGGGCGGTTCACGACTGGATCAGCCGCTGCCACCAGCCCTTGCGAGGGTTTGCCGGCTTTTCCGTCACCGCCTGGACCATCTCGGCCGCCTCGGCCGCCTGGACCGCCTCGGCCGCCGGGACCGCTTCGGGGCGGAGCATCGCCGGCGGTTCCGGCTCCGGCGCCGCGGCAAAGCTCTCCTCCGCCGCCGTCAGAAGCGGCGCGCCCGGTTCGGGCTCGCTGTCTTGCGTCGCGGCCGCAAGCGGGAGCACGGCAATCTCGCCCGGCGGATGCGGATCGGCCGCGGCGGCGTTGCCGCTCGCCTGATCGAGGATCACGATCGGTTCCGGCCGCTGCGTCGCCGCGCCGGCCGCCCCGTTCCAGCCGGGCGCCGCGGCACCGGCCGGTTCGCCAGCGAGCGCCGGCAGGCTCGCGGTCTCGATCTCGGTGGCCGCCGCTAGCCCCAGCATTTCGGCAGGCATTTCGCGGGGCATTTCGGCGGGCGTTTCGCCGGGCATTTCAGCCGGCGCTTCGGCCGGCATCGCGGCGAGGATCTCCACCGCCCACGGCGCCGCCGTTTCGACCGCCGCCAGGCCGCCCTCGGCGAACTCGAACCCGTCATGCCGGGTGTCGCCATTATCATCCGCGGTCGGCACCAGTTCGACCGTCACCGCAGCCGGATGCGCACCGCCGAGACCGGCATCGAAACCGGTATCGAGACCGGGTTCCGGGCCGTCCTCGCGCCGCCCGCGCCGTCTGCCGCCGCGCCGCCCGCGGCGCCGGCGCTGCTTGTCGCCGTCCGCGTCGTCCTCGCCGGTCTGCTCCTCGCCGGCCTCGCGTCCGGCCGCGGCGACCGGCTCGCCGGCTTCGTCTTCGGCAGCACCGGGTGCGGGCGGGGCCGCAGCGGCGCCGCGGGGGAGGGGTTCGTCCTCGTGCCGGCGGCGGCGGCGGCGGCGGCGGCGAGCGCGGCCGCGCTCCTCCTCGGCCTCGGCGCCATTGCGGTTCGCCTCGGCGCCGTTTCAATTCGCCTCGCTATCGACCGCTTCGTCGGCTTCCTCGGCGTCCTCCTCCGGCTCTTCCTCGTCGATCTCGATCGCCTGGGTCAGCGGCGCCGGCGCAACCGCCACCGCCTCGCCGGGTCCGTAGGCGCGCAGCCTTTCGAGACGGAACGCCGGCGGGATCAGCGTATCGTCCTGCGCCATCAGCACATGGATGCCGTAGCGCGATTCGAGCTGCGCCAGCAAATCGCGTTTATGGTTGAGGATGTAGAGCGCGACCATGGTCGGCACATAGACGCAAACCTCGGCCGAGCGGCGCCGGATCCCTTCCTCCTCGATCGAACGCAGCACATAGAGGGCGGTCGATTCGGTCGAGCGGATAAAGCCGGAGCCGCCGCAATGCGGGCAGGGCTGGGTCGAGGCCTCGACCAGCGACGGCCGCAGCCGCTGGCGCGACATCTCCAGCAGCCCGAACGGGCTGATGCGGCCGACCTGGATGCGGGCCCGGTCGTTCTTCAGCGCGTCCTTGAGCCGCCGCTCGACCGCCCCGTTGTTGCGATGCTCCTCCATGTCGATGAAGTCGATCACGATCAGCCCGGCGAGGTCGCGCAGCCGTAGCTGGCGCGCGATCTCTTCGGCCGCTTCGAGATTGGTGCGCAGCGCGGTTTCTTCGATGTTGCGCTCGCGCGTCGATCGGCCGGAATTGACGTCGATCGCGACCAGCGCCTCGGTCTGGTTGATCACCACATAGCCGCCCGAGCGCAGCTGGACGATCGGCGAGTGGATCGCGTCGATCTGGCTCTCGACCTGGAAGCGGTGGAACAGCCCGATTTGCGGGTCGCGATAGGGCTGGACCCGCTTGGCGTGGCTCGGCATCAGCATCTGCATGAACGCCTTTGCCGTGCGATAGCCTTCCTCGCCTTCGACCAGCACCTCGTCGATGTCGCGGGTATAGAGATCGCGGATCGACCGCTTGATCAGATTGCCTTCCTCGTAGATCAGCGCCGGCGCGGTCGACTGCAATGTCAGCTCGCGGATCTCGTTCCACAGCCGCAGCAGGTATTCGTAGTCGCGCTTGATCTCGGCCTTCGAGCGCTCGGCCCCGGCGGTGCGCACGATGACCCCCATGCCCTCGGGGATGTCGAGCTCCTCGAGGATGTCCTTCAGCCGGCGGCGGTCGCTGATGCTGGTGATCTTGCGCGAAACCCCGCCGCCGCGCGCGGTGTTCGGCATCAGCACGCAATAGCGGCCGGCCAGCGAGAGATAGGTGGTCAGCGCCGCACCCTTGTTGCCGCGCTCCTCCTTGGCGACCTGCACCAGCATGATCTGCCGGCGCTTGATCACCTCCTGGATCTTGTAGTGACGCGGCGCGCGCGAGCGCTGCCGCTCGGCCTCCTCGAACTCGTCGCCGCCGAGCGTTTCGATGATCTCGGCGTCGCCGGCCTCGCCATCGCCGGGCTCGCGCGCCTCGGCGCGCGACCGCGCTCTCTTCGGCCGCGGGCGCGATCTGCCGCCCGGCGATCGCCTCGTCGAAGGCGGCGGCCGCCGCCATCCTCAGTCGGCGAACGGTCGGCGTCGATTCGCCATCCTGCCGCAACAGCCGGCCCGCCTGCGCCGGCGCCGGCTCGGCAGATCCGCAGCCGGCCCCCAGCCTTCATCCGGCCCGCGCCCGTCATCCGGCTCATGCCCTATTCGGCTCGCGGCCATTCATCGGGCGCGCGGAGCTCGGCCGGCGCCTCGGCCACGTCGACCAAGCTGGCCGGGGCAGCCGCCACGCTAATCCATGCCGGCGCGGCAGCCGGTTCGTTGCCGACGGGTTCGTCATCGCCGTCCGACGCCCGCCGCGGCGACCGCGACCGGCTCCGGAAGCGCGGTCTCGAGCGGTACCCCGGCATCGTCGGCAGCGTCGCCGGCGCCGTCCGGGCCCGCCGCGATCCAGGCGCGCCGGCCATGCCCCGCCGGTGGCCGCCCGTCGCCGACCGGGATCCGGAAGTAATCGGGGTGGATCTCGCTAAATGCGAGAAAGCCGTGGCGATTCCCGCCGTATTCGACAAAGGCCGCTTGCAGCGACGGCTCGACGCGCGTCACCTTGGCCAGATAGATGTTGCCTTTTACCTGCTGCTTTGTCGACGATTCGAAATCGAACTCTTCGAGACGATTGCCGTTGAGCACCACCACCCGGGTCTCTTCCGGATGTGTGGCATCGATGAGCATGCGCTTTGCCATTCGGGCGTAACTCCGGGGCGCGCTGCCGCGGCCGCGCGAAATTCGGCCGGCGGCGCGATCCCGTGGGTAAGGAAGCCGGCAACGCCTGAACTCATGCCCTCTGGGAACGATTGGATATCGGCCATCGGCAAATCTCGTCAGGGGACGGCCTCGGGTTCGTACGATCCGCGTCGCCCGACGCTCTGTCCCGGCGCGGCGGCAAAGCCACCGATCATGCGGGCTGGCAAAGCGATCCCCGGCCGGGCGCGGCGCCCGGCAGGCGGACGGCGGTTTTTCGCAAACACAATGTATATTGGTAACCGCTCCGCTACAATGGTCTCGTCCGCCGCTCGCCGCAGCGCGGCGGCCGTCGCCGGGCCTCGACCGTCGCCGAAACACTACTTGGAATGGCCGGCCCGCTGGCGCATATAAGGCGCCGCCGCGAAGGCCGGGATCGTCGCGGCGATCGGTGGCAACCGGAGCGCCCGCGTCTCGCCGCGTCGGATGAATGGTCAAGCTCATCAGGTTTCTTTTCGTCTGCGCGGTCATTCTGGCGATCGCCGGCGGCCGGATTTGCCGGGATCACGATCTGGTATTTCGGCCGCGACCTGCCGGACTATCAGCAGCTGGCCAATTATCAGCCGCCGATCACGACGCGGGTGCAGGCCGGCGACGGCCGGCTGTTGGCCGAATATGCGACCGAGCGGCGGGTTTTCGTGCCGATCCAGGCGATCCCCAAACCGGTTTCCGACGCCTTCATCTCGGCCGAGGACAAAAACTTCTACACCCATCACGGCATCGACCCGTTGTCGATCCTGCGCGCGGCGTCACCGATATCGGCCGGCTGCGAGGCGGTCGCCGGCCGATCGGCGCCTCGACGATCACCCAGCAGGTCGCCAAGAACATGCTGCTGACCAACGAGGTCTCGGTCACGCGCAAAATCAAGGAGATCCTGCTCGCCACCCGGATCGAGGAGGCGCTGCCCAAGGACCGCATCCTCGAACTCTATCTGAACGAAATCTATCTCGGCTCGGGCGCCTACGGCGTCGCCGCCGCGGCGATGACCTATTTCGACAAGTCGCTCGACCAGCTGAGCCTCGGCGAGGCGGCGTTTCTCGGCGGATTGCCGAAGGCGCCGAACCGCTACAACCCGGCGCGCTTTCCGCAGGCGGCGACGGCGCGCCGCGACTGGGTGCTCGACCGCATGGTCGAGGACGGCTACGTCAGCCGCGCGGCGGCGGATGCGGCCAAGGCGGAGCCGATCGTGCTGCGCCATCGCGAGAGGCCAGCGAGGTCAAGGCGCCCTATTTCGCCGAGGAGGTCCGGCGCGAGCTGCTCGCGCGCTATGGCGAGAAGACGCTCTACGAGGCCGGCCTGTCGGTGCGCACCAGCCTCGACCCGCGCCTCCAGGCGGAAGCCGACCAGGCGCTGCGCGACGGGCTGATCGCTTATGATCACGGCCATGACGGCTGGCGCGGCGCGATCGCCCATATCGACCCCAAGGACGATTGGGCCGCGCCGCTCGCGGCGGTCCCGGTGCCGGCGGTCGCCACCGATGTCGGCTGGCGCCTGGCGGTGGTGCTGCGCGCCGCACCGGGCGACGCGGCGATCGGCTTTGCAAATGGCGACACCGGGCAGATCCCGTTCGCCCAGATGCGCTGGGCCCGGCCGCGCTACCGCAACGGCGGCGTCGGACCCTTTCCGCGCGGCGCCGGCGATGTGGTCAAGCCCGGCGATGTCGTCATGGTCGCCCCGATCGAGGCGCCTCCGGCGAAGGCCGCGGGCAAAGACCGGCGCGGCAAGCCCGTCGGGCGGCGGCCGATCCGGCCGGCAAGTCCGTCAAGACGGCGCCGCCGCGAGCCGCCGCGGCCCGGCCGGCTTCACCCTGTGCCAGGTGCCCGAAGTGTCCGGCGCGCTCGTCGTCATCGACCCGCATACCGGGCGGGTGCTGGCGATGAGCGGCGGCTTCAGCTTTGCGATCAGCCAGTTCGACCGGGCGACCCAGGCCTATCGGCAGACCGGCTCGGCGATCAAGCCGTTCGTCTTTCTGACCGCGCTCGACCACGGCTTTACGCCGTCGACTCTGGTCAGCGACGCGCCGATCTCGCTGCCGCAGGGCCCCGGGCTGCCGATGTGGTCGCCGACCAATTACGAGCGCGACAGTTTCCGCGGGCCGACCCCGCTGCGCATCGGGCTCGAACAGTCGATCGATACCCTGACCGTCCGCCTGGCGACGATGATCGGCATGGATCCGATCGCCAAGACCATCGAGCGCTTCGGCATCATGGACCACGTGCCGCACGAATATGCGATGACCCTCGGCGCCGGCGAGACGACGCCGCTGCGGCTGACCGCCGCCTATGCGATGCTGGTCAATGGCGGCAAGCGCATCACCCCGACCCTGATCGACCGGGTCCAGGACCGCAACGGCAAGACCATCTTCCGCGCCGACGACCGGCCTTGCGACGGCTGCAGCGATGTCGAATGGCACCACCAGCCGGTGCCGATGATCCCCGATACGCGCGAGCAGGTGGCCGACCCCGGCTCGGCCTATCAGGTCGTGACGATGATGGAGGGCGTGGTGCAGCGCGGCACCGGCGATGCGGTCAAGGCGGTCGACAAGCCGATCGCCGGCAAGACCGGCACCACCAACGATTTCCGCGACGCCTGGTTCGAAGGCTTCACCCCCGACCTCGCCGCCGGCGTCTATGTCGGCTATGACGAGCCGGGCAGCCTCGGCAAGGACGAGACAGGCGGCCATCGTCGCGGCGCCGATCTTCCGCGATTTCATGATCGCGGCGCTGAAGGATACGCCGGCGACCGATTTCCGCATCCCGCCGGGTCTGAGCTTTACCGGGTCAGCGCCGCGACCGGCCTGCCGGTCTCCGGCGACGCGCCGGCGATCTACGAGGCCTACAAGCCCGGCACCGCGCCCGGCAAGGCCGCGATGTGGCGCTCCGGCGTTCCGGCCGAAAACGGGGCGCCGGCGGTCTCGACCAGCCAGACTGACGGCAGCCAGCCCGATGCCGGCCAGACTGGACGCGCCCAGACCGGGCCAGCCAGTCGGGCGGCAGCCAACCGAGCCGCATACCAGCAGCGGCGACGCGCGGGCGGCAATCCCCCGCAATCCGCCAGCGCATCCGGCGGGCGGCGAGCGCGGATCGGCGCCGCCGGGTCCGGCGCCGCGCAGGCAATCGATGCCGGCGCACGGCGCTCCAGCCGGCGGCACCGGCGGGCTTTATTAGCGGCACCGCCTACTTGCTGCACTCCTATCCGCAGCCCCTGTAATCGACAAACGGAGCGAAGCCATGCGCGCCGAAATCGAGGCGGCCGCCGGCGACATCGAGAAATCGCTGGCGCTGCTGAGGAGGCATCTTTGACTGGGATAGCGCAACCCGGCGCCTCGCCGAACTGAACGCCGAGGCCGAAAACCCGACGCTCTGGAACGATCCCGCCGCGGCGCAAAAGCTGATGCGCGAGCGCACCCGGCTCGACCACGCGATCGGCGGCTATCGGCGCATCGAGCGCGAGGTCGACGACGCGCTCGAACTGATCGAATTGGGCGAGGCCGAGGGCGAGCCGCAGATCGTCGCCGAAGCCGAGGCGAGCCTCGAAAAGCTGCGCGCCGAGGCGGCCAGGCGCGAGCTCGAAAGCCTGCTGTCGGGCGAGGCCGACGGCAACGACTGCTATCTCGAGGTCAATGCCGGCGCCGGCGGCACCGAGGCGCAGGACTGGGCCGAGATGCTGCTGCGCATGTATGTGCGCTGGGCCGAGGCGCACGGCTACAAGGTCGAGTGGCTCGAGGAAAGCGCCGGCGAGGAGGCCGGCATCAAATCGGCGACGGTCCGGGTCAGCGGCCCCAACGCCTATGGCTGGCTCAAGACCGAGAGCGGCGTCCATCGCCTGGTGCGCATCTCGCCGTTCGATTCGAACGCCCGCCGCCACACCAGCTTCGCCTCGGTCTGGGTCTATCCGGTGGTCGACGACAAGATCGAGATCGAGATCAACGACAAGGATCTGCGCATCGACACCTACCGCTCGTCGGGCGCCGGCGGCCAGCACGTCAACAAGACCGACAGCGCGGTGCGCATCACCCACATGCCCGACCGGCATCGTCGTCGCCTGCCAGAGCGAGCGCTCGCAGCACCAGAACCGCGCCCACGCCTTGGCCATGCTGCGCGCCCGGCTCTACGAGCTCGAGCTGCAGAGGCGCGAGGCGGTGGCCGACGCGATGAACGCGACCAAGACCGATATCGGCTGGGGCCACCAGATCCGCTCCTACGTCCTGCAGCCCTATCAGATGGTCAAGGATCTGCGCACCGGCGTCGAAACCGCCAACACCGGCGCCGTGCTCGACGGCGACATCGACCGCTTTCTCGCCGCCGCGCTCGCCGCCCGCATCGAGGGCGCCGACGCGATTTTGACGGGCTGATTGTACGGAGCATCGTTTTGCCGAGTCCCGGGAGGCGAGAAAGCAAAAGTTAATTAACTGCGGATAAAAACTAACCCCCTGGCCTCGGCAATAGTCATACTGGCGCCTGGGGGAGTTCGATTGCCTTTCGACAACGCGCGATCGCGCCAGCTCGAGACCCAGGACGGACCGGACCTGGCCGGCGCGGCGGTCGCGGTGGGGCAATTTGCCGCACGCCACCCCTATCTGTTGTTTCGCCGCAACGCCGTGCCCGGCATTCGCCGCCTCAGCGCGGCCGACCCCGACCTGCAGGCGCGCGCCGCCAGGACATTGTCGGAAATCGCAGCGTCGGAGAGCGCGGCGCCGCTGCAGCGGCTGGAGCCGGCGGACCCGCGCGCGGCGCTCAAACGCCGGGCCCGGCGTCTGGTCGACACCGCGTTCATCGCCCTTACCGCCGAAGGCGCCGGCGCCGACCTCGCATTGGCGGCAAGCCGCGCCGCGCTCTCTGGATTTGCCGCCGCTTCCACCTGGAAGGAGCGTCTTGTGGTCCGCTCCTTTCTCGATTGCGCCGAGATCGCCGTCGCCGTCGCCCTCGCCTACGACTGGCTCTACGACAAGCTCGCGCCGCCGGAGCGGCGGGCGATGGAAGACGCGATCCTGCGCTGCGTGCTGGAGCCGGCGCAGGCGGCCTTCGCCGATCCCGCCTTGATGTGGCCGAAGCGCCGCGATAATTGCGCCCTCGTCTCGAACGCCGGGATCGCCATCGCCGCACTCGCCGTCATGCGCCGGCACCGGGCATTATCGGCGAGCCTCGTGCAGAGCGGCCTCGCTTCGGCCTGGAACGTGTTTGCCGCCTTGGCCCCGGACGGAGCCTGGCGCGAGGGGCTGAGCTACTGGTCCTTGGCGATGCGCTACGCCGGTCTGATGGTTGCGGCGCTGGAGGGCGCGCTCGGCGACAGCTTCGGCCTTGCCGAACGCCCGGGCTTCGCCCAGACTGGCGACTTCGCCCTGCATGCGGTAGGGCCGTTTGGAGCGGCCTTCAATTTTGCCGATTCGGAGCACAATTTCGACGTGGCGCCGCTGGTCTGGCTGGCGCACCGCTTCCGGCGGGGGATCGACGGCTGGCTGCTCGGCCGCCCCGAGGGCTGGCAGCTGCCCTTCGCCGCGATCTGGCCCGGACCGCAGCCGGCGAGCCCTTTGGCGCTCGGCCTGCCGACCGGCAAGGTGTTTCACAGCGCCGATCTCGCCTGCTTCCGCAATACCTGGTCCGGCGCGCCGCCGGCGCACCCGGTCTATCTGGCGATCAAGGGCGGGAATTCGTCGCGCCGTCCGGACGGCGGCGCCACGCGCCCGGAAGACGTGACCCTGCACGCTCAGGCCGATGCCGGCAGCTTCGTCCTCGACGGCGCGCGGCACCGCTGGGTCGTCGATCTCGGCCCGGACGAGTATGATTTGCCCGGCTACTTCGACCACGGCGACGACCGCCGATCGGGGCTGCGCTGGCGCTACTACCGCAACCAGGCGGCCGGGCACAACACCTTGACCATCGGCGGGCGCGGCCAGGTGCCGGATGCGCCGGCGACGATCATCGGCAGCTGCGTCGAGGGTGACAGCAAATGGGTGGTGTTCGATCTGTCGGCAGCCTACGGCAAGCCTGCCGGCACGGTGCGCCGCGGGGCGGCGCTGATCGGGCGGGAGGTCGTCATCCAGGACGAGGTCGATCCCGGCAGCTGCGGGGACATCGCCTGGGCGATCCACACCAGCGCCGAGATGATGAGCCTGGCCGGAACCTTCGCCCGATTTCGGTTGGGCGGCGACCGGCTCGTCGCCCGCATCCTGGAGCCGGCGGGCGCGCGCTTTGAGCTGGTCCTGCCGGCGCCGCCGCGCTCGTTTGCGCGCGGTCCGGCCGATCAGCTGCACGGGCCGCCCTCAGGCGCCGGCACCCCGGTATCCGAGCTGGCGCGTCATGAGGATCGCGCCGGTCAGCGCGCCGCCGGGGCGCCGATCCGACGCCTGGAGATCGCCTGGCCCGCCGGAACCCGACGGCTGACCGTTCTGCTGCTGCCCGATTGCGACGGCGAGGAGCGGACGCTGCCGGTCGCGCCGCTCGACCACTGGCTGGCGCGCCGGCCGGTCCGGCTGACCGGGCTATCCCGCCGGGGCTGCCGGACCCGCAGCGTCAAGGCCGCCGAGCGGGTTTCGAGCGGCAGGCTGGCAAACGCCAAACTGGGGTATTCTCGCCCAATCCGCCGGCGAGTTCTCGGCCATGCGTGAGCCTCTGGACGATGCCTCGATGGCGGCGGACGGCTTCAGCCCGCTGCGCCGCCGGGTCGTGTTGTTGAGCCTGACCGGCGCGTCGTCGCTGGGGATCGTCGCCTCGACCATCTATGTTCCCTCGGTCCCGGCGATCGCTCGCGCCTTCGATACCTCGATCGCCCGGGTGCAATTGACCTTTGTCGGCTATCTGCTGGCGTTTGCGGTCAGCATGCTGGTGCTGGGGCCGCTGTCAGATCGCCTCGGCCGGCGCCGGACCGTGCTCTGGGGCCTGGCTTTGAGCGCGGTCAGCAGCCTCGTCTGCGCCGCCAGCACGAGCATCGAAATGCTGATCGCGGCGCGCATCCTTCAGGGGATCGGCGCCTGCGCCGGGATGGTCGTCGGCCGCGCCCTGATCCGCGAGATCTGGGGTCTCGAGGAAGCTGCCCGAGTCATTGCCGGGCGGGCCTTCGCCGCGACCGTGGTGCAGGTTTGCGCGCCGGTGCTCGGCGGCTATCTGCAGCAATGGATCGGCTGGCGCGCGAATTTTTTGGCGGTCGCCGCACTCGCCTGCTGCACCATCGCGCTGATGCTGCGCTATGTCCCCGACCGCGGCGCAATTTCGCCCGCCGGAGCGAGCGGCCAAGGCGTGCTGGCGAGCTATCGCCGCCTGATCGGCGCCCGCCTCTTTCTCGGCTATACCCTGTCCGCCGCCGGCGCCCATGCCGGGTTTAACATCTTCGCCGCCGGCGCCCCGGCGGTGCTGATCGGCAGTTTCGGCATCAGCCCCGAACACTACGGCTTTTACGCAGCACTGCCGCCGGTGGGCTTTATGGTGGGCAGCTTTCTGTCCAATCGCCTGACCGGCCGGCTCGGCGTCGACGGGCTGATCACGATCGGCACGATCGTGCTGGTCCCGGCCGGCTTTGTCATGGTGCTGCTGGCGATGCTGCACTTCACCGGCCCCTATATCGTGATCGGGCCGATGATTTTCGTGTGCTGCGGCAGCGGGTTGATCACCCCCAGCGCCGCCGCCGGCAGTCTCGGGGTCGACCCGCGGATCGCCGGCGCCGCGTCGGGTCTCGGCAGCTTCATCCAGATCGGCGGCGCCGCCCTGGCCACCGCGGCGCTGACCCTCGGACGAAGCGGCAGCCCGCTGACCCTGGCGATCGTCATCGCCGTAGCCGGGTTGTGTTGTGTGACCGCCTTCGGCTCGCTGACCAAGCCGGAGGGGCTCGCCGCGAAAGTCGATGCCGAAGCCGCCGACTGACCGGCCACCGAGGCATCGGCCGGATGAGACCGGCCAGTCCGGGTAAAGTTCGGCGGCCGCCTGCCGGTTGGCGCCCGCAACCCGCCCTCGGCCATTATTTCCCGGCGATGGCCGAGTTGTGCCTTCAGGTCGACCCCGAGCTCCGCCGGCTCGAGGTGCTGCTCGACGGCGCCGAGGCGATCGGCCGCGACACCTCCTTCTTGCGCCAGGCGCTGGGCGAAGTCAGCTGGCGCCTGCAATATACCGGCGACGTCGCGGCAGCCGACGCCGCGCTCGCGCGGTTGCGCGCAGCGGCCGCTTTGCCCGACCCGCCGAGCGGTCTTCTCCCCGACGAGGACGGCAGCTACGGCGCCGGCACCCATGTCTGGTTTCTCAAGCTCGACGCCTCGGTTGACCCGATGCTGGCCGCGGACTTCGCCGGCGGCCCGCCGCCGCGGTTTCTCGACCGGGTCAACCATCCCGATCGTCTCGGCCATTATCTCGACAGCCTGGTCGTCTCGCGTTTGGCCGAGGACGGCATCGATCGCCGCAAGGAGCTGAACTTCGCTACCGCCGACCTCATCCGGCTGATCCTGCGCCGCCGCCCGCCCGGCTATCGGTGGGACCCGCGGCTCGAAACCGTGATCCGGCATTTCCTCGCGCGCTGGCAGGACCCGGCGACCGGCTTTTTCGGGGCGGATTACGAAATCGCCGGCGAGCGGTGGCGCACCACCGACCTCAGCATGACCTTTCACATGGCGCGCTATCTCGAAGGCCGGATCGGCCATTGGCCGCAACTGATCGACACTCTGATCGAGATCCGCGAGGACCGCTATCCGAATGGCTGGCTCGACGACAACGGGCTGACCAACCACAACAACTATGATGTCGTGGTGCTGTTCCAGCTGGGCTGGCCGCAGATGCGCCCGGCTCAGCGCGAGCGCGCGCGGCGCGAGATCGCTCGCCTGCTGTCGTGGTGCCTGGAGACGGCGATCGCCGAGGATGGCGCGGTTGATGGCGCGCGCGGCTGGCGAATCATTGCCCGAGAGCTATTACTTCGCCACAGCCTTTCTCGATACGGTGGGCTTTTTCGATCCGGCGAAGCGCTTTTGGAACGATCGCCGGTTTCCCGACGCGCCGGCGCTGCGCACGCGGCTGGAGCGTCAGATCCGCACGTTGCCGCGGCGCGACCCGATGGCCCGCATGGCGCTCGACCGCCTATGCCGCCGTCCATCGGACGGTTAGGCCGCCGAGCTTCCATCTAGCTAGGATGGCAGGTCCGGCCGCATTCCCCGATAGAGCGCCAGATACTGGCGGGCGGCGGCCTCCCAGCTGAAGTCGCGCGTCATCGCCCGGCGCATCAGCCGCGGCCATGCGGACGGCGCGCCAAACAAGGCGATCGCTTGTTCGATCGCCGCCAACAGCGCCTGTGGGTTCTCCTCGTCAAAGGTGAACCCGGTCGCGGTCCCGTCCGCGAGACTCGCTGCTGTCGGCGCCGACGACCGTATCAGCGAGCCCGCCGACCCGGTGCGCCAGCGGCAGGCTGCCATAGCACGAGCGCATAGAGCTGGGTGAGGCCGCACGGCTCGAAGCGCGACGGCATGACCACGATATCGGCGCCGCCGATGATCAGATGCGACAGCGCCTCGTCATACCCGAGCTCGACTGCGACCGCGCCCCGATGCGCTTGAGCCAACGACGCGAAGCCGCGTTCGAGATCAGCCTCGCCGGAGCCGAGCAGAGCGAGCTGGCCGCCCATCGCCACCAGCCGGGGCACGATTGCGAGCAGCAGATCGAGGCCCTTTTGCGGGGTCAGCCGGCTCACCGCCCCGAACAACGGTGCGCCTTCGCGCTGCCCCAGCCCCAGGCGGCGCTGCAGCGCCGCTTTGGCCGCGCGTTTGCCCGCCGCGGCGTCGTCAACGCCATAAGCCTGCGGCAGGTTCGGGTCGCGCCGCGGATCCCAGACTTGTCGATCGACCCCGTTCAAGATCCCGGTCAGGACGTTGGCGCGGCTGCGCAGCAGGCCGTCAAGGCCCCAGGCGAAATCCGGGGTCTGAATCTCGCGCGCATAGGTCGGGCTGACCGTGGTCAGGCGGTCGGCGTAGAACAGTCCGGCTTTGATGAATGAAACCTGTCCGTAAAACTCAACGCCGTCGACCGCAAAGAATCCGGCCGGCAACCCCAGCTCCGGGAAAGTCCCGGGCGCAAACAGCCCGCGGTAGGCGATGTTGTGGATCGTGAACACGCAGGACGCCGGACGATCGACCGGCGCGGCCGCGGCGAGATAGGCCGGCGCCAGACCGGCGTGCCAATCGTGGCAATGCAGGATGTCCGGCCGCCAGCGGCGATCGGCGCCGCGGGCAAGCGCCGCCGCGATCCAGCCGAACAGCCCGAAGCGGCGATGATTGTCGGGCCAATCGTTGCCGTCCGGACCCGCATAGGGGTTGCCGGGCCGGTCGAAAAATGGCGGGTGGTCGACGAGATAGGCGAGTTGCCCGGTCCCTGGCAGGCGGGCCAGACCCACCCGCACCCGCTCCGGCGCGAACGGCGTCGCCAGCCGGGCGACATCGGCGATCTCGTGGAAGGCGTCGAGAAACCCGGCAAATCCCGGCAGCAGCAGCCGGATTTCGACGCCCAGCGCGCTCAGCGCCGGAGGCAGCGCCGCGGCGACGTCGCCGAGGCCCCCCGACTTGACCCAGGGATAGAGTTCGGCGCTGACATGGAGGACGCGCATCGGCATCGGCAAAACTGGCGGCAGTCGGGTCGACTCGCGACTAGCCGGTGGCGCCGACCGGGATTGGCGCACCCTGGCGCGCCTCGACGGCGGCGAGCGGCGCGGCCGATCCGGTCAATACCCGGTGCGGCGGCAGCTTGACGACCATCCGCGTGCCGCGACCTCTATCGCTGTCGATCTCGAGGACGCCGCCGTGCAATTCGGTCAGCCGCCGGGCCAGCGGCAGCCCGAGACCGGTGCCCTCGCGACGGCGGGCGAGGCCGGTGTCCACCTGGCCAAAGGGCTCGAGGGCGATCCCGATCTCTGCCGCGCTCATCCCCAATCCGGTGTCGCGCACCTCGAATTCGACCCCGCCATCGGCGCCGCGGCGAATGGCGAGGACGACCGCGCCGCCGGGATCGGTGAACTTGATCGCGTTGTCGAGCAGGTTCAGCAGGATCTGCTTGAGCCGGGTCGAGTCGGCGACGAGCCGCGGCATTTCGTTCTCGACCTGCAGCGTGAGCTTCAGCATGCCGGCGCGCGGCGCGCTCGGCGACCAGGGCGATGCAGGCCTCGGCAAAGGCGCGCACCTCGATTGGCGCGTCCTCTTCGAGGTCGAGCTTGCCGGCATCGATTTTCGCCAAATCGAGGATCTCGTTGATGATGTCGAGCAGATGCGATCCGCTCTGGCGGATGTAGCCGATATATTCCTGCTGTCGGCCGTGCAGCGCTCCGGCCGTGCCTTGCTCCAGCATTTCCGAAAAGCCCAGGATTGCGTTCAACGGGGTGCGCAGCTCATGGCTCATATTGGCGAGAAACCGCGATTTGGCCAAGCTCGCCGCCTCCGCTTCGGCCTTGGCCGCGCGCAGGTCGCGCTCGGCTCGCATCTGCTTGCTGATGTCGCGCGCGGTCCCGCGATAGCCGCAGAACTCCCCCGACGCGTCGAAAATCGGCTTGCCGCTGACCGAAACCGTCTGCACTGGATCGTTGCCGACCCTTCTCGTATAGACAAATTCGCGAAACGGTTCGTGCCGCTCCAATGCGGCCCGGTGATCGCGCCATTTTTCGGGCTCGCTGCCGGCCTCCGCGACGAGTTCCCAGCGGGCGCGGCCGAGGCGGCTGGTCGGATCCTGACCGAACGCTCGGATGCGATCGGATAGATAGGTAAAGCGATGCTGCCGGTCGGTTTCCCAGTACCAGTCCGATCCGGTCTCGGCAAAATCGGACAGGCGCGCTTCGCTGTCGCGCCGCGCCGCTTCCGCGCTCTCATAGGCTTCGGAACGCCGCCGCAGCGATCGGGCCGCGTCGCCGATCGCCTGGAGCACATCGTCGATTTCGCCGATGCCGGAGCGGGTTTGCGAAGGCGATGCGCCGGCGTCGAGCGCGCCGGCCGCCCGCGATAGCAACCGCGTCGCGCGGATCAGCCGTCCGGCCGCCCATAGCGCAACGCCGCCGCCCATGATCCGCAAGGCCATGCCAGCAAGAGCGATCTCGGCGATGCTGGCGGCCGCGTTCCGGCCATGCGCGAGGCGCGCCAAAACCACGATCGAAGATGCGATCGTCGGCGCGACCGGTGCTGCGATCATGACGATCAGCAGCGTCCGCAGCGAACCGAGTGACCTTACCGCAAAGCGCATTGCCGGGCCGCCTTCCACCCGGCATGCAACCTTGAATTGGTTTATTTTTGGTAAGTGCGGCTGCCGCTCCTGCGAGCCAGCCGCAGCCGCGCCGCGAGCCGGCGAGGCTCAGTTTCGGGTCTTGTCGACGAGCCGGTTCTCGCTGATCCACGGCATCATCGCGCGCAGTCTTTCGCCGACCTTCTCGATTTCGTGCTCGGCGGCGCGCCGACGCAGCGCCTTGAAGCTCGGCTGGCCGGCGGTGTTTTCGAGCACCCATTCGCGGGCGAAGCGGCCGGATTGGATGTCGCCGAGGATCTTCTTCATCTCGGCGCGCACATGCTCGTCGATGACCCTGGGGCCGCGCGAGTAGTCGCCGTATTCGGCGGTGTTCGACACCGAATAGCGCATGTTGGCGATGCCGCCCTCATAGATCAGGTCGACGATCAGCTTGACCTCGTGGCAGCATTCGAAATAGGCCATCTCGGGCGCATAGCCGGCCTCGACCAGGGTCTCGAACCCGGCCAGGATCAACGAGGTCAGGCCGCCGCACAGCACCGACTGCTCGCCGAACAGATCGGTCTCGCATTCCTCGCGAAAGGTCGTCTCGATCACCCCGGCGCGCCCGCCGCCGATCGCCGAGGCATAGCTGAGCGCGATCTCGAGCGCGTTGCCGGACGGGTTCTGCTCGACCGCGACGAGGCAGGGGACGCCGCCGCCGCGCAGATATTCCGAGCGCACGGTGTGGCCCGGCCCCTTGGGCGCGATCATGAACACGTCCATGTCGGGGCGCGGCTCGATCAACCGGAAATGGATGCTGAGCCCGTGCGCGACGGCAAGTGCCGTGCCCTCACGCATATTGCCGCGCAGATCGCTCGTATAGAGCTGAGCCTGCAATTCGTCGGGGGCCAGCACCATGACGATGTCGGCCCATTTCGCGGCTTCCGAGGGGGTTACGACCTTGAGCCCCGCGGTTTCGGCCTTGTGCGCCGAGGCCGAGCCCGGGCGCAAGGCCACCACCACATCCTTGACCCCGCTGTCGCGCAGATTGTTGGCGTGGGCGTGGCCCTGGCTGCCATAGCCGATGACCGCGACCTTCTTCGATTTGACCAGGTTCACATCCGCATCGCGGTCGTAATACACCCGCATGTCCCGCCTCCTCTCCGGGGATGCCGTCGCCCCCGCGGAAGCGGGGGGCCAGGGCGAGCGCCGGAGCGGTGGCCCTGGGGTTCCCGCTTTCGCGGGAATGACGAGGTTTAAACGCAGACTGACTGCCGAATAATTCAGGCCGTTGCTGTCCTAAAAGCTCGTTGCCCCGCGGGCGATCGCGACGGCGCCGGTGCGCGAGATCTCGACCAGACCGAGCGGCTCCATCAGCGCAACAAAGGCGTTCAATTTCTCGGCCGAGCCGGTCATCTCGAAGACAAAGCTGTCGGTCGTCGAATTGACGACGCGGGCGCGGAAAATGTCGGCCAGGCGCAACGATTCGATGCGCGCTTCGCCTTTGCCGGCGACCTTGACCAGCATCATCTCGCGCTCGACGAACGGCCCTTCATCAGTCAGATCATGCACCTGATGCACCGGCACCAGCCGCGACAATTGCGCCTTGATCTGCTCGATGATCATGCGCGTGCCGGAGGTCACGATGGTGATCCGCGACAGGCGGTTGCGGCGATCGACCTCGGCAACAGTCAGGCTCTCGATGTTGTAGCCGCGCCCGGAAAACAGCCCGACGACGCGGGCGAGGATGCCGGGCTCATTGTCGACCAGCACGGCGACGGTATGGCGCTCGATGTCGGCCATCGAAGTCGGCCAGCTATGGCGAAAGCTGTTCGCGGCGGCCCTCACCCGAGCGCAGCGAGGCGGGTGAGGGCGCTGCCGGGTGAACGGAAAACGCGCTCACACCAGCACCATGCCCTCTTCGGAGACCGGCTTTTGGGCCTCGTCCTCGGGGCCGAGCAGCATCTCGTTGTGCGCGGCGCCCGACGGGATCATCGGAAAGCAGTTCTCGGCCTGGTCGACGGCGACGTCGAGGATCGCCGCCCCTGGCGTCTTTAGCATCCAGGCGATTGCATCGTCGAGCTCGGCCGGGTTTTCCACCCGCCGCCCCGAGGCGCCAAAGGCGTCGGCCAATTTGACGAAATCGGGCAGGGCCGCGGTATAGCTCTCGGAATAACGGCCGCCATGGAGCAATTCCTGCCATTGGCGGACCATGCCCATATACTGGTTGTTCAAGATGAATACTTTGACCGGCAAGCGGTATTGGGCAATTGTCGACATTTCCTGGATGTTCATCAGGATCGAGGCCTCGCCGGCAACGTCGATGACCAGCGCCTCGGGGTGGGCTATCTGTACTCCGACCGCCGCCGGCAGGCCGTAGCCCATGGTGCCGAGGCCGCCCGAGGTCATCCAGTGATACGGCTCGTCGAACTTCAGAAACTGCGCCGCCCACATCTGGTGCTGGCCGACCTCGGTGGTGATGTAGAGGTCTCGGCCCACGGTCTGTGCGAACAACCGTTCGAGTGCGTATTGCGGCTTGATCAGATCGCGGCGGCTCTTGTCGTAGCGCAGGCAGTCGCGGGCGCGCCAGCCCTCGATCGTGCGCCACCACTGCGCGCGCGCGGCCAAAATGCAATCCGGCGGGCCGTCGGCCCCGGGCGCGGTTGACGGCGCGGTTTTCCCTGCGGCGAGCAGCGCCGTCATCGCCTGTCCGGCATCGCCGAGGATCGGCAGGTCGACCCGTACGTTCTTGTTGATCGAAGACGGATCGATGTCGATGTGGATCTTTTTCGAGCCGGGCGAAAAGGCGTTCAAGCGCCCAGTCACCCGGTCGTCGAAGCGAGCGCCGACCGCGATCATCAAATCGCAGCCATGCATCGCCAGATTGGCCTCGTAGGCGCCGTGCATGCCGACCATGCCGAGAAAATGCGGGTCGCTCGCCGGGAACGCGCCCAGACCCATCAAGGTCAGGGTGCAGGGCGCGTCGGTCGCGCGCACCAGCTCGGTAAAACGGGCGCAGGCCTCGGGGCCGGAGTTGATCAGCCCGCCGCCGCCGTAGAACAGCGGCCGCTTGGCCTCGGCGATCATCCGGGCGGCCTCGGCGATGCGCGCCGGGTCGGGCGCCAGCTGCGGGCGGTAGCTTTTGTGCCGCCCGTCCTGGGGCAGGCTGTAGGGGCCGAGCGCGAACAGGATGTCCTTGGGCAGATCGACGACCACCGGCCCCGGCCGGCCGCTCCTGGCGACGTAAAAGGCCTCATGCAGCACGCGCGCCAGCTCGCGCACATCCTTGACCAGATAATTATGCTTGGTGCAAGGCCGGGTGATGCCGGTGGTGTCGGCTTCCTGGAAAGCGTCGTTGCCGATCAGATGGGTCGGAACCTGCCCGGTCAGGCAGACGATCGGCACCGAATCCATCAGCGCGTCGGTCAGCCCGGTAACCGCGTTGGTGGCGCCGGGGCCGCTGGTCACCAGGACGACGCCGACCCGCCCGGTCGAACGCGCATAACCCTCGGCGGCATGCACAGCACCACCTTCCTGGCGCACTAGGATGTGACGCAACGCATTCTGCTTGAAGAGCGCATCATAGATCGGCAATACCGCGCCGCCCGGATAGCCGAAAACGACATCGACGCCCTGGTCGACGAGCGCCTTGATGACGATTTCTGCTCCGCTGATCGGCTCGGCCGACATGACGCGCTCCTTTGGGTTGAGACAAATCGCCTCGGCAGTGGGCGCCGCGGCGCCATCGCCTTCAGGCGGGGCGGCAACCTAATCAGCTATGCCGGGTGGGTCAACAAAAACTCGTCAATAAACTGGCGTGAGCGGCGCAGCAAACTTTCCGAAAATTGCTCGTCGAGGATCAGATCCGGGGCGAGCTGGTGGCGAAACCAGGTTGTCTGCCGCTTTGCGTAATGGCGCGTCGCGCGCTGCGCTGCGGCGATCGCCTCGGCCAGCGGCATCTCGCCATGCAGATGACGCATCAGCTGTTGCAGCCCCAACGCCTTCAGCGCCGGCAGATCGGGGTCGAGCCCGCGCGCCATCAGCGCCGCCGCCTCGCCGAGCGCGCCCGCGTCGATCATCGCGGCAAACCGCGCATCGCAGGCCCGGTAGAGCCGATCGCGCGGCGGCATCAACAGGATCGTGGCCAGGCGGCAGGCCAGCGGCGCATGGGGCCGCTCGCGCCAGGCGCCGATCGTCCGCCCGGTGGCGCGCACCATTGCATAGGCGCGCACCAGCCGCTGGCCGTCGCCGGCAGGCAGCCGCTCGGCGGCGGCGGGGTCGAGCGCCGCCAGGCGCTGGCGAAACGCCGCCCCGCCGAGCTGGCGATAGAGCGCCCGCGCCTGCGCCCGGACCAGTTCTGGAACCGCCGGGAATGGCGCCAGCCCGTGGGTCAGCGCCCGGATATAAAGCCCGGCGCCGCCAACCACCAGCGCCAGCCTGCCCGATTGGGCGGCGGCGGCGATCTCGGCGACGGCGCGACCGCGCCAGCCGGCGACCGAGCCGCGCTCGGCCGCATCGAGAAAACCGTAGAGCCGATGCGGCGCCCGCTCCATGGCGGCGCGGCCCGGGCGCGCCGTCAGGATCTTCAGGTCGCGATAACATTGCAGCGCATCGGCGTTGATGACGGTGGCGCCCAGACAGGCGGCCAGTTCGAGAGCCAGCGCGGATTTGCCGCTCGCCGTCGGGCCGGCGATGACCACCACCGCCGGATCCCGCGCCGCCGCCGGCGCCGGATCCACGCGCCGCTTGTCGCCGGTCGGGCGAGGGGCGTAGGACGATGGGCAATGCGCGTTGCCCTCACCCTGATCGCCGGCGCTCGCGATTGCCGCCTGCGGCGCCATGTCGCCGCGGTCGCCGCGGCGCTGGCGGTCCCGACCCTCCCGGTCTGGCTCGCGCCGGACGAAGCCTGCGACCTGGTTTTCGAAGCAGCGGACCCCACGGCGCTGGCCGTCGCGGCGCGCGCCGTGATCGGCGCCGGCCGGGTCGATGTCCTGGTCCAGCCAGCGGCGGGGCGGCGCAAGCAGATGCTCGTCGCCGATCTCGAATCGACGATCATCGAAAACGAGATGCTCGACGAGCTGGCGTCGATCCTCGGCCTCGGCCCGGGGGTCGCCGCGATCACCCGCCGGGCGATGAACGGCGAGATCGATTTCGCCGCCGCCCTCGAGGCCCGCGTCGCCCTGCTGGCCGGGACCGAGGCCGGCGTTCTCGACCAGGCGGCGGCGCGAATTCGGCTGAGTTCCGGGGCGGCGGCCCTGGTCGCCACCATGCGCCGGGCCGGTGCGGCGACCGCCCTCGTCACCGGCGGGTTCACGATTTTTGCCGAGCGGGTGGCGCGCGCGCTCGGCTTCGACCACGTCGTCGCCAACCGGCTGGAGGCAGCCGGCGGCCGGCTGACCGGCAAGGTGGCGCCGCCGATCGTCACCGGCGCGGGCAAGCGGGACGCGCTCGTGGCGCTCGCTGCGGCGCGCGGCATAACCCCGGCCCAGGCGATCGCGGTCGGCGATGGCGCCAACGATCTCGCGATGCTGGCCGCCGCCGGGCTCGGCATCGCCTTCCGCGCCAAGCCTGCGGTCGCGGCCGCCGCGCGCTGGCGTCTCGACCATGCCGATCTAACCGGTCTGCTCTACGCCCAAGGCTATCGCAAGGCGGAGTTCGCCAGCGGCTGACCGGTCAGGCTGACCGATGAACCGCGATCCTGGGTTCAGCTGCGGTCGAGACGCAGTGCGACAAAGTGCAGGTCGCCTTGCCGCTCGACCAGCAGCAGGATCGATTTGCGCCCGGATTTCTTCGCCTGGTCGACCTTGGCGCTGACGTCCTGCGGGCTTCTGACTTCTTCCTGCGCTGCTTCCATGATCACATCGCCCGGCCGCACGCCGCGGTCGTCGGCCGCGCTGTTCTTGGCGACATCGATGACGACGACACCCTTGGCGTCGTCGCCGAGCGAATATTTGTCCTTGAGATCCGGGGTGATGCCGGAGAGGGTGAGCCCCAGCGTCTTGACCAGGCCAGGCTGGCTTTTCGGGGTTCTCTTGGTCGCATCGGACCGCGCGCTCGCCTGCTTATCGCTCTCCTGCAGCTTGCCGACCTTGACCTCGACGGTGGTCTGAGCGCGTTTGCGCCACAGGGTCACGGCGACGGTCTTGTCCACCGGCGTCTCGGCAACGAGCCGCGGCAGGCGACGCATGTCGTCGACATCCTTGCCGTTGAAGCTCAGGATGACGTCGCCGGGCTCGATCCCGGCGGCCTGCGCCGGACCGTTGTTGTTGACGCTGGCGACCAGCGCGCCGCGCGCCTTGCCGAGCCCGAGACTTTCGGCGATCTCGTCGGTCACCGCCTGGATGCGCACGCCGAGCCAGCCGCGATGCACGGTGTGATCGGTCTCGTTCTTGAGCTCGTTCACGACCTCCTCGGCGAGCGCCGAGGGAATCGCGAAGCCGATGCCGATCGAGCCGCCCGAGGGCGAATAGATCGCGGTGTTGATCCCGATCACCTGGCCGTCCATGTTGAACATCGGACCGCCCGAATTGCCGCGGTTGATCGGCGCGTCGGTTTGCAGGAAATCGTCGTAAGGGCCGGAATTTATGTCGCGCTGCCGCGCCGACAGGATGCCGGCGGTGACGCTGCCGCCGAGCCCGAACGGGTTGCCGATCGCCAGCACCCAGTCGCCGACCCGCGCCGTATCGCTGTTCCCCCAGACCGCCGCGGTCAGCGGCTCGCCGGCTTTGACCTTGAGAAGGGCGATGTCGGTCTTGGTGTCGCGGCCAACGACAGTGGCCTTCAGATTGGTGTTGTCGTGCAGGATGACGGTGATCTGGTCGGCATCGGCGATGACGTGGTTGTTGGTGACGATATAGCCGGCCGGATCGATGATGAAGCCGGAGCCGAGCGAGGTCGCCTTGCGGGGCTCGATGTCGGGCTGGTCGCCCTTGGGCAGGCCGTGCTCGAGAAAGTCGTGAAAGAACTTTTCAAACGGCGAGCCCGGCGGAAACTGCGGCATGTCCGGCTGGTCCTGGTCGCCGTCGCCGCTCGAGGCCTTCAGGATCTGCGTTGTCGAAATGTTGACGACCGAGGGCAAAAGCCGGGCGGCGAGATCGGCAAAGCTGTGGGGCGCCGCCCGCGCCAACGCCGGCCCGCTGGCGACGATCGCCGGAGCCGCGAACAGCAACGCCGCGAGCGCCGCGGCGGCGGCACGACGCATCAAGGTCGAGAGGCGGCACGGCACCGGAACGAACTCCTCATCGGCAACGAGCATCGGGACAACAGATATCGGGACGGATTTGCGCGCTGCGCTCGGCCCAAGCTTACGGGAGAAGTGCGGCGCAAACCAGATGCTTTATCGGCGCCGGCCCGGACGATCGGCAGGCGGATCGCTTGCCGCGGTGGGCCTGCGCGTCCCGCTACGGCGCCCTTCGCCGACCGTCCGCCGGCCTCGCGGCGGTTGCTAGACGCGGGTCTGATCGGCGGCGGTGATGTGGCTGCGAAAGGTCAGCGGATCGGCGATCCGGCGCATCGGCTCGAGGCTGCCGCCGGTGCCGCGCACGATGATCGTGCCATAGCCGAGCATGCGGCCGAGGATAGTCTGGTTGACGTCGACGCTCTCGACCTTGGAGCGGTTCATCTCGAGGGTATGGCGCGACAACAGCCCGGTCTTGTAGATGACGCGATGGTCGGTGACTGCGAGTTCGGTGGTCGCGCGCCGGATAAACGCGCCAAGCGCCGCCGAGACCGCGAGCAGAGCGAAGATCGCCGCCGCGATCCACAACGCCAAGCTGATGCTCTGACTGCTGCCGTCGATATGGGCCGCCCCGCCGACGAGAAAGCCGCAGACGATCAGCGCCAGGATCGCCCGCAGATAGATCAGCCAATGCAGCTGCGTCTGATAGACGACGGTCTCGCCCGGCTGCAGCACCCGTGTGACGTACCTCATCGCGGCAGGCATCCTTATCGGCCCGCGGGATCGGTTCATCGGCCGGCCGCGGCCATTGGCGGTTCGGCCACCCTCGGCCGCGGCTTATACCATATCCGGTTGGGTGGCCGGCGCCCCGTGTCGGCGGCGGCGAGGCCGCCTGCGCTCAGCCGGGGCCGGGGCCGGCCAACGCCGCCTGGTAGGCGCGCACCGCCGCGGCAAAGCCGATGACCAGCGCGTCGGCGGTCAACTCGTGGCCGATCGAGGCCTCGGCCACCCCCGGCAGCGCCGCAACCAGGGGCGGCAGGTTTTCGAGGTTGAGATCGTGGCCGATATTGACGAGGAGGCCGAGCTGGGCGGCCTGCGCCGCGGTCGCAGCGCAGGCCGTTAATTGAGCCTCTGGGCGGCCGGCGCGAAATGCCGCGGCATAGCGCCCGGTGTAGATTTCGACGCCGTCGGCGCCGGCCTCGCGCACCGGCTCGGCGATCGCCGGGTCCGGGTCGACAAACAGGATCACGCGCGCGCCGATCTTTTTGAGCGCGGCGATCGCCGGCAGCACAACCGAGCGCTCTTTGGGCCCGAGCTTCCAGCCTTCCTCCGAGGTCAGCACCCCCGGCCCGTCGGGGACGAGCGTGCATTGCTCGGGCGTCACCCGACGGGCGAGATCGATCAGGCGCTCGTCCGGGTAGCCCTCGATGTTGAGCTCGAAACCCGGCCGCCACGGCCGCATCAACTCGGCGACGGCGAAAACGTCATCGCTGCGGATATGGCGCTCGTCCGGGCGCGGGTGCATGGTCAGCCCATCGGCGCCGGCCTCATGCGCGATCCGGCCGAACCGCGCGACATCGGGAACCCCGGTCCGCCGCGAGTTGCGCAACAGCGCGATCTTGTTGAGGTTGACGCTGAGCCGAGGCATGGCTTCGATACTATACCCGCGGCGCCGCCGCGGTCAGCCCCGGCGTTGCGCCCTGTTCATGCCGCATCTGCAAAAACGCCGCGCATCGCGCGCCGCATGGCTAGGAAATCCGCGCAGGGTGGGAGTACAGTTGGTCGACACAGATCTGCTTGGTCAATTGTGGAGCGGAGAAAACGACATGCAATATCGTAGAATCTCGGCCGATTGCCATCTCGACATGCCGTGGATGCCGCCCGACCTGTTCGTCTCCGAGGCCCCGCGCGAATTGAAGGAGCGCATGCCCTATGTCGAGGACGGCCCGCAGGGGCCGCAATGGGTGGCCAAGAACGGCGCCAATTTCGGACTGAAAAACGGCGTCGGGCCGGGCGGCGCGCTCTTCGTTCCCGGTCAGAACCACCGGGTCGACATCATGGCCGAGACCGGCATGTACGAGGACGGCAAGCGCGACATCCGCCGCTGCAGCGACCCGCATCTGCGGATCAAGGACATGGATCGCGACGGCGTCGACGCCGAGGTGATCTATGGCATTCTTGGCGCCGCCTCGCGCTTGAACGACCGCGAAGCCTCGAACCAGATGCTGCGCATCTACAACGACTGGCTCAAAGAGTTTTGCAGCCACTATCCCGAGCGCGAGATCGGGCTCGCCTGCCTGCCCTACGGCGACATCGACGAGACGGTCAAGGAGATCCACCGGGTCGCCAAGATGGGGATCAAGGGGCTCGAGCTCTCCTGCTCGTGGGACATGGAGCCGATGTGGCACCCGGTGTGGGAGCCCTTATGGAAGGCGGTCGAGGACGTGCAATTGCCATTGCATTTCCACACCTTCCCGACCACTTCGCCGCGGGCGCGCGAGGGGGTTTCCGGCCACGTCCGGCGGGCGGCGATGTTCACCGGCGTGTCGTCGTTCCAGATGGGATTGATCAACATCATCGCGGCGCTGATCGGCGCCGGCGTGCTCGAGCGTCACCCGCGCCTCAATGTGTCGTTTGGCGAGAGCGGCATCGGCTGGCTGCCCTATGCGCTCGACCGCATGGATTTCGAGTACGAGGACCGCTTCCGCGATCTGATGAAGATGAAGCCCAGCGAATACTGGCGCCGCCAGTGCAAGGCGACATTCCAGTTCGACCTGATCGGCACCAAGCTCTACGAAGACATCGGGGTCGAGACCCTGATGTGGGGCTCCGACTATCCGCACACCGACGGGGTGTGGCCCGAATCCTCGAAATACATCAAGGAGCAGTTCGCCGGCCTGCCGGCCGACGTGGTGCACAAGATCACCTGCGAGAACGCCGGCAAATTCTACGGGCTGATCAACTAGCAGACCGCTCGCCTGCCCTACCCCCGACTTCGAGCCGGGGGGTAGGGTTCGGCCGCGCGGTTCAGCTGTCGCCCATCTTGAGGGCGGCGATGAAGGCCGATTGCGGGATCTCGACCTTGCCGAACTGGCGCATCCGCTTTTTGCCTTCCTTCTGCTTTTCGAGGAGCTTGCGCTTGCGGGTCACGTCGCCGCCATAGCATTTGGCGAGGACGTCCTTGCGCAACGCCTTGACCGTCTCGCGGGCGATGATGCGGCCGCCGATCGCCGCCTGGATCGCCACCTGAAACAGCTGGCGCGGAATCAGATCCTTCAGCCGTTCGCACAAGGCGCGGCCGCGCCGCTCGGCCTCGTGGCGATGGACGATGACCGACAAGGCGTCGACCGGCTCGCCATTGACGAGGATGTTCATCAGCACGAGGTCGCCCTCGCGGTAATCGTCGATCTGGTAGTCGAAGCTGGCATAGCCGCGGCTCGCCGATTTGAGCCGGTCGTAGAAATCGAAGACGACCTCGTTCAACGGCAGGCGATAGACCAGCATCGCCCGGCTGCCGGCATAGGTCAGGTCGACCTGCTCGCCGCGCCGCTCCTCGCACAAGGCCAGGATCGGCCCGAGATAGGCGTCGGGCACCAGGATCGTCGCCTTGATCCACGGCTCCTCGATATGGTCGATCCTGACCGGGTCGGGCATGTCGGCCGGGTTGTGCAGGGTGCGCACGGCGCCGTTGGTCAGATGCACCCGGTAGACGACCGACGGGGCGGTGGCCAATAGATCGAGATCGAATTCGCGCGCCAGCCGCTCCTGGATGATTTCCAGATGCAGCAGGCCGAGAAAGCCGCAGCGGAAGCCGAAGCCCAACGCCACCGAGGTCTCGGGCTCGTATTCGAAGCTCGAATCGTTCAAGCGCAATTTGGCGAGGCTGTCGCGCAGCCGCTCGTAATCGGCGGCGTCGGTCGGGAACAGCCCGCAAAACACCACCGGCTGCACCGGCTTGAAGCCGGGCAACGGCTCGGCCGCCGGGCGGCGGTCCTCGGTGATCGTGTCGCCGACCCGGCAATCGGCGACGGTCTTGATCCCGGCGGTGATAAAGCCGATCTCGCCCGGCCCCAGCGCCTCGACCGCAACCCCCTTGGGGGTGAACACGCCGACCCGCTCGATCGCATGGACCGCATCGGTCGCCATCATCCGGATCTTCTGCCCGGCCCGCAGCGCGCCGTCCTTGACCCGAACCAGAATGACGACGCCGAGATAGGGGTCGTACCAGCTGTCGACCAGGAGCGCCTTCAACGGCGCCGCAAGGTCGCCCACCGGCGGCGGCAACCTGGTCACCAGCGCTTCGAGCACGCCCTCGATGTTGAGCCCGGTCTTGGCCGAGATCAGCACCGCATCCGAAGCGTCGAGCCCGATCACGTCCTCGATCTGCTCCCTGACCCGCTCGGGCTCGGCCGCCGGCAGGTCGATCTTGTTCAGCACCGGCACGATCTCGTGCCCGGCCTCGATCGCCTGATAGACGTTGGCCAGGGTCTGCGCCTCGACCCCTTGGCTGGCATCGACGACCAACAGCGAGCCCTCGCACGCAGCCAGCGACCGACTGACCTCATAGGCGAAATCGACATGCCCCGGCGTGTCCATCAGATTGAGGACATAGCTCTCGCCGTCATGGGCTCGGTAATGCAGGCGAACTGTTTGCGCCTTGATGGTGATGCCGCGCTCGCGCTCCAATTCCATGCTGTCGAGCACCTGCTCGCGCATTTCGCGCGCCTCGAGCCCGCCGCAGGCCTGGATCAAGCCGGTCGGCCAGGGTCGACTTGCCGTGATCGATATGAGCGATGATCGCGAAATTGCGGATCTGGGCGAGCGGGGTCATGCAGGGGCGAACATAGGGCGGAAGGCCCGGACTATCAACGTGACCCCCTGACCCCTGGATCGGCGGTCCCGGCGCTCGACCGCCGCAAATCCACCCTGGCGGGCAACCGCGACGGCCGGATGGTTCGGGGCGTGCGATACGCCGGTCGAGCGGCGTCGGCCGGGCAACCGCCCCCGGAAAGCTGCGATCGTTCTGTCAGCCGCTGGCTTTCCGGTCCTCGCCGGCCGCCGGATCCCCGGCCGCGGCTACTTGTTGCCGGAATTCGGCCGCGGTCTCGCAGATTTGCATGGAAATGTTCAGATTGCGCTCGGCTTCGGCAACCATCGCGTTACGATCGTAGCGCGCCTGCTCGACGCGCTGATATCGAAACGAGCTTCGCAGCCCCTCAGCAAGAGAGAACGTATCATAGCTGAACCTGCCGCTGCTCTCAAGCAGCGGGCCAACATACAAAATCGCCCTCATGATCTCTCCTGGCCTCTGCAAACTCACCCTTCTGTCGAACACGCAACCGGCGCCGCCATGCTCCAAAAGATTTCGTAAATATTAGTAAAGATCATGTGACAAATCCAAACTACACGGTAACGTTTAAATTTGCAACCGAATAAAATCGCGGGCCCCGAGCGTCGCGGCGCGGGAACCACGCCGGGGCTTGACCGGCGCCGCGCCATCGCCGAATTTGGCGCCCTGATGAGGGTCGTGTCGATTCCCGGAATTGCCGCAGTGGCGCCGCGCTACGACGGGTTCATTCTCGACCTGTGGGGCGTAATCCACGACGGCGTAGCGCCGCTGCCGGGCGCCGTCGCCTGCCTCGCCGCACTCGTCGACGCCGGCAAGCGCATCGCCCTCTTGTCGAACGCGCCGCGCCGGGCAGACGATGTGGTGCGCCGCATCACCGAGATCGGCGTGCCGGCGGACGCCTACCATCACGTCATGTCGTCGGGCGAAGAGGCGTGGCAATTCCTTTACCGTCGCGACGACCCGTTTTACGCGGCGCTCGGCCGGCGCTGCCTGCACATCTGCTCGGACCGCGACCTCGAAATCCGCGAGGGGCTCGGGCTCGACTATGTCGAGGATGCCGAGAATGCGGATTTCATCCTCAACACCGGTCCCGCCGGCTGGGACGATACGATCGAGGATTATGCGCCGCTGCTGCGCCGGGGGTTGGCGAGGGGGCTGCCGATGGTCTGCGCCAACCCCGATCTGGTGGTCATGCACGGCGCTCGGCTGGCGCTGTGCGCCGGCGCGCTGGCGCAATGGTACGAGCATGAGGGCGGCCGGGTGCGCTGGCACGGCAAGCCCTACCGCTCGGTCTATGATAGCTGCACGGCGCTTCTCGGCATCGACGACCACTCGCGCATCCTCGCCGTCGGCGATAGCCTGCGCACCGATATCGCTGGGGCGGCGGCGGCGGGTCTCGACAGCCTCTTTATCGCCAGCGGCATCCATGCCGCGGAATTCGGCATCCGCGGCGAAGGCGAGCCGGATCTGGCGCGCATCGACGCCGCGCTGGCCGCTGGTTCCGTTGTCGGGCGGGAACTGCGTCCGATCGCGGTCGCCCGCCGGTTTTCCTGGTAGCCGCCCGCCGGCTCAATGGCTGGCCCGGCTCAATGGCTGGCCCGGCTCAATGGCTGGCCCGGCTCAATGGCTGGCCCGGCTCAATGGCTGGGGTTGTGCAGGATCGTCTCGCGCAGCCCGGTTTCATAGCCGAGCCCGAGCGCGGTCACGATCGCGGTCGGCGGCGACGAGCGGATCAGGCCTTTGCGTTCGAGCGCCGCCCACACCGCCGGGTTGCGCAGCCCGGTCGCGTCGCGCGAGGCCACCACGGTTTCGCCAATATGAAAATGGTCGCCGTGCGGCGCGGGCAGGCGGGTCAGGACGACGCTGTCGGGCTCCTCGCCGGGCCGCGAATAGTCGCTCTGGCGCGCCAGCTCCTGCAGCAGGGTCAGGGTCCTCAGCTGCAGCGGGTTCAGATTGAGCGGGTTTCGCTTGGACGCCATAACCGCAGATTTAGACCGGCCGCCGCGCCGACGCAACGAGGTCGGTGTCTCGGGGGCTGGCCGCATCCGACCTTCGGATCGGCAGGATCGGCCTCAAATATTGGCGCTCGGGTCCGCGGCCGGCCGCGCCGGCCACCGCAACACCCGCCCGCGCTCGCGGCGCCGCGGTTGGCCGGCGGTCCACCACAAGGTGCCGACCAGCGGCAGATGATCGGAAGCAAGGCGGGCGAGCGGCGAGCGATAGACATGCACGTCGCGCAACACCGCCGGCCCGTCGGCATAGATCCGGTCGAGCGGCAGCACTGGCATCCAGGACGGGAAGGTGCGCGGCGCCGCACTTGGCCCCAGGCAGCGGTCGAGGGCGCGGATGCCGCCGCTGCGCCCGCGCCATTCGTTCAGGTCGCCGACCAGCAGCACCGCATGCGCGGCCCGCCGGTCCGGCATGAACGGCTCGTCGAGCGCCGCAATCAGGCGATTGGCCTGCAAGCGCCGTTCGCCGGCATGGAGGCCGAAATGCGTCGCCAGCACGCGCAGCACCCGCTCGCCGATCATCAGATCGGCATCGAGCGCCGCGCGCGGCTCGTAATCGGAAACCGCGAGGTCGATCGCGTGGGCGGCGGCGACCGGAAAACCCGTCAGGATCGCGTTGGCGAAGCGGCCGCGGTGACCGCGGGCCCCAGCCCCGAGGATGATGCGGCGGCCGGTCGCCTCGGCCAGATAAGCCGCCTGGTCGGGATCGAGCCCGGTTCCGCGGCGCAACGCCGACCTCTTGCAGACAGACGATGTCGGCGTCGATTTCGTGCAGCACGGCGGCGATCCGCGCCGGGTCATAGCGACGGTCGACCCCGACGCAGCCATGGATATTGTAGGTGACTACCCTGAGCGAGGGAGATTCGGCGGCTCCGTGCGCAAGAATGCGGGCCGCCCCGCGATCATCCGGCATCAATCGGCCTTTTATCCTTGACGGATTTGTGGAGCCTCATTGCGGCAACCCTTGCGTCGACGGCCGGCGCAACCGCCGCCCCGCAACATATGGCGCGGGTCTTGCGAATCATCACTGATCGCCCATTCCTCAAGTCACCTTCAACCGGTTTGCTGCGCCGCGGCGCGGGCAGCGTGTAATACGACAAAATGAGCGCCCGTGTCGCCGCGGCGTCAATATGTCTCGGCGCCAATATAAGGAGAGGTTCATGCTGAAAGGTAAATCCGCGATCGTCACCGGGTCGACCAGCGGGATCGGTCTGGGCATCGCCAGCGCCCTGGCGGCCCAAGGCTGCGCGCTGATGCTGAACGGTTTCGGCGACCCCGGCGAGATCGACAAGCTGCGCGCCGGGCTGGCCGCCGAGCACGGCGTCGCCGTCGCCTATTCCCCGGCGGATGTGTCCAAACCGGCGCAGATCCGCGAATTGGTGGGCGATGCGGTGCGCCGGTTCGGCGGCGTCGACATCCTGGTCAACAACGCCGGCATCCAGCACGTCGCCAAAATCGTCGATTTTCCCGAGGAGCGTTGGGACGCGGTGATCGCGATCAATCTGAGCGCCGCGTTTCATGCGACCAAGGCGGCGCTGCCCTATATGACGGCCAAAAAATGGGGCCGCATCGTCAACATCGCCTCGGCCCACGGGCTGGTCGCCAGCGCCGAGAAGGCCGCCTACGTCACCGCCAAGCACGGGCTCGTCGGGTTCACCAAAGCGGTGGCGATCGAGACCGCAAACGACGGCGTCACCTGCAACGCGATTTGCCCCGGCTGGGTCTTGACCCCTCTGGTGCAGCGCCAGATCGAAGCCCGCGCCGCGGCCGAGGGCGTCCCGGCGTCAGCTGCGCGCGAAAATCTGCTGCGCGAAAAGCAGCCGATGCTCGAATTCACCACGCCGGAACAGCTCGGCGCGCTCGCGGTGTTCCTGTGCGGCGAGGCGGCCCGGACGATCACCGGCGCGGCGCTGTCGATCGATGGCGGCTGGGTGGCGCAATAGCGCGAGGGCGCGGCGCAACTCAGGGCGGCGATGGATTGCGGCTCGGGGTGTTCACAGGCCCGGGGAAAGCAATCTTGCTGCGAGGAACCGATCGGTGGGTGGGTCGAACGATGATCGCCCCGACGCCAAGCCCGGCGATCAGCGCGATGAGCGGGCGCCGCGCGGCGTCAGCGAGCGCGAGGTCGAGGACATCGAAGACCGCGCCCGGCTGCGCACTCCGGTCATCTATGAGATCGTGCGCCGCGAGGGCGAAGCCGAAATGGACCGCCCCGCCATCTCGCTGTGGTGGTCGGGCGCCGCGGCCGGGGTGTCGATCAGCTTTTCGCTGCTGGCGCAAGCAATCCTCTGGGTGCATCTGCCGGATGCGCCATGGCGTCCGCTGGTCAGCGGGTTCGGCTATTCGGTCGGCTTTCTGATCGTCGTGCTGGCGCGCCAGCAGCTGTTCACCGAGAACACGGTCACCGTCGTGCTGCCGGTCATGGCCGAGCTCACCCTCGCCAATGTGCGGCGGCTGGCGCGGATGTGGACGGTGGTCTTCGCCGCCAACATGACCGGCGCGTTTGTCGCGGCGCTGTTTTGCACCCTTACCCCGGTGCTGACCCCGGAGCTGCGCCACGGGATGCTGGAGCTGAGCGGGCATCTGCTCGGGCTCGGCTGGGCCGCGATGTTTTTTCGGGCGATGGGCGCGGGATTTCTGATCGCCTCGATGGTCTGGCTGATCCCCAGCGCCGAGGGCGCAAAGTTCGAGGTGGTGACGATGGCCACCTACCTGATCGCGATCGCCGGCTTCACCCATATCGTCGCCGGCAGCGTCGAGGGTTTTCTACTGGTGCTCGCCGGCCAATGGAGCCTGTGGCAGATGATCGCCCGGTTTACGATCCCGGTGCTGCTCGGCAACATCCTCGGCGGCGCCGCCCTCTTCGCCGTCCTCTCCTACGCCCAAGTCATGAAGGAGATGTAGGACACGAATGTCACATTGTTTCCGATAGCATGCCGATTAGCATGAGGATCGTGGTCGACGCTGGGAGCGCCACGATAGCCGGGTCAGCCGGCGGCCATGAGAGTTTCGGTCATATCCTGCGCAAACCGCAACCGATTGATCCAACGAAGGCCAGCCACAAGATTTTCACCGAGCAAATGTCGGGTGCGGTCGCCCGTCCCGGAATCCGAGGAATGGTCGCGCAGATGAACTTTTTTTCCAAGTGTGAACTACCTCACACACCCCGACCGATTCTTATGTCGGTTTACCAAGAGCCGATCCTGGTCGCGGGGGGAACATGATCCTTGCCCAACTCTCGGACCCCCATATCGTCGCGGCGGGTAAGCTGTTCCGTTGCCCGATGCAGGGCACCGCGCCGGATGCCGAGCGGGCCCGGCTCGAGTTCGACACTGCGCCATATCTGGCGCGCGCAGTCGCAAGTCTAAACGCGCTGGTGCCAAGGCCCGATGTCACCGTCGTGACCGGCGATCTCGTCGATCACGGCGAGCCTGACGAATACGAACAGTTGCGCCATCTGCTGGCACCCTTATCGATGCCAGTCTTCGTGATTCCCGGCAATCATGATGCCCGAGAGCCGCTGCGCGAGGCTTTTCGGGACGCCCGCTACCTGCCGGCCGAGGGCTACCTGCAATTCGTGATCGAAGATTACCCAGTACGGCTTGTCGCGCTCGACACGCTCGTCTCCGGTAAGAACGGCGGGATGCTGTGCGCCGAGCGACTGGGTCGGCTCGACACTGCACTTGCGGCGCAGCTCGCTCGGCCGACCGTGATCCTGATGCATCACCCGCCATTCGCGACGGGCATTACCTACATGGACAATTTTGGCCTCGACAATGCCGCGGGACTTGCCGAAATCGTCGCACGCCATTCTCAAGTCGAACGCATCCTGTGCGGCCACCTGCACCGCACAATCGATCGGCGCTTCGCCGGCACGCTCGCCGGCACTGCACCGAGCACGGCGCACCAGATCCGGCTCAACCTCGTCGCCGATGCGCCGATTAGCTTCATTTTCGAGCCACCAGGCTACCAGCTCCATGTCTGGCAGCAGGATAGCGGCCTAGTTACGCACACCGCCGTGCTCGACGAGTGGCCCGGCCCCGCCCCGTCGAGCCCGGGTGTGTAACGTTGGAAATGTCGTTATCCCAGCAGCCACCCCGCCTGGAATCTCTGCTTGTGCCGCATAATCGCGTATTATGACAAATCATTAAAGGTGATCGGGAAGGCGCCGCCCAACTTACCAACAAGGCCACCCGCTTTTTGAGCGGCGCGGCTGCGTTCGGACCGACGGTCCCGCCCGCCACGCTGAGCAGGCGGGCGTCGAGGCCGGTGTCAGTTGATCGAGGCGAGCTCTTCGAGGCGCAGGCCGGCGCGGACGCGGGCGACCAGGTCGTTGGGCTCATAGACGACGCCGACCGGGTTCTTGTCGGCGGCCGAGCGCTGGCGCATGTAGGCTTGGCCCTCGACCGCGGTCGCGAAATTATCGACCAGGAGCTCGACCTGGTTGTGGTCGGGGTCGTAGTAATACATCGAGGTCGTGACCCCGTGGTTGACGCAGCGGTGCGGCCGGATGCCGATCTCGTTCAGCCGCAGATAGTTCTCGGTCAGATCGTCGAGCCCGGCAAAGGTGAACGCGACATGGTGCAGCCCGGCTTCCTTGCCGGCCTTGCGCTGGTCCGGCTCGCGCTCGGCCAATGGCCCGGGGTCGATGAAGGCCACCCGGTGATGCTCGTCGTCATAACTGATAAAGCAGATGAACTCGTTCTCGTGCAGCACCTCCGCGCCGAGAACCCGGCAATACCAATCGACCATTTCGCGCCGGCGATTGGTTTGCAGCACGATGTGCGAGAGTTTCTTGGGTGACGCCATGATCTCCTCCCTGGCGCAGACGCGGCATTTCGCGCCGATCGGTGCATCAGAATCGCGGGCGAAGTCAACCGCTACCCGTCGGCGATCTGCGCCCTCAGAACCAGTCCGGGTCGAAAGCCAGCACCGTCGCGCCGCCGAGGATCGCCGGCAGATGGCCCGGCGCCAATGCCAGGAAATGCTCGGCATAAAAGCGCGCGGTCGCGATCTTGGCGCGGAGGAAGTCCGGATCGCCCTCGCCCGCGGCGAACCGACGCGCGGCGGCGAGCGCCTGGCGCGCCATCAGCCAGCCGCCGCAGACGATGCCGAACAGATCGAGATAGGGGACCGACCCGGCCGCGGCTTCCGAGCGCTCGGCCCGCAGCAGATGCGCGGTCGCGGTTTCGAGGGTCGTGATCGCGGCGGCGAGCGCGCGCCCGATCGCGGCGAGATCAGCGCCCGGCGAGCCAGCCGCGGCGACAGCGGTTTCCCCTATTTCGGCGAACAGCGCCCGCGCCGCCTCGCCGCGGTCGCGGGCGAGCTTGCGGCCAGTGAGGTCGCCGGCCTGGATGCCGTTGGTTCCCTCGTAGATCGGCGCGATCCGCGCGTCGCGCCAATGCTGGGCAGCGCCGGTTTCCTCGATGTAGCCCATGCCGCCATGCACCTGGATGCCGGTCGAGGCGACCGCGCCGCCTAAATCGGTGCACCACGCCTTGACCACCGGGATCAGCAGATCGGCGCGGCGCTGGGCAGCCGAACGTTCGGCCGAATCGGGATCGCGGCGGCCGCGGTCGAGCAGCGCCGCGGTGTAATAGGCCAGCGCCCGCATCGCCTCGCTCGCGGCGCGCATCCACAGCAGCATACGCCGCACATCGGGATGATGGATGATCGGCAGCGCGCCGGCATCGACCTCGGCGCCGGGCGGGCGTCCCTGTACCCTCATCCGGGCAAAGTCGCGGGCCTGCTGATAGGCGCGCTCGGCGATCGCCACTCCTTGGAGCCCGACATTGAGCCGGGCGTTGTTCATCATCGCGAACATGTATTCGAGGCCGCGGTGCTCCTCGCCGATGCGCCAGCCGATCGCCTCCTCGTAGGCCAGCACGCAGGTCGGCGAGGCGTGGATGCCAAGCTTTTGTTCGAGGCGCAAGGTGCGCACCGCGTTGCGCGGCCCAGGCCCGCCCGCATCGTCGAGCAGGAATTTCGGCACCAGGAACAGCGACAGCCCGCGCGCTCCGGGCGGCGCCCCGGGGGTGCGCGCCAGCACCGCGTGGACGATGTTTGCCGTCAGGTCGTGGTCGCCGTAGCTGATGAAGATCTTCTGGCCGGTGATCCGGTAGCGGTCGCGGCCATTCGGATCATCGACCGGCGCCGCGCGGGTGGTCAGCGCGCCGAGATCGGACCCGGCCTGCGGCTCGGTCAAATTCATCGTGCCGGTCCATTCGCCGCTGACGAGCTTGCCCAGATAGAGCCGCTTCTGCTCCGGCGAGCCGTAGGCCTGCAGCAACTCGACCGCCGCCATGTTCAGGAGCGGGCACAACGCGAAGCTCATGCAGGCCGAATCCCACATCTCGGCCACCGGTGCGGTAAGCGCCAAGGGCAGCCCCTGGCCGCCAAATTCCGGATCGGCGGCGAGCCCGTTCCAGCCGCCCTCGACATGGCGGGCATAAGCCTGGCGAAACCCCGGGGGCGTGCGCACCACCCCGTTTTCGAGGACGCTGCCGACCCGGTCGGCCGGCTGGTTTAAGGGCGCCAGCACGCTCTGCGCGAACCTCGCCGCCTCGTCGAGGATCGCGCCGACCAGCTCCGGCTCGGCCATCTCGTAGCCAGGCAGCGCCGCCACCGCGCCGATCCCGGCCACCTCCTCGAGCACAAAGCGCATCTCGGCGAGCGGGGCGGCGTAGGTCATCGGGCTAGGCTCCAGGGACGATCACGGTCCTGGCGGCGATCCTACATGCTGGTGGGGTTGCGCGGGTTCAAGAAGTTACCGGTTTAGCGCACTGGTCAAGCTGCAATTCCGCCGGCAGTCAACCTATCATCTAGCCTCGCGGCATATAGGTCCACTGGAGCCACCCACGTTATCTTAAGAAGTTGCTTACCGAAAGGATCTACTTTGGAAAATCTTCAGCCCGGGTGACTGCTTATGCATCGAGGCGAGAACGAATTGCTTGAAGCGAAGCGCCGGAAGATGGTGGAAGCACTCATAGAGCGAGAGGGTTGCGAGAAGAGGACCCCGCCAGCGGGACCGCTGGCGCCGGGCCGTTAGTTGGAAGCGCCGCCGTTCCGACCTCCTGAAATCATTAAGCTACAAGGGGTTGCTGCGGCTGTGGGTATGGGCAACGCGCTAGCGTTGTCCAAGCGCAGCGTCATATCCACAGCCTCTGCGCCGAGCGCGCCGCCGGCGCCGTCGCGCCAGACCGCCATCGGTGTCCGGTTCGCCAGCGCCTGATGCGGACGCCGGTGATTATAAAAGGCCAGCCATGCGCCGATCCCGGCTTTGGCCTCGCGGCCGTCGGCGTAGCCTTTGAGGTAGATGTCCTCGTATTTCAGGCTGCGCCACAGCCGCTCGATGAACACGTTGTCGATCCAGCGGCCCCGGCCGTCCATCGAGATGCGGCTGCCGGCGGCCGCCAGCATGCCGGTAAACTCACCGCTGGTGAATTGGCTGCCCTGGTCGGTGTTGAAGATTTCCGGCTTGCCGAACCGCGCGAGCGCCTCCTCCAGCGCCGCAAGGCAGAACGTGACATCCATTGTGTTCGACAGCCGCCAGGCCAGGACCGCCCGGCTGGCCCAGTCGATGATTGCCACCAGGTAGAGAAACCCTTCGCCCGATCGGGATGTAGGTGATATCGGCCGCCCAGACATGGTTCGGCCGCTCGATGACCAGGTTGCCCAAGAGATACGGAAAGATCTTGTGACCTGGCGCCGGTTTTGTCGTGCGCGGTTTGGGTCCCAGCGCGGCGATGGCCATCCGCCGCATCAGCCGCTGCACCGGCTTGCGGTTGATCCTCTGCCCCTCGGCCCGCAGCAGCGCCGTCATCCGCCGCGAGCCGAGAAACGGCCAGGCCGTGTAGAGCTCGTCGATCCGATGCATCAGCAAGAGATCGTTGTCGTTGGCCGGGCGCGGTGTCCGGTAGACGCCGGAGCGCATTCCGCCTCGAACCGTCCCGACTGCGCTTCGCCCGCTTTCCGTTTCGGATTCATCCCTGCTCGCCGGTCTCCCGCGGTTCCTCACCACCGCCCATCCATCCCGCCGGATAAAGCCCGCCGGCCACACACCGGCGAAACGAAGAATCCGCCAATCCGCCGGATGTCCACGGACAGTGCACGTGGTTCGGAAGAATTACCCAATTGTCGGTGTATTGCGGCGCGCAACATGATGATACGCCTCGCCTTAGGTCCGACCGGCGGTTGAGCAGGTTGATGGTGAAGAAGAACGCTCCACCCGGAACCCGATTTCGGCGATACTCCGGCATCAGGGGAGTATGCCCGGCCGTGGAGAATGGCGGAATGCGCTACGCTGTTCCGCCCTACGCTTGCTAGTCATTGGGGTTCATCATATATGCAATCACTCGTTTGCGCAGGACCAAGGGCACGACGACGAATAGCGATAGCCAACCCGCCGAAATATCAAAAGCGTAGGTGGCACCAGCTACCACAACCAGGTCTATGACATACCACTTCCAAAAGTTCGCTTTTGCCTTGCCGGCAGTCCAAGGTTCATCGTGCGGGCGAGCGATACCTTCCCCGATTTTCTCCAGCCGCCAACTCATCCGTACGAAGAAGGTCAGCAGCAGGAGCCAAATTGCAGCCAATATTCTGCCGCCGCCTACAAAGTGCGCGATGAGCCAGAAGACGGGAGCCAGAGGGAAGAACAAAAACACAAGTCTGCTGGCAAAGCGGTCGATCCGCTCGCTCGTATCGCGCCTGACACCGAGCCAAACCAGCGGAACCGCAACAGGGCCGCTGACCCTGTCCTCGCTCATCGTTTGCTTGTCCTGTCCTAGTCTCTGCTGTAAAAGGTTTCCCACTCTTGATAAGAAGCACCATCCTTTGACGGATGAAAATTCTTTCCTAAGACTTTCGCAACAACGTGAAGCGCGGCAATTCGTGCAGACGGTCCACTGTTCGACGACAGAGTCATATTCGTCAGTCCACACGCGACCAGTTGGCAGAAATTGCTTGCCCATTCGTTAATTTTTTCCATCGCGTCGAGAGAGGGAAGATCGGCTACTTGTGCTTTCACAACGTCGCCAACCCGCTCCTGATGTGCTACGAACTTATTTCGGTAGATAAGGAGCGTTTTAAGCGCGGCGGTTTCATTGTTGGGCATGCCACTATTCAGCAATTTGAGAAGGTCCGCTTTCGTTTTAGGCAAATCCACGCCCCGGTGAAACTTCATTACGATGTTGCATGCGTCATCTTGAGGTACGCCAAGGGCAGTTAAGCGGATCGGTGTTGGACAACATCGAACATCTGCTCTCGCGAGGCCGGCATGACCGATTTTCCCCGCTCCCTGATGGAGTTCCAGCAGCGCTTCCCGGATCAGGCCGCCTGCGTCAGATACCTGTTCGCGGCACGCTGCCCGAGGGCTTCGTCTGTCGCGCCTGCGGCAAGGCCAAGGCCTGGGAACTGCAGACCAAGCCGTGGACCTGGGAATGCGCCGCCTGCGGCAAGCAGACCTCGGTGACCGCCGGCACCATCATGCACCACTCCAAACTGTCGCTGACCATCTGGTTCTGGGCGGCCTATCTGATGGCCACCCACTCCAACGGCATCTCGGCCTGGCAACTGCAACGTCAGCTCGCCCTCGGCTCCTACAAGACGGCCTGGCTGATCTGCGCCAAGCTGCGCCGCAGCATGTGGCGCCTGACCGCAGCCCGCTCGCCGGTCTGGTCGAGGTCGATGAGACCGAGATCGCCTGCCGCAGCAAGAACGATCCTGTTGTTGTGATGTCCAATCGTGAAATATAATCGTCAGTGAAATGGCATGTCAGATAATCCATCAACTCAGGGACGGTGTTTTTTTGAAATTTTGGCGTGCTGCGGTCGAACAACTTACAAACGCCCAATGCAGCGGCGTCTAGCGAGAACTGCTGCACTAACGCGATAAAATGACTATGCTCAGCTAATTCGACCGCGTGCCGTGTGATACCTTCGTATAATCCGAGAGCGTTCTTGACCCAATACGCATTGAACCAAACCCCGTTGAGGATAACCATCAATTCGGAGTCGTCGGGAGGAATGGCAGGGCTGCGGCACATTGCGAGGGTTCCTTCTGGGCGTTCGGCCATTTTGCCAGATCGCAATGAATCCGATGTTAAGCCCGCGGACTTCCCTTTGAGCTTCGAATTTGCCGAGCGATTTTTGGTACTTCGAGATTGACGGTCACCCGCCATTTTCCAGAACGGCGGGTTATGCGCTTTTTCCGACAGCGGGGGCGAAATTGAGCTCACCGTCGCCGAGCGGGGCGAAATAGGCGTCGATCGTCGCCTCGTCGATTTCGGCAAGGGTCGCCGGCCGCCAGCGCGGCTGTTGGTCCTTGTCGATCAGGGCGGCGCGCACGCCTTCGTAGAAATCGTGGCCTGCCATCATGTGCTGGGTCAGCCGGTATTCGAGGATCAGTGCCTGGTCGAGATCATAATCGGCGCCGATTTGCAGCTGGCGCAAGGTGACTTTGAGGCTGGTCGGCGATTTCGCCATGAGCCCGGCGCGGGTTTGCGCGGCCCAGCCGGCGAACACGCCGCCACCGGCCGCCTCGGCCGCGAGCGCCGCGAGGATCGCCTCGACGGTATCGCCGGCAAAACAGCGGTCGATCGCCGGCCGCAACGCCACGAGCGGCGCCGGTTCGCGCTCCATCGCCAACCCGGACAGCGCGGCATCGACCTGTTGGCGCTCGGCGCCGGCTCGCCACTCGGTCCGGCCGAGCGCTTCGACCAGCGGCTCGACCGCGCCCTCGGCCAGGACATGGGAGGCAAAGCCGCAATAAAGCGCGTCCGCCGCGCGCAATCGGGCGCCGCTCAGCCCGAGATAGCGGCCGATATGGCCGGGGCAGCGGTTGAGGAACCGGGTGGCGCCGACATCGGGAAACAGGCCGATCGCGGTCTCCGGCATCGCCAACAAGGTGCGCCCGGTCGCCACCCGATAAGCGCCGTTGACCGAGATCCCGGCGCCGCCGCCCATCGTGATCCCGTCGATGATCGCGATATAAGGCTTGGGAAAGCGGTGGATCTCGCGGATCAGCCGGTATTCCTCGCGAAAAAACACCGCGGTCAGATCGCGGTCGCCGCCGATCCCGCGCCCGGCCTCGTAGACCGCGCGCACATCGCCGCCGGCGCAGAACGCGCGCCCGCCGGCGCCGCGGACGATGACGGCGTGCACCGCGGGGTCCTCGGCCCAGGCTTTGAGCGCCGGGGCGATGCGGCGGTAATTGGCCAGGGTCAGCGCATTCAGCGCCTGCGGCCGGTTGATCGTCAGTCGTGGCGAGCCCGCCCTTACGACCGAGCAGGATCTCGTCGCTCACCGCCCGCCCCTGGCCGTTCGGCGGCCCTCACCCATTCGCCCGCGCTCACCCATTCGACGGGCCGAGCAGGCGGCGGGCGATGATCACCCGCATGATCTCGTTGGCGCCTTCGAGGATCTGGTGGACCCGCAGGTCGCGCAGATAGCGTTCGACCGGGAAGTCCTTCAGATAGCCGTAGCCGCCGATGGAGCTGCAGGGCCTCGTTGCAGATGTGGAACCCGGCATCGGTCGCCAGCCGCTTGGCCATCGCGCAATGGGTGACCGCCTGCGGGTCGCTCTGGTCGAGGCTCGCCGCCCCGCGCCATACCATCAGCCGCGCCGCGTCGAGCTCGGTCGCCATGTCGGCGAGCTTGAACTGCAGCGCCTGAAAATCGGCGAGCGGATGGCCGAACTGGCGGCGTTCCAGCAGATGCGCGCGCGCCGCTTCGAGACAGGCCCGCGCCCCGCCGAGCGAACAGGCGGCGATGTTGATCCGGCCGCCGTCGAGCCCCATCATCGCGATCTTGAAGCCGTCGCCCTCGGCGCCGAGGCGGTTGGCGACCGGTACGCGGCAATCCTCGAAGATCACCATCGCCGTCGGCTGCGAGTTCCAGCCGAGTTTTCTTTCCTTTTTGCCGAAGGACAGCCCGGGCGCGCCCTTTTCGACAACGAGACAGGAGATGCCGTGCGGCCCCTCGCCGCCGGTGCGCACCATGACGGCGTAGATGTCGCTGACGCCGCCGCCCGAGATGAACGCCTTGGTCCCGTTCAGCACGTAATGATCGCCGTCGCGCACCGCGCGGGTCGCCAATGCCGCCGCGTCCGAGCCGCTGCCCGGCTCGGTCAGGCAATAGCTGGCGAGATGATCCATGGCCGTCAGCCGCGGCAGCAGCCGGGCGCGCTGCTCGGCGCTGCCGAACCGGTCGATCATCCACGACACCATGTTGTGGATCGACAGATACGCGGCGGTCGACGGGCAGGCCGCCGCCAGTTCCTCGAAGATCAGCGCCGCATCAACCCGGCCCAATCCGCTGCCGCCGAACTCCTCGCCGACATAGATCGCGGCAAAGCCCAATGCCGCCGCCCGCCGCAACGCCTCGACCGGAAACTCCCGCCGCTCGTCCCAGCCCGGCGCCCGCGGCAGCCAGTCCTCGCGGGCAAACTCCCGCGCCGTCTCCTGAAACGCCCGCTGCTCGTCGGAGAGGGAGAAATCCATGGCGCGAATATAGCGGCGGCGCGGCGGGCGGCAACAGGACGCGGCCGGATCGCCCCAGGCCCGAGCAATCGGACCGGTTCGCCCGCTGCCGTATCAGCAGCCGATTTTGCGCGGCCGGATAAGATCGTGGCCGATAAAAAAACCGCCCGCAACCGGAGTCGCGGGCGGCTTTCCGCGCGTTATGCGGCTGTCTTAGGCGTGGTTGGCCTTGTAGTAGGTGTTGCGGAGCACCCGGCCGGGCAATGCGCCGGTGTGTTTGCCGTCTTCGATCAGCACCTGGCCGTTGACGATCGTCGCCATGATGCCTTGGGCCGGTTCCTTCATGCGCCAGCCGCCGGCCGGGAAGTCGTGGACCACGCTCTCCGGCAGCGGCTTTACCGTGTCGGGATCGAAGATCACGATGTCGGCGACCATGCCGGGGCGCAGCAAGCCGCGATCATAGAGCCCCAAGGCCGAGGCGCTGTCGAAAGTCAGCCGCCGCACCGCGTGCTCGAGGCTCATGATCTGCTTGTCGCGCACCCATTCCGACAAGAGCCGCGTCGAATAGCCGTAGCCGCCGTGGAACTGCACGTGCGCGCCGCCATCCGACAGCCCGACGATCGCGTTCGGGTAGGTCAGGATCTTGGCCATCGCCTCGTCATCGACATTGTTCTCCGACTGCATCAGGCCGGTGTCGAGGTTTTCTTCGACGACGAGGTCGAGGAAGGCGTCGATCACGCGCTTGTTCTGTTCCTTGGCGATCTGGCCGATGGTCTTGCCCTTGAGCCCCTGGTTCTTTTCCAGCGCCGGGGTCTCGACCCACATGTAGTTGTACCATTCGCGCGAATAGCCGGCGGCCGGCACCTCGACGCTGTGCTCGACGACTTCCTCATGGAGCTTCTGCCGGACCGCCGGGTCGGCATAGGCCTTCAGCTTTTCCTCGTCCGAGGATAAGAGGATCGGGTGCCAGGTCGGCGAGCCGCGGAAGATCTGGCAGTTGCGCATCGTGAAGGTCTGGGTGACCCGGTTCGGGCTGCACAAGGGATAGGCCCGGATGCCGGCCTTCGAGGTCTCCTCGACCCGCGCCATGTGGCTTTTTCCAGGCGTCGGGCTCGCGCACGGTCTGGCCGAGATTGTTGTAGATGACGGTGCGGCCGGTGGCCTCGCTGAGGCGCGCCATCAGCCCGTCATTCAATTCGGCGGCGCGGCCGCCGCCCGACTGGATGATGCCGGTGCCCATCTCGCGCAACACGTCGCCGAGCGCGAAGATCTCCTTTTCGTCGGCCCACAACGCCGGGATATGCACGCCCTGCGGGTCGTAATGGCCCTTGTTGCGCGACACCGAGAGGCCGAGGGCGCCGCCCTTGATGCCGTCGCGCACGACGTCCTGCATCTTCTTGATTTCGTCGTCGGTAGCGGTGCGGCCCTGGGCCTCGTCGCCCATCACGTAATAGCGCACCGTCGAATGGCCGATCAGATTGCCGACATTGACGCCCAAATTCTGGTCGAGCCGGTCCATGTATTGCGGGATCGTCTCCCAGTCGACCTCGACCGTGTTCAACACCTCCATCGGGATCGCTTCGACGTAGGACAGGAACTCGGCGACCCGCTTGGCGGTGCCAGGGCGAACCGGCGCCAGCGCCAGCGAGCAATTGCCGAACACGACCGTGGTGCAGCCATGATCGGGCGAGAACGAGCACAGCGGGTCCCAGGTCACTTGCGCGTCGTAATGGCAGTGATTGTCGACAAAGCCCGGCGCCACGACCTTGCCGGCGGCGTCGATCGTTTTATGGCCGGGCCGCTCAGTTTGCCGATCTCGACGATCTTGCCGTCCTTGACGCCGACATCGCCGTTGAACGCCGGCATGCCCGAGCCGTCGACGATGCGGCCGTTCTTGATTAAGAGATCATACGCCATTTCCGTCCCTTTCTTGATGGTTGCAACGCACGCACCTTTTCCCGCGACCGATTGTAGCACCCGGGCGCCGGCTGCTTATCGAAAAGTGGCGGGTCAGATCGAATATTCGGCGATGTGCTCGACCGGGCTGCCGCCTTCGACCGGGTGGCCTTCGGCGCGCCAGCGCAGCATGCCGCCCGAAAGATTGGCGGTTTCGGCAAAGCCGGCCTCGCGCAAGATGACCGTCGCCTGCGCCGAACGGCTGCCGGCCCGGCAGACCGCGACCACCGGGCGGTCATTCGCCAACTCGCCGGCGCGCGCGGCCAGTGCGCCCAACGGGATCAAGGTCGCCCCGCGGATATGGCCGAGTGGTCCGGTGAATTCCTCGGGCTCGCGCACATCGAGGATCTGCACCACCCGCGCATGCTCCTCGAGCCCGTGCGGGTCGATTTCCCAGATCCCAGCAAAGCTGTAGCGCAATGGCGCCCAATGCGGCGGCGCGGCGATATCGACTTCGCCCTCGGGCTTGCCGCATTTGAGGTTGGCCGGCACCGCGACGTCGATCTTCTTCGGGTGCGCCAGGTGCAGATTATGCATGTAGCCGGTGAAGTCGGCTTCGCCGCTCTCGCCGCCAAGGCGCGGGTTGAACCGCCGCTCCTCGCGCACGCTGGTCGCGGTCAGCCCGCGATAATCATGGGCCGGGTACAACAGGCAATCATCCGGCAGGGTGAAGATCTGCTGATGCACCGAGCGGTACATCGCATGGGCGTCGCCCTGTTGGAAATCGGTCCGGCCGCTGCCGCGGATCAAGAGGCAATCGCCGGTGAACGCCATGCTGCGATCGTCGAGCACATAGGTCAGGCAGCCATTGGTATGGCCCGGGGTCTTGCGCACCTGCAGATTGCGCCCGCCGAAAGCGATCACGTCGTCCGGCGCCAGATAGCGGTCGGCCCCCTCGGCGCCGCTGTCGGCCGACACGGCGATGCTGGCAGCCGGTCTGCTGGCGTCAACAAAGCCAGGCGCCGGTGACGTGGTCGGCATGGATATGGGTTTCGAGTGAATAGAGCAGCTTGAGGTCGAGCTCGGCGATCAGAGCCGCGTCGCGCCGGACCTGCTCGAAGACCGGGTCGATGATGACCGCCATGCGGCTTTTGCCGTCGGCCAGCAGATAGGTGTAGGTCGAGGATTGCGGGTCGAACAATTGCCGGAATATCAACATCGCGAGCTCCGTGATCAGCCGATGCGCCACCGCGTCGAAGGCCTGGGCTATTCTATCGCGGCGGCGGCGAAATTGAGAGGACAGGTTTATTCTGCGGTGCAGCATGAGCTATAGAGGGCGATGATGCGCCTACTGTTGCTTCTCATCCTCGTGGTTCTGCCGGTGTGGGCTCGGGCTCAGCCCGCGCCCGGGCCGCCGGCCGTCGGCGTGGTGCCGGCCGAGCGCCAGCAGATCACCGAGACCAACGAGTTCATCGGCCGCATCCAGGCGATCGGGCGGGTGGCGCTGGTTGCCCGGGTCACCGCCTTTCTCGAAAAGCGGCTGTTTGTCGAGGGCGCCGAGGTCAAGAAGGGCGACCTCCTTTATCTGCTCGAGCAGCCGCCGTTCCAGGCCCAGGTCGACTACAGCAAGGCCAATGTCGCCCAGCTGGAGGCGCAGCATACCAACGCCGTGCTGACCCTCCAGCGCGCGCAGTACCTGTTGAAAACGGTCGCCGGCGAGCAGGCGACGGTCGATACGGCGCTCGCCGCCGAGCGCGCTCTGGCGGCGCAGATCGCCGCGGCCCAGGCCCAGCTCGAACAGGCCCAGATCAATCTCGGCTACACCGAGATCCGCGCGCCGATCGATGGCGAGATCAGCAGCACCGCGGTCACCGAAGGCAATGTCGTCTCGCCGACGAGCGGGACTTTGGCGACCCTCGTCAGCCAGGACCCGATGTATGTGATCTTTCCGATCGCGCTGCGCACCGCACTCGATCTGCGCGACCGCTACGGACCCAAAGGCGGGTTCAGCGCGGTCGTGATCAAGCTGCGGCTGCCGACCGGGAAAATCTACCCGGGCAAACGGCCACCTCGATTACGTGTCGCCGACGGTCGCCGAAACCACCGACACGATCACCCTGCGCGGGGTGATCCCCAACCTGGTTTACCCGGGCATGAAAGTCGGCGAGCCAGGCTCGCGCGAATTGACCGACGGCGAGTTTGTCACCGTGCTGCTCCAAGGCGTGCAGCCGGTCTCGGTCCTGGCCATTCCGCGTTCGGCGGTGCTGGCCGATCAGCAGGGCGACTACGTCTTTGTCGTCGACGCGCACAACAAGGCGCAGCAGCGGCGCATCCAGCTCGGCCAGTCGACCCCGTCCACCGCCGTCGTCACCAGCGGGCTGAAGCCGGGCGAGCTCGTGGTCTCGGAAGGCGTCCAGCGGGTCCGCCCCGGCCAGCCCGTGTCGCCGGGGCCGGCGAGCCCGCCGCCGGCGATCTCCGCGGCGGCCTGACCAGCAGGGCGGCGCCCGGCGTATCGGCCCCGCCGCCGTCGAGCGCCCCGAAGGCCGGCCGATGATCTCGGCGATCTTTGTCGACCGCCCGCGGCTCGCGGTGGTCATCGCCCTGGTCATCACGATCGCCGGCCTGTTGGCGCTGACCCGCATTCCAGTCGCGCAATTCCCCGACATCGTGCCGCCGCAGGTGCAGGTCAGCGCCACCTATCCCGGCGCCTCGGCCGCGGTCGTCGAGGCGAGCGTGGCCCAGCCGATCGAGGCGCAGGTCGTCGGCGTCGACAAGATGCTCTACATGAAATCGACGAGCGGCAACGACGGCAGCTACAAGCTGACCGTCAGCTTCGCGCTCGGCACCGATCCCGATATCGACACGGTCAACGTCGACAATCGGGTCCAGATCGCCCTGTCCCAGCTGCCGCCCGAGGTCCAGCTCGAAGGGCTGGTGGTCAAGAAGCAGTCGTCGGCCATCCTTCAGTGGATCTGCCTCTACAGCAAGACCGGCAAGCAGAACCCGCTGTTCATCACCAACTACGCGATCATCAATGTGCTCGACGTGCTGTCCCGCACGCCCGGGGTCGGCCAGGTGTTCCTGCTCGGCCAGCTCAACTATTCGATGCGCATCTGGTTCGACACTCAGCGCCTGGACAATCTGGGGCTGGCCCCGTCCGACGTCATCGCCGCGATCCAGGCGCAGAACGTGGTGGCGCCGGTCGGCCGGATCGGCGCCCGCCCGGTCGGCAACAGCCAGCAATTCCAACTGAACGTACAGACGACAGGGCCGCCTGACCACGCCGGCGCAATTCGGCAATATCGTGCTGCGCGCCAATCCCGACGGCTCGCTGTTGCGCGTGCGCGATGTCGCCCGGATCGAGCTCGGCGCCCAGAACGAGGACACCGAAACCCGCCTCAACGGCAAGCCGGCAGTGGCGATCGGCATCTATCTCTCGCCCGGCGCCAATGCGGTCAAGACCGCCTCCCTGGTCGACGCCGCGCTCGACCGGTTGAGCCAGCGCTTCCCCTCTGGCCTCAATTACGAAGTCAATTACGACACGACGACCTTTGTCCACGCGACGATCCACGACGTGCTGATCACGCTCGTCATCGCCTTCGCGCTGGTCGTGGTCGTGGTCTTTCTGTTCCTCGGCAATCTGCGCGCCACCGTCATTCCGGCGATCGCGGTGCCGGTCAGCCTGATCGGCGCTTTTGCGGTGCTGCTGGCCGTGGGCTATTCGGCCAATACCATCTCGTTGCTGGCGATGGTGCTGGCGATCGGCATCCTCGTTGATGATGCGATCGTCGTCGTCGAGAACGTCGAACGGGTGATCGAGGAGGAGCCCGATCTGTCGCCCGCCGATGCGACCAAGAAGGCGATGTCTGAAATCACCGGGCCGATCATCGCGATCACCTTGGTGCTCTTATCGGTGTTTGTGCCGATCGCCTTCATTCCGGGGATTTCGGGGCAGCTGTTCCGCCAGTTCGCGGTCACGATCAGCGTCTCGATGCTGATTTCGGCGCTGAACGCGCTGACCTTGTCGCCGGCGTTGTGCGCGGTGTTTCTGCGTCGCCGCGGCCCGCGCCGCGGCCCCTTGGGCTGGATCTTGCGCGGCATCGACAAGGTCCGCGACGGCTATGCCGGGATCGTGCGCCGCCTGGTGCGGGTTTCGCTGCTGGCGCTCGTTGCGATCTTGGGTTGCGCCATCGCCATTTTCTTTATCTCGTCGCGCACCCCGACCGGGTTTTTGCCGGACGAGGACCAGGGCGCCTTTTTTATCGCGGTGCAATTGCCGGACGGCGCCTCGGTCTCGCGGACCAGCGAGGCGGTGCGGCGCATCGAGGCGCTGTTGCGCTCGATGCCGCAGGTCGAGAACGTGTTCTCGGCGATCGGCTTCTCGATCATCGACAGCGTCGACGAGCCAAATGCGGCGTTTATCGTCCCCACCTTGAAGCCGTTCGCCGACCGCGTCGGCGCCGCCAATTCGGCCCAGGCGCTGATCGCGCGGGTATTTGGCGAAGGCCAGCAAATCCGCGCCGCGACGATCATTCCGTTCAACGTGCCGCCGATCATCGGCCTGTCGACGACCGGCGGGTTCGAATACGAGCTCGAGGCGCTCGAAGGGCAAGACCCGGCGTCGATGAACAGCGTCATGCAGGGGCTGCTCGCCGCCGCCAATCGCGATCCGCGGCTGGCCCGCGTGTTCTCGACCTTCACCGCCAGCAACCCTTCGGTCTATCTCGATATCGACCGCGGCAAGGCGCAGGCGCTGGGCGTCAACATCAGTGATGTGTTCACCACCTTGGAGGCGACCCTGGGCGGGATCTACATCAACAATTTCAATATGCTGGGCCGGGTCTGGCAGGTCATCATCGAGGGCGAGGCGGGGGGCCGCCGGGAGGTGTCGGCGCTGTGGCGGATCTACATTCGCAACAAATACGGCAAGAACGTGCCATTGCGCTCGATCGCCGACGCCCGCATCGTGCTCGGACCGCAAGTCATCACCCGCTACAACAACTATCGCGCGATCCCGATCCAGGGCGGCCCGGCCGCCGGCTATTCATCCGGCGCCTCGCTGGCGGCGATGGCGCAGATCTCGGCCAAGACCCTTCCTCGCCGGCTATGGCTATGAGTGGACCGGGACCGCCTATCAGGAATTCGCCGCCACCGGCCAGACCGGGCCGATTTTGGCGCTCGCGGTGCTGTTCGCCTTCCTGTTCCTGGTCGGGCTTTATGAAAGCTGGATGATCCCGATCCCGGTGCTGCTGTCGGTCCCGGTCGGGGTGCTGGGCGCGCTTCTCGGCATCCTTGTCGCCCACCTGGCGCTCGATCTCTATGCCGAGATCGGGCTCGTCGTGCTGATCGCAATGGCCGCCAAGAACGGCATCCTGATCGTCGAATTCGCCAAGAACCAGCGCGAGCAAGGCAAGGACATCCGCGAGGCCGCGGTCCTCGGCGCGCAGATGCGGTTTCGCGCGGTGATGATGACCTCGTTCGCGTTCATCTTCGGCGTCTACCCGCTGGTCGTGGCCACCGGCGCCGCCGAGATCAGTCGGCACGATGTCGGGACCCCGGTGTTCGCCGGGATGATCGCATCGAGCGGGGTCGGGCTGTTCGTGATCCCGATGCTCTACGTCACCTTCCAGAGCCTGCGCGAGCGTTCGAGCGCCTACTTCCGCCGCGGGAGCCAGCGCCAACAGGCGGCCGAATAGCTACGCCGGGCGCTGGCGCTGGGCTGGCGCCGGGGCCGAGGCCATCGCCGCCTGGATCTTGTCGGGGCTGGTGAAGGCGAGGTACTCGGCGGCGTATTCGGGCGGCAGGATCTCGACCATCGATTGGTTCTCGACCCACACTTCGATCACGTGAAACGGGCCGCGGTTGCAGCGGAAGCATTGCCAGCCTTCGCGCTTGGCGATCGCCTCGACCGCGTCGGCTTCGGTCTTGACGCTGAGCGCGAAATGGGTTGGGCCAAAGCCGCGCCCGCCGGCCGGATTCTTGGCAAAGCCGGCGCCGACCATGCCGCCCGGCTGCAACTCGGTCCCAGCCGGATAGACCTCGACGCCCGAGCCGTGCTGGTCGAGCTGGAGCGCGAAAAAACTCCCCGGATTGGGCGGAAACGGCACCGCGGCGCCGCCCATGAATTCGGCCAGGACGCCGGCGACGTGCTTGGGGTCGCGCGCGGCGATCGACAGATGATGGATCATGGCTTCCTCTCGAACCTTGTCTGCAAGAAATACACAGATGCGTTCGCCGGCGCCTCAGCGCAATTGCTGACCAGCCGCATCGCCGGCGAGGAATTTGTTCGGCTTCAGAAAGAACGACAGCACCAAGGCGCCGTTTGGCGAGCGCGCCAGATGCCGGTTGCCCTTTGGCCGCCAGACGTAGTCGCCGGCCCGCACCTCGCCCTCGTCGTCGACGAGGCTGCCTTCGAGAACAAAGGTCTGCTCGATCTCGACATGCTCGTGCAGCGCCAGCTCGGCCCCCGGCCGCCAGCGGAACAGCGCGGTCAACAGGCCGGTTTCCGGCTCCTCCATCAACACCTTCATGTCGATGCCGGGACACGGCGTCGGCTTCCAAGGCAGGCCCTCGACCTCGACATAGCGCGAGGCCAGCGGCCCGAGCCTTTCCGCATGCTTCAAAAACGGCGTGATAGCGGTCATCGAGGTTTCTCCCGCGACTGGTGTGGGGCCGATGATAGCCCAAAATCGGGTTTTGCTGGAAAGCCCCGCTTCTCTCGGGGATGATGGGTCCGGGTTTGTCGACGGCGTTTCGGGAGGAAGCGATGGCCAAGGGAATTCTGATCGCGGCGATGGATTTTTCCGCCGCCCCCGAGGACGAGTTTCACGACTGGTACGATCTCGAGCATGTGCCGGAACGGCTGCGGGTGCCGGGGTTTCTTAACGCCGACCGCTGGATCGGCGTCGACAACCCGAAGATTTCGGTCGCGACTTACGATCTCGACAATGTCGGCGTGCTGAGGAGCCCCGCCTATCTCGCGGTCGGCGGCGACAACGGTTCGCCGTGGACCAAGCGCACCGCCAAATTCCGCAAGGGCATCCTGCGCTACGAGGGCGAGCAGCTGTTTCCCGGCGACCGGGTGGCGCCGCGCGAGGCCGCCGCCTTGTTGATGATCGGCATGAACGTCGTCCCCGAGCGCGAGCACGAATTCAACGAATGGTACAACACCGAGCACGTCCCGGCGCTGGGCTCGGTGCCCGGCGTCCTGTGCGCGCGCCGCTACCGCGGTGAGGGCGGGACCCAGCGTTATGTCGCGCTCTATCACCTGACGGCGCCCGAGGTGGTGCGTTCCGAGGCCTGGAAAACAGCCGCCGACACGCCGTGGACGCAACAGCTGCGTCCGCATTTCCGCGACCATCTGCGCTATGTCGGCCGCCGCTACAGGCGCGGCTAACTCCCACGGACAAATCGGGTCGTTCTCCGATTTTCACGCCGAGCGCGGTCCCGATGCCGCCTGCAATGACCCTCTCCCTCCGAGCGGCGAGGGAGAGGGTAAACCGGAATGCGAAGCCGGGGCTCGCCGATCAACCCCGTGGGCGGTGCGCGCCTAGTCCGGGGTGCGGGTGGATTGCCAGGTTACCATCTGCCACTTGCCGGACTTGTTCGCCCACACATCGGTGAAGCGGACGCCGAAGCTGTTGGGGCGCCCCTGCGACATGACGCTGATACGGCACGATCCGGTCAGCACCACCGTATCGCCCAGATCCTGCGCCTTGACGTCGGAGGGGACCACCGCGGTGTACACCGTGCCGCCCGATTCCATATTTCCGATCAGGCTTTTCTTGGTGTCGAGCCGCGCGGTCGAATGGGTGTAGACCAGATCGTCGGAGACCAAGTTGTTGAGCGCGGCGATGTCCTTTTTGGCCATCGCGTCCATGCGCTGTTTGTCGAGGTCGATGACCTTTTGTCCGTTGCCCGCCATGTCTTCCTCCTCTGCATCCGCCGTTAGTGGACCATCAGCACGAGCTTACCTCGCAGGTGGCGGCCTTCGCTGACCCGGTGCGCCTCGGCCGCGTCGGCGAGCTTATAGCGCACGATATGGGGCGGCCACACCGCTCCCGCTTCGTAGAGCGCCAGCATGCGCTCGAGATGGGCGCGGTCGCGGGCGACGTTGGGGCGCAGCACTTCGACATCCGTGCGGCGCGGCTGAAACCCGGCCGGCGCCGCGGCGATCCACACCAGCCGGCCGCCCGGCTTCAAGACGTCGTAGGAGCGCACCTGCACCTCGCCGCCGACGGTGTCGAACACCACGTCGCAATCCGACACGGCCTTGGTGAAATCCTGCGCGTTGTAGTCGATCGCCCGGTCGGCGCCGAGGCTCTTGACGTAATCGTGGTTGCGGGCGCTAGCGGTGGTGATGACCGTGGCCCCCAGGTGCTTCGCCAGCTGGATCGCAAACCCGGCGACCCCGCCGGCGCCCCCTTGGATCAGGATGGTTTCGCCGCGCTTGAGCTTGGCCGTGTCCTCGACCGCCCACAACGCGGTCAGGCTGGTCAGCCCCAGCGCGGCCGCCTCGGCGTCGCCGAGCCGCTCCGGCTTTTTGGCGATGATCGCCGCCTTGATCGCGAGCTTTTCGGCGTAGCAGCCCTCGATCCCCTGATCGGTGACCCCGAACACCGCGTCGCCGACTTTGAAATCGGTCACTCCCGGCCCGAGCGCCGCCACCACCCCGGAAAAATCGCGACCGAGGATATGCGGCAATTTGAGTTGGCTATAGCCGCCGCTGCCGAGCCGCACCTTGTAATCGGCCGCATTGACGCTCGCCGCGTGGATATCGACGACGACCTCGCCCGGCCCGGCGACCGGGTCCGGCGCCTCGCCCAGCCGCAGCATCTCGGGCCCGCCATGCGCCGCAAGCAACACCGCCTTCATCGCCGCCTCCTCCGCCGCCGTCGACCTATCGCGCGTCTTCGTCGCCCGCTGCCGGCCTGCTGTCAAGCTTACCGGCGCATTGCAACCCGCGGCGCCGCCTCGGCGATTGCCGAGGACCGCCGCTCCCGATAGCCTTGCGGGCAGACCCTTCGCGAGATGACCCGATCGTCCGGCAAAGCCGATTGGGCCGCCAAATGGGAGGAAGCGGATGAAGGCCGACTATGTGATCATCGGCGCCGGATCGGCCGGCTGCGTTCTCGCCAACCGCCTGAGCGAGGATCCCAAGGTGCGGGTGTTGCTGATCGAAGCCGGCGGGCGCGACTGGAGCCCCTATATCCATGTCCCGGCCGGCTTTATGAAATTGCTCGATCACCCGACCCTGACCTGGGGCTATCACGCCGAGCCCGATCCCGGCACCGCCGGGCGGGCGATCCTCTATCCGCGCGGCAAGGTGCTGGGCGGGTCGAGTTCGATCAACGGGCTGATCTATGTGCGCGGCCAGCCCGAGGATTTCGACCATTGGGCGCAGCTCGGCAATCGCGGCTGGTCGTGGGACGACATCCTCCCTTATTTCAAGAAGGCCGAAAATTGGGAGGGCGAGGCCAATGAATGGCGCGGCAAGGGCGGGCCGCTGTTCACCTCGCGGATGACCGACATCCCGCCGCTGTGCCGGGCGGCGATCGAGGCTGGCCAGGAGATCGGGCTCGAATACCGCGACGACGTGAATTCCCCTGCCGCATGGCGGGATCGGCTATTGCCAACAGACCCGCGGCGGCCGGCGGCGCGGCAGCACGGCGCGCACCTATCTGCGCCCGGCGCTGAAGCGGCCCAATCTCGAGCTCGTGACCAAGGCGCAGGTCCGCCGCATCCTGTTCGACGGGACCCGCGCCATCGGCGTCGAATACGAGCGTGGCGGCAGCGTGCAGCACGCCGACGCCGGGCGCGAGGTGATTCTGTCGGCCGGGGCGATCGGCTCGCCGCACATCCTGCAATTGTCCGGGGTCGGCGCCCCCGAGCATCTGAACCGGGTCGGCATCCGCGTGCATCACCCGCTCGCCGGGGTCGGGCGTAACATGCAGGACCACTATATCGCCCGCGTCAGCTATCCGGTCACCGGCACGCCGACGATCAACGAGCGCTCGCGCGGCATGGCTTTGGCGAGCGAGGTGCTGCGCTACCTGGTCACCGGCAAGGGCATGCTGACCTACAGCGCCTCATTGGCCGCGGCTTCGGTCAAGGTGCTGGAGGAATCGGCGACGCCCGACGTGCAGTGCAGCATCGCGCCCGGCAGCTTCAAGGACGGCCAGATCGGCGAACTCGACGAAGCTCCTGGGATCACCGCCGGCGCCTGGCAGATGCGGCCGCTGTCGCGCGGCTATGTCGAGGCCAAATCCAGCGACCCCAAAGAAGCGCCGGCGATCAATCCCCGTTATCTGAGCGAGCAGACCGATCGCCGCGCCATTATCGGCGGCCTCAGATTCATCCGCCGGCTGTTCGCCGCCCCGGCGCTGGCCAAGTATTGCGGCGCCGAAATCCTGCCCGGCGCGCAAGTCGAGAGCGACGACGAATTGCTCGATTACGCGCGGCAAAAGGGTTCGACCGTCTATCACGCCACCTGCACCTGCAAGATGGGTACGGATCAGCTGGCGGTGGTCGATGACCAGCTGCGCGTGCACGGGCTGCAGGGGCTGCGGGTGATCGACGCCTCGGTGATGCCGACGGTGACCTCGACCAACACCAACGCCCCGACCATCATGATCGCCGAGCGCGGGGCCGACCTGATCCGCCGCGCCGCGCGCGAGGCGGCGCCCGCCATCGGGGCGAAAGCCGCCTAGCTAGACCCTAGACCCGATGTCCACTGAGTGATCGGCGGCCTGTCTTACGACATGCGAGGCCGGGCCTTGCGGTTACCGGTTGCCCTTGCGAAACCAAGCGCCGCCGCCCACGGGGCCGGTCTCGCTCCGCTTTGCTGCTGATCGCATGATTGGCTCAATCGCGGCCAGTCGAGCCGAGAACAAATTAGCCAGGATTACTCAATCGGGAAGAAAACGCGCGGGAGGGGTAAAGGGGAGTCGGGGTCGAGCTGCATGTCGAAGGCGGTCAGCATCGCCGCGGTCGCCGCGTAATTGCCCATCAGCGCCACCAGATCGACGAGCTTGCGCCGGCCGAACTGGCTGCAATGCGCGCGCATAGGTCGCCGGCGACACAAGGCGACGCGGCGAAGATCTCGCGGGCGAGGTCGATGATGATCGCGTCGGGCTCGGCGAGCCCGCGCGGTGTCGCCGCGCCAGCGGATCAGGTCGATGATCTCCGGCGCGATCCCTTCCGCCAGCGCCGCCGGCTCGTGCGCGGCCCATTCGAATTGGCTGCCGAGCTCGCGCGCGGTCGCCAGGATCGCCAGTTCGCGCACCCGCCCGCCGAGCCCCGCCTCGTGCCGCAGATAGTGGTTGAGCGGCCGGGAGCGGCGCGACAATTCCGGGCTGTGCAATTGGATGCCGCCCGGCCCCGTGAGCCCGCGCAAGGTGCCGCCGGCCGGGTCGGCGAGCCGGTCATAGGTCTGCTGCCCGTCCGCGTCTAAATCCTCCCGCCGCGGCAATGGCAGCCGGCACCCGGATTGCGGATCGACATCCTCGGGATAACCGGCCGGCGTCGGTCTTGGCGATGATGCTCGACGAACAGCGCGACCAACGGCTCGCAGCCCTCCCGGTCCGCCGCGTCGAAACGGGCGGGGCGCGCGCTGTCGAGATCGAGCACCCCAATGACTTCACCATCCTCGATCAACGGCACGACCAGCTCCGAGCGCGAATCCGGATCGCAGGCGATATGGCCGGGAAACGCATCGACATCCGTCGACCAGCACGGCTCTCGCCGCGCGCCGCCGCGGTGCCGCACACGCCCTCGCCGATCGCGATGCGCACGCAGGCGGGCTTGCCCTGGAACGGCCCCAGCACCAGCGCGTCGCCCTGGCGGAAATAGAACCCGGCCCAATTGAGGTCGGGCAGGCGCGTGATAGATCAGCGCCGCCATGTTGGCGAAATTGGCGACCCGATCGCTCTCGCCCTGCGAGCAGCGCGGCCAATTGTACGGCAAGATCGCGGTATAGCTGTGGTTTGTCGTCGGGCATCCCGATTTCCGTCCGTGCGCGGGCTCGGTTAGCTATATCCTGAAGCAAACCCGCCACGCATGCGCAAAGGGGCGACCCATGAACGACTTCACCGATCCGACCGAATTGGGCGTCGACGAGAAATTCGCGATCGGCCAGCCGGTGCCGCGCTCCGAGGACCCGGTATTGCTGCGCGGCGAAGGGCATTATTCCGACGATGTCAGCCGGCCCGGCCAGGCCTATGCGGTCATCGTGCGCAGCCCGTATGCGCACGGGCTGATCCGCGGCATCGACACCGCGGCGGCCCGGGCGATGCCGGGCGTGCTGGCGGTCTACACCGCGGCCGATCTTGCGGCGGGCGGCATCGGCCATTTGCCGGCGCGCCAGGTCATGAACAATCGCGACGGGACGCCGATGCTGACCCCGGCCGCTTACCCGCTCGCCACCGGCAAAGTGCGCCATGTCGGCGAGGCGCTCGCCGCGGTGGTGGCCGAGACCGTCGCCGCAAGCCAAGGACGCGGCCGAACTGGTCGGGCTCGACATCGACCCGTTGCCGGCGGTGACCGAGCCCGGCGCTCGCCACCGCCGCCGATGCCCCGATCCTCTACGACGAGGCGCCGGCAATGTCGGGCTCGATTTCCATTACGGCGACAGCGCCACGGTCGCCGCCGCCTTTGCCGGCGCCGCCCATGTCACGCGCCTGGTGCTGCGCAACAACCGCATCGTCGTCAACCCGATGGAGCCGCGCGCCGCGCTCGCCGAATACGATGCCGAGCGCCGGCATTTCACCCTGCATGTCGGCTGCCAGGGCGTCTTCGGCTTTCGCAACTACGTCGCCCAGGTGCTGGGCGTCGGCCGCGACCAGCTGCGCATCCTGACCGACCGGGTCGGCGGCTCGTTCGGCATGAAGCAGCCGACCTATGGCGAATATTACTGCATCCTGCACGCGGCGCGCGAACTGCGCCGCCCGGTCAAATGGACCGACGAGCGCTCCGGCAGCTTCGTCTCCGACAGCCACGGCCGCGACCACCACATGACCGCCGAACTGGCGCTCGACGGCGACGGCAATTTCCTCGCCGTGCGGCTGACCGGCTTCGGCAATCTCGGCTCGACCTATGGCGCGCCCGGCCCGGCCACGCGCAACGCCGTCAGGAACACGCTCGGCGTCTACAAGACCCCGCTGATCGAGGTCTCGACCAAATGCACCTTCACCAACACGACGCCGGTCGGCGCCTATCGCGGCGCCGGGCGCCCGGAGGCCAATTACTACATGGAACGGCTGGTCGACGCCGCCGCGGCCGAAATCGGCATCGACCGCCTCGAACTGCGCCGCAAGCAACCACATCCCGCCCGAGGCGATGCCGTACAAAAGCCCGAACGGCACCACCTACGACAGCGGCGAGTTCACCGCCCTCTTCGACCAGGCCCTGGCCTTGGCCGACTGGGACGGCTTCCCGGCCCGCAAGGCCGAGAGCCGGGCGCGCGGCCGGCTGCGCGGCATCGGCATCGGCGACTATCTCGAACTGACCGGCCCGCCCGGCCGCGAGATGGGCGGCATCCGCTTCGAGCCCAATGGCGACGTGACGATCATCACCGGCACCCTCGATTACGGCCAGGGCCACGCCTCGCCGTTCGCCCAGGTGCTGGCGACAAGGCTCGGCATCCCGTTCCACCGCATCCGCCTGCTCGCAGGGCGACAGCGACGAATTGATCGCCGGCGGCGGCACCGGCGGCTCCAAATCGATGATGACCAGCGGCGCCGCGATCGTCGAGGCCGGCGACAAAGTGATCGCGGCCGGCCGCCAGATCGCCGCCCATGTGCTCGAAGCGGCCGTGGCCGACATCGAGTTCCGCGCCGGCCGGTTCGTCATCGCCGGCACCGACCGCTCGATCGGCATCATGGAACTGGCGGCCAGGATCCATGCCGGCCTCGAATTGCCGCCGGGCCTGCCGCAGAGCCTCGACATCGCCAATATCTCGAACGGCCCGCCCTCGGCCTTCCCCAATGGCTGCCACATCGCCGAGGTCGAGGTGGACCCGGAAACCGGCGTCGCCGAGGTCGTGCGCTACCGCTTCGTCAATGATTTCGGCGTCGTCATCAACCCGCTGCTGGTCGCCGGCCAGGCGCATGGCGGCATCGTCCAGGGCATCGGCCAGGCCCTGCGCGAGCGCACCGTCTACGACGCGGAAGGCCAGTTGCTGACCGGCTCGTACATGGATTACGCGATGCCGCGGGCCGAGGACGCGCCGCTGTTCGCGAGCGCGAGCCACCCGGTCCCGGCCACCACCAACCCGTTGGGCGCCAAGGGCTGCGGCGAAGCCGGCTGCGCCGGCGCGCTCCCCTCGGTGATGAACGCGCTGCTCGACGCGCTCTCGCCCCTACAACATCCGCCACCTCGACATGCCCGCCACCCCCGAACGCGTCTGGCGCGCGATCCGCGCGGCGCGCGAATGAACCGCACCATTGTACTATGATGTGGACGCGCAATTGACGTAGGCGTGCGCCTGTTGCCAACGCGATTAAAGCAGAACATCCGTTCATAATGCCTCTGGCAAATGCAGGCTTGCCTGGAATCGACGCTGTTGTTATCTGAATTATTTCACGCAGGTGCGTACGTGGATTGGGGGAAATCAGTGGCCGTCACCCTAAACGAGAGAAAGACAGAGGCCTTAGTTGATCCCGCCTTAGGAAACGGAGATATTTTAGGAGGGATTCGAAGGTCGTAGTGGAACGCCAAAGCAGCGATTTGCCGAGGATTCGCAAGTTGCTGGAGTTCGCATCAAAACGAGGCGGCGGTGTTGGGAAACCGGAATTTCTTATTCACTCTCCCGGCCATCCGGAATTCTTGGTCGTGATCGAGTGCAAAGCAGATCCGCGCAAGCATGTCAGTTCAACGCGAGATGACTATGCCGAATATGCCGTAGATGGAGTTCTGCTATATGCGTCATTCTTGGCCAAGGAATTTGACGTTCTTGCAATCGGAGTTAGTGGGCAGAACGAATCTACATATCGAATATCGCACTTCCTTCATCTGCGCGGTACAACGAAAGCAATCCCATACGACGGTGCACGAGATATTCTGTCGTTGGACGAATATTACGATGCGTTTATAAATAGTGACGCAAAATTCCGCCAAGACTACGATACATTGCTCGACTATAGTCGAACATTAAACAATAATCTTCAGGCTAGGAAAATAACGGAGGCCGAGCGGGCTTTCCTTATAAGTGGAATTTTGATTGCTCTGCAAAACAGGGCCTTCAAAGAGAGCTTTCGCGTTCACCGAACTGGTCGACAATTAGCCAGCAGTCTTCTTGAAGCAATCCGCGGGGAGTTCGAGAACGCGCTACTACCGGAAGATAGAAGGGCCAATCTCGTCCAGGCGTTTTCGTTCATCTCAAATTCGCCGCCTCTGTTGGAAGACAGGGCATTCTTCGTCGGCCTGATTGAGGGCATAGATACAAACATTAACGCGTTTCGACGAACTCATAAATTTTACGACATAATCGGGCAGTTCTACGTCGAATTTCTTCGCTACGCGAATAATGATAAAGGATTGGGGATTGTCCTCACGCCCCCGCACATTTCGGAATTGTTTGTCGAACTGGCGGAGGTCAATCGGAATAGCATCGTGTTTGACAATTGCTGCGGTACTGGTGGATTGTTAATCGCGGCAATGAATATGATGATCCGAGACGCAGGCGCTGATTTCAGCAATTCAGATGCAGATCAAGGAGCGGAGGCTGATCGGCATCGAGTTTCAGCCGAAGATCTACGCGCTTGCTGTGTCAAATATGATCCTCCACGGGGACGGGAAGACCAACGTCTTCCGCGCGGATTGTTTCGCCGACGCTAAGCGAATTACGGCTCAGCCGCGGCCTACGGTGGGCCTATTGAACCCTCCTTACAAAAATAAAACGGTCAGAGAGGACAGAGAGGAGCTTGAGTTCGTTCTTAATAATCTCGACTGCCTTCAGCAGGACGCCAAGTGCGTAGCGATCGTTCCCATCACATGCGCAACAGCGCCCAGCGGGGAGATAGGCGAATGGAAAAGGAGGTTGCTTGAATTGCATACGCTTGAGGCCGTTATGTCAATGCCTGTCGAACTTTTTCACAATTCTAGAACGACAGTAGTAACCTGCATAATGGTGTTTACTGCGCACCGCCCACATCGCAGCGGAAAGAAGACATGGTTTGGTTACTGGCGAGATGATGGCTTCATAAAAACCAAGCATCGCGGGCGGGTGGATGTGAATGGTGTTTGGCCGGAAATTCGAGCGCGCTGGGTGAATGCATTCCGCAATCGGGAGCTGGTCCACGGGTTGAGTGTGCTTAGGGAAGTCAGTTCATCCGACGAGTGGTGCGCTGAAGCTTATCTTGAGACGGACTACACAGCTGTCACCGAAGAACAAGTTATCCGGAGAGCAAAACGGCACATTTTGAAGCGAGCTATGCTCTCTGACGAAGAAAGGAGCAAGAAACCGTGAAACGCGCTGTTTCGCTAACAGAACTGAATTGACTGTTCGGTATTGAACACGGCAACAAATTTGACCTCAATAAGATGAAGCAGAGCGGGCCGAGTCCGGACGCTGTCGCCTTCATAGGTAGATCGGGCGAGGAAAACGGTATTGTTGCGTTTGTTAAGGAACTGGATGATGTGGCGCCCTACGACGCCGCCCTAATCACCGTCGCCCTCGGTGGAGCCGCGCTTTCATCATTCGTGCAACCACGACGGTTTTATACCGCGCAGAATGTCGATGTCCTCAAGCCGCGCAGCGGGATGTCTCTCGATCAGAAGCTGTATTATTGCGCTTGCATAGAAGCGAATTGTTTTCGATATAGCACCTTTGGGCGCGAAGCCAATCGGACGCTGAAAAAGTTGCTGGTGCCGAAGTTGGAAGAAGTCCCGGCCTGGGCCGATGGCTTAATGGACTGAAGCTGTGAAAGAACTGACCCGAGATTTAGCTAACATCGTTCAGGTATGAAGATACAGGTCTCCGGTGAGGGTTCCGGAGGACTCTGGTGGCAGTTTGCGTACAGTTCCGCGGGGCCGGTGACGCGTTGCAGTGACTGTTTACATAACGGTCGCGACATTCCCGCTCGGTGAGTCGCTCCTCTCGATGGTGCGGCGGGCCGATGCCGAAGTTGCCATATTGGCGTCGTATGGTGCGAGTCGATTTTGTCTTCTGGCAAGCCGGCGGCCGCGCGGCTGGGGGACGCTGACGCCATCGGAACGGAGGGAGCGACCTGTAAATTTCCTGCAGATAACAGGTGGAACAGGGGCTGAGGCCGGTCCTCGCTCGGCGGCGGCGCGGGCGGTCAGGCTTCGCTCCTGATGCAGCGGACGACTTCTTCGATCGTGGTGTCGCCTTCGAGGACGGCGAGGAGGCCGCTGTCGAAGATCGGGCGCATGCCGCCCTCGACCGCGGTGCGCTCGATCGCGCTGTCGTCGGCACCGTCGAAGATCAGCTTGTCGATGGCGCGGTTCGGGATCAGCAATTCGGCGATCGCCCGGCGGCCGCGAAACCCGGTGCCGCGGCATTCGGCGCAGCCCTTGGGGTGATGCAGGATGATCTCCGGCGACGGCGCCAGCCGGTCGAGGCCAAAGCGCTCGATGATCCCGGCCGGGGCCGGCTCGGCGGTCTTGCACGCCGGGCACAGCCGGCGCACCAGGCGCTGCGCCAGCACCGCCTTCAGGGTGGCGGTCATCAGGTAATCCTCGAGCCCCATGTCGCGCAGCCGGGTCATCGTCGCCGCGGCCGAGTTGGTGTGCAGGGTCGACAGCACCAGATGGCCGGTCAGCGCCGCCTGCACCGCGATCTGCGCGGTTTCGAGGTCGCGGATCTCGCCGATCATGATGATGTCGGGGTCCTGGCGCAGGATCGAGCGCAACAGGCTGGCGAAGTTGAGCCCGATCTGCGGCTTGACCTGGATCTGGTTGATCCCGCTCAGCTGGTATTCGATCGGGTCCTCGACGGTGACGATCTTGCGCGCCACCGTGTTGAGGCGGAGCAGGCCGGTATAGAGCGTGGTCGTCTTGCCGCTGCCGGTCGGCCCGGTGACCAGCACCATGCCGTTCGGCAATTCGAGCGAGCGCTCGACCCCCTGGCGGATGTCGGCGGGCAGGCCGAGCTTCAGATAGTCGAACTCGACCGCGGTGCGGTCGAGCACCCGCAGCACCACGGTCTCGCCGTAGAGCGCCGGGATCGTCGACACCCGAAAGTCGATCTCGTGGCCGCGCACGGTCAGCTTGATGCGGCCGTCCTGCGGCAGCCGGCGCTCGGCGATGTCGAGCCGCGCCATGATCTTGATGCGCGAGATGATTGCCGCCTGCAGCCGCGCCGGCGGCGGCTCGACCTCGTGCAGGACGCCGTCATAGCGGTAGCGCACCCGCAGCCGGTCCGGAAACGGCTCGAGATGGATGTCCGAGGCATGGGTCTCGACGGCGCGGGCGATCATCTGGTTGACCAGGCGAATGACCGGCGCTTCGCTGGCGAGGTCCTTCAGCCGCTCGGCGTCCTCCTCGGCCGGCTCGGCGTCGGCGATGATGCCGTCCAGGGTGGTTTCGCCGTCGCCGTCGCCGTCGCCCGATTCGGAGTAGAGCCGATCGAAGGCGGCTTCGAGCTCGATCGGCACCGCCACCGCGACCGCCACCGGCCGGCCGATCGCCGCGGCCACCGCGTTGCGGGTGAAGACGTCGAGCGGGTCGGCCATCGCCAGCACCGCGCGCTCCTCGCTGTCGCCGATCGGCAGCGCGTGCGCCTTGCGCAGGAATTTGGGCTTGAGGCGGTCGACGAACAGCGCCGTATCGGGATAGTCTGCCGGCCGCACGATCGGGGCCGCGACCAGCTCGGCCAAGGCTTCGGCGAGCCCGCGCTCGCTAATCAGGCCGAGCTGGGTCAGCACCCGGTCGAGCCGGCCGCTGGTCTCGGAGGCGACGCGGCGGGCGCGCTCCAGGGTGCGCTGGTCGACGGCGCCGCTGTCGAGCAGTGCGGGGCCCAGCCGGGCCAGCGCCTCGGCGGCATCCTGGGCGGTGGGCGAGGCGACCGGTGCGAACGTCATGACGCGATCCTATCCTCGCCGGCAATGCTCAAGAAATGGTTCTCCGGGCGAGAATAGTCGATTGGCGCGGCGAGCGAGAGCGGATGTTCGGGGCGGAACTTCTCGACCATAGGGTAGGGGCCGATGCCGCCGCCTGGAGCGCGGTGCTGGCGGCCCCGCTGATCGGCAGCTTTCTCGGCGTCGTCGTCCTGCGGCTGCCCGAAGGCCGCTCGATCGTGCGCGGGCGATCCTGTTGCGAGGGGTGCGGCGCCGCGCTCACGGCCCGTGACCTGGCGCCGCTGGTGAGCTGGCTCGCCGCCGCCGGCCGCTGCCGCCGCTGCGGTCGCCGGCTCGGCTGGTTCTATCCGGCGATCGAGCTGGCCGCACTCGGCGTCGCGCTGGTCGCGGTCGCGGTCGACAGCGGCGTGTGGGTCTGGCTCGATTGCCTGCTCGGCTGGTGGCTCTTGGCGCTCGGCTGGATCGACGCCCGCTTCTGGCTCTTACCCGACGCGCTGACCTTGCCGCTGGTCGCGGCCGGCCTCGTCGCGGCCTGGGGGTTCGAGCCCGAGGGGCTGACCGGACGGGCCCTCGGCGCCGCCCTCGGCTATCTCGCCCTGCGCGCGGTCGCTCTCGTCTATCGTGCGCTGCGCGGCCGCGAGGGCCTCGGCGCCGGCGACGCCAAATTGCTGGCGGCGGCGGGTGCATGGGTGGGCGCGCGGGCGCTGCCGCAGGTGGTCCTGTTGGCGGCGCTGGCCGGGCTCCTCGCGGCCATCTGCCTGCGGCTTGCCGGGACCCGCCTCGGCGCCCAATCGGCGCTGCCCTTCGGTCCGTTTCTCGCCCTCGCCACCTGGCTCGTCTGGCTGGCGCCGGCGCTCACCGGCTGGACGGGAGCCGGCTAAAGATGCGGCACCTGCATCCCGCGCTGCACCGCCGGGCGTTGGCCCACCGTCTCGAACCAGCGGCGCACATTGGGCACGTCGGCAAGCGAAATCCCCTGCCATTCGTGGCGCACGACCCAGGGATAGGTCGCGATATCGGCGATCGAATAGCCGTCATCGGCCAAAAACTCGGCAACGCCGAGCCGCCGGTCGAGCACGCCGTAGAGCCGCGCCGCCTCGGTCGAATAGCGCTCGATCGCATACGGCGTCGGGTGCGGGGCAAAGCGGCGAAAATGCTGCGCCTGCCCGAACATCGGGCCGATGCCGCCGACCTGAAACATCAGCCACTGGATCGCCTGCGAGCGCCGGCGCGGCTCCGGCGACAACAGGCGCCCGGCCTTGTCGGCCAGATAGATCAGGATCGCACCCGATTCGAAGACCGCGAACGCGCCGCCGCCCGGCCCATCCTGATCGACGATGGTCGGGATCTTGGCATTGGGGTTGATCGCGACATAGTCGGGCGCGAACTGCTCGTCATTGCCGATGTCGATCGGATGGACCCGGTAGTCGAGCGCCAGCTCCTCCAACATGATCGACGCCTTGTGCCCGTTCGGCGTCGCCCAGGTGTAGAGATCGATCATCCTCGCCCCGCTCGCGCCGTCGCCGCTCGAATGGACGGTCTAGCGCGCGGCGCGGGCCGAGGGAAGGGAGGGCGCCATCAGCCTGCCGAGCCAGCCTTGCGACCGCGGTCAGCTGCGGTGCTGTCCGCGGCCCTTGGACAATGCTTCCAGCGGGCGCGACGCCATGCGTCCGGCGATGTCGGCGATTTTGCCGCTCTGGTCGAGAAAGGTCTGCAGATTGCCGCGCAGCAGCTGCGCCTGCACCTCGAGCATTTCGCCAAAGCTGCGGCAGTTCAGCAACGCCCGGCTCGCCTCCGAGGTCTGGCGCATGATCTCCTCGGCGTATCGCGCCCAGGCGGTGGTGAGTTCCTGCACCCCCTGTGCGACTTCGGCGCCCGAGCGCAGCGCCGCCGCGGCGCCGGCTTCGCGCCCCTCCTCGCGCATCTGCGCGCCGAGTCGTCCGGTCTCGTCCAATGTCGCCTCGGCGCCCGAGGTGGCCGCGCCGGCTTCGGCCGTGTCGGATTTATCGGGCTCGCCGGCTTGCCCTTGATGTCGCGCACTTGCCATCGCAGCCTCCATCGATTCATACCGACAACGCCGGGACCCGCCTGCCTGCTCCGCGACTTTGACGTTTCCTTGGCGGCGGCCAGAGTAAAGTCGGGTCCTTGGCGGCGGCTGCAGCTAAAGTCGCAAGGATTTGGCGCGCGCGGCGAAAACCGTGTATTCCGGCTGGGCGCCGCTCGCACTCGGGAAAGGTGGCATGATCTACCCAGTCATTCTGTCCGGCGGCTCGGGGACCCGGCTGTGGCCGATGTCGCGCACGCTCTATCCAAAACAGCTGCTTTGCCTGCTCGGCGGCGAAAGCCTGCTGCAGCAGACCGTGCGCCGGGTCGGCGACCGCGACCGCTTTGCCCGGCCGCTGCTGGTCGCCAATGAGGAGCACCGCTTCATCATCGCCGAGCAGCTGCGCGCGATCGAGGCGGCGCCGAGCGCCCTGCTGCTCGAGCCGGTCGGCCGCAACACCGCGCCCGCGGCTTGCGTCGCCGCCCTGGTCCTCGCCGAGAGCGACCCCGAGGCGCTGATGCTGCTGCTGCCCTCGGACCACATGATCGATGACGTCGCCGCCTTTGCCGCGGCGATCGACCTGGCGGCGACAGTGGCCCGCGCCGGCAGCCTGGTCAGCTTCGGCATCGCCCCCGAGCGTCCCGAGACCGGCTATGGCTACATGCGGCGCGGCGAGCCCGTGGACCAAATCGGCGGCGCCTTCCGGGTCGCCGAGTTCGTCGAAAAGCCCGGCCCGGAGCTGGCGCAGGCCTATCTGGCTTCGGGCGAATATTTCTGGAACGGTGGGATCTTCCTGTTTCCGGTGGCGCTCTTTCTCGACGAGCTTGAACGGCTGCGCCCCGATATCGTCGCCGCCTGCCGGCGGGCGCTGGCCGAGGCGAGCCGCGATGCCGATTTCATTCGGCTCGGCAAGGCGGCGTTCGCCGCTTGCGCCACCGACTCGATCGACTATGCGGTGATGGAGCACACGCATTGCGCGGCGGTCGTTCCAACCGCCATGGGGTGGAGCGACGTCGGCTCGTGGGACGCCTTGTGGGAGATGAGCGCCAAGGATGAGTTCGGCAATTCGATCGCCGGCAAGGTTATCGCCGAGGACACCCGCAATTGTTATCTGCGATCCGAGGCCGGGCTCGTCGCCGCGATCGGCGTCGAGGATCTGGTCGTCGTCGCCACCGCCGACGCGATCATGCTGGCGCCGCGCAACCGCACCCAGGAGGTCAGGCGGCTCGTGGCCCGGCTGGTCCGGGAACGCCGCGAGGAAGCCGAGGCGCTGCCGACCGTCCACCGCCCGTGGGGCACGTACGAATCGCTGCACAATGGCCACCGGGTGCAGGTCAAGCACATCGTGGTCAAGCCCGGCGGCCGGCTGTCGCTGCAGATGCACCATCATCGCGCGGAGCATTGGATCGTCGTGCACGGCACCGCCAAGATCCGCCGCGGCGACGAAGAGCTGATCCTGACCGAGGACCAGTCGACCTACATCCCGCTCGGCACCGCGCATCGGCTCGAGAACCCGGGGAAGATCCCGCTGCACCTGATCGAAGTGCAGTCCGGCAGCTACCTCGGTGAAGACGATATCATCCGCCTCGAAGACAGTTACGGACGCACCTAGCGGCGGCCAGGAGTTGGCTAACCCATGTCTTCAGCCCGACTATGCTACAGATAGCGCTGCGACTTTTATATCCTATTGCGCGATCAACCAGCAAAGGAGCGGGGCTGCCGCCGCTCCGGGATAGCCGACACAACCTTGCGAAGCGCTCGGTCCCGGCGCGCTGAGCACCGCGCAGACGACGCACTGAGGGCCGCCATCTCACGCCGCTATCGGTCGCACATAGGGTCTGCGCGAGGCCGTCGGAGCCGATTTGATGAAAGCGATGCGACCGCCCCGCCCCCCCGACGCCCGGTCAGGCCGTGACGCCCGGTCAGGCCGTGACGCCCGGTCGGGCCGTGACGCCCGGTCGGGTCTTGATCGCTCCACCCTCAATCCCGCGCCAACCCAAAGCCGCTCGACGGATCACCATCCGACGAGCCAACGTTCGATGGGCCAAGGCTCGCTGGGCCAACCCGAGCCCCGCGCCGCATCGCGCCGGCGCGCCCGCGCGCCGCAGGCCGGCGGGCGCTGGATTTACGGCAGGCACGCCGTCGCATCCGCCCTCGCCAATCCGGAGCGTCGCTGGCGCCGCCTGGCCGCCGTCGCCGGCCACGAGGATCAAGCGCGAGCGCTGGTCGCCGGCGCCAGGGCGGCCCGCGGCGGCGGCGGCGAGCCGGTGTGGGTGCTCGACCGCGAGGCCTTGGCGGCGCTGCTGCCCGAGGGCGCCGTCCATCAGGGGCTGGCGCTCGAAGTCGAGCCGCTGGCTGGGCGCGACCTCGACGAGGTGTTGCGGCGGGCCGTCCCGAGCGCAGCCCGGAGCGTGATCGTGGTTCTCGACCGGGTCAGCGACCCGCACAATCTCGGCGCGGTGCTGCGCTCGGCGGCGGGGTTTGGCGCGCTTGCCGTGGTCGCCGCCGGGCATGGCGGGGCGCCGGTTGGCGGCGCGCTCGCCAAATCCGCTTCGGGCGCGCTCGAACGGGTGCCGCTCGTCACCGTCGTCAATCTCGCCCGCGCCCTCGATCGGCTGAAAGCAGCCGGGTTCTGGATCTGCGGTCTCGACGAAACCGCGGCGCAGCCGCTGGCCGCGCTCGATCTCGGCCGGCGGGTGGCGCTCGTGCTCGGCGGCGAGGGCGGCGGCATGCGCAGGCTGGTGCGCGAGCGCTGCGATTTCTTGGCCCGGCTGCCGACCCGGCCGGAGCAGCCGAGCCTCAACGTCTCGAACGCCGCCGCGGTGGCCCTCTATGAGCTCGTCCGCGGCGAACTCGTCTGCGACGTCGATCCCGGCTGAGCGCGCCCCCGCGGCCCGATTGCCGCGCGCCCGGCCCTCAGCTATCAGGTTAGCAATATGCCGGGTTAGCACAGTGGCAGTGCAGCGGTTTTGTAATTCGCCCTCGGCCATCCTGGCGCGTCGCATCCTGTGGGCTATGGTATTGATTGATAGGGAATTTTCGTACCAGCGCACCGTTCCCTATCCGTTCAAATCCCGCCCCGTCCCAGCCAATTGAGTAGCAAATCGAGTAGCAGGGTTCTTGACCTGTTCATTCATCCGATGCGCCACGGAACACAAAGGCATTTAAGTCAGAAGCTATCTTGGCCCTTCGCAGGAGTTCAGCAAGTTCCGGAGGTATCTGATAGACCACTTTAGTTCTCGTGTTTGATAATGAGCCATCTGCGATTTCTAACTCTGCCATCGCCTCGGCTATTGGCCTGTACAGGCCAGTCCCGACGGCACGAACGATTGAGTTCTTGATATAATCTTCGACTACCTCGTAGACGGTCCGATCATTATCCTTGGCAAGCGGGATGAATAGGTGGTGCTTTGGCATCGTGTTTCCCTCCGAAGCTAATTCACCGCGGATATTCGCGGCTATCACGTCCAATTGTCGTCCCGGTCCCTAAGCCGTTGCCAGGATGCGCCCGGACTGGCACGATGCCGCGTCGGCTGCGGCATTCGTCGGCCGCTGGTGCGCCGGGTCAAGGGTCGCGATCAGCGACGGGGCAAAGCGGGATACGATCGTCAAGCTCATACTCGCTGCGCTCGTCCCACGGCACCCCATATGCCGCGAAGGCCGCTCGGCGCAGCGCATCGTATGCGCTTCGATCCCGGTCATAGAGCCGTTGCGTTTGACTATAGCCGGGCTGGCAAATGATCGCCGGATCGCTGGCTGACACTGCGCCAGGGGTTACGCGTCATTCGGGATGACCGCCGTAGCGGCAAGCATGGCGATCAGCATCGACATTGCGCTCATGGCCGAGCCTACCACGAATGACGCGCAGTGAAGTCAGAGCCCGGCGCGGCTGATCGTGTGGTGTCGCCATCGGGTCGAACCGGACCCGGCCGCAGCGCACTATGGGGCCGGTGCGCAAGCCGGCCAGGCACGTTCAAGGACCGCGGGTCGGGATGCGGGACAGCGATGCACTGAGACTGGTGCCAGTGCCGGTAGTGACCCTGACCCGGCCCGGTGCCAGGAAGTAGCTCGAAACCCCGTTGGCGACGATCGCCGACGCCACGCTGATGTACGTGCTGCCATCGGGGCCGAGCACCTGCAACGTGGCGTCGGGAGTGCCGGTGTCAACGACGGCCAAGGCGTATTCCCCGCCGAGAATGCCGACGGGGCCGATGGTCGACGACCCGGCGTAGCCAGTTGCGAGAAAGCCGTCCTTGTAGTCGGTCAAAGCTGCGGTCATGTCATGTCCTCACTGTTTTTGGGGGGTTGTCCGGCCGCGGATCAGCGCGTCAAGTCGCCCCGCGTGGTCGTGCTCGATCCGGCGTCGTTCTGCCTCGTAGTCGGTTCGGCTTAGCCCGCGGCGTTCGCGTAGCTGGGCCACGGCATCGGCGCGGTCGCGGTCGAGTTCGGCTCGGGTCATCAGTGCCTCGTATCAGCCCAATCGGGGCCGGTCCAGAACCCACCGCTCATCCGATGCCTCCGGCGGCGCTACGGATGGTGGCAGAGCCGGCGTCGGAACGGGCGGTGGCAGAACCGGCGGCGCTACGGGTGGCAGGCCGCGAATGCCAGTCAGCTTAGCCGGCTCAGCCGCTGCCGGGGTGCCGCGACGGCTGCCGGACCAGGGGTCGGGGGGCTCGTCCCGCAAGCGATTGGGGTCGTGCATCTCTTGCACGACGCCGTTATACGAGACAGTTTTCATAGATCACACACTTTCTGAAGGGGTATTCGCTCGGCGTCCACTATTGGACGACCGGCGGAAAGGAGAGATACACCGGCCCGTTTGTCGCAGGCCGCCGAGCGAAGGGGGTCAAAGGCCAAGGGCTTTCTTGCGCGCGGCGTAGGCACTCAGGTTGCGACCACGCACCGCGAAGGTTTCGAGCAAGCGCCGGTCGCAGCGCAGAAGTTGCAGCATCTCGGCCCGGTTTTCGGGCTCGGCATAAGCGTCGACCGCCGGCATCGCATCGGCTATCAGTGCATCGACTTGCGCGTGACCGCCGGGCATCCCGTCGGGGCGATACATCGCGTGCCGGACGGTCGCGGCGCTGGCGTGTTCTCCGATATCCTGCGCCACCTGATCGGCGAGGCTCGCGCGGGCGGCGGCGTCCATTGACGATAGGCGGTCGAACTGGTTGCCGTAGTGTTCGGCCAAAGCCTCGGGGATCGCGTCGGCAACTGGGTCGCCGCCAGGAAAATCGGATGCCAGACGCTCGGCGGCGGCGCGCTCGATCGTCCAAGGGTTCGCTTGCCGGCAACTCGCCGAGCTGGCGTGACAAGGCAATCTTGGCGTCAAACTCGGCGAGCCGCTCGACCATAGCCGGGGCGCTCGGGTCGCCATATACACCGGCGGCGATGCGATCGCGCTGGATCAGTAGGAACTCGCCGGCGGGGTTGATGCCTTCATGTTGTTCGCTCATCGGTTATGTCCGTCTTGTTGCAACTCAGGATTGGGATAAATTCGCATTGACCCAGCCGCCACGGACGGCTTCCGGGATCGATCGGGGGCGAAGTCTCTCGAAGGCTTCGGTGGCCGGCGGGTCATCGGCGATCGGGCCGTGGTAGGCCGGCAACAGGCGCGCGACGTGCGGATTGACTGCCGGCGGTGCCGGGGCAACGCGATTGCTGTTCATGGTGCGGTAGGCTCCAAAATAGGGGTGGTTTCGGGCGTCGGGCGCAATGACGCGTCGGCTGCCGAAACCCCCACGGAAATGGCCTTTGGTAGAGACGCGCGCATGCCGGGAGAAAGCTACCGCGGGGTCGATCCAGCGATGCTCATGCAGCGGACGCGTCGGACCTTCCGAGACGGTGCGGGTTGCCAGCCGATACAGGCTGTGATAGCCAAGCTCCCAGCCTTGCGGCATCGTCCGCGCGATCACGGATTGGTCCGGGATGCCGGCGGCGACGAGCTGCCGGGCGATATCGTTCGCAGCGCCATAGCGGGCGCGGGCGGCGTAGGCAATGCCATCCACCTCGGCCGAGGCGACATAGTAACATCGCCGATCCGGGCTGCGGCTCGCTTCATCGGCGCGCTGGGTGATCGCGATCACGCCGGCAACTCTTCGTACCAGTCGGAGGGCGAGACAGCCCTGAGCTTCGTGGCCTTCCTAAACGCCTTGGCGAGCCGCTTTTGCTCCGCGTGGAACTCCGGCAGCAAGCGGCGTTGCAAATGAACGTTGCCGGTGATGACGGTGATCTGCCCATCCGGAGCCGCGTAGTACCGGCGATCGGCGGCGACCACGATTTCAAACGGCTCGGCGTGCTCGGCGTACCAGGCGGCGGCGGCGGCCATCCTGGCTTGATGCGCCGGCAAATCTTTCCTCGCGATGCGGATGGTCTTGCCTTTGGGCGCTTTGTGCCAGCGGCCGGCGCGGATGCCGCCGAAGAGGGAGGGCTCGGGCTCGAATGCTTCGGGGGCGTCGATGATTTGCGCGTCGATAGCCTCTTGAAGCCGGCGTGCCGTATCCGCCTCGAAAACCGCCAAGTTCGCCGCAGCCTGCGCGGCCGCAGCCTGTTCAGCCTGTTCGGCGGCGGCAGCCATCTCGGCGGCCGTGACTGGCGAGGCGGCAATCTGTTGCTCCAGCGCGTTGACTTGGGCCTGGAACTCGGCCGCATGGCCGGCGGCGTTGTCGCGCTGATCGGTCAGCATGTCGATGGCGACCTTCTGGTTCTGCCACTGCCGGGCAAGCTCGTCGAGATTGGCCGCGGCGGAGGGTAGCTTGGCCTCGGCGGCTTCGGATTTGGCATGTTCGGCCTCGGCGAGACTGCGCAGCCGATCCCGCTCGCGAACAAGCTTATCCCTGGCTTTTTGTCTCTCGGCCTGCGCGATGGCTTCGGCGGCGGCGGCCGCCTGTTCGGCCTCTTGCCGTTCCGCGAAGGCCAGCGCCAGCCGCAGTCGGTCAAGCTCGCGCTGAGCCTTTTGCAGCGCCGCCATAGCCTCGTCGGCGGCCTGGCGCAGCGCGGGGTCGGCCGGATCGGCGTAGGAGGCTACGCCAGCGGCGGCGGCGGCATCGGTCAGGCCGGGCCGCCTGGCACGCGGATGCGGCGGCGCGGGCGGTATTCCAGGATGCCGTGGGCCGCCTGATCGGCCGCCGGCAGGTTCCAACCGATGACATGTTGCTCGATCAGTCAGTGAAGCGCTCCGAACGCGCAGAAAGACTGTTTTTCGGGGCACCGGCCGAAACCGCTGGCGATACCCTGGCTTTTCTGGCCGAGATTGCGGAGGGGCAGCTATGAGCGCCCGACGCGGGAACGGGCATGTCCGGGAGCGCTCGTCGGGATCGTTCGAGCTGCGCTACTTCCTCGGAACCGACCCGGCGACGGGCAAGCGGAAATACGCCACGGCGACCGTCAAGGGAACGCGCAAGGATGCCGAGAAAGAATTGCGCCGCCTGTTGCGCGCGCTCGATACGGGGGAGCATGTCGAACCGTCGCGGCTGACCGTGCGCGACTGGCTTGCCACCTGGCTCGGCGCGGTACAGCAGGAAGTCTCGCCGAAGACGCATGAGCGGTATGGCGAGGTCGTCGACCACTTCCTCGCTCCGGCGCTCGGCAACCTGCCGCTCGCCAAGCTCGCCCCGGTGCATATCCAGGAAGCCTACAACGCCTTGACCGAGGGCGGGCGGCGCGACGGCAAGCCGGGCGGGCTGGCCCCGCGCACGCGACGGCATATCCACCGCATCCTTTCGGCTGCCCTTGCCCGCGCCGTCGAACAGCAGTTGATCGCCCGCAACCCGGCCGAGATTTTCCGGCGGCGGCTGCCGAAGGTCGAACATCGCACGATGACGACGTTGACGGCGGAGCAGTCGGCGCGCCTGCTCGCTGCGCTGCGCCACTCGCACATCTATTGGCCGGTGTTGCTCGCGCTCGCCACTGGCGCGCGCCGCGGCGAGGTTCTGGCGCTCCGCTGGCGCAACGCTGATCTTGACCGCGGCGCGGTGCGCATCGTCGAGAGCTTGGAGCAGACCAAAGCCGGGATCAGGTTTAAGTCGCCGAAGACCGATCGCGCCCGCGCAGTCACGTTGCCGGGGTTCGCCATCGCCGAATTGCGGCGCTTGAAGCGGGAGCAGGCGGAGAAGCTGTTGACGCTCGGGGTCCGGCAGACCGGGTCCACGCTGCTATGCGCGCGGGCCGATGGCGAACCGTTGCAGCCGCAAAGCCTGACGCATGAATTTCCGCGGTTCCTGGCTCGCCTCGGCCCCGATTTCCCGCGGGTCCGGTTTCATGACCTTCGGCATAGTCACGCGACGCAGTTGTTGCTCGCCGGGGTGCATCCGAAGGTGGCGCAAGAGCGGCTCGGCCACTCGACGATCACCACCACGCTTGATCTCTATTCGCACGTCACCGAGACGATGCAAGAGGATGCCGCGGCGCGTATCGACGCGGCTTTTCGGGGTGCTATAAGCGGGGCGGCGGCGGGTTGAATAGCAGATTGAGTAGCAACGGCCGAACGCCAGTATCTAAGCCATTGATATCGCCGGGTTAGCACAGTGGCAGTGCAGCGGTTTTGTAAACCGAAGGTCGGGGGTTCGAATCCCTCACCCGGCACCGACCTTGGCGGCGGCTTGACCGGGGCCGAGTGCCCTCGGGTTGATTTATCGGGTTGATATATTACTGTAAGTGATGGTCATGGAGTCGGGGGAGCCGGTGACCCGGCAGAATGGATCAAGCTGGCGTCGTCGAGGGCCGCCTGTCCGGCGGCGTTCCGCCGTGGGACTAGTCGGCGGCGGGACCAAGCATATGGCAGGCGAGTGGATCGCTGTCGGTGCTGCAGAATCTGGCCGATTTGTCAGTCTTGCGCGCAACAGCGTGGTTCTCGCGCGAAAAAGCGTTGCGCGATCCGGCCGGGGCGCCGCCGCGATGCTGCTGCCGCTAATCTGCGCCGCCTGCATGGTCGGTCCGGATTACCGGTCGCCACCGGTTGCGGTCGCGGCCAATTATCTCGAGGCTGGTGACCCGTCGGTTCGAACCAGTCGGGAAGAGTACCGGGACTGGTGGACGGTATTCAACGACCCGGTGCTCGATCGGCTGATTGGGATCGCCTACAACCAGAACCTGAGCCTGGTCGCCGCCGGCACCCGCGTGCTGCAGGCGCGCGCCGAACTGGGGGTGGCGATCGGCGACTTTTATCCGCAGTCGCAGCAGGCGACGAGCTCGCTGATCTACGACCGGCCGAGCCACGCCGACCCGACCGCCACGCCGCAGAGCCAGGTTTCCGGCTTTTGGCGCGCCTCGTTCGGCGCCTCGCTCGATTGGGAATTGGATTTCTGGGGCAAGTTCCGCCGCGCCATTCAATCGTCCGACGCCGCCTACCTCGAATCGATCGCCTCCTATGACGACGCGCTAGTCACCCTGCTCGGCGACGTCGCCACGACTTATATCGGCATCCGCACCCTGCAAACCCAAATCGATATTGCCCAGGACAATATCGTGAAGCAAAAGAAGGCGCTGGCCATCGCCGAAGCGCGCTTTCACGGCGGGGTGGCGACCAAGCTCGACGTCTATCAGGCGGAAAACGTGCTCGGCCAGACCGAATCGACGGTGCCGCAGCTGACCGCCGAGCTCGATCAGGGGTTGGACGCCTTGCGCGTGCTGTTGGGGATGGCGCCGCAGCCGCTCGACAATCTGTTGCGCGGGCCGACCACGATCCCGGCGCCGCCGGCCGATGTGATAACCGGCATCCCGGCCGATCTGGTGCGCCGGCGACCCGACATCCGCGCCGCCGAGCTGGCGGCGCTGGCGCAAAGCGCCGAGATCGGCGTCGCCGAAGCGCAGCTCTATCCGGCGTTCAGCCTGCTCGGCAGCTTTGGCACGGTGTCCAGCAATATCGCCGGCCATAAGCTCAGCGATCTGGTGATGGGCCGGGGCATCACCTTCGCCTTTGGCCCGAGCTTCCAGTGGAACATCCTGAATTATGGTCAGATCACCAACACCGTGCGGGTGCAGGATGCAAAGCTGCAGGAATTGCTGGTCGACTATCAGAATGCGGTCCTGACTGCGCAGAAACAGGTCGAGGACGGGCTGGCGACTTATCTGCAATCGCGCCAGCAGGTTGACGATTTGCGCCGCAGCGTCGTCGCTGCGAACGCGGCTCTGGGCTTGGCCTTTCTGCAATACCAGCTTGGCACGCGGGATTTTACGACGGTGCTGACGGCCGAGCAGAACCTTTATACGGCGCAGACCGATCTCGCCTCGGCCGAGGGGAATGTTTCGACCGGGCTGGCTTCGGTTTATCGCGCGCTGGGGGGCGGATGGCAGATACGCGAAGACAACGAGTTTGTGCCCGCGGCCACGGTCGCCGAAATGCGCGCCCGAACCAATTGGGGCGAGCTGCTGCCGCCGGCCGGCCAACCCCAGCCGCCGGCCCCGGCATTGCCGACGCCGGTCGATGTCAGCGCCAAGGTTCGACCGCCGGAATGGTGAGGGTGTCGTGAAGATTTTTGCCGCGATCAGCACTCTTTGGCCGCCGCGCCCCGGCGCCGGGTCGGCGGGCGGCCATGGCCGGCGCAAAGCGCCGATCGCGCTCGGGGCCGCGTTGGCGGCGGTCGCGGCACTTGGCTACGGTGCGGCGCAGCTGCGGGGGGCGTGGCCGCTCGCTACCGCCACCGCCGCCGAGCCCAGGATACCGCCGGCGAGGCCGCCCCACGGCAGCCTGGCGCCGGCGCAGGCCTCGCCGCAGAGCGCGCCGGTTCCGGTGGTGCTGCCGCGGCTGCAATCGGTCACCAACTATGTCGTGATCACCGGCAACGCCGCGGCGGTCAACGCGGTCAAGCTCGTCGCCCGGGTCGAGGGCTATCTCGAACAGTTGCATTACCAGGACGGCGCGTTCGTCAAAAAGGGCGATCTGTTGTTCACGGTGCAGCAGGACCCCTATAAGGAGCAGCTGCAACAGGCGCATGCCCAGGTTCTGACCGCGCAGGCCGCGCTGATCTATGCCAAGACCGAGTTCGCGCGCTACACGGCCTTGGTCAAGCAGGACGCGGCGACCCAGACCGAGGTCGACCACTGGAACTACGAGCGGGCGAGCGCCGAAGCCTCGCTGTTGAGCGCCCGCGCCCAGGTGGCGATCGACGAGGTCAATCTCGGCTATACCGAAATTCGCGCACCCTTCGACGGCATCGTCGGCAAGCACCTGATCGACCCCGGCAACGTCGTCGGCGGCGGCGGCCAGCAGGCGGCGCTGGCCGAGATCACCCAGCTCAACCCGATCTACGTCGTCGCCAATCTGAGCGAGCAGCAGGTCCTGCAAATTCGACAGAACCTCAGTCAGCACCGGCTGACCCTGGCCGATCTGCACAAGGTGCCGGTCGATGTCGGGCTGTCGAACCAGACCGGCTTTCCCTATCGCGGCGCCATTCAATATGTGGCGCCGGCGCTCGACCCGCAGACCGGGACCTTGCTGGTGCGCGGGCATCCTCGCCAATCCGGACCGCACCCTGCTGCCGGGCTTTTTCGTGCGCATGCGCATCCCGATGGGGCCGGTCGATCGCAACGCGCTGCTGGTGCCCGACCGCGCCTTGCAGGCCGATCAAGGCGGCCGCTATCTCCTGGTCCTCGACAACCACGATGTGGTCGAGCAGCGTTATGTGCAATTGGGCGAGCTGGTGGGCGCGCTCAGGGTCATCACCGGCGGGCTGAAGCCGGAGGATCGCGTCGTCGTCGGCGAGATGTGGCGCGCCACCCCCGGCACCAAGGTTACGCCGCAGCCGATCAGCATCGATGCGGCGATCGGGGCGTCGACCGGGACGGCGCCGGCGTCGCCCGGGGCAGCCGCGCCGAGTGCGCAGCAATGATCTCGAAGTTTTTTATCGAACATCCGGTCCTCGCCAATGTACTAGCGATCGTGCTGGTGCTGATCGGCGCGATCTGCGTGCTGCGCCTGCCGGTGGCCCAGTATCCCGAACGTGACGCCGCCGACGGTGCAGGTGACCACCCGCTATCCGGGCGCCAGCCCGCAGACCCTCGTCGACACCGTGGCGCTGCCGATCGAGCTGCAGGTCAACGGCGTCCAGGGCATGCTCTACATGGAGTCGACCAGCGCCTATGACGGCACCTACGTGCTGACCGTCACCTTCCAGATCGGCTCCGATCCGAACATGGACCAGGTGCTGGTGCAGAACCGGGTGACCAACGCCATGGCCCAGCTGCCCGAGGCGGTGCAGGCGCAAGGCGTGGCAATCCGCGCGAAATCCTCCTCGATCCTCGAATTCGTGACCCTCAATTCGCCGGACGGCTCGCGCGACGCGCTCTACATGTGGAATTACGCGACGATCAACCTGGTCAACGATCTGGCGCGGCTGCCGGGGGTCGGCAACGTCGCGGTGATGGGGGCCGGCGAATATTCGATGCGGATCTGGATGGACCCGCAAAAGCTCTATTCCTACGGGCTGGTGCCGGAGGACGTGATCCGGGTCATTCGCCAGCAGAGTCAGGAGGTCGCCGCCGGGCAGGTCGGCATGCCGCCCGCGCCCAAGGACCAGCAGTTCCAGTATACCGTCGACATCCAGTCGCGGCTCGACAACCCGAAAGAGTTCGGCGATATCATCGTCAAGGACCAGACCGCGCAAGGCGGCAAGCTCGTCCGGCTCAGGGATGTGGCGCGGATCGAGCTCGGCGCCCAGACCTATGCCCAGGACTTCAAGCTCGACGGCAAGCCGGCGGCCGGCATCGCCATCTATCAGACCCCCGACGCCAATTCGCTGAAGGTCGCGGGCGAAGTTGCCGCCAAGATGGCCGAGCTGGCGCGCCGCTTCCCGCCCGGGCTGCACTACAGCATCCCCTACAACACCACGATCTTCGTCAAGAACTCGATCGCCGAGGTCTACAAGACCCTGTGGCAGGCCGGGGTGCTGGTGCTGATCGTGATCCTGGTGTTCCTGCAGAATTTGCGCGCGACACTGGTCCCGGCGACGACGGTTCCGGTCACGATCATCGGCGCCTTCGCCGGCATGGCGGCACTCGGCTATACCGTCAATTTGTCGACCCTGTTCGCCCTCATCCTGGCGATCGGCATCGTCGTCGACGACGCGATCGTCATCGTCGAGGGCGTGTCCAAATACATCGAACAGGGAATGTCCGGGCACGACGCCGCGATCCGGGCGATGAACGAGCTGTTCGGCCCGATTGTTGGCATCACCCTGGTGCTGATGGCGGTGTTTCTGCCGTCGGCCTTTGTCCCCGGCCTCAGCGGGCAGATCTTTGCCCAGTTCGCCCTGGTCATCGCGGTGACGGCGCTGATCAGCGCGGTCAATGCCGCGACCTTGAAGCCCACCCAATGCGCGCTGTGGCTGCGCACCCCCAAGCCGGTCGCGCAGCGCAATTTCTTTTATCGCGGCTTCGACCGCGTCTACGACCATATGGAAAATGGCTATGCCGGGTTGATCGGGCGCATGGTCCGGCGCGCCGGGCTGATGGTGCTGATCGGCGTCGCCCTGGCCGTGGTCGCCGTGTGGGGCATCGCCCGGCTACCGACCGCTTTCATCCCGAACGAAGACCAGGGCTATCTGATGATCGCGGCGCAATTGCCCGACGGCGCCACTCTCGGGCGCAGCACGGCCGCGCTCGCCCAGGCGACCAAGCTTGCCATGGCCACCCCCGGGGTCCAGACCGTCATCTCGATCGCCGGCATGTCGGTGCTCGACAACAACGCCGACCTCGCCAACGCCGGGGTCGATTTTGTCGTGCTGAAGCCGTGGGACGAGCGCAGCAAGGCAAATGGCACCGACATCATCTCGATTGCCGAGCATCTGCAACAGGCGCTCGACCGCGCGCCCGACGGCCGGCTGTTCGTGCTGGCCCCGCCACCGATCCAGGGCATTGGCAATGCCGGCGGCTTTCAGATGCAAACCGAGCTGCTAGGCGGCAATTTCGACTATCAGAAGCTCAGCGATGTGACCCAGCAGATCGTCAAGAAGGCCGTCGCCGATCCCCAGCTACAGCACGTGCTGACCACGTTCCGGCCCGGTGCGCCGCAGGTGGCGGTGACCATCGATCGCGACCGGGCGCAGACCCTGCGGGTCTCGGTCGGCGACATCTTCTCGGCGCTGAGCGCCTATCTCGGTTCGACCTATGTCAACCAGTTCAACAAATTCGGGCTGACCTTGCAGGTCTATGTCCAGGCCGATTCGAAATTCCGCCTGCACCCCGACGATCTGCTCAATCTCTATGTCCGCAGCCAGGACGGGAACATGATCCCGATTGGCGCCGTCGCGCATTTGAGCTCGGTGGTC
>CAWFER010000022.1:0-39679 GCA_963814805.1 uncultured Alphaproteobacteria bacterium | reverse complement strand
GGACCACCACAGCGCCAGTTGCGACCGACGGCGGCCGGGCGGCGGCGCTCGCCAGCCGTTGCCGGCCGCGCTGGCGCGCCGGGTCTGCAACAAACCCGCATTTTCGGCCGCTTGATCTTGTTTTGACGGTTCCGGCTGCCGAGCCCGCCCGCTGATCCCTGCCGCAACGGTTCTAGGGCCCGAACGAACGACGATTGCTGCCGGCCATCGGCAGCCGCCGGGCGCGGCGGGTCGGGCGGGCTCAGCGCTTTGCGTCGCCTGGGCGGGCGGGCACCCCCGGCAGAGCGCGGCGCGCCACCCATTCGAGCGTCAATCCCTGGACCACGATCGCGAACACGACGATCCCGTAACCAATCGTCAACATCGTGTCCTTATAAGCGGTCGGCGGCAATGCCAGCGCCAACGCCACCGAGATCCCGCCGCGCAGCCCGCCCCAGGTCAGCACCATGAACGACCCGAACCGCCCCGGCAGACGCAGATTGAGCGGCAGGGCCGAAGCGGTGACGCTGAGCCAGCGCGCGGCGAGCACGACCGGGATCATGATCGCGGTGGCGGCAAGCGCGCGCCACGCCAGATCGATCGCCGCGATCTCGAGCCCAATCAACAGGAACAGCAGCGCGTTCAACGTATCGTCGACCAGGAGCCAGAACGTCTTCAGATGCTGGCGGGTCAGCTCGCTCATCGCCCGCTGCATTCCATGATTGCCCATCAGGATGCCGGCGACGACAACCGCAACCGGGCCCGAAACGTCGAGCATGCCGGCCAGGCTGTAGGTGCCGGTCACCAGCGCCAGGGAAATGATCAGCTCGACATTGTAATCGTCGACCCCGCGGATCAGCACAAAGGCGGCATACCCGAGAACGAGGCCGAGGATTCCGCCGCCGCCCGCCGACAGCAGAAACTCGCCGGCTACCCGCAGCGGACCGTGCGGCCTGCGCGCCGCTGCCGACCGCCAGGGACAACAGCAGCGAAAACAGAACCACCCCGATGCCATCGTTGAACAGGCTTTCGCCGGCGATGATCGCCTGCAGATAGCGGGGGATGCCGACCCGCCGCAGCACCAGCAGGACCGCAACCGGGTCGGTCGGCGAGATCAACGCGCCAAAGACCAGGCACCAGGCGAGCGGGATGCCGATCCCCAGGACCGCCAGCACCGCAAACAGTCCGACCGCGATCAGCCCGGTCGACAGCACGGTGCCGAGCACCGCCAGCGCCAGCACCGTCCATTTGCGCCCAAACAGCTCGGCGAAATCGACCTCGAGGGCGCCGGCGAACAGCAGAAAGCTCAAAAATCCGTTGAGCAGCGCCACCGGAAAATTGACCTCGGCGAGCAGGCCGCGCAGCGCGGGCTTGAGCCCGAGCTGCGGCATCGCGGCGCCGGCAGCGATCAGCAGCATCGCGCCGAGCAGGGCCATCAGCAGCAGCCCCACGGTCAGCGGCAACCCGAGAAACCGATGGTTCAGGTAGCCGAAGATCGCCGCCAGCACCAGCAGCAGCGCCAGCAGGTCAAACGGCGATCGCATGCCTCACCGGCTTTTTAGGCGAGAGCGGCGACGGTGCGTCGGGTCCCCGATTTCGCAACGATGATCGGCTGCGATCGGGCTGCGGGATCGACAGAGGCTGCACCTGCAGCGGGTCGTCTACCTCGGCGCAGCACCGCGGCCGGGGATCGGCGCTCTCACCCGAAGGCAAGCCCAGCCTCGCGATGTCGCAACAAACCGGCCGCAGCTCAGACATGCGCTTGAAACTTGCTGCGCCGCACGCACCTAGACAGGCAGGGCATATGATGCAACAGAGATCGGCTCATGATCAAGGGTAGTTTATTAACGGATCCGGCGGCCTCGCGGCGGCCGGGAGCGGCGAAGCGGTTGGGGTGGCGCAAAGCCTTATGCTTTGCCGCGATGCTCACCGTTGCCTGTCTTTCTGGCCAAGTCTCGGCCCTGGCGGCGGGCGCTGGCGACACGGTCCAGAGCCTCTATTCGAGCCTGCTCGCCACGATGAAAAACGGCTCGGCGCTCGGCGAAAGCGGGCGCTTTGCGCAATTGGAGCCGGTCATCCGCAGCAGTTTCGACCTGCCGCTGATGGCCCGGTTGTCGGTCGGCCCGACCTGGCCGGGTCTCAGCCCCGCCCAGCAGCAACAGGTCACCGACAGCTATGGCCGCTATATCTCGGCGATCTATGCCGACCGGTTCGACAGCTATGACGGACAAAGGCTCGAAGTGACCGGGGAGCAGCCATCTCCCTCGGGAGTGCTGGTCAGCAGCCGGATCATCAAGGCCGACGGCAGCCCGGTCGAAATCGACTATCTGATGCGCCAGGATGGTGCCGGCACCTGGCTGATCGCCGACATTTATCTCGACGGCACGATCAGCGAGTTGGCCACCCGCCGCTCCGAATTCGCCGCGATCTTGCGCAGCCAGGGGATCGACGGCCTGATCGAAGCGCTCAACCGCAAGGCCGACATGCTGACCCGCACCGCCGCCCGCGCCGATTAGCCACCCGAGGGCGACCCGCCGGCCGCGACCCGCCGCGGCTCGGCGCGCCCGAGCCGCCAGGGCGTCATCAGCATCGCCGAGGGTTTGAGGCAATCGCGCCGGGCCAGCTCGGCGACGCCGAAGACGATCGCCTGATGCTGCGCGCGGGTCATCCGGGTGAGCGTCCCGAACAGGCGGTCCCACAGCGAGAGAACGGCACCGTAGTTCGAATTCGCATGCTCGGCCGAGACGGAGTGGTGGACGCGGTGCAGGTCGGCGGTGATCACCACCGGCTGCAGCCACCGCTCCAGCCGCTCGGGCAGGCGGATGTTGCCGTGCTGAACCGCCGCGAGGGTAAACACCGCGCTGCCGTGGATCAGCACGGCGCCGGCCGGAACATCGACCAGGATCAGCGCGATCCAGTACACCACCGAGGTCAGCAGATATTCCAGCGGATGATGGCGCACCGCTGTTGTCACATCGACATCGGGGTCCGAATGGTGCAGCGCGTGAAACCGCCAGAACAGCGGCACCGCGTGCTCGCATCGATGCACCGCGTAACGCAGGAAATCGAGCAGCAGAAACGCCACGACAACGCTCAGCCCGGCATTGCCGATCGGCCATGCCGGCAAACCAACACCCGAGATGGCCTCGATGCCGGCCCGGGTCTGCTGCGGCGAACCCAGGAAGACGCCCACAAGCAAAAGGTTCGCCAGCCAAAACCCGATATTGCCGAGGCGCCGCCGCAACGCCGGGAATTCGCGCCGCCGCCGCGACCGGCAGAATTCCCACAGCCCAACAACGAGCAAGCTGCCAAGGAGCACGATGAGGGTCAAGGGCGCCTCCTCGCGCGTTCTAGAGAGGCGTCCCGCTGCGCTCGATCCGTGGCCGGGTGTCCGCGCGCACGTTCAGAGCGTCGGACACACGCTGGTCGATGTCGCCGGAAGCGCCGCCGAGAGGAGCGTCTCACCGTCCGTCGCGATCGCGTAGTACGCCCCGACCGAAGGAACGAGCGCCTGTCCGCTGCCGTTTCGCGGAAGGTCGGCGCACAGCGCGAAGCTGCCCGGCGGGGCGGTCACCGTGCTCGTCCCCGACGACACGGGGCACGTTACGCTGGTGCACAGCGGCCCCGCGCTCGGCGCGACTCCGATGTATTCTCCGTTAGCGCCCAAAGTCCCCGCCGCGGGAGTGAAGCCGGTATCGTCGCTGAAGAAGGCGCTGGGTATGCTCAGATTGATCGGACCGTAAGACGTAAATTGGGCGAACCAGAAATACCCCGGGTCGGTCGCCGCCGTGACGAGAAGCGGGATCTGCACTTCGAAGATCGCATGCGCCCTTGGGGAAATCGGCGACGCAGCAAACACCACAGCGCAGTTTACGCCGACCTGCGCCGCCGTCAGGGTCTGGGTTCCACTCCCCGAGAAGTTGCCCGAGACTGTGCTGGCCGAGCACGGCAGCCCGCCCCGGCTTGGGGCGATGTAGTACAGGGTGGCCGTAACCGGACGCTCGGTCATGCCGTCGCTGTTCAACACCGTCAGCGGCAGCGAGAACTTGGCGGCAATTCGCCCCTGCGAGAAGTTCGCGTTAGACTGCGACAGATCGTCGTAAAACAAATAGAACGTATCGGGGATAGTCAAGCCGCTAGTCGCGACCGATGATCCACTCGCCACCGCGTAGAGGAAGGTGTCTGCGTCGGTGTCATAAAGCGGCGCCGCCGCGGCGGCGCCCTTATTTCTCTCGGTGCCGGACCGATCCCAGCTCTTGTCGGCCGACGAGATGAACGCGAGCGGCGTCAGAGTCGACAACAGGTTCGATAAGGTCGGCGAGGTGGTGGCAGTGAGCGGAAATGTGATTGGAGGGATCGCGGCCGCGTTGCCGGCGTCGACAGTGGAGCCCGCCGGGACGCTATTGAGCGCTCGAACCATCTCGGGCGGGGAAGTTTCCAGCCCGGCAACTTCCAGGACCGCTTGGGTGATCGTCGGGAATTGCGGGCAGGATGTCATGTTCAAAAACCCGCACAGACCGGTTATTAGGTTATTGAGGCTCGTCAAGCTCTCGCCCCCGCCGCCGCCTGCCCATGCCGCCCCGGCACCATAAATCCAAAGGGCGGATGCCGCCAGGGCCATCCGAGATATCGTTAAAGATCTTAACGACGTGCGCATAGGGACGCCTTCCTGCCTAATGGTTGATTATATCCGAGCTTTTGCCCACTCTATGCCGCCCCGGCCAAATCGCAACGATTGGTTTTGGTTAACAGCATTTTTCTTGTATTTTTGGTTCGTCGGTGGGCAGGCTCTTTGTAAGAGTGCGGACGGGGCCGCTGCCGACGATCAAAATGAGGGAGACGTGCGATGGGCGATGGGAGCCGGCATCCGGGCGGGACGGTGTGGCTTTTCCTCTTGTCGGCGGCTCTTTGCCTCGCGTCGGGCGCCGCGCTCGCCCAGTCGGTCCCGGTCACCTATTATGTCGTGGTCCAGCCGATCGATGTGTGTTCGAACACCGGCACAGGTTGCGCTCCATTCAACGCGACGAGCGCGATAGGCAATCCGACAAACCAGAACCAAATCACAAACCCGATCGGCTTCGTCGTCGATCCGACCACCGGAGCCTCCAATCCGGCCACGGGAGGCGTAAACATCACCCGGGCGCTGTTGAACCAAATCGGCGTTGACGCCGACGTTCAACAATATCGTGCAGTATAACTCGCCGTTAAAGACGGATGGCGCGACCTACCAGACCTTGAATGTTACGCAGACGACAAACGCCGCCGGAACCGTCATTTTTCAAAGCCAGGATTTCCTGACCCTCTCGCAAGCAGCCCGGGATTTCGGGCAACCCGCCGCCGCCGACACCGCCGACGGCTCCGCTGGCCGCGCAGCCGACCGTGATCAACATGTTCTTCGTCACCAAGCTCAACCCGCCGCCCCAGCAAGCCGGCGGCCAGCTCTACGATTTCAGCTGGGTCAACAACAACGGGATCGCCATCGGAGGGAATACCTTTTTCCCGCCTTTCCCGCTGACACCGCGGATCGACACGCTCGCGCACGGGATCGGTCACGATCTCGGCCTCGACCACACGACCTTCGGAGCCGGTCCTTACGACCCGTATAATTCCGTCACGAACCCGGATGGCGGGGTGGTGCCGCCGATCCCGGCCAGCCCGTTCGTTGGCGAGTGTGATCCGAGCTATCCGGCGTGCATGGCCAACCTGATGACGACCGGGAGCCTGCGCACCGAACCGACGGTCGCGTGTGCGTTGGCTAAGCCACCGCTGCCCGCCGGGTGTTCGGGCAAGCCGACGATTGCAAATGGCATGGCCGATCAGGTCGCCACCGAGGCAGCAGCAGGGCCCGCTTCTTCCGGTGCCGCAGCAGGCGGAGGTGATCAAGAGCGGGTTTCTCAACCCGATTCCGGTATCGACGACGACGGCGAGCGATCCGCCGAACAGCAGCTCGATAACCTTTGACGTGACCGGCGCCGCCAACGGGCAGGCCGAACCAAACTCTGCTCGCCTGGGTTCTGATGCTGCCTTCTGGCCTTCAATCTTAACAAGCAATTCCATATCATCTCTCGAATCTCGGCAAAACCTTTTACAGGATGCGGATTTCCCCGATCCGGACAGTGACAATAACAATACTGGCGTCTATAATCTGGGTGCTTTGTACAATGAATGCACAGCTGCGTCAGCGCAATGTTTAATCGTGGAATTTGGTTTTCCAGGGGCCAGCGCAAAAGACAATATTGAATTTTCGAAAGGCTTCACCACTGCTGTCACCAACGCTGATTTGTGCGGCGCTGATATTACCCTGATCTTCAGTGACGGGTATTCCACGACTGGCGCGCTCGGTCCTCGCCCCGGCGGGGTCGCTCCCGCAACCCTAACGGCAAGCTCCCAGCCCCAGATCTGACGGCGCCGCTTCCGCCGCAGATCGTCACGAAGACTGCGTTGACGGCCGCCACCGCCGGCAGCCTGCCGTGCGCCGGGGGCAACGCCGCTTCCGGCCAGTGCCCGGACGACCCGACGATGACCGGGGTCGAGGACGCCGAATCCAAGCGCGGAAGGCGGACGCAGTGCCATTCCACGGCCCCCGGTCCAGATGCCCATGCGGTGCCCCGGTTGAACCCCGCGGTCGGACCGACGACGGGCGCGCCGCCGGCAGCGATGGCCGCAGCAGTTGGTCAGGACCGTTGGCGAAGGCGGGCGACACCGAAGAGGCCGGCGAGCGCCGCGGCCAGCAGCGCCAGCGCCGAGGGTTCCGGCATTGCTGCCAAGCTCGCGGTGAACGTCGCGTTCCCGGTGATGCCGTACAGGGCAACGCCCCGCTATCGGTCGGGAAAGATACGCCAGCACTGAACAGCGGCGCACTCGTTATCGGCCCGATCGATGTCGTAAGGGCGTAGGTTGAGAAAGCTGAATCGACGTCATCAGAGTATATCGTAGCCACAGCGTCAAATCCGTCAATCCGACGCCAGGAAGGGCTTGGTCGGAAAACACTGGTCGGTCGTTAGTCGGCGACGGTTTCCGGCGCGCGCGCATCTGGCTACGCTCCGACAGTTGCCGTCACCGATATTTTCGAAGAGGGTTGGTCCGCCCGGTGACGTTCGGCGGTATCGATTGGTGCGGTCGTCAGCACCACGGCGGCGTCGGTGAAGGCAACCCCATCGAGGCTGCCCGAGCCCACCGCCTGCTCGGTATACGCCATCGGTAACGGCAACGCGCCGGGGTTCGCCAGTACCGCAGCGACGTTGCGGCGACGCCGACGCCCAGTGCTGTTAAAATCATCGGCGGCTTGCGCGTTGTCGCTCACTCCCGATCCGATCCTTAAGAAGTACGACGAAGTATCGTACCATCGATGTTAAATCATCAGCTTAGGCTAAAAGTCCAAAGGGGTCGGGAGCGCAAGCTGTCAGTTATTCCGACAAGCTCGTACCACGCTCGAACAGCCAAACCGGCCAAATTCTGCCCGATATTTCCAACCGATATTTGTAAATAATCCCGACACGGGCTCCCCCCCGCGGGCGTTGATGTGATCGTAACCTCTTAACAGCCTCCACCCGTATTCGCTACTCGAAGCGCGGCCTTTACGCCAGCCCGTCGAGGATGTGATCCACAGCTGTCTGATCTTTGAATGGTCGCTCGTCGCAAGACGTTTCCCATCCCGCCAGATCGGTGCGACCGAGTTCCTGAGGTAAGTCGCAAGCGCTTGCCGCGCCTCCTCGAGGCGGGCCGGCTGGGCTGCGGCCCGGCGACGACATGTGTCGGACCGGGACCGACCGAGTGCGATTGAGCGTCCACGATCGTCGCAGCCGATCGCAACCGCTTCATCGTAATGACGGAGCTGATAATGAGCAGCTGCGAGGGCAGGCAGCCAAATGAACAGGCGCGGGTCGTTCGGACTGACGCAAATCCCCTTCTCGACGAGCGGAATTGTCTCTTCGGGCTGGCCGGCGTAGGTGAGTCGGTGCCCAAGGATGGCGTGAGCCGCGGCAAAGCTGGGGTTGAGCTTGATTGCCTCCCCCGAAACTCCGTCATCGCTCCCATCGGAGCGATGCGTGTACATGCATGCCAGACCGAGCGCGAAACGCGCATTCGGATAGCGTTGGTCAAGAGAGACTGCGCGCTCGGCCAGCTCATGTGCTTCGGCATAGTTGGCTTCGGCCTGCTCCGTCCAGCCGAGATAGGCGGCGTTGCAGACCGCGATCGCCAGCGCCGCCGTGGCTTGCGGATAGTGCGCATCGATCGCCAATGCGCGCCGCAGATAAGCCTGCGCCTCGACATTATCCCGACTTGGTGTGGCGGTAGTGGTGCCACACGCCGCGCTGATAAAGTCGCGTAGGCGTCTTCGTTGAGCTGCGGCTGTTCGGCGATCCGCTCGCGTTCGAATTTTAAGAGCTTCCGGCTCGATCGCGCCGGCGATCGTCGTGGGTGATTTCGTCTTGCAAGTTCGAACAGATCGGTGAGGTCGCGATCATAGCGCTCGGCCATGATGTGGTGGCCGGTATCGGCCCGGATCAGCTGCGCCGTGACCCGCACCCGGTGGCCCGATCTGGCGCACGCTGCCTTCGAGGACGTAGCGCACGCCGAGTTCCTGCCCGACCTGTTTGATGTCGACGGCCTGGCCCTTGTAGGTGAAGGTCGAGTTGCGGGCGATCACCGGAAAGCCGCGCCAGCCGCGCCAGCGTCGGTGATGATGTCCTCGGTGATGCCGTCGGCAAAGAATTCCTGCTCCGGGTCGCCGCTGAAATTGGCGAACGGCAACACCGCGATGGCGCGGCGGTCGTCGAACCCGGCCGGGTTCACCGTAAAGCCGATCGTCGGCAGCGCCGCAGCTCCGGCGGTTTGGCGGCGGCAGCCCCGGCCATGCGGAAGACGCGAACCGGCTGGCGGATGTTCTTCGAGGCTTTCTGGGTCCAAGGTCGGTCGAAGTCGAATTCGATCTTGCCGGCCACCTGGCCGTGGACGATCTGCGGAGACGAACACACTGCCGGGCTCGGCCAGCGCTTCGAGCCGCGCGGCGATATTGACGCCGTCGCCAAACACGTCGCCGCCTTCGATTATGACGTCGCCGAGATTGATCCCGATGCGCAAGGCGATCCGCCGCTCGTGCGCCAACCCCCGGTTCTTTTCCGCCACCGCCTGGCGCAGGGCGGCGGCGCAGCGCGCCGCCTCAACCACGCTTTCGAACTCGAGCAGCGCGATCTCGCCGGTCTGCTTGAAGATCTTTCCACCGTGTTGGGCGCTCAGCGGCGCGATGATGTCGGTCAAAACCGCCCGCAGCTCGGCGAAGCTCTCGACTTCGTCGCCGGGAAACAATCGGCTGTGGCCGGCGACCAGGATGGCCGCCAGACGGCGCCTTGCTTGTCCACTGGCTTCCTCGGACACGATGGAGGCACACCTATCCCAAGCTGCGGCAATGATGCGCCGCAAACTGTCCTTACCCAGCGAGCCAGCTCACACAGGCGTGCGATTGGTGAAATGTTAACAGAGCAGCCGCACGGCTGATACAACCGATCGGCCTCGGATCGCGCGCGCCCGGCTGCGCTTTGCCGTCACTCGGGCAGTGTGCGGCGCGCAGCAGATCGATATCGGGCTGCAGGCGTGCCGCATCGGCAAAGCGGATGCTGCGCAGCGAACCGAGGCGAAAGCCGGGGGCGAATTGCGCGAGGCGCTGCACCGCCTGCCCCGCCTCTCCGGCCTGGCCGAGACGGGCCGAGGCGAGCGCCAGGACGCAGTAGGGAAACGCAAAGTTGCGGTTGCCCGCGATCGCGTGGCGCGCGTGCGCCACCGCCTCCTCGGCCCGCCCGGTCAGCAAAGAGGCCAGCGCCAGGGCGAAGGCGGCATGATAGACGAGCGGCTCGAGGCGGGCTCAGATGCAGGGCCTTTTCGGCGTGGTCGATGGCCCGCGGGTAATTTCCGCATAGGCACCGGGTCACCGCGTCAAAGCCGAGGACGATCGCGGCGTTGGGGTTCATCATTGTCGCCCGATCGACCGCCGCCAGAGCCAGATCGTGATCGCGGGTCAACGCGGCGCGCACCGCCCCGGCGAGCGCCAGCGCCAGCGGCACATCGGCGCCGCCGTCGATCGCCACTTGTGCGAAACGCTTGGCTTCCTCCCGGTCGTCGGGCTGCACCCCCGGCCAATTCATCAGATGGCGCTGTTGCCGGCACCAGGCGGCGAGCGCGTTGGCGGTCGGGTAGCCGGGTTCGGCTTCCAGCGCCCGATCCAGCAGCCGCAGCGCCGCCTGATTGTCCGCCGCGGTCTCGGCAAAGGAAGCGGGCAGCGCGCGCAGGGTCAGATCGTAGACATCGAGACTGGCCTCGGGCTTGCGCCGCGCCCGCTCGATCTCGGCCAGGCGCAGCACCGGCGCCACCGAGCCGATCGCACTTTCGGTGATCTTGTCCTGTAAGTCGAAGCTGTCTTCGAGGGTGCCGTCGAACCGGTCGGCCCAGAGATGCCGGCCGCTCGCCGCCTCGACCAGCTGGCAGCTGACCCGAACCCGGCCGCCGGCCTTGCGCAGGCTGCCCTCGACCACATAGCGGACCCCGAGCTCGCGGGCGAGCTGCTTGGCGTCGGCCCCCTTGTGCTTATAGGAAAAGCTGGTGTTGCGGGCGACCACCGAAAACCACCGCGCCCGCGCCAGCTCGGTGATCAGATCCTCGGCGACGCTGTCGAGGAAAAACTCGGCCTCGGCGTCGCCGCCCAAATTCTGGAACGGCAGCACCGCAACGGCCGGCCGCTCCGGAGCCGGGGCGGCAGCCGTTCGGCGGGGGGCGCCGGCTTCGGCTGCCGGCGCGGCGCCCGAGACAATTCGGAAGACGCGGACCGGGCGCACGATGTGCGCCACCTTGTGCTCGCCCAGATCCTCGAAGGCGATCGGCAGCCGGTCGCGCACCTGGTCGCGCACCGCGCGGCTGACATTGATCCCATCCGGCTCGGCCAGGCTCTCCATCTGCGCGGCGATGGTGACGCCCTCGCCGTGAATGAGGTCTCCGTCGGTCACGACGTCGCCCATGTTGATCGCGATGCGCAGCCGGATGCGTCGATCGGCCGCGGTTGCGGCGCCGTGCTCGGGCATCGCCTGCTGGATCGCGAGCGCGCAGCGCACCGCATCGAGGACGCTGCCGAACTCGACTAGCAGGCCATCGCCCATGGCGCGCACGATGCGGCCCTTGTGCTCGCCGATCCGGGCGTCGACCAGTTCGCGGCGGACCGCTTGCAGCGCGGCCAGGGTGCCCTCTTCGTCGATCCCCATCAGCCGCGAGTAGCCGACGACATCGGCGCACATGATGACGGCAAACCGATGCTCTACCCGCGTCTCGTTTACCACCCCCGCGGTCCTCTATCATTCGTCGGCGCGGCCTGGGCAGCCTAGTCGCCGGAGTTCCAGCGTCAAGGAACTTGACGATCGCGTCCGACCTTTGACGCTGTTCGGGGCGCGGCAGGCTCGGTGGACGTGTGTTATGCGCCCTCGGCGATAATCATATCGTAGGCGGGGATGGTCAGGAATTCGGGGAACTCGGGCGCTTCGATCAAGTCGCGGAACAGCTGGGCGGCGTCCTCGTAGCGGCCATTGCGATAGGCCGCCGCGCCGGCCAGCTCGCGCAGCTTTGCGGTTTCCTCGTCGAGCATCGCGCGGCACAGTGCTGCGTCAACCGGTGCGGCCGTCGTCGAGCCTGGCGCCGTGGCGGATCCATTGCCACACCTGGGCGCGGCTGATCTCGGCGGTAGCGGCATCCTCCATCAGGTTGATAGAGCGGCACGCAGCCGCTGCCGCGCAGCCAGGCTTCGATATAGCCGACGCCGACATTGATGTTCTGGCGCAGCCCGGCCTCGGTGATCGTGCCCTCGGGCACGGCGAGCAGATCGGCGGCGGCGACATCCACGTCCTGGCGCTTGCGGGCGATCTGGTTCGGCCGCGGCATCTCGCGGTCGAAGATCTCCTTGGCGATGCCGACCAGCCCCGGATGCGCGACCCAGGTGCCGTCATGGCCGTCGCCGGCCTCGCGGCGCTTGTCGGCGCGCACCTTTTCCATTGCCGCCTCGTTGGCCGCCGGATCGTCGCGGATCGGGATCTGTGCGGCCATGCCGCCCATCGCATGGATCTCGCGCCGATGGCAGGTTTTGATCAGCAGCAGGCGTAGGATGCGCAGAAAGTGGCTCGTCATGGTCACCTGCGCCGCGATCCGGCATCAGGCAGGCCGGGTCTTCGGCGAACTTCTTGATGATGCTGTAGATGTAGTCCCAGCGTCCGCAGTTGAGCCCGGCCGAATGGTCGCGCAGCTCGTAGAGGATCTCGTCCATCTCAAAGGCGGCGAGGATGGTCTCGATCAGCACGGTGGCGCGGATCGTGCCCTCGGGCAGGCCCAGCGCCGCCTGCGCGTGCACGAACACCGTCGTTCCACAGCCGCGCCTCGAGATGGCTCTCGATCTTCGGCAGATAGAAATAGGGGCCGGTGCCTCTCGCCGACAACTCCTTGGCGTTGTGGAAAAAGAACAGGCCGAAATCGAACAGCGCGCCCGACATCGGCTCGCCGTCGACGAGCACGTGCTTTTCGGGCAGATGCCAGCCGCGCGGCCGCACTAACAGCACCGCGGTCTTGCCGTTCAGCGCGTAATGCCTGCCGGTCTCGGGATCGTCGAAGGCGATCGTGCGGCGGACGGCATCGCACAAATTGGCCTGGCCCTCGAGCAGATTGTCCCAGGTCGGCGTGGTGGCGTCCTCGAAATCGGCCATGTAGACATTGGCCCCGCAATTGAGCGCGTTGATCACCATCTTGCGGTCGGTCGGGCCGGTGATCTCGACGCGGCGGTCGGCGAGGTCGCGCGGGATCGGCGCCACGCGCCAGTCGCCGTCGCGGATCGCCTTGGTCTCGGGCAGGAAATCGGGTTTCCAGCCGGCATCTAGTCGGTGCTGGATCGCGGCGCGTCGGTCGAGCAGCCGGCGACGCTCGGCGCCGAATTTGCGCTCGAGCCCGGCGACAAAAGTGAGCGCCTCGGCGCTCAGCAGCGCCTCGTAGCCGGATTTGACCTCGCCGCGAATGACGACGCCCTCGGGCAAATCGGTGGTTTTGGCCATCGCAGACAATCTCCCGCTGTGCTGCATCTGCTGTCGGCGGGCCATGCCGCCGGCACCCAAAACCGCCTTCAAGCGCTCCCTTGCCAAACTCCTTGGATCTGTCCGCGGTCTTTCGCGCGCGCAACGAGCACGACAGACTCGCCGCTGCCTGTCGGCCGCCCATATGATGCAGTGCAACATCGCGCCGGTCAACCGCTCAAAGCCGCGCGACCGGTCGCTGTTGCGCCGGCGCCCTGGCGCGGAAGGACGCCGGCGGTCGCGGTCGGGGGAAGATCAGGCGGCGGCTTTTTTGCGATTGGCGGCGAGCCGCGCGTCGACCGTCGCGACGGTCTGGTCGACGGTGGCGTTATGCATGCCGAATTGCCCGCCGATCATCTGCACCAGCCGGTCGGTGCGCTCGATATTGGGGGCGCCGTTGTTGAGCGCGCGCGCCGCCGAGGACGGCCGCACCAGATCGCGCGCCGCGGCGGCGTATTTCTCGAACGGCACCAGATCGTTCGGCGAGGCGCCGAGCTTCTCGCACACCCCGCACACCCAATTATAGACCGCGCGCGAGGCCTCGGGGTCGGTGTGCACCGCGTCCTTGATGGTGATCGAGCCGTCCGGCCGCACGCAGCGATAATTGCCGGTCAGCAGCATCGCCCATTTGGCCAGCGGCACGAAAATCGAATCATGCACCTTGAGCTTGACCGGCAGATCGATCGCGTCGCCATCGCCCGGATCATAGCGCACCGCTTCGATGTCCTCCTGCATCTGGCGCAGCATCGCGGTCGGCGCCTCGGCGGCGAAGCGCGCCGCCTTGAAATTGGTCGGCAAGGTGACCTGCAGCACGTTGATCTTTTCGCCGGGCGGCCGGATCGCCTGCGGGTCCGGGCTGCACAGGGTCAGAAGCCCCGGCTCGAAATTGTCCCACACGCCGGCATCGGTATAGCAGGGCTTCAACGGGTCGGCGGCGAGGCCGGGGATGCGCTTCAGATAGGGCAGCGGCGGCATGTTCATGATCGACATGCACGGTACCCGCTTTCGCGCCACCGCATCGAGCAGTTCGCGCACGCCGGGCGAGCGGTATTGCGGCTCCTGCATCGCCAGCACCACCAGATCGAAGTCGGCCGGGTCGACGTCGCCAGGTCCGGCCGCCCGCAGGCTGCCCGGCAGCTTGCGCGAGTTGAGCTCGATCGGCTCCTCGCGGCCCCGGATCGGCATGCGCACGCGCGCACCCTCGCTGTTGAACGCCTCGATCTCGGCCGGCAGGCAAACGAGGGTTATCCGGTGGCCGCCAAACAACAGCTTGGTCGCCAGCAGCGAGCCGTAGGACGCCCCCATCATCAATACGTTGTAAGCGGTCATCAGCTTTCCTCCCAAACCGGGCGCGCGCCCGGTTGCTGTCAAATTGGTCGCAAACTTGCCGGATGGCGGCTATTTAGGCAAGCCGCCAGCCTCGGCGGCGAGGATCGCAACGAGCCCGGCGCGGTAGTCGGGAAAGCGGAGGACCGCCCCGAGCTCCTGCTTGATCAGCGCGTTGCCGACCCGCTTGTTGTCGTCGTAGAAGCTGCGCGCCATCGCCGACAGCGGGGCCTCGGCAAATGGCGTCAACGGCGGCGCCGGCAGGCCTAGCAGGGCGGCGGCGTGGGCCATCACCGCCTCCGGTGCCGCGGGCTCGTCGTCGCAGACATTGTAAACGGCGCCGGGGCGCGGCCGGCCCATCGAGGCGGCGAGCACCCGCGCCAGATCCTCGACATGAATGCGCGAGAATACCTGGCCGGGCTTGTCGACCCGGCGGGCGGTGCCGGAGCGCAATGCCGCAAACGGGCTGCGGCCGGGACCGTAGATCGCCGCGAGCCGAAAGATGTGGACCGGGACCCCGCGCCGCCGCCACAGCTCGAGCCAGCCGGTCTCGGCCGTCGACCCGCCGCCGGCCGCGCTCGCCGCTTGGGTGCAACGCCGCTCGTCTCGTCGACCCAGCCGCCGTCGCGGTCGCCATAGACCCCGGTCGTCGATAGATAGCCGAGCCAGGCAAGCCCGGGCAAGGCGGCGATGTCGGCGCCGTGGCGGTCGAGCACCGGGTCGCCGACGGGTCGGGCGGCGCCGATACCAGCACATGCGTCGCCCCGGCCATCGCCGCCACCGGCAGCGGCCGGCCGCGCTCGAACAGCTCGGCGGCAAAGCCTCGCGCCCGGAGATCCGCAGCCTTCTCGGCACTACGGCTGGTGCCGCTCACCGTCCACCCGGCGCCGACCAGCAACCGCGCCAATGCCAACGCGCTGTAGCCGAGGCCGAAGCAGAACAGTGCCGCGTCGCCGGGTTCATCGGCGCCGCGTCTCGCCGGCCGCATCCGTGCGGTGGACGATGGCGACTGGGCCGACATTGCCTCGCCGGGCCGCTGCTCATGCCAGCGCATGACGCAAAAGCGAACGCAGACCCCGGGCCGACGCCCGCTTCTGCTCATGATCCTTACTCGCGACAGCAGATCCGACGGCTGCGATGCTAACCCGCGGCGCAATTCCGCGGCAACGCCGCGCTGTGCTATAGATGCCGCGGCGAACCGCGCGATGAGGGGAATGCGGGCAATTCGGCGATCGGCGCGCGCGGCTTGTTGCAGCTGCTGCTGCCGCTGCTGCCGACCGCGAGCGCGGCCGAGCAGCCGGGCCAATCCGGTGGCACCGCCCCCGGCGGCGGCGGGCGCGCCGCGATCGGCGGCGGCCGATGCGGAACCTATGCCCGCTGCATGCAGCTCACCCGGCAGAACCCGCATGCGGCGCAAAGCCTTGCGCAGACCTGGCTCGCGCATGGCGGCGCGCATCCGGCCGATCACTGCGCCGCGGTCGCGCTGATCGCGCTCGGCAAATACCAGGAGGGGGCGACCCGGCTTCAGCAGTTGGCCCACGCGATGACCAGCGCGCCGCCGGCGCTGCGCGCCGATGTGCTCGACCAGGCCGGGCAGGCGTGGCTGCTGGCCGGCGACCCGGTGCGGGCCTATGCCGCGGCGGGCGAGGCCGTGTCGTTGCAGCCGAGCGATCCCGATCTGTTGATCGACCGCGCTGAAGCGGCGGCCTCGGCCGGCTATTATAACCGCGCCATCGGCGATCTCGACCGGGTGCTGAAAACCCATCCCGACCGGGTCGATGCGCTGATCTATCGCGCCACGGCCTATCGCGCCCTCGATCGCCTCGACCCGGCCCGCGCCGACATCGACCACGCGCTGACGCAGGCGCCGCATTCGTCGGCGGCGCTGCTCGAGCGCGGCAATATCCGCCGCCTCGAAGGCAATGCCGCCGGCGCCCGGCGCGATTGGGAAGAGTCGGCCATGTCGCCCCCGGCAGCCCGGAAGCCATGGCGGCGCTGGCCAATCTGGAGCGGCTGGCCGCATAGCGACGCCGCGTGCCGCCGGCGCGCCCGGTCGGCAAGGCGCCGCCGCCGTGAACGGCAGGCCTTTCGCGGCCCGCGGTCCGCAGCGACGCCGCGTTCTCGCGGGCGGCCTGGCGGGCTCGGGGCCGGCATCGCCGCTCGGCGCTCCCGCGCTCGCCGCCGCAGCAGCCGAGACTGCGGAACTGCGCCGACTGGCCGCGCAAAGGGTCTCCTCTACGGGACCGCGATCTCGGCGGCCAGATCACCCACGACCCGTCCTTCGTCGCGCTGGTGCTGCGCCAGGCCGCTCTCGTCGTGCCCGAGAACGACATGAAATGGCAGGACATCAATCGCGGCGCGCCGGGCGACGACGATTACCGCGGCGCCGACACGATCGCCGGGTTCGCTGTCGAGGGCGGCCTGGCACTGCGCGGCCACAATATGTTGTGGTATTTCCGCACGCCCCCGTGGTTCCTCGCCTTGCCGAGCCGCGCGGCGCAACAGCGCGCCGATGATCGACCGCATCCGGGCGCTGGCCGGGCGCTATCGCGGCATGATCCACAGCTGGGACGTGGTCAACGAGCCGATCGAACCCAAGGACGGCCGCCCGGACGGCCTGCGCAAGGCGGTCTTTCTCGAGGCCCTCGGGCCGGGCTATCTCGACCTCGCCTATCGCACCGCGCGCGAAACCGACCCCAAGGCGCGGCTCGTCGTCAACGAATACGATGTCGAGCTCGACACCCCCGCGCAGGAAACCCGCCGCACCGTGCTGCTCAACTTGCTGGAGCGGATGCAGCGGGCGGGGACCCCGGTCGACGCGGTCGGCATCCAGGCGCATCTGACGCGGCCGGCGGGCCGCCTTTTTCGCCCATGCGGCTGCGGCGGTTTCTGGCCGACATCGCTGGGCTCGGGCTGAGCATCCAGATCACCGAGCTCGATGTGACCGACCAATACGCACCTGCTGATTTCGCCATTCGCGACCGGCTGGTCGCCGACACCTACCGGCGGTTTCTCGATGCGGCGCTCGACGAGCCGGCGGTCAAGATGGTGGTGACCTGGGGCCTCTCGGACCGGCACAGCTGGATCGTGCGCCGCCAGACCAACCAGGCGAAATGGCGCAAGGACGGGCTGCCGTCGCGGCCCCTGCCGTTCGACGCCGAGCTGAAGCCGACACCGGCTTTCGCGGCGATGGCCGAAGCCTTTGCCCAGGCGCCGAACCGCGCTCTCGGTTAGCGGCGACGGGTCACGCGGCGGGCCGCCAGGGTCCCGGCGAGGCCGAGGCCCAGCAATGACCAGGCGGCCGGCTCCGGCGCCGCCGGCAGGCTGTGGTCGTGCGCCGGCAGATTGGCCACGGTCAGCGTGGTCAGATCGTCGCCGAATGTCCCGCCGACCAGATAATCGATCCCCCCGCTCAGCCCGGCGCCGATCAAGGTGCGTCCCCGCAGGTCGGGCAACGCGAAATTAGTCGTTCCATTGCCGCCATATTGGGTGCCGAGGAGCGAAAACAGCGCAATGTTCGCAGCTGATCGGCAGCGTTTGCCCATCGGCGAATGCCCACCCGCTCGGGGCAAAATCGCCGGCGAACTCGGCGATCTGCCCGAGCACCGGAATGTTCGCATCAAATCCGGAACCGCCGCCGCGCGGACGGGTAGATGCCGCTGGTGGCGATCAGATAGTTCAGCGCCAGGGACGGCTGGTCATTGGTCACCGGCCGACCGCCGCCGGTCGCGCCGGTGACGCCGCCGCCGGGCAGGGTGTGATCGTGCGCGGGCAGCTCGGCGACCGAGAGCGTCGTCGACGCCTGCCCGAACTCCGCCCCGAGCGGATCGGCGGCGTCGGCGCCGACTGATAGCCGGCCGCGCAAGTCGGGCAGCGCGAAATTCGTTGTTCCGTTGCCGCCATAGGTGGTTCCCAGGATCGAGAACAGGCGCCGGGTTTGACGCGATCGGCAGCAATTGACCGGCGGCCGGCATCCACCCGGACGGGACGAAGCTGCCGGCGAAGCTCGCGACCTGTCCGATAAAGGCCGCACTGCCGCTGCCGCCGCCGCGGGATGGAAAGACGCCGCTCATGCGATCAGCTGCTGCAACGGCAGCGAGGGCTGCATGTTGCTGAATGGTTGTCCGCCGCCGGTCGTCCCGGTGACGCCACCCCCCGGCAGGGTATGGTCGTGCGGCGGAAGCTGCGCGGTGGTGAGGGTGACGGTCGCGGACCCGGTCGCGGCGCCGAGCGTTTGTGGCGTGCAGGCCCGGCCCGGTGCCGGCGCCGATGGCTGCCCGGCCCTCGAGGTTTGGCAGGCTGAAGTTGGTCGTCCGTTGCCGCCATAGGCGGTGCCGAGCAGGCTGAACAGCGCGGCGTTCGAGCTGATCGGCAGAGTCTCCCCTGTGCGGCAAAGCTCGTACCCGGGGCAAAATTGCCGGCGAAATCATAGACGAAACCCAATGTGTCGCCGAGGGCGGAGCCGCTGCCGCCGTTGCTCGGGTAGATGCCGAACAGAGGGATGGCCTCGGTCACGGCAAGCGAAGGCTGCAGATTGTCGAAGGGCTGGCCGCCGCCGGTCACTCCGGTCGTGCCGGCGCGGGCGCTAGTACAGAGGGATGCCGTGAGAATTGCGGTTGCGGCGAGCAGAACCGTTTTCACGACTATCCTCCGCATGCGGGCGCGCTCTCAGTCATTAATTAATCCCGCGCCGTCAAAAAAGCGTCGGTTGCGCGGCCTAAGGCCATGGGCAAACGGCGCGATCACGCAATATTCGGCGCCGAACCCTCGCAGGACGCCGATCCCCGCCGCTGCGAGCGACCCGGGGAGTTGGCTCAGAAGGTCGCGCGGAAGCCGACGGTGACGGCGATCGGGGCGGCCGGGCTGTAGCTGCGCGGGTCGGTGGCGCCGGGCGCCTGGATTATCGGCACCGACGCGGTCGGCGAGAAGGTGCCGTACGTGTAATAAGTCGCGTTGAAGGCGTTCTCGATCAGTCCGAACAGCTGCAGGTTCCGGGTGACCTGGTAGCTCGAATGCAGGTTCAGCACGAAATAGGGAGGCGTCGGCGCGGTCAGATTGGCCTCGTCGCCAAACAGGAATTGCCCGGCAGCGGCGATCGCGGTGCCGCCGATGGTCCACGCGTCGGTGACTTTGTAATCGACGCCGATCTTGAACAAATTGTTGGGGATGCCGGGGAGCCGGTCGCCGGGCTGGACCTGGATATTGCCGTTGGCGTCAGCGCCGGGATTGTTCTCGCTCGATTCGGTAAACCCGGTCTGAAACGTCGCGTCGATGTACGAATAGGCGATCCAGGCGAGCAGGCGATCTGTCTTGAGCTTGAGGTCGACATCGAATCCCTGGCGCAAGGTGGCGCCGATATTCTGAAAAAAAGCGCGGCCCTCGATCGGGCTGTTCACAAACCAGATATCGTCGGCGAGGGTGGTGTGGTAGAGCGCGAAATCGGACGACAGGCGCGCGCCGGCAAACGGATGAGCCTCGGCCCGAACCCCGGCTTCGACCGTGCGCGCGACGACCTGCTTCAGATCGGGATCGCCGACAAAGAAATTAGCGAGGCTGCACGGGCTCGCGGCGCTGGCGCAGCTCGCTCGGCCGGGGTCGGCGCCCGGTTCGCTTCGGCCCAGCTCGCATAGACGCTGAGCGCCGGCAGGATCTTGTAGGTGAGGCCCGCCGAGGGGTTGAACCGGCCGTAGGTATGGTCGCCGGTGAGCGCGGTGCCGATCTGGTCGTTCAGATCGATCTGCGCCAGATTGTAGCGGCCGGCGACGTTGGCCGACAGTAGCGGGGTGATGTCGTAGGTGTCGGTGAAATAGGCGCCGTAATAGGCGTTGGCGATGCCGACGCGAACCGGGGCGATCGACCCGTCGGCCTGATCGATCGTGACGCCGGGGCCGGCGAACACCCGATCGGCGAGCGACAGCCCGCCGATCTCTGTGCTGGCCCCGAACAGGGTCTGCCCGCCGTCGAAGCTCGCCCCGGCGACGAATTGGTTGGGGCGCCCGAGCACCTCCTTGCGGTTGGTCGCCTGCAGCGAGGCGCCGTAGCCGTTGGTGTTGGTCGATTGCTGATCGAGATCCGAATACGGCCCGCCGTCGAGAAAATCGGCGATCGGGGCGCCGTTGCGGCCGGTGGCATAGACGCCCGGGCTCACGCACAGAAAGCCCGATTCGTCATCGCATGGCGCGGCATCTACGACATTGCCGTTGTAGACTTTCTGCAGCAAATAATCGTAATAGATGTTCCCTTGCAGCGACGTCTCGTCTGAGAGATCGTAGTTTCCGGTGAGGTTTACCTGCGTATATTTGTTGGTGATCAGGTTGGGCGCGGTGAATTGCGCCGCGGGATCGACCGCCAGCAGCTGCACCGGCGAGGTTCCGGGGCCGTTCAGCCGGGTCTGGGCCGCGGTCACCGCGACATGGACCTCGCCGCGGCTGCCGCGCCAGCCGAGATCGCCGTAAAAGTTGCCGAGGTCGGAGGATTGCAGGTCGCGCCAGCCGCCCTCGTGCAGACCGCTCCCCGCGGCATAAAGCGCGACGTTGCCGCTGCGCACCCCGTATTGAAATTCCCCCTGGTAGTGTGCGAACGAACCGCCGAGCAGGTCGACCTCGCCGCCCTGATAGGTGAACCCGTTCTTCATCTCGACCGACAGCGCGCCGCCGAGCGCGTTGAGCCCGAACACCGGGTTGGAGCCGACGAGGTCCATGCGCGCGACGGCGAGGCTCGGGATCAGATCCCAATTGACCGTGTCGCCGAACGGCTGGTTGAACCGCGCGCCGTTCAGATAGACCGCGAGCCCCTGCGGGTTGCCCTGCAACGGCGAGGCCTGGAAGCCGTGATAGAACAGGCTCGGCTGAAACGGATTGCCCGCGGCGGCGTCAAGGCTGACGCCGGGGACCGTCTCGTTCAACGCCCGCAGCGCATCGGCACTGCCGTCGCGGGTGATGTCCTGGCCGGTCACCACGTTACTCTCGGCCGGGACCTTGCTGCGATCGACCCCTGAGCCGAGCAGCGGGGTGACCCCGACGATTTCGACGGTCGGAAGCAGGGTGGTGGTTTGCGGGGTGGCTGGCGCCGCCGGGACCGCGGCGCCGCTGCCTGCCGTGGGCGCGCTCTGGGCCAGTGCCGGATGCGCCCACAACGCCGCTAAGAGCGCCAATCCGGCGGCGCTTGGTCGGGCGAGGACCGACGGCCGGCGGGCGGCCCTCGTCCGGAACGGCGCTGGGCATGCCAAGTTGAACGCCTCCGATCGCACTGTCGAGTTCTATCGCGTATGCCGGGAAACGGCATCATCGATCAAAACCCCTCGCGACGCGGCGCCGGGCTTTTCTGGTTCGGACGGGATCGGTTACGATCCGCAACGTGGCCCGACGGCCGATTTTCGGCGAAAGGGGGCGGCAAAATGAAGCTCTACGGTTTTTTCCGGTCCTCGGCCGCGTTTCGCGTCCGCATTGCCCTCAATCTGAAGGGGCTCGGCTATGAGACGGTGCCGATCCACCTGCGGCGCAACGATCAGGCCAAGCCCGATTACCGGGCGGTCAACCCGCAGGGTCTGGTCCCGGCGCTCGAGGATGGCGGCCACACCCTGATCCAATCCCTGGCGATCATCGAATACCTCGAGGAAACTCATCCCGACCCGCCGCTGCTGCCGGCGGGCCCGGCCGATCGGGCGCGAGTGCGCGCGCTCGCCGGCATCGTCGCCTGCGACATCCACCCGATCGACAATCTGCGGGTGCTGCGCTACCTGACGCATGCGTTCGGCCACAGCGAGAGCGACATCGCCGCCTGGTACAACCATTGGATCGACGCCGGCTTTCAGGCGCTGGAAGCGCTGCTCGGCGGCGATCCCCGCACCGGCGTTTTCTGTCACGGCGACCGGCCCGGTCTGGCCGATGCGGCGCTCGTGCCGCAGGCGGTCAACGCCGAACGCTATCGGCTCGACATGACCCCCTATCCGACGATCGCCAGGATCGTCGACAGCTGCATGAAGCTCGGCCCGTTTCAGGCGGCCCACCCGGACAACCAGCCCGACGCCGAGCATTGAGCCGGGACCGCGCCGCGCAGCATCTCCTACTGCTGGTGCTGGTCGGCGACCATGGTTTTCAAGGTGGCGAGGTCGACCGCGCCCGGCACGACCCGATCGCCGACGATGAAGGCCGGGGTGCCGTGAATGTTGAGCGTGTCGGCCAGCACCAGATTATCCTTCAGCTGGCGGGCGATCTCGGGCGACGCCATGTCGCGCTTGAGCCGGTCGACATCGAGCCCGACCGAGGCCGCCACCTGATAGACGGTGTCGTCGGTAATGTTGCCGCGCGCCGCCATCATCGCCGCATGAAACGCGTCGTACTTGCCCTGCCGCTGCGCGGCGAGCGCCGCGTGGGCCGCGGTCAGCGATACCGGCCCGAGAATCGGAAACTCCTTATAGACAAGGCGCAGCTTCGGGTCCTGCTTCAGCAGTGCTTCGAGCGATGGCTGAACCTGCTTGCAGTAGGGGCAGCGATAGTCGAAAAACTCGACGATCGTCGCGGTGCCCTGCGGATTGCCGCCGATCGGGGTTGCCGGGTCGTCGTAGATCTCCTGCCGGTGCAGCACCACCGTTTGCGAGGCTTTGGCGTCGTTGTCGCGATCGAGCTTATCCTCGGCCGCCCGCAGTGCTGCGATCAGCACATCGGGGTGCTGCAGCAGATAATCGTGAATGACCGCTTCGATCTGCTGCCGCTGCGGCGTTGTCGTCTCTGCCGCCTGCGGCGGCGTTGTCGTCTCCGCCGCCCGGCTTGCGCCGAACGGCGCGGCAGCAACGAGCGCGCAGGCGAGCGCCAGGATCATCGGTCGTGCGCCAACCAGCATCGATATCAGCTCCCTTAAACGAAATGACGGCGGCAACCCCGCCCGGCTAATCGTCGAAATCGCCTGATCGTCGAAATCGCCCTAATCGTCGAGGTCCCTGGCCTGGCTGCGGATCTCCTGCGCCCGGCCGTACGCGGCGCTGCTCCGGGGCAGCAGATGCTCGGCCCGGCCCGCTTCCCCGACCGCATCCTTTTTGTTGTCGGCGGCAAGGCCTTCCTCGGCCAGCGACAGCGCCGCCATGCCGATCTGATTGTCGCGCCCATAGGCGGTCGCCAACAGGTGCCAAGCCTCGACGTCCTTGTCCTCGGTGCGCAAGGCGTCGCTGAGATAGGCGATCGCCAGCCGGTTTTCGGCCGGGTCATGGTTCTCGATATAAACCTGGGCGAGCTCGATCCGCAGCAGCGGCGCGTCCGGATCGAGGCGGAGCGCCTGCTGATACGGCCCGACTGCCTGGGCGACATGGCCGTTCTCGAACAGCATTTGGCCCTTGCAGCTCGCGAAAATAGGGGTCGGTCGGATCGTCGCGGATCAGCCCGTCGATTTCGGGCAGCGCCTTGGCGAGCTCCGGGATGCGATAGAGGGCGATGGCGCGGGCATAGCGCGCCAGAACCGAGTGGTCTTGGGCCGGGTATTTGGCCAGGGTCGCGGACGGCGGCTCGGTGAACGCGGCGAGCTTCGTTTTGATGCGTTGCAGCATGGCGATGTAGGAGGGCGGGTCCGGAACGTTCGAGTAGGGCGAGCGCTCGACATGATCGCGGACATAATCGATGCGCTCCTGGGTGAGCGGATGATCCGTCAGATAGGGGTCCTCATGCTCCCGGTCAGCAGTTCCTCGGTTTGCAGCACCTCGAGGAATTGCAGCAGCCCGCGCGCCGATTGGTGGGTCGCATCGAGGTAGTTCATTGCGGCGTGGTCGGCGGTCGCTTCCTGGGTCACCGAGAATTGCAGAAAGGCGCGCTCGCCGACGCCCGCGGCGCCCAGCAGCGCCGCCCCGCCGTCGCTGCCCCGCGACGCCACCGTCGCAGCCGCGCCCGCCGCCAGTGCCATGATCTCCTCGATGCTGGCGTCGTGCATCGCCTCTGCGCTTTTGTAGAGATGCCCGCCGGCGATGTGGCCGGTCTCGTGCGCGAGCACCCCGATCAGTTGGTTCGGCGACTTCGCACGCAAGACTAGACCGGAATTGATGAAAATATTCTGACCGCCGGCGACGAACGAGTTGATGCTGTCATCCGCCACCAGATAGACGTGGACGGCGTCGGGGTCGAGCCCGGCCACCTTCCAGATCGGCGTCATCATCGTGCGGATGTCGGCTTCGATTTCGGTGTCGCGCAACAGGCTGACGCTGCTGCCGCCGCGCTTCGTGCGCGCCCGCGACCCGAGCAAAGGCGAACGCCGCGACGATCAGACGGCAGCTTTCGGACAAAAGGGCGGAGAGCATCGGCGGCGCCTTCAAGAGCCGCGCCGAGCCGGCAGACCGCCTCAGCGGCGGATCCCGGCGGCCCGCGCGCCGGCTTAGGATAGAATTGCGGCCAAGCCGGCGGCAAGCGCGCGCCGACCCGCCCGCTGGCGCCCGCCAGGCGCGCCGCTCAGGACTGGATCAGCCGCTGCCACCAGCCCCGGCGCGGGTTGGCCGGCTTCTCCGCACGGTCTGCGCCGATTTCGTGGGCCGGTTCGGTTTCGTGGGCCGGCCTCGGCCGCCGTGGACGGTTCGGGTGGCGGAGCCGAGGGCGCCGGCGGTTCGGGCGCGGGCGCGCGGCATTCTGTCCTCCGCTCGGCCGTCGGCGGCAGTGTCGGGTTCGGGCTCGGGCTGTGCGCCGGGCGCAACTCCGGACGCGGCACCTCCTCGACGCGCCCCTGCCGATCGGCAACGGGATCGGCGTCAGCCGGACCGAGGCTGGCCCGGTCGAGGCGTCTCGATCGAGTTCGGCCGGGTATTGCCCGGCCGGCCGCCGCTGGAGATCGTTCGCGCTCGGCGAGGGCTGCGGCTCGCCGGCGAGCGCCGGCAGGCTCGCGGTCTCGATCTCGGCGGCCGCCGCCGCCGCAGCAGCTCGCCGGCGACGCCGGACCTCCTCTGGCAATCGCCGCATTTCCCGCCGCTTCGACCGCATCTCGGCAAATCTCTATAGCCCGGTTCGCCGTTTCGCCCGCCGCGGGGGTCTTCGCCGACTCGTTCCCTCGTGCCGTTGTCGCCATCGTCATCCCCTTGGCACATTCGACCGTGGCCGCGGCCGGTGCCCGATCGTCGAAACCCGTCTCGAGCCGTTCCCTCCTCGCGCCGCCCGCGCCGCCGGCCGCCGCGCCGCCCGCGCCGGCGTCGCTGCTTGTCGCCGTCCGGGTCGTCCTCGCCGTTGCGTCCTCGCTCGGCCTCGCGCCCGGCCGCGGCGACCGGCTCGCCGGCTTCGTCTTCGGCGCCCCGGCGTGCGCGGCGGCGCCGGAGCGACGCCGCGGGCGCCGGCTTCGTCCTCGTGCCGCCGCCGCCGCCGGCGGCGGCGCCGGCTGCGGCTGCGCTCGTCCTCGCCTTCGGCCTCGCGGCTCGCCTCGGCTCCGGCAGTTGCGCGCTGCCATCGCCACCGCCTCCTCGGCTCTCGGCCTCTTCCTCCGGCTCCTCGTCTTCGATCTCCGTCGCCTGGGTCAGCGGCGCCGGCGCCGCCGCCACCGTCTCCCCTGGTCCGTAGGCGCGCAACCTTTCGAGGCGGAAGGCGGGCGGGATCAGCGCATCGTCCCGCGCCACCAGCACGTGAATGCCGTAGCGCGCCTCGAGCTGCGCCAACGAGTCGCGCTTATGGTTGAGGATGTAGAGCGCCACCGCGGTCGGCACATAGATGCAAACCTCGGCCGAGCGCCGCCGCATCCCCTCCTCTTCGATCGAGCGCAGCACATAAAGCGCCGTCGATTCGGTCGAGCGGATAAAGCCGGTGCCGCCGCAATGCGGACAGGGTTGGGTCGAGGTTTCGACCAGGGAGGGCCGCAGCCGCTGGCGCGACATTTCCAAGAGGCCGAACGGGCTGATGCGGCCCACCTGGATGCGGGCGCGGTCGTTCTTCAGCGCGTCTTTGAGCCGCCGCTCCACCGCCCCCTGGTTGCGGTGCTCCTCCATGTCGATGAAGTCGATGACGATCAGCCCGGCAAGGTCGCGCAGCCGCAGTTGGCGCGCGATTTCCTCGGCGGCTTCGAGATTGGTGCGCAGCGCCGTCTCTTCGATGTTGCGCTCGCGCGTCGAGCGGCCTGAATTCACGTCGATCGCGACCAGCGCCTCGGTCTGGTTGATCACGACGTAGCCGCCCGAACGCAGCTGGACGATCGGCGAGTGGATCGCGTCGATCTGGCTCTCGACCTGAAAGCGGTGCAGCAGCCCGATCTGCGGATCGCGGTACGGCTGGACCCGCTTGGCGTGGCTCGGCATCAGCATCTTCATGAACGCCTTTGCCGTGCGGTAGCCGGCTTCGCCCTCGACCAGCACCTCGTCGATGTCGCGGGTGTAGAGATCGCGGATCGACCGCTTGATCAGATTGCCTTCCTCGTAGATCAACGCCGGTGCGGTCGACTTCAATGTCAGCTCGCGGATCTCGTTCCACAGCCGCAGCAGGTATTCATAGTCGCGCTTGATCTCGGCTTTGGAGCGCTCGGCGCCAGCGGTGCGCACGATCACCCCCATGCCTTCGGGGATGTCGAGCTCCTCGAGAATGTCTTTCAAGCGGCGCCGGTCGCTGATGCTGGTGATCTTGCGCGACACCCCGCCGCCGCGCGCGGTGTTCGGCATCAGCACGCAATAGCGTCCGGCCAGCGACAGATAAGTGGTCAGCGCGGCGCCCTTGTTGCCGCGCTCCTCCTTGGTGACCTGGACCAGCATGATCTGGCGGCGCTTGATCACCTCCTGGATCTTGTAGTGTCGCGGGGTGCGGGAACGCTGGCGTTCGCGCGTCCTCGAATTCGTCGCCGCCGAGCGTTTCGATGATTTCGGCTTCGCCCGCCTCGCCGTTGCCCGCCGCGCGCGCCGCCGCGGTGAGGGCAGTCTCCTCGGCGGCGAGCCCGGTTTCGCCGCGTGCGAATTCGGCCCCCTCGGTGCGGGGCCGACGATCGCCTCGTCGAGGACGCCGGCGGCGGCCATCGGCCGGTATCGGCGCCGGCTTCGCTTCCGTCGGCGCATCCTCGGAGCCCGGCGCCGCCGGCCCGGGCTCGGCTCGGCACGACGTACGGCGCCGTCGTCCACGCGTTCGGCCGTCCACGGCAATTCGGCGACGACGGCGGTGTCGGGCGCTTCCACCGGGCGGCCTCGGCCGAGCCAAGAGGCCGGGTCCTCTGCGGCGGTCCAGGCCAATTCGGCGGCGGGTTCGGCGCCTACCGGCTCGTCCTCGCTCTCGGACGGCGCCTCGATGACCGAAACCGGCTCGGGAAGCGCCGTTTCGAGCGGGACGCCGGCTTCCTCGCCGCCCTCTTCCTCGCCGGGGTCCTCGGCGCTCTCGGCCGCTGTCTGCCGGTCGTCGCTGTCGGAGGGCAGGCCCCGCCGCCGCCAGTCCGCCGGTCGCCGACCGGGATCCTGAAGTAATCGGGATGGATCTCGCTGAATGCAAGAAATCCATGTCGATTGCCCCCGTATTCGACAAAAGCAGCCTGCAGCGACGGTTCGACGCGCGTCACCTTGGCCAGATAGATGTTGCCCTTTACCTGCTGCTTTGTGGACAATTCGAAATCGAATTCTTCGAGACGGTTGCCGTTGAGACCACCACCCGGGTCTCTTCCGGGTGGGTGGCGTCGATGAGCATGCGCTTTGCCATTCGGGCGTAACTCCGAGGCGCGCTGCCGCGGCCGCGCGAAAATCGGCCGGCGGCGCGATCCCGTGTGCAAGGAAGCCGGTCACGCCTGAACTGATGCCCTCTGGGAGCGACTGGATATCGGCCATGGCAAATCTCGTCAGCGGACGGCTTCGGGTTCCTACGATACGCGTCGTCCGACGCTGTGGTCCCAACGCGGCGGGAGAGTTGCCGCCGATCATGCGGACCCGCATCGCGCTGCCCCGCCGGGCGCGGCGCCCGGCAGGCGGACGGCGGTTTTTCGCAGATAGGAATGTATATTGGAAAACGCGGCACTACAATGGCCTCGTCGGACCTCGCCGCGGCGGGTCGGCCGATCCGCCGAAACCGGCCCCGAACCATACGCCCGAAACATCTAAACTCCTTGGAATAGCCGTCCCGCCCGCGCATATAATCCGCCGCCGCGAGGAACGGGGACCGTCTCGCGATCAATGGCAATCGGAGCGCCCGCGTCTGGCCGCGTCAAACGAATGGTAAAGCTCATCAGGTTTCTTTTCATCTGCGCGGTGATCATGGCGATCGCCGGAGCCGGATTCATCGGGATCACGATCTGGTATTTCAGCCGCGATCTGCCGGACTATCAGCAGTTGGCCGACTATCAGCCGCCGATCATGACCCGGGTGCAGGCCGGGGACGGCCGGCTCTTGGCCGAATATTCCACCCAGCGGCGGGTGTTCGTGCCGATCCAGTCGATCCCCAAGCAGGTCTCCGACGCCTTTATCTCGGCCGAGGACAAGACCTTCTACACCCATCACGGGATCGACCCGCTGTCGATCCTGCGCGCGGCGATCACCGATGTCGGCCGGCTGCGCGGCGGCCGCCGCCCGATCGGCGCCTCGACCATCACCCAGCAGGTCGCCAAGAACATGCTGCTGACCAACGAGGTGTCGGTCTCGCGCAAGATCAAGGAGATCCTGCTCGCCACCCGGATCGAGCAGGCGCTGCCCAAGGACCGCATCCTCGAGCTCTACCTGAACGAGATCTATCTCGGCTCGGGCGCCTATGGGGTGGCGGCGGCGGCGCTGACCTATTTCGACAAGTCGCTCGACCAGCTGAGCCTCGGCGAGGCGGCGTTCCTCGGCGGCCTGCCGAAGGCGCCGAACCGCTACAACCCGGCGCGCGATCCGCAAGCGGCCACGGCGCGCCGCGACTGGGTGCTCGACCGCATGGCCGATGACGGCTTTATCAGCCGCGCGGCGGCCGACGCGGCCAAGGCCGAGCCGATCGTGCTGCGCCATCGGCGCGAGGCCAGCGAGGTCAAGGCGCCCTATTTCGCCGAGGAAGTCCGGCGCGAGCTGTTGGCGCGCTATGGCGAGAAGGCGCTCTATCAGTCCGGCCTGCAGGTGCGCACCAGCCTCGACCCGCGCCTGCAGGCCGATGCCGACCAGGCTTTGCGCGACGGGCTCATTGCCTATGATCACGGCCATGAGGGCTGGCGCGGTGCGATCGCCCATATCGACCCCAAGGGCGACTGGGCCGCGGCGCTCGCCGCGGTCCCGATCCCCGCGGTCGTCACCGATGTCGGCTGGCGTTTGGCGGTGGTGCTGCATGCCGCACCCGGCGCCGCGGCGATCGGCTTCGCAAACGGCGCCACCGGGCAGATCCCGTTCGCCCAGATGCGCTGGGCCCGGCCGCGCTACCGCAATGGCAGCCTCGGTCCGTTCCCGCGCGGCGCCGGCGATGTGGTCAGGCCCGGCGAGGTCGTCATGGTGACCCCGATCGAGGCGCCCCCGGCAAAGACCGGCGCAAAGACCGCCGCCGGCAAGCCCGCCTCGTCGGCCGCGGCCGATCCCGCCGGCAAGCCCGTCAAGACGGCGCCCGCCGCCGGCCGCCGCGCCCCGGCCGGGTTCACCCTGTGCCAGGTGCCGGAGGTATCGGGCGCGCTCGTCGTCATGGATCCGCATACCGGGCGCGTCCTGGCGCTGAGCGGCGGCTTCAGTTTTGCGATCAGCCAGTTCGACCGGGCGACGCAGGCCTATCGCCAGACCGGCTCGGCGATCAAGCCGTTCGTCTTTTTGACCGCCCTCGATCACGGGTTCACCCCGTCGACGCGGGTCAGCGACGCGCCGATCTCATTGCCGCAGGGTCCTGGGCTGCCGATGTGGACGCCGACCAATTATGAGCGCAACAGCTTCCGCGGGCCGACCCCGCTGCGCATCGGGCTCGAGCAGTCGATCGACACCCTGACCGTGCGCCTCGCCACGATGGTGGGGATGGACCCGATCGCCGCCACGATCAAACGCTTTGGCATCATGGATCATGTGCCGCGCGAATATGCGATCACCCTCGGCGCCGGCGAGACCACCCCGCTGCGGCTGACCGCCGCCTATGCGATGCTGGTCAACGGCGGCAAGCGGATCACGCCCACCCTGATCGACCGCGTCCAGGACCGCAACGGCAAGACCATCTACCGCGCCGACGACCGGCCGTGCCCGGGATGCAGCAATGTCGCATGGCACCACCAGCCGGTGCCGGTGATCCCGGATACCCGCGAGCAGGTGGCCGACCCCGGGTCAGCCTATCAGCTGGTGACGATGATGGAGGGCGTGGTGCAGCGCGGCACCGGCGATGCGGTCAAGGCGGTCGGCCGGCCGATCGCCGGCAAGACCGGCACCACCAACAATTTCCGTGACGCCTGGTTCGTCGGCTTCACCCCGGATTTGGCCGCGGGCGTCTATGTCGGCTATGACGAGCCGCGCAGCCTGGGCAAGGACGAGACCGGCGGCCACGTCGCGGCGCCGATCTTCCGCGATTTCATGATCGCCGCGCTGAAGCATGCGCCGGTCGTCGATTTCCGCATTCCGCCCGGTCTCGAGCTCTACCGGGTCAGCGCCGCGACCGGCCTGCCGGTCTCCGGCGACGCGCCGGCGATCTACGAGGCCTACAAGCCCGGCACTGCCCCCGGCGAAGGCCGCGTTGTGACGCATCCGAGCGCTCCCGCCGAAAACGGGGCGCCGGCGGTCTCGACCACCCAGACTGACGGCAGCCAGCCCGGGGGCCAGCAGGCGGCCGGGGGCGGCCAGACAGGGGGCAGCCAGTCGGGCGGCAGCCAGACCGGAGCCGGCGATACCGGGAGCGGCGACGCGGCGGGCGGCAATCCCCCAGGCGGCAATCCCCCAGGCGGCAATCCGGCGGGCGGCGATGCCGGGATCGGTGCGGCCGGGTTGGGCGCCGCTGCAGGCAATGCGATGCCGGCGCATGGCGCTCCGGCCAGCGGCACCGGCGGGCTATATTAGCGGCACTGCCATATCGATTAGCGGCACTGCCATATCGGCAGCGCCTGGGATCGAACAAACGGAGCGAAGCATGCGAGCCGAAATCGAAGCGGCGGCCGGTGACATCAGAAGGTCGCTGGCGCTGCTGAGGAGGCATCTTTGACTGGGATAGCGCAACCCGGCGCCTCGCCGAGCTCAACGCCGAGGCCGAGAACCCGTTGCTGTGGAACGATCCCGCCGCGGCGCAAAAGCTGTTGCGCGAGCGTACCCGGCTCGACCACGCGATCGGCAGCTATCGGCGCATCGAGCGCGAGGTCGACGACGCGCTCGAGCTCATAGAATTGGGCGAGGCCGAGGGCGAGCCGCAGATCGTCGCCGAGGCCGAGGCGAGCCTCGAAAAGCTGCGCGCCGAGGCGGCCAGGCGCGAGCTCGAGAGCCTGCTGTCGGGCGAGGCCGACGGCAACGATTGCTATCTCGAGGTTCATGCCGGGGCCGGCGGCACCGAGGCGCAGGATTGGGCCGAGATGCTGCTGCGCATGTATGCGCGCTGGGCCGAAGCGCACGGCCACAAGGTCGAGTGGCTCGAAGAGAGCGGCGGCGAGGAGGCCGGCCTCAAATCGGCGACGGTCCGGGTCAGCGGTCCCGACGCCTATGGCTGGCTCAAGACCGAGAGCGGCGTCCATCGCCTGGTGCGCATCTCGCCGTTCGATTCGAACGCCCGCCGCCATACCAGCTTCGCCTCGGTCTGGGTCTATCCGGTGGTCGACGACAAGATCGAGGTCGAGATCAACGACAAGGATCTGCGCATCGATACCTACCGCTCGTCGGGCGCCGGCGGCCAGCATGTCAACAAGACCGACAGCGCGGTGCGCATCACGCACATGCCCGAGCGGCATCGTCGTCCAATGCCAGAGCGAGCGCTCGCAGCACCAGAACCGCGCCAACGCCTTTGCCATGCTGCGCGCCCGGCTCTACGAGGCCGAACTGCAGCGGCGCGAGGCGGTGACCGACGCGATGAACGCGACCAAGACCGATATCGGCTGGGGCCACCAGATCCGCTCCTACGTGCTGCAGCCCTATCAGATGGTCAAGGATCTGCGCACCGGCGTCGAAACCGCCAACACCGGTGCTGTGCTCGACGGCGATATCGATCGTTTTTTGGCCGCGGCATTGGCCGCCCGCATCGAGGGCTCCGACGCGATTTTGACGGGCTGATTGTACGGAGCATCGTTTTGCCGAGTGCCCGGGAGGCGAGAAAGCAAAAGTTAATTAACTGCGGATAGAAACTAACCCCCTGGCCTCGGCAATAGTCATACTGGCGCCTGGGGGAGTTCGATTGCCTTTCGACAACGCGCGATCGCGCCAGCTCGAGACCCAGGACGGACCGGACCTGGCCGGCGCGGCGGTCGCGGTGGGGCAATTTGCCGCACGCCACCCCTATCTGTTGTTTCGCCGCAACGCCGTGCCCGGCATTCGCCGCCTCAGCGCGGCCGACCCCGACCTGCAGGCGCGCGCCGCCAGGACATTGTCGGAAATCGCAGCGTCGGAGAGCGCGGCGCCGCTGCAGCGGCTGGAGCCGGCGGACCCGCGCGCGGCGCTCAAACGCCGGGCCCGGCGTCTGGTCGACACCGCGTTCATCGCCCTTACCGCCGAAGGCGCCGGCGCCGACCTCGCATTGGCGGCAAGCCGCGCCGCGCTCTCTGGATTTGCCGCCGCTTCCACCTGGAAGGAGCGTCTTGTGGTCCGCTCCTTTCTCGATTGCGCCGAGATCGCCGTCGCCGTCGCCCTCGCCTACGACTGGCTCTACGACAAGCTCGCGCCGCCGGAGCGGCGGGCGATCGAAGACGCGATCCTGCGCTGCGTGCTGGAGCCGGCGCAGGCGGCCTTCGCCGATCCCGCCTTGATGTGGCCGAAGCGCCGCGATAATTGCGCCCTCGTCTCGAACGCCGGGATCGCCATCGCCGCACTCGCCGTCATGCGCCGGCACCGGGCATTATCGGCGAGCCTCGTGCAGAGCGGCCTCGCTTCGGCCTGGAACGTGTTTGCCGCCTTGGCCCCGGACGGAGCCTGGCGCGAGGGGCTGAGCTACTGGTCCTTGGCGATGCGCTACGCCGGTCTGATGGTTGCGGCGCTGGAGGGCGCGCTCGGCGACAGCTTCGGCCTTGCCGAACGCCCGGGCTTCGCCCAGACTGGCGACTTCGCCCTGCATGCGGTAGGGCCGTTTGGAGCGGCCTTCAATTTTGCCGATTCGGAGCACAATTTCGACGTGGCGCCGCTGGTCTGGCTGGCGCACCGCTTCCGGCGGGGGATCGACGGCTGGCTGCTCGGCCGCCCCGAGGGCTGGCAGCTGCCCTTCGCCGCGATCTGGCCCGGACCGCAGCCGGCGAGCCCTTTGGCGCTCGGCCTGCCGACCGGCAAGGTGTTTCACAGCGCCGATCTCGCCTGCTTCCGCAATACCTGGTCCGGCGCGCCGCCGGCGCACCCGGTCTATCTGGCGATCAAGGGCGGGAATTCGTCGCGCCGTCCGGACGGCGGCGCCACGCGCCCGGAAGACGTGACCCTGCACGCTCAGGCCGATGCCGGCAGCTTCGTCCTCGACGGCGCGCGGCACCGCTGGGTCGTCGATCTCGGCCCGGACGAGTATGATTTGCCCGGCTACTTCGACCACGGCGACGACCGCCGATCGGGGCTGCGCTGGCGCTACTACCGCAACCAGGCGGCCGGGCACAACACCTTGACCATCGGCGGGCGCGGCCAGGTGCCGGATGCGCCGGCGACGATCATCGGCAGCTGCGTCGAGGGTGACAGCAAATGGGTGGTGTTCGATCTGTCGGCAGCCTACGGCAAGCCTGCCGGCACGGTGCGCCGCGGGGCGGCGCTGATCGGGCGGGAGGTCGTCATCCAGGACGAGGTCGATCCCGGCAGCTGCGGGGACATCGCCTGGGCGATCCACACCAGCGCCGAGGTGATGAGCCTGGCCGGAACCTTCGCCCGATTTCGGTTGGGCGGCGACCGGCTCGTCGCCCGCATCCTGGAGCCGGCGGGCGCGCGCTTTGAGCTGGTCCTGCCGGCGCCGCCGCGCTCGTTTGCGCGCGGTCCGGCCGATCAGCTGCACGGGCCGCCCTCAGGCGCCGGCACCCCGGTATCCGAGCTGGCGCGTCATGAGGATCGCGCCGGTCAGCGCGCCGCCGGGGCGCCGATCCGACGCCTGGAGATCGCCTGGCCCGCCGGAACCCGACGGCTGACCGTTCTGCTGCTGCCCGATTGCGACGGCGAGGAGCGGACGCTGCCGGTCGCGCCGCTCGACCACTGGCTGGCGCGCCGGCCGGTCCGGCTGACCGGGCTATCCCGCCGGGGCTGCCGGACCCGCAGCGTCAAGGCCGCCGAGCGGGTTTCGAGCGGCAGGCTGGCAAACGCCAAACTGCGGTATTCTCGCCCGAATCCGCCGGCGAATTCTCGGCCATGCGTGAGCCTCTGGACGATGCCTCGATGGCGGCGGACGGCTTCAGCCCGCTGCGCCGCCGGGTCGTGTTGTTGAGCCTGACCGGCGCGTCGTCGCTGGGGATCGTCGCCTCGACCATCTATGTTCCCTCGGTCCCGGCGATCGCTCGCGCCTTCGATACCTCGATCGCCCGGGTGCAATTGACCTTTGTCGGCTATCTGCTGGCGTTTGCGGTCAGCATGCTGGTGCTGGGGCCGCTGTCAGATCGCCTCGGCCGGCGCCGGACCGTGCTCTGGGGCCTGGCTTTGAGCGCGGTCAGCAGCCTCGTCTGCGCCGCCAGCACGAGCATCGAAATGCTGATCGCGGCGCGCATCCTTCAGGGGATCGGCGCCTGCGCCGGGATGGTCGTCGGCCGCGCCCTGATCCGCGAGATCTGGGGTCTCGAGGAAGCTGCCCGAGTCATTGCCGGGCGGGCCTTCGCCGCGACCGTGGTGCAGGTTTGCGCGCCGGTGCTCGGCGGCTATCTGCAGCAATGGATCGGCTGGCGCGCGAATTTTTTGGCGGTCGCCGCACTCGCCTGCTGCACCATCGCGCTGATGCTGCGCTATGTCCCCGACCGCGGCGCAATTTCGCCCGCCGGAGCGAGCGGCCAAGGCGTGCTGGCGAGCTATCGCCGCCTGATCGGCGCCCGCCTCTTTCTCGGCTATACCCTATCCGCCGCCGGCGCCCATGCCGGGTTTAACATCTTCGCCGCCGGCGCCCCGGCGGTGCTGATCGGCAGTTTCGGCATCAGCCCCGAACACTACGGCTTTTACGCAGCACTGCCGCCGGTGGGCTTTATGGTGGGCAGCTTTCTGTCCAATCGCCTGACCGGCCGGCTCGGCGTCGACGGGCTGATCACGATCGGCACGATCGTGCTGGTCCCGGCCGGCTTTGTCATGGTGCTGCTGGCGATGCTGCACTTCACCGGCCCCTATATCGTGATCGGGCCGATGATTTTCGTGTGCTGCGGCAGCGGGTTGATCACCCCCAGCGCCGCCGCCGGCAGTCTCGGGGTCGACCCGCGGATCGCCGGCGCCGCGTCGGGTCTCGGCAGCTTCATCCAGATCGGCGGCGCCGCCCTGGCCACCGCGGCGCTGACCCTCGGACGAAGCGGCAGCCCGCTGACCCTGGCGATCGTCATCGCCGTAGCCGGGTTGTGTTGCGTGACCGCCTTCGGCTCGCTGACCAAGCCGGAGGGGCTCGCCGCGAAAGTCGATGCCGAAGCCGCCGACTGACCGGCCACCGAGGCATCGGCCGGATGAGACCGGCCAGTCCGGGTAAGGTTCGGCGGCCGCCTGCCGGTTGGCGCCCGCAACCCGCCCTCGGCCATTATTTCCCGGCGATGGCCGAGTTGTGCCTTCAGGTCGACCCCGAGCTCCGCCGGCTCGAGGTGCTGCTCGACGGCGCCGAGGCGGTCGGCCGCGACACCTCGTTCTTGCGCCAGGCGCTGGGCGAGGTCCGCTGGCGCCTGCAATATACCGGCGACCTCGCGGCAGCCGACGCCGCGCTCGCCCGGTTGCGCGCAGCGGCCGCTTTGCCCGACCCGCCGAGCGGTCTTGTCCCGGACGAGGACGGCAGCTACGGCGCCGGCACCCATGTCTGGTTTCTCAAGCTCGACGCCTCGGTCGATTCGATGCTGGCCGCGGACTTCGCCGGCGGCCCGCCGCCGCGGTTTCTCGACCGGGTCAACCATCCCGATCGTCTCGGCCATTATCTCGACAGCCTGGTCGTCTCGCGTTTGGCCGAGGACGGCGTCGACCGCCGCAAGGAGCTGAACTTCGCCACCGCCGACCTGGTCCGGCTGATCCTGCGCCGCCGCCCGCCCGGCTATCGGTGGGACCCGCGGCTCGAAACCGTGATCCGGCATTTCCTCGCGCGCTGGCAGGACCCGGCGACCGGCTTTTTCGGGGCGGATTACGAAATCGCCGGCGAGCGCTGGCGCACCACCGACCTCAGCATGACCTTTCACATGGCGCGCTATCTCGAAGGCCGGATCGGCCATTGGCCGCAACTGATCGACACCCTGATCGAGATCCGCGAGGACCGCTATCCGAATGGCTGGCTCGACGACAACGGGCTGACCAACCACAACAACTACGACGTCGCGGTGTTGTTCCAGCTGGGCTGGCCGAAATGCGCCCGGATCAGCGCGAGCGCGCGCAAGGCGAGATCGCTCGCCTGCTGTCGTGGTGCCTGGAGACCGCGATCGCCGCGGATGGCGCCATTGCGGCGCGCGCGGCTGGCGAATCATTGCCCGAGAGCTATTACTTCGCCACAGCCTTTCTCGATACGGTGGGCTTTTTCGATCCGACGAAGCGCTTTTGGACCGATCGTCGGGTTTCCCGACGCGCCGGCGCTGCGGACGCTTCTGGAGCGCCAGATCCGCAAGTTGCCGCCGGGCGACCGATGGCCCGCATGGCGCTCGACCGCCTATGCCGCCGTCGATCGGCCGGTTAAGCTAGGACGGCACGTCCGGCCGCAATCCCCGATATAGCGCCAGATAGCGGCGGGCGGCGGCGTCCCAGCTGAAGTCGCGGGTCATCGCCCGGCGAATCATCCGCTGCCAGATCGCCGGCTCGCGAAACAGCGCCGCGGCCCGCTCGATCGCGGCGGTCAACGCCTGCGCGCTCTCCTCCTCAAAGGTGAAGCCGGTCGCGCTGCCATTCGCCAGGCTGACTGCATCGGCGCCGAGGATGGTGTCGGCGAGCCCACCGACCCGGCGGACCAGCGGCAGGCTGCCGTAGCGCAAGGCATAGAGCTGGGTCAGGCCGCAGGGCTCGAAACGCGACGGCATCGGCACGAGATCGGCGCCGGCGATGATCAGATGCGCCAAGGCCTCGTCATAGCCGAGTTCAACCCCGACCGAACCTTGATGGGTTTGCGCGGCTATCGCAAAACCGCGTTCGAGATCGGGGTCGCCGGAGCCGAGCAAGGCGAGCTGGCCGCCGCCCGCCACCAGCTGCGGGATGATGGCGAGCAGCAGATCGAGGCCCTTTTGCGGGGTCAGCCGGCTGACCACGCCGAACAATGGCGCGCTCACCCGCGCCGCCAGCCCCAGCCGGCGCTGCAGGACAGCCTTGGCCGCCCGCTTTCCCGCCGCCGCGTTCTCGACGCCATAGGCCTGCGGCAGGTTCGCGTCGTGCCGGGGATCCCAGACCTCGCCATCGACCCCGTTCAAAATCCCGGTCAGCACGCCGGCGCGGCTGCGCAGCAGCCCGTCGAGACCCCAGCCGAACGCCGGGGTCTGGATTTCGCGCGCATAGGTCGGGCTGACCGTGGTCAGGCGGTCGGCGTAGAACAGCCCGGCCTTGATGAACGCCACCTGTCCAAAGAACTCGACGCCATCGACCGAGAAGAATTCCGGCGGCAGCGCCAGTTCCGGGAAAATCCCGGCCGGGAACAGCCCGCGATAGGCGATGTTGTGGATCGTGAACACGCTCGGCACCGCAGCGTCGGCCGGCGGCGCCGCCGCGAGGTAGGCGGGCGCCAGCGCACCGTGCCAATCGTGGCAATGCAGGATATCGGGACGCCAGCCGCGATCGGCGCCGCGCGCCAGCGCGGCCGCGACCCAGCCGAACAGCCCGAAGCGGCGGTGGTTGTCTGGCCAGTCGCTGCCATCCGGGCGCGCATAGGGATTGCCGGGCCGGTCGTAGAATGGCGGATGGTCGACGAGATAGGCCAGCCGCCCGGTACCGGGCAGACGGGCAACGGCGAGCCGCACCCGCTCGGGCGCGAACGGCGTCGGCAGGCGGGCGATGTCGGCAATATCTCGAACGCATCGAGAAAGCCGGAAAAACCGGGCAGCAGCAAGCGCACATCGGCGCCGCGCGCGATCAGCGCCGGCGGCAGCCCGGCGGCGACATCGCCCAATCCTCCCGATTTGACCCAAGGGTACAGTTCGGCGCTGACATGGAGGACACGCATCGGTTTGCGAGAGCGGCCGTCGCGCCGTCCGGTGGCGATCGATCGCGGCCTAGCCCGCGGCGGCGGCAGAACTCCGCGCGAACCCGCCCGTCTCTCCGGCGATGCGCGGCGCTGCGGCCAATACCCGTGTCGCCGGCAGGCCGACGACCATCCTGGTGCCACGCCCCCGTTCGCTATCGATCCGCAGCGAGCCGCCATGCAGTTCGGTCAGCCGCCGCGCCAGCGGCAGCCCGAGCCCGGTGCCCTCGCGACGGCGGGCGATGCCGCAATCGACCTGACCAAACGGCTCGAGCGCGATCTCGACCTCCGCCGGGGTCATGCCCAATCCGGTATCGCGCACCTCGAATTCGACGCCGCCATCGGCAGCGCGGCGCACGACGAGGCCGACGGCGCCGCCTGGATCGGTGAATTTGACCGCGTTGCCGAGCAGATTCAGCAGGATCTGCTTGAGCCGGGTCGAATTCGGCCACCAGCGGCGGCACCGCGTCGTCGATTTCGACCGAAAGGCTCAAGGTTCCGGCGAGCGCGCGCTCTCTGACCAAGGCGATACAGGCATCGCTCAGGCGGCGCACATCGATCCCCGCGTCTTCTTCGAGTTCGAGTTTTCCGGCGTCGATCTTCGCCAGGTCGAGGATCTCGTTGATGATGTCGAGCAAATGCGCCCCGCTCTGCCGGACATAGCCGACATATTCCTGCTGGCGAGGGTCCAGCGCCCCGGCCGTGCCCCGCTCCAGCATCTCGGAGAAACCGAGAATCGCATTGAGCGGGGTGCGCAGCTCGTGGCTCATATTGGCGAGAAACCGCGATTTGGCCAAGCTCGCCGCCTCCGCTTCGGCCTTGGCCGCCTCCAGGTTGCGCTCGGCCCGCACCTGCTCGCTGATGTCGCGCGCGGTTCCACGGTAGCCGCGGAATTGCCCCGAAGCATCGAAAATCGGCTTGCCGCTGACCGACACGATGTGCTCCGGCTGGGCGCCGACCTTGCGCCGATAGACGAAGCCGCGAAACGGC
>CAWFER010000021.1:0-80872 GCA_963814805.1 uncultured Alphaproteobacteria bacterium | reverse complement strand
CGGCAGGATAGCGCCACGGCCGCGAACGAGCGCGGGCCGTCCGGCCGCCCGGTCAGATAGGCGGCGCGCAGGCGCCCCTCCAGCCGGTCGCGCCGAGCCGCGTCGAGGCTCGCGACATAATCGCCAAGCATGCCCTCGCCGCTGGCGAACGGCTCCCAATAGTCAGCGAAATCGGCAAAATCCATGCGGATCATCAGCGAGCGCTGGTCGATCTCGGTCAGCCCGGCCGCGGCCCAGATCCGCGGCAGCGCGCCCACCGCATAGATGGGCCGCGACATGGTGCGGTCGCGCGCCGCGGCGGCGGCCTCGTCGAGCACCGCCGCGGTGTCCCAGAACATGCGGTTGGCGGCGGCCCCGCCCGGCAAATCCCAGAACGCGGCGCAGACCACCCCGCCCGGCCGCGTCACCCGGCGCATCTCGGCCACCGCCTCCTCAGGCCGCGGCATGACCGAGGGCAGAACCAGCATCGATACCGCCCGGTCGAAGCTCGCATCGGCAAAGCTGAGCGCGGCGCCGTCGCCCTGCTCGATGGTGATGCGCGGATCACGGTTTCTCGCCTGCGCGGCGGCGAGATAGATTTCCGAATGGTCGATCGCGACGAGGCTGGCGATATCGGCCGCCTGCGGCAAGGCAAAGGTCAGGCTGCCGGTGCCGCAGCCCACCTCCAGCACCCGTTCGCCGTCGCGGAGGCCCGCATGCTCGATGAACACCGGCGCGAGCCGCCGGCTCCAGCGCCCCATCAGCCTTTCGTAATTGGCGGCGTCGCGCGCATTGAACATCGACGGCATGGCCCTTGACTCCCCTCTTTTTTGCCGGCGCCCGTGACCGGCGGCAGCCCGGTTGAAGGAAATTTAACCTTTACCGCCGAGGATTGGAACCGAAGCGGCGCGACGCCGAGCCGCTGTGCGCTGGAGTTCGCTCGGGCTGGGGAATGATGACCTTTCGCGATGGTGTTCACAGCGCAACAATCCTGGCCGCGCTGGCGGCTTTGCCGCTCGCCGCGGCGCCAGCGGGACCGCCGGCGAGCCAGCCGGCGCCATTGGGACCGCGGCTTGTCCGCGTCCTTGCCGACCTGGTCGGCCTCGTGCGTCCGCCGGCCCGCAATCAGCGCCGAGCGGGCAAGTATTGGCGCCCCCTACCCTCCATCGGCGATCGGGCGGCAAGCGGGTCGGGTCCGCAACATCGGGCGTTGGTGTTTTTCTCCCGCCGCGACCACGTCCATTTTGCCCGGCGTGGCCGGACCCCGGATCGCCGGCCGGACGCTCAGCGCGAGATCGCTTCGAGCCGCAGCCGAGTCGTGCGCGGCCCCATCGAGGCGATGACCACGAACACGATCACCATCGCCACGGCGATAAACAGGAACACGCCCAAGGTCCCGTAATGCCGCAGAAAATAGGCGATGAAAAAGCCGACGAAGATGGTGCTGAAGCGGCTCCAGGAATAGGTGAAGCCGACGGCGCGGGCGCGGATCCGGGTCGGATACAGCTCGGATTGATAGGCATGCAGCGAGTAGGCGAGAATGGTGTTGGAGAATGCGATTAAGAGGCCGAGCACAATGATGCCGGCGGCCATCCTCTGCTGCGAGAACAGGATCCCAAAACCGGCAATCGCCAGAGCCGCGCAGGCGAGCTGCCATTTACGCTCGATCCGATCGGCGATCTGGGTCGCCACCAGGGCCGCGGTCGGCGAGGCGATCGCGATGATCACGGTGTAGGCGAGCGATTTGGTGAAGGTGATCCCTTGCGCCACCAGCAGGGTCGGAACCCAGCTGGTAAACCCGTAATAGCCGATCGTCTGCACCAGCTGGAAAATGATCAGCATCGTGGTGCGGGACTGATAAGGCTGGCGGAAAATCTCCCACAGCGATCCGGTGACCTCCTCGACCTCGCCGGCCAAGGTCTGCGGCGGAGGCAGCGGGCGGCCGGTCTCGGCTTCGACCCTGGTCTCGATCATGCGGGCGACCCGGTCGGCGTCGGCATGGCGACCGCGCTGGGCGAGCCAGCGCGGCGATTCGGGGAGCCTCAGGCGCAGCCACCAGGCGATGATCGCGCCGGCGGCGCCGATGATCGTCACCCAGCGCCAGCCATCGAGGCCGAAGGCCGTCCTCGGGACCAGCAGCCAGGAGAGAAACGCCGCTACCGGGTAGGCGCACAGGCTGATCGTCGCGACAAAGGCAAAGGCGGCGCCGCGGCGATCCCGCGGCACCAGCTCGGACAGGTAGGTGTCGATCGTGACGAACTCGACGCCGATGCCGATGCCGGCGACAAAACGCCAGACGACCAAGCCGACATCGGTCGATTGGAACGCCATGATCAAGGTGGCGAGCGAATACCAGACCAGCGCGAAGGTGAAGATCGTCCGGCGGCCGAAGAAATCGGAGAGCGGGCTCAGCAGGATCGTGCCGAGAAACATGCCGACGAAGGTCGCGGCCACCAGGCTGGCGAAACCGTGGACGTCGAAGAACCCCTTTGTCGTCGGCACCATGATCCCGGCTTTGTAGAGGCCCGGGGCGATGTAGGCGATCAGACCGTTGTCGAAGACCTCGAAAAAGGCGCCGAGCGCCAGCAGCACGACAAAGCCGATCATGTAGCGGCTCTGCGGCAGCCGGTCCATGCGCGCGGCGATCGTCGTCGCCGGGCGACCGGCGACCGGCATGGCAATATTCTCAGCCAAGCTGTTTCCTCCTATTTTGGGTATTGTTTCGCGCGATCGCCGACAAGGCAACCCGCAAGCGAACGGAGTTTGCCGGCGTCAAAGCCGCCGGGATTCACGCTTCGCGGGGCCGCGTCCGGCTCACCTATGCGAGTGCATCGGCTTGCCGGTGCGAGTACATCGGCTTGCCGGGCGCATCGAGCCTAGCCCGGCCGAGATTGCCGTCCTCCAGCGATCGCGCCCGCCATAGCGCGTTGTTGCGGGTGACGTCCAGATAGAGCATGTCCCCGTTCGGGATCAGCACCAGCCCGTTCGGGCTCGGCACGTTGTCGAGCAGCAATTTGAGGCGGCCATCGCCGCGCAACCGATAGACCCCCGGTCGGGTCGTGCAACCCGCTCGCCCTGGTCGGTAAAATACAGGTCGCCGTTGCTGGCGAAGACGAGGGCGTCCAATCCCTTGAAGCGCTCGCCGAAGGGCCGGTCGAGATAGGGCTCGAAGCGGATTCGAGCAGCAGCAGGCAGGCCGCGGCTATGTTCGGCGATGAAGATCGGCCGTCCTTATGGATCTTCAGTCCATCGGGCTCGCCGTTATATTCGGCGACAAGGCAAATTCGCGCTGCGGCGAGACCCGGAAAATCTGGCCGTAGGGAATGTTGGCGACGTAGGGGTTGCCGGCGCGGTCGAAGGACGGGCGTTCAAGAAAAGCAGTCGCGGGCGACGCCGCTCTGGCGGGGCGGATGGTCGCGCGCGCAGCCGGCCGGGACCCGGGCAAAGATTTCGCTGTCGATCACGGGCAGGGCGGCGTACACGGGGCAGGTGTCCGTTCCGGGTCTTGGGCCGCCGAGCTTAGCCGCGCGATGGGCCGGGCGCCACCAGCCGGTCACCGACCGGTCACCGAAATGTGAGATGCGCGCCGCATCGAGCGAGGCCATCTCTCGCCAGCCGCAAGCGGCAACAGCTTCAAAGGGTTATCGATCATGCGCCGGACACCGTTTCTCGCCGCTCTCGTCGCCGCCTTTGTCACGATGCCCGCCTTGGCCCAGGCCATGCCGGCCTCGACGCCGATGCACATCCGCGGCACGGTCGCAAATCTCGACGGCCGCACCCTGACGGTCAGCGAGCGCGATGGCCAGATCGCGACCGTGACACTGGCGCCGGGCGCCACGATCAACATCGCTGGTCAAGCGGAGCCTTGCCGACATCAAGCCCGGCGATTTTGTCGCCTCGACCGGGATCAGGGGCAAAGACGGCAAGATCCACGCGATCGAAGTGCGCATCTTCCCCAAGGCCGATCCCAATGGCGGCCGGCAATTCGCCTGGGATCTGGCGCCGGACAGCGTGATGACCAACGCCACCGTCGGCCGGGTCACCAAAGCTCCGCAGGGCGAGGAGCTGCACGTCACCTTCAAGGGCGGCAAGTCTGAATACAGCGTCGGTCCAGGAGTGCCGATCTTGGCCCCAGCGCCGGGCGACATCAGCCTCTTGAAGCCGGGCGCCGCGGTCCTCGTGATCGCGCGTCAAGCACTCCGACGGCCGCTTGACCTCGACCCGGCTTTACGCCGAGAAGAACGGCATCAAGCCGCCGATGTAGGGGAGGATGCGCCGGCGCCGGAGCCTTGCCGATGTATCCATGGGACGATTACGGCGGCCGGCTCTCGCCGCTCAAGCTCACGGTCTTTATCGCCCTGTTCGTGCCGGCCGGGTGGGTGGCCTTTGCCTATGGCTTCGGGCTCCTCGGCGCGCGGCCGCTCAACGAAGCGATCCACCAGATCGGGCTGTGGACGATCCGGTTAATTTTCCTGGCCCTGGCGGTGACGCCGTTGCGCCAGATCCTGCAATGGCCGCGGCTCATTCTGGTGCGGCGGATGATCGGCGTCGCCGCCTTTGCCTATGTGCTGATCCACTTCTCGCTTTATACGGCACAGCAGGCATTCGACCTCGGCAAGGTCGCCAGCGAAATCGTGCGCCGGGTCTATCTGACGATCGGGTTTGCCGCACTGCTCGGCCTCGCGGCCCTGGCGGCGACCTCGACCGACGGCATGGTCCGCCGCCTCGGCGGCCGGCGCTGGCAGCTTCTGCACCGGCTGGTCTATGCGATCGGGGTGCTGGCGGTCATTCATTTCTGCTTTCAATCGAAGCTCGATCTGTGGCAGCCGACGATCATGGCCGGGCTGTTATTCTGGCTGCTCGGCTACCGGCTGCTGCTGTGGCGCTTTGGCTTGCGCGGGCATCTGGCGCTGCCGTGGGTGGCCGGGCTCAGCCTCGCCGCGGCAATCGCCACCGCAATCGGCGAAGCGGTCTACTTCCGGCTCGCCTTCCACGCCCCGCTGCTGCGGGTGTTGGACACCGACCTGTCGTTGGCGACAGGCGTGCGCCCGGCGGTGATCGTGCTGGCGATCGGGCTCGGGCTGACCGCCGCAGCGGTATTCCGCGCCGTGGCGATCCCGCCGCGAAGGCAGCGCCGCGGCAGCGCCCGGCCGATCCGCCGCGAGCTTACGCCTGGCCGTTGAGGGATAATTTCGGAGCGTACGCCAAGGTGCGGCGGCCTGCCCGAGGCTGGCCGAAGGCGGGTGGATCTGTTGCACGATTGGTTTCGCCTTGCATCGCGGTCGAGCGTCGGTTGATGCTGATGGTCGGCGACCGACAGAAAAGGAGAGTGCGATGCCCGAGAACGATCCCAATCGACCGGCTGCGCGCGCCGCAGCGGCGGCTTCCGTCCCCGTCGTGGCGCCGCCGGCTCCGGCCATCGCCCCGTCGCTGCCGCCGGCGCACCGGGTCGATCTGATGACCGTGGCCGGCTCAGCCGCGTTCGGCGCCCGCTGGAAGACGATGGAAGCGAAGATCGTCGAAGTGCCGGCGATCCCGGACGCCATGCCTGAGTTCAAGACCACGTACGACATCCAGCCGCATGCCGGCGAGAGCGGCTTTGACGACGCCGCGTGGCCAGTGATCGCCGCCACCGAGCTCGGCGCCAAGCGCGGCGGCGGGCGGGTGTCGTTCATTTGGTTCCGGGCGACGCTGACGATCCCGGCCGAAATCGCCGGCTTCGATCCGTCGGGCGCCAAGGCGGTGCTGACGATGAACGTCGACGATTACGCGGAGATCTGGGTCAATGGCGAGCTGCCGCGCGCCGCCGGCAGACCGAGCCCGGCCACGATCCAGGGCTTCAATATGCCCAATCGGCTCGTGCTCAGCGACGCGGTCGCCGCCGGCGACAGGTTTCAGATCGCGGTGTTCGGCATCAACGGGCCGATCTCGGCGGCGCCCCCCAACACCGTCTGGTTCCGCGAGGCCAAGGTCGAATTCTTTCGCTGACACCGCAGGTTTGGGGCTCGGGGTCAGGCGGGGTCGACCATAAGGTGGGAAAGCGTGAAGCCGTGCCGCTTTGCCAGGGTCTCGGCGACGCGTCGGCGATGACAGACCCGCCAATCCGCCTCGTAGCACAAGAGACAACTCGGCCCGGCCTCGGCGATCGCGGCGGCCTCAGCCAGATCGAGTTCGGCCTCGGGGCGGGCGAGCTTGTCGCCGACAATCGCCCAGAACCGGTCCCACTCGCGGCGGCGGCTGGCGAGCCGGCCTTCTGGCGGGGTGCCGAGCGCCCGCAGATGGACATAGCGCATGCCGGCTTCTTCGACGGCCGCGGCAAGCTGGCGCTTGGAAAAGCCCGGCCGGCGCGAGATCGGCCGGTCGCGCACGTCGATCAGGGTCGCCACCCCGGCGGCGCTCAGGGTGGCGATCAAATCCGGCAACCGGGTCTTTTCGTAGCCAATCGAATAGAGGGTCCTGCTGCCGCTCATGCCAGGCTCAGAGCTCGCGGGTGCGGCGCGCCATCGCGTCGCGCCATAAATTGCCGCGGTCGTCGTCAAAGATCAGCTTTGGATCGCCCGGGGTGGTGAACCAGTCGCGGCGAGCGATCTCGCCTTCGAGCTGCCCCGGCCCCCAGCCGGCATAGCCGAAGGCGAAAAGCTTCCGTTTCGGCCCTCGGCCATGGCCGATGTCGCGCAGGATCTCCTTGTCCGCGGTCATCGCCAGATCAGGGGTGATGGCCAAGGTGTCCGGACGATGGTAATCGGCGCCGTGGACGACAAAGCCGAGCTCCGGCTGCACCGGGCCGCCGTCGAAGACCAGGAGGCTGCCCTCGACCTTGGCCGCGTGATCGCCGACCGCCTCCAGGAGGCTTTTGATCGAACGCCGTTCGAGCGGGCGATTGATGACGATGCCGAACGCCCCGCCCTTACCTTGCCGCACCACCAGGATCACCGCATGTTCAAAGCGCGGGTCGCCGATCGTCGGCGCGGCGATCAGCAATTGTCCGGCGAGCGATCCGGACGCGGCGGGCGCGGGCGCGGCGGCGCCGAGCAGCAGCGCGGCCAGGAGCAGGAGTGCGGCAACCGGCAGCGAGCGCAGCGCGCAAAGGCGGCGGGACGTCATGGGCCCGAGCTTACATCGCCGCTCGCCGGGTCGGAAAGCGGTGCTAAGATCGCTACCGGCGGCGAGGGGTTGGCAACAGGGGGATAGCGGCTCATGGCGGATCGATCCTGGATCATCACCACCGCGGTCGGCGCCGGCGAGCGCGGCTTTGCCGGCGATGGCGGACCGGCGGCGCAAGCGCTGCTGAACGGGCCGTTCGACATCGGCTTCGATCGCGGCGGCAATCTCTACTTCTCCGACACGTTCAACCACCGCATCCGCCGCGTCGACGCGCGCACCGGGATCATCACCACCGTCGCCGGGAATGGCGCGGCCGGCTACACGGGCGACGGCGGCCCGGCGATCGAGGCAACGTTCAACGAACCCTACGGCATCGCCCTCGACCGCGCCGGCAACATCTATGTCGCCGACCGCCACAATCATTGCGTGCGCCGGATCGACGCCGCCTCGGGCATCGTCACCACCTTTGCCGGCAACGGCGGCGCCGGGTATGCCGGCGATGGCGGGCCGGCCGCGCAGGCCGGGCTGGTCGAGCCCAACGGGCTCGCCTTCGACCCCGCAGAGCAGCGCCTCTTTATCGCCGACGTCGCCGACAACCGGGTGCGCGTCGTCGATCTGGCGCGCGGGCACGATCGCGACCTTCGCCGGCACCGGTGAGGCGGCGCATACCGGAGATGGCGGGACGGCCGCAGCAGCGGGCGTGTGGGGCGCGCGCGCGGTCAAGGTCGCGGCTGACGGGCGCGTCTATATCCTCGAGCGCCAGGGCAGCAGCCTGCGCGCGGTCGACCCCCGAACCGGCGTGATCACCAGGGTGGCCGGGACCGGCGCGCGCGGCTATAGCGGCGATGGCCGCCCGGCGCTCGCCGCGGTGTTCGACGCGCCGAAGGAAATGGCGATCGACGGCAATGGCGATTTGCTGATCGTCGATACCGAGAACCACGCGATCCGCCGCATCGATTTGGCGAACGGCAACGTCGACACCATCGCCGGCGGTCATAAAGGCAGCGAGGGCGATGGCGGCCCGGCGCTCAAGGCCGGTCTCGGGCGCCCGCACGGCATCGCCCAAGGCCCCGACGGCGCGCTCTACATCGGCGACACCGAAAACCACCGCATCCGCAAGCTCATCCGCCAGGGGTGAGCCGCGACCCGCCAGAGCCTCGGCTTAACCGAGGAATTCGCGCAAGGCCGCGGCCAGGGCCTTCGGGTTGTCGCCCTGCACGGTGTGGCCGGCGTTGGGGATTTTGATCCAGCGTCCGTTGGGGAGACCGGCCGCCAGACGTTCGGCGTCCTCATCGTGGAACACATCGCTCTCGGCGCCGCGCACCACCAGGGTCGGGCAGTCGATTTTGGCAAGGCCGTCGGCCAGCTTCTGCCGCTCGGTTGACTGCCGGTCGCCGCCCATTTGCTGAAAGCGCCGCCGGTCGTACTTCCAGGTCCAGTTGCCATCGGCCTGCTGCCGCAGATTGTGCATCAGGCTGCGCCGCAGGATCACCGGATCGCGCCGCGGGTTGAAGGCGAGGGCGCGCTCGATGATCGCTTCGAGTGAGGCGGGCTCGGCGCCGCCATTGACGAAGTCGCGGATCCGGGTCGAGCCGGGCCGCCGCATATTCGGGCCGGCGTCGATCATCACCAGTGCCGACAGCGTCTCGGGGTATTGGATCGCATAGGCGAGCGCGTTGATCGCGCCCATCGACATGCCGACCAGCACAAAGCGATCGAGCCCGAGCGCCTCGGCGATGCCCTTCACATCCTCGCGCTGGGCGGCGAGCGAATAATCGGCGTCGGGCGCCCAGTCGCTGTCGCCGTGGCCGCGCTGGTCGAGGGCCATGCAGTGGAATTCGTCGCGCAATGCGAGGCAGCACAAATCCCAGGTATGCGCGGTCAAGGCGCCGCCGTGCAGAAACAGGATCGGGCGCAGCCCCGGATGGCCCCAATCGAGGTAGCGAAAGCGCAGTTCGCCGATGACGACGTCGTGCTCGGCCGGCAACGCCACCTCGGCAAAGCTGAAGCCGGCGCGAACCGAGGTCGATTTCAGATGGTCGCGATATTCCTCGCTGGACAAGGTCATGATCTGAAAAGCTCCCTCGAAAGTCGGCGCCGGCGCGGCGATGTGAGCAGCAGCCTTTAGCACGAAGCCGGCGCTCGCGGACCATTTGCCCGGCCCGCCGCTCGCGTACATTTGCGATTGGCACCCCCGCGCCGGGAACATGGCTGGGCGCCGGATTGCCGACCCTGCGGCGTTGTTTCCGAGGCCGGAGCGCGTACACTTCGCGCCGGGTTCTCCGGGCCGCGGCACGGCCCTCTGCCGAAAGGAAGAAACCGATGGCGTATGATCTCCTGATCAAGAACGGGCTCGTTGTCGACGGCTCGGGGATGCCGGCGTTTAAGGGCGATGTCGGCATCAAAAACGGCAAGATCGTCGAGATCGGCAAGTTGAGCGGCGCCGCCGCGCAAACCATCGACGCGCAGGGCCGCGCCGTCGCCCCGGGCTTTATCGATAATCACTGCCACTACGACGCCCAAGTCACCTGGGACCCGCTGTGCACCTTCTCGCCCGAGCACGGCGCCACCACCGTGATCTTCGGCAATTGTTCGTTGTCGTTGGCCCCGGTGCGCAAAGGCGCCGAGGATCGGCTGGCCGAGTTCCTGTCCTATGTCGAAGCGATCCCGATGGACGTGTTGCGCACGGTCAATTTCGATTGGGAAACCACCGGCCAATACATGGACCATCTCGACAAATGCCTCGGCGTCAATGTCGGCAACCTGATCGGCCATACCGCGGTTCGTCACTACGTGATGGGCGACGAGTGCCAGAAGCCGGGCGCCTCCGACAACCAGATCAAGGCGATGCAGGATGTCGTCCGCGACGGCATGCAGGCCGGCGCGCTCGGCCTCTCCGTGTCGCGCGAGCAGGGTCACTATGACCCGCAGGGCGTTCACATCCCGGCTTTGTGGGCTGACGAGAAAGAGATCTTCGCGCTCGGCGACGTCTTGCGCGAGATGAGCACCGGCACGATCCAAGCGGGCGGCGGCCAGTATGTCGAGTTGAAGGACGGCATGATCCGGCGCCTTGCCGAAGCGACCGGGCGCACCGTCGTCTACAACAGCCTCTCGCAGACCATGCGCAAGCCCGACGAATGGAAGAGGCACATGGCCAGGGTCGAGGAGACCGCGGCCCTCGGCATCCGCGCCTACCCGATGTGCAGCCCGAACCGGGTGACGCAAGACTTCACGATGAAGAACTGCCAGGTGTTCCGCGGCCTGCCGACCTGGCACCCAATCCTGTTATCGTCGGACGAGGCGAAGATGAAGGCCTACGCCGACCCGGAGATCCGCGCCAAGCTGCACGAGGAGGCGGTGGTCAACAAGCCCGACACCGCGGTCGGCTTCTCGAAGACCTGGTGGAACTACATGTGGGTCAACGAGCCGGCGCTCGAAAAGAACCAGTGGATGCAATTCAAGTCGATCGGCCAGATTGCCGAAAAGCAGAACAAGCGGGTCATAGACGCCTTTCTTGATCTGGTGGTCGAGGAAAAGCTCGAAACCCGCTTCCTGCAGGCCGAGAACAATGTCGACGACGCGGCATTAACCAAAATCCTGACCCATCCGAACGCGGTGATCGGCCTCGGCGACGGCGGCGCGCACGTCCAGTTCCACGGCGGTTACGGCTACCTGACCAAGCTTTTGGGCGAATGGGTGCGCGAGAAGCAGGTGATGACCCTGGAGCAGGCGGTGCGGCGGCTGACCTTCGACAGCGCCTCGACCTTCGGGCTCTATGACCGCGGGTTGCTACGCCCCGGCATGGCCGGCGATGTCGTGATCTTCGACCCGGCCACCGTCAAATGCGGCCAGGAGGTTGTCGTGCGCGACTTCCCGAAGGGCGCCTGGCGCATCAAGGAGCCGGCCGAAGGCGTCTTCGCCACCATCGTCAACGGCCAGGTGCTGTACAGCGAAGGCAAGCACACCGGCGCGTTGCCAGGTCGTGTCTTGCGCAACAGCTACTATCAGGCCAACCACGCCTGACCGCTGCGGCCCTACCCTCACCCTTCCCTTTCCCTCTCCCCGCAGGTAGGGGAGAGGGTCCGGGTGAGGGGCGAGACTGTAATGAACAAGGTGCTCGTTCTCGGTTGTTCGGGCGCCGGTAAATCGACCTTGGCGCTGCAGATCGGCGAAATCCTCGGTCTGCCGGTGGTGCACCTCGACCGGCATTATTGGCGTTCCGGCTGGCAAGAGCCCGATCGCGAGACGTGGGAGCGCGAGGTCGCAGCGCTGATTTGCCAACCGCAAGGGGTGATGGACGGCAATTTCAGCGGCACGCTTCCTGCTCAACTCGCCGCCGCAGACACCGCAATCCTGTTGGATTTCCCGACTTGGCGCTGTCTCGGCCGGGTGCTGCGCCGGGTGATCAGTTGGCTCGGCCGGACCCGCCCCGATATGGCGCCTGGATGCCCGGAGCGTTTCGATTTCGCGTTTCTCATTTACGTGTGCCGTTATCGCCGACAGGATCGGCCTCGCCACCTTGCAGCCGTCCGGCAGTTCAGCGGTACGCTCGTCACGCTGCGGCGTCCAGCCGAAGTCGCAGCCTTTGTGAGCGCGCTCGAAGCCTGACGCCTACGCGTGCCTGCTTCGCGATGCGGTGCCGAGGCTACGATCCAGGGACGGCGCCAAATAGCGCGGCGGTTACGGGCGCTGCACCAGTTCGATGCGGTAGCCGTCGGGGTCCTCGATAAAGGCGATAACCGAGCCGCCATGCGCCATCGGGCCGGCTGGCCGCGGGATCTTGACCCCGGCCGCGCCGAGCCGCTCGCAGGCCTTGTAAACATCGGGCACGCCGAGCGCCAAGTGGCCAAAGGCGCCGCCCAGCGCATAGGGCTCGGCCTGCTCCCAATTATGGGTCAACTCGAGCACCGTGTTGTCGGCCTCGTCGCCGTAGCCGACAAAGGCGAGCGTGAATTTGCCGGTTGGGTAGTCGCGCTTGCGCAACAGTTTCATGCCGAGCAGGTCGGTGTAGAAGTTCAGCGACTTATCGAGGTCGCGGACCCGGATCATCGTGTGCAGATAGCGGTACTTGTCGGTCTCGGCCGCCGGTTTGGCGCTCTGGGCCACGTCGGTCATCGTCATGGTCGGGTCCTCCTATCGGGTGAAGGGGAGGCTGCGGGGATTGCGGGGCCGCCGCAGCGGCGCGCCGCGACGATGGCGAGGACCTGGTCGGCGGCACAGAGGCTCGGCGACCGGTCGCCCGCCCCGAGGCGCCGCAGCGGCGCGCCGCGACGATGGCGAGGACCTGGTCGGCGGCCCAGAGGCTCGGCGACCGGTCGCCCGCCCCGAGGCGCCGCATCGCCGCATCATACCCCGCCCGGTGCGCGGCGCGAACCGCTTCGTCCCGCACCAGCCGGGCCGCCTCGGCGGCGAGCCGTTCGGGGGTGCATTCGCCGCGCAACAATTCGCAGACCAGGGGTTGTTCCAGCAATAGGTTGACGAGGTTGACCTGACGCACCTTGACCACCCGGTCGAGCAATGCCTCGGTCAGCGGGTTCAAGCGATAGGCGACGACCATCGGCAATCGCGCCATCGCCAGCTCCAGCGCGACCGACCCCGAGGCGGCGAGCGCCGCGCGGCTCGCGGCAAAGGCGTCATATTTGTCCTGCGAGCTGCCGCACCAGGATCGGCGCTCCAGGCCAGCCGCGCACCGCCTCGCCCACACTTTGCGCCACCGTCGCGACGGTCGGCACGGCGACGCGGAACGGTCCGACCAACCGCTCCAGCCGGCGCAGCGCCGCGCCGAAGATCGGCAGCAGCCGCCGCACCTCGCCGCCGCGGCTGCCCGGCAATACCGAGATCAGCAAATCGTCGCGGCCGAGCCCGTGCGCGGCGCGAAACCGCATGCCGTCGCCGCAATCGGCGCCGCTGTCGAGCACCGGATGGCCGACATAGCTGCAAGCGAGCCCGACCCGCTCGAAATAGGGCGGCTCGAACGGAAAGAGGGCCATCAGGTGGTCGTACCAGCGCGCCACCCGCCGCGCCCGGCCGCCGCGCCACGCCCAGACCATCGGCGCCACATAATGAACGAGCGGCATGGTCTCGCCGTGACGGCGCAGACGCTGCGCAATCCGCCAGCTGAACCCCGAGCTGTCGATCGTCACCACCGCGTCGGGCCGTTGCGCGCGGATCGCCGCGACCGTTTCGCGCACCCGGCGCAGGATCACAAATGCCCGCGGCAACACCTCGGCCACCCCCATCACCGCGAGCTCATCGAGCGGCGCCAGGCTGGCGAGACCCTCCTCGCGCATGCGCTCGCCGCCGACGCCGGCAACCCGCAATTTGCCGCCGGTGCGCTGCCGCAATGCCGCGATCAGCCCGGCTCCGAGCGCGTCGCCCGAGGGCTCGCCGGCGACGACGAAGATGAACGGCGCGGCTCCGCTCACACCGACCATCATCAGGTCCGGCGGATGCCGACGACAAAGAGCCCGAGGCGATCGGCGATATCGACGACTTCGTCGCGGTCGAGCACGATCGTCGCCCCGGCCTCGACGGCGATGCCGCTGAGCCCGGCCTCGGCGGCGAGCGTCACGGTCTGCGGCCCGATCGTCGGCCGATCGGCGCGCTGTTCCTGACCTGGCTTCTCGACCTTGACCAGCACCCCGCCCGGCCCATCGCGGCGCAGCGGCGCGCAGCGGCGGATCAGCGCGTCGGTGCCCTCGATCGCCTCGACGCCCAGCACCAGACCCTGTTGCACCACCACCGCCTGGCCGATGTCGAGCGCGCCCAAGGCGCGGGCGATGCGCTCACCGTGCGCGATGTCGGCCAGCGCCTGGGCATCGGGGCGCCGCTCGCCGAGCACGCCCTCCGGCGCCAACCCACCGCCTGAGTCTCCGGCCATCAGCAGCTGATCGGCGCCGATCACGCGAAATCCCTCGCGCTCGAACTCGCTGACCACCGCCGATAGGAGACCGTCATCGCCGAGCGCCTTGTAGCCGATGCGGGCGAACAGCTTGGCCGCGCGCCAGTCGGGACGGAGCATGACCAGCGAAGGCCGGGCTACCCCGCCGGCCAGCACCAGTTCGCGCACGTTGTGCTGGCGCAGCAAGGCAAGCCCGCGGGCGGCGGCGCCGAGCCGGCACCAGGCATGCGCCACCCCCTCCACCGTCTCGGGCTCGGCCGCCCCCTCGAGCGCCAACACGAATACCTCGCGTCCGGCGCTGCGGCAGGCGTCGACCAGGCGGCGCGGCAGCCCGCCGCCGCCGGCGACGATGCCCAGCCGCGGCATCGGCGGCCGGTCCGCGGTCTGCCGCCCGGCCTGCGGGCTATCCGCCATTCGCCTCCGCCGGCTGGCAGATGGCGCGGCTCGAAATCGGCGCGGATAAAGCGGATGATGTCGTCGACCGGGGCCACCCCGGCAAAGCGTTCGGCGATCTCGTTGACCCGGTCGCTCAAGGTCCCGGGTGAATGGAACAGAAACTGATAGGCGTTGCGCAGGACATGAATGTCCTCGCGGCTGAAGCCGCGGCGCTGCATGCCGATAATATTGAGCCCGGTGAGCCGGGCTCGGTTGCCGATCACCTGGCCATAGGGGATCACGTCGCGCTCGACCCCCGACATGCCGCCGATCATCGCGTGCCGGCCGATGCGGACGAACTGGTGGACCGCGCACAGCCCGCCGAGAAACGCATAGCCATCGACGATGACATGGCCGGCGAGCGTCGCGTTGTTGGCCATGATCACGTGATCGGCGATCTGGCAGTCGTGGGCGACATGGGCGCCGACCATGAACAGGCAGTCATCGCCGATGCGGGTGACCAGCCCGCCGCCGGCGGTGCCGGGGTTGATCGTCACATATTCGCGGATCGTGTTGCGGCGGCCGACGACGAGAAATGATTTCTCGCCATGATATTTGAGGTCCTGCGGCTCGAGCCCGATCGAGGCGAACGGGAAGATTCGCGTTCCCTCGGCGATCGTCGTATGGCCGTCGACGACGACATGCGCGCGCAGCACCACCCCGGACCCGAGCGCCACATCCTGGCCGACGACGCAATAGGGCCCGATCACGACGTCGCGGGCGAGATCCGCTCCCGGCGCGACGATGGCGGTCGGATGGATGTCTGCCATCTCTATTTTATCTATTGGTCGAGGATCATCGCGGCGTACACCGCCTCGGCCACCAGATTGTCGCCGACCTTGGCCCGGCCCTCGAACTTCCACACATTGCCGCGATTGCGCTGCTTGACGACATGAACGCAAAGGGTGTCGCCGGGAAACACCGGGCGCCGGAAGCGCGCATTGTCGACGCTCATGAAATAGACAAGCTTGCCCTCAGAGCCCGGACCCAGGGTGTGAACCACCAGGACCGCCGCGGTCTGCGCCATCGCTTCGATGATCAGCACCCCGGGCATGACCGGGCGGGCGGGGAAGTGGCCTTGAAAATATTGTTCGTTGATCGTGACGTTTTTGATTCCGGTGGCCCGGTCGTTCGCCACCACGTCCACGACCTTGTCGATCATCAGAAAGGGATGGCGGTGCGGGATCATCTCCATGATCCGCTGGATATCGATCTGGGTGGTTTCGCCCTCGGCGCAGACCGGATCGATCATCTCCCGTCCTTTTTCTTCGCCAGCCGCTGCAGGGCCACCGCCCGCCTCATGAACTCGGTCATCGGCACCGCCGGAATGCCCGACACCGTGGCCCCGGGCGGGACGTCGCGCATCAGCCCGCTCTTAGCGGCAATTCTGGCGCCGCGGCCGATATGCAGATGGCCGGCGAGCCCCCCTTGTCCGCCAATCATGACGAAGTCATCGAGCTTTGTGCTGCCGGAAATGCCGACCTGCCCGGCAAGAATGCAGCACCGGCCGAGAACGACGTTGTGTGCGATCTGGACCAGATTATCAATCATCGAGCCGGCGCCGATCACGGTATCGTGACCCGAGCCGCGATCGATCGTGGTATTGGCGCCGATATCCACATCGTCGCCGATCAAGACGCGCCCGAGTTGCGGGACTTTGACCGGCCCGGCCGGGTCGGGGGCAAAGCCGAACCCCGCCTGGCCGATGCGCACCCCCGGATGCAGCACGACACGAGCCCCGATCAGAGCGTGCGTCACCGTGACATGGGCGCCGATGCTGCAATCCTCGCCGATCTCGACGCCGGGGCCGATCACGGCGTGGGGGCCGACCCGGCAGCGTCGGCCGAGCCGCGCAGCCGCTTCGATGATGCTATAGGGTCCGATCGCGCAATCCTCGGGCACAACTGCCGAGGGATCGATCAAGGCCGTTGGGCTACGCTCCCCCGCGACGGCCGATGCCGGGTAAAACGCCTGGGCCGCCAATCCATAAGCCTTATAGGGTTCGCCGCTCAGCAACAAGGCCATGCCCGGCGGCGCACGGTCGATGGCCCATTCGTCGACAAAGGCGGCGCCGGCGCACGATTGCCGGAAGACGCCGAGATACTTGCGGTTGTCGAGAAAGCTCGCCTCGTGCGGACCGGCGGTCTCGAGCGGCGCCACATCGTGAAGGAGCCGGTCGGACAGATCCGCGCGCTGCAATTCGGCGCCGCTCACCCGGGCCAGTTCGGCGAGCGTGAACGGCCCGGCGCGCGCGAAAAAACGCGGGTCCGCCATCTGCGCGCTCGCGGGCCCCGCCAGCCTAACGCCGCTTTGCCCGGGCGGCTGGGGCCCGGGCGGTCGGAGCGGGGGGTGCCGCCGGCGCTGTTGCGCCGGCAACCGGCACCGGCGCCACAAAATTGACGTTCAGTACCGGTAGCTCTTCATCGAGCTTTTGCAGCACCTCGTCAGTCACGTCGAACGAGCGGTCGAACAGCACGAGATCGGTGCGCTGAAACACCAAATTCGCTCTGCGCTGTTTGGCGATGTCGGCGATGATCCGCAGCATTGCCTGCTGGATCTTGGACAGCGCCTCATTGTTCGACTTTTCGAGGGCCTGGCGCTTGCTCTGGACATCGAGGTCGAGATTGTTGACCTTCTGCTGGAATTCGCGGCCGCGCTGGTTCAGGGCCGCCGGCGACAGCGACGCCTGCTGGCGTTGCAAGGCATCACGCTCGGCGCGCAGCGCTTCCTCTTCATGCGAAATTTCTTTGCTGTATTCATCGCGCTTTTGTTCGATCTGGCTGCGCACCATTTTGGCGGCTTTCGAATTCTGCAGCAGCGACTGAACGTCGACGACGAGCACGCTCAAATTCTGCGCCGCCGGCAAGGGTGCGGCAGCAAGGGCAGGCGCGGGGGCAGGCGCAGGCGCAGGCGGCGCCGCGGGGGGCGCCTGGGCGACAGTACTCGCCGCCAATCCGCAGCACATGAGCGCGGGCAGCGCGATCAATCGGACAAAGAGCCTCAACATCAGAATTTTGTCCCGAAGCTGACCCGGAAGAACTGAGTCTGGTCAAAGGATGCCTTCTTGATCGGCAGGGCGAGGTCGAGCCGGATCGGGCCGACCGGAGACTGCCACGATACGCCGATCCCGGCGCTGATCCGGATCGCCGACGACTGCTCGACCACCGGCTGAATGCCCCCGGTCGTCGCCAATTGCTGCGGCGTCAGGTTGAGCGTGGTCGGGTAGAGGTTCCACAGCGAGCCGAAATCGCTGAACACCCGGCCGCTGAGGCCGAGCTCCTTGGGCAGACCGAGCGGCACGCCCAGACTGACCGAGCCGACATAGTAATCCTGGCCGCCGAGGGCGTCATCGGTAACCGAATCGCGCGGCCCGATCCCGGCATCCTGAAACCCGCGCAAATTGTCGCCGCCGACAAAGAACCGGTCCTGCAGCAGCACCTGCTGGCCGTTCCAGCCAGTGATCGCTCCCGCCTCACCGGTAAAGCTCAGCACCCATTCCGGCGCCACCGAGTAGTAATAGCCGAAATTCACCTTGGAGCGGACATAGTCGACACCGAATCCGACCCCAGCAAAATCATTGCCTATCGAGGCGAAATAGCCGCTGGTCGGGTTGAGCCGATCATCGCGGCGGTCATAGAGCAGGACCTGGCCGACCTGAGAGGTGAGGTGCTCGCCCTGCTGCAAGGCGATGAACAGCGAGGCGTCGCTCTGGATATCCTCGATCGTGTCGGAGCGAGCGGTGTAGGTCAAAGTCTGGCGCAAATGGTCGGTGATCTGGTAGCCGGCGCGCAATGCCCCGCCATACGAGAATTGCTGGTAGGGCGGTATCACCCCGGAAAAGAACGAGGCTGTCGGGCTGGTCTTGATTTCGAAAATATCGTAGCCGGCAGCGATGTTCCTATTCAAAAAATACGGCTCGGTAAAGCTGAGATCGATTTGCTGCGAGCGGAACGAAACCACCGCGCCAAGGCGCAGATCCTGGCCGCGGCCGAGAAAGTTGCTCTCGTGAATGTTGATGTCGGCGAGCGGCCCGTCGCTGGTTGAAAAACCGAGCCCCAATGATAGCGAGCCGGTCGATTGCTCTTCGACCTCGACCGTCACCACCGTCTTGTCCGGCGCAGAGCCTGGAGCGTGGGTGACCACAACTTTCTTGAAAAAGCCCAAATTCTTGATCCGCTGCTCCGAGCGCCGCAGCTTTTCGGTGTTGAACGCGTCGCCCTCGACCAGCTGGAACTCGCGGCGGATCACCTTGTCGAGGGTGCGAACATTGCCGACGATGTCGATGCGCTCGACATAGACCCGCGGCCCTTCCTGCACATCGAAGGTGATGTCGATCGTATGGTTTTTCTGGTTGCGGGTGATCTGCGGCTTGACCTCGACAAAGGCGTAGCCGCGGTCGCCAAGAGTGTCGGTCAGCACCGAGATCGATTTTTCGACCTGCTCGGCGTTGTACCAATCGCCCGAATGCACCGTCAGCAGCGGCAGCACCGCCGAAGCCGGCAGCCCCTTCAGCTTGATGTTGACGCCGATTTTGCCGAAGCGGTAGCGGTGGCCTTCATGGAGAGTGAAGGTGATGATGAAGCTGTTGCGCTCCGGAGTGAGCTCGGCCACTGCCGAGAGCACGCGAAAATCGGCATAGCCTTCGGTCAGATAAAACTTTCGCAGCAGATCCCGGTCGTAGGTCAGCCGGTCCGGGTCGTAGCTATCATTGGTCGACAGAAAGCGGTACCACCGGCTCTCCTTGGTCGAGATCACGCCGCGCAGCTTGCTCTCGCTAAATTCCTTGTTGCCGACAAAGTTTATGCTGCGAATGCCGGTGAACTCGCCTTCGTTGATCTCGAAGACCAGATCGACGCGATTTTCCGAGAGCTGGATGATTTTGGGCTCGACCGTCGCGCCGAACCGGCCGTGGCGGCGATAGAGATCGAGGATGCGCCTCACATCGCTCAGCACCCGGGTGCGGGTATAGACGACGCGCGGCCGCAGCTGGATCTCGGCGGTAAGCTCCTTGTCGTCGAGCTTGTGGTTACCTTCGAACGCGATGCGGTTGATGATCGGGTTTTCGACGACCTTGACGACCAGCGTGTTGCCGACCCGGCTCAGCCGGACATCGGCGAACAACCCGGTCGCGAACAGGGCTTTCAGCGACTCGTTCATTCTCTCGTCGTCCCACGGATCGCCGGGTTGGATCCGAAGATACGAGCGGACGGTTTCGGGCTCGATGCGCTGAGTGCCAACGACCTCGATGTTTGCGACGGTTCCTCCGCCCATGGTCGGAACGACCGGTCCGAGCCCGGCAGAAGGCGCCGGCGCGGCGACGGGCCGGGCCGCGCGGGGCGCCAGATATGCCCGGCGCGTGACCGCCTGAGCGGGCGGCGGCGCCGGCTGCCCCGAGGGCGGCGCGGGCGCGGTCTGGCCCGGCGGGGTCATGCCGGTTTCGAGATTGGGCGCCGCCGGCGGCGCCGGCTGCCCCGAGGGCGGCGCGGGCGCGGTCTGGCCCGGCGGGGTCATGCCGGTTTCGAGATTGGGCGTCGCCGGCGGCGCCGGCTGCCCCGAGGGCGGCGCGGGCGCGGTCTGGCCGGGCGGGGTCATGCCGGTTTCGAGATTGGGCGTCGCCGGCGGCGCCGGCTGCCCCGAGGGCGGGGCGGGCGCGGTCTGGCCGGGCGGGGTCATGCCGGTTTCGAGATTGGGCGTCGCCGGCGGCGCCGGCTGCCCCGAGGGCGCGGGGGCTCCGGCCTGAGCAGGCGCCGGACTGCCTGCGGTCTGGGCAAGCGGCGCGATGCCGCTCTCGAGTTCGGACCCCAGCGCCGCCGCTCCGCTAGGCTGGTGGCCCGGTCCGGGGCTCCCGCCCGGTTGCGTGGCGTCGCCGCCCGACTGCGCCACCGCTGCCCCGGGCATTTCGACGGCAATCGCGGCCAGGAGGCCGATAACCGCCCACAGCACGCAAATCCATTGGTTGAAACGCAAAACCCCCCACCCCCGGCTCGAACCCCCATCCCCGCAAACAGTCCCGCGTCAGGTTACAAGCCGCTTTACAAACTCGACGATCCGAAGGTGGACGAGATCATTCCAGGTGGCGAAGACCATCAACGTGAGCACCAACGCCAACCCAATGCGAAAGCCGTATTCCTGGGCGCGCTGGCCGAGCGGCTTGCCGCGCAGCGCTTCGGCAGCATAGAACAGCAAGTGGCCGCCGTCAAGAACCGGGACCGGAAACAGGTTGATCAAACCGAGATTGATCGACAGGACGGCCATGAACCACATCACCGCAACGACCCCGCCCTGCACCACCTCGCCCGACATCTGGGCAATCCGCAGGGGGCCCCCGAGCTCGTCGGTGCCGCGCATCCCGATCACGATCTGCCACATCGCGTGCATCGTCGAGGCTGATAAATTCCAGGTCTCCGCCCCAGCCTGCAGCACAGCAGTCACCGGACCGCGCTTGACGTAATCGACGCCGTTGCGGGAGATGCCGAGCAACCCGATCTCATAATGGTTGCCAAAGCGATCGGTCAGCTCGGTCTTGGCCGGGGTGGCGTGGACTGTGACGTCGTGGCCGTCCCGCCTGACCTCGATCGTCATCGGCACGCCCGGATTGAGGCGCACGTCCTGCTGAACATCTTCGAAGCTTTGCACCCGATCGCCATCGATCTTGACGATCAGGTCGCCCGGCTTGATCCCAGCGCGCTCGGCCGCGCTGCCCGGCTGCACCTGACCGACCTTCGCCGGGGTGAACGGTTGGCCGAAAGTCATGAACAGAACCGCCAGCATGGCGATCGCAAAGATGAAATTGGCCGCCGGCCCGGCGATGACGATCGCCGCGCGCTGACCGAGCCGCTTGTAATGAAACGAAACCTCGCGCTCGGCCGCGGTCATGCGGGCGAGGCCGGCGGTCGGCAGGCCAGAGCTCGCGTCGCTGTCGCCGAACATTTTGACATAGCCGCCGAGCGGGATCGCGCTGAATTTCCAGCGGGTGCCGGCGCGATCGTACCAGCCGAACAATTCGGGCCCGAAGCCGATCGAGAAGACGTCGATGCGCACCCCGTTGCGCCGGGCGATAAAATAGTGGCCGAACTCGTGGACAAAGACGAGGACCGTCAGCACGAACAGAAACGGGACGATATAGGTCAGCCCGCTAAGCACAAATGCGATCATCGCAAACCTACTGGTGCGTGGGCGCGCAGGGCGGCGTTGTGGCCCGACAGACGAGCCGCCACCTCCCGCGCCGTTCTGTCGTAATTGTAGACATCATCAAGCGATTCAAGATTATCGGCCGGAATCGCCGCCAAGCTGCGCTCGACCACCTCGACGATCTCGAGGAACCCGATGCGGCCTTCGAGAAAGGCGAGGACCGCGGTTTCATTGGCGGCGTTGAGCACGGTGGGCGAGCCGCCGCCATGCAGCAGCGCCTGGCGTGCGACCCGCAGGGCGGGAAACCGGCGCTCGTCGGGCGGCTCGAATGTCAGGCGCCCGATCGCCGCCAGGTCGAGCCGCTTGGTCGGGGTGGCAATGCGCCCGGGCCACGCCAAGGCATAGGCGATCGGCGTGCGCATGTCCGGCGAGCCGAGATGAGCGAGCACCGAACCGTCGCGATAGCTGACCATGCTGTGGATGATCGACTGCGGATGCACGACGATGTCGATGCGCTCGGACGGCATCCGGAACAGATGATAGGCCTCGATCACTTCGAGACCCTTGTTCATCAGGGTGGCCGAGTCGACTGAAATTTTCGCGCCCATGCTCCAATTGGGATGAGCGACGGCCTGTTGCGGGGTGGCCCTGCGCATCTCCTCGACGCTGCGCTCGCGAAACGGGCCGCCGCTGCAGGTCAGGGTGACTTTCTCGATCCCCTCGACCCGGTCGAAATCGAAGCATTGCCAGATCGCGTTGTGCTCGCTGTCGACCGGCAGCAAGGTGGCGCCCGCGCGGGCCACCTCCTGCATAAACAGCGAACCAGCGCAGACCAGGACCTCCTTGTTGGCGAGCGCCACGATGACGCCGCGCCGAATCGCCGCAAGCGTGGGCGCCAAACCGGCCGCGCCGACGATCCCCGCCATGACCCACTCGGCCGGACGCATGGCCGCCTCGACCAGCGAGGCTGGCCCGCTGGCGGTCTCGATCCCGGTCCCGGCGAGCGCCTCCTTCAGCGCTGCGTAACAGGCAGGGTCGCCGATCGCGGCGAAGCGCGCGCCCAGGCTGCAGGCCTGCTGGGCAAGGCGCGCGGGGTTGCGGTTCGCGGTCAACGCCTCGACCTCGAACGCATCGGGGTTGCGCAACAGCAGATCGACGGTGCTTTGCCCGACCGAGCCGGTCGAACCGAGGATCGTCACGCGTCGCATCGGTTTACTCCGCGTTCGTGGCGTCGGCGGGGTTCGTAGGGTCGGCTGGATTCGCAGCGTGGACAGCGCCCGCATCGGGGAGCGGCAAGGCGGTGATCGACCTGGCCGCCGCCGATGATTTCATCGCCACGCCAGGACGCTATGACCCCCGATCAAGGTCAGCAACGCCACTGCCGGGATCGCCGCGAGCAGCCCGTCGAGACGATCGAGCAGACCACCATGCCCCGGGATCAGGCCGCTCGAATCCTTCACGCCGAACCTGCGTTTGGCTAACGATTCAGCAAGATCGCCGAACTGGGCGACAATCGCAAGGCCGGCGCTGACCAGCATCAGCGGCGCGGCCGAGGCGATCCCGAGCGCGAGCGCCGTCGCCCCGCCGGCGAGCGCTGCGGAGACCACGCCGCCAACAAAGCCGGACCAGGTTTTGCGGGGGCTCCAACGCGGCGCCAGGCGCGGGCCGCCGAGGCTGCGGCCTATCGCATAGGCGCCGATATCGGTCGCCCACACCACCGCGAGCAGCCACAGCAGGGTCATCCGACCGCCGTTCTGCTGGCGCGCCAGCCACAACAGCGCGACGCAGGGCAAGCCGACCCAAAGCGCACCCAGCGCGACCCAGCCGGCTCTCGCGCCGGCGCGGCGGCGCGCCGCCCAGAACACGAGCCCGGCGCCGCCGAGCGCCGCCGCCAGGGCAAACCCGGCGCCGCCGAGGGCGGCGATCACGACCCCAGCCAGCACCACGGCGACTAGGACAATCCTTACTAGCATCGCATCGGCCACCCGTTTCGACGCGGGGGGGCCAACCCGCCCGCGATGGCACAGCCGCCCCCATTCCCAAGCCATAACCGCGGCGGCGAGCGCGGTCAGCAGCGCCAGCCACGGCCCGTCGAACCAGATCGCGGCGATCGGCAGCGGCGCCAGCGCCAGCGCCGAGAGCACCCGCAGCCGCAGCTGCCCAGGCTTGGCGCGGGCCAATTCGAGGTGCGCCGGTTCAACGCGAGCCAACCCCGCCCCCGTAGCGTCGCTCGCGCCCGCAATACTCCTCGATTGCCTGATCGAGATCGCTCTTGGCGAAATCGGGCCACAAGGTCTTGGTGAAGACAAGCTCGGAATAGGCACACTGCCAGAGCAGAAAGTTGCTGATCCGCTGCTCGCCGCTGGTGCGGATCAGCAGGTCGGGATCGGGCAGACCCTCAGTGAACAGATGGCGGGCGAGGCAATCCTCGTCGACCGCGTCGGCGGCGAGACTGCCACGGGCCACCTGTGCGGCGATCGCTCGGACCGCAGCGACGATCTCGGCGCGCCCGCCATAGGACAACGCCATCGTCAAGGTGATCGCGGAGTTGCCGCGGGTCAGCGCTTCGGCCTTCTCGATCAGCGAGATGATATCGGGGGCGAGTCGGCTGATTTCGCCAATCACCTTCAGGCGGATGCCGTTGCGATGCAATTCGGCGACCTCGCCGAACAGGTAGTGGCGCAACAGACCCATCAGGTCGTGGATCTCGGTTGACGGCCGCCGCCAGTTCTCCGATGAGAACCCGAACAGAGTCAGATAGGGGATGCCGAGGTCGCGCGCGCCGGCGACCGTGCGCCGCACCGCCTCGGCGCCGCGGCGGTGGCCAGCGATCCGCGGCAGGCCGCGGGCCTGCGCCCAGCGCCCGTTGCCGTCCATGATGATTGCGACGTGCCGCGGCAGTCTGCGCGGCGCGCCTTGGGCGCTGTTCGGAGCGGCCATCAGACCTGCAAGATCTCTCTGTCTTTTTGCGCCAAGGTCTCGTCGATTCGCTTGATGTGGTCGTCGGTGAGCTGCTGGATCTCTCGCTGCAGTTTGCGGTGCTCGTCCTGTGAAATTTCGCTGTCTTTTTCGAGCTTGCGCAGCGCCTCGATCCCGTCGCGCCGCACGTTGCGCACCGACACTTTGGCGTCTTCGGCGTATTTCGCCGCGACCCGGGTCAGATTGCGCCGCCGTTCCTCGTTGAGGTCCGGGATCGGCACCCGAATCACCTGACCCTCCGTCTGCGGATTGAGATCGAGCCCCGACTTCGCGAATCGCCTTGTCCACCGCCTTGACGACGCCGCGGTCCCATACCTGCACGGTGATTAGTCTGGGCTCGGGAACATTGATGCTGGCCACCTGATTGAGCGGCACCGTCTTGTCATAAGCATTGACGGTAATCGGTTCGAGCAGGCTTGCCGAGGCCCGCCCGGTGCGCAACCCGCCGAATTCCTTGCGCAGCACGTCGAGGGCGCCGTTCATGCGGCGGCCGAGATCCTTCAGCAGCGAGTCTTCGGGCATGGTCTCACTCCCGGTCGATGACTAACTTTCCGCGCGATGCCTAGTCTTCCGCGTCGATGATTGTGAAGCGGCCCTCGCCGCGCACGACCCGCGCGAACCCGCCATTCTCGAAAATCGAGAACACCAGGATCGGGATATGGCTGTCCCGCGCCAGCGCCACCGCCGAGGCGTCCATCACCCGCAGATCGCGGGCCAGCACCTCACGATAGCCCAGCCGTTCGAAGCGGACCGCGCCCGCGACGCGAAACGGATCGGCGTCATAGACGCCATCCACCTTGGTCGCCTTCAAGAGCGCGTCGCAGCCCATCTCCGAGGCGCGCAGCGCCGCCGCCGTGTCGGTAGTGAAGAACGGGTTGCCGGTGCCGGCGGCAAAGATCACCACCCGCTTTTTTTCCAGGTGGCGCAACGCCCGGCGGCGGATATAGGGTTCGCACACCGCCTGCATCGAAATCGCCGATTGAACCCGCGTCGTCACGTTGCGCTGCTCGAGCGCGTTCTGGACGGCGAGAGAGTTTATCACCGTCGCCAACATGCCCATGTAATCGGCCGAGGCGCGCTCCATCCCGGCTGCGGCTCCCGATACGCCGCGAAAGATGTTGCCGCCGCCGATCACCATGCACAACTCGACGCCGAGCGCGTGCACCGATCGGATTTCATCGGCGATGCGGGCGACGACCTCGGGATCGAGACCGCCTTCGCGCGCGCCCATCAGCGCCTCGCCCGAGATTTTCAGAAGAACGCGGCGATACCTTAGATCGGCTGCCATCCGGCCCACGCTCACCCGCTTGCCTGCCCCGACGCCTACCGCAGACCACGCCGCCCGCAGCCCCGGACGACCCGAGCGTCGAGCATACACCATGCGCGCGGCGCCGTCGCAGGCTTTGCGCGCACCGTCCGGGGCAGAATTCGGGCCTCGGCCGGTTTAGTGCTGCAGCTGCGCCGCCACCTCGGCCGCAAAATCGGCGCGCGGGCGCTCGATCCCCTCGCCCAGCGCGAAGCGGGCGAACCCGCCGATCGAGATTGGCGCGCCCGCGGTCCTGGCGGCGTTCTCGACCACTTTGGCGATTGTCGTCTCCTGGTCGACCACGAAGATCTGCTCGAGCAGCACGACCTCCTCATAAAACTTGCGCAGCCGTCCGTCGACCATCCTCTCGATGATTGCCTCGGGCTTGCCGCTGGCGCGCGCCTGCTCGCGCAGCACCTCGCGCTCGCGCTCCAGCGCCGAGGCCGGCACCGAGCCGATGTCGAGATAGAGCGGGTTCGCCGCCGCGACATGCATCGCCAGCTGCTTTCCGAGCTCCGCCAAGCGCGCGAGCGGCGCGCTCGATTCGAGCGCCACGATCACGCCGATCTTGCCGAGCCCCGCAGCCAGCGTATTGTGCAGGTAGGAAAATACCCCGCCCTGCCCCACCGCCAGCCGCCTCGACCGGCGCAGCACCAGGTTTTCGCCGATCGTCGAAATCAGATAGGTCAGCTCGGCCTCGACCGTACGCCCAGAGCCCGGATATGGGGTCTGGATCAGCGAGCCGATTTCGCCGTCGCCGGCGACCGCGAGCACGCTGACGGTCTGCACGAAACTCTGAAAAGCCTGGTTGCGAGCGACGAAATCGGTCTCCGAATTGACCTCGACGAGAGCCCCGGCGGCGCCGCGCACGGCAGCGCCGATCAGTCCTTCGGCGGCGACCCGTCCGGCCTTCTTGGCGGCGGCGGACAGCCCCTTTTTGCGCAGCCAGTCGACCGCCGCTTCGACATCCCCGCCGCTGTCGCCGAGCGCCCTTTTGCAATCCATCATGCCGGCGCCGGTCTTATCGCGCAGCTCCTTGACCAGCGCCGCGGTCACCTCGGCCATCATCGCACCCTTTCGTCTCTCGCCGCCCGCAGGGGACAGCTCAAATCTGGCCGGCCGTCGGCCCTCGGCCGCCCGGCGGCCGCGGTTCAGGCTTGGGCCGCAACCGCTTCGGCCTCGGCTGGTTCGGCCGCCGCGGGCGGCACGACCGCCTCGGCGTCATCGGCCGGAACGCCGAGCTCCTCGGCCGTCTCCCGGGACAGCCGGTCGACGGCAGGTTCGGCGCGGGCTCCGATATCGACGCCCGAGGCCGCGAGCTCGGCCTGGAGCCCATCGAGAACGGCATTGGACACCAGGTCGCAATAGAGGTGGATCGCCCGCATCGCATCGTCGTTCCCCGGGATCGGATAGGCGATGCCCTCGGGCGATGAATTCGAATCGAGAATGGCGACGACCGGCAGATGAAGCGTATTGGCCTCGGCAACCGCGATCGCTTCCTTGTTGGTGTCGATCACGAACAGGATATCGGGCAGGCCGCCCATCTCCTTGATGCCGCCAAGCGCGCGTTCGAGCTTGTCGCGGTGGCGGGTCAGCTCCAGGAGTTCGCGCTTGGTCAGTCCGCCCTGCTCGTTGGCGATCCGTTCGTCCAGTTCGCGCAGCCGGCGGATCGATTGCGACATCGTCTTGAAATTGGTCAGCATGCCGCCGAGCCAACGGTAGTTGACGTAATACTGGCCACAGCGCTTGGCGGCCTCGGCGACCGGCTCCTGCGCCTGGCGCTTGGTGCCGACCAGCAGCACCCGGCCGCCGCCGGCGACGACGTCGCGGATCGCCTGCAGCCCCTGGCGCAGCATTGGCGCGGTCTGCTCGAGGTCGATGATGTGAACGCCGTTGCGCACGCCGAAGATGTAAGGCGCCATTTTCGGGTTCCAGCGCCGCGTGTGGTGGCCGAAATGCACTCCGGCTTCGAGCAGTTGACGTAAGGTATAAGTTGGCAATGCCATAGCAATTCCTTTTCCGGTTGAGCCGCCGCAGGAGAAATCGGCCCGAAACCATGGGACCAACACCGGAGCGGGCCGCGCGCGGGAACGCCGCGCGGCGGAGACCGCAGCCCTGCGTGAGGTATCGAACGCCGATTACTTACGGTGCACGCGGCGTTTTGACAAGGCTGATACGGGATCGGGCGATGGCGATTGAGCCTCGATCTCGAAAAAACGAGCAAGACATTCTTGCATGGCTGCGATACGCTTCATGCCGGGCTCTGGAACAGAGCGTCTGGGAAGCGCGGGTCAGGCGCCGCCGGTTGCATATGCGACCGGCGGCGCCATTGGATTTGTAAGGTCGGGGACCTACGGCCGATCGGCGCAACCCGCTCGAGGATCCGCGGTCGGCGGCGCGATTCAGCGCTCAGAGATCCCGGGCCGCGCCTCGACGACAGCGATTCGGCCCTCCGGCAGCGCGCAGAGGAGGGCCGGCAAGGCGCCGGAGAGGCGATGGTCCGCCGATTTCGGCAGCAGCCGGCCCGATGATTGCCGCCCGGGTATGCTCGGGAAATGTTAACCGCATCCCGCTAGCCTCAAGACGCAACCCGGCCAGACGCGGCGCGGCGCGGCTCAAAGGCGCGGCCACCGCGTCCAAAGCCGGGCCGGCAGGCGATCGCCAATTTCCAAGGAGGCGCAGCGATGCGAGGGAGAGGCCGGGGTGGTGGCGGCGGCGCGACCACGCCAGTTCGTCGGCTCCGCTGCGGCGGTTCGGCGCGGCGGCTGCAAGTGAGCGCCGCCGGGGGCGCGTGAACCGAACGATGCTGCTTGCGCCCTCCGCGCCGCGGCGCAAGCGGCCTCGCAGCACGGTGAGCGTTCTGGCCGCAATGCTGCTGATCGGCGCCTATGGTGCGAGCGTATTCTACTCGCTTCAGCGGGCCCGCGATCAGGCGCTCCAGGATGCTGCCGCGGCGCTCGCCGGCATGGCGCGTTCGGCCGAGAGCGGAACCGCGCAATCACTGTACGAGATCGACGCCGTGCTGGCCGGCATCGAGCGGATAGTCGATACGGTATTGCCGACGGCGGCGCTCGGTAGCCCGGCGCTCAAAACCGTGCTCGGACAATTCGACGCCCAGAACCTGGCGGTCGGCGACCTCCTGATCGTCGATGCCGAGGGCAAAGAGGTATACCAGACAAATTCGCAATCGGCCGACCTGCGCAGCTATCGATACAGCGCCTTTTTCACCGCCCATCGCCCCGGAGCGACGCCGCGTCTGTTCATCGGCGACCCCGAGCCGAACGCGGCTGGCGGCGGCTGGGCGATCATGCTCAGCCGGCCGCTGATGCGAGACGGGGTCATGCTCGGAGTGATCGCCGCACGGGTTCCGGTCGCCACCTTCGCCGACCTTTACGGCGCGATCGCCGGAAACGGCGATACCCGCATTGCGCTGCTGTTCGACGACGGCGTTTTGGCGGCTGGGCGCCTCGCCGGGCGCGCCGCGATCGGCGCCAGACCCGCCTCGGCCGCAGCGCTGCTGGCGGCGTCGGCGCGCGCGCCGACGGGTCTTCTGGACACCCCGGCAGGGCCGGGCGAAGCCGAAGCGCTGAGCGTCTTTCGCCGAGTGCCGGCGCGGCCGCTGATCGTCGCCGCGACGCGCGCCCGCGATCGGATCCTCGGCCGGTGGTATCGCCAGCGCAACGCCGCGCTCGCTAGCTTCGTGCTTTTTGCAGCCGCAGTCGTCGGGCTTGCGTGGCTCGCCAACCGCGCCCTGCGCGCCGGCCGGTTCGCGAACGCCTATCTGCGCCGCAGCGAGGCGCGGCTCAAGCGCCGAAATTCGCTGTTGCAGAGCACCCTCGAAAGCATTGGCGAGGGGCTCAGCGTCTTTGATGGCCGCGGCCGGCTGGTCGCGCGCAATCGCCGATTTTGCGAGCTGCTCGATCTGCCAGCCGATTTGGCGCAGGGCGCGCCGCTGCGCGAGGTTTTGATGCGCCAGGCGCTGCGCGGCGATTTCGGCGACGCCGAGCCGCAGGCCGAAGTCCACCGGCGCCTCGGACAATTCCACCGCCAGGTGCCGGCAGTCAAGGAGCGGGTGACCTCCTCCGGCCGAGTCCTGCAGATTCGGCGCAGCGCCATGCCCGATGGCGCAGTCGTCTCGGTCTACTCCGACATCACCGAGCTCAAGGCCGGCGAAGCCAGGCTGCTGATGGCCCGCAGCCAGGCCGAGCTCGCCAACCATTCGAAAAGCGAATTCCTGGCCAATATGAGCCATGAGCTGCGCACCCCGCTCAATGCCATCATCGGCTTTACCGAAATCATCTCCCTGGAGTTGTTCGGGCCGCTCGGCAACGACAAATATCTCGAATACATCAAGGATGTGCATGCCAGCAGCTTGCATCTGCTGTCGATTATCAACGATGTCCTCGACATGTCGAAAATCGAGGCGGGCAAGCTGGAGCTGCAAAAGGAGGCGGTCAACTTGCAAACCCTGATCGCCGATGTGGTCCGCATTGTCCACGAGCGGGCCGGCAGCCGCGGGATCGGGCTAGTGTCCGACTTAGCCGAGGAACCGGTGATCATCTGGGCCGATGAGCGGGCGATGAAGCAGATCTTTCTGAACCTGTTGTCGAACGCGATCAAGTTTTCGCAGGAGGACGGCACGGTTCACATCCGGGTCGGCGGCGCGCGAACCGACGCGGCGGTGATCGAGGTCGAGGATCATGGCATCGGCATGGATGCGGACGAGCAGGCGCGCGCGTTGCAGCCATTTGGCCAAGCCAAGCCGGCGACCACCCGCACCTATGGCGGCACCGGGCTCGGTCTGCCGATCACCAAAGGATTGGTCGAGGCGCATGGCGGGATCCTGACAATTCTCAGCCGCCCGGGCAAGGGCACGACAGTCCGGCTGGTGCTGCCGATCCAATCCCCGGGCCCGCCTCCGGCGGTGGCGACTGGCGCGCGATCGGGCGCCGCCGTCGGTTGAGAGCGCCCGAGCGGTTTCCACCGGCGGGACGGTGATGCGCCCGACCGGGGTTCGCCTCACACCGGCGTGCTAATCGGCGCCTCGCGACGCATCGCCCGGAACAGTAATAGTCCCGGTGCGGTCGCCAGGGCGCCGATCGCCAAGGTTCGGAAACAGCCGGTATACGCCGCGAAGGTCGCCGCCTCGAGAGCGCCCATCGGCGAGGTCCCGGGGATGCCAGGGTGCAGGTGGTGCAGGTAAAGAGCGTCGAGGCCGGTTCGGATTCTTGACTGCAGCAGCGCCGTCATCGCCGCCACTCCGGCGGCGCAGCCGAGCTGCCGCGACAGATTGTACACGCCGGCGGCGTCGGTTCGCAGTTCTGGGCGGACCGTCGAGAAGGCAAGCGTGCTGAGCGGGATGAACAGCAGCCCGACGCCAACCCCTTGCGCCGCGCTGGTTGCGGCCAGCCAGAGTTCGGCCCCCTGGGGCGAAACGCGCGACATCAGCTCGAGGCCGCCTGCGGTTATGACCAGGCCGGTCGCCAGCAGCGCGCGATGATCGATCCGGTCGATCGCGTAGCGGATCGCCAGCATTGTGGCCATGGTCCCGACGCCGCGCGGGGCGATCGCCAGACCGGCCTGCGTCGCGCTCCAGCCGAGCGGGCCTTCGCTCAACGCCGGCACGAACACGATGGTCGTAAACAACAGGGCGCCGATCATGAAATTGTAGGCGGCGGCGAGCGCGAAATTGCGGTCGCGGAACACGTCGAACCGGAACAGCAGAAACCGCGACCGTCGGCTCTGCACCGCAATCGCGGCAAAGGCGAGGATCGCGGCAGCCGCTTCGACAAGAGTTTCCGGTGACGGCGGCCAGATCCGGCCGATGCTGCGCTGCAGCGCCAGCTGGAGCGAACCCACCCCGCCCGCCAGCAGCGCGATCCCGAGCCCGTCGATCCGGCCGCCGTGATCCGCGGCGGTGCGCGGGGGAACCGAACCCGCGCCCAGCAGCGCGATCGCCCCGATCGGCGCGTTGACCGCGAAGATCCACCGCCACGACGCCAGGTCGGTGATGACGCCGCCGAGGAGCGGACCCAGCATCGGCCCGGCCATGATCGTCGCCCCCCATAGCGCCAGCATGCGGCCGTGTTGCTGCTTTGGATAAATGTCGAGGATAATCGCCTGCGACAGCGGCTGGATCATCCCGGCGGCGGCGCCCTGGACCAGACGGAATAGGATCAGCGCATCCGGGGTGGTCGCCAGCGCGCACAGCACGGACGCCGCAACGAACAGCGCGGTCGCCGCGGAGAAGACCAGCCGCGCCCCGCAGCGGCGGCGAAATCCGCCGGTCAGGATCGCCATCACCGCGGACGCGCACAGATAGCTGGTCATGACCCAGGCGCCGAGGTCGATGCCGCCGCCCAGGCTGTGCTCGAGCTGCGGCAGCGCCACATTGGCGATCGTGGCGTCGAAGGCCTGCATCGCGGTGGCGATCATCAGCGCGATGGTCGCCTGGCGACGGGCCGCCCGCGATAATCCACCCGGCCCGAGAGCGATCGGGGCCGGCGATTGCGCGGCCTCCGTCGGAAGGCTGCGTCGCGCCGAAGCGTTCGACCTCCTCATCGGCGGATTGGTCGTCCGGTTTCGAGAGAGCAGGCGGTTTTAGCCGGCACGCCGCGGCGAATCGCCCGCGGCCATGCGCAGCAATCATCGGCAGGCAATGCCGAGCCCACACTCGTTCGCGACACCCCGCATTTCCATTACCGCCGGCGCCGCCGCGCCTGTTTCAGTAAGTCGCTGAAGCATCGCAGCCATTGGTTTTGCTCCCCTGTTCTCGGTTTTTCGTGCGGCCGCTCGTCGGCATGACGTGATGAGCCTAATTCCGGCCCGTCAAAAAATCGCCTACGCCGCGCCGCGCCATCGAAAACTCGCCTCCATGCCGCGCCGGCCGAACCGCCGGCCCTGAGCTTCGGTCTCGGGCCGCCGATCGATTATGGGCTCGGTGGGGTTCGCCAGGCCGATGCCCATTCTGCGGACCCGGCCGATTGGTGCCGGCCATAGGCATGTACGTCATCAAGAGCGAAACCGCGCAATTCAGCGATGCCAAAGATATTGTCGATGGCGAGACTGACGATGGTGGCGCGGGCGCAGACGAATTCTTCGCATTGCCGCAAGCTTTCGCCCAGCCGCAGCGCGCCGGCCCCGGCGGCAATATCGATGCGGTCGTCGAGGCGCGATTCCAGCCGGCCAGCAAGATCGAGAGCAGCGAAGGCGGCGCTGGTCAGCGCTGCGAGCCCGAAGACCGCGCCGCCGACGATGATGGCGACGCGCCGATGCTGCGCCGCGCAGAGGGTGCGGCCGCGCACGACCTGGTTGGGTTTGCTCAGGATGATCGCGAGATAGCCGGCAAGGCCGAGAGCAAGCGGCACCCCGACCGGCGGCAGCGCCAGGCTGGTTATGGCGGCTGCGGCAATGGCGGCCAGGCGCATGCCCGCCGGCCTCGATATCGCAGAACCGGCGATTGCGACCATGGCGGGCAGTAGCGCATGAAACTTGTTAACAAATTCTGTGCGACCCTGAAGACGGTCCGGTCAGCTGTGGTGGCCGTCATTGCAGCCGGATTCATTCTTGGTTAACCTATTGCCGCTAGGATGTTTAATCGGCGCCCACGGGTCCGATAAACGACTAACCTGCGAGGGATGTGGTGGAACCGCTCACGATGCTGGTCACGGCCAACGGGCAATTGGTGCTCCCGGACAGCGCCGAATTTCTGTTGGCGCTCGGGGACCCCGAACCCGATTACGACGCCCCCGCCTTCGCGGTGAAGAATCTCGGGTTTGTCAAGTTCCAGATGCTGGGTGACGCGGTCATCGAGATCGAGCTGCATCCGCGCAATGTCGAGCTGCCAGCGTTGCTCGCTGTTCAGCAGCAGTTGCTGCGCTCGACAGTCAAGTTGTTTCGGATCAAATATTTCGATTCGGTATGGCATTCGGAGATCATGATATCGGCGGACCGGGCGATCTCGCGATTATCAGAATTATGTTCCCCTGAAATCTCACCGGCTCCCAGCAGCCGGTTCTCTGTCGAGGTGCGAGATTATTCTGAGTTGTTGACGATCGAAGATAAGCCGCTGCGTCCGCTTGCGCAAAAATGGCGCATGTCTTTCGGCCATTTCGATCCAAGCGTCATATCGTTTGCCGTCAAACACCAACTCCTCACCGGGCTGATCGTTGTCGGGATCAGGTCGCATGAGAACGACCCGGTATTTCGCTTCATCGGTGAAAGCCACAATTGGCTGGGCAAGAGCTATCAGCTCGTCGGTATCGGTGAAAAGGTCGAGAATCAGCCGGACAAGGAATTCGGAGGCTGGGTTTCTGAGTTTTACAAATCTGTGGCTTGTTCTAGCCAGCCACGCTACGATCTCGTTACGGCATCTGTCCAGTACCAAGGAGAGCCCGGAAAGCCCCGCCGTTTGGTCCGCTACGAACGGTTGCTGTTGCCGTGGAAGACCCCTACTGACGAGGTTTTCGTCACCGTCTCCAAGCTCGTGGAAAACAGCCCAGCATCGGCCTCGGCAGCTCGTGAGTCCCTTAGCGCGCCGGGCGAGAGTTCCGTTGCCATGAAACTTTCTAAATCATCATAGATATCCGCTACGGCCGTATAGGCGAGCACGTTTTCATCGGAACCCGAAGGTGCGCCCGGGAAGAAGATGCTATAACTGAGATGTCGTTGTCCATACCCGGCGGCCACCCCCTTTTCGACCAATACCGGCGCAACCACAGAAATGGTCCAATCAATTGGCCATCGTGAGCACGCATATGCTCTTCCTATCCTCGGGAAGAGATGAGAAAGCCGTTTTCCACGGAATTGCGGACGAACCCAAACCGAGCCGGCGCAAAGCACAACTCCGGTAATCAGCGCTGCGGCCTTCGCCGTGACCCTGCATTGGCGACCTCTGTCACGGCCATAGAACATTGCACTCGCCTGCTCCTCCAAATTGCTGTCAGGCCAATAATAAACTCGACCTGCCCACGTCGCGGCAATCTCGCCGTGTTGATCCTCCCCCGATACCCAAAACGCGTTTTCGGGGGATATGTCACTGCGTTCCGGATTGAACATGTTTACCAGAGGAAACCAACTACGGCGTAATGTCTCCTGATGGTTAAGTCGGACCAGCTCATGGAAATCATGACGCAGCCGCAGCCGCAGCCCGGCGCGCCGGGCTGCTTTGTCTCCTTCGAGGACGAAGCGGGCGAGCAGTTCGGCCGGGCCGTGCTTGATAGTCAGCGCGTCCGGCAGACGCAAATTATTGTCGGGGACGATGTTGGGATAGATTAGGCTCATCGCTGTGCTCCGAACGCTGCCGCCGGCGTGCTTTGCGGCTTATCAGCCGACTGCCGACGATCTACCTAAGATTAATGATACATTAATACCTCTTTAGTTGAATGTCAATATAAAATTACATTTGCTGATCGACTTGTCAATCAAACCCGTTTGGGATATGGTAAACGTCATCCCCATCGAGAACTATTCTGACGATTATTTGACGTAATATTGGCCCGCAATGCGGGATCGCGCAAAGATCGAGGTTGCGCTGACGGTTTCTTGACGCACATAGGGCGCATTTGCATCCTGCCGAACCGCGGCCCGCGCTCGGGTCCCGCGGCGCCCCGCCCCGGGCGGCCGTCGCAGCAGAGCCGTCGCTGGCGTGCTAAAAGCGCATTCGACCGCTGCGGACAGCGTGTCGGCTGAGCTGAACGATCCACAAGGAGCCTCGATGACCAGCAAGGATGAACTGAAACGCGCGGCGTGCGCGGCGGTCGACCGCCATGCCGACGCGATCATCGATCTCGGCGAAACCATCCTGCGCAGCCCGGAAACCGGGTTCAACGAGGTCAAGACCGCAGCACTCGTCGCCGGCCGGATGGCGGCGCTCGGGCCTGGCGCCGCGCACCGGCCTGGCGCTGACCGGGGTCAAGGGCCGGCTCGCCGGACGGGCGCCGGGACCGCGGCTCGCCTTGATCGGCGAGCTCGACAGCCTGCGCACCTCGGAGCATCCGCTGGCCGATCCCCACACCGGGGCGGCGCACAGCTGCGGCCATAATGCGCAGATCGCCGGGATGCTCGGCGCCGCAATCGCGCTGACCGAGGCCAAGGCGGCGGACCATCTCGCCGGCGAGGTCGTCTTTTTCGCGGTTCCGGCCGAAGAGTTCATCGATGTCGAGGAGCGGCTCGCCCGGGTCGCGCGGGGCGAGATCGAATTCATGCTCGGCAAGCCCGAACTCGTCGCCAAGGGCCATTTCGACGATGTCGACATGGCGATGATGATCCATACCGGCGCGCGCGACGGCGACAAGCCGCGCTCGGCCATCGCGCTCTCCTCGAACGGCGCGGTCATCAAGCAGATCCGCTTTCTCGGCCGGGCGGCGCATGCCGGCGGCGCGCCGCAGCTCGGCGTCAACGCGCTCAACGCGGCGATGATCGCGATGAACGCGATCGCCGCCCAGCGCGAGACCTTCTGGGAGAAGGACACGATCCGCATCCACCCGATCATCACCAAGGGCGGCGACGCGGTCAGCGTCGTGCCGGCCGAGGTGACGATGGAAACCTTTGTGCGCGGCGCCTCGCTCGAGGCGATCCTCGACGCCAACCGCAAGGTCGACCGCTGCCTGCGCGCCGGGGCGATGGCGATGGGCGCCGCGGTCGAGATCCACACCATCCCGGGTTATCTGCCGCAGAAGAACGACGAGCGACTGGGGCGGATCTTCGGCGACAATGTCGAGGAAATCTTCGGGCCGGGCGAGTTCGAGATCGGCGGCCACCGCACCGGCTCGACCGACATGGGCGATCTGGCGCATCTGATGCCGGTTATCCATCCCTATGTCGTCGCCGCCGAGGGCCGCGCCCACGCCGCCGATTGGCGTATCAACGAGCCGGCTCACGGCTACCTGACCCCGGCCAAATTGCTGGCGATGACCGCGATCGACCTGCTCTGGGGCGATGCCGCGCCGGCCCGGGAAATCCTGGCGAAGTTCGCGCCGGCGATGACCAAGGACGCCTATCTCGCCTTCCAGCGCGGCCTGTTCAAAAAGGAGCGCTACGCGCCAGCCGAGACCTGAACCCCGCGGCTTCCGGCCGGGCTCTTGGCAGCACTGATCGCCAATGGGATTGCCCGCTGGTTTCAGCGGCAGGCTGCTACTAAACGTATTGTCTATCACATCTGCGGCACGTAACGGTTGGAGCCGGTTGTGACATTTTGATGTTTTACCGGTGCAGCGGGACGAGGGTCGCCGCGAAGCATCGCGGGACCGCCGCCCCGATCATCACAGGAGGTCGTCAGATGGCTATCTTTGCCGAAGGCAGAGGGCTGGCGGGCGAGGCCGAACCGGTCGGTCTGCTGACCGAGGGAGCAGCCGGCATCGCGGCGATCGCCCTCGCGGTTATTGCCCTGGCCGGCATCTCGGCCGGGGCCCTTGCCGCGATCGCAACCATCGTGATCGGCGTCGGGCTGATCGTGCAGGCGTTCTACAGCGCGGCCGAGAATTTGAAGATCGCCGGCGCGGGCGCCGGCGGCGATCTCGGCGGCGAAGTCATGGTCGACGGCCTGTGCGGCGTCACCGGGATCGTATTGGGGGTTCTGGCCTTGGTCGGGGTCAACATCGCGCACCTGGTGCCGTCCGCGCTGATCGTCTTCGGCGGCGCGCTGATCCTCGGTGGCGCGGTCAGCATGCGCCCGAGAAACGTTCCAGTCGTCGCCGCCGGGTCCGAGCCGCGCATCGTGTCGGTCGCCGGCTCGGCGGCGACCGGCGGAATGGAGGTCCTGATCAGGATCGCGGCGATCGTGCTCGGCATCCTGTCGCTGATCCTCGCCGGGTCGTGGGCTCTGGTGTTGGTCGGCCTGCTCGCGGTGGGGGCGGCGCTGCTGCTGGTTAGTGCGACCTTCAGCGGGGCGCTGCTGCACGTGCTCACCCGCTGAGCCAAGTTGGCCGGTCTCTACCATCCGCGGCGCGGCGGTGGCGCGGCGGTAGAGATCGCCTTCTTGTGTCCGCGATCATGCCGTTGCATTGATGATGTCCAGCCTGCAGCGGAGCCGGGGGGCCGGGATGTTGAGCCAATGGTCGGATGCCGCAGCCGAGCAGCTCGTCGATCTCTATGAGGGTCGCGGGGTCGGGCGCGATCTCGCCTTGCGCGTCTATAGCTCGCGGCTGCTGGGACAGGACCCGAAGCTGGTGCTGCATGGCGGCGGCAATACCTCGGTCAAGACCGTGGTCGAGGATCTGCTCGGCGAGCCCGCTCAAGTGCTGTGCGTCAAAGGCAGCGGCTGGGACATGGCGACGATCGAGCCGGCCGGGCTCCCGGCGGTGCGGCTCGCACCGCTGCGCAAGCTGCGCGCCCGCGACAGCCTGTCGGACGAGGAGATGGTGCGGGTGCAGCGCGCCAATCTGATCGACCCGAACGCGCCCAACCCTTCGGTCGAGACCCTGCTGCACGCCTTTCTGCCGCACAAATACGTCGACCATACCCATTCGAGCGCGGTCCTGAGCCTCGCCGACCAGCCCGACGCGGCCGAGCGCTGCGCCGATCTTTACGGGCGCCGGCTGGGGCTCGTGCCCTACATCATGCCGGGCTTTCTGCTGGCCAAGGCGGCGGCCGAAACCGTCGAGGCCGATCCCGCGGTCGAGGGGCTGGTGCTGCTGCAGCACGGCATCTTCACCTTTGGCGACACCGCGCGGGACGCCTATGAGCGGATGATCGCCGCGGTCTCGATGGCCGAGGAGCGGCTGGCCGCAAGCCGCAAATCCGCGTTCGCCGCTGCCCGCCTGCCCGCCGCGACCGCCGCTGCGGCCGAGGTGGCGCCGATCCTGCGCGGCGCCTGCGCGATCGCATCGGCGACCGAGGCCGGCGCCTATAAGCGTTTTATCCTCGATTTCCGCACCGGCCCGGCGGTGCTCGAACTACGTCAACGGCGCCGAGCTGCAGCGTTACGCTCAGGCCGGGGTGGCCACGCCCGACCACACGATCCGCACCAAGAACTACCCGCTGATCGTGCCGGCGCCCGAGGCGGCTGATCTCGACCGGTTCAAGCAAGCGGTGAGCGCAGCGGTCGCCCGGTTCGCCGCCGACTACCACGCCTATTTCGCCCGCCATAACGCCCGCCAGGCGACGCCAAAGCGTGAGCTCGACGCGGCGCCGCGGGTGATCCTGGCGCCGGGGCTGGGGCTGTTCGGGCTCGGCGGCACGGCCAAGGATGCGCGGATTGCCGCCGACCTCGCGCTGTCGACGATCGAGACCGTCACCGACGCCGAGGCGGTCGGGCGGTTCCAATCGATCGGCGAGGCCGATCTGTTCGACATCGAATACTGGTCGCTCGAGCAAGCCAAGCTCGGCCAGATGGCCGAAGCGCCGCTCGCCGGCCAGATCGCGGTGGTGACCGGCGGCGCCGGCGCGATCGGCTGGGCGACCGCGCGGGCGATGAGCCGCGCCGGGGCCGAGTTGGCGCTCCTCGACATCGACGGCGCGGCGGTCGAGGCGGCGGCGAAAAAGCTCGGCGGCGCGACGCTCGGCCTTGCTTGCGACGTGACCGATCCGGCCTCGGTGCGCCTGGCCTTCGACCATGTCGCGGCCCGGTTCGGCGGGGTCGACATCGTCGTCTCCAATGCCGGGGCCGCCTGGCAGGGCCGGATCGGCGAGGTCGAGGACCGGGTGCTGCGGCAGAGCTTCGAATTGAACTTTTTCGCCCATCAGCATGTCGCGCAAAACGCGGTGCGGATCATGCTGGCGCAGCGGACCGGCGGCTGTCTCTTGTTCAACGTGTCGCGGCAAGCGATCAGCCAGGGGCCGAATGCCGGGCCTTATGGGCTGCCCAAGGCGGCAACCCTGTTTCTGATGAAGCAATATGCGCTCGAATACGGCAGCGCCGGGATCCGCGCCAACGCGGTCAACGCCGACGGCATCCGCAGCGGGATTATGACGCCCGAATACATCAAGACGCGAGCTGCCGCGTACGGAATCAACGAGGCAGCCTACATGGCGCGCAACCTTTTGGGCCGCGAGGTTACCGCCGAGGATGTTGCCCAAGCCTTTCTGGCGCTGGCCACGGCGCGGAACACCACCGCCTCGTTCGTTACGGTCGACGGTGGCAATCTTGCCGCTGCGCCGCGGTGAGGGCTGCCGCCGGTACGGTCAATAACGGAGGGAGGAATGATCATGCGCCGCAGTCGCCTTCTCTCGACACCGCTCTGGCTCGGCCTGTGCCTCATTGCGCTGGCCGCCTGCGCCCCGCCATCGGCGGGACCGGCCTCGCCGGCCGAGGTTCGGGCGCTTGCGCCGGACATGGCGCGGGTGTGGATCCTGCGCCAGGCGAACCCGCCGGGCGGCAATGTCGCGGCCGCCGACCCGATGGTCTACGCCAACGGCGCGCCGATTGCGCCGAGTGCGGCCGGCGCCGCCTACTATCGCGATTTTCCGCCCGGCCCCTACCGGTTCACGGTGCAGGCCTACGGCACCCCGACCGGGCTCGGCGACACCTATCAACTGGTGCCCGGCACCCAGACCTACCTTCAGGTCATCGGGGCGCCGAACTGGCAATTGGGCTCCTCCGTGGGCGGCGGCAGCTTCGCCCTTCTGGCAATGTCCCCGCAGACCGCCATGCAATATCTGCCGACGATGACCAATCTCGGTCCGCGCTGATCTCCAAAGCCGCCGGCGCGCCCGCCCGGCTGCGGGGCTAGCCGCGGCCGACGAACGGCATCTTGGTCGCCATCACGGTCAGGAACTGGACGTTGGCCTCGGGGGTCACGGTCGACATGAAGACGATGGCGCGGGCGACATTGCCCACGTCCATGGTCGGCTCCTCGATCACCGCGCCGTTGGCCTGCTGCACCCCGCGCTGCATGCGCTGGGTCATCTCGGTCAGCGCGTTGCCGACATCGATCTGGCCGCAGGAGATGTCGTATTTGCGGCCGTCGAGCGAGGTTGATTTGGTCAACCCGGTGATCGCGTGCTTGCACGAGGTGTAGGCGACCGAATTCGGCCTGGGCACATGCGCCGAGATCGAGCCGTTGTTAATGATCCGCCCGCCCATCGGCTTCTGCTCCTTCATGATCTTGAAGGCTTCCTGGGTGCACAGGAACGACCCGGTCAGGATCGAATTGACCACCGCCTGCCAGCGCTCGAACGCCAGTTCCTCGATCGGCGCGGCGGCCCCGAACCCGGCATTGTTGAACAGCACGTCGAGCCGGCCATAGGTCGCCTTGGCCTTGGCGAAGAGCGCCTTGACCGAGTTCGGGATTGCCGACGTCGGTCGGCACGCCGAGCGCCTTCCCTTGCATGCTTTCGATCTCGCCGACCACCGCCTGCAGCGGCTCGGGCCGGCGCCCGGCGACGACCACCGCGAACCCTTCCCTGGCCAGCGCCAAGGCCGACGCCTTGCCGATGCCGCTGCCGCCGCCGGTGACCAGAGCGACCTTCCCGTTTGAGTTCATGTTGCTGTTCTCCCAAATACGTAAATACGGATGCCGGAATGTTCCCGCTCACGATACCAGCAGCAAGGGCGTGCGCTCCAGCGGCTTCCGGCTGGTACACAGACTAGGTTTGAAAATCTAGGGCTGGGCCGTCATTACCTTTCGAATGGAGGCAAGTGCAAGCAATGGCTGAGACGATCGAGCTGAACGGTCGGCGGTACCGGACGCCGGAGCGGCCGACGGTGGTGATCTGCGTCGATGGTTTCGACCCGGCCTATGTCGAACGCGGGATCAGCGACGGTGTGTTGCCTACGATCGGGTCGTTTGCCGGCGACGGCTTCCTCGGCGCCGCCGACGCGGTGATGCCGACCTTTACCAACCCGAACAATGTCTCGATCGTGACTGGAGCGCCGCCCTTGGTGCACGGCATCGCCGGCAATTATTTCCTCGACCGCGAGAGCAGGCGTGAAATCATGATAACCGACCCGGCGCTGATGCGCGGCGAGACTATCCTGGCGCTGATGGCCAGGGCGGGCATCGCCACCGCCGCGATCACCGCCAAGGACAAACTGCGCCGACTGCTGGGGCGCAACCTCGACGGCGTGGCGATCTCGTCCGAATGTGCCGATGCGGCGATGGAGACCCTGGTCGGGCGGGCGCGGCCCGACATGTATTCGGCCGATTTGTCGCTCTACGTGCTCGATGCCGGGTTGAGGCTGCTCGAACGCGGCGCCGCGCGGCTGCTCTACCTGTCCTTGTCCGATTATGTCCAGCACGCGCATGCGCCGGGCGACCCCGCGGCGAATTCATTCCATCGCGCCGTTGACGATCGGGTGAAGCGCTTTGTCGAATTGGGCGCGGTCGTCGGCCTCGTCGCCGATCACGGCATGAACGACAAGCCGCGCGTGATCTTTCTCGAAGACGAGTTGAGCGACCGTTTCGGCGCCGGCGCGGCGAGGGTGATCTGCCCGATCACCGACCCGTTTGTCCGCCACCACGGCGCGCTCGGCTCATTTGTGCGCGTCTATGCCCGCAACCGCGCCGATTTCGCGGCGATGATGGCTGCGAGCGCGGCACTGCCCGGTGTGGCCGCGGTCCTCGATCGCGCGGAGGCGGCACGGCGGTTCGAATTGCCGTACGACCGCGAGGCGGATTTGGTGGTGCTGGGCGATGCCGCGACCGCGATCGGTGCGGCGCGCGCCGACCACGATCTGTCGGGGCTGGCCGGCCACCGGTTGCGCTCACATGGCGGGCAGGGCGAACAGCGCGTGCCGTTCATCCTGTCGCATCCGCTCACCCCCGCCTATCGGCAGCGCGCCGAGACGGGCGGACTGCGCAATTTCGACATCTTCGACTTCGTTCTCAACGGCTTGGCGTAGGTAGTGCGGGACGGGCGTTGCGGTTGCGCTGCCTTCGCGCTGGCAGCGCCACGGCGCGAAAGACTTGCACAGCGGTGACGCCACGGCCGATCGCCAGCACCACGGCCGCCCGACGGATGCCTGTCCGCAGAGAGAAATCGGCCGCCAACACCCGCATCAACGGCGCGTGAAAGTCCCCCTCGCCGATGGCGATGATGATCGCCGCGGCGAACCTTCAGCCCCCCACATCGTCGCCGGGCTCGGGGCGGCGTTGCTGCTTCAAGGCGGCGCGGTGCGATTTGGCGGCGAGGCGGCGGCGGCGCGCGGCGGCGGTCGGTCGGGTCGGGCGGCGCGGGGTGGAGAGTGTGGCGGCGCGGCGCAACAGCATGATCAGGCGGTCGAGCGCGTCCTGGCGGTTGCGCTCCTGGGCGCGGAAGCGCCGCGCGGTGATGACGAGGATGCCGTCCTGATTGAGGCGGCGGCCGGCTAGGCGGGCGACGCGGCGGGCGATCTCCGGGGTCAGCCCGGCGACGGCGGCGAGGTCGAGGCGCAACTGCACCGCGGTCGCGACCTTGTTGACGTTTTGTCCGCCGGGGCCGGAGGCGCGAATAAAGTTTTCCTCGATCCGGCTGTCGTCGAGCACGATATCGCCTATGATCGGAATCATGATGCGGCGCGGCGGGTCATGCTGCGGGGGTTCGGAACATAGCGCTTTCCGCAGCGTGGGATGGTAGTGTAATCGAGGACGACGCGGCGCCGGGCGCTTGCCCCCGATGCAGCCGTAGCGCGTCAGCGTGTTTTGGCGGGCCCGATCGCCGCGTTTCGATGCCCGCGTCATTCAGGAGCGAACATGCCCACTCTGAGCTTTACCGCGCCGACGACGGTGGACGAGGCGGTCAAGATCTTGGCCGGAAGTTCCGGCATAGCCAAGGTACTGGCCGGCGGCACCGATCTTCTGGTGCAGCTGCGCTCGGGCCGCACCCGGCCCGATGTAATCGTCGACACCAAACGAATCCCCGAGATGATCGGCATCCGCGAGGAAGCCGGCCGTTTCGTCATCGGCGCGTCCACTCCCGGAACCATGATCTTCGAGAACGAAGCGCTGACGCATGCGTGGCCCGGCATCGTCGAGGGCATGGATTTGATCGGCTCGGAGCAGATCCAGGGGCGGGCCTCGCTCGCCGGCAATCTGTGCAACGCCTCGCCGGCCGCCGACAGCGTGCCGGCGATGATCGCGGCGCGCGCCACCTGCGTGATCGCCGGCCCGAACGGCAAGCGCGAAGCGCCAGTCGAGGCGATTGTCACCGGGCCGGGCCGGACCTCGCTCGCCAAGGGCGAGTTTATCGTCGCGTTTCACATCCCGAAACCGAAGCCGCACCAGGCCGATGCCTATCTGCGCTTTATCCCGCGCACCGAGATGGACATCGCGGTCGTCGGCTGCGCGGTCAACGTCACCCTCGATGCGAGCGGCCAGTGCACCGACGCGCGCGTGGTGCTCGGCGCGGTGGCACCGACCCAGATCATCTGCGAGGCGTCGGCAAAGGCGCTGATCGGGCACCGGCTCGACGAGGCGACCCTGGCGGCGCTCGACGCCGCGGCCGGCAAGGCCTGCAACCCGATCACCGACAAGCGCGGCACCATCGAGTACCGCATCAAGGTCGCGGGCGTCCTGGCGCGCCGCGCGGCCGCCATTGCCTTTGAACGCGCTGGAGCACGCTAATGGCCAAACACCACGTATCAACGATCATCAACGGCGAGCCGGTCGAATTCCTGTGCGAGCCGCAGCAGACCCTGCTCGACGTATTGCGCGACGAGCTCAACCTGACCGGCAGCAAGGAAGGCTGCAGCTCGGGCGATTGCGGCGCCTGCACCGTCATCGTCGACGGCAAGATCGCCTGCTCGTGCCTGATGCTGGGGGCCGAGGCCGAGGGCCGCAAGATCCAGACCGTCGAGGGCATCGCCCAGGGCGACCACCTGCACCCGGTGCAACAGAAATTCCTCGAGCACGCGGCATTGCAATGCGGGTTCTGCACGCCGGGCTTTATTGTGGCGGCCAAGGCGCTGCTCGACGAGAACCCGGACCCGACCGAGGAGGAAACCCGCTACTGGCTCGCCGGCAATCTGTGCCGCTGCACCGGCTATGACAAGATCATCCGCGCCGTGCTCGACGCCGCCGCGGTAATGCGACAGGAGGCAGCGCGATGAGTTTTCTCGACAAGGCCGATCTGAAGGTCGTCGGCACCCGCCCGATCCGTCCCGACGGGGTCGACAAGGTCACCGGCCGCGCCAATTTCGGCGCCGACATGACGATGCCGGGCATGCTGTGGGGCAAGATCAAGCGCAGCCCGCACGCCCATGCCCGCATCCTCTCGATCAACACCGACAAGGCGATGGCGTTGCCGGGGGTCAAGGCGGTCACCACCCGCGCTGATTTCCCGGACATCCCGCCGAACAAGCGTGTCCTCGGCGCTGCCCCGGCCAATTTGTGGGACCTCTCGCGCAACTGCATGGCCAAGGGCAAGGCGCTCTATGAGGGCCACGCGGTGGCCGCGGTGGCCGCGATCTCGCCGGCGATCGCCGAACAGGCGCTCGAGCTGATCGAAGTCGAGTACGAGGTATTGCCGCACGTGATGGATGTCGAGGCGGCGATGGCCCCCGACGCGCCGGTATTGCTCGACGACATCTTCACCTCGGGCGTGGAACCCAAGCCGACCAAGGCGTCGAACGTCGCCAAGCAGGTCCGCTTTGCCAAGGGCGATGTCGAGGCCGGGTTCGCCGAGGCCGATGTGATCGTCGAGCGGCGCTATACGACGCAGCCGGTCCACCAAGGCTATATCGAGCCGCATGCCTGCGTGGTCTCGGTCGGGCCGGATGGCCAGTGCACGATCTGGAGCTCGAGCCAGGGCCAGTTCATGGTGCGCGGCTATACCGCGCGGATCGTCGGCGCCGACATCGCCGATATCCGGGCGATCCCGGCCGAGATCGGCGGCGGCTTTGGCGGCAAGACCATCGTCTACCTCGAACCGATCGCCTATGTACTGTCGAAGAAATCAGGGCGCGCGGTCAAGATCGTGATGAGCCGCGAGGAGGTGTTCCGGGCGACCGGCCCGACCTCGGGCGCCGTCGTCGAGGTCAAGCTCGGCGCCAAGAAGGACGGCCGGCTGACCGCGGCCAAGGCCGTGCTCAAATACCAGTCGGGCGCGTTCCCCGGCTCGCCGGTCAACCAGGGCTGCATGTGCGCGTTTGCGTCGTATGATCTGCCGAATGTCGAGACCATCGGCTACGACGTGTTGAGCAATCGCCCGAAGGTCGCGGCTTATCGCGCGCCGGGCTCGCCGATCTCGGCCTTCGGGGTCGAAAGCTGCCTCAACGAGCTGGCCGGCGAACTCGGCATCGACCCGCTGGCGCTGCGCGAGATGAACGGCGCCAAGGACGGCACCAAGGCGGCGCACGGCCCCACCTGGGTCAATATCGGCTATCTGAAGACGCTCGAAGCGGCGCGCGGCACCGAGCACCTGAAAGCCAAGCTCGGCCCCAACCAGGGGCGCGGTGTCGCCTGCGGCTTTTGGCACAATGCCGGCGGCGAATCGAGTGCGGCGGTGCATGTCAACGAGGACGGCACGGTCACCGTGACCGAGGGCCATCCCGACATCGGCGGCTCGCGCGCCTCGATGGCGATGATGGTGGCCGAGGTCCTGGGGGTGCCGTTCGCCAGCGTGCGCCCGGTGGTCGGCGACACCACGGCGATCGGCTTCAGCGCCTCGACCGGCGGCAGCCGCGTCACCTTTGCCGGCGGCATGGCGGTGACCCAGGCGACCCAGAAGGTCGTCGAGGAATTGAAGAAGCGCGCCGCGGTGACCTGGGACATCAGCCCCGAGGCGGTCGAGTGGAAAGACGGCAAGGCGCACCCGGCCGGGCCCAATGCCGGCGGCTTCGAGCCGCTGCCGTTGGAGGAGCTGGCCGCCAAATCGGCGCGCACCGGCGGCCCGATCAGCGCCGAGGTGCAGATCAACGCGCAGGGCCAGGGGCCGGGCTTCGCCACCCATATCTGCGATGTCGAGGTCGACCGCGAGACCGGCCACGTCAAGATCCTGCGCTACACCGCAATCCAGGATGTCGGCCGGGCGATCCACCCCTCCTATGTCGAGGGCCAGATGCAGGGCGGCGTCGCGCAGGGGGTCGGCTGGGCCTTGAACGAGGAATACATATACGACAAGGACGGCAAGCTCGAAAACGCCGGGTTCCTCGACTATCGCGTGCCGGTCGCCTCGGACATGCCGATGATCGAGACGATCATGGTCGAGGTGCCCAACCCGCGCCATCCGTTCGGCGCGCGCGGGGTCGGCGAGGTGCCGATCGTGCCGCCGATGGCCGCGGTCGCCAACGCCATCGCCGACGCCACCGGGATCCGGCTGCGCGACCTGCCGATGTCGCCGCCGCGGCTGCTGGCCGCGCTCGACCAGGTGGCGCCGATGCGGCAAGCGGCGGAGTAGAGGTTGTCATTGCGAGGAGCGGAGCGACCAAGCAATCTCGACGGAGCGTGGGCACTCGGCGCGGGATTGCTTCGCTACGCTCGCAATGACATTGCGAAATCCCGCCCGGCATCGGGATCAGCCGGGCCTTTGGTCTAGAGCGAAAACGAGGTTTTCATGACGTTCATCGCCAAGGAATTTCAGAAGGTCGTTGGCACCCGCCCGATCCGCCCCGACGGCGTCGACAAGGTCACCGGCCGCGCCAATTTCGGCGCCGACATGACGATGCCGGGCATGCTGTGGGGCAAGGTCAAGCGCAGCCCGCACGCGCATGCCCGCATCCTGTCGATCAACGCCGAAAAGGCCAAGGCCCTGCCGGGGGTCAAGGCGGTGATCACCTGGGAAGACTTCCCGGCGATCGCCTCGGAGGAGGCGTTTGTCGGCGAAGGGCCGATGAATTTCCGCGATCTGTCGCGCAATTGCATGGCGCGCGAGCGGGCGCTCTATGACGGGCACGCGGTGGCCGCGGTCGCCGCGATCTCGCCGGCGATCGCCGAGCAGGCCTGCGAACTGATCGAGGTCGACTATCACGTATTGCCGCACGTTATCGACGTCGAAGAGGCGATGAAGCCCGACGCGCCGCTGCTGCACGACGATCTGTTCACTCAGGGCGTCGACCCCAAGCCGACCCACCCTTCCAACATCGCCAAGCGAGTGGCCTTCACCAAGGGCGACGCCGAGGCCGGCTTCCGCGAGGCCGACGTCACCATCGAGCGGCGCTATACGACCAAGCCGGTGCATCAGGGCTATATCGAGCCGCATGCCTGCGTCGTGTCGTATGCCAGCGACGGGCAGTGCACGATCTGGAGTTCGAGCCAAGGCCAGTTCATGGTGCGCGCCTATTGCGCCAAATTGCTCGGCCTCGACATCTCGCAGATCCGCGCGATCCCGGCCGAGATCGGCGGCGGCTTTGGCGGCAAGACCTTGGTCTATCTTGAGCCGCTGGCCTTGGCGCTGGCCAAGAAGTCGGGGCGGCCGGTCAAGATGGTGATGAGCCGCGAGGAGGTTTTCCGCGGCACCGGGCCGACCTCGGGCGCGGTCATCGAGGTCAGGATCGGCGCCAAGAAGGACGGGCGCATCGTCGCCGCCGAGCTCGTGCTCAAATACCAGGCCGGCGCCTTCCCTGGCTCGCCAGTCGGGCCGGGCTGCATGTGCGGCTTTGCCATGTATGACATTCCCAATGTCAACATCGTCGGCTACGACGTCGTCTCGAACCGGCCGAAGGTGGCGGCCTATCGGGCGCCGGGCGCGCCGATCTCGTCGTTCGGGGTCGAGAGCTGTATCGATGAACTCGCCCACCAGTTGGGCATCGACCCGCTGCTGCTGCGCGAGAAAAATGCCGCGAAGGACGGCACCAAGGCGGCGCACGGGCCAACCTATGTCAACATCGGCTACGCCGAGACTGTCAACGCGGCCAAGAACCACCCGCACCTGCAGCACAAGCTCGGCCCGAATCAGGGGCGCGGGATCGCCTCCGGCTTCTGGTTCAACATCGGCGGCGAGTCGAGTGCGGCGGTGCACATCAACGAGGACGGCACCGCTGTCGTCGTCTCGGGCAACCCCGACATCGGCGGCTCGCGCGCCTCGATCGCGATGATGGCGGCCGAAGTGCTGGGCATTCCGGTCGAGAAGGTGCGTCCGATTGTCGGCGACACCAGCTCGATCGGGTTTTCATTCCTGACCGGCGGCAGCCGCGTCACCTTCGCCACCGGGATGGCGGCGACCCAGGCCGCCGAGAAGGTCGTCGAGCAGCTAAAGCAGCGCGCCGCGATGATCTGGGACATCGCTCCCGACGCGGTCGAGTGGAAGGACGGCAAGGCCTATCCGGCCGGCGCCAACGCCGGCAGCTTCGAGCCGTTGCCGTTGGCCGAGATCGCGCTCAAAGCGGGGCGCACCGGCGGGCCGATCAGCGCCGAGGTGTCGCTCAACGCGCAAGGGGCAGGGCCCGGCTTTGCCACCCATATTTGCGATGTCGAGGTCGATCGCGAGACCGGCCACGTCAAGATCCTGCGCTACACCGCGGTGCAGGATGTTGGCCGCGCGATCCATCCCGCCTATGTCGAGGGCCAGATCCAGGGCGGCGTCACCCAGGGCGTCGGCTGGGCGCTCAACGAGGAATACATCTACGACAAAATGGGCCGCCTCGAAAATCCGGGGTTTCTCGACTATCGCTGCCCGGTCGCCTCCGACATGCCGATGATCGAGGCGGTCATGGTCGAGGTGCCGAACCCGCGCCATCCGTTCGGCGCCAAAGGCGTGGGTGAGGTGCCGATCGTGCCGCCGATGGCCGCGGTCGCCAACGCCATCGCCGACGCGACCGGGATCCGGCTGCGCAATCTGCCGATGTCGCCGCCGCGGCTGCGCGCGGCCCTCGACGCGCAGGATCCGGTGCGCAAGGCCGCCGAGTAACCGCGCGGCGTCATTGCGAGAACAACGCGACGAAGCAATCTCCGGGAGAACCCAACCTTGGGATTGCGTCGCTAGCGCTCGCAATGACATGCGCAAGCAAATGTTGTCGCCTGTCGCCGCCGCGCGGCAAGGTGGTGGAGGCATTGACATGCCGCATGTCGTGATCTCGGGCTCGGCCGCCCGTCGGTTTACCGGCGGGCTTTCCGAGTTTGACGTAGAGGCGAACAATTTCCGCCGGCTGATCCTCGAACTCGAACGCCGCTATCCCGGCCTTGGCCATCAGGTCGAGGAGGGAATGGCGGTCGCGATCAACGGCGAAATCTATCAGGACGCGTATCTGGCGCCGCTCGCTCCCGACAGCGAAATCTATCTGATTCCAAAGATTGGCGGCGGCTGAGCCTCTCCTCCGAAAGGATCTCTTCGACGCCAGGTCCGCGGGCAGTGCGCCGGGCGGCGCCACAAGATTACTCGCCTTTAACGGAAACGAAGGATCGCCCGTAGCCCCTTGAGCGTTTGCTTAGGCTGCAGCAGGAGGTTGGCGGGCGACCATGGTCGAGGTTGTCTGGGGACGTTTGCTGCCGGGCCGGCGCCGACGCCACCGTCGAAATCGGAGCCGGCTGTCCGCGCACGTTTTTGTTGTGCTGCGCTGGGCGACGGCGCTCGCGGCGCTGGCGCTGCTCGGCTGGGGGATCGCCGCGGAGATCCGCACCTCCTACCTGCAATCCCGGATCTTTTCGGGCTTGGCCCGGAAAATGACCTACACGGTCGAGCCGGGGGCGAGCCGCACCATCATCTACCCCGAAGGTGGGCCTTACGATCAGCGCCTCGGTTATGCCGAGCTTCCGCGGTTTATCGGCGCGCTTGGCAAGGACCGTTTCCTCGTTGCCCGCCAGGCGCGCTGGTCGCCGGCGCTCGAAGGCTTTGTCAAGAATGGCGGTTATGCCATCTATCATGAAAAATCGCGAGCCGGGCTCGAGCTGTTCGACCGCGACGGCGCCGCCCTCTATCGGGCGCGATACCCGGCCCGGACCTACCGCGATTTTGCCTCGATCCCGCCGCTGGTGGTCGACAGCCTGCTGTTCATCGAGGACCGCGATCTGCTGGCGGCGAACGACCCCGAGCGCGATCCGGCGATCGACTGGCGCCGGTTTGTGCTGGCCGTCGGCGGCCGCATCGCCGGCCTGATCGATCGGCGGTGGCGCGAGGGCGGGGCCAGCACCTTGGCGACCCAGACCGTCAAGTTCCGCCATTCCCCACAGGGGCGCACGCCGGATGTCCGCGAGAAATTGCGGCAGATGGTTACGGCCGCAATCCACGCCTACCGGCACGGGCCCGATACGCTCGCGGCGCGGCAGCGGATCGTCGCGACCTATCTCGATTCCGAGCCGCTCGGCTCGCGCAAGGGCTATGGCGAGATCATCGGCGTACCCGAGGCGCTGTGGCGCTGGTACGGGACCGATCTGGGCGCCGCCCGCCGGGTGTTGACCACGCCCGCGGCAACTTCCGCCGAACTCGCCCGCAAGGGAGAGATTTATCGGCAGGTTTTGAGCCTGCTGCTGGCCGGCCGCCGGCCCGCCTACTACCTGAACGCAAATCATCGGGCGCTCGCCGCCCTGACCGACCGGTACCTGCGCTGGCTCGGCGCGGCCGGGATTATCGATCCTGCCCTGCGCGACGCCGCCCTCGCCGCCCCCCTCGGCTTCACGGCCGAACCGGCAGCCCCCGCGGCGCACTCCTATGTCGCTGACAAGGCCGTGGACGAACTGCGCGACGAACTCGTCTCGCGGCTCGATCTGCCCAATTATTATGCGCTCGACCATCTCGACCTTAGCGGCTGGTCGAGCATCGACCGGAACGCCCAGCAGCGCATCAGCGCCGTATTGTCGCAGCTCGGCGATCCTGGCTATGACCGGTCGCTGGGGCTCTACGGGCGTCAACTGCTGGGGAGCGCCAGCCCGGCGCGGCTCGCCTGGAGCGTCGTCCTCTACGAGCGCGGGGCCGGCGCCAACTTCGTGCGGATTCGCGCCGACAGCCTGAACCAGCCGTTCGACATCAATGCCGGGGCCAAGCTGATGCTGGGCTCGACGGCAAAGCTGCGCACTTTGATCACCTATCTCGACATCGTCGCGGCGCTGCACCGCAAGCTCGCACCCTTGCCGCGCAGCCAGCTGCTCGCCGCCGCCGCGGCGGCCACCGACGATCCGATCGGCAAATGGGCGGCCGATTACCTCAGCAACGCCAAGGATCGGAGCCTCAAACCGATGCTCGCGGCGGCAATGCAGCGGACCTATTCGGCGAGCCCGGGCGCCTTCTTTACCGGGGGCGGGCTGCAGAGCTTTGTCAATTTCGCCAAATCGGAGAATCGCGAGCGGCCGACCGTGGCCGAAGCGTTCGCGAACTCGATCAATCTCGCCTTTGTCCGGCTGATGCGCGAGGTGGTCGACCACTACATCGCCGCCGGCGGCGAAAGCACGGCCGAACTGCTGCACAATCCCGACGATCCGGAGCGCATGATCTATCTGTGGCGCTTTGCCGATCAGGAGGGGCGCGACTATCTCGACCGGTTCTGGCGCGATTATCACGGCCGCACGCCGCAGCAGGCGCTAGACCTGCTGGCGAGCCGCACCCGGCCGGACCCGAAGCGGCTGGCCGTTGTCTTCCGCAGTGTCGACCCGCACGCGAGCAAGGATGCGCTGGCGGGGTTTCTGGCGCGCCAGCTGCCGCATGCGACGCTTGGCAACGACCAACTGTGGGACCTCTACCGGGAGGCGAGCCCGCGCACGGATTCGCTGCGCGACCGCGGCTATATCGCCGGGGTTCACCCGCTCGAACTGTGGCTCGTCGCCTATCTGCGAACCCACCCCGACGCCTCGCGCGCCGAGATGCTGCGGGCAAGCGAGCGAGCTCGCCAGGAAGTTTATGCCTGGCTGTTCAAGCGTCGCAGCGCGCACCTGCAAAACCTGCGGATCCGCACCCTGCTCGAACAGAAAGCATTTGACGGCATCCTTCAGGACTGGCGGCGCCAGGGCTACCCGTTCGACCGCCTGGTCCCGTCCTTGGGGACCGTGCTGGGCAGCTCGGGCGATCGCCCCGACGCGCTCGCCAGCTTGATCGGGATCATCGTCAATAACGGTGTGCGGCAGCCGACCGTCGATCTGCAGCGGCTCGATTTCGCGGCCGGGACGCCCTACGAGACCGACATGATCGCCGCCCCCAAGCCGCAGCGCGTACTCGACCCGGCGGTGGCCGAGACGGTGCGGCAGGCGTTGCTCTCGGTGGTGGCGCAAGGCACCGGAACCGCGGTGCGCGGGGTCTATCGGACGGCCGACGGCAGCCCGCTCGCGGTCGGCGGCAAGACCGGAACCGGCGACAACCGGCTCGACCATTTCGGCAGCAGCGGCCGGATCATTGGGCAGCGGGTGGTCGATCGCACCGCAACCTTTGTGTTCTTTCTCGGCAGCCGGTTTTTCGGCACGATCACCGCTTATGTGCCGGGGGCGATCGCGGCGCGGTACGATTTCACCAGCGCGCTCGCGGTGCATCTATTGAAGGCGATCGAGCCGCAGCTCGAGCCGCTGCTCCGATCGCCGGCCGCGGCTGCGAGATCGGCGGCGAGCGGGCGGCCGCAGGCGACACTGTCGGACGCGCTGCACCTCTCGACGGCCGCCGCCAATTAGACCACGCCGCCGTCTCTAGGCCGCCGACCACCGTTGTTACTCGGCAGGGCCGCTCGTCAACAGATCGACCTTGCGATTGAGCGCGTCGATCAAGCCCGCGACCCCTTTGCGTCGCAGGATCGACTGGAATTCTGATCGTTGCGTCGCCAGCTGGCTGATCGTGCCGTCGAGATAGACGTCGGAAATCTGCCAGGAGTTGCCGTTTTGCCGCATCAGGTAGTTTAAGGTCACGGGATCGGCGCCGGACTGCACGATCCTGGTCTTGACAATGACTTCGCCGCCATAGGGCTGGTCGCCGGTGATCTCGAGCTGTTGACCAGAATAACTGTCGAAGCGATAGGCATAGGTCGCCGAAACATAACGCCCGAAGGCATCGATCAGCTGCCGCCGCTGGGTCTCAGTCAGATTCATCCAGTAGGGACCGACGGCCAGCCGGGTCATGAACGGCACATCAAACACCTCATGAACCACCGGGGCCAACGCTGCGTAGCGGCCGCTCTGACCGAGTTCGGGACCGTTCTTCATCGTCGTCAGCAGCACGTCGTAAAAGGTGCGCACGCTCGCCTGCGGACTCATCGGAACGGCCGCGGCCTGACCAGCGAGGATCTCGCCGGCAACGACCAGGGAGAGCGCTAAAATTTTACCCAACCGGGTTCGGGGCGCCCGGGTATTCATTCCACCGTCTCCTCGCTCGTTTGCAACCGCGGGCCTCCTTTGATCGCAGCACGTAGGACGCCGCGGCGGCGCCGACAACGCCCGCCGATGCGATGGCCCGACATGTCGCATGATGTCGCCTGGGGCAAAAGTGTTGCCGATCGATTTCGCGCTCGGCGCTGGCCGGTCGAGCCGACCGGGCAAAATGCCGTGAAGGCATCGCGAAACGCCAGCGCGCCCGACCGAGGGCGCGCGCGGGTGAACCATTCCAATCCCGCACTTGTTTGAAGACAACAAATCGGTTGGAAGTCGGAGATACTGCGATGCTGAAAATGGCCCGAACATCGGCATTTGCCGCGGGGGTGCTGACCGCCGCCGCAGCAACCGCGCACGCCCAGAATAGCGGCTATCCCGCAACCGCCTACCAAACCCCGCCCGCCTATGGCTACAGCTATCCTTCCTACAATGCCGGTGGATATTACGCTTCGGGGTTGCCGGCGTCCGGCTCGGGTCAGCCCTACGCGGCGCCGAAAGCGTTCGGGGATCCCTATGTCGGGTGGCGTCCGTATTCCGACAACGCCGGCCCGAAGGCGAGCGGACACGGCGACTGAGGTAGGGTCCGGCGGCGCCGCTGGCGCGCTGCCGGCGGTTATGTGATTGACCGCGCAAAGTCGCACTAGGCTCCCGTTGTCCCGCTGGCCTCGCCAATTCTGTTTGCCAGGTACAACCGCGTCATATGCCGCAATTCGACAAGCGCGCCAGGCGGTTCGTCCTGCGCCCGCTCGGCGATCAACATGGCCATCACCCGCATGTTCTGGAGCAGGATCGCGGCCATGCTCTCGACCAGATCCGGCGCAAGCTGCGGGCTGCGGACCAGCAGGATCCGGGCGACGTGCCGGCGGATCAGTTGACGAAGCTCCGCGCGACGGGCGGACCATTCGGCGCGCGCGTCGAGCAGCGCCACCGCAGCGCTGGTCTCCTGACGCAGCCCGACCAGGAGGTCGAGGAGCGCGTCGGCGAGCGCCGTTGCCGAGAGCTCGGAGGCGCACGTTTCAACCTTGCCAAGCGCCGCGGCGACGAGTTCGCCATAGCGAGCGAGCAGCGCGTCGGCCAGGACCTCCTTGCTCGGAAAGAATTGATAGAGCGAGCCGATCGACGCCCCGGCCAAGCCGGCGATTTCGGTCATGGTCGCCGCGTCGAAACCTCTTTCGGCGAACGCGCTCGTGGCGGCCCGCATCAGGGCGGCGACGCGCAGCCGGCCGCGATGACGCTGGGGTGTCCGGCCGCCGACCGACGAGGCCGGTGTTGAATTTTGCGAGGCTATCCTCATATGAGGGATTTATGAGGTTTCTCTCATATATCAATAGGTCGCCAAGCTGTCGTTCTTGGCAATCGGTGCGAAAAAGGATGCTGCGGTGAGGTCCCGTTCGATCGAAAGCTTCGAGCCATGGCTGCTGACGGCGGGCTGACCGGGCTGGAGCCCGCCACGCGACCTGCCGATCCGGCGGCGCGAACCGCCGAGCCCCAGGTCAAGGAGCGGGTCCGCGCGCCGGCCCCGCGGCCAGCGCTCGAAATGCCGCCGGAGGACGCCGGCAAACGGCGCCGCCGGCTGCTGCGCTGGGGGTTGTTTCTGCTGTTGCCGCTCGCGCTGCTCGCCGGCGCCTATGTCTACGCAGGCAGCACCCGGTACGTGTCGACGGATGACGCTTTGGTCGAGGCCGATCAAGTCGGGCTGTCAACCGATGTGTCGGGTCTGGTCAAACAGATCTACGTCCACGACAACGAGAATGTCACAGCCGGCCAGCCGCTGTTCGCTTTGGATCCGCTGCCTTTCCGGCTCAAGTTCGACCAAGCGCAGGCACAACTGAGAATCGATCGTGACACCCTGGACGCGCTGAAGGCGAACTATCAAAACCTGCAAGCCGAGATCGTACAGGCGCATGACCAGATCATCTATGATCAGCAGCAATACGACCGCGCTGTGACCCTCTCCCGGGAACAGTTCGCCCCGCAGACGGCGTTGGACCAGGCATGGTTGAACTTGCGGACGGCGGAGCAGAAGCTCGCTTCGTTGCAGGCCCAGCTGGCGGCGACCGTAGCAAATCTCGATGGCAACCCGAAGCTGCCGATAGGGCAATATTCGCAATACCGGCAAGCCCTGGCCCAGCGCGACGAGGATGCCCGCGAGCTGCGCGACACGGTGGTCAGGGCGCCTTTCGACGGCGCCGTCACCAACGTCCCGTCGTTGGAGCCGGGGATGTACCTGCCGGCCTCGACCACCAGCTTCTACCTGGTCCGCACACCTCGCGTCTGGGTCGAGGCGCAGCCCAAGGAAACCGAGCTGACCTATTTGCGGCCGGGCCAGCCGGCCACGGTTACGGTCGACGCCTATCCCGGCCGCACCTGGCGCGGCGCCGTCGCCAGCATCGCCCCCGCCAGCCAATCTCAGTTTTCGTTGCTGCCGGCGGAGGACACCAGCGGCAACTGGGTCAAGGTCGTCCAGCGCATCCCGCTGCGGGTGCAGGTCGACACCAAGCCGGGCCAGCCCGTGCTGCGGTCCGGGATGAGCGCCGAGGTCGAGGTCGACACCGGCCGTGTCCACGGGGTGCCCCACATGTTCGCCTGGCTCTTCGGCGGATCGCGGAGCGGCTGATGGCAAGCCCGGGCAATCCTGCCGGCGGGCCAGCCCCGGTCAATCGTGTCGCGATCACCATCGTCGTCGGCCTGGCGACGATCATGCAGGCGCTCGACACCACGATCGCCAATGTCTCGCTGCCCTATATCCAGGGCAGCCTTGCAGCGAACCAGGACGAGGTCGAGTGGGTGCTGACCTCGTACATCGTCGCCGCGGCGATCATGACGCCGCCGACCGGCTATCTTGCCGAGCGATTTGGCCTCAAGCGTCTGTTCCTGGCCTCGATCGTCGGCTTCACGCTCGGCTCGATGCTGTGCGGCATGGCCACGTCGATTGGCGAGATCGTCGTCTTCCGGCTGATCCAGGGCGCCTTCGGAGCGGCATTGGTGCCCTTGTCGCAGGCGGTGCTGATGAACGCCTACCCGCCGGCGCGCCAGGGCCGGGCGATGGCGTATTGGGGCATGGCCATCATGATCGGCCCGATTATCGGACCGGTTCTCGGCGGCTGGCTGACCGAGAATTACAGCTGGCGCTGGGACTTTTACATCAATGTGCCGATCGGCATTGTGACGTTTCTGGGCATGACCGTGTTTTTGCAGGAAACGACAACACATCGCGGCAAAGCTCGACTGGTTCGGCTTCGCCACATTGAGCGTGGCGATCGGCGCATTGCAGATCCTGCTCGATCGCGGCGAGGAACTCGATTGGTTCGGCTCGCGCGAGATTCTGATCGAGGCGGTGGTCAGCGGCGGGGCCTTCTGGCTGTTCCTGGCGCATACCTTCACGACCACGAAGCCGTTCGTAAACCCTGGCCTGTTCCGCGACCGCAACTTCGCCGCCGGCATGCTGTTCGTCTTCATCATCGGTGTGACCTATTTCGCCCCATTGGCCCTGTTGCCGTTATATTTGCAGGATCTGATGGGCTATCCGATCCTGACGGCGGGCTTTGCCTTGGCGCCGCGTGGGGTCGGCACCCTGATCGCGATGATGGTCGTGGGCCGGCTGGTCGGACGCGTCGACACGCGCGTGCTGCTGGCAATCGGCCTCGGGCTGTGCGCCTGGGCGATGTGGGATATGAGCGGATGGACCCCGAATGTCTCGGAGTGGACGGTCGGCATCAACGGCGTCATCCAGGGCGCCGGCATGGGATTTTTGTTCGTGCCGCTCAGCGTGACCACTCTGGCGACATTGACGCCGGAGCGACGGACCGAGGGGGCCGGTTTTTACAACCTCTCCCGCAATATCGGTCAGAGCATGGGCGTCTCCGTCGTCTCGGCCCTGCTCGTTTCCAACACCCAGGCAAACCACGCCGACATCGGGCAATACGTCACTGCGGTCAACCGCCAATTCCAAAACCCGACGATCGCACAGTTATGGAGCCCGTTCACCGCCGCCGGCCGCGCCGCCCTCGATTCCACGCATCACCTTGCAGGCGCAGATCATCGCCTATATCGATGATTTCAAGCTACTGATGATTCTGACGCTTCTCGCCCTTCCGCTGATCTTCTTCTTCCGCAAGCCCACGCGCCGCGTAACTCCGGCGGTGACGGCGATGCACTGAGCAGTTCTGTCGCGAAGAGACCCAGCCGACGACAATCCGGCGGCGGCGGGAAGCTTCCGCGGCCTTTCAGAGGACCAGGGATGGCGTCGAATTTGCGGATCGAGGATTACGCGCTGATCGGCGATTGCGCGACGGCGGCGCTGGTCGGGCGCGACGGCTCGATCGACTGGCTGTGCCTGCCGCGCTTCGATTCGCCGGCCTGTTTCGCCGCACTCTTGGGCAGGCCCGAGCATGGCCGCTGGCTGATCGCGCCCGCCGATCCTGCCCATAAGATCGAGCGGCGCTATCTCGACGGCTCGCTGGTGCTGGCGACGACATTCGAGACCGCGACGGGCGCCGTCGAGCTGATCGATTTTTTCCGGCCGCGGCACGGGCCGCTCGATTTGGTGCGGCTGGTGCGCGGCCTGCGCGGGCATGTCGCGATGCGCGTCGAGTTCATCTTGCGTTTCGACTACGGCTCGTTGGTGCCTTGGGTCGAGCAGCTGGCCGAGGGCGGCATTTCGGCGATCGGCGGGCCGGAGCGGGTGGTGCTACGGACCCCGGTGCCGCTGCGCGGCGAGGATCTCAAAACCGTCGCCGAGTTCGAGGTCGGCGCCGGCGAGACGGTCCCGTTCGTGCTGACCTATGGGCCCTCGCACCAGCCGCCGCCGCCGCCGGTCGACGCCGAGCGCGCCCTGTACAATGCATTATCGTTCTGGCGGCAATGGTCCGATCAATGCGCTTCGGCGGGTCCGTGGACCGAAACCGTCAAGCGCTCCCTGCTCGTGCTGAAGGGGCTGACCTTTGCGCCGACCGGCGGCATCGTCGCCGCGCCAACCACCTCCTTGCCCGAACAGGTGGGCGGCCCGCGCAACTGGGATTATCGCTATTGCTGGCTGCGCGACGCCACCTTTACCCTGTTGGCGTTGATGAACGCCGGGCTACTCCGACGAGGCGCGGGCTTGGCGCGACTGGCTGTTCCGCGCGGTCGCCGGCAGCCCCGACCAGATCCAGATCATGTACGGGCTCGGCGGCGAGCGGCGGCTGACCGAGTGGGAGGCGCCGTGGCTGCCGGGGTATGAGGGCTCGCACCCGGTGCGCATCGGCAACGGCGCCGCCACCCAGATCCAGCTCGATATCTATGGCGAGCTGTTCGACGCGTTCTACCACACCGATCTGCACGGCCTGGCCCCGGCCAACCGCGCTCCCGCCATCGGCCAGGCCATCCTCGGGCATCTGGCCGGGATCTGGGACCAGCCCGACGAGGGCATCTGGGAGGTGCGCGGGCCACCGCAGCATTTCACCCATTCCAAGGCGATGGCCTGGGTCGCCTTTGACCGGGCGATCAAGATCTCCGAGCGGTTCGGCGACGGGGCCTCGACCGAGCCGTGGCGCAAGATCCGCGACCAGATCCATGCCGATGTCTGCGCCAAGGCGTTCGATCCCAAACTCGGCAGCTTTGTCCAGGCCTATGGATCGAAGGCGCTCGACGCGAGCCTGCTGCTGCTGCCGCTGGTCGGCTTTCTGCCGCCCTCCGACCCGCGCATGATCGGCACGGTCAAGGCGATCGAGCAGCGCCTCCTGGTCGACGGGTTCGTGCTGCGCTACGACACCGGCAAGGGCGTCGACGGGCTGCCGCCCGGCGAAGGGGCGTTTCTTGCCTGCAGCTTCTGGCTCGCCGACAATTACATCCTGCAGGGCCGCATTGCCGACGCGCGGGCGCTGTTCGAACGCCTGTTGGCGCTCAGCAACGATGTCGGGCTCTTGGCCGAGGAATACGACCCCAAGGCGAAACGCCAGCTCGGGAATTTCCCGCAGGCGTTTTCGCATGTGGCGCTGGTCAACACCGCCTTCAACCTGACCCGCAGCGAAGGCCCGGCGGCGCAGCGCGCCGCACGCGACGGCAAGCGCGACAAACGGGCGCCCGCGGCTCGCAGCAAGCGCGAGGCTAGGCCGCTGTTGTGACCAGCCCCCGGCGCAGGGCCGCGGCGCAATCGGCGAGCGCCCGGCGCGCCGTGGCAATCAGCCGGCCGTAGCGGATGAAGCCGTGGTTGATGCCGTCATAGACGTTGAGCGCGCATGGGATGCCGGCCTCCGTCAGCGCCGCGGCCAGGCGCTGGCTGTCGTCCTGCAGCGGATCGAGGCTGCCGACGATCAGATGCGCCGGCGGCAGACCGGCGAGCTTGCCCAGGATCGGGGCGGCGCGCCAGTCGGCCTGCTGCTCCGGCTTTTCGAGATAGGTCTCCCAGATCCACCGCATCTGGGTCTGCGACAGGCCCGCGCCCTGGCCGAAGCGCTGCCATGACGGGCTCTCGCTGTCGGCCGAATAGACGCCGTAGATCAAGAGCATGAAGCGCAGCGCGCGGACCCCCTCGTCGCGCAAGGCGATGGAAGCGGCGAGCGCCAGATTGGCGCCGGCCGAATCGCCGCCGACCGCGAGCCGGGTGGGGTCGATGCCGAGCCCGGCGCCCTCGCGCGCGGCGAGGCGGGTGACCGCGACAATTTCCTCGAACGCCTTGGGGAAACGATGCTCGGGCGACAGTTTGTAATCGACCGAGAGGGCCGCGACGCCCGAACCGCGCACCAGCTCGCGCAGCATCGCATCCCAGGATGCCAAGCTGCCCTGCATGAAGCCGCCGCCATGGGCGTAGACCAGCAACGGCGGCCGCTCGGCATCGTCAGGCAGATAGAGCCGGCACGGCACCTGCCCGTGCGGACCCGGCAGAGCCAGATCGCGCTCCTGCTTGAGCGGCATCGAGCCCTCGCCGAGAAACGCGCCGATCCGGTCCTGGGCGGCGCGCACCTCGGAGAGCGGCGCCTGGGTGCGGTCGGGCGCGACGAGTCCGTTGCGCTGCAACAAGGCGCCCGCCGCCAGCAGCTCCGGATCGACCCAGGGTGTCGCGTCGTTCATGGTTTTCCTCCCGTCGATGCGTCCGGCCGATTTAACCCCGCCACCAACCCGCCTCGCAACCCCGATCCGTTTCGCGGACAGGCCGAACCGCAAGCATGAATTCGGGACCGCGTCAGCGGTAGGGCCCTTGCCTTGCCGCCACGCCAAATCAGCACGCCACAAGCGAGCATGCGCTCTCGAAGCGGGGCGATTTCGTGACGATCGCCTTGTCGGGGATTACGGCAAGCCGCATCCGGCGCGCATCTTCCAGGGCGCATTATCGCTCGAGGAAACCGGCGACGCGTTCGACAAAGGCTTCGGGCTGCTCGATTTCGGGGTGGTGGCCGGCGTTTTCGATCAGCTCGAAGCGGGCGCCCGGGATCAGCTTGGCGTAAGCGCGGCCGTAATCGGGGCTGACCACCCGGTCGCCCGCGCCCCACAGTACGAGGGTCGGCGCCGCGATCCGCCCGAGCCAGCGCTTCAATTGCGGGTTGTACATATAAGGGTGCCAGGCGTACAGGCACAGCGCCTCGCGGTTGCGCGCGTGGACCACCAGCGCCTCGTCCGACATCGCGTTGAAATCGGGCGCGAACCGGTCTGGCTCATGCCAGCTGGCGCGGCGCACCTCGGCCGGCGAGCGGTTGAAGATGTCAAGAATGTCCGGGGTTTCACGACCGCTGATTTTGATCCCGACCGGATCGACGAGGATCAGCTTGTCGAGGCGATGGCTGCATGCCGCGGCGACCTCCGCCGCCAGCCAGCCGCCGAAGGAAAACCCGAGGAGGCTGACCTTGCCGCCGGGCAAGGCGTCGAGGAGAGCGAGGTAGAGATGCACCAGATCGTAGACTGTGTCGAAATCCTTGGGCCGCGGCGAATGACCGAAACCGGGTGACGAGGGTGCGATGATCTCGGCATGGCGCCCGAGCAGGTCGAGAAACGGCGCCTCGGCGGCGATGGTGTCGAAGCCGTGCAGCATCAAGAGCGGCGGCCCGGCGCCGCGGCGCAGCACTTCGAGCTCGATCCCCTGCACCGTCAGCCGATCCGCGCCGTTTTGTCCGCTGATCATCGCCATCCTTCCGCCACGCCGCCCGCGAGCCGCAATGCGGCGATATATAGCCTCGATCGCGGCCGCCCGGAACCAATCTTGGGTGCGGCGAACCGGCCCGCCGGGGCCGCCGCGGCCGACGCCGCATGGTCGCCGGCGTCACAGTTGAACGAGCGCCCCTGGAAGGCGGCCAAGGGAAGACTACATTTCTGCGGCAACCGGAGAGCGGTTCGGCGCGCGCCTCAGGACGATTCCGAGGGTGTTGGCGACGCAGGATCATCCGGAACCACCTTCCCGACCCGTCATTGGCGGGCCGCTTGCCGTAAAGGCTCCGATGATCGCGATCTCACGCCTGCACCGTTCGGCCGCCAGAACCACCGCCGCCGCTCTGGTGGCGCTGATGCTTTACGGCTGCGACAGCACCGGCGCCGGCGCCGGCGCTGTCGCAGCATCGCGCGATCCAGCCGATTTCAGCCTGCTCCAGCAGGTGGCCCGCGAGGTCCAGAACAATTATGTCAAGCCGGTGACCGGCGACGAGCTGACCACCGACGCCTTGAAGGGTATGTTGACCCGGCTCGATCCGCATTCCGACTATATGGATCAGGAGCAATACCGGCAGATGTCGGCGGTCACCCGCGGCGAGTTCGGCGGCATCGGCATCGAGCTGACCCTGGAAGGCAAGGTGCCCGAGGTCATCGCCCCGATCGACGGCACCCCGGCGGCCAATGCCGGGCTCGAGCCCGGCGACCGCATCGTCAAGATCAACGGGCAGCCGACGACCGGGATGGATGTCGAGGCGATCGTCAAGCGGCTGCGCGGTCCGGCCGGCTCGCAGGTTACCCTCGAAATCGCGCGCAGCAACCAGGCGCCCTTCGAGGTCAGCCTGACCCGCAAGATCATCCGCGTCGTCTCGGTCAAATCCGCGCTCAAAAGGGACCGGATCGGCTATGCCCGCATCACCACCTTTAGCGAGAACACGGCCTCCGAGCTGGCCAGCGCCATCGCCCGGCTGAAACAGCAGGCGCACGGCCGCCTGAACGGCTTTGTCCTCGACCTGCGCAACGATCCGGGCGGCCTGCTCGACGCCTCGGTCGACGTGACCGGCGAATTTGTCGATGGCGGCGTCGTGGTGACGACCAAGGGCCGCCACAGCGACGACGACCGCGTCTATCGGGCGCCGGTGGCCGGCGACCTGATCCCCGGCGTCCCGATGGTCGTACTGATCAACAGCGCCACCGCTTCGGCCGCGGAGATCGTCGCCGGAGCGTTGCAGGACGATCACCGCGCGACGATCATGGGCACCCGCAGCTTTGGCAAGGGCTCGGTGCAGACGATCATCCCGCTGCAGCAGGGGCACGGCGCCTTGCGGCTGACGACGGCGCTCTACTACACGCCCTCCGGCCGCTCGATCCAGGACCAGGGCATCAGCCCCGATGTGGTGGTCAACCTGCCCAAGAGCGATCAGGTGGCCAACGCCGTCCTGACCCACGAAAGCGATTTCTACGGCGCGTTCAAGAATGCCGGCCCGCTCAACGGCGGCACGGCCCCGGCGCCGGGTGTCAGCGCGCCGAACAGCTCCGAGACGGCCGAGCATCCGATCAAGCCGCTGATCATCGGCACCGCCAAGGACGCGCAGCTCGAGGCCGCGATCGACTACCTGCAGCAGGCGGTGCGTCGCGACGCCGGCGCTCACCCCGGCTGATCGCCGCGGCGCCGCGGCGGGCGGCCGCGTCGAGGGCTTCTGAGCCGCCGGCGATCACCCCGCCTGGCGCAGGATGCGCAGTGGCGGCGTCGGCGAAGATCTGGGCGCCGAGCACGATGTCGTCTTCCTTGGTGTCCTCGGCCCAATGATGGCTGACGCCGCCGAGGCTCGGGATGAACATCATCCCGGCCGGCATCCGCTCGGCGAGGATCGCGGCATCGTGACCCGCGGCACTCGGCATCCGCATGTGCCGGCCCGGCGCATGGCGCTCGGCCGCGGCCTCGATCATCGCCTGAAAGCCGGGGTCCATCGGCCGCGGCTCGGTGCGCCCGATCGGCTCGATCGCGCAGCGGCAGGGCCCCGCCCGGTCGGCTTCCGCCGCGAGCGCGCGCAAATTCCGCTCGATCAGATCGAGCAGCCGCGGTTCGACATCGCGAAACTGGACCTGCATTTCGGCCCGGCCGGGGACGACCGACGGCGCGTTCGGCTCCAAGGACATGCGGCCGATGGTCCACACCGTGCGCGGGCCGGCGATCTGCGGGAAATGGTCATGGATGCGCGTCGCCAGCCGCACCATCGCCACGCCCGGCATCCTTGCGCCGCGCCATGCGGGTCGTGCCGGCGTGGTTCTGTTCGCCGATCAGAGTGACCCGGAAATTGCGGATGCCGACGATCGCCTCGACGACGCCGATGCGCAGCCCGGCCGCAGTCGAGCGTGTCGCCCTGCTCGATATGGGCTTCGAGATAGCCGAGATGGCGGCCGGGTTCGAACTGCTTCGCGCGGCCGGCCGAGCAAAACCGGCGCGGGCCAAGGCCGGCGCGCAGCGGGGTTCCGTCGTCGCGGCCTTTCGCCCGGTCGATCTCGTCCTCGCCGAGCGCGCCGATGAACGACCGGCTGCCGAGATAGCCGCCGTAATGGCCCTTCCTCGTCGGCCCACGCGGCGACCTCGATGCCGAGCCCGTCGCAGGCCGGGTCGGCGGCAAAGGCGCGGGCGAGTTCGAGCCCGTAGATCACCCCCAAGGCGCCGTCGAGCCAGCCGCCATAGGGCTGGGTTTCGCTGTGCGAGCCGACCAGCAGGCGCCGCCGCGCCCGCGGGTTGCGGCCGATCACGTTGCCGATGCCGTCGATCGCCGAGTCGAGACCGGCCTCGCGCAACCGGGACGCCAGCCAATGGCGCGAGGCGACGTCGTCCGGCGAATAGGTCGGGCGGTGGACGCCGGTCTTGTAACAACCGAATTCGGCGAGCCGCCTCAAATCGGCGACGACGCGCGCTCCATCGATTTCCGGCATATCTTTCGCGGCCCCAATCGTGGCGGTCGCGCCGAGACTAGCCTAGGATCGCCGACGGCGGAAACCGCATCGCCGGCGCCCGGCATCGCCGGACCGCCCGCGATGCCCGGCTTCGGACGAGTACGACAACCCGCATGGCGCCCTGCGCTCGCCGTGTCTCTCACCAGTCAGCCTCTCAAAGGAAATCCCGCGATGCCGGTAACACCTCCCTCCCCCGCCCGCGAACAAGTGCGGCCGATCGCACCCAAACTGATCGAGCTGGCCGACAAGGTCGTCTATGGCGATGTCTGGGAGCGTCCGCAGCTCTCGAAGCGCGACCGCAGCCTGATCACGGTCGCCACCCTGGTCGCGCTCGGCCGCGAAAAGCAGCTGGTCGGCCATCTCGGCCGCGCGCTCGACAATGGCCTCAGCAAGGCGGAGCTCGGCGAAGTGATCACCCATCTGGCGTTTTATGCCGGGTGGCCGGCGGCGATGACCGCGGCACCGGTGGCCAAGGAGGTGTTCGATGGCCGGTGACCCGCGCTTGCGCGCCGCCGCGGCGGCGAAGGCGGTGCAAGCCGCAATGCTTGGGGCGGCTCATGCCAGTTTGCACATAGTGGGGCGATGAACGACGCATTCAGCCAAGACGCTGCAGCCGTCGGCGGCAACCCGCACCCCAGTGGTTCGGCCGCGCGACGCCGCCTCGCTTGATCCTGCTGCGCGGCGCCGGGGCGGGGCTCGAGGTGCTGGTCGGAAGGCGGCCACTCGCGGCGCGGTTCATGCCCGGCGTCTATGTCTTTCCCGGCGGCGCGATCGACCCGCCGGACCGGAGTGCCGTGGTCGGTCGAAACCGGAACCGAGGCGGTGGCGCCAAGGCTCGCGCGCTGCGCCCGCGCGGCTCTGCGCGAGACCTGGGAAGAGGTCGGCGTGCTGGTCGGCCGCCCGGCCCGGCGCACGCCCGCCCCGGCTTCGCCAAAACCTTCGGGGATCGAGCAGGCTTATCACTCGCGCGGCCTCGCCGCGGCGATGGATGTGCTGGCCTATGTCGGCCGGGCGATCACTCCGTCGCATTCGAGCCGGCGCTTCAACACCCGATTCTTTCTGGCCGATGGCGCGTGCGTGTCGGGCGAGCCCACCGCCAGCGCCGAACTCGAAGACGTGCGCTGGCGCCGGATCGGCGCCGGCGATCTCGAGGACGGGCTGCGCGACGTGACCCGGTTCATGCTGGCCCGCGCCATCGCGATGCGCAGCGGGACCGCCGCCGGCGGACCGCCGCTGTTCTACTGGGGCGGGAATGCGCGCCGCATCGGCGTCTGCCGCGAGGGCGCGCGCTGAAAAGGGATCAGCGCCGGGCGGCCGCCGGTTGGCTGGCCCCGCCCGCTGCTTCGGGATCGAGCGCCATGGCCCGGCCATGCGTCTCGACCGCGAGAAAGACGAAGGACAGCCCGACCAGCACCATGCAGAAGGCCAGAAAGAGGAAAGCCGGAAACACCGCCTGCTGCGTCGCATGCGGCGAGATGATGTTGCCGGTGCCGGCGATCAGCGCCAGAGCGAGCGGCCCGAGGATTTTGCCGATGCCGGCCGCGGCGTGGCCGAGCCCCGAGGCGCGGCCGCCGAGCCGGACCCCATACTGCTCGATCGTATAGGGCGCGAGGTTGCCGAGGCTGCCATCGACAAAGAACGCGGCAGCCGCGATCAGGATCACGAACAGCGGGAACCCGCCGATCATCACCGCATTGAAATAACCCGCCGGGACGAGAAAACCCACCGCGGCAAAACCGAAGACGATGCCGACCCGGCGGCGGCCGAGCTTTTGCGCGATCACCGCGATCAAGAGCTTGCCCGCGATCGAGCAGCTCGAGACGTAGATGAAATAGCCGGCGGCCCGCGGCACCGAGACATGCAGGACGAGGGCGACGATGGTCGGCCCCCACAGCAGATAGCCAAAGCCCGCCGTCGTCGAGCCGCCCCAGACCAGCATGGTCTGCCAGAACAGCCGCGGATTGGCCGAGTAGAGTTCGGCAAGGCTCAGCCCGCGGCGGGACCGCCGGCCGGCTGGCCGGCAGCGGAACCCGGTCGAGCGGCATGCCGAAATGCCGGGCGACCGCCGCCCGCGCCGCCGCGAACCGCCCCTTGGCGGCGAGCCAGCGCACCAATTCCGGCACGAACATCCACACCAGCGCGCCGATCAGGATCGGCAGCAGGCCGAGCATGGCGAGGCCGCGCCAGCCGATCGCGTGCAGCAGCGCGTGCGCGGTCAACGAGGCGAGCCAGGGCCCGACCGCCGCGGTCACCACGAACAGGCTGGTCAGCCCGCTACGCCAGCGGGTCGGGGTCATCTCGACGACGATGGTCAAGGCCGGGGTGATCGCGGCGGCGAGACCAAACCCGACGAAAATGCGCAGAATCGCCAACGGCACCATAGGCTCCGGTCGGCAATAATCCGATCAGCCCGGCGGCAACCCCGCAGATCAAGGTGCCGGTGACGGTCTGCAGCTTGCGCCCGAAAACATCGCTCAGCGAGCCCCAGACCAGCGAGCCGAGGATCGCGCCGACCCCGCTGCCGTAGAGGATCAGCGCCGCTTGGCCGTAGGTCAGGCGCCAGCGCGGGCCGATCACCGCCAGGATGAAGGCGATCAGAAAGAAATCGAAGAAATCGAGGACATAGACGCCGGCGAGCAGGATGAAGCTCGTCCAATAGCGGGCATTGAGCGGGCCGCGATCGAAAACCGCGAGCAGGTCCGGCGAAGTCGGCGCGGGCATCGCCCGGATGGTCGCTACTCAGCCGGCCGCGCCGGCCGGCCGCAAAGGCCTGGCGCCGCCGCCCCGTTCAACGCGCTGGTTCAACGCGCCTGGGTCCCGACCACCCCCGAACGCCCGCGCGCCGGCGCGTCGGGGCCGAGCGCGATCTCCCGGCCGTGGGTCTCGACCCCGAGGAAGACATAGGCCAGCGCCACCGCCAGCATGACCGCGCCGAGGAACATGAAGGCCGGGAATACCGCGGCCGCGGTCGCCTTTGGCGCGATGACGTTGCTGCTGCCGGCGAGCAGCGCCAAAGCGAGCGGGCCGACGATCTTGCCGACCCCGTTGGCCGCCTGCCCCAGCCCCGAGGAGCGCGAGCCGAGGCTCACCCCGTATTGCTCGACCGTATAGGGCGCCAGGTTCGAGAAGCCGCCCTCGACAAAGAACGCGGCGGCGGCGATCAGGATGATGAACAACGGAAAGCCGCCGACCAATACGGCGTTGAAGTACCCGGCCGAGCAAAGAAACACTACGGACACGAACCCGAACAGAATGCCGAGCGGTCGTCTGCCGAGCTTTGAGGCGATCAAGGAGACGATGATCTTACCGACGACCGCGGTCCCGGCGACGTAAATGAAATACTTTGCGGCTACCGCGGGCGTTACGTGCAACGCCAGCGAGACAATCGTCGGGCCCCACAGATAATAGCCATAGCCTGCCGAGGCCGAGCCGCCCCAGATCAGCACGGTCTGCCAGAACAGCCGCGGGTTGACCGAATAGAGTTCGGAGAGCTTGGCTCGCGCGGCTGAACCGCCGGCCGCGTGGTCGGCGACGGCACCCTCTCGCATCGGCACGCCCAGCTGTTTTGCCACCGCCGCGCGCGCCTCGGCAAAGCGGCCTTTGGCGGCCAGCCAGCGCACCGATTCGGGGACGAACATCCACGCCAGAACGCCGACGACGAGCGCGATAAAGCCGGTCATCGCCACCCCGCGCCAGCCGAACGCATCGAGCAGCGCCGCCGAGGTGAACGAGGCGAGCAAAGTCCCGGCGCTGGCAAAGACGACATAGAAACTGGTCAGGCCGGTGCGCCAGCGGGTCGGGGTCAGCTCGACGACGATCGTCAAGGCGGGGGTGACGCCGGCGGCCAGACCAAAGCCGACAAAGAAGCGCAGGATCGCCAATGGCACCCACGCCCCGGTCGGCAAAAATCCGATCGAACCGGCGGCGACGCCGCAGATGAAGGTGCCGGTCACGATCAGCATCTTGCGCCCGAACAGATCGCCGAGCGCGCCCCAGACCAGCGCGCCGACGATGGCGCCGACTGCCGGCGGCGTAAAGGATCAGCGCCGCCTGGCCGTAGGTGAGGCGCCATTGCGGTCCGATCACCGCCATGACAAAGGCAATCAGAAAGAAATCGAAGAAATCGAGCAGGAACATCCCGCCATGATCGCGAAGCTGACCCAGTAGCGGGCGTTGAGCGGCGCGCTGTCGAACATCGCCAAGAGGTCTTCGGACGCCTGGCCGCGCATGGGTTCCTCCTCCGCCGCGGCGAATCCGGGCGCCGGCTCGCCGTCTGTTACTCGCGGTTTATGCCGCTCGCGACCGCGTCGTCAACCGCGCTCGGCGCGGCCGCCGGTCAGCGCGTCTCGGCGCCGAACACCACCGACCGGCGTGGGGTCGGCCCGTCCTCACCGAGCGACATCGCGCGGCCATGGGTCTCCCTCGCCGAGGAAGGTGAACGACAGCCCGACCAGCAGCATGCCGAAGGCGAGAAACAGGAAAGCGGGAAACAGCGCCCCTTCGGTCGCCTGCGGCGAGATCGAGGTTGCTGGTGCCGGCGATCAGCGCGAGGCTCAACGGCCCGAGGATCTTGCCGACGCCGTTCGCCGCCTGGCCCAGACCGGAGGAGCGCGCGCCCATCCGCACCCCGTAGCTCTCAACCGTATAGGGCGCCAAATTGGAGAAGCTGCCGTCGATGCAGAAGGCGGACGCCGCCAGCAGCACGACCATCAGCGGCACGCCGCCGACGAACACGCCGTTGAAATAGCCGGCGGCGGCCAGCGCGACGACGCCGCCAAAACCCCACACCATGCCGAGGCGGCGGCGGCCGATCAATGGCGCCACGAACGAGACGACGATCTTGCCGATCACGCCGCTGCCGGCGACGAAGATGAAGTATTTCGCCGCCTGCGGCACCGGGATCTTGAGCAGCAGGGCGACCACCGTCGGCCCCCACAGATAGACGCCATAGGCTGCGGTCGCGGCGCCGCCCCAGATCAGCAGAGTCTCCCAGAATAGCCGCGGCTGCCTGAGGAGGTCGGACATCCGGCCGCGCGGAACGGTGGCGGGCAAGATGGTCGGCAGCGGAACCGATTGCAGCGGCAGGCCGAGGTGCGTGGCGGCCTTGGCGCGGGCCTCGGCAAAGCGGCCTTTGGCGGCCAGCCAGCGCACCGATTCGGGGACGAAGAACCCTGCCAGAATGCCGAACAACGTCACCGACAGGCCGAGCATGGCCATGCCGCGCCAGCCGATATGGGCGAGCAGCGCGGCCGTGGTGAATGTGGCGAGCAACCCGCCGGCGGTGGCGAACACGACATAAAAGCTGGTCACCGAGGTACGGTGTCGGGTCGGCGTCAGCTCGACGATGATCGTCAGGGCTGGGGTCACCGCGGCGGTCAGCCCGACGCCGACGACAAAGCGCAGCAACGCGAACAATCCCCAGTTGCCGTGCGGCACGAGGCCGATGAGCGCGGCGCCGATGCCGCAGATGAAGGTGCCGATGATGATCTCCGTCTTGCGCCCCCAGACATCGGCCAAGCTGCCGAAGACCAAGGCGCCGACGATCGAGCCGACGCCGCCGCTGTAGAGGATCAGCGCGGACTGGCCATAGGTCAGATGCCAGCGCGGCCCAACCACAGCGAGCAGGAAGGCGACGACGGAAAAATCGAAGAATTCGAGAACGGTGATGGCCGAGATGATCGCGAAAATGACCCAATATCGAGCGCTGAGCGGCGCGCGGTCATATAGCGCGAGCAGGTCCTCGGAGGTCTGGCCGGGCATTTTTCACTCCCTCTTCGCCGCCGTCGCCGGCGAGCGCTTCGTTGTCTCGCTAATTAACGAATAAGCGCTAGCCAGCCGGGCCGTCAACTGGCTGCCGCGGTTTGATCGCCCGGAGGCTCAAAGGCTGCGCGCGGCTGGCTCGGGTTGGGTTCGGACGAGACCGGCGGCGGGCGCCAGCTGATTGACCGCGTCGGCCAGCAGGCGGTATTTGATTTGCGTGACGTTGACGTCGCGAAAGTAATTGACCAGGTCGCCCCACGGATCGTTCAACCGGCCGATCCCGGAGATGAACGCGACCACGCCGCCGATCTCGAGCCGGCGGGTATATACCCACCAGCCGCCGACCAGCAAACGCCGAAATTATTTGCAGGTGGTTGCAGACGTTCATCAGGAAATTCATCGAAAACTTCAGCTTGAAGATTCCCATGTCGAGCGCGAAGGCCTGTTCGATCCGCCGATCGTCGGCGCGGCTGCTTTCTTCGCTCGCACCGCCGTTTCCGGCAATCATCGCGATGCCGAGCCGGCGCAGCACCTGGATGCGCGCTCCGGTGCGTCGGTTGACCGCGGACTGCAACAGCGGGACAAAGACGAGCTGCGGAATAAAGAGCGCGAAGGCGGAGAGCGCCATCCATGGGTCGATGATGGATCAGATAGGCCAGCACCGAGAACATGATGCCGACCTGCAACAGCGGCTCCGAGACGCTCTCGCCGACAAAGCCGCCGATCGGCTCGACTTCGGCGACGATCATCGAAGCCGCGATGCCCTGCGCTTCGATCGCGGGCGAGGCCGCGCCGGGGGTCTCGACCACGGTGTGAACCCGCCGCCGCAAGTCGCGCTTGGCCCGCTCGCCGACCCAGCTGCGATAGATGTTGAGCGCGAGCTTGGTTCCGCCCTGGACCAGCACGGTGCCGGCATAGACCGCGCACAGGCCGACCACCCAGCCATACGGGCGGTGCTTGACCAGATCGTTGACGATCCGGCGCTGCAATTCGAGCGGCACGACTTCGATGCAGAAAGACGCCGACCGTCAGCAGCAAAAGAAAGAGCTGGTGCAACCGCGCTCGTCGCCAGCACATAGCGGAAGACGGTGCGCGGCAATCCGCCCGCCGGGGCGGCGCCGAACTCATGCATCCAGGTCGCGACGCTCATCGCCCGAGGAATATCCGGCCATCGTCTCCGCGTCGGCAAATGACCCAAATCAATAGCAGCAGACCGAGACGCGGTGTAGCCAGATGCACTGGAGGGACGCCCGGCCGGCCCGTCAGCGCCCGGCCGCCGCGCCAAAAACCGCCGCCGTCGGCGCTTCGCGCAGATGGCAGGCGACATGGTGGCCGGGGAAGACTTCGCGCATCTCGGGCTCTTCCTGCGAGCAGCGGGCGTAGGCGTAGGGGCAGCGGGTGTGGAAGCGGCAGCCGGAAGGCGGGTCGATCGGGCTCGGCACGTCGCCTTTGAGGATGATGCGCCGGCGCGCGATCTTTGGGTCTGGGTCCGGCGCCGGCGCGGCGGACAGCAGCGCTTCGGTATAGGGGTGCTGCGGGCGGGTGAACAGCGCGGCCTTGTCGGCGAGCTCGACGATCTTGCCCAGATACATGACGGCGACGCGCCGGCTGATGTGCTCGACCACCGCGAGGTCGTGGGCGACGAACAGATAGGAGAGCCCGAGCTCCTGCTGCAGATCGCCGAGCAGGTTGATCACCTGCGCCTGGACCGAGACGTCGAGGGCGGAAACCGGCTCGTCGCAGACGATCAGCCTCGGGTTCAATGCGAGCGCCCTGGCGATGCCGATGCGCTGGCGCTGGCCGCCGGAAAATTCGTGCGGGAAGCGGGCGAGCGCGTCCGCCCGCAAACCCACCCTGAGCGCCAGACCGGCGACCCGGTCGGCCAGCTCGCTGCCGCCCGAGACGCCGAAATTGACTAGCGGCTCGGCGATGATGTCGCGGATTTTGAGACGCGGGTTCAAGGACGAATAGGGGTCCTGAAACACCACCTGCAGCTGACGCCGGTAGGGCCGCATCCGGTGGCGCGACAGCCGGTCGATGCGCACGCCGTCGATGCGAATCTCGCCGGCGGTCGGCTCGATCAATTTGAGGATCGCCTTGCCCGCGGTCGATTTTCCGCAGCCGCTCTCGCCGACCAGGCCCAGGGTCTCGCCGGCGAGCGATGTCGAAGGAGATGCCGTCGACCGCATGGACCTGGCCGACGACTCGCCGCAACAGCCCTTTCCTGACCGGAAAGTGCTTGACCAGCCCCCTTACCGACAACAGCGGCGGCAGGGTCGGCGCGGTCATGCGCCGGCCACCCGGTCGGAATGAAAGCAGGCGGCGAAATGCCTCGGCTCCTTTTCCTCGAAGGCCGGCGTCTGGCGACGGCAGATCTCGGTGGCGAAGGCGCAGCGCGCCGCGAACGCGCAGCCGACGATCGGCTCGTGCAACGCGGGCACCGTGCCGGGGATCTCGGCGAGCCGCCGCGGGGCGCCGGGATCGAGCGAGGCGCCGAGCCGCGGCACCGAATGCAAAAGCCCGCGCGTGTAGGGGTGCAGCGGACGGCGGAACAGCGCGCCGACCGTGCGCCTGCTCGGCGATGTGGCCGGCATACATGACGACGACGCGCTGCGCCATCTCGGCGACGACGCCCAGATCATGGGTGATCAGCAGGATCGCTGCGCCGATCTGCTCCTTCAATTCGCGCATCAGATCGAGGATCTGCGCCTGGATCGTCACGTCGAGCGCGGTGGTCGGCTCGTCGGCGATCAGCAGCTTGGGGTTGCAGGCGAGCGCCATCGCGATCATCACCCGCTGGCGCATGCCGCCCGAAAGCTGGTGCGGATATTCGTGCGCGCGCCGCGTTGCCTCGGGGATGTGGACGAGACCGCAGCAGGTCGACCGCCCTGGAGTGCGCGGCGCCGCGGTCCAGCCGCTGATGCAGGGTCAGGGTCTCGGCGATCTGATGGCCGACCGTCAGCACCGGGTTGAGCGAGGTCATCGGCTCCTGAAAGATCATCGAGATTTCGTTGCCGCGAACCTGGCGCATCTGCGCCTCGCTCAAGCCGAGCAGGTCGCGGCCGGCAAAGCCGATCCGGCCGGCGACGATGCGCCCTGGCGGCGACGGGATCAGCCGCAAGATCGACAGCGCGGTGACGCTCTTGCCGCAGCCGCTCTCGCCGACGATGGCGAGCGTCTCGCCGCGGCAGCACCTGGAGCGAGAGCCCGTCGACGGCGCGGATCACGCCGTCGCGGGTGAAGAACCAGGTTTTCAGATCGGCGATGTCGAGGATCGGCGCGATTGCCGCGGGTTCGGGCGCGGCGCTTGGCGGCAGCGGCGATGGTTGCGGGCCGGCGGCGACAGCGGCGGCGGGACCGGCCATGGCGCCTACATCCGCCGGGCGAGGCGCGGATCGAGCGCGTCGCGCAGCCCGTCGCCCAACAGGTTGATGGCGAGAACGGTGACCGACAGAAACGCGCCGGGGAACAGCACGATGTAATAGGCGATTTCGAACAGCGCGCGGCCCTCGGCCATGATGTTGCCCCAGCTGGGGATGTTGGGCGGCGTGCCGGCGCCGAGGAACGAGAGGATCGCCTCGACGATCATCGCCGAGGCCGCGGTGTAGGTCCCCTGGACCAGCAGCAGCGGCACGGTGTTGGGCAGAATGTGCCGCCACAGAATGCGCGGCAGGCTGGTGCCGCTGGCCCGCGCCGCCTCGACAAACGGTAGTTCGCGCAAGCCGAGGACGACGCCGCGCACCAGCCGGGTCACCCGCGGCGCCTCGCCAACGGTGATCGCGAAGATCACGTTTTCCAGGCTGGCGCGGGTCAGCGCCATCAGTGCGATCGCGATCAGGACCGGCGGGATCGACATCAGCCCGTCCATGACCCGCATCAGGATCGCATCGGCCCAGCGGTTGAACCCGGTGACGAGACCGATCGCCAGACCGACCCCGGTGCTGAGCAGCGCCACCATCAGCCCGACGGTCAGCGAGACACGCGCCCCGTAGACGGTGCGGCTGTAGACGTCGCGGCCGAGCATGTCGGTGCCGAACCAGTGCTGCCACGACGGCCACTCCAGCCGATCGATCGGCGAGATGGCCTGCGGGTCGACGGTGCCGAGATAGGGCGCCAACACCGCCATCAGCAGCATCAGGCCGAGCAGAGCCGCGCCGATGACGATCGTCGGATGACGGCGGACGGAGAGCCACGCCCGGCGTTGGCGCGCTGCCGGCGCGGCCGTCAGGGCGCGATCGTCCGCCGCCGCCAGTGGCGCGCCAATCTCGTCGCCAAGCCGGCCCAGTTCCATTGCCACCCTCATCTACCGGGCGCGCGGGCTACCCCCTCGCCTCGCGGCGGGTGTGGGCTCGTGCACGCGGTTGACCCAACCAGCCATCCTCAATACCGGATGCGCGGATCGAGAAAGGTGTAGCTGAGGTCGATCAAGAGGTTGACCAGCACATAGGCGGCAGAAAAGACCAGGATGATCCCCTGGATCAGCGGATAGTCGCGGCGCAGGATCGCGTCGACAGTCAGCCGGCCCAGTCCGGGAATGGCGAACACCGTCTCGGTGACAACGACCCCGGTGATCAGCAGCGCGATGCCGATGCCGATCACTGTCACGATCGGCACCGCCGCGTTTTTCAGCGCGTGGCCGATCAGCACCTGGTCGTTGGAGAGACCTTTGGCTTTGGCGGTGCGGATATAGTCCTGGGCCAAAACCTCGAGCATGCTGGCGCGGGTCATGCGCGCAATCAGCGCGGTAAAGACCATCGAGAGAGCGATGGTCGGCATGATCAGATGCGACAGGAACGGCCACCAGCCGCGCCCGATGCCGACAAAGCCTTGGACCGGCAACAGATCGGTGCGCACCGCGAAGACGTAGATCAGCACATAGGCGACGACGAACACCGGAACCGAAAATCCGAGCACCGAGAAGATCATCACTGCGCGGTCGATCCACGATCCGGCTTTCGAGGCGGCCAGCACGCCCATCGGGATCGCCATCAGCACCGAGACGCAGATGGTCGAGACCGTCAGGGTCACGGTCGGTTCGACCCGCTGCATGATCAAGGTCGAAACCGGAAGGTTGGTGAAGATCGACGTGCCGAGATCGCCGTGCAGCAAATGCCACACCCAGCTGGCGAACTGGAGATAAAGCGGTTGGTCGAGCCCGAGCGCGCGATGGATGCGGGCGATGTCGGCGGCGGTGGCGGTGTCGCCGGCGATGATCGCCGCCGGATCTCCGGGGCTCAGATGCAACAACGCGAACACGAACAGTGCCACTACCGCCATCACCGGGATGGTCGCCAGAATGCGTTGGACGATGTAGGCGAACACGACCGGCCCGGGCGCGGCCCCTCCTCACCCGCCCGCGACGCGAGGGTGTTCCGCTTGCGTTGCGCGGGCGGCGGCATGGAGTGAAGGGCTTTCGACGAAGTGCGCCATCGGCAGTCGACCCGTTCTTTCTCGATTTCCCCAAAAAATACCACCGGAACGATAATGATACGGTTAAGATTTTTGCGCTAGGTGGTGCAAATCGCGAATTGGCCGGTCGGCGGGGCGGGAACCTCCTCGCCGCAGAGAGAGCTGGGTGGCATGGGCCTGGGTCCGGATCGCTGCGGCTGGCGCTCCTGCCCGGTAAGGTCGCGCGGATCGTTGGCCAATTGACGTGCGCGGCTACGCGGACCTGACGGCGGGGATTTCGACGCCGAAGGCGGCGCGGAACCCGTCGCGGCCGGGCGCGGTGATCGCGACCGCGCGGCTGTCCCCGACCCGCTCGATCCAGCCGAGCGCAAAGCACCGCCGGGCCAATGCCGCGCCGACGGCGCCGCCCAGATGCGCCCGCCGCTCGCTCCAGTCGAGGCAGGGGCGGCAGAAGCGGCGTCGCCGGCCGGCGGCTCCGGCGAGATCGAGGCCGAGCTCATCGAGAAACCGGGCCCCGGTTTCGGTGACTTCGCCGCCATCATCGTCGAGCATGACATGGCCGCGCCCGACGAGGCTGTCGGCGAGTGCTACGCCGAGCCGGCCGGCGCGATGGTCGTAGCAGGTCCGCGCCGAACGCAGCCCATCGTCGCGCATCCAGGCCGGGCGATAGCGCGACGTCCGCGCCATGTCGACGGCCATGATCTCTTCGAGCATGTGCGCGACCGCCGGCGAGGCCAGCCGGAAATAGCGGCTGCGTCACTGCCGTTCGTCGGCGAGCAGCCCGGCGGCGACCAGCTTTTCCAGATGCGCGCTGCGCTCTGCGGCGTCACTTGGGCGGCGTAGGCGAGTTCGCCGGCGCGGCGGCGGCCGCCATCCATCAGCGCCGAGAGCATGTCGGCCCGCGCCGGATCGCCGGCGAGCGCCGCGATCCCGGCGATGTAAAGCGCGTTGGTCATGGCGCCAGCATAACATGCGCGGCCCCTTCTTTGCCGGCAAACGCTTCGGACGCGGGCGAAGTTATGGTAGGACGCGCTGCCGGGTGTTCCGGCGATGGCGAGCGAGGGATCGGCGGCGGCGATGGAAGAGATCTACACTTTTGCGGGCAACCCGCTCGACCGCGTCAGCCAGCGCCGGCAGGATGCCGGCTGGGTCGCCTCGCTGCTCGACGATCCGCAGACCCGGCTGCTGCCGCTGCGCGAGCTGAAGCCCCTGGTTCGCGACGATGCGGCCGCCGCCCTCGACTGGCAGCAGGTCGCACCCTGGCGCGCGGCGATCGATGCCGGCGCCGCTCTGATCCTGCTCGGGATCGGCAATGGCCGCGCCCATTTCGCGCTCGACGCGACGGGCCTGCCGGCGGACGCAAGCGATGCTGCGAGCGTCGACGTGCGCAGCCTGGCCGCCGCGATCCCCGGCGGCGAGGCGGCGATCCTCGCCGAAGCACGCTCGCTGCTCGACTGGCACGCGCGGCACGGGTTTTGCGCGCAATGCGGCACCGCCAGCGCGATCGACGCGGCGGGCTGGGGCCGGCGCTGCCCGAACTGCCGGGCGCATCACTATCCGCGGGTCGACCCGGTAGTGATCATGCTCGCGGTCAGGGGCGAGCGCTGCCTGTTGGGGCGCGGCCGGCGCCGGGTCGGCGCGCGGTTTTCCTGCCTGGCCGGGTTCATGGAGCCAGGCGAGACCATCGAGGAGGCGGTGCGCCGCGAGGTGCTCGAGGAATCGGGGATCAGGGTCGGGCGGGTGCGCTATCTCGCCTCGCAGCCCTGGCCATTCCCGTCGACCCTGATGATGGGCCTGCTGGCCGAGGCGCTGAGCGACGAGATCACCATCGATCCCGAGGAAATTGCCGAGGCGCGCTGGTTCGAGCGCGCGGAGGTGCGGGCCATGGTCGCGCGCTCGCGCTCGGACGCGCCGATCGAGGGGCTGGCGACCCTGCCGCCGCCCTTGGCGATCGGCCACCAATTGGCGCGGCGCTGGGCGTTTGGCATGGACAGCGTCTAGGGTGGTTGTTGCATGCAGGCCCTCACCCACCGCCGCTGACGCGACGGTTCCGCCTCTCCCGCATTGCGGGAGAGGGTCAGGGTGAGCGTATGGGACAGACGAGAGGTGTCAGGCGGCACAACCGAACGGATTGGGATCGTCACCGGGGCGAGTTCGGGGATCGGGCTCTATACGGCGCTGGGCCTAGCGCGCACCGGGATGCGAGTGGTCATGGTCGGCCGCGATCGCGATCGCACCGAGGCGGCGCGCCGGTTCGTCAGCGACCGGGTGCGTGCGCCGCAGGTCGAGACCGCCCTCGCCGATTTCGCCTCATTGGCCGAGGTGCGCCGCCTCGCCGCCGAGATCCTGGCCGCACATGACCGCCTCGATCTCTTGGTCAACAATGCCGGGCTGTTTTCGCCCAAATTCCAGCTGTCGGCAGACGGCTACGAGCTGACCTTCGCGGTCAATCATCTGGCCCCGTTCCTGCTGACCAATTTATTGCTCGAGCGGCTGAAGGCCACGGCATCCGCCAATATCGGATCGACCAGCGTCGGATCGGCGCGGATCGTGACCGTCGCCTCGCGGGCCCATCGCGGCAACCGCATCGACCTGGCCACCATCGCCGGGCCGCGGGATTGGACGATGCTCAAGGCTTACGGCCGCTCCAAATTATGCAACATTTTATTCACCCGCGAACTGGCGGCGCGGCTCCAGGGCACGGGAGTAACCGCGATCTGTTTGCATCCGGGCGTGGTGGCGACCGGGATCGCTCAGCGCGGCGGTGTCGTCGAACTCGGCTGGCGGCTGATGAAGCCGTTCATGGTCAGCCCCGAAAAGGGCGCCGAGACATCGCTGTTTCTGGCGACGACGCCGGACCCGGCGCCGTTCCACGGCGGCTATGTCGTCGGCAGGGCGCTCACGCCGCCCGACCCGGCGGCGCTCGACGACGATCTGGCCCGCCGCCTGTGGGAGGAGAGCGCGCGCCTAGTCGGGATGTGAAGCATGCCTCCGCCAGGGGCAAATTGGCGGCTTGTTGCGAGCGTAGGCGAGCCGCCGAGCGGCAATGGAGTGCGGCAGGCGGCAGCTTACGATGGAATAAACCGACCCCGAGAAGATCATACAAATATGCCAGTGCCGGCAGCTCGGAAGCGCGCCTGGGCGCAACGCTTGCCGTGACCCAAAAGAGGGAGCAATTGTAACGGAATTGTTATTGCTGGTTATCCCGCGCGCGTCGATAATGTCGCCCGGATCCACACCCGGCCTGTCGCGTCAACCGCGAACGTTGCTGGAAGGGCGTTGTCCGGTGTGGCGCGATTTCAGCGGGTTGCTGCCAGGGAAGGCGATGCCGGTCGAGGCCGCCCTGATCGAAGCGCACATACCGGGCTTGCGCCGCTTTGCCTACGCCTTGCTGCGCGGCGACCGCGAGCATGCCGACGATCTGGTCCAGGACTGTCTCGAACGGGCGCTGTCGCGATGGCGCCAGCGGCGCGGGGGTGATCTGCGCAGCTGGCTCTATACCATTCTCTACCACCGCTTTCTGAGCGATCAGCAGCGCCGCAAGCGGCGCGGCGCGCACGACGAACTGACCGAGGCTGTCGAAGCCGAGCTGCCGCGCGTCAAGGGCGGGCAGGACGAGGCGCTCGAGCATCGCGATCTGCTGCGGGCCTTTGCCGCCTTGCCGCAGGAGCAGCGCTCGGTATTGCTGCTCGTCGCGATCGAGGATCTGTCCTATGACGAGGCGGCGCGCGTGTTGGGCGTACCGATCGGTACGGTGATGTCGCGGCTGTCGCGCGGGCGCGAACGCCTGCGCCAGCTGCTCGACGGCGATGCCAACGGGGGCGGCGCCGATGGAAGGGCTGCTCCCGGGCGGGGCCAGGCGCCGCGGACGGCGACATGAGCGAGCTCGCCGGAGCGGTGGGGGAAAGCGAGCTGCACGCGCGCCTCGATGGCCGCCTGCCGCCCGAACGCGCCGCCGAGCTCGATGCCTATCTCGCCGCCCATCCCGAGATGCTGGCGCGACTCCGGCGATATGCCGAGCAACAGCAATCGCTGCGCGCGGCCTTTGCCGAAGAGGCTGCGCGACCGATCCCGGGGCGGCTGCGGGTGGCGCCGCTGCTCGCCGAGCAGCGCCGGCGGCGGCGCCAGCGTCTCACGCAGATTGCCGCGGCGGTGGCCCTCGTCGTCGCCGGCGGGATCGGCGGCTGGACCGCCCGCGATGCGGCGAGGACGCTGCTGCCTTCGGGCGACGCTACCCCCTCCCCCGCCCGCACAATCACCGCCGATGCGATCTCGGCATACCGGGTCTTCTCGGTCGAGGTTCGTCATCCGGTCGAGGTCGATGTCAGCCAGGAGGCGAATCTGGTCACATGGCTGTCCAAGCGGCTCGGCCGGAAGCTGATCGTCCCCGATCTGAGCGCGGCCGGTTTCCAGCTGATGGGCGGGCGGCTGCTGCCCGCCGAAATTGGCGCGGCGGCGCAGTTCATGTACCAGAACGGCAAGCAACGCCTGACCCTCTATCTGCGCACCGGCATCGACGGCGAAACCGCGTTTCGCTATAGCGAGAAAGACGGCGTCGGTGCGTTTTATTGGTCCGATCAAGGCTTCGGCTACGCGCTCGCCGCGAAAGTCGACCGCAAGACCCTGCTGAAGATAGCCGAAATGGTCTACCGGCAGACCGCGGACGGAGGCGCCAAAGCAAAGATTCCGCCGAAGCCGGGCAAGCCCAGCTAG
>CAWFER010000020.1:0-39105 GCA_963814805.1 uncultured Alphaproteobacteria bacterium | reverse complement strand
AACACGGCTTCCGGCGGCGCGAAACGCGCTCCTGCGGGGGCGCGTTTCATTGTGTGCGACACGATATTGCTCGCTGTCGCGGTTCGGCTCGGCGGCGGATCGCGGCGATGGCGGCGCCGGCCGATGCGTCGACTAAGATGCCGCCGCTACCGCGGGGTGCTCAGGCGCCGGCAGCAGGCTTGGCGCCGGCAGGATCTCGCGCTTCAGCTGTTCGATTTCCGGCTCGCTCAAGGTTTCGGTTTCGAGCAACGCCGCCGCGGTGCGGTCGAGCAGGGCGCGGTTGCGCCGCAGCACCTCGGCGGCGAGGGCAAAGGCGCGGTCGACCAGGCCACGCACCGCGCGGTCGATCGCCTCGGCGGTGCCTTCGCTGTAGGCCCGCTCCTGCGGCGCCGGAAAGTTCGGCTGCAGGAACGGCGAACGATCGCGGTCATAAGCGACGTTGCCGAGCGCCTCGCTCATGCCGTAGCGCAGCACCATCGCGCGGGCGATATCGGTGGCGCGAGCCAGATCGTCTGCCGCCCCGGTTGAGACTTCGGCGAAGACGATCGTTTCCGAAGCCCGACCGCCGAGCAGCCCGGCCATCTTGTATTCGAGCTCGGCGCGGGTCATCAGGTAGCGCTCCTCGGTCGGCCGCTGGATCGTATAGCCGAGCGCGCCGACGCCGTGCGGGATGATCGACACCTTGTGCACGGTGTCGGTTCCCGGCAACGCCAGCGCCACCATTGCATGGCCGAGCTCGTGATAGGCGACGACCCGCCGCTCCAACGGGTTCAGCAACCGATTGCGTTTTTCCAAGCCGGCGACGATGCGCTCGATCGCGTTGTTGAAGTCGGCCATGGTCACCGCCTCGGCATTGCGCCGGGTCGCCAGCAGGGTCGCCTCGTTGACCAGGTTGGCGAGATCCGCGCCGGTGAAGCCCGGGGTCAGCGCCGCGATTTTCTCCGAGGCCACATCGGGACCAAGCTTCGCCTTTTTCAGATGGACTGCGAGGATCTGCTCGCGCCCCCTCTTGTCCGGCCGATCGACCAGGATCTGCCGGTCGAACCGTCCGGCGCGCAGCAATGCGGGATCGAGCACCTCGGGCCGATTGGTCGCGGCGAGCAGGACGAGGCCGCTGGTCGGGTCGAACCCGTCGAGCTCGGCCAACAGCTGGTTCAGGGTCTGGTCCTTTTCGTCCTGGCCGCCGCCGCCGAACGGCCCGCGGGCGCGGCCGAGCGCATCGAGTTCGTCGATAAAGATGATCGCCGGCGCATGCTGGCGCGCCTGCTCGAATAGGTCGCGCACCCGGGCGGCGCCAACGCCGACAAACATCTCGACGAATTCCGAGCCGGAGATCGAAAAGAACGGCACCCCGGCCTCGCCGGCGACGGCCCGGGCGAGTAGAGTCTTGCCGGTTCCGGGCGGGCCGACCAACAACACGCCTTTGGGCGGACGCCCGCCGAGCCGGCCATAGGTCGTCGGATCCTTGAGGAAGTTGACGATCTCGACCAGCTCTTCCTTGGCCTCGTCGACCCCGGCGACATCGGCAAAGGTGGTTTTGGTCTCTTTCTCGACATAGATTTTGGCGTGGCTCTTGCCGATCTGCATCACCCCGCCGAGACCGCCTTGCCCCATGCGGCGGATGGCGAACATCCAGATCCCGACAAAAATAATCGCCGGCAGGATCCACGAGAGCAGGTCGCGAACAAAGTGATTCTCGACCACCCCGGTATAGGTGACGCCGTGCTTGTCGAGGCTTTTCGCCAGATCGGGCGCGACCCGCGCGGTGGTGAAGTCCTTGAGCCCGCCGGGTTCCGCCTTCTTCAACGAGCCGTTGATGTAGTTCGGGCCGATGTCGACCTCGGCGACCTTGCCTTCGTTGAGCAAGGTCTGAAAGCGGCTGTAGGGGATCGGCGTCCGTTCGGTGCTTTGCAGATAAAGGCTCTGTATCCACAGCATGCCCAGAACCGCAGCGATCACGTACCAGAAGTTGATGTGAACCTTCTTGTCCATGGGGCGTCCTGCGTCTGTCGCACCGGATGAATTTTCGCGACCTTATCACCCAACCCGGCCGCCGACGATGTCGTCGTGGCGCGCTCACCCTTCGCCTGCGCCGGCCGGGGCGGGCAATGCCGATAGCGCGCGGCGGGCCACCCGTTCGAGGGTCAGCCCCTGGACTACAATCGCGAACACGACGATCCCGTAACCGATCGTCAACATCGTGTCCTTATAAGGGGTGGGCGGCAACGCCAATGCCAGCGCCACCGAGATCCCGCCACGCAGCCCTCCCCAGGTCAGCACCATGAACGACCCGAACCGGTCCGGCAGACGCAGATTGAGCGGCAATGCCGAGGCGGTGACGCTGAACCAGCGGGCGGCGAGCACGACCGGGATCATGATGGCTGTGGCGGCGAGGGCCCGCCAGGCCAGATCGATCGCCGCGATCTCCAGCCCGATCAGCAGAAACAATAGCGCGTTCAAGGTGTCGTCGACCAGGAGCCAGAACACCTTCAAATGCTGGCGGGTCAGCTCGCTCATGGCCCGCCGCATCCCGTGATTGCCCATCAGGATGCCGGCGGTGACGACCGCGACCGGGCCCGACACGCCGAGCATGCCGGCCAGGCTGTAGGCGCCGGTCACCAGCGCCAGGGAGATGATCAGTTCGACGTTGTAGTCATCAACCCCTCGGATCAGCAGAAACGCGGCATAGCCGAGGCCGAGGCCGAGGACGCCGCCGCCGATCGCCGACAGCAGAAACAGGCCGACGATCGCCACAGCGCCGTGCGCCTGACCGCCACCGCCGGTCGCGAGCGACAGCAGCAGCAAAAACAGAACCACGCCGATGCCGTCATTGAACAGGCTCTCGCCGGCGATGATCGCCTGCAGATATTGCGGGATGCCGACCCGCCGCAACACCAGCAGCACCGCAACCGGGTCGGTCGGCGAGATCAAGGCGCCGAACACCAGGCACCAGGCGACTGGAATGCCGATGCCGAGCGCCGCCGACACCGCGAACAGCCCCGTCGCGGTCAGCGCCGTCGACAGCACCGTGCCGAAGGTGGCCAGGGTCAGAACCGTCCATTTGCGCGCGAAGAGTTCGGCGAAATCCACCTCGAGGGCGCCGGCGAACAGCAGAAAGCTCAAAAAGCCGTTGAGCAACGTCACCGGAAAATTGACCTGGGCGAGCAAGCCGCGCAGCGCCGGCTTGAGCCCGAGCTGCGGCATCGCGGCGCCGGCGGCGATCAGCAGCATCGCGCTCAGCAGGGCCATCAGCAGCAGCCCCACCGTCAGCGGCAATCCGAGAAACCGGTGGTTCAGGTAGCCGAAGAGCGCCGCCAGCACCAACAGCAGCGCCAGCAGGTCAAATGGCGATCGCATGCCCTACCGGTTTTTCTGACGAGAGCGGCGGCGCGGCGGGCGATGATCGGCCGCAATTCCCCACCGGATCGATAAGGCTGCGGCAGTGGGTCGTCTACTTCCGGCGGCGCGGCGCGCCTGGCGATTGGCGCTCTGACCCAGATGCAAGCTCAACCTCGTCAGGTCACGATAAATCGGCCGCAGCAGAGCGATGCGCTTGAAACTTGCTGCGCCGCACGCACCTAGACGAGTGGAGCATAGGATGCAACAGAGATCGGTCATGATCAAGGGCGGTTCATTAACATTTCGGGCGGCATCGGGACCGCCGGTGGCGGCGAAGCGGTTTGGGCGCAAAGCCTTCTGGTTCGCCGCAATGCTGGTGGTCGCCTGCTTCTCCAGCCTCGGCCCGGCTGCGGCGGCCGGAGCCGGCGATACGGTCGAGAGCCTCTACGCCAAACTGCTCGCCACGATGAAAAACGGCGCGGCGCTCGGCGAGAGCGGGCGATTTGCGCAACTGGAGCCAGTCATCCGCAGCTCGTTCGATCTGCCGTTGATGGCCCGATTGTCGGTGGGCCCGACCTGGGCCGGTCTGGATTCGGGCCAGCAGCGGCAGGTCACCGACAGCTATGGCCGATATATATCGGCGATCTATGCCGACCGGTTCGACAGCTATGACGGGCAAAAGCTCGAAGTGACCGGGCAGCAGTCGGCCCCCTCCGGCGTGCTGGTCACCAGCCGGATCATCAAGGCCAACGGCGACCCGGTCGAGGTCGACTATCTGATGCGCCAGGACGGCGACGGCGAGTGGCTGATCGCCGACATTTATCTTGACGGAACGATCAGCGAGTTGGCGACGCGCCGCTCCGAATTCGCCGCGATATTGCGCAGTCAGGGTATCGACGGCCTGATCGAAGCGCTGAACCGCAAAGCCGACATGCTGACCCGGACCGCCGCCCGCGCCGATTAGCCGCCGGCCGCGGCCCGCCTCGAGCGCCGCAGCAGCCACGGGGTTTTCAACATCGCCGACAGCCTCAGACAATCGCCGCGCGGCAGTTCGGCTACCCCGAAGATGATCGCCTGATGCTGCGCACGGGTAATGCGGGTGAGCGTCCCGAACAGCCGGTCCCACAGCGACAGGACGGCGCCATAGTTGGAGTTGGCCTGCTCGGTCGAGATCGAGTGGTGGACGCGGTGCAGGTCGATCGTGACCAGCACCGGCTGCAGCCAACGCTCCAACCGCTCGGGAAGGCGGATGTTCCCGTGTTGCGCCGCGGCCGTGCCGAAAACGGCCAGCCCGTGGATCAGCACAATGGCCACCGGAATGTCGAGCACCAGCACGGCGAGCCAATAGACGGCCGAGTTCAGCAGCATCTCGACCGGGTGATGCCGCACCGAGGTCGTCACATCGACATCGGGATCCGAATGATGCAGCGCGTGAAAGCGCCACAGGAACGGCGCCGCATGCTGGCACCGGTGCATCAGGTAATAGATGAAATCCAGCAGCAAGAAACCGGCGAGCAGGCTCGGCCCGGTTCCGGCAATCGGCCAGGACGGCGCGACCAGCCCAAGCGCCGCGGCGAGCTTGATGCGCACGCTCGCATCCGGCGCCGCAAAAAAGCCCGCTATCAGCAGGTTCAAGATCCAGAACCCGAGATTTCCCAGCCTGCGGCGCGCGGCAGGGAACTCCCGCCTGCGCCGCGGCCCAAGCCATTCCCACAGCGCGACCAGGAGGAGACTGCCAATGATTATGCCGAGCGCCAGCAATCCCGGCTCCGCGCGCGCTGCCTAGGCCGACGCCACAACCGCATCGCTCGGCGGCCTGCGGCTACAGGGGCGCCGCAACCGGCGCGCATCAACCGGCCTTGCGCCGCCGCCGGCGCAACCAGGCCAGACCGGCCAGCCCGCCGCCGAGCAGCGCGATTGTCGCCGGTTCCGGCGCGGCGCCGGATCCGAGAGGACCGTGCTGCCATCGTAGGCGATGGCCAGATCCGCATGGACCGAGTTCGAGGAGATCGCCGGCGTTATTCACAAAGCTTGCGTCTTGAAACGTGGCGATCGGATTAATCCCGTCGAACAGGCCACCTGTCGGGTCGAAGTTGAAGCCGGCGGCGGAGATGAGATACGCCGGCGCCACATCTGAGGTGATCAGCAGCGGAATGCCCAGATCGAATTCCAAATATCCCTTAGCGAAGTCTAGCGAATTGGCCATGCCGAGAGCGGAAAGCGGATCGGTTTGCGGGGTTCCGGTTCCCAAGAAATCGCCGATGATGTCTGTTGTGACGCCGTCTCCAACGCCGGTCGCGAGGATCTGGAGCGTCGCCGCAACGTGTCGCACCAAATTCTGGCTGATGTCGGCGACGACCATCGGCAACATGATGTCGCCAACGTTCTGGCTTGCCGTGAAGGTTGAATTCGTCCGCGGCTCGAAGTCAAAGGCGAGGTTGAGCGTTGTCGGGCTGCCGTTTGACGGAGTTGTGGTCGCAGAGAGGAAAGAGTTTGCCGCGGGATTGCTGGGGCTTGTCGGGGTCGGCTGCTGCCCTGGCGAGGCAATGAAGGCAAGCGGATTGGCGAGCCCGGCCAAGCTGCCTGCGTCGAACACCGTCCCCGCGGGCGTATTGAAATTGAGGTTGCTGGGGCCACGGATAACGTCTGGGGTCTGACCCGTTAAGGCGCTCGATTCGACCACAACCTGATTGATCGTAGGCAGTTTCGGACAGTTTGCAGCACTTATGTTCACAAAGGACAACCCACAAACGCCATTCAAAAAATCCTGAACCGTGGCGGACGTGCCACCGGCTCCGCCCGCTCGAGCTGGAGTGGGGGCGCTTAATAGAATTGCGGTGATCAACGCGATCAGAGGAGCGGCCGCCGGTCCCTTAAAGCACGGGTTACGGCGCGGTTGGTTCCGATAAGGCGCCATCCCATCCCCCTCTTTAAACGTGCACTGCCACGCTTCCCACTCACGTTTCGTGCCAAGTCACTAGTACCTTCATTCTATTCGGAAACTATGCCCGGTCGAGGCAGAATTGTAAGAATTTCCGACAGTCGCTCGGCGCCGATCGGGAGAGCCCCAACAATCGCGGGAGTTGGGCCAGCTGTCTGGCGGAGTGGAGTTTTCTCTCGTTGGCCGCCAAGTTGCGATGTTATCGCTGTATGCTGCCGAGTTGTAAACTAAGGATTAAATTGTAAAAAACTCCGACACTTAACCGGCGGATCGTTGTCCGATTATATCCCGCGCGGTCACGTTGTCGCGCTGATTTCATCGAGTTTTCCTGGCTTTTGCCGGAGCAGAAAGAAGTCTTTGGACCGGCCGCAGTGTCGGGAATCTTTACAGGATGGACCAGGGCTGGCGGATCGGATTGCCCGCCTGAGAGAAAATCGAAAATAAAATAACGGCCTGGAGAGGCTGCTCAATGCGGCATGCAGGTTGCATGGAGGCTGCGTATGCGGCGCCGGCGCTCGGGAGCATAAAAGCAACGAGGCCAAACATGGGGAGACGGGGTGTGTGGCTCGGCCGCATCGTGGTTCTCGGGGGCTTGATGGTGACGGCGAACGCGAGCCCCCTATCGGCGGCCACCGTGCCCTACTATGTCAATGTCCAGCCGATCGACGTATGCCCGACCGGCGGCGCCGGCACGACGGGATGCGCGCCCGTCGCCGAGCCGGGAACAACCGGGGTCGGCTTTTTCAATTCGGCCGGCGCCGACATCACCAGGGCGATCCTGAACCAAGCCGGGATCGACGTCCATTATCTCCCCACCGAGTACATTTACAATACGAGCCTGCAGAGCCTGTTGGTTGAGCAAGGCAGCACGCCGGGCGAGCTGACGAGCCCCCAGCTGCAAACCCTGACCGACCAGGCGGCGATTTCGATGGGCGGGACCCCGGCGCCCCGCTCAGCCCGAATGCCCATACGATAAACATGTTTTTCGTTAACGCCCTCAATGACGGTCCCGGGGTGACGGGCACATACTTCGGTCTGAGCTGGATCGGAAACAACGGCGTGTCCATCGCCGAGAACTCCTTCGGCAGCGTTGGTCCCAGAGGGATTGTGGGCGCGGTCCCCGACACGCTCGCCCATGAGATCGTTCACAATCTCGGGCTCAATCATCCCACTGACAATACCGGCGAGCCGACGAACAACCTGATGTCGGTGCCGCGCCTCGAACCGACGATTGCAAACGCGGTCGCCAACCTCGGCGCGGGTCTGGGCGCCGGAACCACCGATCAGATGAACGCGCAGCAGGTGGCGCAAATCGTCAACCCGAACGGCGGCCCGCTCAACCCGTTCCTCAACCCGATACCAACGGTCAATACTTCGATCACCCCGGCCGACCCGATCCTGGTCGGCCAGTGCGTCGAGTTCGCCACCTGCTGGAGCGGCTCCACGCCGACACCGTGGAGCGATACGCTGACCAAGGCGCAGCTCGCCTCGGTCGGCCTGGGCGCCACCCAGCCTTTTATCGCGGCGCAAACCTCGCGCTCGATCATCAGGCTGGGCGCGACGACGATTTCGTTCACCACTCCGGACGGATCGGTCAGCGAAAATCTGCCCGAATTCAGCGGCGGCCTTCACGGCGACCCGTGCAATTTCTGCGAGATCGACACCGTCGGGAATTTCTCGATCCCGGCTGACGCAACCGCGGCCACGATTTCGGGAACATTCGGCAACAGCATCGTGCCCAATTCGGCCGGCGCAAATCTGTGCCTGGGCGCCGGGGCCCCTTGCGCCGCCGCCCCGCCGCCGAACGACTTTTCGGTTTCGTTTGCCAATGGCGGCCGGCCCGGCGAATCCTTGCTTGGTTTGACCTTGACCGCACCCGCGGACGTGCTGTTCGACCCGAGCTCGTTTTCGCCATTGGACTTGGCGGCCGACACCCCCGGCCTCAGCGCGACGCCGACCTTTTCCGATTGCAGCAACCCCGGCGACATTGGTTCGCGGTGCGCGATCATGCAGCTCGCTTTCGATCCGTTCGTGGTCGGCGACCAGTTTGATTACGCCCTCGATTTCTGCCTGCTGACCGGTGAAGAATGTTCCGCCGACTCCAATATAAATGACCTGGCCGGCGCCACTTATAATTATCAATTCAGCGATGGCTACGGCACGACCAGCCTGCTGAGCCTGATCAACGGCGCCCTGAACGCGAGCTCGCAAAACCCGGATCTGACCACGCCCAATACGCTCGATCTCGCGCTGTTCACCCCGTTCTCGACGGGCCTGCCCTGCGCCCTTCAGCCGCCGGCGACGACCTGCCCGGCGCTCGCCCTCAACGCCGACGATTACAACCAGCTGATCTTCGAAGCGGCTCCGGAACCGCCGAGCCTGGCCCTGATCCTCGCCGCCCTCGCCCTGTGGCTCGGGCTCGGCAACCGGCGGCGGCGGCGGCGCTGATCTTGGCGGCGCGTCACTCCATGCCGGCTTTGCGCAGGCCGTCGAGGATTCGCTCGATGCCGGTGCGGTCTTCGTAAAGCCGCTGCAAGGTGCTGCGGACAAAAGAGAGATCCGGGTCGAGCCCTCGGAGATCGGCCAGCGCGGCCCGCGCTTCCGGGAGCTGCCCGAGCTGCGCCAAGCCGGCGGTGACATAGGTCAGACCCGCCGGCCAATTGCGGTTGAGCGTCCACGACCGTCGCCCGATCTCGACGGCGCGGGCGTAATTCTCGACCAGATAATAAGCCGCGGCCAAGGCCGGCAGCCACATGAACAGCCGCGGATCGTTGGGGCTGAGGCGGATTCCCTTCTCCGCCAGCGCGATCGCCTGCTCCGGCTGGCCGCGATAGGTGAACATCTGGCCGAGCACGACGTGGGCGGCGGCGTGGCTCGGATTAAGGTTGATCGCCTCCTTGAGCTCGGCCATCGCGCGCTCGGCGCGGCTCGTCCACAGGCAGACGAGGCCGAGCGCAAAGCGGGCGTTCGGGTAACGGGCGTCGAGACCGACCGCGCGTTGCGCCAGCTCGAATGATTTGTCGAAAGCCGGCTCGGCTTGCTCGGCCCAGCCAAGATAGGCGGCGTTGCAAACCGCGATGGCCAGGGCCGCGGTCGCCTGCGGATAGTGCGGGTCGATCGCCAGCGCGCGGCGAAAATAGGCCTGCGCCTCGATATTATCGGGTTTGGTATGGCGATAATGGCGCCACACGCCGCGCTGATAAAGCGCGTAGGCGTCTTCGTTGTGCTGCGGCTGGTCGGCGATCCGGTCGCGTTCGAATTTCAGGAGTTCGGGTTCGATCGCGCCGGCGATCGTGGTGGTGATCTCGTCCTGCAATTCGAACAAATCGGTCAGGTCGCGATCGTAGCGCTCGGCCATGATGTGGTGGCCGGTGTCGGCCCGGATCAGCTGCGCCGTGATCCGCACCCGGCGGCCCGATTTGCGCACGCTGCCTTCGAGCACATAGCGCACCCCGAGCTCGCGCCCGACCGTCTTGATGTCGACGGTCTGGCCCTTGTAACTAAAGGTCGAATTGCGCGCGATTACCGGAAAGGCGCGCCAACCGGCGAGCATCGTGATGATGTCCTCGGTGATGCCGTCGGCGAAGTACTCCTGTTCCGGATCGCCGCTGAAATTGACGAACGGCAATACCGCAATGGCGCTGCGGTCGTCGAACGGGGCCTCGCCGGTCGCAGCGGGGGCCTCGCTCCGGCGGTGCTCGCCCGGCGCTTCGGCCGGCGCGCCGCCCATGCCGAAGACGCGAACCGGCTGGCGGATGTTCTTCAGATCCTTGGGCCCCAGATATTCGAAGTCAAATTCGACCTTGCCCGCGACCTGGTCGTGAACGTTCTCCGAAAGATAGATGCTGCCCGGTTCGGCCAAGGCGGCGAGCCGGGCCGCGATGTTGACGCCGTCGCCAAACACATCCCCGCCCTCGGCGATGATGTCGCCGAGATTGATCCCGATGCGCATCGCGATCCGCCGCTCGTTCGCCAGGCTGCGGTTCTTTGCGGCCATGCCCTCGCGCAGCGCCGCGGCGCAGCGCACCGCATCGACCACGCTTTCGAACTCGATCAGCGCGATGTCGCCGGTCTGCTTGAAGATTTTGCCGCCGTGCTGGGCGCTCAGCGGCGCGATGACGTCGCTCAAAACCGCCCGCAGCTCGGCGAAGCCCTCGGCCTCGTCCCCGGGAAACAATCGGCTGTGGCCGGCGACCAGGATTGCCGCCAGGCGACGCCTTGCTCGTCCACTGGCTTCCTCGGACACGATGAGGCGCACCTATCCCAAGCTGCGGCGATGATGCGCCGCAAACCGTCCCCACTTTGTGAGCCAGCTCACACCGGCGTGCGATTGGTGAAATGTTAACAGAGCAGCCGCACCGCTGATACAACCGATCGGACCCGGACCGCGCGCGCCCAGCCGCGCTTTGCCGTTACTCGGGCAGATGTGTGGCGCGCAGCAGATCGAGATCAGGCTGAAGCCGCGCCGCGTCGGCAAAGCGGATGCCGCGCAGCGAACCCAGGCGAAAGCCCGGGGCGATTTGCGCCAGCCGGCGCACCGTCTGCGCCGCCTCCTCGGCATGGCCGAGACGGGCGGAGCCTAAAGCCAGGACACAGTAGGGGAAAGCAAAGTTGCGATTGCCCGCGATTGCCTGGCGCGCATGCGCCACCGCCTCCTCGGCCCGTCCGGTCAGCAAGAAGGCCAGCGCCAGGGCGAAGGCGGCATGATAGACGAGCGGCTCCAGCGGGCTCAGATGCAGGGCCTTTTCGGCGTGCTCGATGGCTCGTGGGTAATGTCCGCACAGGCAGCGGGTCACCGCGTCAAAGCCGAGGACGATCGCCGCGTTGGGGTTCATCATCGCCGCCCGATCGACCGCCGCCAGAGCCAGATCGTGATCGCGGGTCAATGCGGCGCGCACCGCGCCGGCGACCGCCAGCGCCAGCGGCACATCGGCGCCGCCGTCGATCGCCAGGCGCGCGAAGCGCTTGGCCTCCTCCCGGTCGTCCGGCTGCGCCCCAGGCCAGTTCATCAGATGGCGCTGTTGGCGACACCAGGCGGCGAGCGCGTTGGCGGTCGGGTAGCCGGGGTCGACAGCCAGCGCCTCAGCCACCAGCTGCAGCGCCGCCTGATTGTCGGAAGCGGTCTCGGCAAAGGCAGCGGGCAGGGCGCGCAGGGTCAGATCGTAGACATCGAGACTGGCCTGCGGCTTGCGCCGCGCCCGTTCGATCTCGGCCAGGCGCAGCACCGGGGCCACCGAGCCGATCGCGCTTTCGGTGATCTTGTCCTGCAAGTCGAAGCTGTCTTCGAGGGTGCCGTCAAACCGGTCGGCCCATAAATGCTGGCCGCTCGCCGCCTCGACCAGCTGGCAGCTGACCCGAACCCGGGCCCCGGCCTTGCGCAGGCTGCCCTCGACCACATAGCGGACCCCGAGCTCGCGGCCGAGCTGCTTGGCGTCGGCCCCCTTGTGCTTATAGGAAAAGCTGGTGTTGCGGGCGACCACCGAAAACCACCGCGCCCGCGCCAGCTCGGTAATCAGATCCTCGGCGACGCTGTCGAGGAAAAACTCGGCCTCGGCGTCGCCGCCCAGATTTTGGAACGGCAGCACCGCGACGGCTGGACGTTCCGGGGCGGCCGCTCCGCAGCCGGGGCGGCAGCGGTGCGGCGGGCGGCGGCCTCTGTCGCCGGCGGGGCGGCCGAGACAACCCGAAAGACGCGAACCGGGCGCACGACGTGCGCGACCTCGTGCTCGCCCAGATCCTCAAAGGCGATCGGCAGCCGGTCGCGCACCTGGTCGCGCACCGCGCGGCTGACATTGATCCCGCCCGGTTCGGCCAGGCTCTCCATCCGCGCGGCGATGGTGACGCCATCGCCATGAATGAGATCGCCGTCGGTCACGACGTTGCCCATATTGATCGCGATGCGCAGCCGGATGCGGCGATCGGCCGGGGTTTCGGCGCCGTGCTCGGGCATCGCGCGCTGGATCGCGAGCGCGCAGCGCACAGCATCGAGGACGCTGCCGAACTCGACCAGGAGGCCATCGCCCATCGCGCGCACGATGCGGCCCTTGTGCTCGCCGATCCTGGCGTCGATGAGATCGCGGCGAACCGCTTGCAGCGCTGAGAGGGTGCCCTCTTCGTCGATCCCCATCAGCCGCGAGTAGCCGACGACATCGGCGCACATGATGACGGCAAACCGGTGCTCTACCCGCGTATCGTTCGCCACCCCGCGGTCCTCTATCGTTCCTCGGCGCCGCTCGCGGCAGCCTAGTCGCGGGAGTTTCAGCGTCAAGGAACTTGACGATCGCGTCCGCTCTTTGACGCTACATGAGCGCGCGACAGGCTCGCGGTCGCGGCGCCCTCGGCTTAGGCGCCTTCGGCGACGATCATGTCGTAGGCGGGGATCGTCAGGAATTCGGGGAATTCGGGCGCTTCGATCAAGTCGCGGAAGAGCCGGGCGGCGTCCTCGTAGCGGCCGTGGCGATAGGCCGCCTCGCCGGCCAGTTCGCGCAGCTTCGCGGTTTCCTCGTCGAGGATCGCGCGGCACAGTGCTGCGTCAATGGTGCGGCCGTCGTCGAGCCTGGCGCCGTGGCGGATCCATTGCCACACCTGGGCGCGGCTGATCTCGGCGGTGGCGGCGTCCTCCATCAGATGGTAGAGCGGCACGCAGCCGCTGCCGCGCAGCCAGGCTTCGATATAGCCGACGCCGACATTGAGGTTCTGGCGCAGACCGGCCTCGCTGATCGTCCCCTTGGGGACCGCGAGCAGATCGGCGGCGGCGACATCCACGTCCTGGCGCTTGCGGGCGATCTGGTTCGGCTGCGGCATCTCGCGGTCGAAGATCTCCTTGGCGATGGCGACCAGCCCCGGATGCGCCACCCAGGTGCCGTCATGGCCGTCGCCGGCTTCGCGGCGCTTGTCGGCGCGCACCTTTTCCATCGCCGCCGCGTTGGCCGCCGGATCGTCGCGGATCGGGATCTGCGCCGCCATGCCGCCCATCGCATGGATCTCGCGCCGGTGGCAGGTCTTGATCAGCAACAGGCTGTAGCTGCGCAGAAAGTGGCTTTCCATCGTCACCTGGCCCCGGTCCGGCATCAGGCAGGCCGGGTCTTCGGCGAATTTTTTGATGGTGCTATAGATGTAGTCCCAGCGCCCGCAATTGAGCCCGGCCGAATGGTCGCGCAGCTCATAGAGGATCTCGTCCATCTCAAAGGCGGCGAGAATGGTTTCGATCAGCGCGGTGGCGCGGATCGTGCCTTTGGGCAGGCCCAGCGCGGTCTGCGCATAGACGAACACCGCGTTCCACAGCCGCGCTTCGAGGTGGTTCTCGATCTTCGGCAAATAAAAATAGGGGGCGGCGCCGCGCGCCGCCAATTCCCTGGCGTTGTGAAAAAAGAACAGGCCGAAATCGAACAGCGCCCCCGACATCGGCGCGCCATCGACCAGCAGGTGCTTTTCGGGGAGATGCCAGCCGCGCGGGCGAACGAACAGAACCGCGGTCTTGCCGTTCAATGCATAGTGCCGGCCCGTTTCGGGATCGTCGAAGGCGATAGTCCGCCGCACTGCATCGTACAAATTGGCCTGGCCCTCGAGCAGATTGTCCCAGCTGGGCGTGGTCGCGTCCTCGAAATCGGCCATATAGACACTGGCCCCGCAATTCAGCGCGTTGATCACCATCTTGCGGTCGGTCGGGCCGGTGATCTCGGTGCGGCGGTCGGCGAGGTCGCGCGGGATCGGCGCCACCCGCCAGTCGCCGTCGCGGATCGGCTTGGTCTCGGCCAGGAAATCGGGCTTCCAGCCGGCATCGAGGCGGCGTTGGATCGCGGCGCGCCGGTCGAGCAGCTGGCGGCGCTCGGCCCCGAATTTGCGCTCGAGCCCGGCGATAAACGCCAGCGCCTCAAAGCTCAGCAGCGCCTCGTAGCCAGGCTTGATTGCGCCGCGAACGGCGACGCCCCCGGGCAAATCGGTATCGGGCAAATCGCTGTCCGGCAAATCGCTGGTTTTGGCCATCGCAGACATCTCCCGCTGTGCTGCATCCGCCGGAGGCCGCACCAAGCCGCCGGCGCCCCAAAACCGCCTTCAAGCGCTCCCTTGCCAAACTCCTTGGATCTGTCCGCGGTCTTCCGCGCGCGCAACCAGGGCGACGGACTGTCGACGTAGTCCGTCGGCCGCACTCATGATGCAGCGCAACATCGCGGCGGTCAACCGCTCAAAACCGTGCGATCCGTCGCTGCTGCGCCGGCCCCTTGAGTAGTAGGGATGCCGGCGGTCCCGGTCTGGAGGCGGCTCAGGCCGCGGCTTTTTTGCGGTTGGCGGCGAGGCGGGCGTCGACGGTGGCGACGGTCTGGTCGACGGTGGCGTTGCGCATGCCGTATTGTGCGCCGAGCGTCTGCACCAACCGGTCGGTGCGCTCGATGTTGGGGGCGCCGTTGTCGAGCGCGCGCGCCGCCGAGGACGGCCGCACCAGGTCGCGCGCCGCCGCCGCGTATTTCTCGAACGGCACCAGATCGTTGGCCGACGCGCCCAGCTTCTCGCACACCCCGCAGACAAAATTGTAGACGGCGCGCGAGGCCGCGGGATCGTTGTGCACCGCATCCTTGATCGTGATCGAGCCGTCCGGGCGCACGCAGCGATAATTGCCGGTCAGCAGCATCGCCCATTTCGCCAAGGGCACGAAAATCGACTCATGCACCTTGAGCTTGACCGGAAGTTCGATCGCGTGACCGTCGCCCGGGTCATAGCGCACCGCTTCGATATCGGCCTGCATCTGGCGCAGGATCGCGGTCGGCGCGTCGGCGGCAAAGCGCGCCGCCTTGAAGTTGGTGGGCAGCGTCACCTGCAAGACATTGATCTTTTCGCCGGGCGGCCGGATCGCCTGCGGGTCCGGGCTGCATAGGGTCAGTAGCCCCGGCTCGAAATTGTCCCACACGGAGGCATCGGTGTAGCACGGCTTCAACGGCTCGGCAGCGAGGCCCGGAATGCGCTTCAGATAGGGCAAGGGCGGCATGTTCATGATCGACATGCACGGGACCTTCTTCCTCGCCGCCGCATCGAGCAACTCGCGCACCCCGGGGGAGCGGTATTGCGGCTCCTGCATGGCCAGCACCACCAGATCGTAGTCGGCCGGGTCGACGTCGCCGGGTCCGGCCGCCCGCAGGCTGCCCGGCAGCTTGCGCGAGTTCGAGCTCGATCGGCTCCTTGCGGCCCCGGATCGGCATGCGCACGCGGGCGCCCTCGCTGTTGAACGCCTCGATTTCGGCCGGCAGGCATACCAGGGTCATCCGGTGGCCGCCGAACAAAAGCTTGGTCGCCAGCAGCGAGCCGTAAGAGGCCCCCATCATCAATACGTTGTAAGCGGTCATCAGCTTTCCTCCCAAATCAGGCGCGCGCCTGATGCTGTCGAATTGGGCGAGACCTTGCCGGATGACGGCTATTTAGGCAAGCCGGAAGCCTGGTTGGGCAAGCCGCAAGCCTCCTCGGCGAGGATCGCGGCCAGCCCGGCGCGGTAATCGTGAAAGCGCAGGACCGCGCCAAACTCCCGCTTGATCAGCGCGTTGTCGACCCGCTTGTTGTCGTCATAGAAGCTGCGCGCCATCGCCGACAGCCCGGCCTCGGCAAACGGCGTCAATGGCGGCGCCGGCAGGCCTAAGAGGGCGGCGGCGTGGGCCACCACCGCTTCGGGCGGGGCGGGCTCGTCGTCACAGACATTGTAGACGGCGCCGGAGCGCGGCCGGGCCATCGAGGCGGCGAGCACCCGCGCCAGATCCTCGACATGGATGCGCGAGAACACCTGGCCGGGCTTGTCGACCCGCCGGGCGGCGCCGGCGCGCAACGCCGCGAACGGGCTTCGGCCGGGACCGTAGATCGCGGCCAGCCGAAAGATGTGGACCGGGACCCCGCGGCGGCGCCCGAGCTCGAGCCAGCCAGTCTCGGCCGCGACCCGGCGCCGGCCGCGCTCGCCGCTCGGACGCAACGCGCTGGTCTCGTCGACCCAGCCGCCATCGCGGTCGCCATAGACCCCGGTCGTCGACAGATAGCCGAGCCAGGCGAGCCCCGGCAGTTGCGCGATGTCGTCGCCGTGGCTGTCGAGCGCCGGGTCGCCGGCCGGATCGGGCGGCGCCGACACCAGCACATGCGTCGCCCCGGCCATCGCCGCCGGCGGCAGCGCGCGGCCACGCTCGAACAACTCCGCGGCAAAGCCTCGCGCCCGGAGATCTGCAGCCTTCTCGGCGCTCCGGCAGGTGCCGCTCACCGTCCATCCCGCAGCCGCCAGCAGGCGGGCCAAGAACAGCGCGCTATACCCCAGCCCGAAGCAGAACAGATGACCGCCGGGCGCGCTCATGCAACGCCGTCGCCGGCCGCATCGATGCGGTCGTTGCGGTGGGAGAAGGCCAGCCCGATATTGCCGAGCCCGGGCGAACGCAAGCGGTCGAAAGCGAAAACCAAAATCTGCACGACCCAAAATGTGCGCGGCCAGAAACAGCAAATCCGCAGCCGCAGATGCTAACCCCTCGGCCAATTCCGCGGCAACGCCGCGCTGTGCTATAGACGCCGCGGCGAACCGCGCGACGAGGGGGAAATGCGGGCAATACGGCGATCGGCTCGTCGCTTGTGGTTGGCGCCATTGCTGGCGCTGCTGCTGGCGACGGCGAATGCGGCCGCCCAACCGAGCAAATCGGTGGCGAGCAAATCGGTGGCGCCGCCCCTGGCGGCGGAGGGCGCGCCGCGTTCGGCCGCGGCCGATGCGGCAACCTATGCCCGCTGCATGCAGCTGACCCGGCAGGATCCGCACGCCGCGCAAAACCTCGCTCAGACCTGGCTGGCGCATGGCGGCGCGCATCCGGCCGGTCACTGCGCCGCGGTCGCGCTGATCGCGCTCGGCAAGTACCAGGAGGGGGCGACCCGGCTGCAGCAGCTGGCCCGCGCGATGACCACGGCGCCGCCAGCGCTGCGCGCCGATGTGCTCGACCAGGCGGGGCAGGCATGGCTGCTGGCCGGCGACCCGGTGCGGGCCTACGCCGCGGCGGGCGAGGCCGTGTCGTTGCAGCCGACCGATCCCGATTTGTTGATCGACCTCGCCGAGGCGGCGGCCTCGGCCGGCTATTACAACCGCGCGATCGGCGATCTCGACCGGGTGCTGAAAGCCCACCCCGACCGGGTCGATGCGCTGATATACCGCGCCTCGGCCTATCGCGCCCTCGATCGCCTGAACCCGGCGCGCGCCGACATCGACCAGGCGCTGGCGCGAGCGCCCGATTCCCCGGCGGCCCTGCTCGAACGCGGCAACATCCGCCGCCTCGAAGGCAATGCCGCCGGGGCCCGGCGCGACTGGGAAGCGGTTGGCCACGTCGCCCCCGGCAGCCCGGAAGCCATGGCGGCGCTGGCCAATCTGGAGCGTCTGACCAAGGACGGCGGTGCGGTTCCGCCGGCGCGGCCGATCGGCAAAGCGCCGCCGCCGTGAATGGCCGAGCTGTCGACGCCCGCGGTCCGCAGCGCCGCCGCGTTCTCGCCGGCGGCCTGGTGGCGCTCGGAGCCGGCATCGCCGGCGGCGTCGGCGCGCCGGCGTTCGCCGCAGCGGCGGCCGAGAGCGCGGAACTGCGCCGGCTGGCCGCCCAAAAGGGCCTCCGCTACGGGACCGCGATCTCGGCCGCCCAGATTGCCCACGACCCCGCTTTTGTCGCGCTGGCGCTGCGCCAGGCCGCTCTCGTCGTGCCCGAGAACGACATGAAATGGCAGGACATCAATCAGGGCGCGTCACCGACCAATATGCGCCCTCTGATTTCGCCGTTCGCGACCGGCTGGTCGCCGACGCCTACCGGCGTTTTCTCGACGCGGCGCTCGACGAGCCGGCGGTCAAGATGGTGGTGACCTGGGGCCTCTCGGACCGGCATAGCTGGATCGTGCGTCGGCAGACCAACCAGGCGAAGTGGCGCAGGGACGGGCTGCCGTCGCGGCCATTGCCATTCGACGCCGAGCTCAAGCCCACACCCGCTTTCGCCGCGATGGCGGCAGCCTTTGCCCAGGCGCCATACCGCACCCTCGGTTAACCGCCGCGGCGTGCATCCAGCCTGCCGGGACGAAGCTTCGGGCAAAGCTTGCGACCTGTCCGAGAAAGGCCGCACTCTCGCCGCCGCCGCCGCAGGAAGCGAATGATAATGGGGTATTCGAGCTGATCGGCCAGGTCTGCCCTTGCGCGGCAAGGCGGTCGCCTGGCGCAAAATTGCCGGCGAAATCAGAAACGAAACCCAATGTGTCGCCGACGGCGGAGCCGCTGCCGCGACCCCGGGGACCTGGATCAGAATGTCGCCCGGACGCCGACGGTGACGGCGATCGGGGCAGCCGGGCTGTAGCTGCGCGGGTTGGTGGCGCCGGGCGCCTGGATTATCGGCACCGACGAGGTCGGCGAGAAGGTGCCATACGTATAATAGGTCGCGTTGAAGGCGTTCTCGATCAGTCCGAACAGCTGCAGGTTTCGGGTGACCTGGTAACTCGAATGCAGGTTCAGCACGAAATAGGGCGGCGTCGGCGCGGTCAGATTGGCCTCGTCGCCAAACAAGAATTGCCCGGCGGCGGCGATCGCCGTGCCGCCGATCGTCCACGCGTCGGTGACTTTGTAATCGACGCCGAGCTTGAACAAATTATTGGGGATGCCGGGGAGCCGGTCGCCGGGCTGAACCAGGATATTGCCGTTGGCATCAGCGCCGGGATTGTTCTGGCTCGATTCGGTGAAGCCGGTCTGAAACGTCGCATCAATATACGAATAGGCGATCCAGGCGTCGAGGCGATCGGTCTTGAGCTTGAGGTCGATATCGACGCCCTGGCGCAGGGTGGCGCCGATGTTCTGAAAAAACGCGCGGCCCTCGATCGGGCTGTTCACAAACCAAATGTCGTCGCCGAGGGTGGTGTGGTAGAGGGCAAAATCGGACGACAGGCGCGCGCCGGCAAACGGATGAGCCTCGGCCCGAACCCCGGCCTCTGCCGTGTGCGCGATGACCTGCTTCAGATCGGGATCGCCGACAAAGAAATTGGCGAGGCTGCATGGGCTCGCCGCACTGGCGCAGCTGAGCTCGGCCGGGGTCGGCGCCCGGTTCGCCTCGGCGTAGCTCGCATAAAGGCTGAGCGCCGGGAGGATCTTGTAGGTTAGCCCGGCCGATGGGTTGAAGCGCCCGTAGGTGTGGTCGCCGGTCAGCGCCGTGCCGATCTGATCGTCGAGATTGATCTGCGCCAGATTGTAGCGGCCGGCGACATTGGCCGACAGCAGCGGAGTGAGATCGTAGGTGTCGGTAAAATAGGCGCCGTAATAGGCGTTGGCGATGCCGACGCGCACCGGCGCAATCGACCCGTCAGCCTGGTCGATCGTGACGCCGGGGCCGGCGAACACCCGATCCGATAGCGAGAGCCCGCCGATCTCGGTGCTGGCCCCGAACAGGGTTTGCCCGCCATCGAAGCTCGCCCCGGCGACAAAATGGTTGGGGCGCCCGAGCACTTCCTTGCGGTTGGTCGCCTGCAGCGAGGCGCCGTAGCCGTTGGTGTTGGTCGACTGTTGATCGAGATCCGAATACGGGCCGCCGTTCAGAAAATCGGCGATCGGGGCGCCGTTGCGGCCGGTGGCGAATTCGCCTGGGCTCACGCACAGAAAGCCCGACCCGTCGTCGCATGGCGAGGCATCCGCGACATTGCCGTTATAGACTTTTTGTAGCAGATAATCGTAATAGACGTCTCCTTGCAACGATGTATTGTCAGAGATATCGTAGTTTCCGGTCAGGTTAATCCGGGCATATTTATTGGTGATCAGGTTGGGTGCGGTGAATTGCGCCGCCGGGTCGACAGCCAGCAGTTGCACCGGTGAGGTTCCAGGGCCGTTTAACCTGGTCTGGGCCGTGGTCACGTCGACATGGACCTCGCCGCGATCGCCGCGCCAGCCGAGATCGCCGTAGAAATTTCCGAGGTCGGAGGATTGCAGGTCGCGCCAGCCGCCCTCGTGCAGCCCGCTCCCCGCGGCGTAGAGGGCGACGTTGCCGCTGCGCACCCCGTATTGAAATTCCCCCTGGTAATGCGCGAACGAGCCGCCGAGCAGGTCGACCTCGGCGCCGTGATAGGTGAACCCGTTCTTCATCTCGACCGACAGCGCGCCGCCGAGCGCGTTGAGCCCGAACACCGGGTTCGATCCGACGAGGTCCATGCGCGAGATGGCGAGACTGGGGATCAGGTCCCAATTGACCGTGTCGCCGAACGGCTGGTTGAACCGCGCGCCGTTCAGATAAACCGCTAGCCCCTGCGGGTTCCCCTGCAACGGCGAGGCCTGGAACCCATGATAGAACAGGCTCGGCTGAAACGGATTGCCGGCGGCGGCGTCGAGGCTGACGCCGGGCACCGTCTCGTTCAGCGCGCGCAGCGCATCGGCGTTGCCGCTGCGGGTGATGTCCTGACTGGTGACCACATTGTTTTCGGCCGGAACCTTGCTGGGCTCGACCCCCGAGCCGAGCAGCGGCGTGACCCCGATGACTTCCACGGTAGGAAGCAGGGTGGTGGTTTGCGGGGTGGTTTGCGCCGGCGCGACCGCGGCACCGCTGCCTGCCGCGGGCGCGCTCTGGGCCAGCGCCGGATGCGCCCACAATGCCGCTGAGAACGCCAATCGGGCGGCGCTGCGTCGGGCAAGGACCGACGGCCGGCGGGCGGGCTTCGTCCGGAATGGCGCTGGGCATGCCAAGTTGAACGGCTCCGATCGCACCGTCGAGTTCTATTGCGTATAACCGGAAAGGGCATCATCGATCAAAACCCCTCACGACGCAGCGCCGCGCTTTTCTGGTTCGGACGGGATCGTTACGATCCGCAGCGTGGCCCGACGGCCGATCTTCGGCGAAAGGGGGCGGCAAAATGAAGCTCTACGGTTTTTTCCGGTCCTCGGCCGCGTTTCGCGTCCGCATCGCCCTCAATCTAAAGGGGCTCGCCTATGAGACGGTCCCGATCCACCTGCGGCGCAACGATCAGGCCAGGCCCGATTACCGCGCGGTCAACCCGCAAGGTCTGGTCCCGGCGCTCGATGATGGCGGCGGCGCCCTGATCCAATCCCTGGCGATTATCGAATATCTCGAGGAAACCCACCCCGACCCGCCGCTGTTGCCCGCGGACCCGGCCGATCGGGCGCGGGTGCGCGCGCTCGCCGGCATCGTCGCCTGCGACATCCACCCGATCGACAATCTGCGGGTGCTGCGCTACCTGACGCATGCGTTCGGCCATAGCGAGAGCGACATCGCCGCCTGGTACAACCATTGGATCGACGCCGGCTTTCAGGCGCTGGAGGCGCTGCTCGCCGGCGATCCCCGCACCGGCGTTTTCTGTCACGGCGACCGGCCCGGTCTGGCCGACGCGGCGCTCGCGCCGCAGGCGGTCAATGCCGAACGCTATCGGCTCGACATGGCCCCTTACCCGACGATCGCGAGGATCGTCGACAGCTGCATGAAGCTCGGCCCGTTTCAGGCGGCCCACCCGGACAACACCAGCCCGACGCCGAGCATTGAGCCGGGCCGCGCTGGTAACGCGCCGAGCGGGCGCTCCGAGCCCTATTGCCGACGCTCGTCGGCGACCAGGGTCTTCAAGGCGCCGAGATCGACCGCGCCGGGCACGACCCGATTGCCGACGATGAAGGCCGGCGTCCCGTGAATGTCGAGCGCGTCGGCCAGCGCCAGATTGTCCTTCAGCTGCCGGGCAATCTCGGGCGCCGCCATGTCGCGCTTGAGCCGGTCGACATCGAGCCCGACCGAGGCCGCCACCTGGTAGACGGTGTCGTCGCTGATGTTGCCGCGCGCCGCCATCATCGCCGCATGAAACGCGTCGTACTTGCCTTGTCGCTGCGCGGCGAGCGCCGCGTGGGCGGCGGTCACCGATACCGGCCCGAGGATCGGAAACTCTTTATAGATCAGGCGCAGCTTCGGGTCCTGCTTCAGCAGCGCTTCGAGCGATGGCTGAACCTGCTTGCAGTAGGGGCAGCGGTAGTCGAAGAACTCGACGATCGTGGCGCTGCCTTGCGGGTTACCCGCGACCGGGGTTGCCGGGTTGTCGTAGATCTCCTGCTGGTGCAGCGCCACCGCTTGCGAGGCTTTGGCGTCGCTGTCGCGGTCGAGCTTGTCCTCGGCCGCCCGCAGCGCCGCAATCAGCACGTCGGGGTGTTGCAGCAGATAATCGTGAATGACCGACTCGATCTGCCGCCGCTGCGGCGGCGTTGGCGCCGCTGCCGCCTGCGGCGCCGCCGTCGTCTCCGCCGCCCGGCTTGCGCCGAACGGCGCGGCGGCAACGAGCGCGCAGACGAGCGCCAGAATCATCGGTCGTGCGCCAACCAGCATCGATATCAGCTCCCTCAAACGAAATGACGGCGGCAACCCCGCCCAGTCGAATCGTCGAAATCGCTCGAATCGTCGAAATCGCCCGAATCGTCGAAATCGCCCTAGTCGTCGAGGTCCTTGGCCTGGCTGCGGATCTCTTGCGCCCGGCCGTACGCGGCGCTGTTCCGGGGCAGCAGATGCTCGGCCCGGCCCGCTTCCCCGACCGCATCCTTTTTGTTGTCGGCGGCAAGACCTTCCTCGGCCAGCGACAGCGCCGCCATGCCGATCTGATTGTCGCGCCCATAGGCGGTCGCCAACAGGTGCCAAGCCTCGACGTCCTTGTCCTCGGTGCGCAAGGCGTCGCTGAGATAGGCGATCGCCAGCCGGTTTTCGGCCGGATCATGGTTCTCGATATAAACCTGGGCGAGCTCGATTCGCAGCAGCGGCGCGTCCGGATCGAGGCGGAGCGCCTGCTGATACGGGCCGACCGCCTGCGCGACATGGCCGTTCTCGAACAGCATCTGGCCCTTGAGCTCGCGAAAATACGGGTCGGTCGGATAGTCGCGGATCAGCCCGTCGATTTCGGGCAGCGCCTGGTCGAGCTCTGGGATGCGATAGAGGGCGATGGCGCGGGCATAGCGCGCCAGAACCGAGTTATCCTGGGCCGGGTATTTGGCCAGGGTCGCGGATGGCGGCTCGGTGAACGCGGCGAGCTTGGTCTTGATGCGTTGCAACATGGCGATGTAGGAGGGCGGGTCTGGAACGTTCGAGTAGGGCGAGCGGGCGACATGATCGCGGACATAATCGATGCGCTCCTGAGTGAGCGGATGATCCGTCAGATAGGGGTCCTCGCGCACCCCGGTCAGCAGTTCCTCGGTTTGCATCAGCTCGAGGAACTGCAACAGCCCGCGCGCCGATTGATGGGTTGCATCGAGGTAGTTCATCGCGGCGTGGTCGGCGGTCGCTTCCTGGGTCACCGAGAATTGCAGAAAGGCGCGCTCGCCGACGCCGGACGCGCCTAGCAGCGCCGCCCCGCCATCGCTGCCGCGCGACGCCACGGTCGCGGCCGCACCCGCGGCCAGTGCGATGATCTCCTCGATGCTGGCGTCGTGCATTGCCTCCGCGCTTTTGTAGAGATGCCCGCCGGCGATGTGGCCGGTCTCGTGCGAGAGCACGCCGATCAGCTGGTTCGGCGACTTCGCGCGCAAAACTAAGCCGGAATTGATGAAAATATTCTGACCGCCGGCGACGAACGAGTTGATGCTGTCATCGTCGACCAAATAGACATGGACAGCGTCGGGGTCGAGCCCGGCCACCTTCCAGATCGGCGTCATCATCGTGCGGATGTCGGCTTCGATTTCAGTATCGCGCAGCAGGCTCACGCTATTGCCGCCGTCGCTCTGATCCGCGCTCGCGACCCGGGCGAAGGCGAGCACGAGGGCGACAACCAGAGCGGCTATTGTCGGACAGGGTCGGAGAGCCATTGGCGCCGCTTTCAAAAGCCCGTCGGTAACCGCCGACCGAGCCGCGCAGCCAAACCCGAGCGGCGCCGTCAGCATGCGCTCGCGCCGCCGCGGCCAGCGGCGCCGGCTCGCCGGCGACCTTGACGCCGCCCAAATCCGCGCGCCTAAGCCCGCCCCCCACCAAGCTCTTCCGCGCACGACGCCCTCCAAGAGGCCGCCGCCTATGGCTGGATCAGCCGCTGCCACCAGCCCCGGCGCGGGTTGGCCGGCGGCTCCGACACGGGCTCGATGTCGCGGGCCGGTTCGATCTCGTGGGCCGGTTCGATCTCGTGGGCCGGCTCAGTCGCGTGGACCGGTTCGATCTCGCGCACCGGTTCGGGTGGCGGCGCCGAGGGCGCCGGCAATCTTTCCTCCGGCTCGGCCGCGGCAACAGTGTCGGGTTCGGACTCGGCCTCTCGCGCCGGGCGCAACTGCCAAACCGGGGCGGCCTCCTCGACGCCTCCGTCCCGCTCGGGGACGGGATCAGCGCCAACCGGATCGAGGCTGGCCGGATCGAGGCTGGCCGGATCGAGGCTGGCCGGGTATTGCCCGGCCGGCGCCGCTGCAGACAGATCGTTCGCGCTGCGCGGAGCTGGTGCTGCGGGTTCGCCGGCGAGCGCCGGCAGGCTCGCGGTCTCGATCGCGGCGTCCGCCGCCAGAGCGAATTGCGGCGCGCCGACTTCCTCGGGCAACGGCATCGCCGCCTCGACGATTTCGATTCCGCCCGGTTCGATTCCGCCCGGTTCGGTTTCGCCCGGTTCGGTTTCTTCGCCGCCATCCTCGGTCATCGCCACGATCTCGACGGTGGCCGCGGCCGGGCCCAGATCATCGACCCCCGGCTCGGCGCCGTCCTCGCGCCGCCCGCGCCGCCGGCCGCCGCGCCGCCCGCGCCGGCGTCGCTGCTTGTCGCCGTCCGAGTCTTCCTCGCCGGCGCGATCCTCGCCCGGCTCGGGCCCGGCGGCGGCCGGCCTGGGTTCCTCGGCGCTCTCGGTCTCGGCAGCGCGCGCCGCCGGAACGACGCCGCGGCCGCCGACTTCATCCTCGCGCCGCCGCCGCCGCCGCCGCCGCCGCCGGCCGCGGCTGACCTCGTCCTCGCCTTCGGGATCGGACTCGGGCTCGGCCTGCCGCGCGTTGGCGAGCCCCACCGCCTCCCCGGCTTCGGTCTCGGTCTCGGTCTCTTCCTCGGCCTCCTCGTCTTCGATCTCCGTCGCCTGGGTCAGCGGCGCCGGCGCCGCCGCCACCGTCTCTCCCGGCCCATAGGCGCGCAATCTTTCGAGGCGGAAGGCCGGCGGGATCAGCGCATCGTCCCGCGCCACCAGCACGTGAATGCCATAGCGCGCTTCGAGCTGCGCCAAGGAGTCGCGCTTGTGATTGAGGATGTAGAGCGCCACTGCGGTCGGCACATAGATGCAAATTTCGGCCGAGCGGCGCCGGATCCCCTCCTCCTCGATCGAGCGCAGCACGTAGAGCGCCGTCGATTCGGTCGAGCGGATAAAGCCGGTGCCGCCGCAATGCGGACAGGGCTGGGTCGAGGTTTCGACCAGCGACGGGCGCAGCCGCTGGCGCGACATTTCCAAAAGGCCGAACGGGCTGATGCGGCCGACCTGAATGCGCGCGCGATCGTTCTTCAGCGCGTCTTTGAGCCGCCGCTCCACCGCCCCCTGGTTGCGGTGCTCCTCCATGTCGATGAAGTCGATGACGATCAGCCCGGCAAGATCGCGCAGGCGCAGCTGGCGGGCGATTTCCTCGGCGGCTTCGAGATTGGTGCGCAGCGCGGTCTCTTCGATGTTGCGCTCGCGCGTCGAGCGCCCCGAATTCACGTCGATCGCGACCAGCGCCTCGGTCTGGTTGATCACGACGTAGCCGCCCGAACGCAGCTGGACGATCGGCGAGTGGATCGCGTCGATCTGGCTCTCGACCTGAAAGCGGTGCAACAGCCCGATCTGCGGATCGCGGTACGGCTGGACCCGCTTGGCGTGGCTCGGCATCAGCATTTTCATGAACGACTTCGCCGTGCGGTAGCCGGCCTCGCCTTCGACCAGCACCTCGTCGATATCTCGAGTGTAGAGATCGCGGATCGAGCGCTTGATCAGATTGCCTTCCTCGTAGATCAACGCCGGTGCGGTCGATTTCAGGGTCAGCTCGCGGATCTCGTTCCACAGCCGCAGCAGGTATTCGTAGTCGCGCTTGATCTCGGCTTTGGAGCGCTCGGCCCCGGCGGTGCGCACGATCACCCCCATGCCTTCGGGGATGTCGAGCTCCTCGAGAATGTCTTTCAAGCGGCGCCGGTCGCTGATGCTCGTGATTTTGCGCGACACCCCGCCGCCGCGCGCGGTGTTCGGCATCAACACGCAATAGCGCCCGGCCAGCGACAGATAAGTGGTCAGCGCGGCGCCCTTGTTGCCGCGCTCTTCCTTGGTGACCTGGACCAGCATGATCTGGCGGCGCTTGATCACCTCCTGGATCTTGTAATGCCGCGGGGTGCGGGAACGCTGGCGTTGCGCGTCCTCGAATTCGTCGCCGCCCAGGGTTTCGATGATTTCGGCTTCGCCGGCCTCGCCGTCGCCCGGCGCGCGCGCCGCCGCGGCGACGGGCGCCGTTTCCGCGGCGGCGGGCGTGATTTCGCCGTGGGTGAATTCGGCCGCGTCGGGTGCGGCGCCGACGATCGCCTCGTCGAGGGCGCCGGCCGCCGCCCATCGGGCGGTATCAGCGCCGGCCTCGCCGCCGTCAACCGCATCCGCGGAACCCGGCGTCGCCGGCCCGGGCTCGGGTGCGCTCGGCGCGACGTACGGCGCCGTCGTCCAGCGCAACTCGGCCGTCCACGGCAATTCGGCAGCGGTGGCGGGGTGCTGCTCCCCGGGAGGTTCGGCCGAGCCGGCCGCCGGGTCATCTCCCGCGGTCCAGCCCGATTGGGCGGCGGGTTCGGGGCCCGCCGGGTCGTCCTCGCTCTCGGACGGCGCCTCGATGACCGAAACCGGCTCAGGGAGCGCCGTTTCGAGCGGCACGCCGGCTTCCTCGCCGCCCTCCTCCTCGCCGGGGTCGTCGGCGCTCTCGGCCGCGCTCTGCGGGTCGTCGCTGTCCGAGCGCAGGACCCCGCCGCCGCTGGCCAACCGGTCGCCGACCGGAATCCTGAAGTAATCGGGATGGATCTCGCTAAATGCGAGAAATCCGTGCCGATTGCCCCCGTATTCGACGAAAGCGGCCTGTAGCGACGGTTCGACGCGCGTCACCTTGGCCAGGTAGATGTTGCCCTTTACCTGCTCTTTTGTGGACGATTCGAAATCGAATTCTTCGAGACGATTGCCGTTGAGAACAACCACCCGGGTCTCTTCCGGGTGGGTGGCGTCGATGAGCATGCGCTTTGCCATTCGGGCGTAACTCCGAGGCACGCTGCCGCGGCCGCGCGAAAATCGGCCGGCGGCGCGATCCCGTGTGCAAGGAAGCCGGTCACGCCTGTACTCATGCCCTGTGGGAACGATTGGATATCGGCCATGGCAAATCTCGTCAGGGGACGGCTTCGGGTTCCTACGATACGCGTCGTCCGACGCTATAGCCCGGCGCGGCGGCGGAGTTGCCGCCGATCATGCGGGCCCCCATCGCGCTGCCCCGCCGGGCGCGGCGCCCGGCAGGCGGACGGCGGTTTTTCGCGAACAGCAATGTATATTGGAAAACGCTGCGCTACAATGGCCTCGTCGCCCGCCGCCGCAGCGAGGCCGGCCGATCCGCCGAAACCTGCCCCGAAACATACTTGGAATAACCGCCCCGCCCGGGCATATAATCCGCCGCCGCGAGGAACAGGGATCATCTCGGCGATTGATGGCAATCGGAGCGCCCGCGTCTGGCCGCGTCAAACGAATGGTAAAGCTCATCAGGTTTCTTTTCATCTGCGCGGTGATCATGGCGATCGCCGGAGCCGGATTCATCGGGATCACGATCTGGTATTTCAGCCGCGATCTGCCGAACTACCAGCAGTTGGCCGACTATCAGCCGCCGATCATGACCCGGGTGCAGGCCGGGGACGGCCGGCTCTTGGCCGAATATTCCACCCAGCGGCGGGTGTTCGTGCCGATCCAGTCGATCCCCAAGCAGGTCTCCGACGCCTTCATCTCGGCCGAGGACAAGACCTTCTACACCCATCACGGGATCGACCCGCTGTCGATCCTGCGCGCGGCGATCACCGATGTCGGCCGGCTGCGCGGCGGCCGCCGCCCGATCGGGGCCTCGACCATCACCCAGCAGGTCGCCAAGAACATGCTGCTGACCAACGAGGTGTCGATCTCGCGCAAGATCAAGGAGATCCTGCTCGCCACCCGGATCGAGCAGGCGCTGTCCAAGGACCGCATCCTCGAGCTTTATCTGAACGAGATCTATCTCGGCTCGGGCGCCTATGGGGTGGCGGCGGCGGCGCTGACCTATTTCGACAAGTCGCTCGACCAGCTGAGCCTCGGCGAGGCGGCGTTTCTCGGCGGCCTGCCCAAGGCGCCGAACCGCTACAACCCGGCGCGCGATCCGCAGGCGGCCACGGCGCGCCGCGACTGGGTGCTCGACCGCATGGCCGATGACGGCTTCATCAGCCGCGCGGCGGCCGACGCGGCCAAGGCCGAGCCGATCGTCCTGCGCCACCGGCGAGAGGCCAGCGAGGTCAAGGCGCCCTATTTCGCCGAGGAGGTCCGGCGCGAGCTGTTGGCGCGCTATGGCGAGAAGGCGCTCTATCAGGCCGGCCTGCAGGTCCGCACCAGCCTCAACCCGCGCCTGCAGGCCGATGCCGACAAGGCTCTGCGCGACGGGCTCATCGCCTATGATCACGGGCATGAAGGCTGGCGGGGCGCCATCGCCCATATCGACCCCAAGGGCGATTGGGCGGCGGCGCTGTCCGCGGTCCCGATCCCCGCGGTCGTCACCGATGTCGGCTGGCGTTTGGCGGTGGTGCTGCATACCGCGCCCGGCGCCGCGGCGATCGGCTTCGCAAACGGCGCCACCGGGCAGATCCCGTTCGCCCAGATCCGCTGGGCCCGGCCGCGCTACCGCAACGGCGGCCTCGGCCCGTTCCCGCGCGGCGCCGGCGATGTGGTCAAGCCCGGCGACGTCGTCATGGTGACCCCGATCGAGCCGCCCCCGGCGAAGACCGGCGCAAAGACCGCGGCCGGCAAGCCCGTCAAGACGGCCGCGGCCGACCCGGCCGGCAAGCCAGTCAAGACGGCGCTCGCCGCCAGCCGCCGCGGCCCGGCCGGGTTCACCCTGTGCCAAGTGCCGGAAGTATCGGGCGCCCTCGTCGTCATGGATCCGCATACCGGGCGCGTCTTGGCGCTGAGCGGCGGCTTCAGTTTTGCGATCAGCCAGTTCGACCGGGCGACCCAGGCCTATCGCCAGACCGGCTCGGCGATCAAGCCGTTCGTCTTTCTGACCGCGCTCGACCACGGCTTCACCCCGTCGACGCTGGTCAGCGACGCGCCGATTTCGCTGCCGCAAGGCCCCGGGCTGCCGATGTGGACGCCAACCAATTATGAGCGCAACAGTTTCCGCGGGCCGACCCCGCTGCGCATCGGGCTCGAGCAATCGATCGACACCCTGACCGTGCGTCTCGCCACGATGGTGGGGATGGACCCGATCGCCGCCACGATCAAACGCTTCGGCATTATGGATCACGTGCCGCGCGAATATGCGATCACCCTCGGCGCCGGCGAGACCACCCCGCTGCGGCTGACCGCCGCCTATGCGATGCTGGTCAACGGCGGCAAGCGGATCACGCCCACCCTGATCGACCGGGTCCAGGACCGCAACGGCAAGACCATCTACCGCGCCGACGATCGGCCTTGCCCAGGCTGCAGCAATGTCGCATGGCGCCACCAACCGGCGCCGGTGATCCCCGATACCCGCGAGCAGGTGGCCGACCCCGGGTCAGCTTATCAGCTGGTGACGATGATGGAGGGCGTGGTGCAGCGCGGCACCGGCGATGCGGTCAAGGCGGTCGGCCGGCCGATCGCCGGCAAGACCGGCACCACCAACAATTTCCGCGACGCCTGGTTCGTAGGCTTCACCCCGGATTTGGCCGCGGGCGTCTATGTCGGCTATGACGAGCCGCGCAGCCTGGGCAAGGACGAGACCGGCGGCCATGTCGCGGCGCCGATCTTCCGCGATTTCATGATCGCCGCGCTGAAGCATGCCCCGGTCGTCGATTTCCGCATTCCGCCCGGCCTCGAGCTCTACCGGGTCAGCGCGGCGACCGGCCTGCCGGTCTCCGGCGACGCGCCGGCGATCTACGAGGCTTACAAGCCCGGCACTTTCCCCGGCGAAGGCCGCGTTGTGCCGCATCCGAGCGCTCCCGCCGAAAACGGGGCGCCGGCGGTCTCGACCAGCCAGGCCGATGGCGGCCAGGCTGATGGCGGCCAGGCTGATGGCGGCCAGGCCGGGGGCAGCCAGGCTGATGGCGGCCAGAGTGGTGGCGGCCAGGCCGGGGGCAGCCAGTTGGGGGGCAGCCAGACCGGCGCCGGAGATCCCGGGAGCGACGATGCGTCGGGCGGCAATCCGGCGGGCGGCGGCGCCGGGCTTGGTGCGGCCGGGGGCGGTGCGGCCGGGTTAGGCACCGCCGCCGGCAATGCGCCGCCGCCGGCGCATGGGGCCCCCGCCAGCGGCACCGGCGGGCTATATTAGCGGCGCTGCTATATCGGCAGCGCCTGGAACGACAAACGGAGCGGAGCCATGCGGGCCGAAATCGAGGCGGCGGCCGGCGACATCAGAAGGTCGCTGGCCCTGCTGAGGAGGCATCTTTGACTGGGATAGCGCAACCCGGCGCCTCGCCGAACTGAACGCCGAGGCCGAGAACCCGCTGCTGTGGAACGATCCCGCCGCGGCGCAAAAGCTGTTGCGCGAGCGCACCCGGCTCGACCAGGCGATCGGCAGTTATCGACGCATCGAGCGCGAGGTCGACGATGCGCTCGGACTCATAGAATTGGGCGAGGCCGAGGGCGAGCCGCAGATCGTCGCCGAGGCCGAGGCGAGCCTCGAAAAACTGCGCGCCGAGGCTGCCCGGCGCGAGCTCGAGAGCCTGTTATCGGGCGAGGCCGACGGCAATGATTGCTATCTCGAAGTTCATGCCGGGGCCGGCGGCACCGAAGCGCAGGATTGGGCCGAGATGCTGTTGCGCATGTATGCGCGCTGGGCCGAAGCCCACGGCCACAAGGTCGAGTGGCTCGAAGAGAGTGGCGGCGAGGAGGCCGGGATCAAATCGGCGACGATCCGGGTCAGCGGCGCCGACGCCTATGGCTGGCTCAAGACCGAGAGCGGCGTCCATCGCCTGGTCCGCATCTCGCCGTTCGATTCGAACGACCGTCGCCACACCAGCTTCGCCTCGGTCTGGGTCTATCCGGTGGTCGACGACAAGATCGAAGTCGAGATCAACGACAAGGATCTGCGCATCGACACCTACCGCTCGTCGGGCGCCGGCGGCCAGCACGTCAACAAGACCGACAGCGCGGTGCGCATCACCCACGGGCCGAGCGGCATCGTCGTGCAATGCCAGAGCGAACGCTCGCAGCATCAGAACCGCGCCCATGCCTTCGCCATGCTGCGCGCCCGGCTCTACGAGGCCGAATTGCAGCGGCGCGAGGCGATGACCGATGCGATGAACGCGACCAAGACCGATATCGGCTGGGGCCACCAGATCCGCTCCTATGTGCTGCAGCCCTATCAGATGGTCAAGGATTTGCGCACCGGCGTCGAGACCGCCAACACTGGCGCTGTGCTCGACGGCGACATCGACCGCTTTCTCGCCGCCGCGCTCGCCGCCCGAATCGAGGGCTCAGACGCGATTTTGACTGGCTGATTGTACGAAGCTCCGTTGTGCCGAGCGCCCGGGAGGCGAGAAAGCAAAAGTTAATTAACTTCGGATAGAAACTATCCCCCTGGGCTCGGCAACCGTCATATTGGGCGTGCGGGGGATTCGATTGCCTTTCGACAACGCGCGATCGCGCCACCTCGAGACCGCCGATGGCCCCGATGTAGCGGGCGCGGCGATCGCGGTCGGGCAATTCGCCGCGCGCCATCCTTATTTGCTATTCCGCCGCAGTGCGTTATCTGGCATTCGCCGGCTCAGCGCGGCCGATCCCGACCTGCAGGCGCGCGCCGCCAGGACCCTGTCGGAGATCGCGGCGTCGGACATCGCGGCGCCGCAGCGGCAGGAGCCGTCAGACCCGCGCGCGGCGCTGAAACGCCGGGCCCGGCGTCTGGTCGACACCGCGTTCATCGCCCTGACCGCCGAAGGCGCCGGCGCCGAGCTCGCATTGGCGGCGAGCCGCGCGGCGCTTGCCAAATTTGCCGCCGCGGCCACCTGGAAGGAGCGTCGGGTGGTCCGCTCCTTTCTCGATTGCGCCGAGATCGCCGTCGCCGTCGCCCTCGCCTATGACTGGCTCTACGACAAGCTCGCGCCGTCGGAGCGGCGGGCGATCGAAGACGCGATCCTGCGTCACGTGCTGGAGCCGGCGCAAAGGGCCTACGCCGATCCCGCCCTGATGTGGCCGAAGCGCCGCGATAATTGCGCCCTCGTCTCGAACGCCGGGATCGCCATCGCGGCGCTCGCGGTCATGCGCCGGCAGCGGGCATTATCGGCGAGCCTCGTGCAGAGCGGCCTGGCTTCGGCCTGGAACGTGTTCGCCGCCTTGGCCCCGGACGGAGCCTGGCGCGAGGGGCTGAGCTATTGGTCCTTGGCGATGCGCTACGCCGGCCTGCTGGTTGCGGCGCTGGAGTGTGCGCTCGGCGACAGCTTCGGCCTTGCCGAACGCCCAGGCTTCGCCCAGACTGGCGACTTCGCCCTGCACGCCGTCGGGCCGTTTGGGGCGTCCTTCAATTTTGCCGATTCGGAGCACAATTTCGACGTGGCGCCGCTGGTCTGGCTAGCGCACCGCTTCAGGCGGGGGATCGACGGCTGGCTGCTCGGCCGCCCCGAGGGCTGGCAGCTGCCTTTCGCGGCGATCTGGCCCAGGCCCCAGCCGGCAAGCCCGTCCGCGCTCGGCCTGCCGACCGGCAAGGTGTTTCACAGCGCCGATCTCGCCTGCTTCCGCAATACCTGGTCGGCCGCGCCGCCGGCGCGCCCGGTCTATCTGGCGGTCAAGGGCGGGAATTCGCCGCGCCGGCCGGGCGGCGGCGCCACACGCCCGGAAGACGTGACCCTGCACGCCCAGGCCGACGCCGGCAGCTTCGTCCTCGACGGCGCGCGACACCGCTGGGTCGTCGATCTCGGCCCGGACGAGTATGACCTGCCCGGCTACTTCGACCACGGCGACGACCGCCGATCGGGGTCGCGCTGGCGCTACTACCGCAACCAGGCGGCCGGGCACAACACCTTGACCATTGGCGGGCGGGACCAGGTGCCGGACGCGCCGGCGACGATCATCGGCAGTTGCGTCGAGGGCGACAGCAAATGGGTGGTGTTCGATCTGTCGGCGGCTTACGGCAAGCCTGCCGGCACGGTGCGGCGCGGGGCGGCGCTGATCGGGCGGCAGGTGGTCATCCAGGACGAGGTCGATCCCCGCAGCTGCAGCGACATCGCCTGGGCGATTCACACCAGCGCCGAGGTGCTGAGCTTGGCCGGAACCTTCGCCCGATTTCGATTGGGCGGCGATCGGCTCGTCGCCCGCATCCTGGAGCCGGCGGCCGCCCGTTTTGAGCTGGTCTCACCGCCGCCGCCGCGCTCGTTTGCGCGCGGTCCGGCGGATCAGCTACACGGGCCGCTCTCGGGCGCCGGCGTCCCGGTATCCGAGTTGGCCCGCCGCGAAGATGGCGCCGGTCGGCGCGCCGCCGGGGCGCCGATCCGACGCCTCGAGATCGCCTGGCCCGCCGGGACCCGACGGCTGACCGTTCTGCTGTCGCCCGATTGCGACGGCGAGGAGCTGGCGCTGCCGGTGACGCCGCTCGACCACTGGCTGGCGCGCCGGCCCGTCCGGCTGACCGGGCTGTCCCGCCGGGGCTGCCGGACCCGTAGCCTAAAGCGCTTCGAGCGGCAGACTGGCGAACCCCAAACCGGGTTATTCGCGGCCAATTCCGCCGGCGAGTCTCGGCCATGCGTGAGCCCCCGGGCGATGCCTCCCTGACCGCGGACGGCTTCAGCCCGCTGCGCCGCCGGGTCGTGTTGTTGAGCCTGACCGGCGCGTCGTCGCTGGGGATCGTCGCCTCGACCATCTATGTTCCCTCGGTGCCGGCGATCGCTCGCGCCTTCGATACCTCGATCGCCCAGGTGCAGCTGACCTTTGTCGGCTATCTGCTGGCGTTCGCGGTCAGCATGCTGGTGCTGGGGCCGCTGTCCGATCGCCTCGGCCGGCGCCGCACCGTGCTCTGGGGCCTGGCGTTGAGCGCGGTCAGCAGCCTGTTCTGCGCCGCCAGCACGAGCATCGAAATGCTGATCGCGGCGCGCATCCTTCAGGGGATCGGCGCCTGCGCCGGCATGGTCGTCGGCCGCGCCCTGATCCGCGAGATCTGGGGCCTTGAGGCCGCTGCCCGGGTCATCGCCGGACGGGCGTTCGCCGCGACCGTGGTGCAGGCTTGCGCGCCGGTGCTGGGCGGCTATCTGCAGCAATGGGTCGGCTGGCGGGCGAACTTTTTGGCCGTCGCCGCACTGGCCTGCTTCACCATGGCGCTGATGATCCGCTACGTTCCTGACCGCGGCGGCGCCTCGCCGGAGCGATCGAGCGCAGAGGGCATGCTGGCGAGCTACCGCCGGCTGATCGGCGCTCGCCGCTTTCTCGGATATGCTCTCTCCGCCGCCGGCGCCCATGCCGGGTTTAATATCTTCGCCGCCGGCGCCCCGGCGGTGCTGATCGGCAGTTTCGGCATCAGCCCCGAACACTACGGCTATTACGCCGCGCTGCCGCCGATGGGTTTTCTGGTCGGCAGCTTTCTGTCCAATCGTCTGACCGGCCGGCTCGGGGTCGACGGGTTGATCACGATCGGCACAACTGTATTGATCCCGGCCGGCTTGGTCATGGTGCTGCTGGCGCTGCTGCATCTCACCGGTCCCTATATCGTGATCGGGCCGATGATTTTCGTGTGCTGCGGCAGTGGGTTGATCACCCCCAACGCCGCCGCCGGCAGTCTTGGGGTCGACCCGCGGATCGCCGGCGCCGCTTCGGGTCTCGGCAGCTTCATCCAGATGGGCGGCGCCGCCCTCGCCACCGCGGCGCTGACCTTCGGCCGCAGCGGCAGCCCGCTGACCCTGGCGATCGTCATCGCCGGGGCCGGGTTGTGTTGTGTGGCCGCCTTCGGCTCGCTGACCCAGCCGGACCGGGTCGCCGCGAAAGCCGACGCGGAAGCCGCCGACTGACCCGCCGCGCGGGCGTCGGCCGGATGAATTCGCGGCACTCCGGGCGAAGTTCTGCGGCCGCCTCCCGGCTGGCGCCCGCAAGCCGCCCTCGGCCGCTATTTTCCGGCAATGGCCGAGTTCTGCCGCCGGGTCGACCCCGAACTCCGCGGGCTGGAGGCGCGGCTCGACGGCGCCGAGGCGATCGGCCGCGACACCTCCTTCTTGCGGCAGGCCCTGGGCGAAGTCAGCTGGCGCCTGCAATATACCGGCGACGTCGCGGCGGCCGACACCGCGCTCGCGCGGTTGCGCGCAGCGGCCGCTTTGCCCGAGCCGCCGAGCGGTCTTCTCCCCGACGAGCACGGCAGCTACGGCGCCGGAGCCGAGACCTGGTTTCTCAAGCTCGACGCCTCGGTTGACCCGATGCTCGCTGAGGACTTCGCCGGCGGTCCGCCGCCGCGGTTTCTCGACTGCGTCAATCATCCCTTCCGTCTCGGCCGCTATCTCGACAGCCTAGTCGTCTCGCGTTTGGCCGAGGACGGGATCGATCGCCGCAAGGAGCTGAACTTCGCTACCGCCGACCTCATCCGGCTGATCCTGCGCCGCCGCCCGCCCGGCTATCGGTGGGACCCGCGGCTCGAAACCGTGATCCGGCATTTCCTCGCGCGCTGGCAGGACCCGGCGACCGGCTTTTTCGGGGCGGATTACGAAATCGCCGGCGAGCGGTGGCGCACCACCGACCTCAGCATGACCTTTCACATGGCGCGCTATCTCGAAGGCCGGATCGGCCATTGGCCGCAACTGATCGACACTTTGATCGAGATCCGCGACGGCCGCTATCCGAATGGCTGGCTCGACGACAACGGGCTGACCAACCACAACAACTATGATGTCGTGGTGCTGTTCCAGCTGGGCTGGCCGCAGATGCGCCTGGCTCAGCGCGAGCGCGCCCGGCGCGAGATCGCTCGCCTGCTGTCGTGGTGCCTGGAGACGGCGATCGCCGAGGATGGCGCGGTGATGGCGCGCGCGGCTGGCGAATCATTGCCCGAGAGCTATTACTTCGCCACAGCCTTTCTCGATACGGTGGGCTTTTTCGATTCGGCGAAGCGCTTTTGGAACGATCGCCGGTTTCCCGACGCGCCGGCGCTGCGCACGCGGCTGGAGCGTCAGATCCGCTCGTTGCCGCGGCGCGACCCGATGGCCCGCATGGCGCTCGACCGCCTGGGCCGCCGTCCATCGGACGGGTAGGCCGCCGAGCTTCCATCTAGCTAGGATGGCAGGTCCGGCCGCATTCCCCGATAGAGCGCCAGATACTGGCGGGCCGCGGCCTCCCAGCTGAAGTCGCGCGTCATCGCCCGGCGCATCAGCCGCGGCCATGCGGACGGCGCGCCAAACAAGGCGATCGCTTGTTCGATCGCCGCCAACAGCGCCTGTGGGTTCTCATCGTCAAAGGTGAACCCGGTCGCGGTCCCGTCCGCGAGAATTCGTTGCGTCGGCGCCGACGACCGTATCAGCGAGCCCGCCGACCCGGTGCGCCAGCGGCAGGCTGCCATAGCACAGCGCATAGAGCTGGGTGAGGCCGCACGGCTCGAAGCGCGACGGCATGACCACGATATCGGCGCCGCCGATGATCAAATGCGACAGCGCCTCGTCATACCCGAGCTCGACTGCGACCGCGCCCCGATGCGCTTGAGCCAACGACGCGAAGCCGCGTTCGAGATCAGCCTCGCCGGAGCCGAGCAGAGCGAGCTGGCCGCCCATCGCCACCAGCCGGGGCACGATTGCGAGCAGCAGATCGAGGCCCTTTTGCGGGGTCAGCCGGCTCACCGCCCCGAACAACGGTGCGCCTTCGCGCTGCCCCAGCCCCAAGCGGCGCTGCAGCGCCGCTTTGGCCGCGCGTTTGCCCGCCGCGGCGTCGTCAACGCCATAAGCCTGCGGCAGGTTCGGGTCGCGCCGCGGATCCCAGACTTGTCGATCGACCCCGTTCAAGATCCCGGTCAGGACGTTGGCGCGGCTGCGCAGCAGGCCGTCAAGGCCCCAGGCGAAATCCGGGGTCTGAATCTCGCGCGCATAGGTCGGGCTGACCGTGGTCAGGCGGTCGGCGTAGAACAGTCCGGCTTTGATGAATGAAACCTGTCCGTAAAACTCAACGCCGTCGACCGCAAAGAATCCGGCCGGCAACCCCAGCTCCGGGAAAGTCCCGGGCGCAAACAGCCCGCGGTAGGCGATGTTGTGGATCGTGAACACGCAGGACGCCGGACGATCGACCGGCGCGGCCGCGGCGAGATAGGCCGGCGCCAGACCGGCGTGCCAATCGTGGCAATGCAGGATGTCCGGCCGCCAGCGGCGATCGGCGCCGCGGGCAAGCGCCGCCGCGATCCAGCCGAACAGCCCGAAGCGGCGATGATTGTCGGGCCAATCGTTGCCGTCCGGACCCGCATAGGGGTTGCCGGGCCGGTCGAAAAATGGCGGGTGGTCGACGAGATAGGCGAGTTGCCCGGTCCCTGGCAGGCGGGCCAGACCCACCCGCACCCGCTCCGGCGCGAACGGCGTCGCCAGCCGGGCGACATCGGCGATCTCGTGGAAGGCGTCGAGAAACCCGGCAAATCCCGGCAGCAGCAGCCGGATTTCGACGCCCAGCGCGCTCAGCGCCGGAGGCAGCGCCGCGGCGACGTCGCCAAGCCCCCCCGACTTGACCCAGGGATAGAGTTCGGCGCTGACATGGAGGACGCGCATCGGCATCGGCAAAACTGGCGGCAGTCGGATCGACCGCGACTAGCCGGTGGCGCCGACCGGGATTGGCGCACCCTGGCGCGCCTCGAGGGCGGCGAGCGGCGCGGCCGATCCGGTCAATACCCGGTGCGGCGGCAGCTTGACGACCATCCGCGTGCCGCGACCTCTATCGCTGTCGATCTCGAGGACGCCGCCGTGCAATTCGGTCAGCCGCCGGGCCAGCGGCAGCCCGAGACCGGTGCCCTCGCGACGGCGGGCGAGGCCGGTGTCCACCTGGCCAAAGGGCTCGAGGGCGATCCCGATCTCTGCCGCGCTCATCCCCAATCCGGTGTCGCGCACCTCGAATTCGACCCCGCCATCGGCGCCGCGGCGAATGGCGAGGACGACCGCGCCGCCGGGATCGGTGAACTTGATCGCGTTGTCGAGCAGGTTCAGCAGGATCTGCTTGAGCCGGGTCGAGTCGGCGACGAGCCGCGGCATTTCGTTCTCGACCTGCAGCGCGAGCTTCAGCATGCCGGCCGCGGCGCGCTCGGCGACCAGGGCGATGCAGGCCTCGGCAAAGGCGCGCACCTCGATTGGCGCGTCCTCTTCGAGGTCGAGCTTGCCGGCATCGATTTTCGCCAAATCGAGGATCTCGTTGATGATGTCGAGCAGATGCGATCCGCTCTGGCGGATGTAGCCGATATATTCCTGCTGTCGGCCGTGCAGCGCTCCGGCCGTGCCTTGCTCCAGCATTTCCGAAAAGCCCAGGATTGCGTTCAACGGGGTGCGCAGCTCATGGCTCATATTGGCGAGAAACCGCGATTTGGCCAGGCTCGCCGCCTCCGCTTCGGCCTTGGCCGCGCGCAGGTCGCGCTCGGCTCGCATCTGCTTGCTGATGTCGCGCGCGGTCCCGCGATAGCCGCAGAACTCCTCCGACGCGTCGAAAATCGGCTTGCCGCTGACCGAAACCGTCTGCACTGGATCGTTGCCGGCCCTTCTCGTATAGACAAATTCGCGAAACGG
>CAWFER010000019.1:0-52660 GCA_963814805.1 uncultured Alphaproteobacteria bacterium | reverse complement strand
ATCGCGGCCGGCACATTTACCGGTATTCGGACGAACAGCGCGGGCAGATGATCTTAACGCCGATCAATGACGGCGATCTGAACGGAGTGCTCGATCGCTTTGAGGCGGGGCTGGGCGATCCGATGGCGCGCTGCGTGTTCCGGCGGGTCTGCGCGACCGCGCCGCAGCGAGCCGAGGGTGCGCGGGCGGAGCGGCATCGCCTGACGGCGTTGGCCCTCGCCCGGCAATTCGCCGTGCCGATGCACCCGCCGGGGACGCGCTGCCGGTTCAATTGGGATGGGACGGCGTTGGACGGGGCGACCGAGGCCTACGTCATTCTGCACGAAATCGCCCATTTCGTGCTGGCCCCGCCTGAACGCCGCGCCCTGGTCGATTTCGGCTTGGGTCCGGGACCGGACACGACCGATCGCGCCGCCGCACAACGCGCGGCGGTGCTGCCCCCGTTGGCGCGCGAGGAGGACGAAGCTGCAGCCTCGTTGCTCGGCATCCTTTGGGAAGCGGCCCTCGGCCAGCCGGCGCTCGCCTCGTTTCTCGACCAGAACTGGCTCGAAGGCCTAGACCGGGGGGCCACCGGCCATTTCACCCGGGTGCTGGCCGGGCTGCGCCGACGCGGGCTGCTCGATCAGGCGCCATTATCCAGGGCCGGCGGTGGCGCGTCGATCCGGCTTAGTCGCTGTCGCGAGCCGGATGGATGCGGTAGACGATAGGCTCGCGCGGCTCGCGCAGTCGATCGAGCCAGATCGACAAAGCACCGCCCTGCGGCGGATCCGCCAGCGGCATATCCCGGGGCTGGCGCGGCGCCCCGAGGCGCTCGACCCGCCAGCATTCTGCGCCCGGCCGGACCGGGCGCAAGCCCGCGGCCGCCAACCAGTTTTCGAAACCGTTCATGGGCCATCCCGATAACGTCCGATGGCGCATAACGCCAGCCGACGGATCGAGTTCCCACAGCGGGTTTGCGCGGCAAGCACGGCCTCCGGCGTTATTTCAGGATGGGCAGACCCGCGCGGTTGAGGCGAATGCGTCAGGATCAGGCGTCGAAACGCGATCCTGCCCCAGGTGACGACCAAGACCGGGCTCGCAACGCGAGCGCGGATTCGCCGCGGAAACGCTATGCCCAGGCGGCGAGACGACCGCGGCGATCAACGAGGCTCGCCGACAAAGCTATCCTGCAAGGTTTTCAGGCGGTCGAGCGCAGCCGGCGGCAGCGGTCCCTTTTCCACCGCAGCCGCGGCGGCTTCGAGCTGTTCCAGAGTCGAGTAGCCGACAAGGGCGGTCGAGACCGCTTGGCTGGCGATGACAAACCGGATCGCCGCCTCGACGAGGCTGCCGGCAAATCCCTCCCGCACCAGCGGTTCGAGCCGGCGCGCGCGCTCGACGTCGATCCGGTAATCGCGGCCCGAGCCGATCGGCTCGACACTGGGCGAACCCAGCGGGTGGCGGGTTTCGGCGCCGCTCAACGCGCCGGCGGCGAGCACCCGGATGGCGATGACGCCCATATCGGCGGTTTTGGTATGCGCCAACAGATTGCCGAAATCATGCGCCGGATAGTCCGACGCAACGGTGGTTCCGGCGCTGGGATTGAGCAGATTGTAGCTGACCTGCGCGGTGTCGAAGGCGCGCGCGTCGACCACCTGATGCAGGGCGGCGGTGTCGCCGACCGCGGTGATGCCGAAAAAGCGGGTCTTGCCCTGCCGGCGCAGCCGCTCGAACGCCGGGACCACCTCGCCGAGCACGATCTGCGGCGTCAAATCGGCGCCGCTGCCGTCGACCATGATGTGGTTGTGCAATTGGAACAGGTCGACATGGTCGAGCTGGAGCCGCTGCAAGCTTGCCTCCAGCGAGGCGGTCACCGCGGCGCCGATATTGCCGCGCTCCGCGGCCGGAACCCGCACCTTGGTGCCGAGATAAAGCTCGGGCTTCAAGCTTTGCAGCACGCGGCCGAGGTTGCGCTCGGATTCGCCGTTGCCGTACATCGCCGCAGTGTCGAAATAATTGACGCCGAGCTCGAGCGCGCGCGCCACCGCCCGCTCCTGATCGGCCGCGCTGCCGCGCACCATCAGCCCGCCGACCGCCCCGCAGCCGAAGCCGAGGACCGAAACCTCGAGCCCAGCGCGGCCGAGCGTCCGTGTCTGCATGGCTTTCTCCTTGATCCTGAGCGCAGCGGCTTGGGTCGATTGCGATCGAGGCGAAGTACGACGCGGCAATCTTCGCCGCCTCGCGCCGCCTTTTCAAGCTCGCGCCGCGCCGCCGATCGCCCGGGGCCAGGCGCGCGCCGCGCGAAACCCATCGGGCCGTCGGGATTAGCCTCTCAGGCTTGCTGGATCGGGTATTTCGCGAAGATCGCCTCGCACCGTTTGAACGCCTTGTCGATCGCGGCTTCCGGCGTCACCCCGTTGTTCATCACCTCGATCATCGCGACGCTGAACACATGCTCGGTGGAGACCTGCGCGCGCGCCGGGTTGAACACCTCGTAGGGCGGGATTGTCGGATCCAACACGCCCTGCCGCGTATAGGCCGCGAGCGGCTCGTTCTTGGGGTCGAGCCAGAACGCCTTATCGTTCTCGACGATCGATGGCATTGGCGGCAGAAATCGACCGAGCCCCGCTTTCAGATAGGTCGCGAGCACCTTTGGCTCGATCGAATATTTGAGAAACTCCTTGGCGATCGCGATGTTGTTTGCGCCCTTCGGGATCACCGCCGCCGCGACGCCGATCACGCTCGGCAGCTGTTTGCCCGCGTTGCTCAGCGGCATACCCGTGGTCAGGATATCATTGTATTCGGCCTTGTCGTGCCACAGCGCCACCTCTGTCGAGATCGTGCCGTCAAAATCCATGACGACAAGCTTCGCATGGAAGGCGTTGTTGTCGTCGTTGTCGTTCCAGCTCTGCACCCCTGGCGGGATGAAGCCTTGCTTGTAGGCCGTTGTTAGCTGGGTGACTGCTTTGACCGCCGCTTCGCGGATTTGCGGGTTGCCGGTATGCAATTTGCCGTCCGGGGTAACGATGTGCTGGCCGCCATGGGCGATATTGAAATGGTCGAAGGTAAAGATCGGATCGAACCCGACCGCCCCTATCTGAAAAGAGTAGGCATAGATGTTGCGTGTCCCTTGCGCCCGCAGCTTGGTCTGCACCGGCTTGAAGAAATCGATAAAGGCGTCCCACGTCTTCGGGATATCGGCGGTCTTGTAGCCGGCCTTCTCGACCAGCGATTTCCAGATATGGAAGGGGACCACCGCCACCCGATGCGGGATCATATAATAGCTGCGTTTTTTGGCGACGTTGTTGTACGCGTAGACGGTGCTCAGCGCGGTCGGGTTGAATTGCGATTTCTGCGTCTCGATGACATCGCTCAGATCGACCAGCTGGTCCTTCCACGCGCTCAGCACGGCGAAGTAGTAGTCGCCGACATTGATGAGATCGGGCACGACGCCGCTGGTCACCGCGGCGATTTCCTTCTCGCGCATCGCGGCGAACGGCACGATGCTGAGTTCGATCTGGTTGCCGCTCGCCTTCTCGTACTCGGCGACCATCGCGCGGAAGGCGGCATCCTCTTCCGGAACAAAGCCCTGCACCCACCACACCGTCGCAGTCGTGGCCGCGGCGTTGGCGAGGTAGGGGCGCGCGATCGCGCCCGCGGCCGCTACCCCCACGGAGGCGCGGAGCAGCGAGCGCCTAGTCAGCTTGTCCATGCATTCCTCCCTCATTCGAGTCCGGCGAATTTGATCGGGTCCGCGCCGACCCGCACCCGGGAGAAACGATGCCCAGGCCGCGAACCGTCGCGCCGGCGACGAAGCCGTGAACTCGTGCTTAGTGGCGGCTCAGCCCTTGACGCCGCCCATCGTCAGGCCGGCGGCCATATACCGGCGGAAGGCGTAGTAGATCGCGACCGGCGGCAGCGCATAAATGACGGCCGTGGCCATCATATAGTTCCACGGCGACTGATCGCTATTGAGGAACTGGACGATCGCGATCGGCACCGTCATGCTCTTCGTCGAGGATAACAGCAAGAACTGGTAGAGAAATTCGTTCCACGCCAACAACATCGCAAAGGTGCCGACCGCGACCAACGCCGGCATCAACAGCGGCAGATAGATGCGAAAGTAGATCTGCATCGGCGACGCGCCGTCGATCCGCGCCGCCTCGTCGAGCTCGATCGGGATGCTTCTGCCGTATTGCTGGAAGATGAAGATCGCGTAAGGCGTGGCGAAGGCGACGAGCGCGGCGATCACCGCCCACAGATTGTTCATCAACCCGTACTGCGCCATCAGCCGGTAGAACGGGATCGCCAGAAACGAGGCCGGGATAACGTAGGTCAACAGCGCGCAATTGGTCACGAGCCAACCGTGCCGGATGCGCAGTCGGCCGACCGAAAAGGCCGCGAGCGAGCCGATCGACAAGGTGAAGATCACCGTCATCGCGGCGAGAAACACGCTTCTGCCGAATTGTTCCCAGAAATACTGGAGATACCAGTATTCCTGGGTGACGACCAACCAGTAGCTGTGGACCGAGGGATATGGCGGGAACAGATGGGTTGAAAACACATCGCTGTGCGAGTCGACCGAGACCATGACCATGTTGTAGATCGGCAAGACCGACCACAGCACCAGCACGATGCCAAGGATCACCGAACCGAAACCGGTCAGATAGCGCCGCCGTTGCGCCACCCGAACCGCGCGCAGCGTATTGGCATCGGCCCCGGCTCTGGCTCTGCGCTCGACGGCGATGACGCTCATCGTTACTGCTCCACGGCCATTGTGCGCAACTTGCGCATCAGAAAGATCACCAGCGGGATCATCAGCGGCAGCGCCGACATGACCGTGGCGACGCCGAGGTTTGGATCCGACAGATCGAAGGCGTTACGGATGCCGAGGTTCGCCAAGGTGTAGGTGGTCAGCGCCGGACCGCCATTGGTGATGAAGAACGGCGTGGCGAAATCGCCGACCGTAAAGATCGTCGACAACAGAGTATTGACGAAATAGAGCGTGGCGAGCAACGGGAAGGTGATATGGACGAACCGCCGCAGCCCGGTCGCGCCGTCGACGGCGGCCGCCTCATAGAGCTCCGGCGCGATCGCCATCCGGCCGGCGATGAAGATGACCGTCCAGAACGGCATGTATTTCCAGATATAGGAAGCGATGATCGAGCCCAAGGCGAGCCAGTGTGAGTCGAGCCAGAATGGGCCGTTGATGCCGAACACCTCCCACAGCAGGTTATTGAGCAACCCCCATTGGCCGTCGAGCATCCAGTGGATCGAGATGAAGGCCGGCAGCGCCGGGATCGCCCACGGCAGGACGAAGACAATCAGCAGCGCCTTCACCCACCAGCCCGGCCGCACGAAGAAGCCCGACAGCAACAAGGCCAGGAACATCTTCACATTTACGGCGACAGCTAAGTATATCACCGTATTGATTAAAGTATTTATATAGACCGGATCGTCCCACAATTGCCGGTAGAGCGTCGGGTTGTGTCCCATCCACAGCCCATAAACGATCGGATAAGCGACAAACGCGATGAAAACCGCCAGATAGGGGATCACAAAGGCGAGCGCCCAGGCGTACTCGTTGCCCTTCAGGTGGCCGCGCAGGTAATCGAACGGGCGCCGCCGCCCGATCGCCGGGCCGCGCGCGTCGAGGACGGATATGCTCGCCATGTGCCGCGCCTCTCACGCCTGCGCGATCGGAAACTTCGCCAGGGTCGTCTCGACCCGCTTGAACGCCTGATCGATGGCCGCCTGCGGCGTCATGCCGTTCTTCATGACGTTGATGACAGCGTTCATCATGACGTTCTCCGCCCCGACCGGACCCATGCCCGGGTTGTACGCCTCGTAGACCGGGATCGTCGGGCCGAACAGGGTCATTTCGGTCAAGGCCGTGCGATGCGGATCCTCTTTGAGCCAGAACGGGTCGCTCTTGGCGATCGCCGGCATCGGGATCACCCAGCGGCCGAGCGACGCCTTCAGATACGTGTTCAGCACCTTCGGCTCGCTCACATGCGTCAAGAACTCCTTGGCGAGCGGGACGTTCTTGGCCCCTTTCGGGATCACCACGCCAAAGGTGAAGACCTGGGACGGCAACTTCTTGCCCGTCATTGCCGAGCGGCAGGCCGTAGGTCACGATGTCGTCGTACTGCGCCTTGTCGTGGTAGACCGCGACCTCGGTCGACAGCGAGCCATCGAAATCCATGACCACGAGCTTCGCGTGGAAGGCGTTGTTGTCGTCGGCGTCGTTCCAGTTCAGCACAACCGGCGGTACGTAACCGTCGGTATAGGCCTTGGCCAGATAGGTAGTGGCCTTGATCGCCGCCTCGCGCACCTTGGGGTCATCGGCATGAAGCTGGCCGTTCGGCGTGACGAAGCCCTCGCCGCCATTGGCGATCATGAAGATGTTGAAGGTATTGATCGGATCGACCCCGGTATCGGTCAGCTGATAGCCGTAGGCATAGATGTCGCGCATCCCCTGCTTGCGCAGAGCGTCCTGCACCGGCCTGAAAAATTCGTTGAACGCATCAAAGGTCTTGGGCACGTCCGCGACCTTCTGGCCCGACTTCTCCACCAAGGATTTCCAAAAACGGAACGGGACCCCGGCCGATTTCCACGGCACCTGATAATAGCTGCGCTTTTTCTTGGCATTGTCATAGGCAAGGCTGCAATCGACAGCATTCTTGCTCCACTGGGTTTTCTGCGTTTCGAAGACGTCGCTGACGTCTAATAGATTATCTTTCCAGCCGTTCAAGTATAGAAAGTTGAAATCTGCGGTCTCCATCATATCCGGCACGACGCCAGTGGCGACTGCCGAAACCATCTTTTCCCGCATCGGGGCGAACGGTATTATGGAGTAATTGATCGTATTGCCGGTGGCCTTCTGGTAATCGGCGACCATGGCTTTGTAGGCGGCATCCTCTTCGGGAATAAAGCCCTGTACCACCCACATGCTGGCCGTCGTGGCCGCGGCGTTGGCGAGATAGGGCCGCGCCAACGCTCCCGCCGCCACCAGCCCGGCAGAGCCGCGAAGCACCGAACGCCGCGATATAATCGTCATCCGCATATTCCTTCCCTGCTCGCGCTGTGCGGCCCGTATGGCGGGCGCGTTTTGCTTTTATTGGGACAAAGTGTGCGGGCGGCCGATCCCGCAAGTCAACCGTTTTCAATCGGCGGCGCCGGCCGGCCGGCGGATTACGCCGATTTTTCGAGCTCGCGCAGGACGGCGTCGCCCATGCCGCCGGTCGAGACACGCGCCGTGTCCGGCTCGGCGATGTCGCCGGTGCGCGCGCCGGACGCGAGCGCGCGGCGCACCGCGTTCTCGACCAGATCAGCTTCCTCGGCGAGGTCGAACGAATAGCGCAGCATCATCGCGAAGGACAGGATCGAGGCGAGCGGGTTGGCCACATCCCGGCCGGCGATGTCGGGGGCGCTGCCGTGGACCGGCTCGTAGAGCGCCTTGCGCCGGCCGGTCGCATCGGCGGCGCCGAGCGAGGCCGAGGGCAGCATGCCGAGCGAGCCGGTCAGCATCGCCGCGCAATCCGATAACAGGTCGCCGAACAGATTGCTGGTGACGATCACGTCGAACTGCTTGGGGTTGCGCACCAGCTGCATCGCGCAATTGTCGGCGTACATGAAGCTGAGCTCGATCTCGGGATAGTCGGCGTCGCGCACTTCTTGCGCCACCTCGCGCCACAGCCCGCCCAATTCCATGACGTTGGCCTTGTCGACCTCGCACACCCGGCCATGGCGCTTCTGCGCCAGCTCGCAGGCGACGCGAACGACGCGCGCGATCTCGGCCTCGGTGTAGACCTCGGTGTTGATGCCGCGGCGGCTGCCGTCGGGCATCCGCTCGACCCCGCGCGGGTCGCCGAAATAGATGCCGCCGGTCAATTCGCGCACGATCAAGAGGTCGAGGCCGGCGACCAGCTCGCGCTTCAGGCTGGAGGCGTCAGCGAGCGCCTCGAACACCACCGCCGGGCGCAGATTGGCGAACAGATCCATTTCCTTGCGCAGCTTGAGGAGGCCGCGCTCGGGGCGCTGCTCGAACGGCAAAGCCTCCCATTTTGGGCCGCCGACCGAGCCGAACAGCACCGCGTCGCTAGCCATCGCCTGGTCGAGCGTGCGATCGGTCAGCGGCACGCCGTCGGCGTCGTAGGCCGCACCGCCGACCAGCCCCTCGGTAATCTCGAAGCTGGCGATATGGCGGCGGTCGAAAAATTCGGCGACGCGCAGGACCTCGCGCATGATCTCCGGGCCGATGCCGTCGCCGGGCAGGACCAGGACCTTGCGATTGGCGCCGGTTGTCCGCGGCATGCCTCAGGCCCCGCGCTGGGTCATGCCCGACTGCCACGGGCGCGCCAAATTTGCCTTTTCCTCGTAGCCGGCGATTTCGGCGCCCTGCTGCTCGGTCAGGCCGATGTCATCGAGCCCGTTTAGGAGACAATGCTTGCGAAATGCACCGAGCTCGAACTGCACCTTCTCGCCGTCGGGGCGAGTGATCGTCTGGGTTTCGAGGTCGATCGTCATCACAGCGTTGGCGCCTTTCCTGGCGTCTTCCATCAGTTCGTCGACGATCTCCTTGGGGAGCGCGATCGGCAGGATGCCGTTCTTGAAGCAGTTATTGTAGAAGATATCGGCAAAGCTCGGGGCGATGACGCAGCGGATGCCGAAATCGAGCAAGGCCCAGGGCGCATGCTCGCGGCTCGACCCGCAGCCGAAATTCTCAGCGCCGATCAGGATCTTGGCGTTGCGATACGGGGCCCGGTTCAGGACGAAATCCGGGTTCTCGGTGCCGTCGGGCTTGAAGCGGATTTCCTGGAACAGCCATTTCGACAGCCCGGTGCGCTTGATGGTCTTCAGATAGATCGCCGGAAAGATCTTGTCGGTGTCGAGATTATGGATCGGCAGCGGCGCCGCGACGCCGGTCAAGGTGGTGAACTTTTCCATGTAATCTCCTGCCAAATCTATCCATCGCTAGAACTTACCCACGACGTAGCAAGATGCAGACGTTGCCGATAGTAGCCGTGGCGTTCATCCATCGGCGATAACAACGCGTGAATCTTGCCTTTGATCACGGTGATCTTGTCGTCCATTTGCGATAGGCTGTGCTTCGATGACATGCACCGCGCCTCGAATGCGACCAGTTTCTCCGCAGGCGCTCGCACCTCACTTAGTTTTCGATCGGCTAAGCTGTAGCAGCTCAAAGAGAATCTGATACGATACTATGCAACGATATCAGAAGCTTTGAACGTCATCTCTTGTCCCAATAGCTTCCTTACGTCGCCACCTGTAACCTCTCCATCTTCTTCAGCAAAGACGCGATCAATTCGACCCACGAATTCACCGGATTGACCAGGCTCGGTCACCTCGACGTGAAGCACGTACCTGAGTACGTCGATGTATCGGACCCTAAGATGTAGACCGACCGAGGGCAACGCCATTTTAGCCTCTGCCTAACGTTGAAATCAGGACCTGAAGGAGGCTCGGATCCCTCGCCAAATCAGGAGTCCGATCACCCAAAGAAATCCCCAAAACAAGAAAACTCCTACGAAACTCGCAGCGATGGCTGAAAGCACATGGGGGTCATCAGCGTGAGCGTCTACAAAGCGCCAATTGGTTCGTGCGGTGGTCACTGCAAACGCGATGACTGTGATGATTCCGGCATGAATTAGCCAAGAAAGCCTTCGCCTTGGTTCATTTCCTTTATCAGTTTCGGCCACCTCCATTCGTCTCCCTGCAAGTATACTCCCAGCCACGCAGACTGCTGCATCCGCGCCCCGGTAATTAGCCCAATTGGCGCACGTCGCTGAGCTTGCCGGTGACGGCGGCGGCGGCGGCCATGGCCGGGCCCATCAGATGGGATTTGGCGTTCTTGCCCTGGCGGCCCTCGAAATTGCGGTTCGAGGTGGTGGCCACCCGCTCACCGTTCATCGCCTTGTCGTTGTTCATCGACATGCACATCGAGCAGCCGGCGTCGCGCCATTCGAACCCAGCCTCGATAAAGACCCGGTCGAGGCCTTCCTCTTCGGCCTGGTGCTTGACGTGGCCGGAGCCCGGCACGACCAGCGCTACGACGCCGTCGGCGACCTTGCGGCCCTTGGCGATCGCCGCGGCGGCGCGCAGATCCTCGATGCGGCTGTTGGTGCACGAGCCGATAAAGACGCGCTGCACCGCGACGTCGGTCAGCAAGGTGTTCGGCTTTAGCTGCATGTATTCGAGCGAGCGTTGCACCGCCGCCCGCTTCAGCGGGTCGTCGATCCGGGCCGGGTCGGGGACCCGCCCGGTGATCGGCGCCGCCTGCTCCGGGTTGGTGCCCCAGGTGACGTGCGGGGCGATGTCGGCGGCGTCGAGATGCGCCTCCTTGTCGTAGCTGGCGCCGGGATCGGACGGCAGGGTGCGCCAATAGGCGGCCGCCTGCTCCCACGCCGCACCCTTGGGCGCGTAGGGCCGGCCCATCACATAGGCGATGGTCTTGTCGTCGGGGGCGACAAGCCCGGCGCGCGCCCCGGCCTCGATCGACATGTTGCACACGGTCATGCGCCCTTCCATCGACATGTCGCGGAAGGTGCTGCCGGCATATTCGAAGACGTGGCCGGTGCCGCCGGCGGTGCCGATCTTGGCGATGATCGCCAAAATCACGTCCTTGGCGCTGACCCCGGCGCCGAGCCCGCCCTCGACCTTGATCAGCATGTTCTTGGCCGGCGCCTGGATCAGGGTCTGGGTCGCCAAGACGTGCTCCACCTCGGAGGTGCCGATGCCGAAGGCCAGCGCGCCCATGGCGCCGTGGGTCGCGGTGTGGCTGTCGCCGCAGACGATGGTCATGCCGGGCTGGCTCAAGCCCTGCTCCGGCCCGATGATGTGGACGATGCCCTGGTCGAGACTGTCAATCGGGAAATAGGGGACGCCGAACTCGCGCACATTGCGCTCGAGGGTGTCGACCTGGAGCTTCGAATCCGGGTCGTCGATGCCGCTGGCGCCGGCGCTGCGGTTGGTGGTCGGGATGTTGTGATCGGCCACCGCCATCGTCTTGTCGGGGCGGCGGACCTTGCGCCCGGCGAGCTTCAACCCCTCGAAGGCCTGCGGTGTGGTGACCTCATGGATCAGGTGCAGATCGATATAGATCAGGTAGGTGCCCTCGCCCTGCGGAGCGACGACATGGCTTTCCCAGATCTTGTCGAACAACGTGCGCGGTGCGGGCATGATTGCGATCCCTCCGATTGGTTATTCGCCGCCGGCGGTCTTGGCCGGCGCCGGTTCCTGGCGCACACTGTCGCGGGAGCGTTCGGCGATGCGGGCGCGCCGGCCGGTCAGGCCGCGCAGATAATAGAGCTTGGCGCGACGCACGACGCCGCGGCGGACCACCTCGATCGCGGTGATCCGCGGCGAATAGAGCGGAAAGACCCGCTCCACGCCCTCGCCGTAAGAAATCTTGCGCAACGTGAAGTTCGAGTTCACGCCGGCGTTCTTGCGGGCGATGCACACGCCTTCGAACGCCTGGATGCGCTCGCGCTCGCCCTCGACGACCTTGAGGGAGACCCGCACCGTATCGCCCGGCTCGAATTTCGGCGCCCCCCGGCTGGCGGCGAGCTTTTCGACCTGCTCGTGCTCCAATTGCTGAAGAAGGTTCATCCTTCGACCTCTTGATCTTTCTGCTCCGCGCGCCCCGCATGACCGGGTGCGGCCAGATAGCGTTGCCACAAATCGCCGCGCCGCTCGCGGGTCAGCCGCTCGGCCTCGGCCCGCCGCCAGTCGCGGATCCGCCGATGATCGCCCGACACCAGCACCGCCGGCACCGCCCGCCCCTGCCACAGCTGCGGCCGGGTGTATTGCGGGTATTCGAGCAAACCCGCGGCAAAACTTTCCTCGGCCAAGGCCGCCGCATCGCCAACCACCCCGGGCAGCAGCCGCACGCAGGCGTCGATCAAAGCGATCGCCGCCGGCTCGCCGCCGGACAGCACGAAATCGCCGAGGCTCACCTCCTCGATCGCCCGGGCTTCGAGCACGCGCTCGTCTACGCCCTCGAAGCGGCCGCAGATCAGGGTCACCCCCGCTCCCGCCGCCAGCGCCGCCACCCGTCCCTGGTCGAGCCGGCGCCCGCGCGGCGACAGCAGCAGCAGCGGGCCGTCCCCGCCCGACCCGGCCACCGCCGCGTCGAGCACATCCGGCCGCATGACCATCCCCGGCCCGCCGCCATAGGGCGCGTCATCGACCGAGCGGTGCTTATCGCCCGCAAAGCCGCGGATGTCCACGATTTCAAGCCGCCACAGCCCTGCGTCGAGCGCCTTGCCGGCCAGCGAAAAAGCCAGCGGTCCCGGCAGCATCTGCGGAAAGATCGTCAACACCGTCGCCCGCCAGGTCATCCCTGCTCTCCGGCGGCGGAACCGGCTTCGGTCGCGCCATCGTCGATGAGCCCCGGCGGCGGCGCGACCACCAGCCGGCCAGCGTCGATGTCGACGACCGGGACGATCGACCGGGTGAACGGGACCATCGCCGGCGGCGCGCCGGGGCGCTCGATTTCGAGCGTGTCGCCGGCGCCGAAATCGTGGACCGCGCGCACCTTTCCGAGCGGCGTGCCGTCGCCCAGCACCGCTTCGAGCCCGATCAGATCGGCGTGATAATATTCCTCAGGTTCGGGTTGCGGCAGCGCCTCGCGCGGCAGATAAAGACGCAAGCCCCGCAACGCCTCGGCGCCGTTGCGGTCGTCGACGCCCGACAGACGGGCGATCAGCACGCCCTTGGCGGCGCCGAGCAGGCGCAGCTCCAGCCGCCGGCGACCGGTCTCGTCAGCGAGCGGTCCATAGGCGGCGACATCTTCGGGGCGCGCGGTGAAGCTCTTGATCCGAACCGCGCCGCCGACCCCGTGCGGGCCGGTGACGACCCCGACGCAGACCTGCTTTGCCGAGGCTGGCATGGGCGTGCTGGCAAGCTTGGCGCCGGACCCGCGCTCAGCCGCGCCCGGCCGCCGCCGCGGCTGCCTCGGCCGCCGCCTTCTGGCGTTCCTGCGCCTTGGCCTTGGGCGCCGACTTCGTCGGGGTCTCGCGCATCGCCGGCTTTTCGATCAGCCCGGCCTCGCCCAGGAAGCGCGCGACCCGGTCGGTCGGCAAGGCGCCGACCCCGAGCCAATGCTGCACCCGCTCCGATTTCAAGGTGATCCGATCGGGGTGCGAGCGATCGACCATCGGGTTGTAGGTCCCGACCCGTTCGATAAAGCGCCCGTCGCGCGGGCTGCGCGAATCGGCGATGACGATGCTGTAATAGGGCCGCTTTTTGGCGCCGCCGCGGGCCAGGCGGATTTTCAAAGACATGGTGTCATCCTATTAGCATCCTGATTGGTCGGCCCGGCCGGTCAATGGCGCAGGCTGCCGCCGCCGGGCATCAGCCCGGCGAGGCCGTGGCGGGCGACCCCCTTGGGGCCGAGCTTTTTCATCTTTTTCATCATGTCGGCCATGTCGCGGTATTGCTTTAGGAGGCGATTGATCTCCTGGACCGACGCGCCCGAGCCGCCGGCAATGCGCCGCCGCCGCGAGCCGTTCAGCAGCATCGGGTTGCGCCGCTCGCTTTTGGTCATCGACGAGATGATCGCCTCCTGGCGCTTGACCACGGTCTCGTCGATGTTCGCGTCGCCGAGCTGCTTTTTGAGCTTGCCGATCCCCGGCAGCATCGACAGCATGCCGCCCATTCCTCCCATCCGCCGGATCTGGCGCAATTGGCCGGCGAGGTCGTCGAGATCGAAGCTGCCCTTGGCCATCTTGGCGGCGAGCTTTTCAGCCTCGTCGTGGTCGACCGTTTCGGCCGCCTTTTCCACCAAGCTGACGACATCGCCCATGCCGAGGATGCGCCCGGCGATGCGTTCGGGATGAAACGGTTCGAGCGCCCCGATGCGCTCGCCGGCGCCGACGAAGACGATCGGCTTGCCGGTGATCGCGCGCATCGACAGCGCGGCCCCGCCGCGCGCGTCGCCATCGACCCGGGTCAAAACGATCCCGGTGATGCCGGCGCGCTCGCCAAAGGCCTTGGCGAGGTTGACTGCATCCTGCCCGGTCATCGCATCGGCGACGAGCAAGGTCTGGTGCGGCTGGGCAACCTCGCGCACCGCGGCCACTTCGAGCATCAACTCCTCGTTGATGTGGAGCCGGCCGGCGGTGTCGAGGATCACCACATCGTAACCCTGGGCGCGCCCGGTCTCGAGCGCCCGCCTGGTGATCGCCACCGGCTTTTCGCCGGCCACGATCGGCAGGCTGGCGACGCCGATCTGACGGCCGAGCACGGCCAATTGCTCCTGCGCCGCCGGGCGTTGCACGTCGAGCGAGGCGAGCAGCACTTTTTTGCGCTCGCGCCCCTTGAGCCGGTTGGCGATCTTGGCTGCGGTCGTGGTCTTGCCCGAGCCTTGCAGGCCGACCAGCATGATCGCGACCGGCGCCGGGGCGTTGAGATCGAGCCCGCCGGGGCCGCCATTCTCATCCGCGCCGCCCCCCGCGCCGCCGAGGATCTCGACCAGACGGTCGTGGACGATCTTGACCACCATCTGCGCCGGAGTCACCGAGCGCAGCACCTCCTGGCCCAGCGCCTTTTCGCGCACCGCGGCGACAAAGTCGCGGACCACCGGCAACGCCACATCGGCTTCGAGGAGCGCCAGCCGGATCTCGCGCAGGGCGGCGGCGACATCGTCCTCGCTCAGCGCGCCATGGCGGCGCAGCCGGTCGAAAACATCGCCGAGGCGGTCGGTCAGGCTGTCGAACATCGCAATTCCCGAAACAGCGGGCCGAAGACGCGTCGCGCCAGTGCGCGACACTCGCGGGACTGGCGGCCCACGGCCTTGACCCGGGGTTGGCCCGCTCGCTCCGGGGAGCGGCGGCGGAGCTTTAAACTCGACCCGGTCTGCTGTCAATCGCAGGGCCGGCGCGACGCGCCCCAAGCGCCTGACGCGCCGAGATCCGATCTGCCGAATCGGCGCCGCCGATAACTCCCGGGCAGATCGCGCCATCAGCTTTGGCAAATCACAGCCATGCGCTTTGGCAAATCACAATTGTGTGAACATCGCGCTGGACAGGCGGCGCTCGAGCATCATAGTTTGCGATCAAGTCGAAGCGGCCGGGCGCAGCTCTCTTAAAAAGCTAAATAGCGCGCCGGGGTCGCCAGCGACGGCAGGGAGACCTCGATCGCCTTCCAGGCGAAAGACCATCCCTGGACGACGGGAGTTTCACGCGTCCCCGGGCTCAGCCCCGTTGGGCCAGGCCCGCGCCGGCCACCGTGATGGGAGGGTTGCCGTGGAGACGAGCGCTGCGCCGCGCGAGGCGATCGCGTTTTCGCCCGACGCGCCACATTTGCGAATTGCTATCGTCTCCGGCGTGCGCTTTTTGCGCGAGGGCCTGGCCGATGTTTTCGAGCGCGATCCGCGCGTCTCGGTGGTCAGGCTGTGCGCCGATCTGTTCGAAGCAGCCGCGCTCGGCTCGGCGCTCGACGTCGACATCGTGCTGCTCGACGCGACGATCGCCCCGAGCGCCGCCGCAGTCAGGCGCGCGATCGAGACCGTGCCGGGCATGCGGATCGTCGTCATCGCCGTCAGGGAGACCGAGGACGACATCATCGCCTGGGCCGAGGCCGGCGTGATCGGCTACGTGCCGAGCACCGCGGCGCTGACCGATCTGGTGCGCCTCGTCGTCGATATTCACAGCGGCAGGCAGGTCTGCTCCAGCCGCGTCGCCGCCGGCCTGATGCGCCGGATCGCTCTCGGCGCGCTTCCGGCCAGCGGCCGCGATGCCGGGGCCTCGGCGCCGGCGCTAACCAAGCGCGAGCGGCAGGCGGCCCAGCTGATCATGACCGGGCTCAGCGACAAGGAAATCGCCCGCCAGCTGAACATCAGCCTGGCGACAACGAAATCGCATGTGCACAACCTGCTCGGTAAGCTCAACCTGCAGCGCCGCAGCCAAGTGGCCAAATGGTTGCGCGAGCACGAGCACCGGCCGGCCGAGGCGTCGATGCGCCCGCCGTTGCGCATGCCGCGAAGCAGCGCCGCGAGCCCCTGACCCCGATCATCGGCTGCGGGGCCGAGCCAGGCCGCCACCCATCCCGTTTCAGGGATGTGGTAAATATAGCACAACCCTGAGCATACGACCCTTTAGAACCCGCGAACCTGCCCCGGACGGTCGCCCCAGTGCGGTTGCGATCGCATCCACAAAGACAATTTTGTCAAATACTTACGACTGAACGATCTAATCCTTAAAGCACCTCGGTCTAGACCCTTCCTACACCTGATTTCAATCCGACGATGGATGGCACCGAGAGGCCGCACTCGATCAACATCAACCTGTGATTTAGGACGCTGGTCACCGGGGGAGCGGCTAACGATGATTAGAACGCACGGTAAAAAGTCTTTGGCGGCGATCGGCGGGATGACCGCGGCGGTCGCGTTGCTGGCAAGTCTTCCCGGCGCGCGCGCCGACGAATTGGCCGATCTGCGCGCCAACCAGCAATTGCTGCAGCAGCGGATCGACCAGCTGGCCCAGGCCCAGGCGCAGATGGCGCCATTAGGCGCGCCCGGCACCACCGGCGGGTCCGCCTATGGCACCAGACCGGTGCCGGGCGCGGCGCTGCTCGGCGGCAGCTTTCCGCGATCCTTCCTGATCCCCGGCACCGACACCTCGATCCGGGTCGGCGGGTTCGCCAGCGAAATCCTCGACTATTGGTTCCAGAACGGCCCGGAGAACGGGGTCCAGACCACCACCGTCGGCGACAATGGCCAGGTGCTCTCGATGCCGCTCGACGTCAAAGGAGGGCAGAGCGTGCCGGGCTACCCGACCGCGGGCAATATCGTGCCGGCGAACCCGGCGCATTCGCGCGGCAACGGGATCTTCTCCGAGAGCCCGCGTGAATCGCGGCTCAATGTCGAAACCCGCACGCCGACCGCCTATGGCGAGGCGCGCACCTTTATCGAATTCGACTTTGCCGGCACCAACGGCTTCAGCGCCGGCGGCACCGGTCAGGTGGCGGTCGCCGACAATCTGATCCCGCGCCTGCGCTATGCCTACGGCACCTTGGGCGGGATCCTCGCCGGGCAGGCCAACTCGAACTTCTCCGACCCCGACGCCAGCCCGGAAACCATCGATTTCGGCGGCAATGTCGGCGAAGCTGGCGTGGTGCGCATCCCGCAGGTGCGCTACACCTATGCCGGCCCCTATGGCAGCGCCTGGTCGGCCTCGATCGAGACGCCCGAAACCGACGTGATCACGCCTGCCGGCAAGACCGCGTCAGACGCGAGCGCCCAGGTCGTGTCTCCCACCAGCAGCCTTGTTTTCGCCAGCAATGGCGGCACCGGAATTTGTGTAGCCAACGGCGTAACGGTGGTAAATGCCGCCGGCTGCACCTTGTCGGGCGATCCGGCCGTCTCCAAGGCTCCCGACATCACCTTCGCCTCGTACTGGTCGCAGCCCTGGGGCCATGTCGACTTCAAGCTGGTCGGTCGCGATCTGACGATCAACGACGGAAAATTCGTCGATCGCAGCTTCTTCGGCGGCGGCGGCGGGATTTCCGGCGATGTCAAGCCCGGCTGGTTCGGCTGGGGCAAGGACGATTTCACCTGGCAGTTCACGATCGGCAATGGCATCGGCCGCTATCTGAACGAAACCGACGACGCCGGACTGGCGACCAACTATCTGGTCACCCCTACGAGCGCCGCGGCCGCCAGCCTGGTCCTGGTCAAGCCGATCCAGGAATTCGGCGGCGACACTGGCTATCAGCATTGGTGGCTGGACAATTTGCGGTCGACCGCGAGTTTTGGCTATGCCCACCAGGAAATCCCCTCGCAGCTGATCGGGCCGGTTGAATTGACCGTCGCCAACAAGCAGGTGATGACCGCGCACGTCAACCTGATCTGGAGCCCGGTCGCGTTCATCGACACCGGTGTCGAATATATGTGGGGCCAGCGCGAGGTGGTCGCCAACATCCGCGGCACCGAGCAGGCGCTGATTGGCATGTTCCGGGTCAAGTTCTAGGCCACCTGTCAGACATCGTGATCGCCTGACGGCTATCTGAGTTCCTGGTCACCCGCAGATCATCCGGAGGAACAGCCGATGATCGAGCTTATCGAAGGCCTGCCGAAGAACGTCGTCGGCATTTCGGTCAGGGGGCGGGTGACCAGGCAGGAATGTCATGACGTCTTGACCCCGGCAGTCGAGCAATCGCTCAAATGGCGCGACAAGATGCGGCTCTACTACGAACTCAACTCGCGCTTTCCCGGCGCCGCATGGGACGATCTCGATCTGGGGATCGACCATGCGACGCGCTGCGAGCGGATCGCGATCGTCACCGATATCGCCTGGGTGCGGCTGACCGTCAAAGCGATTCGCTTTCTGATCCCGGGCGAAATCCGGGTTTTCGCGACGATCGAGGCGCCGGAGGGTCGCGCCTGGATTGCGGCCAGGACCGGATCGCGGGCCAATGCCGACGGGCCGGCGCCAGTTCGAGCCCGCCCGGCCGCGTCGCGGCGACCGAGGCGAGGACGGCCGGCGCGAGCGCTTGCGGCGGCGGCGAGGCCACAACAAATGCTCGGGTCGTAGCTCGCCCGCGAACCCGCACGACCGCTCGACCGCCACCGCGCCTCACCTAGAAGCGTTGACCGAGTCCGGTCGATCCCGCCACGGCATAGCCGGTCCCGATCGCGCCCCAACGCATCCCACGATTGCGCCCCCGCGGCAGAATTCACATTATCGCCGCATGCACGCAAAGCTCGGGGGCATCGAATGCATTTCGACCTGGCGCAGATTCCGGCGGCGGACGCCTACAAGCTTCTGGTTTCAACGGTGGTGCCGCGGCCGATCGCGCTGGTGACGACGGTCGACGGCAAGAGCCGGGTCAACGCGGCGCCGTTCAGCTTTTTCAACGCGGTGAGCTCGGCGCCGCCGGTGGTGGTCCTCGGCATCAGTCCCGGCGACGCTGGCGGCGACGGCTACAAGGATACCGAGCGCAACATCCGCGACAGCGGCGAGTTCGTCGTCAATCTGGTCGACGAGGCGCTGGCCCGGCGCATGAACATCTGCGCCGTCGACTTTCCCGCCGGCGTCGACGAGCTCGGAAAGGCCGAGCTGACGCCGCTGCCGTCCGCCGGCGTACGCGCGCCGCGCATCGCGCAAGCGCCGGTCAGCTTCGAATGCCGGCGGATCACCGGCCTGTCGCTCGGGCCGCGCTCGACCTTGGAAGTCGGCCGGGTAATCCATATTCACATCCGCGACGACCTCGTCGATCCGGTGAAGATGTATGTCAGCACCGAAAAGATGCGCCTGATCGGCCGCATGCATGGCCGCGGCTGGTACGCGCGCACCAGCGATCTGTTTCTGATGGATCGGATGACGCAGGAAGAGTGGGAGGCCGGCAACAAGTGAGCGCGCGACTCGAAGGCGGTCTCGACAGATTCGCCGCGGAAGTACGCACGGAGCGCGCGCTGTCTCGAGCCCGGATCAGGATTTTCAGGCGGGACGTGAGGTTGCAGGGCGGCGCGATGATTGCGGTCGCCACGGGGGTGCCGCTGGCGGCAAAATTCTTCGGTTGAGTTTTTGAGTGCGAACGGCAGCAGGGGAGACCGATGCCGAGCAAGCTTACGAGAATTTGCTTTGCCGCCATGCTGGCCTGTGCCGGCTCGCCGGCGTACGCCGCCGGGATGCCGGATACCGGCACCAAGAATTTCGTCCCCGGCGGCGACGCACCGGCCTATCTGGTCAATGAAAACCTCACCGTGGCGCCGGGCAGCCCCGGCCAATCGCCGCTTGGGACCGCCTATAACGAGCCGACCGGCCCGGCGTCGGAACCAGCCTCGGTGGCGCGTTCGCCCCAGACGAGGACGATCCGTCACGCCCGGCTCGCCGGGCGCCGCGCCGGCATTCGCCGCTCCGCCGCCGCTAGAACTGTCAGAATTGCGGGCCGCCCGGTCCGCGCCGCCAAATCCAGAGACGCTCAGAACCAGGACGCTCAGAACCAGGACGGTGCGGGAAAGGAGCGCGGTGGCGCTCGGCCGGAGCGCGCGGCGATCCCGGTTCGAGCACAATGCCGCGGCGGTGCGGCGAACCGGCTCGGCAAGGCGCGCTCGGGCGAGCGCTCGTCACGTCGCCGCGAAATCCGCCTCCAGGCGGGGCTGAGCCCGGCCCCGTTTCTGCGGCTCGGCGGCGGACGTTGGACAGGACCGGCGGCGCCGCCATATAACCGGGCGCAATGGGCAAGGTGCCGTTTCTGAAGATGCACGGCCTCGGCAACGATTTTGTCGTGCTCGACGCCCGGCGCGGCGATCTTGCGGTCGGGATCGGCGCGGCTCGGGCCTTGGCCGACCGCCGCACCGGCATCGGCTGCGACCAGCTGATCGTGCTCGAGCCGCCGCGCGACCCCATGGCGCAGCTGTTGATGCGCATCGGCAACCCCGACGGCAGCGAGGCCGAAGCCTGCGGCAACGCCACGCGCTGCGTCGGCTGGCTGGTGAGCCGCGAGACCGGCGATCGGCGGGTGCGGATCGAGACGGCAGCCGGGCTGCTCGAAACCCTTATCATGGCCGACGGGCAGGTCGCGGTCGATATGGGGCCGGCCCGCACCCTATGGCGCGAGATCCCGCTGGCGCGGGCGATGGACACCGATCGCCTGGATTTGGCGCTCGGCCCGCTGTCGGCGCCGGTCTGCACCAATATCGGCAACCCGCACGCGACCTTTTTCGTCGCCGACGCCGAAGCGATCGATCTGGCGGCGCTGGGTCCCGCCCTCGAGCATCACCCGCTGTTCCCGCAGCGCGCCAATATCGGCGTGGCGACGGTGCGCGATCGCGGCCGGATCCGGCTGCGGGTCTGGGAGCGCGGCGCCGGGATCACCCGCGCCTGCGGCAGCGGCGCCTGTGCGGCGGTGGTCGCCGCCCATCGGAGGGGCCTCGCCGGGCGCCGCGCGCTGGTGGCGCTCGACGGGGGCGCCCTCGACATTGACTGGCGCGAAAACGGCCACGTGATCATGACCGGCCCGGCGGCGCTGAGCTTTGAGGGGAGCTTCGATCCCGCCCTCCTCGCCGCCGGCCCCATCGCCAAAGGTTGAGGCGGCCCGTGCAGGCAAACGAAATCGTCACCTTCGGCTGCCGGCTCAACGCGTTCGAATCCGAGATCATCCGCCGGGCGGCGGCCGACGCCGGGCTCGAAGGCGCAATCATCGTCAACACCTGCGCCGTCACCGCCGAGGCCGAGCGGCAGGCGCGCCAGGCGATCCGCCGGGCTCGCCGCGATCATCCCGAGGCCCGGATCATCGTCACCGGCTGCGCCGCCGAGATCGCGGCGGAGCGGTATGCCGCGATGCCCGAGGTCGACCAGGTGCTCGGCAACCGGGCCAAGCTGCGGCCGCAGAGCTATCTTTCGACCGAGCCGCCGCAGCCGGAGCGCGGCGAGATCGCGGCCCGCCTGGTCGACGGGTTCGAGGGCCGGGCGCGCGCCTTTCTCCAGGTCCAGCAAGGCTGCGACCATCGCTGCACCTTTTGCATCATCCCCTACGCCCGCGGCCCGAGCCGCTCGGTGCCGATCGGCAGCATCGTCGAGCAGGCGCGCCATCTGGTCGCCGCCGGCTATCGCGAGATCGTGCTGACCGGGGTCGATCTGACCGCTTACGGCGCCGATCTGCCGGGTGCGCCAAGCCTGGGACAGATGGCCCGTCGGCTGCTGGCCGCGGCGCCCGAGCTCGGGCGCCTGCGGCTATCCTCGCTCGACCCGGTCGAGATCGACCCCGAGCTGTGGCGGCTGATCGCCGAGGAGAACCGGCTGATGCCGCACCTGCACCTATCGTTGCAGGCCGGCGACGATCTGATTTTGAAGCGCATGAAGCGGCGGCATTCGCGCACGCAAGCGATCGCGGTCGCGCGCCGGGCTCGCGCGTTGCGCCCGGAGCTGGCGCTCGGCGCCGATCTGATCGCCGGCTTCCCGACCGAGAGCGAGGAGATGTTTCGCCGCAGCCTCGATCTGATCGCCGAATGTGGTCTGGCTTTTGTCCACGTGTTTCCCTATAGCCCGCGGCCCGGCACGCCGGCGGCGCGGATGCCGGCGGTCGCCGGAGCCGAGATCAAGGAACGGGCGGGGCGATTGCGGGCGGCGGGCCAAGCCGCTCTCGCCGCCGAGCTCAAGGCGCGCATCGGCAGCCAGACCTCGGTGCTGATCGAACGCCCCGGCCGCGGGCGCGCCGAGTTCTACGCCGAAATCGTCTATGCCGGCGCCGCCGAAGCCGGGTCGGTGCGGCCGATGCGGCTGATCGACAGCAATGGGAGCAGCCTCATCGGAGCGCCGGTTGCGGGAGCGCCGGGCGCCGGAGCGCTGGGCGAATGAGGTTCTGGCGGCGCAATGTTCCGGCCGAAACCACGCCGCAGACCGAGGACACGCCGGCTTCGTCGGTCGAAGCAGAAGTCGCGCTTCGGGAGCCAACCCCGGCAGCCGAGGAAGCCGGCGAGCAGGCGCAACCAGAGCCGCGGTCGCCGCCCGACACAGCCGCGCCAAGCGAGGCCGTCGACAACGCGGAGCGGCGGGGCTGGTTCGGCCGGTTGCGGGCCGGCCTCGCGCGCAGTTCGGCGCGCCTCAATGACGGCATCAACCAGATATTTCTGCGACGCCGGCTCGACGACGAGGCTCTCCTCGAGCTCGAAGAATTGCTGATCGCCAGCGACATGGGGGTCGGACTTGCCGCCGAGGTCACCGCGGCGCTGCGCCGCAGCCGGTTCAACCAGGAGGTGGCGCCCGAGGAAGTGCGCGCGGCATTGGCCGACGAGGTGATCCGACTGATTGAGCCGGTGACCCGGCCGCTGCGCATCGATCGCGCGCGCCGGCCGTTTGTGATCCTGGTGATCGGCGTCAACGGCAGCGGCAAGACGACGACCATCGCCAAGCTCGCCAAGCAATATCGCGACCAGGGAATGGCGGTCGTGCTCGCCGCCGGCGATACCTTTCGCGCCGCTGCGGTCGAGCAATTGCAGATCTGGGGCGAGCGCATCGGCGCCCCGGTGGTGACGCGGCCGGCCGGGTCGGACGCCGCCGGGCTCGCCTATGACGCGCTGGTCGAGGCGCAGGCGATGGACGCCGACATCCTGCTGATCGACACCGCCGGACGGCTGCACAACAAGGCCGATCTGATGGGCGAGTTGCAGAAAATCGTCCGCGTCCTCAAAAAGGTCGATCCGGCGGCGCCGCATTCGGTGCTGCTGGTGCTCGATGCGACCACCGGCCAGAACGCCCACGCCCAGGCCGAGATTTTCCGCGATATGGTGGGCGTCACCGGGATCGTCATGACCAAGCTCGACGGCACCGCGCGCGGCGGGGTGCTGGTGTCTCTGGCCGAAAAATACGGCATCCCGATCCATGCGATCGGGGTCGGCGAAAGCGCCGAGGATTTGCGCCCGTTCGAGGCCCGCGCCTATGCCCGCAGCCTGGTCGGGCTCGACCCCTGAAGCTCAGTAGCGGCGCGTAAACGATTAGACTAGAAACCCGGCGGGTTGATCCGAGCGGTGAAGTCGCGGGTCGCCTGGGCTTCGCGATCGTGCTGCAACGCCCAGCGGTTGGACGGGAACGCCAGATCGGCCCATGGGATTTCGTGCCATTCGAACAGCCGCACCTCGAGGCTCTCCGGACCGGCGGCGACGGCTTCGTCCAACAACCGGGCGCGATAGATCAGCTGCACCTGGCTGATGCGCGGAATGTCGTAGATCGCCAGCAGGCCTTCGATCTCGATCCGGGCATGCGCCTCCTCCCAGGCCTCGCGCTCGGCTCCGGCGCTGGCCAATTCGTTGAGCTCGAGATAGCCCGCCGGCAGGGTCCAAAAGCCGTGGCGCGGCTCGATCGAGCGCCGGCACAAGAGGATGCGTTCGCCCCAGCGGGCGACCGAGCCGACGACGATCTTTGGGTTGTCGTAAAGGATGTAGCCGCAATCGGCGCAGATCATGCGCTCGCGGTTGTCGCCCTCGGGGATGCCGCGAATGGCCGGGCCGCGCAAGGGAGTGTCGTCGGACATCGCCGATCCCGATTTCCGCCGGCCGCTCAGTTCGCGCGCGAAACCTGCCGAGATCGGCGCAGGGCGGGGGTGCAGTGCGGCATACCGGTCGGCTCGTAGTTCCTTGCGGCCGGCATGATAAGCGGCCCCTGCGGCGCGGGCAAGCCGGCGCGGCCAGCCTCTAAGGTCGCCTCTCACGGCTGCGCCACCCTGAACCGGGAGCGAGCCTGCGACGTGGTTCGCACCCGGGCGCGGCTTGTGGCACAATCGGCCGATCGCCGCCACGGACCGAGGAGGGTTCCCCATGAAAGTCGTCAACGCCATCGCCGAAATCCTGAAGCGCGAAGGGATCGAATTTCTGATCGGATACCCGGTCAACCCGATCATCGAATCGGCGGCAGAGGCGGACATCCGCACGATCATGGTGCGGCAGGAGCGGATCGGGCTGCATATGTGCGACGCGATCGCCAAGGTCAGCTCGGGCGACCGGATCGGCGTTTTCGTGATGCAGCACGGGCCGGGCACCGAAAATGCCTTTGGCGGCGTCGCCCAGTCTTACGGCGATTCCTGCCCGGTGGTTGTGTTGCCGGCCGGCTACGCGCGCAACATCAACCAGGTGCGGCCCAATTTCAACGCCGCGCTGAATTTCCGCAACGTCACCAAATGGTCGGAGCAGGTGACCGTCGCCGACGCCACCGTCGAGGCGCTGCGCCGCGCCTTCACCCAGGTCCGGAACGGCCGGCCGGGCCCCGTGCTGGTCGAGTTCCCGACCGATATCCTGCGCGAGGAGATCGGAGACAACATCGATTACCAGCCGGCGCCGCGCCTCAAGAGCGGCCCCGACCCGCAATCGGTGGCGAAGATCGCCGAAGCGCTGGTCGCGGCCCAGCGGCCGGTCATCTGCGCCGGCCAGGGCGTGCACTACGCCAAGGCCTGGCCGCAATTGAAGGCGCTGGCCGAGCTGCTCGAAGCGCCGGTCATGACCACCTTGCCCGGCAAGAGCGCGTTTCCGGAAAACCATCCGCTGTCGCTCGGCTCCGGCGGCATCGGCATCTCGGCCGATCTGTGGCATTTCCTGCAAAATTCGGATCTGGTCTTCGGCATCGGCTGCAGCTTCACCCGATCGAGCTTTGCGACGGCGATGCCGCAGGGCAAGAAAATCGCCCACGCAACCCTGGACCCGACCGACATCAACAAGGACGTGCCGGTCGATCTCGCCGCGGTCGGCGATGCCGGGCTGACCCTCGACGCCGTGCTCGAAGAGGTCAAGGACCGGCTCAAGGGCAAGCAGCGCGACCGCCTCGCCTCGGTGACCCGCGAAATCCGCGGCCACCGCGAGGAGTGGATGGCGAAATGGATGCCGCGGCTGACCCAGGACACCAAGCCCTTATCGCCGTACCGGGTGATCTGGGAATTGCTGCACACGGTCGACGTCAAGAACACGATCATCACCCATGACGCCGGCAGCCCGCGCGACCAGCTGAGCCCGTTCTGGCGCAGCGAGACGCCGCTGTCGTATCTCGGCTGGGGCAAGACGACCCAGCTCGGCTACGGCCTCGGCCTGGCGATGGGCGCGAAGCTCGCGGCGCCGGACAAGCTCTGCATCAACGTCTGGGGCGACGCCGCGATCGGCTTCACCGGGATGGATTTCGAGACCGCGGTGCGCGAGCGGCTGCCGATCCTGTCGATCCTGATGAACAATTTCTCGATGGCGATCGAATTGAAGGTGATGCCGGTGTCGACCGAGAAATACCGCTCGACCGACATCAGCGGCAACTACGCCGATTTCGCTAAGGCGCTCGGCGGCTATGGCGAGCGGGTGACCGAGCCCGGTCAGATCCAGGCGGCAATCCGCCGCGGCATCGCCAAGACCCGCGAAGGTGCCCCGGCGTTGCTCGAGTTCATCACCGAAAAAGCCGTCGACGTGTCACGCTTCGGCTAACGAAGGAAAGCCTAGCTCCCGCCCCGCTCTCTCTCGGCGCAGGGAGAGGGCGGCGCGGCCTGCGAAGATCGACTGTGGGTTTCGGGGAACGCTATATCGATGGACGGGTTTCGCGTATAGAGATTGTCCCGCTGCCCGAGGTTGTCTGATATGAATGCCCGCTCCCGACCGCGCCCACTGGTGCTTTGCATCCTTGACGGCTGGGGCGAGCGGCGGGAAACCCGCGACAACGCGATCGAGACCGCGCAAACCCCGAATTGGCATCGGCTGATGGCGCGCTGGCCGCACGCGCAATTGCAGGCGAGCGAGCATTATGTCGGCCTGCCCGACGGGCAGATGGGCAATTCCGAGGTCGGCCACACCAACCTCGGCGCCGGCCGGGTGGTCATGCAGGATCTGGTGCGCATCGATGCGGCGATCGCCTCGGGCGAACTCGCCCGGATGCGGACATTGCGCGATTTTATCGCGAGATTGAAGAAGAGCGGCGGCGCCGCTCACCTGATCGGCCTCTTATCGCCGGGCGGGGTGCATTCGCATCAGCGCCAGATCGCCGCACTCGCCCGCATCCTCGCCGAGGCCGGGGCGCCGGTCGCCGTCCACGCCCTTCTCGACGGCCGTGACACGCCACCCGAGTCTGCGCTCTCCTACCTCAAAGACTTCGAGAGCGATGTCGGTGCGGTGCCGGGGCAGCTGATCGCGACCGTCGGCGGCCGCTATTATGCGATGGACCGCGACCAGCGCTGGGATCGGGTCGAAATGGCCTATCGGGCAATTGTCGAGGGCGGCGGTGAGACCGCCGCCAATGCGCGCGAGGCGGTCGAGGCTGCCTATGGGCGCGGCGAAACCGACGAGTTCGTGCGACCGACCGCGATCGGGGGCTACCGCGGCATGCGCGACGGCGACGGCGTCCTGATCGCCAATTTCCGCGCCGATCGGGTGCGCGAGATCGCCGCAGCCTTGCTCGATCCGGAATTTTCCGGGTTCGCCCGGCCGCGTCGCGTGGCCTTTGCCGCGGCGCTCGGCCTCGTTGAATATTCGACCGAGCTCAACCGGTTTCTGGCGACGCTCTTCCCGCCGGAAAACCTCGACGATACTTTTGGCGAGGTCGTGGCTAAAGCCGGGTTGCGCCAGCTGCGCATCGCCGAGACCGAGAAATACGCGCACGTCACGTTCTTCTTCAACGGCGGCCGCGAGACGGTATTTCCCGGCGAAGAGCGGATCATGGTGCCGTCGCCCAAGGTCGCGACTTACGACCAGCAGCCTGAGATGTCGGCGCGCGAGGTTACCCTAAAGGTGGTCGAGGCGATTGCCGCCGGCCGGTTCGACGTCGTCATCCTCAACTACGCCAACGCCGACATGGTGGGGCATACCGGAATGCTCGACGCCGCGGTCAAGGCGGTGGAGACGATCGACCGGTGCCTGGGGCAACTGGCAAAGGCGGTCGCGGACGCGGGCGGAACGCTGGTCGTCACCGCCGATCATGGCAATGCCGAGATGATGCGCGACCCGCAAACGGGCGCGCCGCACACCGCGCACACCTTGAACCCGGTGCCGTTTCTGGTGGTGAACCCGCCCGGCGAAATCGCCAATCTAGCGGATGGCCGGCTCGCCGATGTCGCGCCGACCCTGCTCGACCTGCTCGGCCTCGACCAGCCGGCGGCGATGACCGGCCACTCGCTGATCGCGCCGCAGCGGGGCCAGCGCCGCGCGGGCTGAACCCCATCCGACTGCGGCGCGCTTGATCATCGAGCGCCGTGGCGGATATCATCGCGGCTCGCCGGCGGGTGCGATGATCGGGTGCGTGAATGAGACGGGTGGGGTTGATCGCGGCGGCTGCCGCAATGGTCTTGGTGTTTGCGCTGCACCAGGACGTCAGTGCGGCGGCTGCCAACGGTTCCGAGACCTACAAAGAGCTGAACTTATTTGGCGAAGTGTTCGAGGTCGTGCGCGCCGACTATGTCGGCAAGGTCAGCGACGAGAAGTTGGTCGAAGGCGCGATCAATGGCATGCTGACCTCGCTCGATCCGCACTCCAATTATTTGAATACACGAGATTTCAACGACATGAAGGTGCAGACCCGCGGCGAGTTCGGCGGGCTCGGGATCGAAGTGTCGATGGAAAACGGCCTGGTCAAGGTGATTTCGCCGATCGATGACACCCCGGCGGCGCGGGCCGGGATAAAGCCCGGCGACGTGATCACCCAGATCGATGACCACCCGGTCCAAGGGATGACCCTTCCCCAGGCAGTCGAGAAAATGCGCGGCCCGATCAACAGCGACATCAAGCTGACGATCCGGCGCAAAGGGCGCCCGCCGTTCGATGTCACCCTGACCCGGGCGACGATCCGCGTTCAGTCGGTCCGCTCACACCTGATCGACAACAACATAGCCTATATCCGGATTACCTCGTTCACTGAACAAACCGATGTTGGCCTTAACAACGCGATGAAGAACCTCAAGCAGCAGGCCGGCGGCAAGCTGCGCGGCGTGGTCCTCGATTTGCGCAACAATCCGGGCGGGCTGCTCGATCAGGCGGTTGCGGTCTCCGACGCGTTTCTTGACAGGGGCGAGATCGTCTCGACCCGCGGCCGGCGGCCGGACGACGCACAGCGCTACAATGCGCAGCCGGGCGACATCGCCGCCGGACTCCCGATGGCGGTGCTGATCAATGGCGGATCGGCTTCGGCCAGCGAGATTGTCGCCGGCGCATTGAAGGATCACCACCGGGCGGTGCTGATCGGCACCCGCTCGTTCGGCAAGGGATCGGTGCAGACCATCATCCCGCTTGCCGGGCATGGCGCGATGCGGCTGACGACGGCGCGCTACTACACCCCCTCGGGGCGCTCGATCCAGGACGAAGGGATCGAGCCCGATATTGTCGTTGCCGAGGCCAAGATCGAGCTGCCGCCGGCAAAGAAAGGGACCAAGACCGCCGACGCGTCCGCGGTCAACGGCAAAAATTCGGGCGACGATGACGAGGGGTCGAGCTCAGACAATCCCTCGTTGATGGGGACGCCCGAAGACTACCAGCTGATGCGGGCGGTCACCATGCTGCGCGGCATGTCCTTGATCGATCGCAGCGCGGTCAACTGAGATCCGCGGCGAAGCCGGCGGCGGCAATGAGCAACCAGGGCGCCGCCAGCCGGGCCTACCGGCCCGCGGTCGGCATCATGCTGCTCAATCGCCGCGGCCAGGTGTTTGTCGCGCAGCGCACCGATATGAGGGCGATGCCAGCCTGGCAGATGCCGCAGGGCGGGATCGACCCGGGCGAGACCCCGCTGCAGGCGGCGATGCGCGAGCTCGAAGAGGAGATCGGCACCGCCAAGGCCGAATTCGTCGCCGAAAGCCGGGCTTGGCTGACCTATGACCTGCCGGCCGAGCTGGCCTCCAAGGTGTGGGGCGGGCGCTATCGCGGCCAGCGCCAGAAATGGTTCGTCATGCGCTTTATCGGCAGCGATGTGGATATCGATCTGGCCACCGAACACCCCGAATTCGACGCCTGGCGCTGGGTGGCTCCCGAAGAGCTGCCGCAGCTGATCGTGTCGTTCAAGCGACAGCTCTATATCGATATCCTGACCGAGTTCCACTCGCATTGCCGCTCTCTGGACCGCGGCGACTGACCGGTCGACAATCACCCGCGCGGCAGCCGCGCGGTCGCCACATCGATCGCCGCGGCATCGGGCACTAGCGGCTTGAGCGCCACGGGCGAGGCAGGCAAGGCCGGCGGCCGCGCTCGCCCGCCGCAGCGCGGTTTCGAGGGCCGCCCCGCGATCGAGCTCCGCCGCGACAACCCCGACAAACACATCGCCGGCGCCGGTGGTATCGACCGGGACGATCGGCAGCGCCGGCACGGCGATGGCGGCGCCATCGCCGAGGTGCGCTACGGCTCCGGCGGCGCCGCGGGTGATGATGAGCCCGCGCCGCAAGCCTCGCCCGATCGCCGCCGGATCGGCGCCGAGGAATGCCGCTTCCCCCTCGTTGGCGACGATCAGATCGATTTCGGAGATGAGGTCGAGATCGATCGGCAACGCCGGAGCGAGATTGAGCAGGCTGGTTCCGCCGCGCGCCCGCACTCGCCGGATCACCGCCGCGGTCTCGGCGAATGGCGCCTCCATCTGGGCGACGAGGATTGTGTCCGGCCCGAGCAGCGCGTCCGGCGCCTGGTCGGCGCGCACGGTCGCGTTGGCGCCCGAGGCGACCGCGATCATGTTTTCGCCGTCCCCGGACACCATGATCGCGGCGAAGCCGGTCGGCGTCGCGGCGCTGGTCACGAGCCGAGTATCGATCCCCGCCCGGCGCAGCGGGTCGAGTGCTATCGCGGCAAAGGCATCCGCGCCGACGGCGCCGATCATCGCCACCTCGGCCCCGGCGCGGCGGGCGGCCAAGGCCTGATTGGCGCCCTTGCCACCGGGAAAGAGCGCATAATCGCCGCCGAGCACGGTCTCGCCCGGCTGCGGCAAATGCGCTACCGGAACAATCAGATCGACATTGATCGAGCCGAAGACGACGATCACCCGACAGCATCCTTTCCCCAGCGCGGTTGTCGGCCGATTATCGGCGCGGCTTTGCCATCGGCCGAGAACAAATCGGCCGCCGCAATCGGGGAGCATCGCGATGAAACTGCAGGGCGCCACCATTCCTGACGCGATCGTCGAGCGCGTGATTGCGCGGTGCGGCGCCGAGCATTGCTTTGCCGATGTCGACCCGGCGCGCACAGCGCTTGTGGTGATCGATCTGCAGCACGCCTTCATGACCGACGGCGTGGGACACGCGGTGTGCCCGGCGGCGCGCGACATCGTGCCGGCGGTCAACCGGTTGGCGGCGGTGGTACGGGAGTCGGGCGGCGGCGTTTTCTGGGTGCAGATGACCCACGACGCAAATTGCCTCGACGAATGGTCAGTGGCGCACGAGATAGCCAGCCCGGAGATGCGCGAGAAACGCATCGCGGCGCTCTCCGAAGGCGGGCTCGGCCATCGGCTGTGGCCCGATCTCGACGTCCGGCCGCAAGATGAAATCGTCAACAAATATCGCTACAGCGCCTTTATGCCGGGGACTTCCGAATTGCCGGGGCGGCTGCGGGCGCGCGGCTTTGACACGGTGCTGATCACCGGCACCCTCACCAATGTGTGCTGCGAAAGCTCGGCGCGCGACGCCAACATGACCAACTTTCGCACGATCATGATCAGCGACGGCAACGCCGCCGCGACCCAGGAAGAGCACGACGCTTCGCTCAGCGCCTTCTACAACATCTTTGGCGACGTCATGGATACCGACATGATCGTCGCCAGTCTACGACGCGCCAAATCGGCGCGCGCGGCGTAACGGAGGCTGGACCGGCCGCGTCATCGAACGCCAATGGAGGAAACCATGAGAGAGAACCGGGTGAAGCGCATCCTGCGCGAGGGCGGCCTCGCCTTGGGGACCCATGTCGGCGGCATCCCCGACCCGCAGATCGTCGAGATCATCGGGCTCGCCGGGTTTGACGCCGCCTTTATCGACATGGAGCATACGAGCTTCGACCTGCACGATGTGCAGGCGATGGTGATGGCCGCCGAGCGGGTCGGCATCACCCCCCTGGTGCGCACGCCGGGGTTCGATCCGGCCTTTATCCTGCGCCTCCTCGATATGGGGGTGCAGGGCATCCAGGTGCCGCATGTCGCCGACGCCGCGACCGCGCGCGCCGCTGTCGCCGCGGTGCGCTATCCGCCGCAGGGCGAGCGCGGCATGGCCGCCGGCAGCCGCGCCGCCGAGTTCGGCCGCATTCCGCTCACCGAGCACATGGCCCAGTCGAACCGCGAGATCCTGCTGGCCTGCATGATCGAGGACATGGCGGCGGTCGAGCGCATCGACGAGATCGCCGCGGTCGAGGGGGTCGACCTATTGGCGGTGGGGCCGTCCGATCTGTCGCGCTCGCTCGGCGTCAGCGGCACCCCCGACCATCCGCGGCTGGTGGCGGCGATCGACCGGGTCCGCGCCGCGGCGAAAAAGAGCGCCGGCGCCCGCCTCGCCCTGCCGCTGAACCACGCCGCCTTCCCGCGCAACGCCGCCCAGCTCAAGGAACTAGGCGCCGGCTACACCAACTGCGCCCCCACTCCGGAGGCGCGCCTCTTGAAGTCGCTAGCGCGAGCAGGCGGCGGAGGCGCGCAAGATGCTCGGTTGAGGTAGGCAGTGGCTTCGGCAGGATGGGCGGCTCTACGGGCGGCGGCCGATCGGCGGCCTCATGAAGCAATCCAACGGCGCATTCAAAGGCGCGATCGTAGGCGCGGCGCTAGCGTTTGTCGTCGGCACGTTGACAGATTTCTATGCCGATTATCTCACCCGCCGTGACGGTCATGTCCAACAGGCAAGGAAATGCAAAGAGCTTGCGTTGACCCTGGCCACGATCGCTTCCTATGCAAGCGAAACCGCTCAGTCCGACGCGAATAGTGTTGCTGCACCGATCCCTTCGGGTAGGTCGAGTAACAAATTCGTCCTGCCGCCGATCGATGAAATAATACATTCACAAGATCAATTTTCAGAGGTGCTGGGGCCGAAATCCAGATATGCTGTACTTCGGCTGGAGTCCTATTACAGGAGTTCAGAGATGATCTTTCACACACCCCTGGTATCTACCATACCGGAGAAACATTCGGAATACCACCTTCGTCGGGTGACGAAGGCATGTACGAGCACGTTTTGAGCAAGCTCTCACAAGAAGCTGAAGATACGACCCACATCTTAAACGCGAGCGATCATTGCCGAATCCTTGCGCATACGAGTTTCTTCTAGCCAGCATCAGGGACCGGGAGAGCGCGAACGGGCAGTAGTTCTTCTAAGCTCGCAACTGGGATTATGGACCGACGTCATCCCAGCTAAGTGGGCGGCGCGAACGCGCCACGCCCACCCGCCGACGCCTCAAGATCAGGCCAGGCTGAGCTTTGCCCGACCGGGAAGCTAACCCCAGGCGGCCTGGCCGCCGACCGCGGTGATGGTGATGTGGCCCATCGTCGTATCGGCCTTGGCGCCGTGCCAATGACGCTCGCCGGCCTTGATGTGCACGACGTCGCCGACATTGATCTCGTGCTTTGCATGCTCGGTCGCGACCATGCCGGAGCCCGAGGTCACGACCAGGATCTGATCGCAGGTATGGGTGTGCCATCCGGTGGTGCAGCCTTGGCTGAAATTCACCACACTACAATTGTAATTCGCCGAATCGCCCGGCTCGATGATCGTCTGGCGCGACCGGGAAACCGGCCCTTTCCAGCCTTCGATCTGCTCGGCGCCTTCGACCGGAACATCGGGTATGTCTTTAAGCGTAACCACCTTCATGACGGCTCCCTCCTCACGTTGGATCCGCATTATGCCTCTAGGCCGCCGCTCGCGCTAGGTGCGCGGCGCGGCGGCGCAGCGCGGTCCAGGCGAGACGGCTCGCCAGACGGGCGAGATGGCCGTTGGCGGGAAGGCCGACAGTCTTGCAGATCAGCTTGACGGCGCGGGCGATATGGTGCGCGCGATAGAGCGCGAGCGTGCGGCGGGCGTAAGCGCGGCTGTAGCGGCGGCGCTCGTAGCGACCAGCGGTCTCGTTGGCGGCGAAGTAGGCGTAGGCGAGTTCGTCATCTTTCGCCTCGGCGATCCGTCCGAGGGCGATGCGCAGCCGCCGCCATAGCCCGATCCGCTCCTGTGCGAGGCAACGAACGAGGTTGCGGGAGAACAGCTTGTAGTGGCGGATCTCGTCGGCCGCGATATGGCGGCAGATCTGCTTCAATACCGGCTCGTCCACCGCGTCGCGCAAGGCGGTGTAGTAGGAGCTGGTGCCGGTCTCGACGATACAGCGCGCGATCATCTCGCCCGAGCGCGAGCCGCGGCGCGAGGTGTCGCGGTCGAAATCGACATGGTAGCCGGACTGAAAGCGGGCGAAGGCGGCGGCGAAATCGAAGGCGGGGTCGGCCAGCTCGGCCCATCGCCCGAGCGCTGCACCCGTGCTGGATCTCCTCTTCGCCCCAGCGCCGCGCGCTCGCCTGAAAGGCGGGATCGTCGGCGAAGACCCGGCGCAGATGGCGCGCATAGGCGCCGCCGTTCATTTCGACGAGGCTCGCCGCCTTGACGATCGCCACGATTTCGGGGTCGAGCCGGCTGCGGTCGAACCGGTCCCAGGGAATATCGTCGAGCGTCCAATGGCCCATGCCGCATTCCTCCGGCATAATACCGCCGAAACCTTAAACGCCGCACGCAGCCGCGGATCGCGTGGTTCAGCGCGCGGCTTCGGCCAGCGCCTGCAATTTCGCCTGGGCCACGGCCTGGCCGCGTTCGAGGCCGTGCAGCTCGGCGAGGAGCCGCTCGCGCTCGGTTCCGGCGCTGCGCGCCATCTGCTCGCGCAGGCTCGGCAGGTTGCCCTCGACCACCTGCAATTCCGCCTCGATCTGGGGGCGGTCGAGCGCCTCGGGCGCCATCGCCTGGTCAGCCAGCACGGTGCAGCGCTCGGCCGTGACCTCGGCGAAGCCGCCGGCGACAAAGATGCGCCGGGTGACGGTGCGGCCTTCGTAGACCTCGATCGTCCCCGGCCGGATCGTCGAGATCAGCAGGGCGTGGCCAGGCAACACCCCGAAATTGCCCTCGGTCCCCGGCACCACCACCATCTCGACCGCCTCGGACAGCAACAGGCGCTCCGGCGTCACCAGCTCGAACTGCACCCGATCAGGCATCACGCCGCCTCGGCCGCCATCTTACGGGCCTTTTCGACGGCCTCGTCGATCGTGCCGACCATGTAGAAGGCGCTCTCCGGCAGATCGTCATGCTCGCCGGCGACGATCCCCTTGAAGCCCTTGATCGTGTCCTCGAGCCCGACCAGGACGCCGGGCGTGCCGGTGAACACCTCGGCGACATGGAAGGGCTGCGACAGAAACCGCTGGATCTTGCGGGCGCGGGCGACGGTCAGCTTGTCTTCTTCGGATAACTCGTCCATGCCGAGAATGGCGATGATGTCCTGCAACGATTTGTAGGTTTGCAATACGCGCTGCACATCGCGCGCGACCTGGTAATGCTCCTCGCCGATGATCCGCGCGTCGAGCATGCGCGAGGTCGAGTTCGAGCGGATCGACCGCCGGGTAGATGCCGAGCTCGGCGATCTGCCGCGACAGCACGGTCGTCGCATCGAGATGGGAGAAGGTGGTCGCGGGCGCCGGGTCGGTCAGATCGTCGGCCGGCACATAGATCGCCTGCACCGAGGTGATCGAACCCTTCTTGGTGCTGGTGATGCGTTCCTCAAGCGTGCCCAGATCGGTCGCCAGGGTCGGCTGATAGCCGACCGCCGAGGGGATGCGCCCGAGCAGCGCCGACACCTCCGAGCCCGCCTGGGTAAAGCGGAAAATATTATCGACGAAGAACAGCACATCCTGGCCTTCCTCGTCGCGAAAATATTCGGCGACGGTGAGACCCGAAAGTCCGACGCGGGCGCGGGCGCCCGGCGGCTCGTTCATCTGACCGTAGACGAGCGCCGCCTTGGAGCCCGGCCCGTCGGCGGTGATGACCCCCAACTCGATCATCTCATGGTAGAGGTCGTTGCCCTCGCGCGTGCGCTCGCCAACTCCGGCAAACACCGAGTAGCCGCCATGCGCCTTGGCGATGTTGTTGATCAGCTCCATGATGATCACGGTCTTGCCGACCCCGGCGCCGCCGAACAGGCCGATCTTGCCGCCCTTGGCGTAGGGCGTCAGCAGGTCGACGACCTTGATCCCGGTGATCAGGATCTCGGCCTCGGTCGACTGGTCGATGAACGCCGGCGCCGAGCGGTGGATCGGCAAGCGCCGGTTGGTCTGCACCGGCCCGCGCTCGTCGACCGGCTCGCCGATCACGTTGAGAATGCGGCCCAAGGTCTCGGGGCCGACCGGCATCATGATCGGGTCGCCGGTATCGACCGCCTGGGTCCCGCGCACCAGCCCGTCGGTGGTGTCCATCGCGATCGTGCGCACGATGTTTTCGCCGAGCTGCTGGGCCACTTCGAGCACCAGGGTGCGGCCGGCGTCGTCGACGCGCAGCGCATTGAGGATCTCCGGCAATTCGCCCTCGAAATGGACGTCGACGACAGCGCCGATAATCTGCGTAATCGTGCCGATACTGTTTCTGGGCATGTCCTCGAAATCTCCGTCTCGAACTAGCATTCGGCATCTAGCATTCGGCCCTTAGGCCGGCTACCAAAATGGCCGTCATCGCCGGTCACGCCGCTTTGAGCGCCTCGGCCCCGGAGATGATCTCGATCAGCTCCTTGGTGATCGCCGCCTGGCGGGTGCGATTGTAGTTAAGGGTCAGGCGGTCGATCATGTCGCCGGCGTTGCGAGTGGCGTTGTCCATCGCCGTCATGCGCGCGCCCTGCTCGCTCGCCGCGTTTTCGAGCAAGGCGGTGTAGATCTGCACCGCGAGGTTCTGCGGCAACAGCTCGCCCAAAATCTCCTCCTCCGACGGCTCAAACTCGTAAACCCCGCTGACCGCCGCCGAGCCCGCGTCGGTTTCGGCCTCGGCCGGCGGCGGAAACGGGATCAGCTGCTGCACCGTGACGATCTGGGTGATCGCCGAGCGAAAGCGGTTGTAGACGATCGTGCAGGCGTCGAAGGCATCGGCGCGAAACAGCACCAGAATGCGCTCGGCGATGTCGCGGGCCTCGTCGAACGACAGCCGCCGGCGGCCGATGTCGGTCAGGCTGTCGTGAACGAGCCGCCCATAATCGCGGCGCAGGCCGTCGCGCCCCTTGCGCCCGATGGTCAGGATCATGACTCGTTTGCCGGCGGCTTCGAGCTCGCGGATGCGGCGGCGCGCCTCGCGCAGGATCGTCGCGTTGAACCCACCGGCAAGCCCGCGGTCCGAGGTGGCGACGACAACGAGGTGGGTCGCGTCCCGGCCGGTGCCGACCAGCAGCGGCGGCGCGTTCGGCAGCCCGGCCATGCGCGCCGCGAGCGAGGCCAGCACCCGCTCCATGCGCTGCGCGTAGGGGCGCGCCGCTTCGGCCTGCTCCTGGGCCCGGCGCAGCCGCGACGCGGCGACCACTTTCATCGCCGCGGTGATCTTTTGGGTGGAGCGCACGCTGCGGATGCGGTTGCGCAGATCCTTCAGGCTCGGCATCAGCGACGCTCGGCTTGACCCAACAGCACGTCGTGACTGGGTCCGTCCCGGTCATCCACGACTTTCGCTCGGGCGACACGTGGATGGCCGGAACAAGTCCGGCCATGACGCTTCAAGCCATACATACTTCGATCTCTAGGCAAAGGATTTGACGACGCCGTCGAGACAATCCGCGAGCGCCTTTTCGACCGCCGGCGAAATCTCCCGCTCGCTGCGGATCGCGTCGAGCAGATCGGCATGCTCGGTCTTGATCTCACTCAGCATCGCCGCTTCGAACCGGCCGACATTGGCGATGTCGATCGTGTCAAGATAGCCGCGGGTGCCGGCAAAGATCGAAATCACCTGCTCCTCGACCGGAACCGGCGAGAATTGCGCCTGCTTCAAGAGCTCGGTCAGCCGCGCGCCGCGGGCCAAGAGGCGCTGGGTCGAAGCGTCGAGATCGGAGGCGAACTGGGCGAAGCTCGCCATTTCGCGATATTGCGCGAGCTCGAGCTTGATCCGCCCGGCGACCTGCTTCATCGCCTTGATCTGCGCCGCCGAGCCGACCCGGCTGACCGACAGGCCGACATTGATGGCCGGGCGGACGCCGCGGTAGAACAGTTCGGTTTCGAGAAAAATCTGGCCGTCGGTGATCGAGATCACATTGGTCGGGATATAGGCTGACACGTCGCCGGCCTGGGTCTCGATGATCGGCAGCGCGGTCAGCGAGCCGGCGCCGTGCTCGTCGTTCATCTTGGCCGCGCGTTCGAGCAGGCGCGAATGCAGATAAAACACATCGCCCGGATAGGCCTCGCGGCCTGGCGGCCGGCGCAGCAGCAGCGACATCTGGCGATAGGCCACGGCGTGCTTTGACAAATCGTCGTAGACGACCAGCCCGTGCATGCCATTGTCACGGAAAAATTCGCCCATCGCGCAGCCCGTATAGGGCGCGAGATATTGCAGCGGCGCCGATTCGGAGGCGGTCGCGGCGACGACGATCGAGTATTCGAGCGCGCCGTAATCCTGCAAGGTCTTGACGATCTGGGCGACGGTCGAGCGTTTCTGGCCGATCGCGACGTAGATGCAATAGAGCTTGGCTTTTTCATCAGCGCCGGCGTTGACCTGGCGCTGGTTAAGAATGGCGTCGATCGCCACCGCGGTCTTGCCGGTCTGGCGGTCGCCGATGATCAGCTCGCGCTGGCCCCGGCCGATCGGCACCAGCGCGTCGATCGCCTTGAGGCCGGTCTGCACCGGCTCGTGGACCGAGCGGCGCGGCACGATGCCCGGCGCCTTGACCTCGACCCGGGCCCGGGTCACGTCGACGAGCGGCCCCTTGCCGTCGATCGGCTCGCCCAGCGCATCGACGACCCGGCCCAACAAGCCGCGCCCGACCGGCACATCGACGATGGCGTTGGTGCGCTTAACGATATCGCCTTCGCCGATGCCGCGGTCGTCGCCGAACACGACGACGCCAACATTGTCGCTCTCGAGGTTGAGAGCCATGCCGCGCACTCCGTTCGGGAACTCGACCATCTCGCCGGCCTGGACCTTGTCGAGCCCGTAGATGCGGGCGATGCCATCGCCGATCGACAGCACCTGGCCGACCTCGGCGACATCCGCCTCGCTGCCGAAATCGGCGATCTGCTGCTTGAGGATCGCCGAAATCTCCGCCGCACGAATTTCCATGAAACCCTCTACAGCCCTCTCTTCGCCGAAACCTCTTTAGCCAAAAACTCGTTCAGCCCCAAGCCTCCTCAGCCGGGGCCCTTCATCGCCAATTGCAGTCGCCGCAGCTTGCTTTCGACCGAGCCGTCGATCATGCGCGAGCCGACCTTGACGATGAGACCGCCGATCAGCCGCGGGTCGACCCGGGCGTCGATCGACACCCGACGACCGACGGTGCGGCGCAGATGCTCGCTCAACGCCTCGAGCTGGGCGGCGCTCAACGGCTGCGCGGTGGTGACCGCCGCGCCGACTTCGCCGCGGCGCAGGGCCAGCCTGGCGAGATAGGCCTCGATCATCGCCGATAGGACAAAGAGCCGCCGGTTTTTGGCGACCACCGCCAAAAAGTCGCGGACCAGCGGCGAGAGCTGCGCCTGCCGAGCCAGCGCTGCGATCGCGCGCCCCTGCTCCAGGCGCGACAGAATCGGGCTGCGCACCACGCGCAGCAGATCGGCGCTCGCCGCCAGCATCGCCCGCAGCTGGCGCAGCTCGCCCGCCACCTCGTCGAGCAGCCTGCGCTCCTCGGCGAGGTCGAACAGCGCCGCCGCATAACGCTCGGCCAAGGCGGAAACGCCCGTCGTTTCGGAAGCCAATCTACAGCAATCCTCGATGGCCGCACCGGCAGGAACGCCGCAGCAGCATTTCCTTGTGGTTTTTCGGATCACACCCCGGGTACGGCCACCGGCCACGGCCGCCGAGGCAAAGCCGCCGGTCTGTTGGGTAACACAGCGGCGCAGCCCGCGCAACTCCAGGCTTTCGTTAGCGGAACGCCGCGACGATGGCGACCCGGCGTTTGGTGGCTGGGCGCTCGGCGGCTGCTAAAGAAAGCTGTAGGGATCGATATCGACCTGTAGTCGGGCCGCGCCGCCGAGCCGCACCCGCGCAAGCCACTCGCGCAACGCCGCCTGCAGGTTGACCTCGCGCGCCGATTTGACCAGAAAGCGGCGGCGATGGCGGCCGCGCAGAACCGCGAGCGGGGCCGGCGCCGGCCCGAATACGGCGAGGCCGGGCAGCTGAGGCGCCGCGCGCGACAAGGCCTGGGCGGCGAAATCGCAAGCCTCGGCATCGGCGGCGCTGACGATCACCGCGGCGAGCCGCCCGAACGGCGGCAGACCGGCATCGCGCCGCGCCGCGGCTTCGGCTTCGAGAAAGCGGTCGCGGTCGCCGGCGGCCAGCGCCCGCATCACCGGCGCCTCGGGCATGAAGGTCTGGATCAGCACCCGGCCCGGCCGTTCGGCGCGGCCAGCGCGGCCGCCGACCTGATGGAGCAGCTGATAGGTGCGCTCGGCGGCGCGCAGGTCGCCGCCGGCGAGCCCGAGATCGGCATCGACCACTCCGACCAGGGTCAGCATCGGAAAATGATGACCCTTGGCGACGATCTGGGTCCCGATCAGCACGTCATAGCGCCGCTCGGTCATCGCCTGGGCGAGCTCGGCCGCGGCGCGCGGCCCGGAAAGCAGGTCGCTGACCATCAACGCGGTGCGGGCCGATGGGAACCGCGCCGCCACCTCTTCGCCGAGCCGCTCCACCCCCGGCCCGCACGCGACCAGGGTCCCGGCGGCAAGGCATTCCGGGCACAGCGTCGGCGCCGGCTCGGCATGGCCGCAATGATGGCATAAGAGGCGGCCGGTGTAGCGGTGCTCGACCAGCCACGCGGTGCAGTCCGGGCACCGGCAGCGATGGCCGCAGGCGCGGCACAGGGTCAGGGGCGCATAGCCGCGCCGGTTCAGGAACAGCAGGACCTGCTCGCCGGCGGCGAGCGTTGCAGCCATCTCGGCGACCAGCGGCGGCGCCAGAAAGCGGCCGCGCTCGAGCCGCTGCCGGCGCAGATCGACGAGCTGGATTTCGGGCAGGCGAGCCATCGCATGGCGGCGCGGCAAGGCCACGCGCCGGTAGCGGCCGCGGGCGACGTTGACCACGGTTTCGAGCGACGGGGTCGCCGACGCCAGCACGATCGGGATGCCGGCCAGGGAGGCGCGCAGCACCGCCATGTCGCGGGCCTGATAGCACACGCCCTCTTCCTGCTTGTAGGACGGGTCGTGCTCCTCGTCGACGATGATCAGGCCAAGGTGGGCGAACGGCAGGAACAGCGCCGAGCGGGCGCCGACGACGACCCGCGCCCGGCCGTCGGCGACGGCGCGCCAGGTGTCGCGGCGCAGGGTCTCACCGATTTCGGAATGCCACTGCTGCCGGCGCCGCGCCAAAGCGTTCGGCAAAGCGCCGCAGCCATTGCGCGCCGAGCGCGATCTCCGGCAGCAGCACCAGGATTTGGCGGCCGGCGCCGAGCGCCGCGGCGATCGCGGCAAAGTAGGTTTCGGTCTTGCCCGAGCCGGTGACGCCGTCGAGCAGGGTCACGCCAAACCCGCCCGCCTCGACCTGGTTGACGAGGCGGCGGGCGGCGTTCTCCTGGTCGGGCGACAGCGCCGGGCCGGACCGCCGCCAGTCCGGCGTCGCGGCGGCGGCGGGTTCGGCTGCGACCCGGCGCTCCTCGAGCGAGGCCGCGGACGGCCAGATCGCGGACCACGCCCGGGCTGCACCCGGCGAGCCGCGCCACCTCGGCCATCGGCAGCGGCGGCCCGTCGCGCAGCACTTCGAGCACCCGCCGGCGCGCCGGGGTCAAAGGGGCCGCCGGATCGGGGCGGTGCGGCCCACCCGGTCCGAGCGCGGCAAGACCGGCGTCGGCGAGGACGCATAGCCGCCGCAGCCGCGGCGGGTGCAGAGCCTGCGGCACGCTCATCGCCATGCGCAGCACCGCTCCCGGCCGGCGCCATCGTGTAGGCGGCGACGCGCTCGATAAAGCGCCGCAGATCGGGCGCCAGCCTGCGCGCCGGCAGGATTTCGGCAATTGGCCTGAGCCGGTCGGCGACAAGATCGCCGCCTGCTCCGTCCCACACCACGCCGACCAGGCTGCGCCCGCCGAGCGGCACGCGCACGAAGCTGCCGGGCTCGGGCAGCGCCAGTTCTGCGGGAAGGCGGTAGTCGAGCGCCGCCGGCAGCGGCAGCGGCAGCAGCACGCGCACCTGCCGCAGAGCATCGGCCGTCGCAACGGGCGCGTCCTCCTCGCCGGGGCGACCAACCGAAACCGCAGCCGCGGAACTGGCAAGGCGATCGGGCATCGGCTAAACTCGCTCCGCAGGAAGCGCGCGGCAAGTGCAGATCAGCGACCGCGCGAGGTGAGTTCGGGACCCCGGTCTGGGGTCGGTTTCAGGTGGTCCTCCGTATGATCGCGCATCCCGCTGCTGCCGCAATTTCTCGCCCTCCGCGCCGCGCCGCGGCGCAGTGGAGCTAGCGGTGGCCGACCGTCCGCAAGACCAGCCAAAGCCGCTCGGCCGGGCCGTCCCGCAACCGGGACAGGCGAGCGCCACCCACGCCGCTGATGTCATCGCCTATCTGCGCGACCATCCAGATTTCCTCGAACGCCATCCCGATGCGCTGCGCCTCTTGGCTGCGCCGAGCCGGGCCACCGGCGACCAGGTGCTCGATTTCCAGCATTTCATGCTCGAACGCCTGCGCCATGATCTCGGCCGGCTGCAGGACGAGCACCAAAGCCTGATCGGGCTGAGCCGCAGCAATCTTGTCAGCCAGGGCCGGATGCACAAAGCCGCGCTCACGATGCTGAAGGCGGCGAGCTTCGAGCATCTGCTGCAGATCGTCACCACCGACCTCGCCGTGCTGATCGATGCCGACATCGTCACTCTTGGCGTCGAAAGCTCGGCGGCGCGGACCACCCGCCTGCCGATGCACGGCATTCATCTGCTGCGCTCGGGCATGGTCGACCAATTGCTCGGCCCCGATCGCGAGGCGCTGCTGTGCACCGACGTCAAGGCCGATCCGGCGCTCTATGGCGGCGCCGCCGGGCTGGTGCGCTCGCAGGCGCTGCTGCGCCTGTCGTTCGGCCGCTCCGGGCCGAGCGGGCTGATGTGCATCGGCACGCGCCGGGCCGGGACATTCCACCCGGGTCTCGGCACCGAACTGCTGATTTTCCTCGCCCGCGCGGTCGAAATCACGATCGCTCAGTGGCTCGAACGCGGCCGGTGAGGCCGGCGGCTGGCGCCTCCGCCGCGGCTGCGGTCGCGCGAGGGGCTGGCGCAACCGGGCGGAAGCCGATTTTCCCGACCCTGCCGGAGCCCGTGCCGCTCGCGCGGTTTGCCGCGGCGGACGATCTGCGCGCGGCGATCGGATTGTGGGCGGCCTGGCTCGCGGGCGAACGCCGCGCTTCGGCGCACACCCTTGCCGCCTATGGCCGCGACCTTGCTTTTTTCCTCGATTTCCTGACTGGGCATCTGGGCGCCCTGCCCGATCTCGCGGCGATCACGGCGTTGCGCCCGGCCGATTTCCGCGCCTATCTGGCGCAGCGCGCGGGCCACGGCGCCGAGCGCAGCTCGCTGGCGCGGGGCATGTCGGTGCTGCGCGGTTTTGTGCGCTTTTTACAGCGGCGCGGCCTCGCCTCGACCGCGGCGCTATCGGCGTTGCGCTCGCCCAAATTGCCGCCCGGCGTGCCCAAGCCGCTCACGTCGAGGATGCGCTCGCCACTGTCGAGACGGTCGGCGAGATGGCCGGCGAGCGGTCGCGCGAAGGTTGGCAAGCCAGGCGCGATACCGCGCTTTTGGCGCTGATCTATGGCTGCGGCTTGCGGCTCTCGGAAGCGCTGGGCCTCGGCCGGGGCGAAGCGCCGCTCGGGGAGATGCTGACGATCACCGGCAAGGGCCGCAAACAGCGCCAGCTGCCGGTGCTGCCGGCGGTGCGCGCGGCCGTCGCCGACATATCTGGCGGCCTGCCCCTATGCGCTCGGCGTCGACGATCCGCTGTTTGTCGGCGCGCGCGGCGGCCCGCTCAATCCCGCGTCTGGTGCAGCGCCAGATGGCAGATATTGCGCGGATATCTCCAGCTGCCGGCGACGGCGACCCCGCACGCGCTGCGCCACAGTTTCGCGACGCATCTGTTCGGCGGCGGCGGCGATCTGCGCGCGATCCAGGAATTATTAGGGCACGCCAGCCTGTCGACGACGCAGCGCTATACGTCGGTCGAAACCGAGCATCTGCTCGCCGTCTACGATAGGGCGCATCCGCGGGCCAGGCTGCCCAATTGACCGGCTGCGGCCGGCGCCGGCCGCGTCAGGAGGCAAGATGGATCTCGGTCTCAACGGCAAGAAGGCGATCGTCACCGGCGGAACCCGCGGCATCGGCCGGGCGATCGTCGAGCTCCTGGCCGATGAAGGCTGCGATGTGGCGCTGTGCGCCCGCGGCCGCGCCGGCGTCGAGGAGGCCATGGCGGCGCTCGCCGGCAAGGGGGTGAAGGCGCATGGCGGCGTCGTCGACGTCGCCGATACGCGGGCATTGCGGGGATGGGTCGGCGAGGCGGCGGACCGGCTCGGCGGCCTCGACATCGTGGTCGCCAACGTCAGCGCGCTGGCGCAGGCGATGGACGAGGAATCCTGGCGCCGCAGCCTGGAGATTGACGTGATGGGCACGGTCGCCGGGATCGAGGCGGCGCTGCCGTTTCTCGAAAAATCGGCGGCCGGCGCAATCGTCGTGATCGGCACCACCGGGGCCGTCGAGATCGCCGGCCTGCCGCGCCCCTACGCCTCGGTCAAAGCGGCACTGGTGCCCTATGTCAAGGCGCTGGCACGCAACCTCGCGGCCAAGGGCGTGCGCGCCAACATGGTCTCGCCCGGCAACGTCTATTTCAAGGGCGGGGTATGGAACGCGGTCGAGCAGCAAAACCCCGAGCTGTTCCGGACGATGCTGTCGCGCAACCCGATGGGCCGAATGGGCACGCCCGCCGAGGTGGCCGACGCCGTCGTCTTCCTCGCCAGCCCGCGCGCTAGCTTTATCACCGGCGCCAATCTGATCATCGACGGCGCGTTGACCCAGCGGGTGCAGTTCTAAGGCGCGCGGCGACATCGTCATCGCAGAAGGCGCCGCAAGCGGAGGGCTCAGAACAGCGCCAGCTGATCGCCCGTCTGCGGCGGCGGGCGAAAGCGGGTCGCGTCGAGCGGCCGGGTGGTGCGGCGGTCGAAGCCGAGGCGGCGGCAGGCGCGGTCGAAGCGCAGGCGCAGCATCTCGGCATAAGGACCGGCGCCGGTCATCCGCTTCGACCAGGCTGCATCGTAGAGCCGGCCGCCATGGGCCTGCGCCACCAGCGACAGCACATGCGCCGCCTTGTCCGGGAAATGCGCTTCGAGCCACTCGCGGAACAGGTCCTTCATCTCGAGCGGCAGGCGCAGCAGGGTATAGCCGGCCGAAGTCGCGCCAGCGGCGCGCGCCCGCTCCAGCATCGCCTCCATCTCGCTGTCGTTGAGCGCCGGGATCATCGGCGCGAACAAGACGCCGGCCGGCACCCCGGCAGCGGCCAAGTGCGGCGATGGTTTCGAGGCGGCGCTCGGGCGTCGCCGCGCGCGGCTCCATCGCCCGCGCCAGCGCGCGATCCAATGTCGTCACCGAGATCGCGACCATCGCCAGCCGGTCCTTCGCCATCTCGCCGAGGATGTCGAGGTCGCGCCGGATCAGCGCCGATTTGGTGATGATCGATGACCGGGTGGCGGAAATCGCGCAGCACTTCGAGGATCGCCGCGGGTGACCTCGAGCCGGCGCTCGACCGGCTGGTAGGGGTCGGTGTTGCTGCCGAGCGCGAGCGGGCGGCAGGCATAGCCCTTTTTGCGCAATTCGGCGGCCGAGCAGGGCCGCCGCCTGCGGCTTGTAGAACAGCCGGCTTTCGAAATCGAGGCCGGGCGACAGGCCGAGATAGGCGTGGCTCGGCCGCGCATAGCAATAGATGCAGCCATGCTCGCAGCCGCGATAGGGGTTGATCGAGCGGTCGAAGCCGATGTCCGGCCAGTCGTTGCGGGCGATGATCGTGCGCGTCGCGTCGACGCTCAAGGTGCGTGGCGAGCGGCATCGGCTCGGCGTCGGCCGAGCCCCAGCCGTCGTCGAACCCCGCCCGCTGTTCGGCTTCGAAGCGGCCGCTGTCGTTGCTGGCGGCGCCGCGTCCCTTGCGCGCCGCGATCGAGCCCGGCATATCCATGCCGCCGATCATGCCACGCCGATGCGATCTTCCAGCGCGCCAGCGGTCAGTTGGAGAACACATCGCGCGTGCGCGAGGTTCGGCGCGATATCGCGCGGCTCAAGACCATTGCGCGCAACAAGCGCCCTGCGAAGAAGGGTTAAGAGGACCGATATGCCGAAGCGTACGCTACAGGGCGTCGTGGTCAGCGACAAGCAAGCGAAGACCCTGGTTGTGAGGGTCGAGCGCCGCTACACCCATCCGCTGTTCAAGAAGACGGTGCGCAGGTCGAAGAAGTACTACGCGCACGACGAGAAGAACGAATTCAAAGTCGGCGACATCGTGTGGATCGAAGAGCATCGCCCGATCTCCAAGCTCAAGCGCTGGGCGGTGGTGCGGGGCGAGAAGAAAAAAGCGTCGTGATCGTTATGGAATACAACAAGTGGGGTAACCCATGATCCAGATGCAAACCAATCTCGATGTGGCGGATAATTCCGGCGCGCGTCGCGTCATGTGCATCAAGGTGCTTGGCGGCTAAGCGCAAATACGCCACCATCGGCGACGTTATCGTCGTCTCGGTGAAGGAGGCGATCCCGCGCGGCCGCGTCAAGAAGGGCGACGTGATGAAGGCGGTGATCGTGCGTATCGCCAAGGACATCAAGCGCGCCGACGGCTCGGTCATCCGCTTCGACCGCAACGCGGCGGTGCTGATCAATCCGCAGATGGAGCCGGTCGGCACCCGCATCTTCGGCCCGGTGCCGCGCGAACTGCGGGCCAAGAACCATATGAAGATCATCTCGCTCGCGCCCGAGGTGCTGTGATGGCGGCCAAGATCAAAAAAGGCGACACGGTGGTCGTGATCACCGGACGCGACAAGGGCAGAGCGGCGAGGTGCATGGAAATGCGCCGCGACGACAATCGCGTGCTGGTGCGCGGCGATCAACATGGTCAAGCGCCATCAGCGGCAGAGCGCGACGCAAGAAGGCGGCATCATCTCCAAAGAGGCGCCGATCCACCTGTCGAACGTGGCGCTGACCGATCCGAAGGACGGCAAGCCGACGCGGGTCGGATTTAAAATCGTGGGCCAGGGCGACGAGCGGAAGAAAGTGCGCGTCGCCAAGCGCTCGGGAGTTGAGATCGATGGCTGATAAAGAAGACAATAAGGCGAGAAAGCGCCGCGCGCGGCAAAGCCCGCGCCGCAGAAGACGCCGAACAAAGCCGCCAAGGCCGAGCAGGGCAAGGACGACAGGGCGGCGACAAGAAAGCGCCGAAGGCGGCGAAAGGCCAAGCTGCGCCGAAGGGCGAAGGCAAGCCGACGGCGCCGCGCGAGCCGGAAGAGCGCGTCCCGGCGCGGCTCAGGGTGCAGTTCGACGAGACGATCCGCGGCAAGCTCGCCGAGCAGTTCGGCTACAAGAACCGCTATCCAGATTCCGACGCTCGACAAGGTTGTCATCAATATGGGCATCGGCGAAGGCGTCGCCGACCGCAAAAAGGTCGACAATGCCGCCGCCGATCTGGCCATGATCGCCGGACAGAAGCCGATCATCACCAAGTCGCGCAAATCGATCGCGACCTACAAGCTGCGCGACGGCCAGGCGATCGGCTGCAAGGTGACGCTGCGCAAGGCGCGCATGTACGAATTCCTCGACCGCCTGATCAATATCGCGCTGCCGCGCGTGCGCGACTTCCGCGGCCTCAATCCGAAGAGCTTCGACGGCCGCGGCAATTATTCGCTCGGCATCAAGGAACACATCGTGTTCCCCGAGATCGACTACGACAAGGTTTCCGACGTCTGGGGCATGGACATCACCGTCTGCACGACCGCGCGCACCGACGACGAAGCGCGCGCTTTGTTGACGGCGTTCAATTTTCCGTTCCGGCAGTGAGGCCGAAGGTCCTCAGACGCGGAACGACAGGAGCACTAGATGGCGAAGAAGAGCTCGATCGAGAAGAACAACCGGCGCCGCCGGATGGCGAAGAAATTTGCCGGCCGGCGGGCGCGGCTGAAGGCGATCGTCAACGACAAGACCAAGCCGGTCGAAGAACGCTTCGCCGCGACGCTGAAGCTTGCCGAATTGCCGCGCAACTCGTCGGCGACCCGCATTCGCAACCGCTGCGAACTGACCGGCCGCCCGCGCGCCTACTACCGCAAGCACAAGCTGTCGCGCATCGCGCTCCGCGAACTGGGCTCGAAGGGCCTGATCCCGGGCCTCGTGAAGTCGAGCTGGTAAGGAGGATCGCACGATGTCCATGAACGATCCGCTCGGCGATCTGCTGACCCGCATCCGCAACGCGCAGATGCGCAACAAGTCCAAGGTTCCGAGCCCGAATTCGACGCCTGCGCGAGAGCGTGCTCGAAGTGCTCAAGACCGAAGGCTATATCCGCGGCTATCGCCGTGGTCGAAAAGGACGGCCGCTCCGAGCTCGAGATCGAGCTGAAATATTTCGACGGCGAGCCGGTGATCCGCGAGATCGAGCGGATCTCCAAGCCCGGCCGCCGCGTCTACACCTCGGTCAAGAACATGCCGCGCGATCAATAACGGCCTCGGCGTCACCATCGTCTCGACGCCGAAGGGCGTCATGGCCGATCACGATGCCCGCGACGCCAATGTCGGCGGCGAAATCCTCTGCACGGTGTTCTGATGTCTCGTATCGGCAAAAAAGCAATCGCGGTGCCTTCCGGCGTCACCGCCAATATCGAAGGCCAGACCGTCAAGGTCAAAGGCCCGAAGGGCGCGCTTTCGGTCGCGCTGCACGACGACGTCGCGGTCAAGCTCGACGGCGGCCAGATCAAGGTCGATCCGCGCTACGAAACCAAGCGCGCGCGCTCGCAATGGGGCACGTCGCGCACGCTGGTCGCCAATCTGATCGCCGGCGTCACCAAGGGCTTCGAGCAGCGGCTCGAGATCAACGGCGTCGGCTACCGCGCCGCGGTGCAGGGCAAGAACCTGCAGCTCGCGCTCGGCTACAGCCACGACGTCGTCTATCCGATCCCGGAAGGCATCACGATCGCGACGCCGAAGCCGGTCGAGATCGTGATCACGCGGCAGCGACCGGCAGAAGGTCGGCCAGGTCGCCGCCGAAATCCGCGAATACCGCCCGCCGGAGCCCTACAAGGGCAAGGGCATCAAATATGCCGACGAGCGCATCTTCCGCAAGGAAGGCAAGAAGAAGTAACGGAGCCGGCGATGACCAAGCTCAGCGACAGGATCGAGCGGCGGCAAGGCCGCGTGCGCGGCGCGTTGCGCCGGGCCGCGGGCGAGCGCAAACGGCTTTCGGTCTCCGCTCGTCGAAGCACATCTACGCGCAGGTGATCGATGACGAGGACGGCGCCACGCTCGTCTCGGCGTCGTCGCATCGAGAAGACCAGCGCGAGGGCCTCAAGACCGGCGCCAGCGTCGACGCGGCGAAGGCGGTCGGCAAGCTGATCGCCGAGCGCGCCCAGGAAAAGGGCATCAAGGACGTGATCTTCGACCGCGGCAGCTATCTCTATCACGGCCGGGTCAAGGCGCTGGCGGACGCCGCGCGCGAAGGCGGGCTGAATTTCTAGTGCACGACGAAAAAGGACTGATCGACAACAAGGCGGACCAATATGGCACGTGAATCCACGCGAGCGAACGACACGAAGAGCGCGACAGCGAATTCGTCGACAAGCTCGTGCACATCAACCGCGTCGCCAAGGTGGTGAAGGGCGGCCGGCGTTTCGGTTTTGCCGCGCTGGTCGTCGTCGGCGATCAGAAGGGCCGGGTCGGCTTCGGCCACGGCAAGGCGCGCGAAGTGCCGGAGGCGATCCGCAAGGCGACCGAGGCCGCCAAGCGCGGCTTGACCCGCGTGCCGCTGCGCGAAGGCCGCACGCTGCATCACGACGTCGCCGGCCGCCACGGCGCCGGCAAGGTTTTTCTGCGCGCGGCGCCGCCCGGCACCGGCATCATCGCCGGCGGCCCGATGCGCGCGGTGTTCGAGACGCTCGGCATGCAGGACGTGGTGGCCAAGTCGCTCGGCACCTCGAACCCCTACAACGTGGTGCGCGCCACCTTCGACGCGCTCAAGCACCAGGATTCGCCGCGCTCGGTCGCCGCGCGCCGCAACGTCAAGGTCTCGGCGCTGCAGGCGCGCCGCCGCGACGGCGATGCCGCCGACGTCGGCGAGCCGACTGAGGTCGCAGGAGCAGAGCGATGAATGCCGATAAGAACATCGGGCAAGACCGTCAAGGTCCGGCAGACCGGCAGCGCCGTCGCGCCGGTCCATCACCCAGCGTGAAACGCTGGTCGGGCTTGAAGCTCAACAAGATCGGCCGCGTTGCCGAGCTCGTCGATACGCCGGCGACCCGCGGCATGATCGCCAAGGTCGCGCATCTGGTCGAGTGGTGGAGAAGTAGCCGATGAAACTGCACGAACTCTCCGGCCGGCCGGGCGCCCGCAAGACGCGAAAGCGCATCGGCCGCGGCATCGGCTCCGGCAAAGGCAAGACCGGCGGCCGCGGCGGCAAGGGCCAGACCGCGCGCTCGGGCGTGCGCATCAAGGGCTTCGAGGGCGGCCAGATGCCGCTGCATCGCCGCCTGCCCAAGCGCGGCTTCAAGAACATCAAGTTCGCGCTCAAGCTCAACGAGGTGAATCTCGGCCGCATCCAGGACGGCGATCGACGCCGGCCTGCTCGATGCCGGCGGCCAAGATCGACGCCGCGGCTTTGGTCAAGGCCGGGCTGCTGCGCCGGGCCAAGGACGGCGTGCGGCTCTTGGCGCTGGCGAGATCAAGGCCAAGGTCACGCTTTCGGTGCTACGGCGCGTCCAAATCGGCGGTCGCCGCGGTGGAGAAGGCCGGCGGCACGGTCGAAATCCTCGCGCCCAAGGCGGAGACGAGCGAACAGGCGGCGTGATGCCGTATACGGCCTTGTGCGGTCGCGCCTATATTGGGCAGGGTCGCGGCGGGACGGCCCACGGCAGTCTCGGCATAGGGAGCTTGGACGGATGGTCTCTGCAGCGGAACAACTGGCAGCCAATCTCAATTTCGGCGCGCTGGCCAAGGCCGAGGAGCTGAAGAAGCGCATCTGGTTCACGCTCGGCGCGCTGCTCGTCTACCGGCTCGGCACCTACATTCCGCTGCCCGGCATCGATCCGAACGCCTGGGACCAGATTTTCAAGTCCCAGGCCGGCGGCATTCTCGGCATGTTCAACATGTTCTCCGGCGGCGGCATCCACCGCATGGCGATCTTCGCGCTGAACATCATGCCCTACATCTCGGCCTCGATCATCATCCAGCTGATGACGACGGTGTCGCCGACGCTCGAAGCCCTCAAGAAAGAGGGCGAGGCGGGCCGCAAGACCATCAACCAGTACACCCGTTATCTGACCGTGGTGCTGGCGGCGTTTCAGGCCTACGGCATCGCGGTCGGCCTCGAAGGCGCGGCCAGCGTGGTCAGTCGATCCGGGCCTCTTCTTCCGCATCTCGACCGTGATCACGCTCACCGGCGGCACCATGTTCCTGATGTGGCTCGGCGAGCAGATCACCCAGCGCGGCATCGGCAACGGCACCTCGCTGATCATCATGTCGGGCATCGTCGCGCAGTTGCCGTCGGCCATCGCCGGCACGCTCGAACTCGGCCGCCAGGGCGCGCTCTCGACCGGGCTCATCCTGATCGTGCTGGTGATGGTGGTCGCCGTCATCGCCTTCATCGTGTTCATGGAGCGCGCGCAGCGCCGGCTGCTGATCCAGTATCCGAAGCGCCAGGTCGGCAACCGCATGTTCGAGGGCCAGTCCTCGCATCTGCCGCTCAAGCTCAATACCTCCGGCGTCATCCCGCCGATCTTCGCCTCGTCGCTGCTGCTGTTGCCGACGACGATCGCCAATTTCACGGCCGGGCAGGGGCCGGGCTGGCTGACCATCATCACCACCCAGCTCGCGCATGGGCGGCCGCTGTTCCTGGCGCTCTACGTCGGCGCTGATCGTGTTCTTCGCCTTCTTCTATACGGCGATCGTGTTCAACCCGACCGAGACCGCCGACAATCTGAAGAAGCACGGCGGCTTCATCCCCGGCATCCGGCCGGGCGAGCGCACCGCCGAATATATCGACTATGTGCTGTCGCGGATCACGGTGATCGGCGCGGCCTATCTGGCGGTCGTTTGCCTGTTTCCCGAGATGCTGATTTCGTACGCGGCGGTGCCGTTCTATTTCGGCGGCACGTCGCTGCTGATCGTGGTCAGCGTGACCATGGATACGGTGGCGCAAGTGCAGGGCTACCTGCTGGCGCACCAATACGAAGGCCTGATCAAACGATCGAAACTGAGGGGGCGCCGGAGATGAGATTGATCCTGCTCGGCCCGCCGGGGGCTGGCAAGGGAACGCAGGCCCAGCGTCTCGTCGCCAAATACGGACTCGTCCAGCTTTCCACCGGCGACATGCTGCGCGCCGCGGTCAAGGCCGGCACGCCGATCGGCCGCAAGGTCGAAAGACATCATGGCGCGCGGCGGGCTCGTGCCCGACGAATCGTGGTCAACATCTCGCCGAGCGCATCGAACAGCCCGATGCGCGCAAGGGCTTCATTCTCGACGGCTTCCCGCGCACCGTGCCGCAGGCGGAGGCGCTTGACCGCATGCTGGCGCAAGCGCGGCATCGCGCTCGACGCGGTGATCGAACTGCGCGTCGACGAGGACGCCCTGCTCAAGCGCATCGAAAACCGCATCGCCGAGATGAAGGCGCGCGGCGAGCCGCTGCGCGCGGACGATAATCCCGACGTGCTGCACAACGGCTCGTGGCCTATCGCCAACAGACCGCGCCGCTCATCGCCTATTACCGCAAGCAAAGTATGCTGCGCACGGTCAACGGCATGGCGCCGATCGACGATGTCACCAGGGCCATCAACGACGTGCTTGCTGGCGGCGCAAAGGCCGCCCAGAGCAAAAAAAAAGAGTTCAGCGCCTAAGGCGGCGAAAGCCGGGGCCAGCAGCCGCCGCCATGTCCGGCCCAAAGGCCGGGC
>CAWFER010000018.1:0-15303 GCA_963814805.1 uncultured Alphaproteobacteria bacterium | reverse complement strand
CAGGCGTCGCCCGGCGATTGGCCCGGCGAGACGCGTCCCGATGCGGCGATACAACCCGATGAGAGGATGCAACCGCCTGAATATGGCCGGAGAAGGCATTCAGCACCCATTATGCTGCCGCGGGCCGGCGTGGTCTTGGGGCCGGCGCTATCAACCGCGCGCGAATACCATGATTGATCGGCGCGCGCCAATTATCGACATTAGGTTGGGGTTCGGCGCAGTTTAGCCGGTCCGGGTTGGCGCTCGTCGTGACGAATTGAGGGCTGCGGCAAAGCTCGCGTTCCGGCCGCAATGTGGAACCTACTGGGGGCTCGGCGCGAAGATGGCCGCTCGCGTCCGCGGCGGCTTTACGCTTCCCGCCGCCGGCTTTGCAGCACCGTCGGCGAACGTTGGAGGCCGGCCGGCGGCGTCACAAATTGTTCGGGAAGCAGGCGGTCGCAATCAGAGTAGTCCCGCCGGCGGCGAGCTGGACGAGGCTCGGCGCCACGCTGGTGAAAGTGCTGGTCAAGGTCACCTGCGACAGACCGGTGCAGGCGCTGGCGTTGCCGGTGGGGTAGAGAGCGATGCCCGAGGTCGGGACCGTGACGCCCCAGCCGCTCGCGACCGTCTGGATGTAGCTTTTCGTGCTCGAAGCGCTGTAGCTGCTGCCGGAGGCACAGGGGCTGTCCTGCGTCGCGCCCTGGGCGATCGCCATGCACCGCGCCCCGGCGATCGCGGTCTCCTGCAACGCCTCCTTGGTCCATATCAGGCGGCCGAATTCGATGCCGCCGAACACCAGCATCAGAAACATCGGCAGCACCAGCGCGAACTCGACCGCGGTGGCCCCGCCGCAAGCGCGGGCCAGCGCCGGCCGTGCGCCGCGGCTCATTGCGTCTCGACCAGCGCGCTGCGGCTGATCGTGCCGCTCGGGACAAAGCCGAAGGCGGAAAAGATCGGCGAGACATTGGTCGTGGCGGTGATCGTGACAAATTGGCCGGCGACGCCGCCGCCGCCGCAGGCGCTGCCGCAGGTCGCCGTGCTGCCCCAGCTCCAATTGCCCGGTGTGCCGGTCGGGCAGTAGCAGCCGGTAGGGTCGTTGCTGTTGTTGACGTCGACCGTGCTGCTCGCCCAGCTCGCGCCGTTGGCGTTGTCGACGAGGGTCGAGATCAGGGCGCTGAGGCCGCCCGGATCGGAGGCGACCTTGCTGGCGTTATCGACCGCGTATTGGGCGCCGGCGCTGACCGCCGCATCGAGCTCGGAATTGGTGAACAGCAACAGCCCGATATCGACGGTCGCCGCAGTGATCATCAGAAACACCGTCGCATAGATCGCGAACTCGATGGCGGCGACGCCGGCATCTTCGCGCGCCGTCAGCAGCCGCGCCGCGCGCCGAACATGGGCGCCAAATATCATCGGTTACTCCGTCGAATTATTGCACCAGGCTGACGGTCGAGCCGGTGCTGCCGCTGCCCAAGCCGACGCAGGTCGTGCCGGTGGCGGCGCCCGCGCTCAACGTCACTTGCGAGCCGATCAGTTCGAGGCATGCACCGCTGTCGACCGTGTCCTGGAGCAAGGCCGCACCGCTCATCGTCACGGGGCCATTGGGGAAATAGAAGGCCCCGGAAACCCGCGTGTTGGTCGCTCCGGTGGTGAAGGCGGCAGCCGCCGTATTGCTCGAGGATTGCGGGCCGATCACCGCGAGGCCGGCGGTGCTGCTGCCCAGCGCCGAGGACGAGGTGGGTGCGGTCAGAATCACAGAACTGTAACCCGCGCCGAGGCAGAAGGCGGAGGTGGTCGAACCGCAGGTCACCGTGCTCGCGCCCGAAATCACCAGGGTAACGCCAAGAGCGCTCAACCCGGTCGTGGTCCCGCTCGTCGGGCAGTTGCTGACGTTCCCGCCGCTGCTGTTGCCGAGAGCGACATAGCCGTTGACCGTATAGATTCCCGAACCGAGATAGAGCCCGCCCGCGCCGGCAAGGTAGCCGTTGATGTCGTGCTCGGCGGCGGCGCTGACCGCGACGCAGGTGCCGCCGCTGGTGGTCAGATTGCCGGCCATCTGAAAGAGGTCGCCGCTCCCGGTCGCGTCGCCGAACAAGGTCGCGCCATTGGCCTCGTCGAGCGAATAATTGTCGCTGGCCTTGCCGATGTTAAAGCTATTGGTGGTCGCGCCATAGCCGAGGGACAGGGCGGGAGTATTCGGCATGCCGCTGGCGTCCTGATAAATCCCGCCGGCGAGGACAAAAGTGCTGGGGCCGGCGATGCTGACGCTGCCGCTGCCGCTGACGCAGATGCTATAGCCGGCGTCCGGGCAGGGGCTGGTCGAGGTCGTGCCGATGTTGAAGGTGCCGGCGCTGAAGCTCAGCGGCGCGCTGCCCTTGGCGATGACGCCCTGGCCCATATTGTATGTGGCGCCGCTGCCGCCGTTGAAGGTTAGACCATTCGATGAGCCGCTGTTGATCGTCCCGCTGAAATTGTAGGTTGCCCCGGCGGACGTATTGCTGATTGTCACCGAAACGCCGCCGCCGACCGACACGCTGCCGAAATCGAACGGGCCCGGACCGGTGCAGGTGACGGTGTGGACCGAGGATTTGTAGCTGTCGGAACAGGTTCCCGGCAGGCCGGTCAGCGCTTTGGATGCGAAGGAATAATTGGCGCCGCTTGGCGGGGGCGACAGGGTTGGCGAGGCGATGCTCGAAACAGTGCTGATCCGGCTGGTCGCGGTTGAAACGGCGCTGTTGCCGGCCAGCGGATCGGCGGTCGAACTTTTGTTGACATTGACCGACGAGGCGCCGGCTGGAGGCGAGAGGGTGCATTTGCTGGCGCTGGGCGAGGCTCCCGCGTCATATTTGAGGGTCTTCGTGGTGATGATGTCGCTGCCATTGGCGCCGCTGTTGGCGCAAACCGTACTGTTCGAGGCGACGGCGCAGCCATCGGCTGTTATGCTGCCGGTTCCGCTGAGTGAAATGCCGGAGCCGCTGGCGCTGAGGGCGATGATGCAGCCGGGGGCGTCGGAGTTGATCTCGGCGTAGGCGGTGGCGCTGACCGGAAGGGTCGTGCTGGTGGTCAGGACCCGCGCCAGCAATAGCGGGACATTGCTGGTGACGGTGACCTTGACCGCATTGTTGCCGTCGCCGGTCGGCGAACTGACCACGCTCGGGGTGGCGTCGCCGGAAAGGCCGTTGAGGGCGGCAATATTGCTGGCGGCGCTGGTGGCGTCGCTGCTCGAACTCGTCGACCCGTAGACGAGCGCCCCGGCATAAGCGGCGAGGTCGGCCGCGCGCTGGTTTTCGGTCTTTTGCAAGAGGCCGTGACCGTATTCGAGGGCCAAGGCCGAGACCCCGATCGCGCCGACCAGCACAAAGGCGGCGAGGATGCTGATCGACCCGCCGGTGTCGGCTCGCAGCCTTTGCAGTGCTGGTAGGAGTTTGCGCATCCACCGGGTCCCGTCGACCCGGCGACCTTACCGGCCGATCGTAAACACCGGGTTAACCGGCCGGCATTTCCGGAAAGCACCGCCGGGCCGGCGCCGCGCGCCGGCGCAGCCGCAATTATGCGGCCCAGGCGAATGGCGCGAAATGGCCGTTGTTGCCGCGGCCGACCAGATCGAGGTCGAGGCCGAAGCCGTGAACATGGGTTTCCTTCGACCGGGCCAGCGCCAGGCGGCGGTTGGCCGGGTGGCCGGTGTTGTCGAGGTAATAGGGCTCGCCGCTGCGGTTGCGCGAGGCCACACCCTCGATCTCGAAGCTGGCGATGCCGGGGATCGCGGCCCGGCGGGTGAGCCCGTTCGCGGCGAACTCGATCGGCGCGAACTCGACGCCGCGAAAATCGCCGACCAGATGGTCGCGGATCATGCCCGGCGGCCCGCCCGCTTCGCCGCCGACGATCGCGGCCAAGGCCCGGCGCTGGGCCGGGTCGGCCTCCTCGTCGACGACCCCGGCAAAGACCCAGTTGCCGTCGGCCATAATTTTGCCGGAGCGGATCACCAATGCGAAGGCGAGCCCGTCGAGCCGGGTGTCGCCGCAATGTCCTTCCTCGATGCGAAACACCATGACCGCGGTGCAATGGTCATAGGTCGCCGGCCCCTGCGGGTTCGTATAGATGCACGGGCACAGATAGTCGCAGTCGCAACTCTCCATGTATTGGCCGCGCATCGTCCATTTCTGCTCGGGCATGGTCGCTCTCCTGTTGGTCATCCTTTCTGCAGCGGTGGAGCGCGCCTTATGTGCCCGCCCGCTTTTTGTCGAGGATGCGCTGGTGCAGGTTGCGCACGATCATGCCGGTCAGCCGCTCATTGTGCATGAAGAGGCGCTGGCCGAGCGGATAGGGGTCCTGCTTCTCGACCTCGATCGGCCCCTTCAAGGCCTCGTCGGCGCTGACGCCGCGGTCGACCAGGCGCTCGACATAGCCGATCCAGTTGTCGATGATCTGGCCTTGTTCCCTCAGATAGGCCTTGGTGCACGGGTCGCCGTGGCCCGGCACGATCAATTCGACATCGAGCGCGGCGATGCTGTCGAGCGCCGCCAGCCACTCCCACGGGTCGCATTCCTGGAGCCAGCTGCGGCATTTGTAAAAGACGTTGTCGCCGGTGAAGACGACCCCCTCCTCCGGCACATGGACCGAGGTCTGCGGCGCGGTATGCCCCGGCATGTGGATAATGTTGAAGGTGTGGTTGCCGAGGTTCAGGGTCATCGTGCGGTCGAAGGTCAGGGTCGGCGGGTTGGCGGCCGGGTAATCCGGATGCCCGACCAGCCACACGCTGTCGGGGTCGGTCTGCTTGAAGCGCTCGCGCTTGTCGTCGAGCGAGCCGAACGCATTGAGATAGCGCTCGAAGCACTCCTTTAGCTGGACCTGGCCGACGATCTCGGTTTTGGTGAAATAGGCGTTGCCGGAGATGTGGTCGCCATGCGGCTCGGTGTTGATCAGATAACGGATCGGCGCCTTTTCTTCCATCCGCTCGCGCCAGCGCACCGCGTCGATCGGCTGCTGCGGCGAGTCGATCATCACATAGCCGTCGGTGGTCTCGACAAAGCTCGGATTGCAGCCGGCGAAATAGATCTCGGTATAGCTGTTGGGACCGACCCTGCGCATCGCCATCCTCCCCGACCGGCGAGAGCCGCGATTGTCCCCGATCCACCGGGCCTGCACAAGCCGGCGCGCACCCACCTTCGCCGCTTCCTGATGCACTCCGGCCGGCTTCTCCGTTATTCTCTCCCAGAGCGAGCCGGGATAACCGGCAGAACGGGAGGACCAATGTTGACGACGACGCGCGACATGATCATGCCGACGGCGATCACCGGGTCCTACCCGCGGCCGCTGTGGTTCGATGCGAGCCTGCACGGGCGCTCGTTCAAGGCCGCGCTGGGCGAATTCGCTGTTCCGCGAGCAATATCTCGATGCGGTCGCCGCGGTGATCAACGCGCAGGAAGCCGCCGGGCTCGATATCGTCACCGACGGCGACAGCCGCTTCGACCTCGCGGTCGGCGGCAAGTCGTGGTTCTTCTATCCGATCGAGCGGCTGGGCGGCATCCACGGCCACCGCTCGACCTCGCGCGGCTGGATGGGCCGGCACGGGCTGCGGCCCGGCCATATCCTGTGGGAGGTGCAGGAGGCCTATCAGCCGGCGATCGTCACCGAAAAGCTCACGCCGCGGGCCGCTCGGAATACGCCGCGCTGTGGCAGATCGCGCAGCGCCTCAGCGACCGCCCGGTGAAGTTCGGCGCGATCTGCGCGCCGGCGCTCGCCAGCATGCTGTGGAACGAGCATTACGCCGACGACAAGGCGATGATCCTCGATCTCTGCGACATCATGAACGCCGAATTGCGCGAGCTCGCCGCCGCCGGCTGCCCGGTGATCCAGGTCGAGGAGCCGCCGCATCACGGGCTGCACCACGCGGCCCGACTGCACCGAGGCCGACCTCGAATTCCATGACCGAGGCGTTCAACCGCCAGCTCGTCGGCGTCGAGGCCGAGATCTGGGTGCACACCTGCTGGGGCAATCCGAACCAGCAGCGCGTCTATTGGGAGGTGCCGAGCTACGAACGCGCCCTGCCGCATCTGCTGCAGCTCGACGCCGACGTGATCACCTTCGAATGCGCCAGCAGCGACGGCCGGGACCTGCCGCTGTTCGCCAAGTACAAGACCGACAAGAAGATCGGCATCGGCGTGGTCAACCACTGCAACACGGTCGTCGAGCCGCCGGAGTACGTCGCCGGGCTGATCCGCAAGGCGCTGGAATACATCCCGCCCGAGCGGCTGGTGATCACCACCGATTGCGGCTTCGGCCGCGAGGGCCTGAGCCGGCGCATCGCCTATTACAAATGCGTCTCGCTGGTCGAGGGCACCAACATCGTGCGCCGCGAACTGGGTCTGCCCGAAGCGCATATCCGCGCCGCCGACCCCAAGCTCTATTTCGCCAGCGCCGGCGAAAAGTGAGCGGCAGACTAACGGCGCCGGCGTCAAACGGGAGACTCGCATGGTCGCGATCAAATCGCGTCGCGCATTTCAGCATTCCGGTCAGCGACGTCGCGGCGAGCACGCGATTTTATACCGATATCGTCGGCTGCCGGCATCTGGCGACGGTGGCGGACGGGCGGATGGCGTTTCTCGATGCGGCCGGAACCTGCGTGATCCTGGTAAAGCGCGAGCCGCCGATCAACCCGGTCCCCGACGACCATGGCGGCGTGCATCATTCCTTTGCCGTGGCGCACGAGGATTATCCGGCCGCCCTCGATCATCTGCGCGCGCATGGGGTCGCGATCACCTTCGAGGAAGATCGCCAGGGCGGCGTCCTGAACGGGCCGCGCGCTTATTTCAATGATCCCGACGGCACCGTGCTCGAATTCATCGATCTGACGAGCTACGCCGGCGATCGGTGATGCAACGGGCCGCTTGACACAACTCGCCACAACGGGCGGTGATGCCAGCGCCAGCAAGCAGTAAACGGCCCCGGCGCGAGGGGTAGCGGCGTGAAATTCGGCAATTTCCTGTTTCCCGACAGCCGCGATCCCGAGCGCGACGGGATCGTGATCGACGAGACCTTGCGCGAAGCCTGGCTCTCCGACGAATTGGGCGTCGACGCGATCTGGCTGGCCGAGCATCATTTCGACGGCATCTGCGCCTATGCCGACCCGATCGCCTTTGCTGGCGCGCTCGCCGCCACCACCCGGCACAGCAAAATCGGCTTCGCGGTCTTGCAGATGGCGCTGCACCACCCGATCCGGCTCGCCGAGCAATTGGCGGTGCTCGACCACATCCTCAAGGGCCGGCTCGTCGTCGGCCTCGGCCGCGGCTCCTCCTACAACATCTATGATTATCAGGGCTTTGGCATCGACCACCATGAGGCGCAGCCGCGCCTCGACGAGGCCGAGGAGATCCTGGTCCGGGCCTGGACCGAGACAAGCTTCCGCCATCGCGGCCGGTTCTGGGATCTCGACGTGCCGATGCTGCGGCCGCGCCCCTACACCAGGCCGCACCCGCCGCTGATCCGCGCCGCCTCGGGCGAGGCCTCGATGCTGGAATTGGCGCGCCAGGGTCGGCCATTTCTGATGAATGTCCAGCCGTTGGCGGTGACCCGGCGGCGCTTCGGGCTCTATCGCGAGGCGCTGCGGAAAGCAGGCTTCGATGCGGCGCAGTCGCCGGCAAGCTCGCAAATGCTGGGTGTGGCGCAACGTCTTCGTCGCCGAAACCGACGCCGAGGCCGAGCGGATCGGGGTTCCGGCGTTCCAGGCAATGGTCGAGGCGCGGGCCGAGATGCGCAATCGCATCTACCGCGAGACGGGCTTGCGGATCGAGGCGCCGGCGGGCGACCTGCCCTCGGCCCGGGCCGGCGCCGAGCACGGCTTCATCCACGGCTCGCCGGCGCGGGTCGCCGAGGCGATCGCCGAACTCGACGCGATCGGCATCGGCGGCGTGATCGCCACCTTCCGCCTCGGCCCGCTCGCGCACGCAGCGGCGGCCAACAGCCTCGGCCTTTTTATGCGCGAAGTGGCGCCGCGCTTCCGCGGCGGTGCGGCGCCTCAATAATCCTGCCGGCGCTGCGGCCAGAGTTCGCGACCAGCGAGCCCGCGAACCGGCGAGCGCGGCTGGCTGGGTTCCCACGGAGGATCCGCCTTCTTCCGGAGCGCGAATTGACGGCCGAAGCAGGGCCGTGCATTAGTCCACCGCAAACGACTTTCGGGCGAGGATTGGGTGATGCGCGACTTCAATGTTCCCGGACGCTCGGCGGCGATGGCGGCGAACGGGATGGCGGCGACCTCGCACCCGCGGGCGACCTTGACCGCGCTCGACGTGCTGCGATCGGGCGGCAACGCCGCCGATGCGGCGCTCGCCGCGGTCGCCATGCAATGCGTCGTCGAGCCGCAGAGCACCGGGATCGGCGGCGACTGCTTCGTGCTCTATTCGAAAGGCGGCGCGCTGCCGGTGGCGCTCAACGGCTCGGGCCGGGCGCCGGCCAAGGCCCGGGTCGAATGGTATGTCGAGCACGGCATCCGCGAGATCGAGGCGCCGACACCGCATGCGGTGACCATCCCCGGCGCCGTCGACGCCTGGTGCACCTTCAACCGCGAATACGGCACCAGGCCGCTTGCGGAACTGCTGGAGCCGGCGGCGAAGGCGGCCGAGGGTGGTTATGTGGTGACCCCGCGCATCGCCGCCGACTGGCAGCGCAACGAGGCCAAGCTGCGCGACCCGGTGACCGCCGCACTGTTGCTGCCCGGCGGCCGGGCGCCCGCGGCCGGCGACACGATGCGGAACCCGGCGTTGGCCGCCACCTTGCGCCGGATCGGCCGCGACGGCCGCGAGGCGTTTTACGATGGCCCGGTCATGCGCGAGATCCTCGGCCGGCTGAAATCGCTCGGCGGCTTGCACGAGGCCGAGGATTTCGCCGCCCAGCGCGCCGACTGGGTCGAGCCGATCACTGCCCGCTATCGCGGCTATGACGTCTACGAATGCCCACCAAATGGGCAGGGCATGGCCGCGCTGATGATGCTGCGCACCCTCGAGGGCTATGCGCTCGGCGCCGGTGGATCGGGCGGCGAGCGGTTCAGCGAGGCCGACCGGCTGCACCTGCTCGCCGAAGCCAACAAGGCGGCCTATTGGGTGCGCGACAATTTCATCTGCGACCCCGAGCAGGTGCCGGTCGATGTCGCCGGGTTTCTGTCCGAGGCGCGGGCCGAGGCGACCCGCCGGGCGATCCGCCTCGACCGGGCCTTGCCGGGCCCGCACTGGGCCGAGATCGAGCACAAGGACACGGTCTATCTGTGCGTCGTCGACCGCGACGGCAACGCCTGCTCGTTCATCAACTCGCTGTTCTCCTCGTTCGGCAGCGCGCATCGTGGCGCCCGAATGCGGGGTGATCCTGCACAATCGCGGCACCGGCTTCCGCACCATCCCCGGCCATCCCAACGCGATCGCCCCGCGCAAGCGGCCGCTGCACACGATCATCCCCGGCATGCTGGTCAAGGACGGCCGCGCGGTGATGCCGTTCGGGGTGATGGGCGGGCATTACCAGGCGGTGGGCCACGCCCATTTCCTGCATCGCGTGCTCGATCGCGGCATGGACCCGCAGCAGGCGGCCGAGGCAGCCGCGCATCCTGGCGCTCAACGGCCTGTTGCAGGTCGAGCGCGCCCTGCCGGCGGCGATCGTCGCCGATCTGGCCGCGCCGCGGCCACGAGATCGCGCGTGCAGGAAATTCCGCTCGGCGGCTGCCAGGCGATCTGGATCGACCATGCGCGCGGCGTCCTGATCGGCGGCTCGGAGCCGCGCAAGGACGGGCTCGCGCTCGGCTATTGACGCCTGCCTTTGGCCGATGGCGTCGCCGAAATCGGCTTTGCCCGCCGCGACGGGGTCGACCCGGCTGGCGCATCTCTATCAGACCGACCCGCTGCGGGTGCTGTTCCCGACGCCCGGAGGCCGGCGACCCGGTCCAGGCGGCGATCGTCACCACCTCCGGCGGGCTCGTCGCCGGCGACCGGATCGACATCGCGGTGCGGGTCGGGCGTGAGGCAAGCGCGCATGTCACCGCCTCGGCGGCGGAAAAGATCTATCGCTCGCCCTCGTCAGGAAAATGCGGCGGCGCCACCGCGATTCGCCAGTCACTGACCGGCCGGTGACGGCGGCGCGCTCGAATTCCTGCCGCCCGAGACGATCCTCTTCGACGGCGCCCGGCTCACGCGCGAGACCGTCGTCGAACTCGGCCCGGGCGCCGCGTTTCTCGGCGGCGACATCGTGGTCTTCGGCCGGCGCGCCCGCGGCGAGCGCTTTACGCGCGGGTTGCTGCGCGAGGTCTGGGAGGTATGGCGCGAGGGCTGCCTCGTCTGGGGCGACGCGCTGCATCTCGACGGCGATGTCGCCCGGATCATCGACGATCCGGCCTGCTTTGCCGGCGCCGCCGGGTTCGCGACCTTGATCCTGGCCCCGGCCGGCCGCGATCCGCAGACCTTCGTCGACGGCGCCCGCGCGGTCCAGGCCGGCGCGCCGCAGGGGGTCACGGCCGGCGTCACCGCCATCGCCGGGCTCGCCATCGCCCGCTGGCTCGCGGCCGACGCCGCCCTGCTGCGCCGGGCCTATGCCGATCTTGCTTGCCATTGGCGCGCCGAGGCGCTGGGATTGCCGCGCCGTCTGCCGCGGATTTGGCATGTATGATGCTTGAGCGAATGACGCGATGAACCTGACCCCGCGCGAAAAGGACAAGCTGCTGGTCTCGGTCGCGGCGATGGTCGCCGAGCGGCGGCTGCGGCGCGGCGTCAAGCTCAACTATCCCGAGGCGGTGGCGCTGATCACCGACTATGTGCTCGAAGGCGCGCGCGACGGCCGCACGCGTCGCCGAACTGATGCGCGACGGCGCCACCGTCATCGGCCGCGAGCAGGTCATGGAGGGGGTGGCCGAGATGATCGGCGAGATCCAGGTCGAGGCGACCTTTCCCGACGGCACCAAGCTCGTCACCGTCCACGAGCCGATCCGGTGAGCGGGACGCATGGCTGAAACGCGGCGTACGCCGCCCTCACCCGCCTCGCGGCGCTCGGCACCCTCTCCCGCAATGCGGGAGAGGGGGGACCCAGCCCGAAGGGATGGGTGGGTGAGGGAAAGTGCGCGATGATCCCCGGCGAGCTGTTTCCCGCCGCGGGCGAGATCGAGATCAACGCCGGCCGGCCGACCGTGACCCTGACCGTCGCCAATACCGGCGACCGGCCGATCCAGGTCGGCTCGCACTATCATTTCTACGAGACCAACGCCGCGCTCGCCTTCGACCGCGAGCAGGCGCGCGGCTGCCGGCTCGACATCCCGGCCGGGACCGCGACCCGGTTCGAGCCGGGGCAGAGCCGCGAGGTCCGCCTCGTCGCCTATGCCGGCGCGCGCCGCGTCGTCGGCTTCAACGCCAAGATCAACGGCGCGCTGGATTAGCGGGATCATATCTCAGCGTCGGACTCCTATTTTCCCTCCCCCCGCCGGCCGGGGGAGAGGGCAGGGTGAGGGGGGCCGAGATCGGGCTCGGCGCCGCCCACCTCACCCTCCCACGCCTGCGCGCGGGCCCCTCCCTCTCCCCCTGACGGGCGGAGAGGGGCTCGAGATGGCGATGGCAATCGCCGCGCCGCCTATGCGGGATGTTCGGCCCGACGACCGGCGACCGGCTGCGGCTCGCCGACACCGAACTCGTCATCGAGATCGAGAGCGACCGCACGGTCTATGGCGAGGAGGTCAAGTTCGGCGGCGGCAAGGTGATCCGCGACGGCATGGGGCAGAGCCAGCGCAGCCGCGCCGAGGGCGCGGTCGACACGGTCATCACCAACGCCGTGATCCTCGACCATTGGGGCATCGTCAAGGCCGATATCGGCATCCGCGACGGCCGGATCAGCGGCATCGGCAAGGCCGGCAACCCCGATATCCAGCCGGGCGTCGACATCGTGATCGGCCCCGGCACCGAGGCGATCGCCGGCGAGGGCCGGATCGTCACCGCCGGCGGCATCGATGCGCATATCCATTGGATCTGCCCGCAACTGGCCGAGGAGGCGCTCTACAGCGGCGTCACCACGATGCTCGGCGGCGGCACCGGGCCGGCCGCCGGCACCGCGGCGACCACCTGCACGCCGGGGCCCTGGCATCTGGCGCGCATGCTGCAGGCGGCCGAGGCGATCCCGGTCAATCTCGGCTTTTTCGGCAAGGGCAACGCCAGCGAACCCGCGGCGCTCGTCGAGATGGTCGAGGGCGGCGCCTGCGGCCTCAAACTGCACGAGGATTGGGGCACCACGCCCTGCGGCGATCGACACCTGCCTCGGGGTCGCCGAACAGTTCGACATCGCGGTCGCGATCCACACCGACACGCTCGAACGAATTGGGCTTTGTCGAGGACACGATCGCCGCCTTCAAGGGCCGCAACATCCACGCCTTTCACACCGAAGGCGCCGGCGGCGGCCACGCCCCCGACATCATCAAGCTGTGCGGCCTCGCCAACGTGCTGCCGTCCTCGACCAACCCGACCCGGCCCTACACGGTCAACACCGTCGCCGAGCATCTCGACATGCTGATGGTGTGCCACCACCTCGACCCGCGCATCCCCGAGGATGTGGCCTTTGCCGAAAGCCGCATCCGCCGCGAGACGATCGCCGCCGAGGACATCCTGCACGACCTCGGCGCCTTCAGCATGATGTCGTCGGACAGCCAGGCGATGGGCCGGGTCGGCGAGGTCATCATCCGCACCTGGCAGACCGCCGACAAGATGAAGCGCCAGCGCGGCCCGCTGCCCGAGGATAGCGAGCGCGCCGACAATTTCCGGGCCAAGCGCTATGTCGCCAAATACACGATCAACCCGGCCCTGACCCATGGCCTCGCCGAGCACATCGGCTCGGTCGAGGCCGGCAAGCTCGCCGATCTGGTGATCTGGTCGCCGGCGTTTTTCGGGGTCAAGCCCGATCTGGTGCTGAAGGCCGGGACCATCGCCGCGGCCCTGATGGGCGACCCCAACGCCTCGATCCCGACGCCGCAGCCGGTGCATTACCGGCCGATGTTCGGCGCCTTCGGCCGGGCGCTGTCGGCGTCGGCGGTGACCTTTCTGCCGGCGGTGGCGATCGAGCGCGGCCTGCCGCAGACGCTCGGGCTCGCAGCGCATGGTGCTGCCGGCGCGCGGCATCCGCGCGATCGACAAGAGCCAGCATGGTCCACAACGCGGCGTTGCCGCATATCGAGGTCGACCCGGAAACCTACGAGGTCCGCGCCGACGGCGTGCACCTGACCTGCGAGCCGGCGACGGTGCTGCCGCTGGCGCAGCGCTACTTCCTGTATTGAGCCGGGCTGGGGTTCGACCCTTTACCACAGCCGTCGCCTCGCCGGCACTTGTTCCGGCCATCCACGCATTGCGGCAGGGGAGGGACCCGCGCGCATGACCGGGTCAGCCCGGTCATGGCGAGGATCCCGGATTACGCAAACCGATGCGCCGGGCAATCGCGGTCCATCCGCGCGGCACATGGCCGGAGGCCGAGGCGGCCGATACCGTGACCCTCGCCTATCTCGACCGGCACCGCCGCCGCATCCGCCTCGTCGCCGATTCGGGCGAGGCGTTTCTGCTCGACCTGGCCGCGGGCGCAGCATCTCGGCCGATGGCGACGGGCTCGAACTCGACGACGGCGCGCTATGTCGGCGTGCGCGCGGCGCCGGAGCCGGTGCTGGAGATCGAGGCCGCCGATCGCGCGGCCTGCTGCGGATCGCCTGGCATCTCGGCAACCGCCATCTGCCGGTGCAGGTCGCTGGGCGAGCGGCTGCGCATCCGCGCCGACCATGTCATCGCCGAGATGGTCGCCGGGCTCGGCGGCAGGCTGACCCGGCTCGACGCGCCCTTCGACCCGGAAATCGGCGCCTATGCCGGCGCGCCGCACCGCCACCTGATGATGACGACCACAGATGACGGCCGCCCTTGAGCGCGGCCGGGCTCTACCGCCTGCTGGCCTGGCTGTCGCCGGGCTTTCCGATCGGCTCGTTCAGCTATTCGCACGGGCTCGAAGCCGCCGCCGAGAGCGGCGCGGTGCGCGACCGCGCATCCTTGCAAGGCTGGATCGGCGCGGTCGTGGCCCACGGCAGCGGCCGGGTCGACGCCGACATCCTGCGCGACGCGCATCGCGCGGCGACGGTCGGCGACATCGAGGCGCTGGGCGCCGCCAACCGCCGCGGGCTCGCCTATCGCGCCACCGCCGAACTGGCGCTCGAAACCGCGGCGCAGGGCGCGGCGTTTCTCGCGGCCTGCCGCGCCGCCTGGCCCGAACCGTTTCTCGACCGCTGGGCGGCGATGACGACGAGATCTGCCATCCCGCCGCGGTCGGCGCGGCGACGGCGCGGGCCGGGATCCCGCTCGGCGACGCGCTGATCGCGCTATCTGCAGGCGATGGCGGCCAATCTGATGTCGGCCGGGCTGCGCCTCGGCATCGATCGGGCAGACCGACGGCCAGCGCATCCTCGCGGCGCTCGAACCGGCTGGTCCTGCGAGCAGCGACGCGCGGCAATGACGCGCGGACCCGGCCGATTTCGGGGCCGCGACCTTCGCCGTCGATCTCGCCTCGATGGCGCACGAAACCCAATATACGAGGCTGTTCCGCTCATGAGCGACAAGGAGCGCGACCCGCTGCGGGTCGGCATCGGCGGCCCGGTCGGCTCGGGCAAGACCGCGCTGATGGATTGGCTGTGCAAGCGCATGCGCGGGCGCTTCGAGATCGCCGCGATCACCAACGACATCTACACCCGCGAGGACGCCGAGTTCCTGACCCGCAGCGGCGCGCTGCCGCCCGAGCGCATCCGCGGGGTCGAGACCGGCGGCTGCCCGCACACCGCGATCCGCGAGGACGCCTCGATCAACCTCGCCGCGGTCGCCGAGCATGACCCGGCTGTTTCCCGGCGCTCGACCTGATCCTGATCGAATCGGGCGGCGACAACCTCGCCGCGACCTTTTCGCCGGAGCTGGCCGATCTGACGATCTATGTGATCGACGTCGCCGCCGGCGACAAGATCCCGCGCAAGGGCGGCCCCGGCATCACCCGCTCCGACCTGCTGGTCATCAACAAGATCGATCTCGCGCCGCTGGTCGGCGCCAGTCTCGAGGTCATGGACCGCGACGCGCGGCGCATGCGCGGCGAGCGCCCGTTCGTGTTCACCAATCTCAAATGCGGCGAAGGCGTCGACGCGATCGTCGACTTCATCGCCGCCCAGGGCGGGCTTCAACCATAGCCCGTCCTGGGCAAACGCGCCAAGCGCGCCGGAGCGTCATCGGCGACGAATGGCGGGCAACCGGCAGCGCCGATTGGTGGGGGCAGTAGAACTCGAACCTACGACCCGCTGATTAAGAG
>CAWFER010000017.1:0-34995 GCA_963814805.1 uncultured Alphaproteobacteria bacterium | reverse complement strand
GCCGATCGAACAGATTGGTACCCCTTCCTTATTTTGTTGCTGCCGGTGCAAAACTGACCCAGGGTCGCCGATTGAAAAATGACCCACCCCGACGTGAGGTACTCCCAAGTGGAGGGCCTCATGCTGGTGGCGGAGGAAGCGGTGGAGATCCGGGTCTTGAGACGGCAGGGCAAGAGCATTCGCGAGATCGCGCGGATGCTCGATGTCTCGCGCAACACGGTACGACGCTATCTGCGCGCCGAAGGATTGCCGCGCTACGAGCGTGAAGCGCGACCGAGCAAGCTCGACCCTACAAGCATTACCTCGATGAGAGAGTGAAGGCCGCAGACATTTGCCGATGAACCACGAGCAAGCCAACTTGTTTTTCCAAGTCGTCGCGCAGCGATACGAACGTGGCTCCATGATCCTCACCTCGAATCTCACGTTCGGCAGTTGGGACAGCGCCTTCGCCGGCGACGGCGTGCTCACCGTGGCGATGCTCGATCGCATCCTCCACCACTCGATCATTGTCAGCATCAACGGCGAGAGCTTCAGACTAAAGGACAAACGCAAGGCCGGAATATTCGCGCCGACCAAAAATGACGTAACGAACCAGCAAGCCGTCGCCGAACAGTATGATTCATCGCCACAACTGGCTCCCTAGGCGTCGCTGAACGCTTGGCGATTTGCTCTGCAAGTATCGGCACGCCCAGACTGCATGACTGGACGCCCTGCACGACGCACAACTTCAGCACCTCCATGATCTCTTCCATCGTCGCTCCCAGCTTGAGCGCCGCCTTGATGTGACGTCGAACTCCTGGCGCGTACATGTGCGTAAATGACGCGTCAAGGGCAATACTCAAAAGCTCGATAAGCTTGGGTGTCATGACCCCACTGCCGTAGAGGCCCATCCCTACTGCCATGAATTCATCGGTCCATATCGGATCAAGTTCAAAAAACGGATCCCATGCTTCATTCCACTGGCCCACCGCCCGCATCTGTCGCACGCGAGAGTAGGCGAATCGTTTGAACGCTTTGCGTGTGTGACCCCGGCTGCTTTCGCTTCCTCGAGGAGAATAGGGGCGCCCAAACTGCACGAATGGATCGCAGGTCCGAAGGCCGCTTTGAGCGCCATCAGTATTTCATCGCGGCTCGCACCCGCTTCAAGGGCGGCGCGGATGTGGCGCCGAGTTCCGTCAGGATTGAGATTCGTGCAAGCAGCGTTCAGCGCAACGCCAATCAACTCGACCGTCTTCCGTGGCAAAACACCGCTAGTCCACGGATTGGTGGACATCTTGACGCAGGTCTCCGCCCACGCCCGGTCCCAATCGCGCAGTTGTGCCACCGCTGCGTCCCACGGGCCCGTTTCAGGGGCGCGATCGCCCGTAGGCGTCGTTCCGATGTTATTTTTAGATGCCATGTTGAATTTCCTCTAACTCGCAACACCCTCGGATCGGGATCTTTGGCGCGGCTCGCGGACGATAATCGAGTTTCCCTAGCTCACGGCGATCATAATTTTCCCATCAACGACTTTCACCGGATACGCGGCAACTCCAAAACCACCGGTGGTTACCTGGCCCGTCGTGACATCATAGCGCAGGCCGTGCGCGCGACACGTCACGATCGTCCCGTCCAGTTTTCCTGCTCCCAAGGACGCCCCAGCATGCGCACATGAATCAGCAATGGCGTACATATTCCCGTCCACGTTGAAGAGGGCCACGTCCTTGTCCGCGATCCTGACGACTATGCTCGTTCCGGGCGCAATTTCAGCCAGCCGTGCCGCTCAACAAAATTCACGGTTACTCATTCCCTACCCGGGGTTGTTGTCTTCATCGAACCGACTCTCTGAATAGTTGGCACGCCCGCTGATCAACGACAATTAAATTTGCTGGCCGTGTTGCCACAGCAGGGAATGTTACTCTAACCGTGCCGTGCTCGATAATTGTCTTTTCCCGAAGAGAGATTGTAACCCGGATTTCCGTTTTCTCAGTGAACTACCAATTTGATAAAATGCAACGAAAGCTCTGATGGACGTGGGTTTGGATGCGATCGGGGCGGTGCGGAGGTGGAGAGGCGGTGGGTGAGACACAAAATCGGCCCTTTCAGCTCTCCTTCAATAGCTCGTTGAAGGTCGATTTCCAAGGCGCTCGGGTGACCTCCGACGGTGGTCTGATTCTGGTGCGCGAGCTGGATGAGCGTCTGGGCTTGAGCGAACTCATGGAACGCCACCTGAGCGATTCCCGCCGCGGCAAGAATATCCAATTGCCGCTGGCCGACCTGCTGCGGCAGTCGATCTATAGCCGACTGGCAGGCTATGAGGACGTGAACGACGCCGCGCGACTGTCCCAGGATCCGACCTTTCGGCTGATCGGCTCCAAGAAGATCCTGGAGCGCGGCGCGGCCTTAACCTCGCGTCTCCAATCATTCGAGACGGGCGTGCTGACCCAGGAAGACAACCTTGCCGGGCTGGCCGCGCTCAACCGGGAGTTGATCGCCAAGGCGGAAGCTATCGATTCACCGCGCCGGGTGGTGCTGGACATGGACAGCACCGAGATTCCGGTCTACGGCGAGCAGGAGCAGAGCGCCTACAACGGCCACTTCGAGTCCACCTGCTATCATCCGCTGCTGCTGTTCAATCGCGAAGGCGACTGCCTGGCCGCCAAGCTGCGTCCCGGCAACGTCCACAGCGCCGACGGCTGGGAGGAACTGCTGCTGCCCGAGATTGAGCGGCAACAGGCGCAGGGCAAAGAGGTGGTCTTCCGTGGCGACGCGGCCTTTGCCAAGCCGGAGCTTTACGAGGCGCTCGAAGAGCGGGACGTGAAGTACGCGATCCGCCTTCCGGCCAACGACAATCTGCAGCGGAACATTACGGAGTTGTTGACGCGGCCAGTGGGACGGCCGAGCCACAAGCCGGTGGTTCGGTTCAAAAGTTTTCTCTATCAGGCGGCGAGTTGGACGATGGCCCGGCGGGTGGTGGCGAAGGTCGAGTTCCATTGCGGGGAGTTGTTCCCCCGCGTCGGCTTCATCGTGACCAATCTTGGGACTTCACAGCCGGGCGGTGGTGCGCTTCTACAACAAGCGCGGCACGGCCGAACAATGGATAAAGGAAGGCAAGCAGGCGGTCGCGATGACGCGGCTTTCCTGCCACCGCTTCCGCGCCAACGAGGTGCGGCTGTGGTTGAGCCTCATCGCCTATAACCTCGGGAACTTGTGGCGGCGGCTGGCGCTGCCGACGCGGGTCGCCACCTGGTCGCTGACCAGCTTGCAGCAGCGGTTGGTGAAAACCGGCGGACGGTTGATCAAACACGCGCGCTACTACTGGTTGCTGCTGGCGGAGAGCCATCTGACGCGGCGGCTGTTTGCGGGCATGCTGGCGAAGATCGCGGCGCTGCCGTCGCCGGCGGGATAAGGCGAGCGCAGAGCGGAGCAAATTTCGATGACGACGCCGGGGACGCAGGGAGAAGTGTCGCCAGAATCGATGGGAAAACAGCATCTTCAGCCGTCGGGGGCCCGCCAGACGCGAAACCGGCCCCTCCCGCACTACTGGGAACACTGCGGAACAAAATCGGCTAAAGCCTTGCACAGGAAAGCCGTTCGATCTATGAAACGAGTTGGAATTGGAAAGTCAAAATGATGTGGATGGACCCAGCCCCGTTTTCTAAAACGGCCTCATGATGGGCCAGGATGGTAATCTCGACCATCCGCAACAGAACAACGGGGAGGGTCCAAGTTGAAGGTTAAAACACTCGGTATCGATCTGGCAAAGGAGACGTTCGGACTGCATGGGGTAGAGGCCCTTGGGCGAGTGGTGGTGCACAAGCGTGTCACGCGCAAGCAGCTGCTGGGTTTTTTGGTCAAGCTGGAGCCGTGCCTGGTGGGGATGGAAGCGTGCGGCTCGGCGCACTACTGGGCGCGCGAGATCGAGAAGCTGGGTCACACGGTTAAGCTGATGAGCCCTCAGTTCGTCATACCCTACCGCAAGGGCAACAAGAATGACCCCAACGACGCCGAGGCGATCTGCGAGGCGGTAACCAGGCCATCGATGCGCTTCGTACCGATCAAGAACGAAGAACAACAGGATCTGCAGGCGCTCCATCGGGTGCGCGAGCAGTTAGTCAAGAACCGCACCGCACTGGCTAATCAGATTAGAGGGCTATTGCGTGAGCGCGGAGTAGTAGTGGCACAAGCGATCGCGCGGCTGCGCGCTGCTTTGCCGGTGATCCTGGAGGACCAGAGCAATCGCCTAAGTGGGCTGATGCGCGAGCTTTTGGGCGAGTTGGCCGAGCGGCTGCGGATGCTCGACGACCGTCTGCGGCAGTACGACCAGCGGATCGCGCGCATTTGCCAGCAGGACGAACGGTGTCGGCGGCTGGTTAAAGTCGAAGGCGTCGGTCCACTGGTGGCGACGGCTGTGGTCGCGGCGATCGGTAATGCGCGGCAGTTCACCAACGGCCGCGAGCTCAGCGCCTGGCTGGGGCTGGTGCCGCGCGAGCACTCCAGCGGCAAGCGCACGGTGTTACTCGGCATCAGCAAGCGCGGCAATCGTTACCTGCGCACGTTGCTCATCCACGGCGCACGCGCTGCCACTCGCGTGGTCGAGCGCAAACGCGACGCGCGTAGCATCTGGCTGAGTCGGCTTAAGCTGAGAGGCGGGCCCAACGTGGCGGCGGTGGCCCTCGCCAACAAGAACGCACGAGTGATGTGGGCACTGCTGGCGCGCGGCGACTCGTATCGTGTGCGAACGGACACAGCAGCCGCGGCCTGACGGGAGAAAATCAAAAACTGGAGTACTTGCCGAAGGTTGCGAAGGTGGTCTTGCAATGTTGATGGCGAACCGGTCAGGACCGGCGTCTTCCGAACCTGTGAATTTCCAAGGCCCTTTGAGGCCGGCAAAACGGTAAGGCGATGAAGACGCGCGGAAATCCATCAGGGCCCGGGGCAATCACAACGCCCCATTTACAGAGGCCGAATATACGGATGCAACCGGAATCCTGTCATCACGCTCGAGACCCCTTTGCATAGGGGCTGGGTCCATATATGGAAATCCCGGTTAATGATAATTAACGGCTGGGGGGATTATGGCTTTTCTCAGCGGCGCCAATAACTCGGTTCTCGTCGACAATTGTCAGAACCTGTTCAATCTCACGGTGCAGCTGCAAGTGATCGAGGACTTGGTCACTCTCGGGGATACTGGATTCTCGTTGCAGTTGAACTGCTACCCGCAGATCGGGGCGATCACCCCGAACGCGACGCCGCAGACCGGCAGCGGCCAGTTGAGCTGGTTTCAATATGTCCTGATCGTGGCGAACAACCAGATCACCTTTGAAATTCAATACTGGGCGTTCGGCGCCCACTCCTATCAAAACGCGGGGCCGGGAGGGAACCCTCCGGCAGTGTGGTGGCCGCCGGGGTATACGGCAAATCCCGCCAACACCAGTCCATGGCTTCCGGTGTTCCCCAATGTCGCCGCAACCGGCACCGTCGTCGGCTCCACGTCCTCAAACCAGGTGCCCGCTGGCTCGGTGATAACAATCAAGCTCGCAACCGACAGCAGCGGAAACATCACGGGGGCGACATTCAGCATCACCGATCCAAGCGGCTCAACCAGCACGCAGCCGTGGCAGCAATACGCCGGTCAGCCTGAACCCGCGAATTTCGCTGCCTTTCCGATCTACGGCTTTCAGGTCGACCTCGTTTCCCCGCCGAGCTCGGCCTGCACGTTCATTTCCGGCGCCGGAACATTGACCTACTCGGTGTCGCCTGGCGTCTTGTCCGTCCAGACCGTAAATACGTGTGGCGGTTCTCAGCCCGGCACGGGCGAGAACTCCAACATCGTATACCAGGCCATGTCGCCGACGTCGGGCTCTACGATTAGCCAGTCCTTCGCCGCGCCCGCGATGAGCATGAGTTTCAATTTCGACAAGTCGACCTTCGGCGAGGATGAGGTCAAGCAGACGCCGAGCTGGGGGGCGGCTTACTGGCTCGCGATCAGCGGCGTCCCGAATTCGGCGCTGGGGTTCAATTCGCCATCCGCTCTCGACGGGCCGCCGAATCCCTCGCCGACGATCACCGCGGCCATCAACAGCTCGTTGAACCCGGGCCTCAGCGCAGCCCAGGTTTCGACGATCGCCAACAACCTGCCGGTGGTCAACGCGTTCGGCCCGCCGCCGGTTCAGGCGATCGACGACATGCTCGGCCTGAACTATCAGACATTCTTCTGCCCCTTCACCATCTCTTTCCCGAACCTGAACGCCTTCAATGCGCTGAGCCAGCATCAGGTCGCCATTGTCACCTTGACCGCCAATTTGACGGTGCAAGTCCCCACCAGCACCGACTCCAAAGGCAATGTCGTCACCACCGCGGTCCCGCTCAACGCGCAGGCGAACATCGAGCTCGCGAAGGGGAGGATCCCTACTTCTTCGATCTCAATCCGAGCGACCCGCAAGCCTACCCGAGCTGGCTTAGCTTCGACCTCAGGCTCTTCACCGTCACGCCCACCCAGTCCCATCTGATGTTCAGCGTGCCCAATCCGACCATCGGCGACCCGTCGTCCGCCAATGGCCCGATCACCTATATTCAGACGGTCCTCGACCACCTCAACAACCCCAGTCTGATCACCAACGGAGACACGTTCGACAACGCGCTCACCCAGGATGAGGAGGGGTCGGCGATCGTGTTCTTTCCCAACAACGACGCGTTTGTGCCGAGCTTCAATTTCGCGGTGGCGCGAGTCAGGATCACCTCCAGCATCACGACCACGATCGGGCCGGTGCGGGTGTTCTTCCGCCTCTTCAACGCGGCGAGCACCGTTTCGAACTTCACCGAGGTCGGAACGGGCGACCTGGCCGATTCATCCGCAGCATCCAGGCGCCCGCTATCGGTGATCCGGCCGATCACCGCGAAATCGAGCTCCCATTTCTCGAAGATCCGCCGCGCCTCGGCCTCGCTGCCCGGGCGCAGCACCATCAGCATCCGCTCCTGGCTTTCGCTCAGCATGATCTCGTAGGCGGTCATGCCGGTCTCGCGCACCGGCACCTGGTCGAGATCGAGGGTGATGCCGAGCCCGCCCTTGCCGGCCATCTCGACCGAGGACGAGGTCAGCCCGGCCGCGCCCATGTCCTGGATCGCGACGATCGCGTCGCCCTGCATCAGCTCGAGGCAGGCCTCGATCAGCAATTTCTCGGTGAACGGGTCGCCGACCTGCACCGTCGGCCGCTTTTCACCAGGCCTCGGGGCGTCGCCGCCGAACTCGGCCGAGGCCATGGTCGCGCCGTGGATGCCGTCGCGCCCGGTCTTGGCGCCGACATAGACGACCGCTTGCCCGGTCCCGACGCCGCCGAATAGAAGATCCGGTCGGCGCGGGCGATGCCGACGCACATCGCGTTGACCAGGATGTTGCCGTTATAGGAAGGGTCGAACTCGCACTCGCCGCCGACCGTCGGCACGCCGACGCAATTGCCGTAGCCGCCGATCCCGGCAACGACGCCGGCGACGAGATGCCGGGTGCGCGGGTGGTCCGGGCTGCCGAAGCGCAGCGAATCGAGGATCGCCACCGGCCGTGCGCCCATCGTGAACACGTCGCGCAGGATGCCGCCGACCCCGGTCGCCGCCCCCTGATAGGGCTCGATGAAGGAGGGATGGTTGTGGCTCTCGATCTTGAAGACGACCGCGTCGCCGTCGCCGATATCGACGACCCCGGCATTCTCGCCCGGCCCGCAGATCACCCGCGGCCCCGTGGTCGGCAGGGTCTTCAGCCAGATCTTCGAGGATTTGTACGAGCAGTGCTCGCTCCACATCACCGAGAAGATGCCGAGTTCGGTCAGGTTGGGAGTGCGGCCGAGGATCGCGACCGCGCGCGCGAACTCGTCCTGCGTCAGCCCATGCTCGGCGGCGAGCCGGGGTGACGTTGCTGCCGCCTCCAAATCTCCTTTCCCCCCGCCGGCTCGGGAGAGGGTTGGGGTGACGCAATCCAGACATGGAAACACAGGAATTTCGGGCGTCCCGGTCGAGTCGACGTGTCCGCGTGCGGTAATAAGGCAGGCGACGACGCCCTCGCCGACCAATACTGCCCTCCGAAGCGGGGAGAGAGTAAAGGGACGGCTTTTCTGGTTTCGCAACATTTTGGGGTCACGACAAGGCGCTCGCCAGACCTTCGAAGAAAGCCGTACCGTCGGTGCCGCCCAGGAGCGGGTCGGTGGCGTTTTCGGGATGCGGCATCAGGCCCGAGCACCGTGCGGTCTGGCTTGAAGATGCCGGCGATCGCGCGGGCCGAGCCGTTGAAATTGTCCGCCTCGGAGAGGCTGCCGTCGGCGGCGCAATAGCGGAAGGCGACCAGGCCCTCGCCTTCGAGCCGGTCGAGCGTATCGGGGTCGGCGGTGTAGTTGCCGTCGTGATGGGCGACCGGCACCCGGATCGTCTGGCCGGCATCGTAGCCGCAGGTAAAGATCGTCTGGCTGTTCTCGACCCGCAGATGGATGTCGCGGCAGGTAAAGCGCATCGACCGGTTCGGCAGAAGGCGCCCGGCAGGATCCCGGCCTCGGTCAGGATCTGAAAGCCGTTGCAGATGCCGAGCACCGGCGTGCCGCGGTCGGCCCGCGCGCGCACCTCACGCATGATCGGCGAGTGCGCCGCCATAGCACCGCAGCGCAGGTAGTCGCCATAGGCAAAGCCGCCGGGCAGGACGATCAGGTCGGCCGGCGGCAGGCTCGCCTCGCGGTGCCAGACCCGCAACGGCTCGTGGCCGGTCGCCCGCCGCAGCGCCAGGCACACATCGCGCTCGCGGTTCGAGCCCGGGAAGATGATCACAGCCGCTTTCACCGGGGTCTCAGATGAGTTCGATCGCGTAGTCTTCGATGACCGGGTTGGCGAGCAATTCGCGGCACATCGCGTCGACCCGGGCATGCGCATCGGCCGGGTCGCATTCGCCGAGCTCGAGTTCGATCAGCTTGCCCTGCCGCACCTCGCCGACGCCGGCGAAACCCAATGCGGCGAGCGCGTTGCCGATCGCCTTGCCCTGGGGGTCGAGCACGCCTGGTTTGAGGGTGACGCGCACCCGCGCTTTCATTGCGATGACCGGCGCTGCTGTTGTCCGCCTTCGATATAGCGGGGCCGCTGCCGGCCGACAATCCCGAGCCCCCAAATCAGCCCAGGCTGACATCCTGCCACGGGGTCGCCTCGGGCAGCCACCCGGCGAAGCGGAAATGCGCGTGGCGGTCGGGCTCGCTGCGCGCCGGCAGCGCGATCAGTGCGCTCGACACCGTGCCATAGCCGTCGGTCTTAAACCGCATCGCCGCATTCGCCGGCTCGCCCGGCGGCGCCCGGCTGCTGCCGAGCAGCTCCTGCCAGGCGGCCCAATCGCCGCGATCGGGGTCGGGCGGCGGCCACTCGCGAAAGGCCGGCATCGCCAGCTCGAGCCGCCGGGTGCCCTGATCGTCGACGTCGCCGGCGGCGATCATCGACAGGCCGTCCTTCAGCGGGTGCACCTCGATATGGGCGCCGCCATCATGGCGCAGCCAGAACCCGTCACGCTCGTCGGCGACGAGGAGGTTGAAGCTGCGGTACGAATCGGGATCGAGATGCGACAAGGCTTCGGCCGCGGCGACCGCGTCGGCATGGTCGAGCGCTTCGAGGACGAGCTCGCCGCGCGAGCGCCGGCCGGGCAAGGGCCCGAGCGAGCCGGTCCGGTTCAGCACCGCGGCCGCGACGCCCCAATCGTTGATCCCGAGCCACGAACCGCCGGCCAGCACATCGAGCCCGGCCACCACCTCCGGCCGGTCCGGCCAATGGCGGGCGGGCGCCTCGCCATGGCCGGTCGATCATCTCGTCGCGGTTGGCGCCGATGATGACCGGCCAGCGATGCTCGGGCCGGCGCAGGATCACCACGGTGCACATTCGGCCTCGGACATTTGCGGCAATTTCGAAGATTTGGGCAAACCCATCCTCTGGCATTCCCCGGCTGCCGCCGTAAGATCGCCGCGTCATGTCGCGGGGAGCGGCGACCAGCGCTGCGCCGCATGCTCGGGGTGAGAGGACTATGCCGACCTTTGCCGACCGTCAAAAGGATTTCGAGACCCGGTTCAAGCACGACGAGGAGCTGCGGTTCAAGACGACGGCGCGGCGCAACCGGCTGCTCGGGCTGTGGGCGGCGCAACACCTCGGCCTCACCGGCGACGCGGCGGACGCCTATGCCAAGGAACTCGTCGCCACCCAGTTCGGAGCAGGCGGCGACCAGCGCGTGATCGACAAGCTCGCCGCCGATCTCGCCGCCAAGGATCCCGGCATCACTCCCGCCCGCATCGCCTTCGAGCTCCAGCATTTCGCCGAGCAGGCCAAGCAGCAGCTGATGAAGGAGTAGAAAATGGCCCGACCGCCGCCAAAGGCCTCTGCTGCGGCGTTCGACTGTTTTCGCGTAAAAATAATAGCTCCGTGCTGGTGGCGATGTCGAGGAAGCTCGCTGCGCCCACTTTCAGCTAGAAATGAATGCGAAGGCCGACTGTGCCGAATTGTGATCCGGCATTTACATTGTTAATCAAACCATAAATCCCAGAGCGATGATGAATAGCGAAGACCAGCTCGTATCTTTGATAGTCAGGACGAGAAAAGGTTATTTCTGGGGAAAAATAATTCAGAAAAACAGACCCAGCGTGGTTGGGGTTGGCATCGCGTTCTACGGTATCTACTTGTGTCGCAACGCTGACACCCTCTGAAATTGCGATAGTCGTTTTGATATAGTTGTTCCAGGGAAAGGCAATCCAGCGGAAGGCGACAGCACCCCAGAATTCGGCCGCCTGCATGTCGCCGAAGCGTTTGGCGATCCCGATCTCCGGCTCGATTTCCAACGCATGCCAGAAGGTCACCAGGCGGCGGGAGAATTCTCCGTCGACGATGCCCGCATCGCCCCAGTGCCACCCCCAGGGCGGGACGGCATTGTGGAGCAGCATGATCCGGGTCATTGCCGTGGTGATTTGCCGGCCGCCCGACAAGGTGACGCTGCAGTCGCCCTGACAGGGACCAAAAAAATTGGCCCCGTTCCAGTCGATCCAATCGCGCGGCGTTGCGTCGCCCAGCGAGGAGTTTGGCGCGGGTATTCCCTGGGCCTGCGTGACCGTGCCGCCGACGTCCGATTCGGCGAGGTAAGTACCGTCGGGAGAGCCGGCAGCAGCCTCGCCGCCGGCGAGGGTCGCAGCCAAGGCTACGACCAACATGGCGATTGCCGCCCGCCGCAGCATTCCCCTGCATCCCTCGTCTAGGCGGGCTCCGAGCGAATCACACCGGGCGGTCGCCCTTGACCGTGACCCGGTTGCCGGAGCGGGTGTGCGGCCAGTAATCCCACATCGCATGGTGCTGGACGCAGCGGTTGTCCCAAAAGGCGATCGAGTTCTCCTGCCAGCGGAAGCGGCATTGGAATAGCGGGTTCGCCATGTGCTCGTAGAGATAGCGCAGGATGCCGCTGCTCTCGTCGCGCGGGATGCCGTTGATGTAGCGGGTGAAGCCCTGGTTGACGTAGAGCGCCTTCTTGCCGGTCACCGGATGGGTGCGCACGATCGGGTGGTCGGCAAAGGGATAGCTCTCCTTGTCCGTGACGCCGTAATTGGCGTATTGGCCGCGATAGTGCTCGCCGTTATGCTCGCGCGGTCAGCCCGTCGAGATAGGCTCTTCATCCGGTCGCTCAGCGCCTCATAGGCGGCGTACATGCTGGCGAACAGGGTGTCGCCGCCATGCGGCGGGCATTGTCCTGATATAGAGGATGCTGCCCATCGGCGGCTCGGGATCGCACGACACGTCGCTGTGCCAGCCCTCGCCATTGGCGCGTGGGCAAATCCTTGTCGGCATGGATGATCATCAATTCGGGCTTGCCGGGCGCCGAGGGTGCCGCCGGATGGATGTGCAGTTCGCCGAACAGCCGGCCGAACGCCAGATGCTGATCCTCGGTCAGGTGCTGGTCGCGGAAGAAGATCACCGAATTCTCGGCCAGCGCGCGATGGATCTCGTCGAGGGTGCGGTTGCCGAGCGGCTGCGACGAGATCGACGCCGCCGATCTCGCCGCCGATGATCGGCGTCAACTTGTCGACGGTGATCGTATCGTAGGGGCCGCCCTCTTCGGCGACGTATTTGATGCGGGGGCCGTTGCGGCTGCGTAACGAGCTCATTCCGTTCCTCCTCTTGGTTGGCTCATTCGCCGAACACGCGGCGGAAGATCGTGTCGACATGCTTCAGATGATAGGCGGGATCGAACAGCCCGTCGATCGTCTCGGGCCGACAGGTTATCGGGTGATCTGCGGGTCGGCCTTTAACCGCTCGGCGAAGCGGCCTTCGCCATGCCAGGCCGCCATCGCGTGGCGCTGAACCGCGGCGTAGGCCTCCTCGCGGCTGATCCCGGCCTGGGTCAGGGCCAGCAATACGCGCTGCGAATTGGCGAGCCCGCCCGACAATTCGAGGTTCTCGCGCATCCGCTCGGGATAGACCACCAGGCGGTCGATCGAGACCGGTCAGCCGCGCCAGCGCGAAATCGAGCGCGATCGTCGCATCGGGGGCGATCACCCGCTCGACCGAGGAATGCGAGATGTCGCGCTCGTGCCATAGCGCCACGTTTTCGAGCGCCGGCCCGACCGTCGAGCGGATCAGCCGCGCCAGCCCGGTCAAATTCTCGGCGAGCACCGGGTTGCGCTTGTGCGGCATCGCCGAGGAGCCCTTTTGCCCGGGCGCGAAATATTCCTCGGCCTCGCGAACCTCGGTGCGCTGCAGGTGGCGGATCTCGGTCGCCAGCCGCTCGACGCCCGCGGCGATCAGGGCGAGCGTCATGAAATATTGGGCATGGCGATCGCGCGGGATCACCTGGGTCGAGATCGGCTCGGGTTCGAGGCCGAGCTGTGCGGCGACATGCGCCTCGACCGCCGGATCGATATTGGCGAAGGTGCCGACCGCGCCGGAGATCGCGCAGGTGGCAATCTCCTTGCGCGCGGCGACCAGCCGCTCGCGGTTGCGGGCGAATTCGGCGTAATGCCCGGCGAGCTTGAGGCCGAAGGTCGTCGGCTCGGCGTGGATGCCGTGGCTGCGCCCGACCGTCGGCGTGTATTTGTGCTCGAAAGCGCGCTTTTTCAGCGCCGCCAGCAGCGCATCGAGATCGGTCAGCAGCAGGTCCGCCGCCTCTTTCAGCTGCACCGCAAAGCAGGTGTCGAGGACGTCGCTCGAGGTCATCCCCTGGTGCACGAAGCGCGCCTGCGGGCCGACATGCTCGGCGAGGTTGGTCAGAAACGCGATCACGTCGTGATGCGTCTCGCGCTCGATCTCCTCGATCCGTTCGACCTCGAAGGCGCCCCGTTCCCACACCGCCCGCGCCGCACTCTGCGGGATGATCCCGAGCGCCGCCTGGGCGTCGCAGGCATGGGCCTCGATCTCGAACCAGATCCGAAACCGGTTCTCGGGCGCCCAGATCCGGGTCATCTGCGGGCGGCTGTAACGCGGAATCATGATCGGAGCGCCTCCACCGGCAGGAGCGGCTTGGCCATCAGCACCTCATCCCAATAGCGTCCATCCTGCTTCAGGGAATTCTTCTCGAACCCATACTCGATGAAGCCGAGGCTGGCATATAGGCGCCGCGCCGGCTCATTGCCGCCGACCACGGTCAATTGGATCAATTCGACGCACCGGCTCGCATCGGCGATGACCGCCTCGACGAGGCGCCTGCCGAGGCCGCTGTTTCTTGCCTTCGGCCGTACATACATCCCCCAGAGCATGCCCTTGTGCGCCTCTTTGCGAGTTTGTCCGATCCGGAAGCCGACAATGCCGAGCAGGTCGGAACCAGCGAATGCGCCAAATACCGCGGATCGGTCCAGTCGCCCGGCGAACCAATCCAGTGGCGCGGAATTTTCCGCGCAGAAGGTGCTGCTGAACGCTTCCGGGCTGAGCTTCAGCGCTTCGAGCCGGATTTCCCGGTAGAGGGCGGCGTCCGCGGGCAGCAGGCGCCGCACCTCGATCTCCGCGACAGCCACGTCGGCGGTGCTCCATCCCAGTCTCGCTGGCCGGATCATAGCCGAGGCGGGCGAGGGCGGCGAGCATGTGCGGCGGCACCGGGGCGCTGACCGCGATCGGCGGACGGGCCGGATAAAGCGGCAGCGCGATCGCGCGGGCGTGCAGCAGCAGCGGCCCGGCCTGTCGGCAGGCCATAGACCGGGTCGCCGGCGACCGGGCAGCCCAACGCTGCGCAATGCACCCGGATCTGGTGGGTGCGGCCGGTGCGCGGGCGCAGCTCGAGCCAGGCCCGACCCTGGGCGACGCCCAGCACCCGGTATTCGGTCAGCGCGCGCTGCCCCTGCGGATCGATCACCATCCGCCAGCCGGTGCCGCGGCTGAGCTTTTTGAGGCCGGTCTCGATCCGGCCTTCGTCCTGCGGCGGGCGCCCGCCGACCACCGCCCAATAGACTTTCTCGACCTTGCCCTCGGCGAACAGCCGGCCGAGACGCCGCAATGCCTTTGGATGGCGGCCCAGCACCAGACAGCCGCTGGTGTCGCGGTCGAGCCGATGGGCGAGGGCAGGGGGGTGCGGCAGTCCGAAGCGCAGCGCTGCGAACCCGCTTTCGAGGTTGGGTCCGCCGCCCGGCCCCGCATGGACCGCGATCCCGGCCGGCTTGTCGATCACCAGAACGAGCCCGTCGCGGTAAAGGACGCGGCTCGTGAGCGACGGCCCCTCACCCCGGCCCTCTCCCCGCAAGCGGGGCGAGGGGGCGAACGCCGGGAGCGGCCGAACCAACAGCCAGCTCCCCTGGAGAGGTCGATTATTCCGCTGCGTTGCGGGTCGGGGCGGCGGCGCGGAACTGGTGGCGGCGGGCGTCCCATTCGTCGGCGCCGACGCGCTGGAACATCTGGCGCACGGTCATCTCCTTTTGCGGCGCCGGATGGCGGTGGATCGCCTACGCTTCGCCGAGCTTGTCCTCGCAGATGCCGACGACGCATTTCATTAACAGGCCGGGGAGGATCGCCAGCTTGTAGCCCATCGCCTCGGCCTCGCGCAGATCGAGGTCGGGGGTCTTGCCGCCCCGGACGACGTTCAGCAGGCAGGGCCCGTTGACCAGGCGCGGCACCGCGGCGACTTCCTCCAGGCTCTGCGGGGCCTCGACAAAGGCCATCCCGGCGCCGGCGGCCAGTGCGGCGTTGGCGCGCGCGACCGCCTCGTCAAAGCCGGCGACGGCGCGCGCGTCGGTGCGCGCGATGATCAGGAAATCCCGGTCGCGGCGGGCGGCGGCGGCGGCGCGGATCTTGGTGAGCCAGTCCTCGCGCGGCACGATCTCCTTGTCGTCGAGATGGCCGCATTTTTTCGGGAAGCCCTGGTCCTCGATGTGGATGCCGGCGACGCCGCTGCGCTCGAACTCGCGCACCGTGCGATAGACGTTGAGCTCGTTGCCATAGCCGGTATCGGCGTCGGCGATCACCGGCAGATCGACCGCGGCGGCGATCCGCTCGGCGTTGCCGACCATCTCGGACATCGTTATGAGGCCGAAATCGGGGTAGCCCAAGGTCGCCGCGGTGCCGGCGCCGGTCATGTAGACCGCGTCGAACCCGGCCTGCGCGATCAATCTGGCGGTGATGCAATCGTAAGCGCCGGGCGCCACCACGATACCGTCGCGCTGCAGCAATTCGCGAAAGCGGCTCGCCTGGGTCATCTCTTCCTCCGTTCCAACCGGAGGAAGCTAGGTCGGCGCCGCGCCGCCGTCCAGTCGGAGGTTCAGCTCCGCCGCCGCCGTGCCGCGCCGGTCGGGATCGCACCCGGCTGAAACAGATCGGCGAGGCTGCTCGCGCTGCACGGCGCCCCGACGCATTGGCCGAGCTAGAAGATCTCCCCCATCGTTTCAAGAGATCGGAGGCGTGGGTGTAATCGACCGAATTGGAATAGGCGCTGCCCTTGGCGTCTGACGAAATGACGATCTCGGGGATCGTGTATTGCGAGCTGTCGCCGCCTTCCGACTCGTCCCACCAGCCACGATCAGGCCGTTGTCCTTGTACGCTGCGAGGCTTCGATCTGCGGCACTGCGATCGACAGGAAATTGTCGTCCTCGGCGAAGACCGCTTGGTCGCCGGTATAGTGGCGCCCTGGTAGGTTAACCCGCCGCTCAACGAGCTGTGCATTTTCGTTATATTGGTTGGACGTGATCCAGTTGTATTGCGCCACCGTGTTGTTGGCGAGGTCGGTCGAGAGCTGCTGCAACGGCGCGTAATGCGACACCTCGCCTGGGTTGTTGGTGTCGGTGAAGAATACCTGCGGATCGTGCTTGGCCGCGTAACCGTATTGATGGCTGCCGTTGTAGGGATTGGTATAGCCGGGGTTGGTGCCCGACTGGCTGACCAGCGGCACGGTCCACTGGCTCTGGGGCAGCACGGTGTTGGTGCTGAAATTCATTTGGGTGTCTTCCTGGTATGACTTCCAGGAGACGCCCTTTTGCTGCATCAGCCCGGTCAGATGCGGCACGCTGTAAATGTTGCCGTTGGCGGTCGTCGGGTCGGCGTCGGTGGTGTTGCCGAGGTTGGAGCCCGCCTCGGAATAGATGTAGTTCGGCTCCGAGGGGTGGGTGGCGTCGGCGCTCTGGTAGTTCGTGGCGAACGAGGTCATCGCCGCGTTCGGGTTGCCGGGGGTCATCAGGCTGTTGAGGTAGGGCGCGGCAGGGTTGCCCAGGAGTTGCTGCGGCGAGGTATCGGAGGCGGGCTGAGTTAAGTTGTGGTTTTCCTCGGCGATGACGAACACGGTCTGGATCGGCGCGGCGAAGGCCGGCGCAGCCAGGGCGGTGGTGGCCAGCAGCCCGAGGGCCAGTCGGTGGGTGCGCATTTATGCCTCCGTTGGAGCGACAAGATTGGGTTAATCTACCGGCCGGACTGCGACGCTTCTGTTACAACGCCCGGAAGCTTGCGTGACGGTCGCCCGCCGGCTTGGCGCCCCCGGCCTGGCGCCCGCCCAGCTTCGTGCCCAATTGTCGCCCGCCCGAGGTTCGGCTAGGGTCGGCGCTTCCCTGACCTGGAGGCGGTTTCCATGCTGTGCTTCAATCTCGCGGCCGAGGCGGCGTTCGACCCGAAAAAACATCTGGAGAAGGTGCTCGGCACGGTCGGCGAGGGCGATGTCACGGTCGCCTGCTGGGAAGCGGGCCAGACCAGCCCCTATCATTGCCACCCGGACGCGACCGAGATCTATTTCTGCTTCGAGGGCGGCGGCACGATGCGCACCCCCGCGGAAACCATCGCGATCGTGCCGGGCGCCTTCGTCGTCCACCCGCGCGGCGAGCTGCACGAGTATGTGAACGGCCCGCGGCGCACCCTCCTGTTCCGGGTGCGCTATGGCGAGGGCATGTCCGGCCGCACCCGCGAATGGCCGAGCAATCCCAGCTGGAGGCCGCGGCCCGAGGACCTTGAGTATTTCGAGCACGCCCCCGCGAGCTGAGGAGCAGCGCAATGACCCCGGTTTCCGCGCGCAATATCGAGTTCGTCGGCAGCTGCGACCAGGGTGGGCGCGGCGACGGCGTGCAGGTCATGGTCGCATAAGGGCCACGCCTTTGTCGGCCATATGTTCAGCGACGGTTTTACCGTTATCGACGTGCGCGACCCGCGTCAGCCGCGCACCGTGAACTTCGTCGCGGCGCCGCCGAATTCGCGCGCCTTTCACCTGCAAACCCATGGCGACCTGCTGCTGCACCGTGAACTCGCCGAACATCTGGGTGTTGCAGGGCTACTCCGACCCGAACGACTATTTCAAAGGCTCGATCACCGACACCTTCACCCGGCGCGAGAAGGCGTTTGCCGCGGGCTTGCGGGTCTACGACATCTCGCGCCCGGCCGAGCCGCGCGAGATCGCCTTCATGCCGGTCGAGGGGCTGGGGCTGCATCGCCTGTGGTATGTCGGCGGACGCTATGCCTATGCCTCGGCGCATTGGGAAGGGTTCACCGACCATATCCTGGCGATCATCGACATGAAGGAGCCGACCCGGCCGGAGGTGGTCGGGCGCTGGTGGCTGCCGGGCATGCACGCGAAGGGCGGCGAGACCCCGAATTGGCCGAAGGGGCGGCGCTATGCGCTGCACCATGCGATCGTCGCCGGCAATCTGGCCTACGGCGCCTGGCGCGATGGCGGATTGACCGTGCACGATGTCTCGGACCCGACGGCGCCAAGGCTGCTCAGCCACCGCAACTGGTGCCCGCCCTTTGGCGGCGGCACCCATACGCCATTGCCGCTGCCCGAGCGCAACCTGTTGATCGCCGCCGACGAGGGCAATCTCGACAATTGCGCCAACGGCATCCAGCGCTGCTGGGTGTTCGATGTGCGCGATCCCGAGAACCCGGTCTCGATCGCCACCCTGCCGACCCCGGACGAGGAGGATTACTGCGCCAAGGGCGGCGAAGTTCGGCCCGCACAATCTGCACGAGAACCGGCCGGGCTCGCTGCAGGCTCGACCACTGATCTTCGCCACCTACCAGAATGCCGGGGTGCGGGTGTTCGACATCTCCGACCCGTTTCAGCCGCGCGCGGCCGGGCATTTCGTCCCGCCGCCGCCCGAGCGGATGGTCGATCCGCGCCCGAACCGGCCGCGGGTGATCCAGTCGAACGACGTCTATGTCGCCCCGGATGGGCTGATGTACCTGACCGACGTCAATGCCGGGCTGACGATCCTGCAATACCGCGGGTGAGGGTTGCCAAGATTGCGCCTCGGCAAGGTTATTGGGTCACATTGCCGTCTGACGTTCGGTACGCGGCGGCAATGGTCGGCTCGGGCCCGGCGCCTGCGGCCGTGGCGGGCGAGGGCGTGACGGGCGAGGGCGTGAAGGCCACCGGCTCGACCGCGACCGCCGCCACCCCGGCATGCTTCATCCCGAGCGCGTCGGCGGCGCGCGGCGACAGATCGATGATGACGCCCTTTGTGAAGGGGCCGCGATCGTTGATCGTGACGACCACCGAATGCCCGGTATCGAGCTCGGTAACTTTGGCGCAGGAGCCGAGCGGCAGCGAGCGGTGTGCGGCGGTAAGGCTGACCGTGTCGAGCCGCTCGCCGCTGGCGGTGCGGTCGCCGACCAGGCCGTACCAGGTGGCTTTCCCGATCTGCATCGGGCCGACCGGATGCATGGCACCCCAATCCGGATTGAACCGGCCGCCGGCTTGCGCGACGCGATCGACGGAGGGTGCCGGGCGCGCGCCCGGCGACGGCGATAAAGTACGCGCAATGGCGCACGGGCATTGGCAACCCGCTGCGCAATGCGGGCTCGGGCGGATCGATTTGGCGATTTCTGAGGTTCGGGATTGGCCGGCGTGGCCGGATGGTACGCGGCGCTCTTCTCCACCGTTTTGGTCATGGTGCAGGCGGAAGTCATCAGCAGTGCCAGCGAAATGCCGATCGTCTGACGCAAGGGCATCCGGCGTCTCTCCTTCTCGTTGAGGCATCGCCCCGTCGCGGGCAGCGCGAGCGCGTCGCCATGCCGATGGTATTGGCTGGGTTTGGGGATGCAAATCGGTGTTGTCCCGGATTGTTGCCGACATATCCGGGTAGGACGGGGAGGAACAGACCCAGCTAAACAGCGTAAATCGGCCCTGTCAACCCCGCATGCATTACCCCGGCCGGCAGCCTTTTGGCCGGCTGTCGCGGGTTCAGCTCGGTTGGCCAGCGAGACGACCGCGTTATTGCTATAAGTCTTAACGTCTATTCTTGGTTAGAGAACATCGTCGTGGCAAGTCCTGAGCCGCGCCCGCGCCGCAAAAGGATGCCGCCGCCGGGGCCGGGGTAACTCTTAATATCTGTTTAACGATTGTTCGATCGGGCGGCGGCTGGCGGTCCGGTCTATTTAAGATCGCTTCTCCGGAAGCAGCCGCCCCGAGGGTCGCGGCAAGCGGACCTCGAGCGCGGCGAAGAGGGGACGGTGCTTTGCCATTTGTGATCCCGCTCATACCAAATATCAGGAATCGTCGGCGACAATGCGGGTTCCGGACCGCGCTGCGCGCTCCGGCGCTGGCGCGAGGGATCCGATGCCGGAGATGAACCAAAGGGCGCTGCAGGCGCTGACCAGGGCCTGGGTTACGACCGTGATCGCGACCCTGTTGCTCGGCGCGGCGCTGGCGATCGCCCCGGTGTGGGACAGCCTCGGCTATCTGAATGCGCTGCCGGGCGCGCTGAGCCTCGGCCAGTGAGCCAACCGCGCCGGGAGCGATGCGGTGCCTAAGCAGCTGCGACCTGCTGGGCCGCTGCCGCCTGCTTACGCGCGGAGCGCGACCTCGGCGAACTCGAGCCGGGGCAGGCGCGGGCGCAAGCTAGCACGCTCGCCGTAGCCAATGTTCAACAGAAAGTTGCTGCGCCACCGGCCATCGGCCAAAGAATGCGGCGTTTACCTTGGCCGGATCGAAGCCAGACATCGGCCCGCAATCGAGCCCCTGCGCGCGCAACGCCAGGATCAGATAGGCGCCCTGCAGGGAGCCGTTGCGGAACGCGGTTTCGAGCGCCAGCGCCTCGTCGCTGGTGAACCAGCCGCGCGCGTCGGTATGCGGATAGAGGCGCGGCAAATGATCGTAGAATTCGCAGTCATAGGCGACGATCGCGGTCACCGGCGCGGTTCGCACCTTGTCATAATTTCCGGCGGAGACGCAGGGCAAGCAGCCGCTCCTTGGCGGCGGCGCTGCGCACCAGCACCAGCCGCATCGGCTGACAATTGGCGCTGGTCGGGCCGAGCTGGGCGAGCGCGAGGGCGGTTTCGACGACATCCTGCGGCACCGGCCGCTCCTGCCACCGGGTAAAGGTGCGCGCCTCGCCAAACAGGGTTGCGAGCGCCTCCTCGGCAACCCTGTTCACGCCGCGAGCGCCTTGGCGCGGCTCTTCATCAAGGGCTGGATGCGCTGGCCGAATTGCTCCATGCCGATCACGAAATCGTCAAAAGTCAGCATCACGCCTCTGACACCCGGTACCGTTGCGACCTCGTCGAGCATCCGCGCCACCGAAACGTAGGAGCCGACAAGCACTCCCTGATTAGTCGGCGAGGTGCGATCGGTCAATTTGTACCGATTGGGCGTGGCGTAGGGGTCGGGATTGGGATCGGCGCCGGCCTGGGCTTCGCGCCAGGCGAAGGCTTCGCGGTCGATCCCGTCCTTGTAGTGCTCCCATTTCGCCCAAGCGGCGGCATCGGTCTCGTCGGCGATCACCATGATCAGGATCAAGGCGCCGACATCGCGGCCGGTCTTGCCAATTGCCGCGATCAGTCTGGCGACACTGGGGGCAAAGCGGGTCGGCTCGTTGACGCCGAAGCTGGCGCAAAAGTTGTAATCGCAATATTCGGCGGCAAACCGCGTGCCGCGCTCGCTCTGCGCCGCGCCAATGATCCGGATCGGAGCCATCGGCAACGGGCTGACCCGGCAATCGTCCATCTGGAAGAACTCGCCGCGGAGATTGGAACTGCCGGTCGTCCACAACTCGCGCATGATGGTGACGTATTCGGCGCAATACTCGTAGCGACGCTGGAAATGCGCCTCGCCTGGCCAGATTCCCATTTGGGTGTATTCGGCCTGCTGCCAGCCGGACACGATGTTGATGCCGAATCGGCCGTGCGAAATAGAATTGATCGTGACCGCCATGCGCGCGGCAATCGCCGGCGGCATCGTCAGCACCGCAACCGAGGCGAACAGCGCGATGCGGCTGGTTACCGCCGCGAGCCCGGCCATCAGCGTAAAGGATTCGAGGTTGTGGTCCCAGAATTGCGACGGCCCGCCAAAGCCGCGCAATTTGATCATCGACAGCGCAAAGTCGAGACCGTACCGCTCGGCTTTCTGCGTCACCTCGCGATTGAGGTCGAAACTCGGCATGTATTGCGGCGAGGTGGTCGAAATCAGCCAGCCGTTGTTGCCGATCGGGATAAACACGCCGACTTCCATGGATTTGCCTCCTGCCGATGGGTTTGCCCGATAATCAAGCAAGCGGGATGCCAATCGGGCGGTGAGCCGACAGCAGTTTTGAGGGGGAAAAAGCAAGGCCGCCGATCCCTCGCCTGCCCAGGGCAGCGGCACGATGTTGCCGAATTGTCGCCAGAATTTTTCTCTATGCCCGAAATGTTAGCAAAGGTCTATACTATTTGGTTTCTAATTACTCATATGACTAAATAATGATCGTCAGATCTTCTAAGGATACAGGCTGATCAACTGCAATCCCGATGATTGATTTTGGTGCAATATACTTATGGCATGCTTCTTGCGTGTTCATTCGCTTCGGTCGTCGTTGGGTCGACGCCGGCGAGTTGGCAAGGAGGATACGGATGCATTCGGTCACGGAAATCGAGGAAAAGATTCGACGACGCTATCACCAGCCCAAGGGGGTCGAGCAATTCGGCATCGAGCCGGTGCCGACCGAATTGAAGACGGTGCGCTGGCTCGACATCTTCTCGATCATCTTCGGGTTTGCACTCAATCCGGGATCGATCCTGGTCGGCGGCCTCGCGGTGGTGTCGGGATTGTCGTTTTTCGGAGCGGTCGGGGCCATCACCGGCGGGGTGCTGCTGGCGACCATCGCCTATACCATCATGGCTACGGTGGGCGTCGATTTCGGCCTGCCGGGCCAGGTTTCGACCCGCATGGCCTATGGCATCCGCGGCGCCAAATGGGTCCCTTCGTTCCTGCGCACGATTGCCTCGACCTACTGGTTCGCGTTTCAGACCGTGGCCGGTTCGCTGGCGGTGGTGGCGATCCTCGACCGCTGGACCGGAACCCGGCATTCGTTGGTCGCGGTCAGCATCACCTTTGCCGTGCTGCAGGCAGTGGTCGCGATTATCGGCTACGATTCCTTAAAGCATCTGTCGCGCATGGCGTTGCCGTTCAAGATCGTGATCTTGACACTTGGTGCTGGTCCTGCTGGCGACGCATGACGATCCGCATTTCGCCCCGTCGCAGGTGTTTGCCTTATGCCGGCAAGCCGCAAGCCGGCTGGCTGCTGTTCGTCACCTGGCTCAACGTCACCGCTGCCGGCTCATTGACGATGGTCACCGATTCGGCCGATTTCTGCCGCTATACCCGCTCGCGCACGAGACATGTGGTGGGGCACCCTGCTCGGCAAAGTTGGCGGCGGATGCTTTGCCGCATTGCTCGGCGCTTACGCGGCGGCGGCGACCCTGGGCACAAGCCCCAATGCCTTCGCCGTCGCCTCCGGCCTCGGCGCCAGCCATTTTACCCTGCTGCTGTTCCTGATCGTGATCGCGCTCGACAATTGGACGATCAACGTCCTCAACCTCTATACCGGCGGTCTGTCGCTGTCGAACATGTTCGAGCGGCTCGGCCGGTTCTGGACAACGGTGATCATCAGCATGCTCGGCATCGCGCTTGTCGGCAACGCCGAGCGTCGTCACTGGCTACACGGCCTATGTCGGCATGCTCGGCAATGTGTTTTCGCCGATCGCCGGCGTGCTGATCGCCGACTATATTTTCGTCAAGCGCATGAAGATCGACCTGGTGGCGCTCTTCGAGCCCAATGGGCCCTATTGGTATTGGAGCGGGGTCAACCCGATCGCAGTGATTTGGACGGCGCTCGGTTTTCTCGCCTATATGTTCGTCATTCCAGCGGCATGGATCCAGGTTTTGGTCACTTTGGTGGCCACCGGCGCCGGCTATTGGGCGACGACGGTGCTGCTGGCGCCTCGCCTCGTGGAACTCGGCCGGGCGGCAAGGCCGGGCGATCAGCGCGAGGCGATCGAGGATCTTGATTGGGAGTTGGCGTTGCGCTGACACCGACGCGGCGGGGAGCTAAGGATCTTACATCCGGCCCGCGCGTCATCCATCAGGGATTGCGCGGGTCGACCGAATGGCCTAAGATCGCCCGGAGGCACGTTTCCGGGAGGGTATAATGTCTGTGATCAAGGCCTTCGATCTCGCTTATGGGCGGCTGCGCTCGCCCGATCTCGACAAGCAGGAAGAATTCCTGACTGATTTCGGCATGGTCCGAGCCGACCGCACCAAGAACGCACTCTACATGCGCGGCACCGACGCGCCGCACCATCTCCACGTCACCGAACTCGGCGAGCCGCGCTATGTCGGAATCGCGGTTCATGCCGCCGGCATGGAAGACCTCGAGCGGGTGGCGCGGGTCGAGGGCGCCTCGAAAATCGAGGACATCGACGAGCCCGGGGGCGGCAAGCGGGTCCGCCTGACCGACCCCGACGGCTACCAGGTCGAAGTTGTCCACGGCATGCAGATGCTCGCTCCGATCCCGGTGCATCGGCCGCGGGTCAATTCCGGCGACGACAAATACCGCCGCAAAGGCGAATTGTTCCGGATCGAGCGCGGCCCCTCGCACATCAAGCGGCTCGGTCATTTCGTTGTAATGAGCAAGAACTTCGAAAAGACGCTGGGCTGGTATCGCGAAATGCTCGGCTTCCGCTGCTCCGACGAGTTCTATGCCGGCGACAAGAGCAACATCGTCGGTTCGTTCAACCGGCTCGACCGCGGCGACGATTATGTCGATCACCATGCATTCTTCTGCATCCGCGGCGACAAGAGCGGGCTCAACCATCTGTCTTACGAGGCGGCTGACATCGACGACGTGATGGCCGGTCACGAGCATCTGGAAGGCAAGGGCTACCAACACATGTGGGGGATCGGCCGCCATCTGATCGGCAGCCAGCTGTTCGATTACTGGGCCGATCCGTGGGGCCGGGTGCATGAGCATTGGGCCGACACCGACGTGCTGAACGCCAGCACCCCGCCCAATATTCTTGAGCGCGGCGCCGGCACCGGCGGGCCGTGGGGCCAGCCGATCCCGCAGATCTTCATGGGTCACGCCTCGCCCTGAGCGGCGCCGAGCTACGAAGAGGACATGGCCTCTCACCCCGCGCGCCATTCGCGGCGCATCGGGGCCGAGGACGGGTTCGCCGCCAGCCGCGGGTAACCGGCGGCGCGCCGCCGGTTATCCGGCGGCGAGACGATGCCCGGCATGTTCCGGGCCGGCGAACGGCCGGTCGTGGCCGAGCGAATGCACCATCCGGCGCGCCTCGGCGATCTCCTCCGTGTCGATGCGGGCGCCTGACGATGTCGACCCGTTCCCGCCGTCGGCCAGGACTTCGCCCCAGGGGCCGACGATCATCGAGTGGCCCCAGGTGCGCCGGCCCTCGGCGGCTCGCCGCCCTGGGCCGGGGCCAGCACGAAGCAGCCGGTCTCGATCGCCCGCGCGCGCAGCAGCACCTGCCAATGCGCCTCGCCGGTCGGCACGGTGAACGCCGCCGGCACCGCCAGGACATCGGCGCCGGCCTGGGCCAGCGCGCGATAGAGCTGCGGAAAGCGCAGATCGTAGCAGATGGTCAGGCCGAGCACGCCGCACGGCGTCTCGGCGATCACCGCCCGGTCGCCCGGCCGGAACGCCTTGCTTTCGCGGTAGCTTTCGCCGCCGGCGAGGTCGACGTCGAACATGTGGATCTTGTCGTAGCGCGGCGACGACGCCGCCCGCGGCATCGACCAGCATCGAGCGGTTGGCGGCCGCCGCTCGCCCTCGGCACCCGCTCGCGCAACCATCGACCGCCCGAGCCGAGCAGCAGCCATGCGCCGGTCTCGCGCGCCAGCGCGCGCAGGCGGCGAGCACCGGATCGTCCGCCTCGTCGCGCGCCTTCTCGCGCCGCAGCTTGCCGCTCGGCTCCATCAGTCGGTGCCTCTCCGGGGTCAGCACAGATCGGCGCCGCCGTCGCGGGCGCGGCGGATCAGCTCGGAGACCGATGCGCGATTTGGGCTCGTAGTCGCGCGCCGCGGTGAGCTGGACGCAGGCCGCAGTGAAGATCCGCGCTCATGCGCCGATGCCCAGCATGGGGTCGAGCTTGCCGGCGCGGTCGAGCGCGACCAGATCGTCGCAGCCGCCGATATGCTCGCCGTCGATGAAGATCTGCGGCACCGTGCTGCGGCCGTGCGCGCGCCGGATCATCTCGTCGCGCCGCGCCGGCGTCTCGGCGATGTCGATATCGACAAAGGCCACGCCCTTCGCTGCAGCAGCGCGCGCGCCCGCGAGCAGTAGGGGCAGAACATCGTCGTATAGAGCTCGATTTCGGCCATCGTCCTTACCTCTCGCCGCGCCATTCGCGCACCAAACGATCATGCCCCGGTGCGCAACGCCCGCGCCAGGGTCAGCACGTCGACGCGAGGCCGCGCCGGCGCGTTTGAGCACGCGGGCGCATTCGTTGACGTGGCGCCGGTGGTCAGCACATCGTCGACGACGACCACCCGCCTGCCGGCGAGCTCGCAAGGCCGCCCGACGGCGAAAGCGCCGGGCCGCCGAGGGCAAAGGCGCCGGCCACGTTCCGCTCGCGCCCGGCCGGCCCCATATGCCCTTGCGACGGGGTTTTGCGGCGGCGCACCAGCCAGTCGGCGGCAACCGGCGGTCCGCCCGCGGCCCGGATCGCGTGCGCCAGCAGCGCCGCCTGGTTGTAGCGGCGCCGCAGCAGGCGGCGTCCAGTGCAGCGGCACCGGCACCAGCAGGTCGGCATCGGCCAGAACCTCGCCGCCGACCCGGTGCATCCAGCGCCCGAACGCGCCCGCCAGATGGGTCTGGTCGGCGTGCTTTAATCCGAGGATCAGCCCGCGGCTGTTGCGGTCGTAGCGCAATACGGCGCGCGCCCGATCCCACGCCCGCCGCCCGCGCGCGCAATCGGCGCAGATCGCCTCGTCGCCGGCCGGGTGGGCAAACGGCAGGCCGCAGCCGGCGCACCAGGGCGGGGCGAAAAAGGCGATCCCGCCCCAGCACCGGCCGCACAGCGCATCGGGTTCCTCGACGATCTCGCCGCAAGCCAGGCAGCGCGGCGGCAGGACGGCGTCGACCAGGCCGCGACCGATCCGCCGCAATCGGTCAGCCATTGCCGATGCTGCCATCGCAGCACATCATCAGACTTGCCGCGGGTTCGTCAACCTGCCGCCGCAACCGGCGACACCCAGGGAGCGCGATGAATTCGACCGGACGCCGAGCCGACGATGATGTTCGACCGCCGGGCCTGGCGGCTGCACCGCGAGCGCGCGGCGCGGCGCGGCGCGGTCGATTTCTTACACGCCGAGGTCGCCGACCGGCATCATCGACCGGCTCGACGATGTCGGCCGCGCAATTCCGCGCGGTTCTCGATCTGGGCGCGCATTCGGGCACGCTGTCGCGGGCGCTCGCCGCCCGGCCGGGGGTCGAGCGGGTCGTCGCCGCCGACCCGGCTCTGGGCTTTCTGCGGCGGAGCGCGGCGCTCCCGGTTGCCGCCGATCCGGAGCTGCTGCCGTTCCGCGCGGCTAGCTTCGATCTCGCGGTCAGCGCGCTGGCGCTGCATTGGGTCGCCGATCTGCCCGGGCGCTGACCCAGCTGCGCCGGATCGTCAAGCCGGACGGGCTGTTTCTCGGCGCGCTCTTCGGCGGCGCCACGCTCGGCGAATTGCGCGCGGCACTGATCGAGGCCGAGCTGGCCGAAGAGGGCGGGGCCAGCCCGCGCGTCTCGCCGACCGCCAGCCTCGCCGACGCGGCGGCGCTGCTGCAGCGCGCCGGCTTCGCGATGCCGGTCGCCGACGCCGACACGATCACCGCGACCTACCCCGACGCCCTGGCGCTGATGCGCGATCTGCGCGCGATGGGCGAGACCAACGCCTTGTCGGCGCGCCGCCGCTCGCCGCTGCGGCGCGGCACCCTGGCCCGCGCCGCGGCGATCTACGGCGAGCGCTTCGGCCTGCCCGACGGGCGGATCCCGGCGAGCTTCGAGATCCTGTTTCTGACCGGCTGGGCGCCCGATGCGAGCCAGCCGAAGCCGCTGCGGCCGGGCAGCGCCGCCCATCGCCTGGCCGACGCGCTCGGCACGGTCGAGATTTCCGCCGGCGACCGCGCCGCGCCGCCGGGGAAAGCCGAGCGCTGATGCGGCGATGAGCTCAGCCCCGGCGCGGCCCCTCGTACATGAAGGTGTGGGTGCGCGGCCCCGGCAGTCGGAAATTGTCCAGCTGATCGAGCCGGAAGCCGGCCTCGCGCAGCAGCCGGTCGATCGGCCGGTTGAGATGGCAGCCGCCGGCGAATCGGCTCCACAACGGGTCGAGGCGGTCCTGCCACCGCCGGATACCGGGTTCGGGCGCGCGGCCGTGTTCGACGAACAGCAGCGAGCCGCCCGGGCGCAGCACGCGCCGCGCTTCCCGCAATGCCTGCGCCACGTCGGGAATCGAGCATAAGGTCCAGGTGGTCACGACCGTATCGATGCTGGCGTCGGCGAGCGGCAGCGCCTCGGCCGAGCCCTCGACGAATTCGACCGGCACCTTTGCCATTGCGGCGCGGCGGGCGGCGAGACGGATCAGTCGCGGCGAAGGCTCGACGGCGACGACCGACCGGGCGGCGGGCCCGTAAAGCGGCAGGTTCAGTCCCGAGCCGGCCCCGATCTCAAGCACCCGCCCTTCGGCGCCGCCGATGGTGCGCTCGCGATAGGCGCGCAGAACCTGTTGCCGCATCGCCAGATCGATCAGCCGCGGCAAGACGTGGTCGCGATAAAAGCCCATGACGCAACGGATGTGGGATGGCCGCGGCTCCGACCAATATGGATTGCTCCTCGATTGCGGCGCGTCGATCGCCCTTATCGCAGGGCATCGGAACCTGCCGCCGCTGCCGGCGGTTTGAGGATTGCGGAATCCACCGCCTCAAATATCAAGGGCTACGCGATGGCGACACCAGCGAAGACCAGGGCCAGCCGAACTGCCGAAAGGAAAACCAGCCGGGCGCAGACGTCAAACCGAAAGAAAGAGACGCGGGCAGCCGCGCCGAACGCGTTCGATGTCTTGGAGCAGGATCATCGCGAGGTCGAAGGCTGGTTCGACGAATATGATGAAATGAAAGAAGAGGACGATGGCAAGGCCGAGCTCGCCGAAAAGATTTGCCTGGCGCTGAAGGTGCATGCGCAGATCGAGGAAGAGATTTTTTATCCGCAGGCCCGCGCTGCGACCGGGGACAACGACCTGCTCGACGAAGCCGTGGTCGAGCATGCGACGGTGAAAAACCTGATCGCGGAAATCGAAAAGATGAAGGTCGGCGACGATCTCTACGACGCCAAGATTCGCGTGCTCGGCGAGATGGTGAAGCAGCACATCAAGGAAGAGGAAGAGGAGCTGTTCCCGGAAGTCAGCTCGGCCGAAATCGATGTCGACGCGATCGGCAAGGAACTGGCCGAGCGCAAAGAAGAGCTGATGTCGGAAATGCAGGCCTGACGACCCAGGTTGCTGCCAGCCCCCCTGGCGATCCGCTCACAACAGGTCGCGCAGCATCGCGACGAGCGGCTTGTCGGCGGGCGGCATCGGGTATTCGGCGAGCCGGGCCGGGCGCACCCAGGCGAGACGCTGGCCCTCGCGCGCGCTCGGGATGCCGTTCCATTTGCGGCAGACATAGAGCGGCATCAGCAGGTGAAAATCGGGGTAGGCGTGCGAGGCGAAGGTGAACGGCGCCAGGCAGCTCGCCGCGACGTCGATGCCGAGTTCCTCGGCCAGTTCGCGGATCAGCGCCGCCTCGGGGGTCTCGCCGGGGTCGACCTTGCCGCCGGGAAACTCCCACAGCCCGGCCATCGCCTTGCCCTCCGGACGCTGCGCGAGCAACACCCGGCCGTCGGCGTCGACCAGCACCACCGCCGCAACGAGGACGAGCAGCGGGGCATGAGCCCCCTTGCGACTCCACCGCCCCCACCCTAACCCTCCCCCGCAAGCGGGAGGAGGGGATGGGAGGGGGCTTCGGCGCGCCGGTTTCAGCTGCGGTAGCTGCCGTTGATGTCGATATAGCCATGGGTCAGATCGCAGGTCCACACCGTCGCCTTGCCGCGGCCGATGCCGAGATCGACGGCGATGGCGATCTCGCGGCCTTTCATGTGCTCCGCCACCGGGGCCTCGTCATAGCCCGGCACCGGCCCGCCCTGGGCGGCGATCTCGATGCCGCCGACCGAGACCGACAGGAGATCGCGGTCGGCCTTCTCGCCGGCCTTGCCGACGGCCATGACGATGCGGCCCCAATTGGCGTCGCCGGCGGAGATCGCGGTCTTGACCAGCGGCGAGTTGCCGATCGCCAGCCCGATGCGCCGCGCCGCCCGCGCCGTCGCCGCTCCCTTGACCTCGATGGTGACGAATTTCTGCGCGCCCTCGCCGTCGCGCACGACCTGCTGCGCGAGGTCGATCAGCACGGTGTCGAGCGCCCGGCGGAAATTGTCGAGCCGGCGGTCGCGCGGGCTCGCCACCGGGCGATGCTGGCGCCTGCCCGGTCGCGCAGAGGAGAAGGGTGTCGCTGGTCGAGGTGTCGCCGTCGACCGTGATCGCGTTGAACGAGCGGTCCGCCGCGGCGGCGAGCAGCGGCTGCAGCACCGCCGCCGGCAGGGCCGCGTCGGTGAAGACATAGGCCAGCATCGTCGCCATGTCCGGGGCGATCATGCCGGAGCCCTTGGCGAACCCGTTGAGGCGCACCGCGACGCCGTCGATCTCGGCGGCGGCGGTCGAGCCCTTGGGAAAGGTGTCGGTGGTCATGATCGCCCGCGCCGCCTGCTCCCAGCCCTCGGCCGAGAGCCGGGCCGCGGCCTCGGGCAGCGCGCCAAGGATCTTTTCGGTCGGCAGGGTCTCGCCGATGACCCCGGTCGAAGCGATGAAGACCTGCTTCGGATCGCATCCGAGCAGCTGCGCCGCGGCCGCCGCCGTGGTCGCGACCGCCTCCTTGCCGGCGCGGCCGGTGAACACGTTGGCGTTGCCGGAATTGACCACGATCGCGCGCGCCTGCCCGCCCGAGAGACACTCGCGGCACCACAGCACCGGCGCCCCGGCGGTCAACGAGCGGGTGAAGACGCCGGCAACCGCGGTGCCCGGCGCCAGCTCGGCCAGCATCAGATCGTCGCGCCCGGCATAGCGGATGCCGCCGGCGACGGCGGCGAGCCGGACCCCGGCGAGCGGCGGCAGTGCCGGAAAGCTCGGCGGCGCGAGCGGAGAAACAGCGGCCATCTTTTGCTTTTGCCTTTTTCGATCGGATCGGGTGATCTGGCCGTCGATCTGTCCGGGTCTGGCTATTTTTCCGGCGGCAGCGGTTTCCCGTCGAGCCCGAAGGTGGCGATCGTGGCGCCGCTGCGCAGCTCCTTCAGCCTCGCCAGGATGGCGTCGCGGATCACCAGGCTGCGCATCTGGGCCTGCGCCTCCTCGAAGCTCGGCGGCTGTTTGACCCGGCGATCCTCGACCAGGATCACATGCCAGCCGAACTCGGTCTTGACCGGGGTTTCGGTGTAATGGCCGACCGGCAGCGCAAAGGCCGCCGCGGTGAATGCCGGGACCATCTCATCGCGCGTGAAATAGCCGAGATCGCCGCCGGAAGAGGCGCCCGAATCGGTCGAATATTTCTTGGCGAGGGCGGCGAAATCCGCCCCCTTGTCGAGCTGGGCGATGATCGACTTCGCTTCGGGCTCGGTCTTGACCAGGATTTGCCGGGCGTGCACCTCCTGGCGCGGCGGCGTCTGTTTCAGGAATTTCTGATAGCGAGCCTCGAGGCTGTCCTCGGTCACCGCTGTCTTGATCAGCTGCTCGACATAAGCCCGCTGGATCAGGTGGTCCTGGTAGAGATGGAGCTGGCGCTGCACCGCCGGGTCCTGGTCGAGATGCTCCTTGCGCCCGGCCTGGGCGACCAGCTCGCCGTCGACCAGCCGGTCGAGCAGAATCGGATAGATCTGTTGGAGCGGCAGCTTTTGCAGCTGGGCCGGCAGGCTCTGCTGCGCGGCTTCGACATCGGCCAGATGCAGTTCGGTCCCGTTGACGCGGGCGACGATGGTGCTCGCCGGCGGCAGAGCTGGGGCCGGCGGCGGAGCGGGCGTGGGTGCGGGTAGCGCTGCAGCAGAGGCGGGGGCCGATGGCGCAGCGGCCGGAGCCGGCCCCGGCGTCGCTGGACCGGCCGCGCACGCGGGCCCGGCGGCAAGTCCGGCTGCGGCCAGCGCCAGGCCAAGCACCCCGGCAACGGACCAACGCGACAGCATCTCGACCACCCCCGGCAGCACGGCAGCCGCGCGGTTGGCGCGGCCGAACCCGGCCATCAATGCACATCGAGGGCATAGGGACAAGCGAGCGCATGGCACGATCCGCCGGGGGTGACTGAGCCGCGGCGGCGCTGGCGAATTGACAGCCAGGGTTGGTCCGCCTATCTCTCAGCGGGTCGCCGTGCGAACATATCCAGCCATTCACCTCCGTTCTTTGAGGCTCCCATGCTTGGCGCCCTAGCCCGGCGGCTGTTCGGCTCCGCCAATGACCGCTATGTCAAAAGCCTGGGGCCGATCGTCTCCGCCATCAACGAGATCGAGCCGCAGCTCGTGGCGATGTCCGATGACGAGCTGCGCGCGCGCACCCTCAAGTTCAAGCAGCAGCTCGCCGACGGGGCCGAGCTCGACGACATCCTGATCGAGGCGTTCGCCACCGTGCGCGAAGCCGCCAAGCGAACCCTCGGCCAGCGCCATTTCGACGTGCAGCTGATGGGCGGCGTCGTCTTGCACCGCGGCATGATCGCCGAGATGAAGACCGGCGAAGGCAAAACCCTGGTCTCGACTCTTCCGGTCTATCTCAACGCGCTCTCCGGCAGCGGCGTGCACGTCGTCACCGTCAACGACTATTTGGCCCGCCGCGACGCCGAGTGGATGGGCCAGATCTATCGCCTTCTTGGGGTCTCGGTCGGCTGCATCGTCCACGAGCTCGACGACATGCAGCGCCAGCAGGCCTATCTGTGCGACGTCACCTACGGCACCAACAACGAGCTCGGCTTCGACTATCTGCGCGACAATATGAAGTTCCGGCTCGAAGAGATGGTCCACCGGCCGTTTCACTATGCGATCGTCGACGAGGTCGATTCGATCCTGATCGACGAGGCGCGCACGCCCTTGATCATCTCCGGCCCGACCGAGGACAATTCCGAGCTCTACATCCGGGTCGACAAGCTGATCCCGGCGCTCGAGCCCGACGATTACGAGAAGGACGAAAAGCAGCGCACCGTGACCTTGACCGAACCGGGGGTCGAAAAGATCGAAGCGGTGCTGCGCCGCACCGAGCTGATGGAAACCGGCACGCTCTACGACATCCACAATGTCGGGCTCGTCCACCACGTCAACCAGGCATTGCGCGCGCACAAGCTCTTCGCGCGCGACACCGACTACATCGTCAAGGACGACAAGATCATCATCATCGACGAATTCACCGGCCGGATGATGGAGGGACGGCGCTACTCGGAGGGGCTGCACCAGGCGCTCGAAGCCAAGGAAGGGGTCACCGTCCAGAACGAGAACCAGACGCTCGCTTCGATCACCTTCCAGAACTATTTCCGCCTGTACCCCAAGCTCGGCGGCATGACCGGCACGGCGATGACCGAATCGCAGGAATTTGGCGACATCTACAAGCTCGAGGTGATCGAGATCCCGACCAACGAGCCGGTCCGGCGCGACGACACCGACGACGAGGTCTACCGCTCGACGCGCGAGAAGAACGACGCCATCGCCCAGCACGTGCTGGAGTGCCGCGACGCGGGCAGCCGGTGTTGTGCGGCACCGTCAGCATCGAAAAATCCGAGGCGCTGGCCGCGCTCTTCAAAAAGCACAAGATCCCGCACAACGTGCTGAACGCGCGCTATCACGAGCAGGAAGCCCACATCATCGCCCAGGCCGGGCGGCCGGGTGCGGTGACCATCGCCACCAACATGGCCGGCCGCGGCACCGACATCCAGCTCGGCGGCAACCTCGAGATCCGCCTGCGCACCGAGCTTCCGGCGATCGCCGAGGAGGGCCAGCGCGGGGTTCAGGAGGCCGCGATCCGGGCCGAGATCGCATCGGCGCACGAGGCCGTGGTGCAGGCGGGCGGGCTGTTCGTCGTCGGCAGCGAGCGGCACGAGAGCCGGCGCATCGACAACCAGCTGCGCGGCCGCTCCGGCCGTCAGGGCGACCCCGGCGCCTCCAAATTCTTCGTCTCGCTCGAAGACGATCTGATGCGCATCTTCGGCTCGGAGCGGATGGATTCGATGCTCCAGCGATTGGGCCTCAAGGAGGGCGAGGCGATCATCCATCCCTGGGTCAACAAGGCATTGGCCAAGGCCCAGCAAAAGGTCGAGGCGCGCAACTACGATATCAGGAAGCAGCTCCTGAAATTCGACGATGTGATGAACGACCAGCGCAAGGTCGTCTACGAGCAGCGCCGCGAGATCATGAATTCGCGCGATGTCGCCGTGACCGTCGCCGACATGCGCAACGAGACGATCGACGAGGCGGTGGCGGTGGCGATCCCCGAAAACGCGATGTCCGAGCAGTGGGACATGGCCGGGCTGCACGCCGAATGCCTGCGTTTGTTGGCGCTCGATCTGCCGCTCGCCGAATGGGCCAAGGAAGAGGGGATCAACCGCGACGAGGCGACCGCGCGCATCGCCGCCGCCGCCGACCGCAAGATGGCCGAGAAGACCGCGAATTACGGGCCCGAGCTGATGCGCATGGCGGAAAAGAGCCTGCTGTTGCAGCTCTTGGACCAGATCTGGAAGGACCACCTCCGGTCGCTCGATCACCTGCGGCAGGGCATCAATCTGCGCGCCTATGCCCAGCGCGATCCGCTGAATGAGTACAAACGCGAGGCGTTCGGCCTGTTCGAGACGATGCTGGTCAATCTGCGCCAGCAGGTAACCTCGGTGCTCTCGCACATCGAGCTCAGGGTGCAGCAGCCGGCCTTTGCCGACATCGGGGCCGAGCCCGAGGAGGCGATGGCCGAGGAATTGCGCGCCACCGGCACCACCGGGCGGCCCTCCGCCGCGCGCCCGCGCGCCCAGCGCCGGCCGGGCCTGGTCAGCGGCAACGGAGCCGCGGGGAATGGCGACGAAGGCCCGGACCGGGGCGAGCCGCAGCGGCTGGCGGGTGCGCGCGCACCCTGGGCCGGAACCCCGCGCAACGCGCCGTGCCCATGCGGCTCGGGCCGGAAATTCAAGCACTGCCACGGCCGCGTCTGAAGGGTGCCGATCTCGACAACCCCTCGGCCCTTTGCTATAGAGCGCGGCGCGTGCCGGGTGCATAGCTCAGTTGGTAGAGCAGCTGA
>CAWFER010000016.1:0-150057 GCA_963814805.1 uncultured Alphaproteobacteria bacterium | reverse complement strand
GGCGTGGTGCCGACCGGCTGACAGCCGGCGACTATCTCTAGGCGCGCTGTGGCCTGGTTAACGTCCGGGGGCGGCGTGACCGGACCGGCTCAGCCCGCGTGACCCGCATGGCTGACGGGTGCGGCCGGAAACCGCGCGGCTTGTTGGGCGGCGGCGGCAATTGTCGCGGCGTCGGGCAGCCCGCCCGGGCTGCCGCCGGTCCAGCGGGCGCGCAGATTGCCGGCCCGGTCGAGCAGCAGATCGGTCTCGCTCTGATGGCCGGCGCGGAACAGCGATAGCGCGGCCGCGACATCGGCCGATACGCCGACCAGCGGCGCCCGCTGCCCGGCCTCGCCAGGCGCTCTGGTCGAGGCGGCGAGGGCAGGGGCGGCGAGGGCAGGGGCGGGGGCCAAATCGACCGCCAGGACGCGCAGGCCGCCCTCGATTTGCTGCTGCGCCGCCCCGAGTTGCGCCAGGCGCACGGCCGAGGGCGGCCGTCCGAACAGCACGAGCAATGCCGGCCCAGTCTTCAGAACGCCGTCCAGGGTGTGCTGGCGGCCATCTGATTTAAAGGCGAAATCGGGGATCGCGGCAGTGGCGGCGGTCGATACCGTTGGCCCGATATGGCTGGACAGGACGCCGGCGGCGCGGGCGCGCACGAAGTTGATCACGTCCCACCGCTCGGCCGGGCTCAATACCGCGGCAAAGCCCGGCATCACGCCGTGGGCGCGGCCGTTGCTGACCCACCAGAACAGATCGCCTGGGGTATGGGCGAAGAGGTGCGGCGCGGTCAGATCGGCCGGGCGCACCGCCAGCCCGGCGGCTGCGGGGCCGTCGCCCCGGCCGTCGGCGCCGTGGCAGAGGGCGCAATTCTCGGCATAGAGACGGGCGCCATCGACCACCGAGGCGGCGGCGTAGGGTTGGGCCGGGGCGTAGAAGCTGGTCGGATAGGCGGGCTCGACCGTCGGCCGCACGATGATAGCGCCGAGACCGAGAAACAGGATGAGCCCGGCGCCGGCCATCACCATCGCTCGGTAATGGCCGGCCGCCGCGAGGGCGACCCCGGCGAGCGCGCAGCCGCCGGCGAGAGCCGCTAGGATCGCCAGCGCCACCCTGGAAGCGGCGGCTAGTGCGGTGAGTTCGAGGCGGAACGGCAATGGCCAGCCGGGCTCGGTGTGCAGGCCCGGCGGCAGGATGCCGAGCAGGCCGACGATGGCGAGGACAATCAGCCCGAGCGCCGCCTCGATCAGCGCGTTGCGCCGCAGATGACCGACCGCCGCCGCCCACAAGGCCGGCCGCCTGGCGGCGCCAGGGGCGAGGCGCGGCCCCATCCGCAACAGGTTGACCGCGCCGAACGTCACCATCGTCGCGAAGATCGTGACCTTGGCCAGCAGCAGCCGGCCGTAAAGGGTGCCGATCAGAGCCGGGACGGTGCCGGCAAGAAACCAGGTGTTGACGAGACCGGCGGCAAACAGGATCGCGACGCTCGCCGCCGCCAATATCGAAAAGCGCCGGACCGCGCGCCGCGCCAGCGCCGCCCAATCAGGGTCGCCGATCCGCCGCGCCTCGGCCAGCAGCAGCGCCAACGGGATCAGCGAGCCGAGCCAGGCGCCGGCGGCGAGCAGATGCAGGATGTCGGCAGCGAGGTGCAGTTCGCCCGGCCGGCCCGGCGTCGCCCCGCCATGACCGGCCCAGGCGAGGCTGCCGAGGATGCCGCCGCTGAGCGCCAGACCGGTCCAGTTCCAAGCTTGCGCGCGCCAGCGCCGCCGGGCGAACAGGCAGAGCGCCAGCAGCATGGCCAGCACAAAGCGCGCGAGCCAGACCTCGCCGAAGCGGGTGCGAGTCAAGACGACCGTGACGACGCCCTGCTGCAATACGGCGTCGAGTGGCTGGCCGCTCAGCTTTGCCGCCAGCACCAGGAGCCAGCCCAAGCCCGAGACCAGCGCCAGCACCAGGCTCGCCCAGCCGAGCACGGACAACCGCCGCCGCAGCCTTTCCGAGGCGTCCGGGGCGGCGACAAAGCAGAGGAAGGCGAACAGCCCGGCGAGCGATATCGTCGAGGCGTAATGAACCACGCGCGCCGCAATCAGATAATCATCCATTGCGCCCCCGCTGTTTCAGGATCGCCGCTATTGCTGCGTCGGCATCTCATCCGCCACCCACCGTGAAGGTGAAGTGCCCGGTGGTCGTATGGGTGTCGACGGAGAGGGCGTGCCAGGCGACGGTGTAGGTGCCGGGCGGCAGCGGCTTTAGCGCCACGTGCAGTTCGGTCGGGTCTTTCGGGTCGACCTGAGCTGGGCCCGTATCGACCTGGTTGCCGGCTTGGTCGGTCACCGTGGCCGTGGTGAAAGCTGGCTCGAGCTGCTGCGTGAACCACATCGTCACCGCGGCCGGGGCGGTCGGCACCGAACTGCCTACCGCCGGGCTCGCATGATCGAGAAAGGCGTGCGCCTGCGCCGCGGGCGCTCCAAGAACAACGGCGGCGAAGACCGCCGCTGCTCCAATCGGGCGACGGATCACCATTGAGAGATCGGCCGGCCGATGCTGTGCGGGAACAGATCATCGAGATAGAAATGCAGCTGCACGACTCCGCCGATCCCGTGCCCCGACAGGCTGTTGGTTGGGATGATCGCCTCGGCCCCGACCTGGAAATATTGCCCGGCCCAAATGACCCCGGGCTGGACCGTACCGGTCGTCATCCCGCTATAGCCGCGGTTGAACGGCGTCGTCAGCGCGAATTCCACAAGCGGGATCAGCCGGTTGAACGGCGCCTGCAGGCCGATGTCTCGGACCTCGCTCTGCAGGTATGGCAGGCTGTATTCGACCGCGAAGCCGTAAAAAAAGCTGTCCGGGTTGGGAAAGCCGGCGGTTTCCGTCTCGGTCGGTAAATTAAAGCTCAGATTGCCGGTCAAGGCGAACGGGCGCAGCCAGGGCAGCGAGTTCGGGCAGATCGCCAAAGCCTTTGCCGAAATCGAAGGTCGGCGAAAGCGTGGTGAATCCGGGTGCGCCCAAGGCCTCTACCCGCCCGGTATTGCCCCAGGTCACATCGAGCGCGGCCAAAGCCATGGCCTCGTGCTCGGGGTTGATGAACAGCTGGTATTGGGTTCCGGTGGTCAGCGCGCCAAACCCGGTCGTCGCCGGCATGCCGGGCGATCTGAGGTGCTCCCACTGATCGGAGAGGGTGAAGTCCCATTTTGGGGTGATCAGCATCGACAGATCGCTGCCGATATCGAGCTCACGCGAGCCGTCGCTCTGGGTCGGGTTGAGGGTGACGGTCGGCAACGAGGCTTCGTCGGCGACAAACGGGTCGTCGGTCAAGATCGTGGCAGGGAAAAAGCGGTCGCCGGCAAAGCCGTGCGCCATTGCCTCGGCGCCTGGCAAGAACGCCGCCACGGCCGCAGCGGCAATGCCGCGACAAACTACGCGGTGCATGATCGTGCTCCGAAAGAATCGCGGGTTGCCGGATCGCCGCGACGCGGTTCCGGCAGATTGGGCTATGTCGTCGAGCGAGCCCTGGCGATTGGCGGAGCACGGGATTGGTAGGCGACCGCGGTCGCGGGGCGCGGGGCGCGGTCGGTCGCGGCCGGCAGGATCGGAGCCTCGACGCGGGTCGGCGCCGACAGCCGGACGGGGGTGGCCGGGGCGAAGCCGGCGAGGGCGCCGAGCGAGCTGCACACCGCGCAATCGGCGTGGTGGTGCTTGCCATGGCCGTCGGCATTGTCGCCCGATGAACCGCCGCCGTCGAGATGCCCGGTCAACAGCGCCAGCAGCCGCCAGGTGAGATCGTGCCTGGCCGCCGGCCCGTTGTGGCGCTGCGCTGTGGCCTCAAAGGCGTGGTCGAGATCGAAGGCGAGGTGAATCGGGACAAGCGCGTTAAAGCCCAGCGCGATTACGCCGAGCCACGCGGCAGTGATCCCGAGCCTCAGCCGACGCGGCCGCATTCCGACCTGCCCCCCGGACGCACCTCGCCAGCAGGCGCGCCCGCTGGCGAAAATAGAGGCCGGCTGAAAGCTTGTCTATCCCGCGCCGCTGGTTGCCTGGCGCTCCCGGGATGCCGTAGTATGGCGACGGTCGACGAGCGGCCGAGCGGCGCGCGGAGAGACCTGCAATGCGGTCCCGGGACATCGAACGCGCGCTGGCGCGCGCGCAGCGGATCTGCGCCGGCCGCAGGCTGCGCTTGACGCCAGTGCGCCGACGGGTGCTGGAGCTGATCCTGGCGTCACGGCAGCCGATCGGGGCCTATGCGCTACTGGCCCAACTACAGCGCGAGCGCGGCCGGCTCGGGCCGCCGACTGTATACCGTGCGCTCGACTTCCTGCTCGCCGGCAAGCTGATCCACAAAATCGAGAGTGTGAGCGCCTATGTCGCCTGCGCCGACGTCGACCACCCGCACGAAAGCCAGTTCATGATCTGCGACGATTGCGGCGCGGCGGAGGAGATCCGCGATGGCGAGATCGTCGAAAGCCTGCGCCGGCTCGGCGAGGGTCGCGGCTTTGTCGTCGCCCGCCACGTCATCGAGGCGCGCGGGCTGTGCCCGGCCTGCCGCGCCGCCCACGGCTGAGACGGATCGCACGGCTGAGACGGATCGCAGGGCCGAGACGGATCGCAGGGCTGGAGCACGGAGGGATAAGCCGGGCGCGGCTGCGGGGTTGGCCTAACCCTGCGCCCGCGCGCGTTGGCGCCGCCGTTTCGCTTTGAGCTTGGCCTTATGCCGGGCGGAGCGCTCGCGCGTCCGCGGCTTGCGTTCTTGAGCTCTCTTCATCGCGCCCTCCTGTGGTCGTCCAAGTCTGTCCGCTTCCCGCGGGCGCGTCATGCCGCGAAGATAATGTCCAAGATCGGGACCGGTCAAAAAACTGGGGCGAGTGACCGGATTTGAACCGGCGACATCCAGATCCACAATCTGGCGCTCTAACCAACTGAGCTACACCCGCCGCCGCCGCTGGAGGTAGCGGTTCGCGCGCGAGGCGTCAAGGCCGGGCGAAGCCAGAGCGTCACGGCCAGGTGTCCGCGCCGGGCTTTCCGGCGATCGGCCCGCATCCCACATCTGGGCGATGCCGATTTCATCCGAAGACTGGGGCAAGAAAGCGCTGTTGACGCCGCCGCAGATGGCCGAGGCCGACCGGCTGGCGATCGCCGGCGGCGTCCCCGGCATCACTTTGATGGAGAGGGCAGGACTGGCCGTCGCCGACGCGGTCTCGCGGCGCTGGTCGCCGCGGCGGCTCGTCGTGCTATGCGGTCCCGGCAACAACGGCGGCGACGGCTTTGTCGCGGCGCGCATCCTGGCCGAGCGCGGCTGGCCGGTGCGGCTCGCGCTGCTCGGCGAGCGCGCGGGGTTGCACGGCGATGCGGCCGCCGCCGCCGGGCGTTGGCCGGGGCCGGCCGAGGCGCTGACGCCGGCGGCGCTTGGCGGCGCCGGTCTGGCGATCGACGCGATCTTCGGCGCCGGGCTGGCGCGGCCGATCGAGGGCGCGGCGCTCGCTGTCGTCGAGGCGCTCGCCCGGCTCGGGCTGCCGGTGGTCGCGGTCGATGTGCCGAGCGGGGTCGACGGCGCCACGGGCGCGGTGCGCGGCGCGGCGCCGATGGCCGCGCTGACGGTCACCTTCTTTCGCAAAAAGCCCGGCCATCTGCTGCTGCCGGGGCGCATCCATTGCGGCCGGACCGTGCTGGCGCAGATCGGCGTCCCGGACAGGGCGCTCGACGAGGTTGCCCCCGACACCGCCGAGGACGACCCCGCCTGGTGGCTCGCCGATTTGCCCCGGCCCGGCCTCGACAGTCATAAGTACACCCGCGGGCACGCGCTGGTGGCCGGGGGCGCGGCGATGACCGGGGCGGCCCGGCTCGCCGCCCGCAGCGCCGCCCGGCTCGGCGCCGGGCTCGTCACCCTCGCCGCGCCCAACGCCGCCTTCCCGATCTACGCCGCGGCGCTGACCGGGATCATCGTCCATCCGATCGAAGGCCTCGGCGATTTTCAGGATCTGCTGGCGGACCAGCGGCGCAATGCCGCGCTGATCGGCCCGGGCGCCGGGGTCGGCGGCGACACCCGCGACAAGGTGCTGGCGATCCTCGCCGCCGGCAAGCGGGCGGTGCTCGACGCCGATGCGCTGACCTCGTTCGGCGGCGATCCGCAGACCCTGTTCGCGGCGATCCGTGCGCCGGTGGTAATGACCCCGCACGAGGGCGAGTTCGCCCGCCTGTTCGATGCCGGCGGCAGCAAGCCCGAGCGGGCGCGGCGCGCGGCGCGGCAGAGCGGCGCCGTCATCGTGCTGAAGGGCGCCGACACGGTTGTCGCCGCACCGGACGGGCGGGTCGCGATCAATGCGAACGCCCCGCCTGATCTGGCGACGGCGGGCAGCGGCGACGTTCTCGCCGGCATGGTGCTGGGATTGTTGGCGCAGGACATGGAGCCGTTTAGCGCAGCTGCGGCGGCAGTGTGGCTGCACGGCGACGCCGCCGGTCGAATCGGCGCCGCGCTGGTGGCCGAGGATCTGGTCGAAGGGCTGGCGCCGGCATTGCGCGAATTGGCGCGAAGGCGCGGGGGAGCTGCGCTTGGCGGTTGACGGCGATGCCGCGCTCGCGTCTCTGTCGGGTTCCGCCACTGCCGCGATGGCTGCCATGAACGATCGCCCTCCTGCCGGCTTTTTCGAGGGTGTCTTCGACCGGACCCTGACTAATCTGCGCGGCGCCTGGCGCGACATCGCGCTGTCGGCGCGCGGCGTGTTGACACGGACCCCGCGGCCCGAGCTTTCCGGCGACGATGTCGGCCGGCTGCGCGAGCAGATGCTCAGCTGCCTAGACGCGCGCGGCGGCGAGGTCACGGCGCGGGCGCGGGCGGCCGACCTCGGCCGCACCTATCTGCTGCTCGACGCCAACGGACGCGAGCGTTTCTTGCGGCTGCTCGCCGGCGAGTTCGACGTCGACCGCGGTCAAATCGACCGCTGCTGCGCGGCCTTGTCGAAGGCCGAAGGGGCCGCCGAGCGCGCCGCGGCCGAGCGCGAGTTGCGCCAGGCGTTGGAGCCGCCGCGGATTACCTTGCTGCGCCAGTTCAACGCGCTCCCCGAAGGGGTCAAGTTCCTGGTCGATCGGCGCGCCGAGCTGATTGACCTCGGCCGCGACGACCCGCTGCTGCGCGGTCTCGAGGAGGATCTGAAGCGGCTGCTCGCCAATTGGTTCGATATCGGCTTTCTCGAGCTGAAGCGGATCGGCTGGGAGTCGCCGGCGGCGCTGCTCGAAAAATTGATGGCCTACGAGGCGGTGCACGAGATCCGCAGCTGGACCGATCTGAAGAACCGGCTCGAAGCCGACCGCCGCTGCTTTGCCTTTTTCCACCCGCGCATGCCGGACGAGCCGCTGATCTTTGTCGAAGTAGCGCTGGTCGCCGGCATGGCCGAGCGACATCGACGCGCTGCTCGACGAAGCCGCGCCGGTCGGCGATCCGCAGGCGGCGGACACTGCGATCTTCTACTCGATCTCGAATTGCCAGCACGGTCTGGCCGGGATCAGCTTTGGCGACTTTCTGATCAAGCGCGTGGTCGACGCCTTGGCCAGGGACCTGCCGCGGCTCAAGGTGTTCGCGACCTTGTCGCCGATGCCGGGATTTCGCGCCTGGCTCGATCGCCAGGGCGAGGCGGCGCGCGAGGGCCTGCTGCTGCCGGCTGAGCGCGCCGCGCTCGAAGCGCTCGGCGACGGCATCGGCGAATGCGATCTGGGGGCCCTGCTCGACCGCGCCGACTGGCACGCCGAGCCGCAGCTCGCCGCCGCGCTGCGCGAGCCGCTATTGCGGCTGGGCGCGCGCTATCTGTTGCGCGAGCGGGCGGCGTCGGGGCGGGCGCTCGACCCGGTCGCGCACTTTCACCTGAGCAACGGCGCGCGCGTCGAGCAGCTGAACTGGCAGGCCGACGCATCGGCCAAGGGCCTGCAGCAATCGGCCGGGATCATGGTCAACTATCTCTATCGCCTGGCCGATATCGAAGCCAACCACGAGGCTTATCGCGGCGAGGGCCGGGTCGCCGCCTCGGGCGCGCTGCGCGCTCTGGCGCGGAACGGCTGAGGCTCGCCCCCCGTTGCCCGCGGGTGACGAGCAGCAGGGCTGCGGCGCAGCGGCGCCGCCGATCTTGATCGCGGTCCCTTGCCAAACCAAGTCAGGAGCCGCCGTCCTGCGCTCGCGCAGCCCCTCTAGGTGGCCGAATATGTCTGTGGTAAGAACCGGCTCCGACCGGGCCGGGCTTGCCGTCCGGCCGGCCTGCCGCGGCGGGCGTGGCGGAACTGGCAGACGCACTGGATTTAGGTTCCAGCGATGCAAATCGTGGGGGTTCAAATCCCCCCGCCCGCACCAGGGCGTGCCAAGATCCCTGGGCGTGCCAAGATCATTGTCGAGAGGCGGGTGCCGATGAAGCGCTTGGGGTCGATCGCACGGAGCCGGCGGCGGCCGGACCGCGAGGCGGGTATCGGGAGGAAGGGCCGGGCCGTGGCCATCGGCGGCGGCAACATGGGCATCGTTCGATGCAGGTGACCGAAACCAGCGCCGAGGGGCTGACCCGCGAGTTCCGCGTCGTCGTCCCCGCCGGCGAGCTCGAGGACAAGGTCGTTACCCGGCTCGACGAGCTCGGCCGCACCATCCGCCTGCCGGGCTTCCGCCCCGGCAAGGTGCCGATGCAGATCCTGCGCCGGCGCTATGGCGCCTCGGTTCTGGGCGAAGTCCTGGAAACCATGGTGCAAGGCAGCTCGGCCGATACGATCCGCGAGCGCAATCTGCGCCCGGCCCTGCCGCCCAAGGTCGACATCGTCTCGTTCGGCGAAGGCGCCGATCTCGAATACAAGATGCTGGTCGAAATCCTGCCCGAGATCCCCGATCCGAATTTCGCCGATCTCGGCATCGAGCGGCTGGTGGTCGAGGTTCCGGCGGAGAGCGTCGACGCGGCAATCGAGCGGATCGCCGAGCAGCAGCGCAAATCGGCCCCGGTCGAGCGCCCGGCGCAAACGGGCGACATCCTCGTCGTCGATGTCGAGGGGCGGGCCGGCGGCCAGGAAATCCCGGGCGCCGGCGGCAAGGACCGCCAGATCGCGCTCGGCGGCGGCGGCTTCATTCCTGGCTTCGAAGAGCAGCTGATCGGCGCCGCGGCCGGCGAGCACCGAACCGTGCGCCTGACCTTTCCCGAAGATTACGCGGCCGCTGAGCTGGCCGGCAAGGAGGCAGAATTCGCGGTCGATGTGAAGGAGGTGCGCGAGCGCGGGCCGCTCGCCATCGACGACGAGCTCGGTAAGGCGGTCGGGCTCGAAACGCTGGCGGAGCTGCGCCAGGAGGTTCAGCAGCAGATGGAGCGCGACTATGCGCTCGCCGCCCGCTTGCGCCTGAAGCGGACCTTGCTCGACAAGCTCGCCGAGCGTTACGATTTCGGCGTCCCGCCCGGCATGGTCGAGCTCGAGTTCAACAATATCTGGGCGCAGCACCAGAGCGACAGCGCGGCCCAGCGCGAAGGCGAGGAGCCCGGCGGCGACAACCCGGACGGCGCCGCCGCGGCGGCCTTGCCGGGTGCAGCTGGCGACGACGCTGCGGCGCCTGATGCCGAGCCGGGCAGCGGCAAGGCGGCTGCGGCCGGCGGCGAGGGGACCGCGGCCGAGGAGAGCCTCAAGGCCGAATACCGCAGGATCGCCGAGCGCCGGGTGCGGCTCGGTCTGCTCCTTGCCGAGGTTGGCCGCGCCAACAACATCACCGTCACCCAGGACGAGATCAATCAGGCGATCACCCGCGAGGTGCGCCGCCATCCCGGCTACGAACGCCAGGCCCTCGATTTCTATCGCCAGAACCCCGAGGCGGTGGCCAATTTGCGGGCGCCGATTTTCGAGGACAAGGTGGTCGACTTCATCGTCGAGCTGGCCAAGGTCGACGAACGCCGGATAAGCCCCCAAGAGCTGCTGGCCCTGCCCGATCCCGACGGCGACAATGCGGCTGCCGCCGCCGCGCCGGCGAGCCCGCAGCCAAGCCCGCCAGGAGAGGCGTCAGGCTGACCCGAGCCCACCCGTGCGCCGCAGGTGCGGCGTTGCCCCGAGGAGACCGCCAATGTCGGACTATTTCGAACAGCACATGAACAATCTGGTGCCGATGGTCGTCGAGCAGACGAACCGCGGCGAGCGCGCCTATGACATCTACTCGCGCCTGTTGAGGGAGCGGATCATCTTTCTCGTCGGGCCGATCCACGATGCTGTCGCCAGCTTGATCTGCGCGCAATTGTTGTTCCTCGAAGCCGACAACCCGAATAAGGACATCAATTTCTATATCAACTCGCCGGGCGGGGTGGTGACGTCGAGCCTCGCCATCTACGACACGATGCAATATATCCGCTCGCCGGTGGCGACGGTGTGCATCGGTCAGGCTGCCTCCGCGGGCTCGCTCTTGCTCGCCGCCGGCGCCGCCGGCAAACGCTACTCGCTGCCGAACTCGCGGATCATGATCCACCAGCCCTCGGGCGGCGCCCAGGGCCAGGCCACCGACATCGAGATCCAGGCGCGTGAGATCCTGGCGCTGCGGGCCAGGCTGAACGAGATCTACGTCAAGCATACCGGCCAGCCGCTCGAAGCGATCCAATCCGCGCTCGAGCGCGACAAATTCCTGTCGCCGTTCGAAGCCAAGGAGTTCGGCCTGATCGACGAGGTGGTCGAACGCCGCCCCAACCGCGACGAAGCGGAAAAGGGTTTCAAATAGGGCCGGGTCCGCCGCCGCGCCGGTCCCGGTCGCGGCGGCGCTGAACGATCATGATTAAGTAGTTGTTGATCGGCTGCGAGCACATATACTCGATCGAGCGGCGGGGCGGTGCGGCGGCGCCCGGATCGCGGCCGGCAGATCGCCCGGCGTCGCGCCGGCCCGGTGGCCGAACCGGAGAGGAAGAGGCTGGAGAGGCGGGCGCGCGTCTCGGCGGATGACGGAGTGGCGATGACCAAATCCAGCGGCAGCGACTCGAAAAATACCCTCTACTGCTCGTTTTGCGGCAAGAGCCAGCACGAGGTCAGAAAACTGATCGCCGGGCCGACCGTGTTCATCTGCGATGAATGCGTCGAGTTGTGCATGGACATTATCCGCGAGGAGCACAAGACGACCCTGGTCAAGTCGCGCGACGGGGTGCCGGGACCGCGCGACATCTGCAAGGTCCTCGATGACTACGTGATCGGCCAGGATCACGCCAAGCGGGTGCTGTCGGTCGCCGTGCACAACCACTACAAGCGCCTGGCGCACGGCGCGAAATCCAATGACGTCGAGCTGGCGAAATCGAACATCCTCTTGGTCGGCCCGACCGGCTCGGGCAAGACCCTGCTGGCCCAGACGCTCGCGCGGATCATCGACGTGCCGTTCACAATGGCCGACGCCACCACTTTGACCGAGGCCGGCTATGTCGGCGAGGATGTCGAGAATATCATTCTGAAGCTGCTGCAGTCCGCCGACTACAACGTCGAACGGGCGCAGCGCGGCATCGTCTACATCGACGAGGTCGACAAGATCTCGCGCAAATCCGACAACCCCTCAATCACCCGCGACGTTTCCGGCGAGGGAGTGCAGCAGGCCTTGCTCAAGATCATGGAGGGCACCATCGCCTCGGTGCCGCCGCAGGGCGGGCGCAAGCACCCGCAGCAGGAATTCCTGCAGGTCGACACCACCAATATCCTGTTTGTTTGCGGCGGCGCGTTTTCCGGGCTGGAAAAGATCATCGCGCAGCGCCGCCAGGGCACTTCGATCGGGTTCGGCGCCGAAGTGCGCGGGCCGGACGAGCGCAAGACTGGCGAGATCCTGCGGGATCTCGAGCCCGAGGATTTGTTGAAGTTCGGCCTGATCCCCGAATTCGTCGGCCGCCTGCCGGTGGTCGCGACACTCGACGATCTCGACGAGGCGGCGCTGGTCGACATCCTGACCAAGCCGAAAAACGCGCTGGTCAAGCAGTATCAGCGGCTGTTCGAGATGGAGGATGTCCGCCTCGAGCTCAACGAGGAGGCGCTGAAGGCGATCGCCAAAAAGGCGATCCTGCGCAAGACCGGGGCCCGCGGCCTGCGCTCGATCATGGAATTGATCCTGCTCGAATTGATGTTCGAGCTGCCGAGCCTCGTCGGGGTCAGCGAGATCGTGATCAATCGCGAGGTCGTCGAGGGCCGGACCAAGCCGCTGCACATCTATTCCGACCGGCGCGGCGATGTCGGCGCCGGCGACTGATCCCGCCGCGGCGCGAGCGCGGGCAAGGGCGCTCGTCTTGACTGCCGGCAAAGCCGGGCCAACCTAAAGACGGCATGCCTGTTACCGACCGCCCGGCTCGCTCCGGGATGGCATTATGAAAAAGAGGGCTCATGTTAGAACTCGTGCGCGCTGCGCTCTACCCGGTCCTGCCCCTTCGCGACATCGTCGTCTTTCCGCACATGATCGTGCCGCTGTTTGTCGGACGCGAAAAGTCGGTGCGCGCCCTCGAGGACGTGATGAAGGATGACAAGCAGATCCTGCTGGTCAGCCAGAAGAACGCCGCCCAGGACGATCCCGGCACCGCCGACATATATAGCGTCGGCACGGTCGGCACCGTGCTCCAGCTGCTGAAGCTGCCCGACGGCACGGTCAAGGTGTTGGTCGAGGGCGCACGGCGCGCCCAGATCACGCGCTTTGCCGAAAACGAGTCGTTCTTCCAGGCCTATGCCGATCCGATTGCCGAGAAGACGGGCGAGCCGCAGGAGATGTCGGCGCTGGCGCGCACCGTGGTGTCGCAGTTTGAGCAGTACATCAAACTCAACAAGAAGATCCCGCCCGAGGTGTTGGTTTCGATCAACCAGATCGACGACCCGGCCAAGCTCGCCGACACGGTCGCCTCGCATTTGAGCTTGAAGATTCCGGAAAAGCAGGAGCTGCTAGAAACCGAAGCGGTGTCCGAGCGCCTGGAAAAGGTGTTCGGCTACATGGAGGGCGAGATCGGCGTCCTGCAGGTCGAAAAGCGGATCCGCAGCCGGGTCAAGCGGCAAATGGAGAAGACCCAACGCGAGTACTACCTCAACGAGCAGATGAAGGCGATCCAGAAGGAGCTTGGCGAGGGCGAGGACGGCAAGGATGAGATGGCCGAGCTCGAAGAGCGGATCAACAAGACCGCGTTCTCCAAGGAGGCGCGCGACAAGGCCACCGCCGAGCTCAAAAAGCTCAGGAGCATGAGCCCGATGTCGGCTGAGGCGACGGTGGTGCGCAACTATCTCGACTGGCTCTTATCGGTGCCGTGGCACAACCGCACCAAGATCAAGCGCGACATCAAAGCCGCCGAGAAGGTGCTCAACGCCGACCATTTCGGGCTGGAAAAGGTCAAGGAGCGGATCCTCGAATACCTCGCGGTCCAGCAGCGCATCAAAAAGATGAAGGGTCCAATCCTGTGCCTGGTCGGCGCCCCTGGGGTGGGCAAGACCTCGCTCGGCAAATCGGTCGCGCGCGCCACCGGGCGCAACTTTGTCCGCATGTCGCTCGGCGGGGTGCGCGACGAAGCCGAAATTCGCGGTCACCGGCGGACCTATATCGGCTCGATGCCGGGCAAGGTTCTGCAAGGCATGAAAAAAGCCAAATCGTCGAACCCGCTGTTCCTGCTCGACGAGGTCGACAAGCTCGGCGCCGATTGGCGCGGCGACCCGTCCTCGGCCTTGCTCGAAGTGCTCGACCCCGAGCAGAACGGCTCGTTCAACGACCATTATCTCGAGGTCGATTACGATCTGTCCGACGTGATGTTCGTCACTACCGCGAACACCTTGCGCATCCCGCAGCCGTTGCTCGACCGCATGGAGATCATCCGCATCCCCGGTTATACTGAGGATGAAAAGGTCGAGATCGCCCGCCGCCACCTGATCCCCAAGCAGATGACCGCGCACGGCATCCGCAAGACCGAATGGAGCATCAGCGAGGACGCGATCCGCGATCTAATCCGCCATTATACCCGTGAAGCAGGGGTGCGAAATCTCGAGCGCGAGATCGCCAATCTGACCCGCAAGGCGATCAAAGACATCCTGATGAAGAAGACCGAGCGGGTCGCGGTGACCCGGCGCAACCTCGAAAAATATGCCGGGGTCAGGCGTTTCCGATTTGGCGAGGCCGAGAGCGAGGATCTGGTCGGCGTGACCACCGGGCTCGCCTGGACCGAGGTCGGCGGCGAATTGCTGACGATCGAGGCGGTGACCCTGCCTGGCAAGGGGCGGGTCACAGCCACCGGCAAGCTCGGCGATGTGATGAAGGAATTGGTGCAGGCGGCCGAGAGCTATGTCAAATCGCGCAGCCAGGCGTTCGGCATCCGCCCGACGGTATTCGAAAAGCGCGACATCCACGTGCATGTGCCCGAGGGCGCCACACCAAAGGATGGCCCGTCGGCCGGCGTCGCCATGGTCACCTCGATCGTCTCGGTTCTGACCGGCATCCCGGTCAAGAGCGACCTCGCGATGACCGGCGAGATCACCCTTCGCGGCCGGGTATTGCCGATCGGCGGCCTCAAGGAAAAGCTGCTGGCGGCGTTGCGCGGCGGCTTGAAGACCGTGCTGATCCCGCAGGACAACGAGAAGGACCTCGCCGAGATCCCGGATAACGTCAAGCGCGGATTGAAGATCATCGCGATCCGGACGGTCGATCAGTTGCTCAGCCAGGCGCTGGCGGCTCCGCTGATTCCGGTCGCCTGGTCCGAAGATGGCGAGCCGCCACCGGTTATTCCCGGTACGGGCGAGGAACGCTCGGGGCTGATGACCCATTGATTGAGCAAGACAATACCCTGCGGCCTGGCCGAGCACTTCGGCGCAGGCTTGATAATTGGGCGTAATGCCTCAGAAACGCTTCGATTATTGCTCCGAGCGGGCGGTTGACCAGGGGCCGCCCCCGCTCTAAACTCCTCGGCGAATAAATCCAGGGAACGATCTCGCACACTCGCGCAGGGGGGTAGCCCGTGAACAGGAATGAACTTGTCGACGCCGTCGCCAATAAGTCCGAATTGCGAAAGTCGGAGGCGAGCCGGGCGGTCGACGCGGTGTTTGACGCGATCATCGACGCCCTGAAAGGTGGCGACGAGGTCAGACTGATTGGGTTCGGCACGTTTTCGGTCGCCGCGCGAGCGGCGTCCGAAGGGCGCAATCCGCGGACCGGGGAAAAGATTAAGATCGCCGCGTCGAAGCAGCCCAAGTTCAAGGCCGGCAAAGGTCTGCGCGATTCGCTGAATTGATCCCGAGCGGAAAGGTGATTATCGGGCATCGACCCTGGGAGGTTCGGCCGAAATCGAGGCCGCTGATGATTGCCGAGTCGCCTTCTCGCCAGGGCGGTGACGGCGACGCCGGGCGATTAGCTCAGTTGGCAGAGCACCTCGTTTACACCGAGGGGGTCGGGGGTTCGAGCCCCTCATCGCCCACCACGGGCCTCGGGTTTCGCAGCATGGCGGCGACCTCGGCTTGATGGGGGCTGACGTCGGGCCCCAGAAGCGCCGTGGCCTTGGCTCAAGCGCAACCGAGCATTGCGCAAAAAGCCGACCAGTGGGCAGCCGTCGACAGGCTGCTTGCGGGGTCTTTGGGCCTCGCCGCGGACCCGGCCAGTTCGGCCTTACCCGCTGGGATCTTGGCCCCGTCGGGTTGACACCCGAGAGCCGGGAGGGTAAGGGTTCATTCCGCCGATCGAGGGCCTAGGGGGCGTAGCTCAGTTGGTTAGAGCGCCGGCCTGTCACGCCGGAGGTCGCGGGTTCGAGCCCCGTCGCTCCCGCCATCGACCGCGGATCGCTGCACATCGCCGCGTCGCGACGTTCGGCGTCGGGTTCGATTTTCTGGCCCGGCGACTGAGCCTATATCATTAGTCGGATCGAATGGCTGCGTCGTGCTTCTGCAACGATTGGAGCGCGGCGGGCGCCGCCGGAGTGTGTCGATGAACGGTCTGCTGGGCGAATATTTCCCGATCCTGGTTTTCCTGGTCATCGCCGGGGCGGTCGCGGTGGCGATGGTCGCCGGCTCCTTCGTCCTCGCCCGCCAGCGCCCCGACAGCGAAAAGCTGTCGCCCTACGAATGCGGCTTCGAGCCGTTTGAGGATGCCCGGATCCGGTTCGATGTGCGCTACTATCTGGTCGCCATCCTGTTCATAATCTTTGATCTGGAGGTGGCCTTCCTGTTTCCGTGGGCGGTCTCGCTCGGCGATATCGGGTTGTTCGGCTTCTGGTCGATGCTGCTGTTCCTCGGCGTGCTGACCGTCGGATTCATCTATGAATGGCGCAAGGGAGCCCTCGAATGGGAATGATCGACGCGCCGCCCCGTCCGATCCCGCCCGGCTCGACCCTGCCCGGCGACCGGCAAAACCTGCTGCTGCGGGCCGCGACCGAAGAGACCCGCGACAAGGGGGTCGTGGTCGCCCGGCTCGACGATCTGCTCAATTGGGCGCGCAGCGGCTCGCTGTGGCCGATGACGTTCGGGCTCGCCTGCTGCGCGGTCGAAATGATGCATACCGGTGCGGCGCGCTACGATCTCGACCGCTTCGGCGTGGTGTTTCGCGCCAGCCCGCGCCAGGCCGACGTGATGATCGTCGCCGGCACCCTCTGCAACAAGATGGCCCCGGCGTTGCGCAAGGTCTACGACCAGATGGCCGAGCCGCGCTGGGTGATCTCGATGGGGTCGTGCGCCAATGGCGGCGGCTACTATCACTATTCCTATTCGGTGGTGCGCGGCTGCGATCGGATCGTGCCGGTCGATGTCTATGTGCCAGGCTGCCCGCCGACCGCCGAGGCGCTGCTCTACGGCGTCCTCTTATTGCAGAAGAAGATCCGACGCACCCGCAACTTCGCCCGCTAGCCGGCTGATGGAAGAACGATTGAAGGCCCTCGCCGAATATTTGGCGACGGCATTGTCCGACGCGGCGAGCGGCGGCGAGATTCGCCATGGCGAGTTGTGCGTGCGCGTCGAAGGCGCAGCATTGCCGCGGGTGCTGGCCTTTCTGCGCGACGATCCCAAATGCCGCTTCACGCTGCTGTGCGACATCTGCGGCGTCGACTTTCCCGACCGCGCGCGGCGCTTCGAGGTCGTCTACAATCTCTTGAGCATGACCCTCAACCAGCGCATCCGGCTGAAGGTAGAGACCGACGAGACCGAGCCGGTGCCATCGGCGACCGGGCTCTACAGCAGCGCCGGCTGGTGGGAGCGCGAGGCCTGGGACCTGTTCGGGATCTATTTTGCCGGCAATCCCGATCTGCGCCGCATCCTGACCGATTACGGGTTCGAGGGGCATCCGCTGCGCAAGGATTTCCCGCTGACCGGCTATCTCGAACTGCGCTACGACGAACAGCAAAAGCGGGTGATCTATGAGCCCGTGCGCCTGCCGCAGGAGTTTCGCAGCTTTGATTTCCTGTCGCCGTGGGAGGGGATGGACAAGATCCTGCCGGGCGACGAGAAAGCCAGCGACGGCAGCGCGCCGGCTGGGGGAACGCCGTGAGCGAACGGCGGTCAGCACCGGGCGGCGAACTCGAAGGGCCGCCGCGCATCAAGAATTTCACGATGAATTTCGGGCCACAGCATCCGGCGGCGCACGGCGTGATGCGGCTGATCCTGGAGATGGACGGCGAGATCGTCGAACGCGCCGACCCGCATATCGGCCTGCTGCATCGCGGCACCGAAAAGCTGATTGAGTACAAGACCTACCTTCAGGCGATCCCCTATTTCGACCGGCTCGACTACGTTTCGCCGATGTGCCAGGAGCACGCCTTCGCGCTAGCGGTCGAAAAGCTGATGGGGATCACCCCGCCGCCCCGCGCCCAGTACATCCGCGTGCTGTTCGCCGAAATCACCCGCATCCTCAACCACTTGCTATGCGTATGCGCGTTCGGCCTCGATATCGGCGCGATCACGCCGTTCCTGTGGGGCTTTGAGGAACGCGAGCGGCTGATGGAGTTCTACGAGCGGGTCTCGGGCGCGCGCCTGCACGCCAATTACTTTCGTCCCGGCGGGGTCCATCTCGACATGCCGGCGGGCCTTGCCGACGATATCCTGGGCTTCTGCGCCACATTTCCGAAGACGATCGACGACATCGAGCAGCTGCTGACAGAAAACCGCATCTTCAAGGAGCGCTGCGTCGATATCGGCGTGATCAACGCCAAGGACGCCGCCGATTGGGGCCTCTCCGGGCCGATGCTGCGCGGTTCAGGGGTGGCTTGGGATTTGCGCCGGGCGCAGCCCTACGACGCCTACGACAAGATGGATTTCGACGTGCCGATCGGGCGTAACGGCGACGCCTACGACCGCTATCTGGTGCGGATCGAGGAGATGCGGCAGTCGGTGCGGATCATCGAACAGGCGTTGGCCCAGATGCCGCCGGGCCCGATCAAGGTCAACGACCGCAAGGTGGCGCCGCCGCCGCGCGCCGAGATGAAGAGCTCGATGGAGGCGCTGATCCATCACTTCAAGCTCTATACCGAGGGCTACCACGTGCCGGCCGGCGAGACCTATACCGCGGTCGAGGCGCCCAAGGGCGAGTTCGGCGTCTATCTTGTCGCCGACGGCACCAACCGGCCTTATCGCTGCAAGATCCGGGCGCCGGGCTTCGCCTTTCTGCAGGCGACCGATTTCATGTGCCGCGGCCACATGCTGGCGGACATCGTCGCGATCATCGGCTCGATGGACATCGTTTTCGGCGAGATCGACCGATGAACTCCGCAGACGCTGACCCTTGTCGAGCAGCCCGTGAGCTTCGAGTTCACCCCGGAGAATTTGCGGGTGGCCGAAGCCCATATCGCCAAATACCCTGCCGGACGCCAGGCGAGCGCGGTACTGCCGTTGCTTGATCTGGCGCAGCGCCAATCGTGCGGCTGGCTGCCGCGGGCGGCGATGGACCGGGTGGCCCAGATGCTCGGCATGGCCCCGATCCGGGTCTACGAGGTCGGCAGCTTCTACACGATGTTCAATCTGCGCCCGGTCGGCCGCTATCTGCTGCAGGCGTGCACGACGACGCCGTGCTGGCTGCGCGGCTCGGACGCGGTGGTCGCGGCCTGCGAGCGCAGGCTCGGCATCGGGATCGGCGGCAGCACCGCCGACGGCCTCTTCACCTTGGTCGAGGTCGAGTGTCTCGGCGCCTGCGTCAACGCGCCGATCCTGCAGGTCAACGACGATTTCTACGAGGACCTCGACGGCCCGGCTACCGAAGCGTTGCTCGACGCGTTGCGCGCCGGCGCCCCGCCGCCGCCGGGCTCGGCGATCGGCCGGCGCGGCTCCGAACCGGTCGGCGGCCGCACCACCTTGACCGAACCGCCCGCCGACGCGGCGGCCGGACCCGAGAGGAATTAGATGCTCGCCGACAAGGACCGCATCTTCACCAACCTCTACGGTCAGGACGACTGGCGGCTCAACGGCGCGCGGCGGCGCGGCGATTGGGACGGGACCCGCGATCTGATCCACAGGGGCCGTGACTGGATCGTCAACGAGGCCAAGGAATTGGGGCTGCGCGGGCGCGGCGGCGCCGGCTTTCCGACCGGGCTCAAATGGTCGTTCATGCCCAAGGAGAGCGAGCGGCCGACCTACCTCGTGGTCAACGCCGACGAGAGCGAGCCCGGCACCTGCAAGGATCGCGACATCCTGCGCAACGACCCGCACAAGCTGGTCGAGGGGGCGCTGCTCGCCTCGGTCGGGATGGGCGTCCACCATTGCTACATCTATATCCGCGGCGAGTTCTACAACGAGGCGCAGCGGCTGCAGGCGGCGATCGACGAGGCCTATGGCGCCGGGCTGATCGGTAAGGACGCCTGCGGCTCGGGCTACTCGTTCGAGCTTTGTCTGCATCGCGGCGCCGGCGCCTATATCTGTGGCGAGGAGACGGGCCTGCTCGAAAGCCTCGAAGGGCGCAAGGGCCAGCCCCGCCTGAAACCGCCATTCCCGGCGCAGGTCGGGCTCTACGGCTGTCCGACCACGGTCAACAATGTCGAAACTATCGCACGTCGTGCCGACAATCCTGCGCCGGGGCGCGACCTGGTTCGCCGGCATCGGTCGGCCGAAAAACAGCGGCACCAAGATCTACTGCCTTTCCGGCCACGTGAACACGCCGTGCAATGTCGAGGAGGCGATGAGCATCCCATTGAAGGAGCTAATCGAGCGCTATGGCGGCGGGGTGCGCGGCGGCTGGGACAATCTGCTCGCGGTGATTCCGGGCGGCTCATCGGTGCCGGTATTGCCGAAATCGATCTGCGAGACCGTGCTGATGGATTTCGACAGCTTGGCTGCGGTCAAGAGCGGGCTCGGCACTGCCGCAGTCATCGTCATGGACAAGTCGACCGACATCGTCAAGGCGATCGCGCGGCTGTCGAAATTCTACAAGCACGAAAGCTGCGGGCAGTGCACACCGTGCCGCGAAGGCCTCGGCTGGGTGTGGCGGGTCATGGAGCGGATGGTCGCGGGCAACGCCTCGGTCGCCGAGATCGACATGCTGCTCGACGTCTCCTATGAGATCGAGGGCCACACGATCTGCGCGCTGGCCGATGGCGCCGCCTGGCCGGTGCAGGGGCTGATCCGCCATTTCCGCCCGGAGATGGAGCGCCGCATTGCCGAATACCGCGCCGCTGCGATGCCAAGAGCGGCAGAGTGAGCAAGGCCGGGCCGAGGCATGGCCGATCACGAGCGGCTGCCACCGCCGCCGTTCTGGCGCACGCTCTATTACGCCCGACATGTCATGGGCAGGCCGGGGCGACGCATCGATCCGATCGAGATCCGGCGCACCCTGGAGATGCCGAAGCGGCGCACGCGGCAGGCGGACGGCCGGATCCGATATTGGCGATGGGTGGCAGAGCGCGGCCACTGGCTGCGGGTCGTCACCGAACCCGATGGGGAAACCGTTCACAACGCGTTTTGGGATAGAGATTTCGAGCCATGACGACTCTTTTCGCCTCACGCCGTGCGAGGCGCCCCCAGCTCGTCTGGGAGCCGGTGCGCTATTGCGTGGAGACCGATACCATGGTGATCGAGCTCCGAGCTTGGCCGGGCCGGGCCGATGAAACCTCTGTGGCGCATGACGCTGGCCCCGATCTCGTTATCCATGACTACGCCGGGGACGGTGAGGCTTGGTTGTGGGAGATCGAGCACGCCTCGCGGCGCCCCGAGCACATTGTTGCGGCCCTGCGGGAACTGCAGCTTCGGCAGCCGGTCACGTCTGCAGAGCTGGAGTGAGGCGATGCCCAAGCTGACCATCGACGGCGATCCGATCGAGGTGCCGGCGGGCACGACGATCTTGCAGGCCTGTGAATTGGCTGGGATCGAGGTCGCCCATTTCTGCTTTCACGAACGCCTGGCGATCGCCGGCAACTGCCGGATGTGCTTGGTCGAAGTAGAAAAATCGCCAAAGCCGATCGCCTCTTGCGCGATGCCGGTCGGCGACGGCATGGTGGTCCACACCAAGTCGCCCAAGGCGTTGAAAGCGCAAAAGGGGGTCATGGAGTTCCTGCTGATCAACCATCCGCTCGACTGTCCGATCTGCGACCAGGGCGGCGAGTGCGATCTGCAAGACCAGGCGATGGCCTACGGCTTCGACCGCGGCCGGTTCGACGAGAACAAGCGGGCGGTGCGCGACAAGGATTTCGGCCCGCTGGTCGAAACCCACATGACCCGCTGCATCCATTGCACGCGCTGCATCCGCTTTCTGACTGAAATCGCCGGGGTCCAGGAATTGGGCGCCACCGGGCGCGGCGAAGACATGGAGATCACTACCTATGTCGAGCGCGCGCTCGGGTCGGAGCTGTCGGCCAACATCATCGATCTGTGCCCGGTCGGCGCCCTAACCTCAAAGCCCTATGCGTTCATGGCCCGGCCATGGGAATTGAGCAAAACCGAAACCGTCGACGTCCTCGACGCAGTCGGCAGCAACATCCGGGTCGATGCCCGCGACGGGCAGGTATTGCGGGCGCTGCCGCGGGTCAACGAGCAGATTAACGAGGAGTGGATCTCGGACAAGACCCGCTACGCGGTCGACGGGCTGCGCCGCCGCCGGCTCGACCGCCCCTATGCCGGCCGGCGCGGCGCTCGGGCCGAGGTTGATTGGCGCGAGGCGCTGGAGATCGTCGCGCAACGGCTGAACAGCGTTCCGGGCGAGCGCATCGCCGCGATCGCCGGCGATCTCGTCGACCTCGAATTGATGTTCGCGCTGAAGGAACTGCTCGGTGGCCTCGGCGCGGTGAGCCTCGACTGCCGCCAGGACGGGGCCAGGATCGATCCGCGCTGCCGGGCCGGCTACCTGTTCAACACCACGATAGCCGGGATCGAGGATGCGGACGCGTGCCTGCTGATCGGCGCCAACCCGCGCTGGGAAGCCCCGCTCGTCAACGCCCGGCTGCGCAAGCGCCATCTCAAGGGTGGCTTTGCCATCGCCGCGATCGGGCCGGCGCTCGATTTGACGTTTCCGGTCGAGATGCTGGGCCGGGGCGGCGACGCCCTGCGCGCGCTCGCCGCCGGCGAACATCCCTGGGCCGACCAGCTGCGCGTGGCGAAAAAGCCGATGCTGATCCTGGGGCAGGGCGCGCTCGCCCGCCCGGACGGCGCGCAGGTGCTGAGGGCGGCGCGCGCGCTCGCTGAGAGCTGTGGGCTGGTGCGCGACGGCTGGAACGGCTTCAACGTCTTGCACCGGGCCGCGGCGCGGGTCGGCGGGCTCGATCTCGGCTTCGTGCCGGGTCCGGACGGGCGCGATGTCGCCGGCATTGTCGAGGGCTGCCGCTCGGGCGCGATCGAGGTGCTTTATCTGCTCGGCGCCGACGAAATCGACACGAGCGACCTCGGTGCGGCCTTTGTCGTCTACCAGGGGCATCACGGCGACCGCGGCGCCGCGCGCGCCGATGTGATCCTGCCGGGCGCCGCCTATACCGAAAAGGACGGAACCTACCTCAACACCGAGGGGCGAGTGCAGCTCGGCCGCCGCGCCATCTTCCCGCCCGGCGACGCGCGCGAAGATTGGGCGATCATCCGCGCGCTCTCGACCGCTCTCGGCCGGAAGCTGCCGTTCGATAATCTGGGCGAGTTGCGCCGCAAATTGCGCGAAGCCCATCCGGGGCTGGCCGAAATCGACCGGGTGAGCCCGGCCGAGTGGGGCGAATTCGGTGATCCCGGCCCGATCGACCCTGGCCCGTTCGCCTATCCGATCGCCGATTTCTACCGCACCGACCCGATCAGCCGGGCGAGCCTGACGATGGCCGAGTGCAGCCGAGACTTTTCTGGCGCGGCACGGCGAGCTGCCGGCCTCAACCGGCCCAGATGGGGCCGGCGCCGATGGGCGGAACGGCGCCGATGGCTAGCTTTTGGAGCGGCTATGCCGGGGTGACCCTGATCGCCATCGGCGAGGTGCTGGCGGTAGTGATCCCGCTGCTGATCGCGGTCGCCTATCTGACCTATGCCGAGCGCAAGGTCTTGGCGTTCTCGCAGCTGCGCAAAGGGCCCAACGTCGTCGGCCCGTTCGGCCTGCTGCAGCCCTTCGCCGACGGGCTCAAGCTCCTGATCAAGGAGACGATCGTTCCGAGCGGGGCCAATCGGGTCGTATTCATCATCGCTCCGATCGCGACATTCACCCTGAGCCTCGTCGCCTGGGCGGTGATCCCGTTCGGTCCGGGCGTGGTCATCGCCAACATCAACGTCGGCATTCTCTACCTGTTCGCGATCAGCTCGCTGGGGGTCTACGGCATCATCCTCGCCGGCTGGGCGTCGAATTCGCGCTATGCGTTTCTCGGCGCCTTGCGCTCGGCGGCGCAGATGGTGTCCTACGAGGTGGCGATCGGTTTTGTCCTGGTGACCGTGCTGATCTGCGTCGGCTCGCTCAATTTGAGCGACATTGTCATGGCGCAGCGGCATATCTGGTTCGCCGTGCCGCTGTTGCCGATGTTCGTGATCTTTTTCATCTCCGGCCTGGCCGAGACGAACCGCGCCCCGTTCGACGTGGTCGAGGGCGAGACCGAGCTGGTCGCCGGCTATTTCGTCGAATATTCGGCGATGGCGTTTGCGCTCTTCTACCTCGGCGAATACGCCAACATGATCCTGATGAGCGCCATGACCAGCGTCCTGTTTCTCGGCGGCTGGCTGGCGCCGGTGGGCGTTCCCCCGTTTACCTGGGTCCCCGGGTGGATCTGGTTTCTGCTGAAGATCGCCTTTGTGTTGTTCTGCTTTCTATGGGTGCGCGCCACCTTCCCGCGCTTCCGCTATGATCAGCTGATGCGGCTCGGCTGGAAGGTGTTTCTGCCGTTTTCGCTGTTCTGGCTGGTGCTGACCGCAGGGGTGTTAACCGCCGGCGGCTGGCTGCCGGCGCGCTGAGCCGGCCAACAAGGCGAAGGACGCGGATAGCATGGCATTTCTGGCACGCAGCGCGCGCGGCCTCCTGCTGAGCGAGCTGCTCTCAGGGCTGGCGCTGACCCTGCGCTACATGTTCAAGCCTGCGGTCACGGTCAATTATCCCTACGAAAAAGGCCCGCTCAGCACCCGCTTTCGCGGTGAGCACGCGTTGCGCCGCTACCCCAACGGCGAGGAGCGTTGCATCGCCTGCAAATTGTGCGAGGCGATCTGCCCGGCCTTGGCGATCACGATCGAGGCCGAGCCGCGCGCCGACGGCAGCCGGCGCACCACCCGCTACGATATCGACATGACGAAATGCATCTATTGCGGCTATTGCCAGGAAGCCTGCCCGGTCGATGCGATCGTCGAGGGGCCGAATTTCGAATTCGCCACCGAGACCCGCGAGGAATTGTTCTACGACAAGCAAAAACTGCTCGACAACGGCGACCGCTGGGAGGCCGAGATCGCGAAGAACCTCGCCCTCGACGCCCCCTACCGGTGAACAGGATGTCGTCAGTCGCCGAACGTTCCTCCAGCCCTCACCCTAACTCTCGCCCGCGTGCGGGGGAGCGAATGGGAGGAGGCTGGGTAGCCAACGGGGTCGAGCGCAGCGAGGCGGGCGAGGGGCTGTTCGGGAGACCTGCCAATGATCCTGCAGGCGATCCTGTTCTACCTCTTCGCCGCGGCCGCGGTGGCCGCCGGTGTGATGGTGGTGGCCGCTCGCAACCCGGTGCATTCGGTATTGTTTCTGATCCTTGCTTTTTTCAGCACGGCCGGGCTTTTCGTGCTTATCGGGGCCGAGTTTCTGGCGATGATCCTGGTCATCGTCTATGTCGGCGCGGTCGCGGTCCTGTTCCTGTTCGTGGTGATGATGCTCGATATCGATTTCGCCGAGATGCGCAGCGGGTTTGTGCGCTATCTGCCGATTGGCGCTCTGGTCGGGCTGATCCTGCTGGCCGAGCTGGTGCTGGTCGCGGCCAGCTGGGCGCTTACCGCGTCCGGCGCCGTGGTCGCAGCTGCTCCAACGAAAGGCGGGGTCGCGCTCAGCAATACGCGGGCGCTCGGCGACATCCTCTACACCCGCTATCTGTTCGCCTTCCAAGGCGCCGGGCTGATCCTCTTGGTGGCGATGATTGGGGCGATCGTTTTGACCCTTCGCCATCGCGCCGGGGTGCGCCGCCAGTCGATCGCGGCTCAGCTCGCCCGCACCCGCGCCCAATCGGTCGAGGTGGTCAAGGCGCCGATCGGCGAGGGGGTCTGATGGCGATCGGGCTGCCCCACTACCTGACTGTCGCCGCGATCCTGTTCACCCTCGGCATCTTCGGCATCTTTCTCAATCGCAAGAACGTCATCGTCATTCTGATGTCGATCGAGCTGATGCTGCTTGCCGTCAACATCAATTTCGTGGCCTTTTCGGTGTTCCGCAACGACCTGATCGGACAGGTCTTCGCCATGATCGTCTTGACCGTCGCCGCAGCCGAGGCGGCGATCGGGCTGGCCATCCTCGTCGTCTATTTCCGCGCTCGGGGGACGATCCGGGTCGAGGATATCAACATGATGAAAGGCTGAGGGCTTGCCGCTCGCCGTCGTCTTCCTGCCGCTCGTCGCCGCGATCGTCGCCGGTTTTTTCGGTCGGGCGATCGGCGACCGCGGTTCTCAGGTGGTCACCTGCGGCGCTTTGCTGCTGTCGGCGGTGCTCGGCATCTTTGTGTTCCGCGATATCCTGGCGACGCCGGGCCCCCAGATCATCCCGCTGTTCCAGTGGATCGTCGCCGGCGGGGTCGATGTCACCTGGTCGATCCGGCTCGACACCCTGAGCGGGGTGATGATCCTCGTCGTCACCATCGTCTCCTCGATGGTCCATGTCTATTCGGTCGGCTACATGGCCGAGGACAAGTCGATCCCCCGCTTTATGGCTTATATGAGCCTGTTCACCTTTTTCATGCTAGCCTTGGTCACCGCCAACGACTTCCTGCAGCTGTTCTTTGGCTGGGAGGGCGTCGGCCTGATGTCCTATCTGCTGATCGGCTTCTGGTACGACCGGCCCGCCGCCAACGCCGCGGCGATCAAAGCCTTCATCGTCAACCGAATCGGCGATTTCGGATTCTCGCTCGGGATCTTCGCGGTATTCGTGATCTTTGGCAATTTGACCTTTCCCGAAGTGTTCGCCGAGGCGCCCAAGGTTGTCGGCACGACGATGGATTTTCTCGGCTGGCGGGTCGATTCGCTGACCCTCGCCTGCATCCTCTTGTTCATCGGCGCGATGGGAAAATCGGCGCAGATCCCGCTGCATACCTGGCTGCCCGATGCGATGGAGGGGCCGACCCCGGTGTCGGCGCTGATCCACGCGGCGACGATGGTGACCGCGGGCGTGTTCATGGTGGCCCGCCTCTCGCCATTGTTCGAATACGCGCCGAGCGCATTGGTCGTGGTTGGGATCATCGGCGCCACCACTGCGCTCTTTGCCGCCAGCGTCGCAATGGTCCAGAACGACATCAAGAAGGTCGTCGCCTATTCGACCTGCAGCCAACTCGGCTACATGTTCGTCGCCGCCAGCGTTTCCGCCTATGCCGCCAGCATGTTTCATCTGTTTACCCACGCCTTCTTCAAGGGGCTGTTGTTCCTGTGCTGCGGCTCGGTGATCCATGCGATGGGCGGCGAGCAGGACATGCGCCGGATGGGCGGGCTGTGGCGCAAGACCCCGGTCACCTATGCGACGATGTGGGTCGGCGCCTTGTCGTTGAGCGGCATCCCACCCTTTTCCGGCTACTGGTCGAAGGACACGATCCTCGATGCGGCCTGGGCCTCGGGCACTGCCGTCGGCCGCTATGGCTGGCTGCTCGGCACCGTCGCCGCGTTCATGACCGCGTTCTACATCGCCCGCGTCATGTTCATGACTTTTCATGGCGAGCCGCGCGCCGATGAAGAGACCATGCACCATGCCCATGAGAGCCCGTGGGTCATGCTGACCCCGCTGATCGTGCTGGCGATCGGCGCCGCGTTCTTCGGCTGGCTCGGCTATGATTATTTTGTCGGCGACGCCAGCGCCGGGTTCTGGAAGAGCTCAATCCTGGTGCTGCCCGGCCACGACGCGCTGGCCAATGCCGAAAACATCCCGCGGGTGATTGCATATCTGCCGCTGGTTTGCGGTATCGCCGGTATCGCCACCGCCTATGTCTTCTACATGGTCGATTCGCGACTGCCGCTGCGGTTAGCCCAGCGCTTCCGCGAACTCTACCTGTTCCTGCTGAATAAGTGGTATTTCGACGAACTCTATGATTTGCTGTTCGTGCGCCCGGCGATGGCGCTCGGCGACGGGCTGTGGAAATCGGGCGATGGCGCGGTCATCGACGGGCTCGGGCCGAACGGAATCGCCGCCCTGACCCGCGATCTGGCGCGTCAGGCGAGCCGGCTGCAAACCGGCTATCTCTATCACTACGCCTTCGTCATGCTGATCGGGCTGGCGGCTTTTGTAACCTGGTACCTGTTGCCGCATTGAGCGAAGGGCGTTTGTCGTGAGCCATTGGCCGCTCCTATCGCTCGTCACCTTTGTGCCGCTGGTCGGTGTCGCCTTCATCCTGATGACCCGCGGCGAAGCGGCGCTGGTCGCCCGCAACGCGCGGTTCATCGCGCTGTGGACGACCTTGGTCGATTTTGCCTTATCGGTCGTGTTGTGGATCGAGTTCAACCCCAACACCGCCCAGTTCCAATTCGTCGAACGGGCCAATTGGGTCAGCCTCGGCGGCTTCACGATCAGCTATCATATGGGGATCGACGGCATATCCTTGTTCTTCATCCTGCTCTCGACCCTGCTGACCCTGCTCTCGATCGTCGCCAGCTGGGAAATCATCCAGGTCAGGGTCAGAGAGTACATGATCGCCTTCCTCGTCCTCGAAACCTTGATGGTCGGCATTTTCTGCGCCCTCGACTTTGTCCTGTTCTACGTGTTTTTCGAGGGCGTGCTGATCCCGATGTTCCTGATCATCGGTATCTGGGGCGGCGAGAACCGGGTCTATTCGGCATTCAAGTTTTTTCTTTTTACCCTGCTGGGCTCGGTATTGATGCTGCTGGCGATCCTGACGGTCTATATGCAGACCGGGTCGACCGACATTCAGGTGGCGTTGAACCACACCTACCCGCTCTACCTGCAGAAATGGCTGTGGCTGGCGTTTTTCGCCTCGTTTGCGGTCAAAGTGCCGATGTGGCCGGTGCATACCTGGCTGCCCGACGCCCATGTCGAAGCGCCGACCGCGGGCTCGGTCATCCTCGCCGGCATTCTGTTGAAGATGGGCGGCTACGGCTTTGTGCGGTTTTCGCTGCCGCTGCTGCCGCTCGCCTCGTCCTTCTTCACCCCGCTGATCTTCACCTTGAGCGCGATCGCGGTCATCTACACCTCGCTGGTGGCGCTGGCCCAGACCGATATGAAAAAGCTTATCGCCTATTCGTCGATTGCTCATATGGGCTTTGTGACGATGGGCATCTTTGCCGTGACCCGCGAAGCGGTGCAGGGGGCGGTCATCCAGATGTTGAGCCACGGGCTCGTTTCTGGCGCCTTGTTCCTGTGCGTCGGCGTGCTCTATGACCGGCTGCACACCCACGAGATCGCCCGCTTCGGCGGTCTGGTTGAGCGCATGCCGGCCTATGCCTTCGTCTTCATGGCGTTCAGCCTGGCGGCGGTCGGGCTGCCCGGGACCAGCGGCTTTGTCGGCGAGTTCCTGATTTTGCTCGGCACCTTCCGGGTCAGCACGCTCGAATGCGCGCTCGCCGCGACGGCGCTGTTCCTGGCCCCCGCCTACATGCTCTATCTCTATCGCAGGGTGATCTTCGGGACCATCACCCGCGCCGATCTGAGGAACATCCTCGATCTGAGCCCGCGCGAGAAATTGGTGTTTGCCCCGCTCCTGGTGCTGGTGCTGTGGATGGGCATCTATCCGACGTCGTTCCTGCGCCCGATCCAGGCCTCGGTCGACCACATCGTCGCCCAGGCGCACGCCGCCACCGACGCCGCCGGCATGCGCCGCGCCAGCCTGCCCTAGCCGCCATGCCGCCGCATCTCGCATTTTCCGAGTTGTCGCCGGCCTTGCCGGAGATAGTGCTCGCCGCCTCGGCGATGGCGCTCCTGCTCCTTGGCGCCTTTCGCGGCGAGGGCTCGACCCGCCTCGTCTCGTGGCTGGCGATCACGGCGCTGATCGCGGTCCTCGCCGTCGCCTTCGCCGGCGGGCCGGCGCGCCGCGTCGGCTTTTACGGGATGTTCGTCACCGACGCCTTCGCCCTGTTTATGAAATCGCTGGTGCTGACCGGCTCGGCGGTCACGATCCTGATGAGCATTCGCTACAACGACGAGCAGGGGATCGGCCGCTTCGAATTTCCGGTTCTGGTCTTGCTGGCCACCACCGGGATGATGGTGATGATCTCGGCCAACGATCTGATCACCCTCTATGTCGGGCTCGAATTGCAGAATCTGGCGCTCTACGTGGTCGCCAGCTTCGATCGCAATTCGCCCCGCTCGAGCGAGGCCGGGCTCAAATACTTTGTTCTGGGCGGGCTGTCCTCGGGCATGCTGCTCTATGGCATTTCGCTGGTCTACGGCTTTGCCGGCGCCACCGGCTTCGCCGATCTCGCGCGGGTGCTGGTTGGCGGCGCCGCGGTTTCGCCGGGGCTGATCGTCGGTCTTGTCTTCATCATCGCCGGGCTCGCCTTCAAGACTTCGGCGGTGCCGTTCCACATGTGGACGCCCGACGTCTACGAGGGGGCGCCGACCCCGGTCACTGCGTTCTTTGCGGTCGCCCCCAAATTGGCGGCGCTGGCGCTGTTCATCCGGCTGATGGTCGGTCCGTTCAGCCCGCTGATCGGCGAATGGCGCCAGGTCATCGTGTTTCTGTCGGTCGCCTCGATGATCCTCGGCTCGGTCGCCGCGATCGCCCAGCACAATATCAAGCGGCTGATGGCCTACAGCTCGATCGGCCATGTCGGCTATGCGCTGATCGGGCTCGCCGCCGGCACCGCGGCCGGGATCCGCGGCGTCCTGGTCTATCTGGCGATCTATCTGTTCATGACCCTCGGCGCCTGGGCGGTCATCTTGTGCATGCGCCGAAACGGGCAGATGCTCGAAGAGATTTCCGACCTCTCCGGGCTGTCGCGCACCCGGCCGGCATTGGCGCTGGCCTTGGCGATCTTTATGTTCTCGCTCGCCGGGATACCGCCGGTCTCAGGCTTTTTCGCCAAGCTCTACATTTTCCTCGCGGCGATCGACGCCAAGCTCACGGGTCTTGCCGTGATCGGCGTCGTCACCAGCGTGGTCGGGGCCTTTTATTATCTGCGCATCGTCAAGGTCATGTATTTCGACGAGCCGGACGCCGCCTTTGATGCGCCGATCGCCGGCGAGCTCAAAGGCGTGCTGCTGGTGACGGCGCTGGTGACCTTGTTCTTTTTTCTGCTGCCCGGGCCGCTGGTCGGCGGCGCCGAAGCGGCAGCCGCGTCGCTGTTTGTGCGATGAGCCCAGTGCCGCAGTTGCCAGCGAACTATCGGCTGGTTTCGCGCGACACCGTCGGCAGCACCAACGACGAGGCTAAATCCTTGGCGCGGCAAGGTGCGGCCGAAGGCGCCCTGGTGTGGGCCTTGGCGCAGACCGCCGGACGCGGGCGGCGCGGCCGCGAGTGGCGGTCGCCGCGCGGCAATCTCTATCTCTCGCTGGTGCTGCGCCCGGCCTGCCCGCCCGATCGCGCGGCGCAGCTAGGTTTTGCCGCGGCGCTGGCGGTCGGCGACGCGCTCGGCGATCTGATCCCAAATCTTGCCGGGCTCGCTGGCAAATGGCCCAATGACGTGCTGCTGGACGGCCGCAAGATCGCTGGCATCCTGCTCGAATTGGAGATCGGCCAGGATCTGAACCTGGCGTTTCTGGTCGTCGGCGTCGGCGTCAACCTGGTCTCGGCGCCCCCCGACGTCGAGTTTCCCGCCACCTCGATCGCGGCGCAAGGCTATCGCCCGCCTGAGCCGGCGGCGCTGCTCGGCGCCTTTGCCCGGCATTTCGAGGATTGGGTGCGCTCTTGGCGGGAGGCGGGGTTCGCGCCGCTGCGCGCGGCGTGGCTCGGCCGCGCGGTTGGCCTCGGCGAGCCGATCCGGGTTCGCCTCGAAAACGCCAATCTGCACGGCCGCTTCGCCGATCTCGACCAGCAAGGCGCGCTGCTGCTCGACACCGCGGACGGGCTCCGGCGCATCTCGGCCGGCGACGTGTTTCCGGCGCGCTAGCGGGCTCGCGATGCTGCTCGCAGTCAATGCCAATAACACGAACACGGTGTTCGCCGTGTGGGATGGCGCTCGCCTGACCGGGGCATGGCGCGCCGCCACCGACGCGCGCCGCACCGCCGACGAGTATGTGGTGTGGCTCGATCATCTCCTCGGGCTGCACGATCTGTCGCGGCGGCAGATCGATGGCGCGATCATTGCCAGCGTCGTGCCCGAGGCAAATTTTAATCTGCGCCGGCTGTGCCGCGAGTATTGCCATACTGAGCCGCTCGTCGTTGGCGAGCCGGGGGTGGCGATCGGAGCGCGGTCGCTCGTCGATCGACCGGAGGAAGTCGGCGCAGACCGTCTCGTCAATACCGTGGCGGCGCACGACCGCTACCAGGGACCGCTGATCGTTGTCGATTTCGGCACCGCCACCACCTTTGATCTGGTGGGAGCCGATGGCAATTATCGGGGCGGGGTGATCGCCCCCGGCATCAACCTATCCTTGCGAGCGCTCGCCATGGCCGCGGCGAAGCTGCCGAGCGTGCCGATCGCCCGCACCGAAAAGGTAATCGGCACCAGCACCGTGGCGTGCATGCAATCGGGCATCTTTTGGGGCTATGTCGGGCTGGTCGAGGGACTTGTCGAACGCATCAAGCGGGAATTCGGGGCGCCGATGAGCGTCATATCCACCGGCGGCCTGGCGCCGCTGTTCGACGGCTCGACCGGCGTCATCGACAAAGTCGACCCGGATCTGACCCTGTGGGGGTTGCGCCTGATTTATCAAAGAAACCGCAATCAATGAATGATCTGCCTCTGCCTTATCGCGTTCCCGGCGGCTCCGGCGACGACCCGGACGCGCTGCTGTTCGTCTCGCTCGGCGGCGCCAGCGAGATCGGCATGAATTTGAGCCTCTACGGCTCGGCCGGGCAATGGCTGATCGTCGATTGCGGCGTCACCTTCGGCGATGATTCGCAGCCCGGGCTCGATGTCGTCATGCCCGATCCGGCGTTCATCGCCGAGCACCGCGAGCAGCTGCTCGGCATCGTCGCGACCCACGCGCATGAAGACCATATCGGCGCCATTCCCTATCTGTGGCCGCGGTTGCGCTGCCCGGTGTGGGCGACGCCATTCACCGCCTCGCTGCTGCGCGCCAAGCTCGCCGAGGCCGGGCTCCTCGACAAGGTCAAGATCAATGTCGTGCCGATGTCGGGGCGGTTCACGATCGGCCCGTTCGACCTCGAACTGATCACGCTCACCCATTCGATCCCGGAGCCCAACGCCGTCGTGCTGCGCACCGCGGCTGGGACGGTGCTGCACACCGGAGACTGGAAGCTCGATCCCGACCCGCTGATCGGTGAGCCCGCCGACGAGGCGGCATTGCAGCGGCTCGGCGACGAGGGCGTCTTGGCGATGGTCTGCGACTCGACCAACGCGCTGCGTCCCGGAAGCTCGGGGTCCGAGGCCGAGCTGCGCCGCTCGTTGACCGAGCTTATTGGCCGCTACGACGCCCGCGTCGCGGTCGCCTGTTTCGCCTCCAACGTGGCCCGGCTCGAAACCATCGCGCTTGCCGCCGCCGCGCATGGCCGCGAGGTGGCGCTGGTCGGCCGCTCGTTGTGGCGGATGGACAAGGCGGCGCGCGAAAACGGCTATCTCGCCGCTCTGCCCGCGTTCCTCTCCGAGGAGGAGGCGGCCTACATCCCGCGCGACCGCATCTTGATGATCTGCACCGGCAGCCAGGGCGAGCCGCGCGCGGCGCTGGCCCGCATCGCCCGCGACGACCATCCGAGCGTCGAGCTCGAACCGGGCGACGTCGTGATCTTTTCCTCCCGCATCATTCCCGGCAACGAAAAATCGATCGGCCGGCTGCAGAACTCGCTCGCCCGGCTCGGCATCGAGATCGTCACCGAGCAGGACCATTTCGTCCACGTTTCGGGCCATCCGGCGCGCGACGAGCTGGTGCGCATGTATCAGATGATCCGCCCGAAGATCGCAATCCCGGTGCATGGCGAAGCCCGCCATTTGATCGCCCATGCTCAGCTCGCTGCCGATTGCCAGGTGCCGTTGCCGCTGGTCGTCGACAACGGCGACATGGTGCGGCTCGGCGCGGGCGGGGCGGCGATCGTCGACGAGGTGACGGTCGGCCGGCTAGCGAGCGACGGCAAGACCCTGTTGCCGGTCGACGGCGCGGCACTGAAGGACCGCCGCCGGGCCGGGTTCAACGGCACCGTCGTCGCCACCCTGGTGCTCGACCGCCATGGCCGGCTTGCCGCTCCGCCGGCGACGGTTGTGATCGGACTGGTCGAATCCGAAGCGGCGCAAGCGATCGCACCCGCGCTCCGCACTGCAATCGAGCGCGCGGTCGACGAGTTGCCGGACCGGGCGCGAGCCGACGATGCGGTCGTTGTCGAGGCGGCCCGGCGGGCTTTGCGCCGCATCCTCAACGAGCGCTTCGGCAAGCGCCCGCTGGTCGAAATCCAGATCGTACGGCTCTGAGGCAACGGTGATCGTGCGCTGTGCTTTGCAGGCGCCGGCTTTTCTCCCTTGCCCCGCTTGCGGGGAGGGGGTCAGGGTGAGGGGCGGCCTTTGACGGAGTACCGGCGATGATCGGGCGATTGAATCACGTGGCGATCGTCGTCCCCAATCTGGCCGCAGCGAGCGCCATCTATCGCCAGGCGCTGGGCGCCCAGGTGTCGCCGCCCCAGGTATTGCCGGCGCATGGGGTTACCGTCGCTTTTGTCGAGCTGCCCAATACCAGGATCGAATTGCTCGAACCGCACGGCGCCGCCTCGCCGGTGCGCGGATTTCTCGAGCGCAATCCGTCGGGCGGAATGCACCATCTGTGCTACGAGGTCGACGACATCAACGCCGCCCGCGACCGGCTGATCGCCCAGGGCGCCCGCGTGCTCGGCGGCGCTGAACCGCGGCCGGGCGCCCACGGCAAGCCGGTGCTGTTTCTGCACCCGAAAGATTTCTGCGGCGCCCTGATCGAGCTCGAACAGGCGTGAGCGCGCGAAAAGGCATGGGTCCGGGCGACTTTGGAGGACGGTGTCATTGTCATGACCTGGTGGCAGGGCGCCATCGTCTACATACTGGTCTGGTGGGTGACGCTGTTCGCCGTGCTGCCGCTGTGGGTAACCCCGGCCGAGCCGGATGATCCGGGTCATGCCGCCGGGGCGCCGCAACGGCCGCGGCTGGTGCTGAAAGCGACGATCACGACGGTTATTGCCGCGGTCGTCTGGCTGGCGATTTATTTCGTGCTGCGCTCGTCGTGGCTCGGATTGGGCGGGTCGTGAGGTGAGCGCAGCCTATTGCCGCATGGCGCCCGGCCATCCTCAGCACGGCCCCTATCACGATACCGAATACGGCTTTCCGGCCGCGGACGAGCGGGTGCTGTTCGAGCGGCTGATGCTCGAAATCAACCAGGCGGGCCTCTCATGGCTGACCATCCTCAACAAGCGGGCCGCCTTTCGCGCCGCCTTCGCCGATTTCGCGGTCGACCGCGTCGCCGCCTTCGGGCCCCCCGATATCGAGCGCCTGCTGGCCGATCCGGGGATCGTGCGCAACCGGCTCAAGATTGCCGCGGCGATCGACAATGCGCGCGCGATCCAGGTATTGCGCCAATCGCACGGCTCGTTCGCCCACTGGCTCGACCTGCACCATCCGCGCCCGCTCGAGGAGTGGACCCGGCTGTTTCGCCAGACCTTCCGCTTTACCGGCGGCCAGATCGTCGCCGAATTCTTGATGAGCCTCGGCTATCTGCAGGGCGCGCACATGCCCGACTGCCCGGTTCGGGCCCGGATCGCCGAGCTGTCGCCGCCCTGGGCGCGGTGAGGGGCGATGCTGTCGCCGAGCATCGAAGGGGCTCGCCGTCCTGTTCACGGTCCGATATGCCCATACTGGACCCTGTAGGCCGGCGCGGCTGCGAGGATCTTCAACGAAGAGGCCGCGCAACGCTTGGCTGACGCATCCTGGTTCGAGGCGGCCGGCGACGTAGTTCAGATCGTGCCCGCCGTCACACAGCCGAGCGTGCTCGCGAGAATTGCCATCGCCTGGGACGGTAGTCGCGAAGCCGTCAGGGCCGTCCACGACGCTCCGTTACTGCTGCGTCTGTCGCGCTCGGTCCAAATCGTCAAGATGATCACTCTCTCCGGCGAGCACGACGAGATCGATGCGACGTGCCTATCAGCGCATCTGGCCAATCACGGAATTGACGTCGGGCCGAACGTTGATACGTAGTTTCTCTTTAACGAAAACCATCTTATATTAGTTCTTATCGCCGCGATCTCCTCGCGGGTTGCGTCTGGCGTGTGTCTCACGTCGAGCGCGATCCAACCCTCGCAGAGATTAAGCCCTGTTTTTGGAAAGGACTGCAAAGTAAAATTGTCAAATCCGTCACAGTGGCCACAAGCCGCCAGTTCAGTATGCCTAGGAAAGGCGGGTCATCCGACACTATGAACGAGCCGCTTCCAGCGTCGGTGAGCTATTCGGCGTCGACCGATTGGCGGGATCGGCAAGACTTGGCGGGCGCGGCTCCGTAGCGTCAAGTTCTTTCCTACCTAGAAACCGGCGGTTGCACCGGTGGGGAAACAGTGCTGGAGGCCGGCGCCTGAACGTTGCCGACCTGCGCCGGCGGTTGACCGCCTGCTGCGATCCATTGCGCGCTCAATGCCACCACCATAAAAATTACATATACGTAAATGATGGCCCGGGGATGGGTCGCCGCGCCAGCGCCGAGCAACGCCGTGCGTGACGGGTTAGCGGGACGAGCCGGTCGCGGCAACAGCGCGATCAAGCGAGCGGCAATCGTCGCGGGGTCTGGATGCGGCGCTGGCTCGTCGGGCAGTTCCGCAATCAATGACGCCAATCGCCGCGTCGCAGTCTCCCCCGGCAACCCGGCTAATTCGGCAGCCTCCTGCCAAGGATCGATGTCCAGTCGCGCCAGCGCTGAGAGGACACTGAGCAACATTCCGTTTCTGTCTTCGCCGATCGGCGCGAATAGAAAATCGTCGAACTCGGGTCCAAGGCGCAAAGCCGAAGTAGAAGATGTCATTTCGACCACCGAACTCCGTCGCCTCTATCGAACGCATAGAACCGACGATGAGATACAAGCCGCTGCCGTCGATCAGCGGCGACGCCGCATGATAACGTCGCCACCGGTGGCGGGTCAGCGGAACGGGCGGAACGGCCGGTATGACCGCTTGCCATCGCCAACCCGCAAGTGAACGACGAGCCCGTTACCGCCAGCGGTTGTAACCCCAAAAACCACCGCCGCCGAAAAGTAATACAACGACCAAGATGATCAGAATCAATTCCATAACTTCCTCCAACGCATGTGGCCGGGAACTTCCCTGCTAAATGTGGATAGAGGATAACTCCGCCACCAGCTTCGGAATCTACCTATCGGCCCGATGCGTGCGTTCACTTGGTCCGGCGGAGCGGCGCGCCGTCCAAGCCTCAGGATCAGCCGCTGGGGCAATCGACCGCTCAGGCTTGGCCCGCAGGGCTCGGCGCCGACAGCGCGGCGCCGGGGTCGGCGGCGAGCGCCAGGCGGATCAGCGCCGAAAGCGAATGCGAGCCGGTCTTCTTCATGATGGCGGCGCGATGGTTCTCCACCGTGCGCTGGCTGACGCCGAGGTCGGCGGCAATGTTCTTGCTGGGATGCCCGGCGAGCACCAGAGCCATGATCTGGCGCTGGCGCGTGGTCAGGCCGGCGAGACGCTCCACCGCCGCCTCCTGGCCAACCGGCAATCTGGCCGCATCCCGGACGTGCTCCAGCGCATGCTCGATGCTGGCGAACAGTTCGCCGGCGCGGATCGGCTTTTCGATGAAATCCGCAGCCCCGGCCCGCATCGCCTCGACCGCCATCGGCACGTCGCCCTGGCCGGTGATCATGATGGCTGGCAGCCGGTCTCCCGCGGTCTTGAGCCGCTGCAGCAGATCGAGCCCGCTCATGCCGGGCATCCGGGCGTCGATCAGCAGCAGGCATCCTCCGCCGCCGGGATGATAGGCGTCGAGGAACGCCTCGGAACTTGCGTAGGTCTCGACCGTCCAGCCATTTGCCCGGAGCAGATCGCGCATCGCCTCGCGCACCGCGCCGTCATCGTCGACGACGAAGATGGTCGGTGCGACGTTGGGCGACGGCTGCGGGCTGTCGCCGGCCGGTTCGGCCGGCTGCCGGGCGCCCGCTCGCAGCGGTCGCAGCGGCTCCGCAAGGCAGCGACGGATCAGATCGGTCAGCTCCCTGGCCTTCACCGGCTTGTTCAGGTGCAGATAGCCGCCCTGGGCGATTTCGCGCAGGGTGCCGGTCGAGATGTCGCCGGTCAGGATGACAGCCGGCACCTCGCGGCCGAGCGTCTCCCTCAGGCCGGTCACGGCTTGCAGGCCGTTCAGCCCCTGCGGCAGATTGTAGTCGGCGACGACCAGGTCCGGACGAATCGCCCCGCGCGCCGCCAACTCCAGCGCTTTTCTCCCGTCCGCGACGGTCGTCGTGCGGTAGCCCTCGCCGTCGAGCAGGAGCGCCAGCATCTCGCGCACCGAGGGATCGTCCTCGACGATCAGGATGGCGCCGCTCCGATGGACGCTGTCCGTCGCCTCGCGCCAGACTTGGCGAGGCCGCCAGTGCGGCGCATCTTGTCCGAGCGGCACCTCGACGGCGAACATCGAGCCCTTGCCCGGATGCGATCGAACATCGACGGTGTGGCCTAAGAGGCCCGCCAGTCGCTCGACGATGGCGAGACCGAGGCCGAGGCCCTTGCTGCGTTCGCGCGCCGGATTGTTGAGCTGATGAAACTCCCCGAAAATCGCCTGGAGCTGCTCTTCGGGAATGCCGATCCCGGTGTCCCAGACCTCGATGCGCAGCATCTCGCCGCGTCGCCGGCAGCCCAGCAGGACCCTTCCCGTGTTGGTATATTTGACCGCGTTCGACAAGAGATTGCGGATCATCTGCTCGAGCAGCCGGGGGTCGCTGCGCACGCTGAGGCGGCTGGGGACGACGCGCCAGCCGAGGCGATGCGCCGCCGTGTGAAAGGTGAACTGGGTGCGCAGCTGCTCGAGCACGGCATTGATCGGGAAATCGACCATCTCGCGGCGGACGATCCCGGCCTCGAGCTGGTTAATGTCGAGGAGAGTGTCCAGCATGCTCGACATCGAGCTGACGGTCTCGTCGAGCCTGCCGACCAGCCGCAAGGTCTCTTCATCCGCGACCTTCTTCGCCAATAGTTCATGCAGCAGGCTGATCGTCTGCAATGGCTGGCGCAGATCGTGGCTGGCGGCGGCAAGAAACCGCGACTTGCCGAGATTGGCCTGCTCGGCCTCTCGCGTGGCGGCCTCCAGCGCCTCGGTCGCCTGCCTGCGTTCGGTGATGTCGTCGATCGCCAGCAGGATCTTGCGTCCCCCCGCCAGCCCGTCGCGGATCTCCCGCGCGTTCAGCAGCAGGAGCCGCCGCCCGAGCTGCGGGAGTTCGACCTCGACCTCGTAATCCTCGACCGGGACGGGCTCGGCGCGGACCCGATCGAGGAAGCCGCGCAGCCCCGGAATTTCCGGGTGGCCGGCGCCGGCCAGCCCCACCATTCGACCGACGGTTTCCTCGGGGGCGAGCGCGAAATTCCGGTAGAAGGACCGATTGGCGGAAATGACCCGCAATTCCTCGTCGAGCACGACCAGCGGCTGGCGGATCGTGTCGATGATGCTGTCGGAATAGGCGCGCGCCGCCTGGATTTCGCGCTCGGCCGCCTTGATCTCGGAGATGTCGGCAAAGGTGATGACCACCCCGTCGATCCGGTTGTCCTGGGTGCGGTAGGGCAGGATGCGGCGGACGTACCAGGCGCCGCCTTCGGCTTCGATCTCGCGCGCCAATGGCGCAAGGCTGGCGAGCACGGCGCCGGCATCGGCCAGCAGATCGCGGTCGGCGGCGAGCGGGGTGAGATCGGCGAGCGGCCGGCCGATGTCGGTGGCGATGACCCGGAACAGCGATTTGGCCGCCGGCGTGAAGAAGCGGATGTTGAGCGCGCTGTCCAGGAACAGGGTCGCCACCCCGGAGCTGTCCAGGATGTTTTGCAGATCGTTCGACGTGCTGCGCTGGCGTTCGAGCGTTTCCTGAAGCTGGCTGTTGAGCGCGGTCAGCTCTTCATTGAGCGATTGCAGCTCCTCGCGCGAGGTCATCAGCTCTTCGTTGGTCGACTGGAACTCCTCGTTCGCCGACATCGCTTCCTGGTTGATCGCCTTTTGCTCTTCGTTGGCGATCTCGAGGTCGTGGATGGCGTTCTGCAGTTCCTTGCGGGTGGCGTCGAGCTCCCGTTCGAGCTCGGCGACCCGCGAGGGGTCATCGGCGGGCTCGGCCGGCCGGTCCGATCGCTGCTCGCGCTCGGGTTCGTCGAAGAAGCTGACCAGCAGCAGCTCTTCGCCGTTCGCTGCGCACCGGATGGACCTCGATGCGGACCGCGACGACGCTGCCGCCGAAGCTCGCCTGCGCGCTGGTGGCGGTCGCCTGCGCGTGCTCCCGGCTCGCCTGCCGGATCGCCGCACCGAGCTTTTGGCGCAAGCCCTCGCGCGCCATGTCGAGCAGATCGCGGCTGGGCTCGCCCGCCGGCCACCCGCAAATAGCGGTCGGTCGGTCCCGAATAATAGAGGCACTCGTGCTTGCGGTTGATCAGAACCGACGCCGGCGCATAGGTTTCGATCAGCAGGCGGTGCGTGAGATCGCCAGGGGTGACGCCCCGCGCGGTTGGCGGGTGCGGCGCTCCGGGCCAAATCGCTCGCGCGCGGCCGCCCGCGCCGACCGGGAAATCGACTTCGCCGGGCCGGCTGCGGCCGATCTGCCGATAGATCCGCTGCGCTTTGGAGATCGGCTCGAACCGGTCGTCGAGGCTGCCCACCGTCTCGGAGCCGCCGAGCATCAGAACGCCACCCTCGCCGAGCGCGAAATGGAACAGCAGCAGCACTTTTTCCTGCGCTTCGGGCCGCAAATAGATCAGCAGGTTGCGGCAGGAGATCAGGTCGAGGCGCGAGAACGGCGGATCGGCCAGCACATCCTGTACCGTGAACACCACGACGCCGCGCAGTTCGGGCACGACCCGGTAGCCGATGCTCCTCCTCGGTAAAGAAGCGGGCGAGCCGCGCCGGCGACACATCCGCCGCGATCGATTCCGGATAGCGCCCCTCGCGGGCCAGAGCGACCGCATCCTCGTCGACATCGGAGGCGAAGACCTGCAGCTTGATATTGCGCTTGGCCGCCGCGATCTCCTCGAGAAACAGCATGGCCAGCGAATAGGTCTCCTCGCCGGTGCTGCAGCCGGCAACCCAGATCCGCAGCGGCCGGTCCGCCGGGTGCCGGCGGACCAGATCGGGAACCACCTCCTGCGCCAGCAATTCGAAGGCCTTCGGATCGCGGAAGAAGCTGGTGACGTTGATCAGCAGATCCTTGGCGAGCAGCTCGAGTTCAGCCGGCATTCTGCCGCAGCATGTCGAGATAGGCGGCCGCTGTCGTCGACGCCGGCCAGCGCCATGCGCCGCTCGATCCGGCGCAGCAATGTGCCCGGCTTGTAGAGCGCGAAATCGTGCGCCGTCTTCGTGCGCAGCAGATTGACGATCTCGGCCAACCGATCCGGGGGATGATCGTCCGGCGACAAGCCCTTGCGCCGACCGTATTTGGCGAGGATTTCGGGAATCTCGGCGACCGGCAGCACGAGGTCGACGGCGCCGGTCATGATCGCGCTGCGCGGCATGCCGTCATACTCGGCCTCGTCCGGATCCTGCGCGATGACGAGCCCGCCCTGCTCCTTGACCGCCTTCAGCCCCAGGCTGCCGTCGCTGCCGGTTCCCGAAAGGATCACGCAGATCGCGCGCTCGCCGATCTCTTCGGCCAGCGAGCGCAAAAAGAAATCGAACGGCAGGCGCGCGCCATGACGCTCGCGCGGCTGCGATAGGCGCAGGACGCCGCCGCGGATCGAGAGATAGTCGCCCGGCGGAATGAGATAGACATGCTCGGGCTCGATCGGCATCCCGTCCGCCGCCTGCTGGACTTTGAGCGGCGTATGGCCGGCCAGCAGATCGACCATCATGCTCGCATGCGTCGGATCGAGATGCTGGATCAGGATGAAGGCCATGCCGGTGCCGCCCGGGAGCACGGCGAGCAGCCTGCGGAAGGCATCGAGGCCGCCGGCCGAGGCGCCGAGCCCGACGACCGGGAATCTCGTCAGCGGCGGGCGGCGACAGACGCCTTCGCGACGAACGCCGGCTTGGCCGCGGACGAGCCGCTCCGGCCTGTCTCTGACCCTGTCCTCTCATAGCAATGCACGCTCGGCCTGTCAGTGTCGCGCAAAGACGCTTTTTCGAGAATTCGTTATTGCGGCTTGACCTAAGACCTCGCCGGAGAGCGCCTGTCACCCGCCGGCAGGCCGAGATTTGTAATCCCGTCCGGCGGGTATTGTCGGTAATGTACATTACCGACTTATGGGCGGCTCGCTTTTTTATCCGTACGATCTGGGAAGGTGAAAAGCGATCCGCGCCCGGACCAACTGATAACATTCGCACAGATTCCCCAGCGAGGCCCTGCCGATCAAGGATCGTGACCTGCCGCCGGCCGCGCGCGATCAAACCGGCACGTTCCAACACCCGGGCGGCGTTGGTGATGGTTGGCCTCTGGACACCCAGCATTTCGGCGAGCAGGTTTTGGGTGATTTGGAGTGCATCATTGTCGCCGCGGTCGCGCATCATCAAAAGCCAACGCGCAAAGCGCTGCTTGAGGCTGTGCGCACCGTTGCACGCCACCGACACCAGGACCTGCTCAAGAAACGCCTGAATGTAGGCGTACATCAGGGTTCGGAAGGACGGCATCGACGCCATCGCCCGGGTGAACGCCGCGCTCGACATCCGTGCGGCTCCCCCGGGGATCTGAACGAGAAGCCGGACCGAGGAATTCTCCGCGCCAAAGATCGCCTGCACCCCGGTGCAGCCCTCCCTGCCGATCGTCGCCATCTCAATAATAGCTGCCGTCCGCATAAACCGCCACCACCGAGATGACACCGCTGTCGGGGAAGAATACATGATCGAGCAGAACTATCGGCATCCATCAGGATCTGTTCGCGCTGACAGTAAATCCGTTCGAGATCCGGCAGAATCTGTTCGATATCGGCGACGGGAAGGGCGAGCAAAAGCCGGTTGCGGGGCCAATTCGATTGAGTGCTCATTCGCTCTAGATGATATCGTCAATAATCCCCGTTAGGCTCGGAAACTACTCATTCTGAAGAATCTGGCGCGAAGTTCAGGTCGAGCGGCGCGAGATGGCTCTGCGCGCCAACGCGGTCGTCAGCCTGTTTGTATTACTTCTAGGGCGTCACTTCGGTCAGCCTATCGGTGTCTGCCTGCGCCGGCGGCTGTGGGCCTGATCCAAAATCATTTGCGGTTGTATATGGCAGGTTGACGCCTCACGTACCGTAATACGCGTTGGCACTCGCGGTCCGACAGTGCCAGCCCTTCCCAAAATTTTGGTCCGAGGAGACCGTCGATGAAACTGCGTCCATTGCAGGACCGCGTCCTGGTCCGCCGTGTCGAGCCAGAAGTGAAAACCGCGGGCGGCATCTTCATCCCCGACACAGCACAGGAGAAGCCGACTGAGGGCGAGGTGGTCGCCGTCGGCCCCGGCATGCGCGACGAGGGGGGCAAGGTGCACCCGCTCGACGTCAAGAGCGGCGACCGCGTGCTGTTCGGAAAATGGTCGGGCTCCGAGGTCAAGCTCGATGGCGAGGACCTGATGATCATGAAGGAAACCGACATCATGGGTGTGCTCGATCGGGCCGTCGCAGCGAAGCAAGCCGCTTAACCAGGGGATACCGGACATGGCTGCCAAGGAAATCAGATTTAATGGCGATGCGCGAGACCACATGCTGCGCGGCATCGACATTCTCGCCAATGCGGTCAAGGTGACCCTCGGCCCGAAAGGTCGCAATGTCGTCCTCGACAAATCCTACGGCGCGCCGCGCATCACCAAGGATGGAGTCACCGTCGCCAAGGAAATCGAGCTCGCCGAAAAATTCGAGAATATGGGCGCGCAGATGGTCAAGGAGGTCGCCACCCGCACCAGCGATCAGGCCGGCGACGGCACCACCACCGCGACCGTGCTCGCTCAGGCGATCGTGCGCGAGGGATCAAAGGCAGTTGCCGCCGGCATGAACCCGATGGATTTGAAGCGCGGCATCGACATGGCCGTGGAATTGGTGGTCAACGACATCGAGAAGGTCTCCAAAAAGGTCTCGACCAATGCGGAGATCGCGCAGATCGGAACGATCTCGGCCAATGACGACCGCGAGATCGGCGAGATGATCGCGAACGCGATGGACAAGGTCGGCAACGAGGGCGTCATCACGGTCGAGGAGGCCAAGAGCCTCGAAACCGAACTCGATATCGTTGAGGGCATGCAGTTCGATCGTGGCTATCTCTCGCCCTATTTCGTGACCAATGCCGAAAAGATGATCTGCGAACTCGAAAATCCACACGTCCTCTTATTCGAAAAGAAGCTGTCCGGCCTCCAGCCGATCCTTCCCTTGCTCGAAGCGGTCGTCCAGAGCGGCAACCCGCTGCTGATCGTCGCCGAGGAAATCGAGGGCGAGGCGCTGGCGACGCTCGTCGTCAACAAATTGCGCGGCGGGCTCAAGGTGGCGGCGGTCAAGGCCCCCGGCTTTGGCGACCGGCGCAAATCGATGCTCGAGGACCTTGCGGTCCTGACCGGCGGCCAGGTGATCAGCGAGGACCTCGGCATCAAGCTCGAAAACGTCACCCTCGACATGCTCGGCCGGGCCAAGCGGGTGCGCATCGAGAAGGAAAACACGACGATCATCGACGGCGCCGGCAAGAAGGCGGATATCGAGGGTCGCTGCGCGCAATTGCGCGCACAGATCGAGGAGACGAGTTCAGAATACGACAAGGAAAAATTGCAGGAGCGGCTGGCCAAGCTGGCCGGCGGCGTCGCCATCATCCGGGTCGGCGGCGCGACCGAAATCGAGGTCAAGGAGCGCAAGGACCGGGTCGACGACGCGATCCATGCGACCAGGGCGGCGGTCGAGGAGGGCGTGGTCGCCGGCGGCGGCGTCACGCTCCTTTACGCAAGCAAGCGGCTCGGCGGGTTGAACCCCGAGAACGACGACCAGAAAGTCGGCATCGACATCGTTCGCCGGGCGCTACGGGCGCCGGCACGGCAGATTTTTGCCAATGCCGGAGAAGACGGCTCGGTCATTGTCGGCAAGCTCTTGGAAAAGGACGACGCCAATCACGGCTTCGACGCCCAGAGCGGCGCCTATGTCGACATGGTCAAGGCCGGCATCATCGATCCGACCAAGGTCGTGCGTCTGGCCTTGCAGGGCGCCGCCTCAGTGGCCGGACTGCTCGTCACCACCGAGGTGATGGTCGCCGACAAGCCGCAGAAGGGTGCGCCAGCCCTGCCCGGTGGCGGCATGGGCGGGATGGACGGCATGGATTTCTAAGCCGCCAGCCGCGCCGGCGCCGGCAAAGGGCGACACCTCTTCCCGATCGTGGGGAGAGGTGTTGACCGGCTCCACGACGGCGGAGCGGCGCGACCGGATGTCGAGGAGCCGCCTGCGTGAAAAAACACCTGCTTCAAGCCGCCGAACGCGGCGGCGATGCCGAGGCGCAATTCAATCTTGGAATCATGTACGAAACGGGTTGGCCGATACCTTTGAGGAGTTTAGAAAATGTAGATCAGTAAGTCCGCTCGATCGTACCAGTCGTATCGTCGAATTGCGCGGACCGGAGTATCTGGATCATGTCCACGCCTGTGCGATATTCTTCGAACATTGAGTGCACTCATCCTGCTTCAGCCATCATCAAAATGCTTGAGAGCGATGGCGAGAACCGCTCGTTTCGCCGGATCTGAAAAGCGCAACACCTCGTGCTCGAACTGGCTGGCGAGATCGTAGCGGAGTAGCTGACGGTCGGACGCAGAAAGCTTGTGGCAGTCGTCGTCGAACTCGGCGAGGATCTCGCGCAACTTAGCCTTCCAGACGCCATCCTCTGTGGAGCGCGTTGCCAGCACGAGAATTCTGCCGTGATAACGACCATAGAGCTCGTCCATTGCTATCCTTCGCGGGATGGGGGATGCCGGTTCGTCGCCCACCAGGGTGCCCCGCTCGTATCTAGTACGACTTCTTATCCCGCATGATCGATGGGTAAGCTATCATATGTCAAGAGTTGCGGGGCAATTTTTGTTAGTGGTGCGGCGCGAAATCGAATTCGTGGCCTCGCCCCGCCATGCCTACGGCATCCTGATAACCGGTCCAGTAATCGTAAATATGCAGGAGGCGCTACTTAACACCTATGAAGGAATCGCCGAGACCAAGATTGTTCATCATCGCTGCTCGGATTTGGCGCCGCTTCCCAATGTGGTCGCGTCGGACGCATCGCCGGGTCAACCCGGAAATCATGGCAATCGCGCGCATATTTCATAGCGCGCAGAATTGACCTTGAGCATCCTATTCGATGACGATGCGCGGCGGGGCGCGGCCGACCGCGTCGGCTCCAGCGATCTTTTCCCAGATGCGCCGGGCGATGGCGCGGAACACCAAAGAGTGCGGGTTGTCGGGGTCGGAGACGGTGATCGGCCGGCCATCGTCCGAGGTCTCGCGAATCTGCAGGTCGAGCGGCACCTCGCCCAGGAACTCGGCGCCGAGCTTCTCGGCTTCGCGCCGGGCGCCGCCATGCGAAAAGATCTCGCTGCGGCCGCCGCAATGCGGGCACAGGAAATAGCTCATATTCTCGACGATGCCGAGCACCGGCACCTCGACCTGGCGGAACATGTTGAGCCCCTTGCGCGCGTCGAGGAGGGCGATGTCCTGCGGGGTCGAGACGATGACGGCGCCGGCCAACGGCACCTGCTGGGCCATCGTCAGCTGCGCGTCGCCGGTGCCGGGCGGCATGTCGACCACCATAATGTCGAGCTCGCCCCATTCGACCTCGCGCAACATCTGCTGCAAGGCGCTCATCACCATCGGGCCGCGCCAGATCATCGGCTTGTCTTCGGGCACCAGAAACCCCATCGACATGCAGCGCACCCCGTAATTCTCGAGCGGGATCAGGCGCTTGCCATCGGGCGAGGAGGGCCGGCCGGAAATCCCCAGCATGCGCGGCATCGAGGGGCCGTAGATGTCGGCGTCGAGCACGCCGACGCGCAACCCGTTCGCCTTCAGCGCCAAGCGCCAGATTGGCGGCGACGGTCGACTTGCCGACCCCGCCCTTGCCCGAGGCGACCGCGACGATGGCGCCCACCCCGGGCACCGCCCCACGCTGCGGCCGGCCGGCGGGCTGCGTGCCGGGACCGGGACGGCCGTGCGCGGCGGGCCGCCGCTGTGGCGCCGCGGCGCGGCCGCGCGGGGCGCTCTGGGCGGTCAGCACCGCGGTCACCGACAGCACGTCGGGAAGCGCCTCGACCGCCTTTTCGGCAGCTTTGCGCAACGGCTCCAGAACCGGGCCGCGCTCGGGCTCGACCTCGATCGCAAAGGCGACATTGCCGTCGCGGATCACGATTCCCGAAACCATGCCGAGTGAGACGATGTCGCCGCCCCGGTCGGGTCGCCGACCCGTGACAGGGCGTCGAGGATCTGTTGTTCGGTGATTGCGGCCATCTCACTCCTCAGCCCCGCAGGCGGGCGAAACGCGACTCATGCGATCGTCGGCTGTGAGCCGGCGGGCTCGCCGACCTGGTAATCTGCGCCTCCGCTCCAGGCGATCGAACGGCGAAGGACCGGCCAACCCGCGCCACCGATTGGCGAGCGTCGCCCGATAAAGCGGATTTGGGATCGCCGGCTGTGCTTGACAACACCCGCACCCGGCCTCTATCGGGACAGGCGTCTGGTGCGCCCCGCTTGCGGAGCCCGCAGCCTAGCCGGGCTCGGGCCCGATCCAACGGCGCGGAAAGGTTCACGGCCGATGTTCTGGCTAAGTCAGGGTGGCGGGCCGTGGGGCGGCGGTCCTCGCGGGGGCGGCCCCTGGGGCGGCGGTCCGCGCAACAATGGCGGCGGCCAGGGTCCGCGCGGCCGCGGGCCGTATTCGCCCGATTTCGAGGAATTGCTGCGGCGCGGCCAGGACCGGATCCGGCGCGTTCTGCCGGGCGGGTTCGGCACCGGCGGCGGCATCGCCATCGTCGTCCTCGCGATCATCGTGATCTGGCTGGCCAGCGGCTTCTATCGGGTGCTGCCCGACGAGGTCGGGATCGTGCTGCGCTTTGGCGCCTACAACCGGACCACCCAGCCGGGCCTCAACTATCATCTGCCGGACCCGATCGAAACGGTGCTGACGCCGAGCGTCACCCGTGTCAACCGCACCGAGATCGGCTTCCGCTCCGGTGCCAATTCGGCGACCGGCGCGCGCCGAGACTGAGCAGGTTCCCGATAGAATCGTTGATGCTGACAGGCGACGAGAATATCGTCGACATCAACTTCACGGTGTTCTGGCTGATCGACGACGCGAAGAATTACCTGTTCAATATCCGCGTCTCCGGACAGAACGGTCAAATCCGCGGCCGAGAGCGCCATGCGCGAGGTGATCGGCGAGAACCCGATGACCATGGCGCTGGCTTCGAAGGGCGCGCCAAGATCGAGGCCGACACCAAGCATTTGTTGCAGCACCTCCTCAACCGCTACGGCGCCGGGATCGAGGTCACCGAGGTTCAATTGCAGCGGGTCGATCCGCCGGCCCCGGTCATCGGCGCGTTTCGCGACGTGCAGAGCGCGCTCGCCGACCGCGCGCGGCTGCGCAACGTGGCCCAGGCCTATCGCAACGACATCGTCCCGCGGGCGCGCGGTCACGCTGTGAAGATCGTGCAGGACGCGAAGGCCTACCGCCAGGAGATCATCGCCCGCGCCGAGGGCGATGCGGCACGCTTTCTGTCGGTCTATCACGCTTTCAAGGCGGCACAGAACGTCACCCTCGAACGGCTCTACCTCGAGACCATGGAGAGGGTGCTGAAAAACAGCACCAAGGTGATCATCGACAAATCTGCCGAGGGCGGAAGCGGGGTGCTGCCCTATCTGCCGCTGCCGGCGCTCGGCAGTGCCGGCACTGCCGCCGCCGGCAACACGGCACCGGCTGCGGGATCGCAACAGCCGACGCCGCAATCCTCGGCGCCGGCGGCGCCGCTGAACGGCGGGCAGCCATGAGCAGGCCGTGTTACGAGGCGATGGCGATGGGGACGAAATCATGAACCGCCGCGCCCTGCTGGTGGTTGCCGTGGCCCTAGTCGTCGTCGGCATCTTCGCGATGAGCTCGCTATATATTGTCACCCAGACCGAGCAGGCGTTGGTCCTCCAGTTCGGCCAGCCGCGGCGGGTCATCCGCTCCCCGGGGCTGCGGATCAAAGAACCGTTCATTCAGAATGTGATCATCTACGACAAGCGCCTGCTCGATTTCGATCCGCCGCCGGAAGAGGTCATCTTCGCGGATCAGAAGCGGGCCATCGTCGACACTTACACGCGCTATCGCATAACCAACCCACTCAGATTCTATCAGACCGTCGGCACCGAGGCGGCGGTGCGAGCTCGGCTGCAGGCGATGGTCAGCGGCAGCATGCGGCAGGTGATCGGCGATGTGCCGCTGTCGGCCCTGCTCTCGCCGCAGCGGGTGACCATTATGCATAAGATCCGCGCCGAAGTGACGGACCCAGGCCGAGCCGTTCGGCGTCGAGATCGTCGACGTCAGAATCCGCCGTGCCGATCTACCTCCGGCAAACAGCGAGGCAATCTATGCCCGCATGCAGTCGGAACGCCAGCAGCGGGCGGCAGAATACCGCGCCGAGGGCGCCGAAGCGGCGAAGGTGGTGCGTGCCAAGGCCGACCGCGAGCGGGTGGTGATCCTCGCCGACGCGCAGCGCGACGCGCAGAAGGTGCGCGGCGACGGCGACGCGCAGAGCATCAGCATCTACGCCAAGGCCTTCGGCCACGACAGCAGTTCTTCGCCTTCTATCGCTCGATGCAGGCCTATCGCCGACGCGCTGACCGGCAGGAAGACTTCCTTCGTGCTGACCCCGAGCGGCAAATTCTTCCGCTTTTTCCAAAACCCGGCAGGGACGCCGGCGGCCGGGGCGGCGGCGAAGGCCGGTTCGCCGTGAACCACATCCCGGCCGTCGGCCGGAGATCGGGCAGAGCCATCGGGCGATGAGCGATCTGTGGACGTCGCTCGCTCTCGTGCTGGTGATCGAGGGTTGTCTCTACGCGCTCTTTCCCGAGGGCATGAAGCGAGCCGCGGCGCGGGCTGTCGCGGTCCCGCCGCAGGCGCTGCGGATGGCCGGCCTCGCCGCCGCCTGCGCCGGCGTGGCGCTGGTCTGGTTGGTGCGCCGCTGAAAGCTCATCGGGCGCGGGCGCTGCAGCCGCGAGCCGCGATCCGCGCGAACCCAATCGGCCGGTCATGCCAGGCGAGCGTTACCCGGTCCGGGGTGGCCGTTGCCGACGCCGGCCCTTTCTGACATCATCGCGCCCGCTTGCGGAGCCTCGGCCATGTCTATTCGTCGGAGCGGACGATCCGATGCTGTTTGATCTGGGCTGGTCGGAGATCCTGCTGGTCGGGGTGGTGGCGCTCGTCTTCATCGGCCCGAAGGATCTGCCCAAAGCGCTGCGCGTCGCCGGCTTCTGGGTCCGCAAGGCGCGCACCCTGTCGCGCGAATTTCAGAGCAGCATTGATCAGATGATCCGCGAATCCGAGCTCGACGAAATGCGCCAGGACTTGAAAAAGGCCAGCGAATTCGACCTCCAGCAGGAGTTCCACAACACGATCGAGCCGCCGGCGAATCCTGCCGAAATCCTGAAGCCTGCCGAGCCGCCGAGCCCTGTAAGCCCGGAGCTGTTGGCGGCGCCCGCGGCCGCAGAAAGCGTCGAGGCCGCACCGGTTCCTGAAGCGGCGGGAGGACTGGCCGAGTGTCCGGGAGTCCGCACTGGGATCGGCCGAGCCCGCGGCCGGCGCTGCGACGCCCGGCCCCGGCGAGGCGCCGGCTGGCTTCGCCCGCGACATAGCGCCGCCGAGACCATAAGTGAGCGCGATGGAGGATGATCGCGAGGCCGAGCTCGAGGCCGGCCGAATGCCGCTGCTCGACCACTTGATCGAGTTGCGCAACCGGCTGATGTGGTCGATCGGCGCGATCATGGTCGCTTTCCTCGTCTGCTATCATTTCAAGGAGCGGATCTACGGCTTTCTCGTCCACCCGCTGGCGGTGATCTTTGCCGGTCAGACCGGGCGGCACCTGATCTACACCGGCCTGACCGAGGCCTTCTTTACCTACGTAAAAGTGTCCTTCTGGGCGGCGCTGTGCATCGCCTTTCCGATCGTGGCGATCCAGATCTGGAAGTTCGTCGCCCCCGGCCTCTACAAAAACGAGAAGCGGGCCTTCTTCCCCTACCTGTTCGCCACGCCGGTATTGTTTCTGATGGGCGCCTCGCTCGCCTATTTTGTAGTTATCCCATACGCTTGGCGATTTTTTGTCAGCTTCGAATCGCCGGGCGGCCCGGGCACCTTGCCGATCGTTCTCGACGCCAAGGTCGACCAATACCTTTCCTTGGTCATGACCCTGCTGTTCGCCTTCGGCGTCGCCTTTCAGCTGCCAGTATTGCTGACCTTGATGGCGCGGGTCGGGCTCGTCACCGCGGCCGGGCTAGCCTCGAAGCGGCGCTATGCGATCGTGATCATGTTCGTCATCGCTGCGGTGCTGACGCCGCCCGACGTTATCAGCCAGACCAGCCTGGCGATCCCGCTGATTATCCTGTTCGAAGCCTCGATCATCGCCTGTCGCATGGTCGAGAAGGGGCGCGCCAAGCGCGAGGCCGCCGAGGAGGCGGCGCTTGCCGGCAACGGCGATCCGGCGGCCACGGGCAAGTGACGGCGCGACCGGTTCCGTTATAAAGTGGATCGCCACTCAGTTCGACCCTCTGCCGGCAAGCGGCGAGGGGAAAGGTCGCGAGGCGGCTTTCAGTAGCGCCGCAACAGCCCGACCAGACGGCCCTGAACTTCGACCCGGTCGGGGCCGAAAATGCGGGTTTCGTAGGCCTTGTTCGCCGGTTCGAGGGCGATCGAGGCGCCGCGTCGGCGCAGCCGCTTCAACGTGACTTCCTCCCTGATCGACCAGCGCGACGACGACGGCGCCGTTTTCGGCGGTGTCGCCGCGCTCGATGATCACGGTGTCGCCATCGAGAATGCCGGCCTCGATCATGCTGTCGCCGGCGACTTCGAGAGCGTAGTGCTCGCCGCCATGGCCGAGCAGGCTCGCCGGTACGCCGACCGTGTTGCTCTGGTCGCGCAGCGCCTCGATCGGGGTGCCGGCGGCGATCCGCCCGTAGAGCGGCAGATCGACCGCGGCGACGTCGGGCGCCACCGGGGCGCCGGGCAGCGAGGCCTTGAAGTCGCCGCGGATCACGGTCGGCGAGAATCGGCCGCGGTCGGTCGCCGGCGCGGCGCTCTCCTCGGGCAACTTGGTCACCTCCAGCGCGCGCGCCCGGTGCGGCAGGCGGCGTATAAAACCGCGCTCCTCGAGGCCGCTGACCAGCCGATGAATTCCGGATTTGGATTTGAGGCGCAGCGCATCCTTCATCTCGTCGAACGACGGCGAGACGCCGGTGGCGGTCAGACGCTGGTTTATGAATAGCAGCAATTCGCGCTGCTTTGCAGTCAACATGAAGCCCCCACTTGCGCGGTGCGGAACGAACCCTAAACAGCAGGTTCTGTTCTACTTTAGTTCGCGTCGCGCGTCAAGCCCCTCGGGAGGATCAAATTTGGCGTGCCAGCCGCTCGGACTGGCCGGCCGCTCAGATCGGCGACGCCCCGGTCGGGAAGCGGATGATCGGCACGGCGCTGCCGGCGGCGGCGGCAGGGGCGTGCGGCGGGCGCACGATCAGGCAGTCGGCGGCCGAGAGCAGCCGCATCATCGAACTGTCCTGGATTTCGAAGGCCGTCACCTCCTCGACCCCGTCAGCGGCGCGGCCGAGCCGGGCGCGCAGATAATCCTGGCGCCGGTCGTTCGCCGCCAGCGCGGCGGCCGAGCCGCGCGGTCGCCAAGGGCTCCGCCGCCGAGCCCCAGACCGCCCAAGCGCTCGATCGCCGGCTTGAGGAACAACAGGGCGCAGACAAAGGTCGAAACCGGATTGCCTGGCAGCCCGAGCATCGGCGTGCCGCGGTAACGCCCGGCCATCAGCGGCTTTCCAGGCCGCATCGCGATCTGCCAGAAATCGAGATTCGAACCCGTCGGCGGCCAGCGCCTCGCGCACCAGATCGTGCTCGCCGACCGAAACCCCGCCGGTCGTGACCAGGAGGTCGACGCCCGTGGCGGCGGCGACGATGCGGCGCAGCGCCTGTCGATCGTCGGGCGCGTTGCCGAGCGAAACCGCGGCCCCGCCGCTGGCGGCGACGATGGCGGCCAGCGCCAGGCTGTTCGAGCTGACGATCTGGTGCGGCCCGATCGGATCGCCCGGCATGACGATCTCGTCGCCGGTCGACAGGATGCCGATGCGCGGCCGGCGGTGGACAAAGAGCCAGGGCCGGTTCATCGCCGCCAACAGGCCGATGTCGCGCGCGCCGAGCCGCCGACCCGGGCGCAGCAGCACGTCGCCCTCAGCAAAATCGAGGCCCTCGCGGCGCACATAGCGGCCGCGCGGGGCGCCGCTCGCGCACCCGCACCCGGTCGCCGTCCCGCTCGGCGTCCTCCTGGATGACGATGGTGTCGGCGCCGGCCGGCATCGGCGCCCCGGTAAAGATGCGCGCAGCCTCGCCGGCGCCGATATGACCGCCGAACCCGGCCCCGGCCGGCACCTCGGCGACGATGCGCAACTCGACCGGAATCCGACCCAGATCATCGGCGCGCACCGCGTAGCCGTCCATTGCCGAGACCGCGAAAGGCGGCTGGGTGCGGCGCGCCGCCAGATCTTCGGCCAGCACCCGGCCGAGCCCGTCGGCGAGCGAAATCTGCTCCGCCGGCAAGGCCTCGACCAGGCTCAGCAGACGCTGCAGGGCTTCTTCAACCGAAATCACGGTATCGCCTCCCAGAATTCCTGATTTTCCGCCGGATTTGTGCAACAGGCGAAGGTCGGTGACGATCATCCCGCGATCGACCGCCTTGCACATGTCATAGATCGTCAGCGCCGCAACGCCGGCCGCGGTCAGCGCCTCCATCTCGACCCCGGTGCGGCCGCGCAGGCGGCAGGTGGCGGTGATCTCGACCGCGCTCTTCTCGGGCGACGCAGACGAAATCGACCTCGACCGAGGTCAGCGCCAGCGGATGGCACAGCGGGATCAGTTCGGCGGTGCGCTTGGCCGCCATAATCCCGGCGAGCCGGGCTACCGCCAGCACATCGCCCTTGGCGACATCGCCGGCGCGGATGCGTTCGAGGGTCTGCGGCTGCATGACGACGCGCGCCCCGGCGACCGCCACCCGGTCGGTCTCGCCCTTGGCCGAGACATCGACCATTCGCGCGCGTCCGTGCGCGTCGAGATGGGTGAATTCGGGCGGGCCGAGCAGATCGCGCGTGGCCGCGGCGACATCGGGCTTGCGCATCAGGGTTTCGCCGACGAGGAAGCATCTCGCCCCGGCCGCGGCCAGGCGAAGTCAGATCGTCGGCGACCGCGAATCCCGCTTTCGGCGACGATGATGCGATCGGCCGGCACCAGCGGGGACAGCTCCTCCGTCGTCTTGAGATCGACCGCCAAGCGTCTTCAGATTACGATTGTTGATGCCGATCAACCGCACTTCGAGCCGCGATCGCCCGCTCGAGTTCGCCGGCGTCATGCATTTCGGCCAGCGCATCGAGGCCGAGCTCGGCTGCCGCCGCCGCCAGCTCGCCCGGCCAGCCGCGTCCGACAGCGCGGCCATGATCAGCAGCACGCAATCGGCCCCGATCATGCGGCTTTCGAGCACCTGGTAGGGATCGAGGATGAAATCCTTGCGCAGCACCGGCAATTGCACGACGCCGCGGGCCGCGCGCAGATCGCGCGTCGCGGCCCTGGAAATAGGGCGTATCGGTCAGCACCGAAAGACAGGCGGCGCCGCCCGCCTGATAGGCGCGCGCCAAGGCGGCGGGGTCGAAATCGGCGCGGATCAGCCCGGCGCTGGGCGAGGCCTTCTTGATCTCGGCGATCAGACCGTAGCGGCCGGCAGCCATCTGCCGCTGCAGCGCCGCGGCAAACCCGCGCACCGGCGGCGCCGCAGCAAGGCCGGCGCCGAGCGCCGCCTCCGAGATCGCCGCCTTGCGGCGCGCGACATCGGCGCGCTTGTCGGCGCAGATGCGGGCGAGAACGTCGCTCATCGTGGCCCCTGCGCAGCTTCGGCCGGCAAATTGGTGCGCGCGACCAGATCGTCCAGCACCCGGCGCGCCGCGCCCGAATCGATCGAGCGTGCGGCGAGCTCGGCGCCATCGGCGAGGTTCGCCGCGCGGCCGGCGACCAGCAGCGCCGCGCCGCTGTTCAGCAGCACGACATCGCGCAGCGGGCCGCCGTCGCCGGCCAGCAATCGGCGCATCAGCCGGGCGTTGTACTCGGGCTCGCCGCCGCGCAAATCCTCGCGTCGCGCCGAAGGCAGCCCGGCGTCCCCAGCGACGATCTCGAACACCTCGACCCGGCCCTCGGCGAGCGCCGCGACCGTGGTCGGGCCGGCGGTGGTCAGCTCGTCGAGCCCGTCGCCATGCACGACCCAGGCGCGCTCGCCGCCGAGCCGGCCCAGCACCTCGGCCATCGGCCGCACCCATTCGGGCGCGAACACGCCGACCAGCTGGCGGCGCGCGCCGGCCGGGCTCGACAGCGGACCCAGCAGGTTGAAGATCGTCCGCGTTCCCGAGCTCGACCCGGGTGGGGGCCACGTGGCGGGTGGCGCTGTGATGGCGCGGCGCCATCAGAAAGCCGATGCCGATCTCCCACAGACAGGCGCGCACCACGGCAAGCTCGGCATCGATGTTGACGCCGAGCGCGGTCAGCACGTCGGCCGAACCCGATTTCGACGACAAGGCGCGATTGCCGTGCTTGGCGACCGGCACGCCGCAGCCGGCGACCACCAAGGCGCTCGCGGTCGAGATGTTGAAGCTTCCCGACGCATCGCCGCCGGTGCCGCAGGTGTCGATCGCCCCCGGCGGTGCGTCGATCGCGACGGCTTTTGCCCGCATGATGCGCGCCGCGCCGGCGATCTCGTCGACGGTTTCGCCGCGCACCCGCAGCGCCATCAGAAAGGCGCCCATCTGCGACGGCGTGGCGTCGCCGCTCATGATGATGTCGAACGCCGCCTCGGCCTCGCGCTCGCTCAGGCTGCGGCCCTGCGCGACTAGCGCCAGCAGTGCTTTGAGATCGGCCGGGGCGCCGTTCACTTGGCAGCTTCCGGCATCGCCGAGCCGGGGAAAGCATCAATTTCGCGCTGGATCCATTCGCGCTGGCATGCGCCGGGCTCGCCTCGTCATCGCATCCTTATATCAGCCCGCGCCGCCCGACGGAACGCCATGTCCGGGCGCGCCCGGATCGCCCGCCCCAGACTCGCCGGCCAGGACGCCGCAACCGCCGCGGGGTCTGTGTTGACGCCGAGACATCGGGACGTTTACGTCCTGCGGCATGAGGACGACCCCCGCGATCGACGACGACCGGCCCAGCTGAAGGATTGGGATGCGGCGGCGCGGCGGGCGATCGGCAAAGGCAAGGGCAGGGTGGCGACGGTTAGCCGGCGCATGGCGGTGGTTGCGCAGCCGGCATTCCTCGCTCGGCCTGCTGTTTATGCTGGCGTTGGCAGGCGGCGGCATCTTCCTTGCGCTGCTCCCGGCCCTCTACCAAGCAAAGACGCCGGACAAGCAAAGGCGCCGGGCGGGAGCGCGCCCAAGTCGATCCTGGCGAAGGCCGCTGCGGTCCCGGCTTCGCGCGATGTCCGTCCGGCCGCGCACCCCGTCGAGCAAGGCCGGCCCGGCGCCGCGCCCGGTGGAGGAGACGGCGCTGCGCCCGCCGCCGCCGCTGCCAGCGCCGGCCCATACGCCGCCGCCGCGCCCCGCACCCCGCACGGAGCCGGCTTGGCTGCGGTTTGCGGCGCCGGCTGCGCCCGGCGGCGACCGGCCGCTCGTCGCGATCGTGCTCGACGATCTCGGCCTCGACCGGGTGCGCACCGCCGCGGCGATCCGATTGCCGGCGCCGATCACGATGTCGTTCATGACCTATGCCGACGATCTGGCCGCAGCAGACCGCGGCGGCGCGCCGGGCCGGCCATGAGCTGTTGCTGCACGTGCCGATGGAGGCGGTCGACCGGCGCGAGGACCCGGGCCCGCACGCGCTCTACACGGCCGCTGTCGCGCGACGAAATCCTCGACCGGCTGCGCTGGGATCTGGGGCGCTTCGAGCGGCTATGTCGGGATCAACAACCATATGGGCAGCAAATTCACTGCCGATGTCGCAGGGCATGGCGCCGGTCATCGCCGAATTGCGCGCCCACGGCCTCCTGTTTCTCGATTCGCGCACGACCGCGAAGAGCGCCGGGATTCGCCTGGCGGCAGCGGACGGGGTGCCGCATGCCGGCCGCGACGTGTTTCTCGACGACGACCTCGCCCCGGCGGCGATCGCCCGCCAGCTGGCGGAGCTCGAGGCGGTCGCCCGCCGCCGCGGCAGCGCCATCGCCATCGGCCATGCGCACGATACGACCTTGGCGGCGCTGCGCGCCTGGCTGCCGACTTTGGCCGAGAAGGGTTATGCCCTGGTCCCGCTGACCGCAGTGGTGCGCTACCGCATGGCGCAGCAGGGCGATGCCGGCGGCTGAGGCTCGATGACGCGGATTTGGGACCGCCGACGCTACCGGTTGCGCCGCCGATCTTCCGCTGCTAGGGTGCCGGCATGGTTCGCATGGCGCTGACAGCAGCTTGGTGGTGGCTCGTCTGATACGGGCGGCCGTCGATTTGACGTTTTCCGATTGAGGCCGCTTCGGAGTTCCGGGCGGCCTTTAGCGTTTTGAGGCGAACCTCCCCGGATCCTCCCCAAGCGGCCCGGCGCAGAGGAGATCCTTGATGCAGCGCACCAGCCAGACCACCGCCAGCTACGTCACCGCGGGCGGCATCGGCATCAGGCGGGAAATCCGCGAGCGCGTCTATCAGCCGGCCGACAATGCGCTGGCCCAGGCGCTCGATAATCGTCGCGGCGTCTTGTTTTCGTCGAGCTTCGAGTTTCCCGGCCGCTACACGCGCTGGGACATGGGGTTTGTCGATCCGCCGCTGTGTTTCACCGCGCGCGGGCGGCGCTTTTCGATCGACGCGCTGAACCGGCGCGGCCAGGTCTTGTTGCCGGCGATCGCCGATTGTCTTTCCCGGCTGCCGATGGCCAGCCTCGACCGAAGCGGCGAGGACCGTCTCGTCGGCGAGGTCGCCCTGACAACCGAGCGGTTTTCCGAGGAGATGCGCAGCCGGCAGCCTTCGGTGTTCTCGGTGCTGCGCGCGCTTGGTCGACCTGTTCGCCAGCCCGCAGGATCAGCATCTCGGGTCTCTACGGCGCTTTTGGCTACGATCTGGTGTTTCAGTTCGAGCCGATGCGGCTGCGCCTGCCGCGGCCCGAGGACCAGCGCGACCTCGTGCTGTATCTGCCCGACGAGATCCTGGTCGTCGACCATATGCGCCAGAGCGCCGCGACCCACCGCTACGAATTCGAAGTGCGGCGGCGCCTCGACCGCGGGGCTGCCGCGAGCGACGCCGGCGGCGCTCTTACCGGCTCGACCGGATGCCGGCCGATCGCCCGAGCGAGAGCGACCACGGTCCCGGCGAATATGCCGCGCTGGTCGAGCGCGCCAAGGAGTCGTTTCGTCCGCGGCGACCTGTTCGAGGTCGTCGTCGGGCAGCTGTTCGCCGCAGCGTTGCGCCGACCCGCCGAGCGTCGTCTTCCAGCGGCTGCGCCAGGCCAACCCGGCGCCCTATGGCGCGCTGATCAATCTCGGCGAGCGGCGAGTTTCTGGTCGTCCGCCTCGCCCGAGATGTTCGTGCGGGTCGAAGGAAGGCGGATCGAGACCTGCCCGATCAGCGGCACGATCGCCCGCGGCCGCGACCCGGTCGAGGATGCCGAGCGCATCCGCGAATTGCTGAACTCGGCGAAGGACGAGAGCGAATTGACGATGTGCACCGATGTCGACCGCAACGACAAGTCGCGGGTATCGACGCCGGGCAGCGTGCGGGTGATCGGCCGGCGCCAGATCGAGCTCTATTCGCGGCTGATCCACACCGTCGACCATGTCGAGGGTGAGTTGTGCCCCGAATTCGACGCGCTCGACGGGTTTTTGAGCCATGCCTGGGCGGTGACCGTAACCGGCGCGCCCAAGCTGTGGGCGATCCGCTTTATCGAGGAGCAGGAGCGCTCGTCGCGGCGCTGGTATGGCGGCGCGATCGGCCGGATCACCTTCGACGGCAACATGAATACCGGGCTCACCCTGCGCACGATCCGGATGCAGGACGGGGTCGGCGAAGTGCGCGCCGGCGCCACGTTGCTGTACGACAGCGACCCGAGGCCGAGGAGGCCGAGATGCCGGCTCAAGGCCTCGGCGATGTTCACCGCGATCCGCGGCAAGGTCGGCCGCGGCGGCGCCGGCCCGCGTCATGCCGGGGTGGCAAGCGGGCCGGGGGCGAGGGTGCTGCTGGTCGATCACGAGGATTCGTTCGTCCACACCTTGGCCAATTACATCCGCACCACCGGCGCCGAGGTGGCGACGATGCGCCCCGACCTGGCGCGCGCCGAACTGCGCCGGGGCGCGGACGCCCGATCTCGTGGTGCTGTCGCCAGGGCCGGGCCGGCCGGCCGATTTTGCGATGGCCGAGACCATCGAGCTGCTGGTCGGGCAGTCGGTGCCGGTGTTCGGCGTCTGTCTCGGGCTGCAAGGGATCGTCGAATATTTCGGCGGCGCGCTCGATGTGCTGGGCGCGCCGTATCCACGGCAAGCCGTCCGTGGTCCGGGTGCTGGGCGGACGGCTGCTGCACGGTCTGCCGGCCGAGTTCACCGTCGGCCGCTACCATTCGCTGCATGCCCGCCGCAGCGCTTTGCCGGCGGCGCTTGTCGGTCACCGCCGAGACCGCGGACGGGGTAGTCATGGCGATCGAGCATCGGGAATTGCCGATCGCCGCGGTCCAGTTCCATCCCGAATCGGTGATGACCCTGCGCGAGGAGATCGGCATGCCGATCATCGCCGCGGTGTTCTCGGCATTGTGCGGCCAGGAAGAGGCACCCGGTGCAGCGGCGGCGCCGTGAGGGGACCGCAAACCGGGCTCGCGCGAGCGCTCGTCCTGCCGATTCCCGATCATGCCAGGAAGCAGGTGCAGGCTTCACCGCAAGCGCGTCGGCTAGGCGCTTCCGAATCAGAGCGGATGTTTGGCGCGCAGAAATCTAATAACGCGATGCCACGAATATAGGTTGACCGTGTCCAATTTATATCCGCCACGCATTCAGGTCTTCCGCGGTGACATCATCAAGATCCTGCCGCGGGCACCTAATACTCAGGCCTCCCTCGAATCACTGGGGGCAATGCCTACGCATCGAATGATCTTAGCCTTTCTTACTTGGCGCATGCGGCTTATACCGGCCAAGCCGCGATTGGTGAGGATCTGGTCGGGCGGAGTAGTGCCTTTGCAGTTTCAGGCGGCAAAGCCGAAGCTCCGACCGTTCCTGGAGAAGGTTGCTGCCGGGAAGGACCTCACGCCACATCTTTCCGATCTCGTGAACAAGAAAGGCATCATTCTTCCCGGCGCTCGCCCTACGGACCGGCGGCAGGACATCGACATGGTTCTGACCCGACACGGTCTTCACCATTTCCATATTGGGGTCGCCGCCCCCGGTAATCCAAAAGGGCGTAGTGGCGGTCTGGTTTTCGCCGAGGTTTTAGACAAGGAATTCCAGATAATCGCTATATCAGACCACCACGTATTTAAACCACAGTCGGCTGAGCATCTCCGCTTCTTCCGAATCTGTCTTGCTTATATGGCGAAGGACGTTCCGCCTGGACAAGCGTTCATGCCTAATCCCGTCATGGCGTCCGGTCACTCGATGCTCGTCACTCTTTTCGCAGACAGGTGCGAGGACGAGATGCGGCGGCTCGATCCCCTGCTGGACGATCCTGATTTTATTGACAAGCTTTATCACGATCAGCCCATTTTGAGAGACGGGCAGCCTGTTGCCAGACCCACTAATCCATCCACGGCGTGGCATTTCGAGGATCTGAAGTTCGGTATACTTGACAGGCAAACAATGGTGTTCTTCTGCATTTTTCCATTCTTCGCACGATAGGAAGGCGATTGATCCCACCCCGTAACGGCACTGTGCAGGAAAACTTTTGAGAGGCAATCGTGCCATCAACTGAAACTGACGGCCCACGCTTAATCGGCGCGGGCTGTTTGTATACGGCGGAGGACAACTCGCAATCCCCTTGGCCGGGCTTGGCCGGCTTGGCCTGGCCATCCAGTCTTGAAGCGGCCGAACGGTGACAAGAAAGACGTGGATGCCCGGAACACCGGGCAAGGGGATCAAGGATAGAGATTACGTGTGGTGTTGGGTCGGACTGTCAGAACAGGCGGTCCTGCGACCCGGGCGCGGCTCAGAACAGCCGGTCGAGGGTTTCGTGCTGGATCGCGACCGGGAAATGGGCGCGCAAGGCGCGGGTGAATTCGTCGCCGAGATCGCGCGCGAGACCGGCATCCATCGCGCGCGATAGGTCGGCGGTCGCGGTTTTTGTGGCGGCGGGCGGCTCCTCGATCGCCGTCAATTGAGCGACATAAGAGCCCGCGGCATCGGCGGCGCTCACGACAGCGCCGGGCTTGACCGCAAAGAGTTTGGCGACTAGCGCCGGCGGCACCCCTTCGGCCCCTTGCGACTGCCGCAGGAATGGCGGCGAGGTCATGGCTTTCAGGCCCCGGGCGGCGGCCACGGCCGCAAGCTTGTCGCCGGGGGTGACCGCGGCGGCGAGCGCCGTGGCCGCTTTGGCGACCAGGTCGCGCTGTTTTTCGGCCTGCCAGCCGGCGATCGCCTGCGTCTTTACTGTGGCTAGCGGCCGCACCGAAGGCGGCGTGATCTTGTCCAGATGCAGCACAAAAATGGCGCCGTCGGAGGTTTCGATGACCCGGCTGGTGCGGCCCTCCTCGATGGCGAAGGCGCGCTTCAGCACTTCGGACGGTGCGACCGGCAGCGCCACCGGCTTGCCGTCCTCGCCGAGGCCATGCTCGTCGACGGCGGCGACAACGGTCTTTTTCAGCCCGAATTTGGCCGCGGTCGCGCCGATGTTGTCGCCGCCCGCGATTGCATCGTCGACGTGGTTGGCGATCGTATAGAGGCGATCGACAGCTTCGTGATGAGCTACGTCGGCCTCCAGTTTTGCCCTCGCCTCGGCAAAGCTCTGCGTCTTCGCCGGCTCGATCTTGACGATCCGCAGGATATGCCAGCCGAGCGGCGACTTGACCGGCGCGCTCGGCTTGTCGAGCGGCAGGGTGAACGCCACTTTGGCCAGCGTCTGCGGCATCTCCGCCCGACTCATCAGGCCGAGATCGATCGTCGCGAGGTCCTGCCCGGCGATCGTGGTTGCGACCTCCTTCCAGTCCTTGCCGGCGGCGAGCGCCGCTTCGGCGGCCTTGGCCTTGGCCTCGGACGGCGCCAGGATCTGCTGCACCTCGCGCCGCTCCGGCAGCACGAACTCATCCTGACGCTGCTGGTAGGCCCGTTTCAGCCGGGCGTCGGGAATGGTCATCTTGGCGGCGAGATCCGACGGGGTCAGGCTCGCCAGCGTGAACCCGCGGTATTCGGGCGCGCGAAACAGCTCCCGGTGGGCGTCGTAGAACCGGGTCAGCTGCGCGTCGGTCGGCTGCCCGACATCGCCGGCCCCGGTGATCGGCAGGGCGACGACATCGGCGATGCGCTTTTCGTTGCGGTAGCGATAGATGCGCTCGATCACCGGCGGCGGGGCCCGCACCCCGGCGGTGACCGCGAGCAGCAGGTCTTGGCGCGGGATCTCCCGCCGCAACCGCTCGACATATTGCGGCTCGGTCATCTGGTTCGCCGCGAGCAATTCGTTGAACGCGCCGCGGTCGAAGACCCCGTTGGCGCCCTTGAACGCCGGATCGGACAGGATGGCGGCGCGGACCACCTCATCCGAGGTCGAGAGCTGCAGGCGCGCAGCTTCCTGGTCGAGCAGGCTGCGATCGACCAATTGGCCGAGCACGTCGTCGATCACACCCATCTGCTTCGCTTGGCGCAGGTCGACGTCGCTGCCGAATTGCGTGCTCAACCGCTCGAGCACCGGCTGCATCGCGTTTTGCAGCGCGTTGGCGTCGATGCTCTGGCCGCCGACCGTGGCGACCACCGTATCGGTATTGGCGCGATTGCGAAAAATGTCGCCGATGCCCCAGATCCCGAACGTGACGATCAGCAGCCCGAACAGGCCCTTGACGACGACGGAGCCCGCTTTGGAGCGGATCGCCTGCAACATGGCGGCGGCCGGCCTATCGTTATGGCTCCGGTCGGTCGATCCGCCCGAATGCCGGTGTGATCGTGGGCGCGCGGATCATAGGCATCTCCCGGCATGGCCGCAACATTGCCGGCATCGCCAAACGGCCGGAAACTGGCGCGCCCTCAAGCCCGGCCGGCCGGAAGCTAGCCGACAGGCAGGGCTGGGACGCCGGCCGCGACGCGGTCGGCGCCCTGGGCCGATGCTACCTCTTCAGTGCGTCGCGAACGGCGTCCTTGGCCCCGCCGATCGCATTCTGAACCTTTCCGGCATTCTTCTCCGCCGCACCCTCGGATTGGGTCTTGGCATCTCCGGTAGCCTTGCCGATGCCCTCCTTCACGGCGCCCTTCACCTGGTGCCCGGCGCCGACGACACGATCCTTGTCCATGCTGGTCTCCTCTTCAGCAGTTGCGTCTCATTGAAGTCAACGCCCGGCCGGCGCTTTCGTTTCCGGCGCCCGCGCAGGGTCTGCCCCCAGCCGCGGCGCGGTTGGCCTCTGCTGGCGGCGGCGACGGCGCCGGGATAGGCTGCGATCGGCCAGCAATCGACGGGAGCCCGCAGCCATGCAGCAGCATCAATTCGGCCGGTTGTGGCCGGTGTCGGCCTTGACCCTGGGCGGCGGCGGGCTCGGCATGGTGTGGGGCCAGACGACGTTCGAGGAGTGCGTGGCGACCGTACGCGCCGCGGTCGAAGCCGGGATCAACCTCGTCGATCTCGCCCCGCGCTATGGCGACGGCAAGGCCGAGGAGGTGGTCGGCGCGGCGTTTGGCGGCAGACTGCCCGAAGGGGTGCGGATCACCAGCAAATGCAATCTCGGCGAGCCGGCGAGCGTCGAAATCGAGCCGCTGTTGCGCCGCTCGATCGAAGGGAGCCTGCGCCGGCTGCGCCTCGATCGGCTCGATTTGTTCTTCCTGCACTCGAATGTCGTACCCGATTCGGACCATATTGCGCAGCGGCCCGGCGCGGCCGAGCGGATGATGCTCTATCGGACTTTTGTCGATCATGTGCGCCCCGCCTTCGAGCGGCTGTCGGATGAGGGCCTGATCGGCGCGTGGGGGCTGACCGGCATCGGCCACCCCGACACGATCATTCGGCTCATCGGCGAGGCTCCGGCGCCGGCGGCGGTGCAGTGCATCGCCAATCTGCTCGACTCGCCGGGCGGTCTCAAATTCTTCGACGGCCCCGCCAAGCCCCGCGCGATCATCGCCGCCGCCCGCGCCGCCGGGGTCGGCGTCATGGGCATTCGCGCGGTGCAGGCCGGCGCGCTGACCGATGCGATCGACCGGCCATTGCCGCCGGATCATCCCGAGATGCGCGACTATGCCCGCGCCGCCGGGTTTCGCCGGCTCGCCGCCGAACTCGGCCTCAGCCCGGCAGCATTGGCGCACCGCTACGCGCTGTCGCTCGGCGTCGACACCGTGGTGCTCGGGGTCAAGAACCGCACCGAGCTCGCCGAATGCCTCGCCGCGGCCGATGCCGGGCCATTGCCGGCTGATCTCGTCGCCCGCATCGATGGATCGGTCGCACCGGCCGTGAGCTGATTTCTTCATCTGTTTCGGAGAGGCCGGGCGGGCCGGTTTTTGGGGGGCGTCCATGCGCCAGGCGCAACCCTCGCCGGCCAAATCATGTTGGCGCTTATTAAGAGTGGGCTCAGGATGGAGGGCGTAACCGCCACATCTCCGGAGCAGACCCATGAGCGCCCATCTCAGTCCTGAACAGGTCCGTGCGAAAATCGACCACCCGATCGTCGATGGCGACGGGCATTGGGTCGAATACGACCCGGTGTTCAGCGACAAGATGCGCAAAGTCGGCGGCGATCTAGCCGCGGACGGCTTTCTGAAGGCGATGGGCACGACCCGCGAGGCACTGGCGATGACGCCCGCCGAGCGGCGCACCAAACGCGTCGGCCAATCGGCGTTCTGGAGCCGGCAGGCGGAGAATACCCTCGACCGCGCCACCGCGATGATGCCGCGCCTCTTATACGATCGCCTCGATGAGCTCGGCCTCGATTTCGTCATCGTCTACCCGACCGCCGGGCTGCGCTTTCCGCGCATCCAGGATGACGCCACCCGCCGTGCGGTGGTCCGCGCCTACAACGTGGTCTCGGCCGATTATTTCGCCAAGCTCAGCGATCGGCTGACCCCGGCGGCGATCATCCCGATGCATACGCCGGACGAGGCGATCGCCGAGCTCGAATTCGTCACCAAGCAGCTGGGCTCGAAGGTCGGCATGTTCGGCAGCAACATGGCCCGCAAAGTGCCGGCGGCCGCGGCCAACGACCCCGACAGCGCGCGCTTTGCCGTGTGGTATGACGTGCTCGGCCTCGACAGCGAATACGACTACGACCCGGTCTGGGCGAAATGCGTCGAATTGGGCATCGCGCCGACCTTCCACAGCTCCTCCAGCAACCAGGGCCTGCGCCTGTCGCCGACCAATTTCTGCTACAACCACATCGGCCACTTCGCCGCGGCCGGTCATGCGACCGCCAAGGCGATCTTTTTGGGCGGTGTCACCAGGCGCTTCCCGGAGCTGCGTTTCGCCTTTCTCGAAGGCGGTGTCGGCTGGGCCTCGCAGCTGTTCGGCGATCTGATCGAGCATTGGGAGCGGCGCAGCGGCAAGGCGTTGGAGCGCATGCACCCGGACAAGCTCGACCGCGCCAAATTGATGAGCCTCGTCGAGAAGTACGGCTACGCCGACATCGCCGCGGCCTTGCACGAGCGCGGCGGGCTGCCCGACCCGGAACAGGCCTATCTGACCGGCGGGGTCGAGAATATCGACGATTTCTCGGCCTGCAAGATCACCCGCAAGGAAGACTGGGTCGATCTCTACGCCAAACCCTATTACTTCGGCTGCGAGGCCGACGACCGGATGAACGCCACTGCGTTTGGCCGCAGCAACCCGTTCGGGTCGAAGCTCAATGCGATCTTCAGCTCCGATATCGGGCATTTCGACGTGATCGACATGCGCGACCCGCTGCCCGAGGCCTACGAGCTGGTCGAGGACGGCCATATCACCGCCGATAATTTCCGCGACTTCACCTTTAAGAACGCGGTGAAGCTGTGGGGCGCCCAGAATCCGAGATTCTTCGAGGGCACCCGGGTCGCCAGAGAGGCCGCCGCAGTGCTCGCCGAAGCGCAAACCCCAACCCGCGCCGCCGCCGAATAAGATCGCGGGACACGATCAACAGTAGAGCAGCGCCGCAATTGCGGCGCTGCTCTTTTCTGTCGGAACGCATTGAAAGAATGGCCAGGCGGCGGAAGGCCGGTCAATTATTCACGGTGTGACCGGCTTACCGGCTTCGGCGATTGTTTGTCTCTTCGAACAAACGGCCCTAAAATCCGACGAGTTCGCGCACTCGGCGGGGGGCCAAGCGGCCGGGTTCATCGGGACAGCTGCGATCCCGGCGCTGAACTTGCGCGATGGCGGCGAATTGGTTACCTCAGACGACGCCGTCTTCGTGTAGCCGCGCGACCTCATCGGGGTCGAGGCCGCAGAGCTCGCGCAACAGCGCCTCGGTGTGCTCGCCGAGCAGCGGCGGGCGGCTGACCTCGGCCGGCGAGTCGGACAGCTTGATCGGGCAGCCGACGGTCTGGTAGGTGCCGCGGGTCGGGTAGTCGAGCTCGACGATCATCTCGCGCGCGCGCAGATGCGGGTCGGCCAGCACCTCGCCGGTGTCCTGGCAGGCGCCGCACGGCACGCCCGCCTCGCCCAAAACCCGCATCACCTCGTGCTTCGTGCGGCCGCGGGTCCACTCCTCGATGATCGCGTTCGAGCGCCTCGCGGTTGTCCCAGCGCGCCTCTTCGCGTGGCAAAGCGCGGGTCGTCGGCCAGCTCGGACCGGCCGATCGCTTGCGCGAAAGCCGGCCACATCTGCGGCTGGGCGAAGATAAAGACATAGTCGTTGGGGCCGCCCGGGGCGCACGGATAGGTCGTTCCCGGCACGGCCCGGCCCAGCTGGTTGCCGCGCCGCGGCATCGCCTCGCCAAAGCGCTGATGGTCGCGCAGGCTGACGCGGATCAGGTTGACCACCGCGTCCTGCATCGACACCTCGACATGCTGGCCCTTGCCCGAGGCATGGCGCTGCTGCAAGGCGGCGAGGATGCCGATCGCCATGTGCATGCCGGTGCCGGAATCGCCGATCGCCGGAAAGACAAAGGTCGGCGGGTTGTCCGGAAAGCCGGTGATGCTCATCGCACCCGCCCATCGCCTGGGCGATCGGCTCGTAGCTCTTGAAGTCGCGATAGGGGCCATAGGTGCCGAAGCCCTTGATCGTCGCATAGATCAGCCGCGGGTTGAGTCTTGGCCAGCACCTCCTAGCCGAGGCCGAGGCGGTCGAGCGCGCCGGGCCCGAAATTCTCCAGCAGCACGTCGGACTTGCGCGATCAGCTCCTTGAACAATTCCTTGCCGCGCCCGGTCTTCAGGTTGAGGGTCAGGCTGCGCTTGTTGGCGTTGAACAGCAGAAAGAACAGGCTGTCGCTGTCCGGCCGGTCGCGCATGTTGCGCCGCGCGCGACGTCGCCGCCCTTGGGCTCCTCCAGCTTGATCACGTCGGCGCCGAGAAACCCCAGGATCTGCGCGCAGGCCGGCCCCGCCTGGTTGTGGGTCATGTCGATGATGCGAATGCCCGACAGCGCCTGGCTCATGGTTGCTCTCCCCGATTTTACCGCAACAACAACTCTATCACCGGCAGAGTGCGGCCGGCCACAAGCGGGCCAGAAAAGGAGATTGGTCGTCGCATTGATTTTCAATATCTAGACCCATAAAACTGTCACATACTATTGCTAGCCTGGTCCCCGCGATGACGAGACGGGGGATCGCGTGGACCAGACAGCCGGCGGGTTTTCGGGCCGGGAATTGTCGAAGAGCTCGTATCCGGCAGGCGTCAATTCTGGCCAGAGCGCTGGGGCGGCTACCCGCGCGCCGCGCATGCACCGCTATCGCACGATCTGGATCTCGGATGTGCATCTCGGCAGCCACGGCTGCAAAGCCGAATACCTGCTCGAGTTTCTGCGGCGCAACGATGCCGACACGATCTATCTGGTCGGCGACATCATCGATGGCTGGCGCCTGAAGAAATCCTGGTATTGGCCGCAGACCCACAACGACGTCGTCCAGAAGCTGTTGCGCATGGTGCGCAAAGGTGCAAGGGCGATCTATGTGCCGGGCAACCACGACGAGTGGCTGCGAGACTACACCCGCCTGCAATTCGGCGGAGTTGAGGTCGTCGACGAGGCGATCCACGTCACTGCCGACGGGCGCCGGCTACTGGTGATGCACGGCGACGCCTATGATGCGGTGGTGACCCATGCGCGATGGCTGGCCTTGCTCGGCGATGGCGCCTACACGGGGGCGCTGTGGCTGAACCGCCATTTCAACACCTGGCGCCGGCGCCTCGGCTATCCGTACTGGTCCTTGTCCGCGTATCTCAAGTACCGGGTCAAGAACGCCGTCCAATACATTGTGTCGTTTGGCGACGCGATCACCGACGAGGCGCGCCGCCGGGGGCTCGACGGGGTCGTCTGCGGCCACATTCACCACGCCGAGATGCGCGATCTAGGCGGGGTCGCCTATTGCAACACCGGCGACTGGGTCGAGAGCTGCACCGCCCTCGTCGAGCATTTTGACGGCCGGCTCGAGCTCGTCCGCTGGAGCGAGCGCGCGGCGTCGGGCTCGTTCGCGCTCGACGAGGGGAGCGGGGACGGCGCCGACGAGGGCGACGCGCTGGAGCCGGTGGAAGTGGCGCCGGCGCTCGTCGAGGTGCAGCAATGAGCGGCGCCGGGCAGGGGACGTTGCACGGCGCGACAGAGGTGGCGGCGAGCCGGGTGGACGAGGCAAACGCGGCCGAGCTGCCGATCAGCTTTGTCGTGCCGGCCTACAATGAAGAAGCACTGATCGCATCGTGCCTGCGAGCGATCGTCGCCGAGATTGCCCGAAGCCGGTGCGCGGCGGAGATCATTGTCGTCGACAACAACAGCACCGACCGGACCCGCGAGATCGCTTTGTCCGTCCCCGGGGTCATTGTCGTCGGCGAGCCTCAGCGCGGGCTGGTGCCGGCGCGCCGAGCCGGATGCCTCGCCGCCAGGGGCCGGCTGATCGCCAATATCGACGCCGACACGCTGCTGCCGCCGGGCTGGCTCGACACCGCGCTCGCCGAATTCGCCGTCTCGCCCGGTCTGGTGGCGCTGAGCGGACCGTTTATCCATTACGACGTGTCGAGGCGGGTGCGCCTCGTCGTCGCCGTGTTTTACCGGTTCGCCTTTGCCAGCTATCTTTTGGTGCGGTTCGTCTTTCGCGCCGGATCGATGATGCAGGGCGGCAATTTTGTCGTGCTGAAGAAGGCGCTCGCCGCGGCCGACGCCTTCAACCCTGATTTCAGATTTTTCGGCGAAGACACCGAGCTCGCCCGCCGGATGAGCAAGGTCGGCGCAGTCAAGTTCTCGTTTGCGTTGCCGGCGTTTTCCTCGGGCCGGCGGCTGACCGGCCAAGGGCTGTTCCGGGTCGCGCTGCAATACAGCGTGAACTTCCTGTGGACGGTGCTGTTCAAGCGCCCGTTCACCCTGACTTGGCATGATTTCCGCCACTCTGGCGACGCGGCCGGCAATGCGTCTCTGGCCGCGGCCACGCCGGCGCCGTGCGAGCCGCCCGAGCGATAGCCGGCCCGGCGCCGGGCCGAACCGCTCAACCACGGCGTTTGAGTATGGCCAACATTTGTTCCAGCAAGGGCGCCATGCGTTCCAGCTCTTCGAGATGCGCCGCCGATAGTTCGGCGAGGCATTCCTCGACCCGCCCCGTCAGGTTGAGAAGGACGCGGCGCTGATCGCCGGGGTCGTGGCTGCGCGCGACGAGACCGGCCTCGGCCAGGCGATCGACCAGCTCGGCGGCGCTGTGGTGCCGGATCCGCAGCTTTCGGCGAGGTCGCCGACAGTCGTCGGGCGGCCGCCGCCAAAGCCCCGGATCGCCGGCAGCGCCTGGTGCTGACGCGGGGTCAAGCCGACCGCGCGCGCCCGGTTCTGGCTGAACTCCAGAAAGCAGCGGATCTGATAACGAAATTCGGCAAGCGCCTCATAGTCTGCCTGATCGGGATGGGCCGGGCGGCGGCGGGCCGCAGCCGGGCGAGCCTCTTCGTCGTTGCTCATCGGGCGGGGTTGCTCATCGGACCGGCGTTATATCGTGATGCGATATGATGGCATGGTCATGCAATCTCGCTCGGCCATCCTTCACCATTGCTGCGGCGTGCCGCGCGAACCGGCGTCTACATCCCACACAAGAAGATTTGAGAATGATATCTGCGAATGGCAGCCATGCCCGACTGGGCGATTTTACCACCGGGCCGCGCGTGCTGGTGATCGCCGCGATCGCCGTGGTCGTCGCCACCGCTGGGGTGGTGGCCGGCGTGGTGCTGCTCCGGCTGATCCGGCTTGCCACGAACCTCGCCTATTTCGGCTCGCTGAGCTTGGCCGATCTCGATTTGGCGCATTCGCCGCTCGGTGCGTGGCGGGTGCTGACGCCGGTGGCCGGCGCCTTGGCTGGTCGGCCTGATGGCGCGCTACGGCAGCCCCAAGATCCGCGGCCACGGCATCCCCGAGGCGATCGAGGCAATCCTGCTCGGACGCTCGCGGCTCGACCTCAAGGTCGCGATCCTGAAGCCGCTGTCCTCGGCGATCGCCATCGGCACCGGCGGCCCGTTCGGCGCCGAAGGGCCGATCATCATGACCGGCGGGGCGATCGGCTCGCTGATCGCGCAGCTGCTGCCGGTCAGCGACAACGAGCGCAAGACCCTCTTGGTCGCCGGAGCCGCGGCCGGGATGACCACCGTCTTCGGCACGCCGATCGCCGCGATCATGCTGGCGGTCGAGCTGTTGCTGTTCGAGTGGACCCCGCGCAGCTTCATCCCGGTCGCCGTGGCCGCGATCGTCGCCGCGGTCGAGCGCAGCCTGCTCCATCTGCCGACCCCGCTTTTCCCGTTCTCCGGCGCGGTCGATATTTCGGCGCTGGGGCTCGCCTCCTGGGTGCTGATCGGCCTCTTGTCGGGGTTGCTTTCGGGGGTGCTGACCCAGCTCGTCTATGCCTGCGAGGACGGCTTTCTGAAACTGCCGATCCACTGGATGTGGTGGCCGATGCTGGGCGGTCTGGTGGTCGGCATCGGCGGCCTCGTCGAGCCGCAGGCGCTCGGCGTCGGCTACGATAACATCCAGGCGATGCTGCAGGGGCCATGTGCTCACGACGGCGGCGCTGCTGCTCCTAGTCGTCAAGGCGATCATCTGGTCGGTGGCGCTGGGCTCCGGCACCTCGGGCGGGGTGCTGGCGCCGCTGTTGATCATGGGCGGCGCGATGGGAACCGCACTTGCCGGGTTTCTGCCGGCGGGCAGCCCGGGCTTCTGGGCATTGCTGGCGATGGCGGCGACCATGGGCGGAACCATGCGCTCGCCGCTGACCGCCACCTTTTTTGCCGTCGAGCTGACCGGCGACACGCATGTGCTGCTGCCGCTGATCGCCGCCTGCGGCGACCGCGCATGCGGTGACGGTGCTGCTGATGCGGCGCTCGATCCTGACCGAAAAGGTGGCCCGGCGCGGCCATCATCTGGTGCGCGAATACCGGGTCGATCCGTTTGCGCTGACCCGGGTGCGCGAGGTGATGACGACCGCCGTCGAGACCCTGCCGGCGACGATGACCCTGCATGGCGCCGCGCGGTTCCTGACCGATCCGGGCACCACCCATCCGAGCTTTCCGGTGGTCGATGGCGAGCGCCAGGTCGTTGGCGTCATCGATCCGCCGGCGGTGCTGCGCTGGCGGCGCGCCGGCATGCGCCGCACCAGCACGCTCGGCGAATTGCTGGCCGGGGCCAAAGTCGCAGTCGCCCACCCGGACGAATATCTGGAAAGCCTGGCCGATCGCCTGACCGCCGCCAATGTCGCCCACCTGCCGGTGATATCGCGCGAGGATGGGCGGCTAGTCGGCTATATCGGCTGGAAGGATCTGATGCGGGTGCGCGCGAAGCTGCAGGCCGAGGAACGGCAGCGCACGAGTTTCTTTCGGATCCGTCCGGCCTCGGCCGACTGATCGCGCTTTCCGCCGGATCGATTGCTCGCGGCGTGATCGGGATGCCGGGGCGGGGTGGTCGAAGGCTCGGCCGCAGCGGTTTATCCGCAGCGCTTTACCTGATATAGGGGCCGACAGCATCGGCCGGCGGCATTGCCGGGGTTGCCGGCTGCGCCTTGCTCGCCGGCAGGTTCCTGGTGTCGACCAGATTGACCAGCCCGGCGAAGTCGAGAATGCCGAGCCCGATCGCAACCGCCAGCAGAAACGGGTTGATCTGGCCGGCGAGCCGGTCGAGCCGACGGACCACCCGCGCCAGCGAGGCAGGATCGTGCCGGAAACTCAGCCGCATGTTGACGCTCTCCCGCCTCGCCCGGCGGTTTAGCCCGCCGCACGTTGCCCGGCAATATACCGCGAGGCTGGCGAGCGACCTTGCGCTGAAGCAATAATCGAGAGCAATCCTGCCGTGTCGCTCCGCGGCGGGTTCGAGATGGGCGGGTCACCCGGTCGAGCCGGGCTACGTCGGAAAATCGGGCAGGCGAAACCGGCCGAGATAGCCTTGCTCGAAATCGGCGAGTTCGGCGAGCGCGTCGATGTCGCTGATCGTGACCCATTGATCGGCGATGCCGACGAGCCCGTCCTCGCGCAGCCGTCGCAAGGTGCGGTTGACGTGCGGCAGGCTGAGGCCGAGCGCGTCGGCGATCAGCTCCTGGGTCAGCGGCAGGCGAAACGAGCGCGCCTGCGCCAGCCCCACGGCCTGGAGCCGGGTCAGTAGCTCGAGCAGGAAATGCGCGACCCGCTCCAGCGCCGAGCGCCGGCCGACATCGGTCAGCCGTTCGGCGTACATCGCCGCCTCGCACGAAAACGACCACAGGATCGCGGCGGCGAGCCGCGGCCGCTCGGCAAACAGCGCCAGCAGCTCGGCAAACGGAATGGCCGCGACCACCACCTCGCCGAGCGCCGCCACCGAATAGAGCGCATGCTCGAAAAAGCAGGCGGGAAAGCCGATGAAGTCCCCGGCCAGCGCGATGTTCAGGATCTGACGGCGCCCGTCGTGCAGAATGCGGTAGCGGATCGCGGCGCCCTCGATCATCACCAGCAGCGAATCGTAGCGCCGTCCCTCGCTGATGATTTCGCGGCCGCGGCGAATGCGGCGGGTGGCCGATTGCAGCGCCGCCAGGGTCTCCTCCTCCTCGGCCGACAGCGCCGCGAACCGGCCGAGCTTGCGGTTGAGCGCCGTCATCGGGATCGGGCGGACCGGCGCGTCCAAAATCTCTCCCACCTCATCGGGCAGCAGCGGCGAGGCTAGGGGGCGCCTGCGCCGATGTCAAACTCGGGGGCCTTTCGTCCGCTCCGGGAAAACCGGCCGCCGCCATGGCGTTATGCCCGGCGATCGACTACGATCGAGCGGGTGCGATTGCGAGGGAGGAATTCGCCATGGCCGCCGACCCCAACCGCGTGATCCTGACCGGCGAAAACCCGTTCATCCGCCTGAGCGCGACCGCTGGCGGCCCGCAGACGACGAACGCCAGCTTCTGGCGCATCATCACCTGCCCGAAGGGGCCGGGGCATGTGCTTTATCTGAAGAGCGAGCTGACCGACGACCGCTGGCGGATCTGGTCCGACAACATCGCGATGGCGCGCTGGCTGCAGGCGACGGTGCAGGGCATGCTCAACGCCGAGACTGCGGACACGGCGATCGCGGTCACCGAGGCCGAGTTCGTCAAATCGGGCGACCCGCACTATTTCTGGACCGAACGGGTGGTGTCGAGCGACGAGGACATCAGCCTCACCTGGTACGATATCGGCGACCCGATGCTGATCCACACCCAGCCCAACGAGGGCGGCCGGCGCTATGGGGTGTGCAGCCTGCTGATCCCGGCGCTCGGCGCGCGGCTCACGCATCGACGGCAGCGAGGCTGCCGGCCAGCCGTGGCCGGTCGAGCGCGAAGGCCGGCCGTTCAGCACCTGCGCGCTGGCGTTCTCGGAAAGCTGGACCGAGCCGCGCTAGGAGCGGCGATGACCGTCGCCCGCGATTTGGCCGAGTTTCTGGCCCGCACCTCCGCCGCCGACCTGCCGCCGCAAGCGGTCGACCATGCGGCGATGCTGATCGCCAGCACGATCGCCAGCGCCGCGTTCGGCCGCGGGCTCGAATCGGCGGCGATCATCCGCGATCTGGCGCGCGAGCGCGGCGGCCGGCCCGACGCCGCGGTGTGGTTCGAGGCCGGCGTCAGGCTGCCGCTCGCCGACGCGGCGCAGGTCAACGCGGTGATGAGCGACGCCGCGGCCTGCGACGACAGCGATCTGCGCAACATCGTCCATTGCGGGACGCCCTTGACCGCGACGAGCCTCGCCATCGCCGAGCGCACCGGCGCCAGCGGCGACGACGTGCTGGCGGCGATCGTGCTCGGCTACGAGGCGGCCGGGCGGATCGGCGAGGCGATCACCCCGGGCTTCCGCCGCCAGCGGCTTTCACGGCTGCCTGGTGGCGATTTTCGCCGCCGCGGTCGCCGCCGCACGCCTGTTGCGGCTCGACGCCGGAGCGCATGGCGCAGGCGATCGCGTTGTCGGCGACCTCGATCGGCGGGCTCGCCGCCGCGGCCAACACCAGCGTGGCGCGCGAATACCATGCCGGGCTGGCGGCAAAGCTGGGGATCGACGCGGCGCTCGCCGCCGAACGCGGGTTCAAGGCCGAATTGGGCATCCTCGAAGCGCGCCACGGCTTTTTCGCGGTTTATGGCGAGGTCGAGCCCGCCGGGGCCGCGGCCGGCGCTCGTTCGCGATCTGGGGCAATCGTGGGATATCGTCACCGACATGGCGGTCAAGCTCGTTCCCGGCGGCCATCCGCATCATGCGCTGGCCGAAGCCGCCGCCAACGCCGCGCGCGAGGGCGGGTTCGCGCCCGAGGAGATCGCCAGCATCACCTTGTCGCGCCCCGGTGTGACGGCGCTCGCCGATCCGCTGCATCCGGCCGATCTGATCGGCATGGCGCACAGCCCGGCCTATTTCCTCGCCGCCGGCGCCGCCGACCGCGGCTTTTCCTGGGTGCACGCGACCCCGGCCAAAATCGCCGATCCGATGATCCATCGGCTGATCGACCGGGTGCGGGTCGGGCCGCCGCCCGCGGCCAATGCCGGACGCTACCGGCAGGGCGCCACCGTCACCATCCGCGCCAGCGACGGCAGGTCGGCCACCAGCACCGTCTTCGCGCCGAAGGGAGCGGGAATGCTCGGCATCGCCTGGGCCGACATCGACGCCAAATACCGCGCGCTGACGCCGCACGCCGGGCTTTCCAGCGAGCGAATCGAGGCGAGCCTCGCGCTCATTCACGATTTTCGCTGGGTCGAGCGGGCCTCGGCCCTGACCGATCTGCTCGGCGCCGCCGCGCCCGGAGCGGCGGCGTGACCGCCCGCCGGGCGGCAGCACCCTTCCGCCGCGGCGGCGCCATTTGACCGACGATTGCCCGGTGGTCCACGTGATCACCGGCCTCGAGCTTGGCGGCGCCGAGGCGCTGCTCCTCGAATTGTGCCGTGAGGATCGTCGCCGCGGGCGCACCGCGGTGGTGGCGAGCCTCCTCTCCGAGGGCCCGATGCGCCGGCGGTTTGCCGAAATCGGCGTCGAGGTGGTCGGGCTCGGCATGCGGCGCGGCGTGGCCGCGGCCACCGGGCCGATCCGGCTGGCGCGGCTGATCCGCCGCCGGCGGCCGAGCATCGTCCAGGGCTGGCTCTATCACGGCAATCTGGCGGCGCTGGCGGCGACTTGGCTGGCGGCGCTGCGGCCGCGGCCAAAGCTGGCCTGGAGCATTCTTGGCGCGGTCCCCGATTTCGCCCGTTATCCGCGGCGGCTGCGGCGCGCGGTCGGGCTCGGCGCGCGGCTGTCGCCGTTGGTCGACGGCATCCTCTACAACAGCCGGGTGGCGCTCGACGAGCATGCTCGGATCGGGTTTCGCTCGCGACTGAGCCGGTTTTTTCCGAACGGAGTTGATCTCGCCAGGTTCCATCCGCAGCCCGGCTGGCGAGCGGCGATGCGGCGGAAGCTCGGCCTGCCCGAAGAGGCGGTGGCGGTAATCGCGGTCGGCCGCAGCGACCCGATGAAGAACTGGCCGGGTATGCTGGCCGCCGCCGAGACGGCCGGGCCGAACGTGTGGCTGGTCGGGGTCGGCGACGGCGCCGAGCGGCTGCCGGCCGGACCTCGGCGCCTTCTGCTCGGGCGCCGCGACGACATGCCGGCGCTCTATGCCGCAGCCGATATCTTCATGCTCGCCTCCGATTTTGGCGAGGGCACCTCGGTGGCGCAGATCGAGGCGATGGCTTGCGGTCTGCCGGTGGTGGTCAGCGACGTCGGTGACAACGGCATCGTCGCCGAGGGCGCCGGCCTGGTCGTGCCGCCGCGCGACGCCGCCGCCTTGGCCGGGGCTCTGGCCCAGCTCGTCGCCGATCCGGCGTTGCGCGCCCGGGCCGGACAGGCGGCGGCGGCGTGCGCCGTGGCCCGGTTCGGCGCCGACCGGCTCTATGCCGGGGTGGCCGAGTTCCACGATGCGCTCTTGGCGGGATCGGCGGCGAGCGGCCGCGTGCCGGGCGCGGGCTGGAACCGGCCAGAGTAGCGTGGTAGATCAGCCGCCTCGTCGCAGCGCCTTCGAGTTGCCGATCGGATGAACCGTCTACTGCACCTCATATACCGCATCCTCAGGTACGGATATTTCTCGATATTCCGGTTTGCCTTTGCGACCTATTACCTGTTTGTCTATTTTCTTTCCGAGCGGCCAAAGGCCCGGCGGCAGGCTGGTCTGCGCGAAACATCGGGGCACGCCCAGCACACCGGCTTCTGGTGCATTTTCGCGATCAGCCAGCGGGGCCAAGTCTCGAAGAATTTGCTCGCCACCCTCAATTGTTTCCAGGATTTGGGGTACGATGTCATCCTGATAAATAATGGCGGTCTGTCCCCGGAGTTGGTTAGCGCCTATTCGCCATATTGCCACTCGGTCGTCGAGCGCCCCCATGGCGGCCGCGATTTTGGCGGTTATCAGTGGGGGACCGAATATCTGCGGCGCCGCAGCGACCAGCCGATTACGCAGATCGTCTATTGCAACGACAGCAATTTCATCCGGCCGTCGACCTTTGCCCAGCTGCTGGGTCGGATCAAGCAGATGACCGATGATTATATCGGGATTACCGAAGTATTTCAGTTCCATTATCATGTGCAAAGCTGGTTTTTTGTAATTTCCGGGCGGATTTTTGTTTCGCCGATGTTTCAGCAATTCTGGCAGAAATATGTGCCGTTGTCGTCGCGCCGACACAGCATAAATCGCGGTGAGGCAGGTATTGCCAAGCACCTGCTGCAGCATAATGTCTATCCGTGTCTACTCTACACGCACAGCACGATTGTGGATCTGGTTTGCGACGGAAGCCTGGAGGAAGTGCTCGAGCGGATCTCAAGTTATTTCAATCCCAGCGAGTATAAGGGTTTGGCGGCCGTCATGCAAAATGACGTGGCATTGCAATTGGCCGGCGAGTCCAACGTGCTGACGTTGTTGAAGCGCGGCGTCATGGAAAAAGTGACCTTGTCGAATACGGTTCACGTAACCAACCTGCTGTTGCTGAAATGCTCGGGTTTTCCGTTTTTGAAAAAGGATCTGGTGTACCGGGCGCTATACTTCTTCCCGCAGGTGGAAAACAGCCTGAGCCATTGGAGCGGCGAGGATGCCGAGCAGCTGCCGGAAATCCTCGGGCATTTTCGCGCGCGCGGCTCGCTGCGCTGGCAGCATTCGCCGGCGGCGATACTGGCGCGCATGGGGTTGATTTGATGGGGCTGGTTTGAGGGGGTCGCTCAGGGTCGACGCCTTTACCGGGGGCAGGTCGGCGTCGTCGGCGCGCTTTCGCGTGCGCCAATATATTCCGGCGCTGGCGCCGCTCGGGATCGACATCGTCGAGCGCAGTCCGGGCCTCGGCTCCTATCCGCCGCGGCGGCATTGGCAGCGCCCGGCCTGGGCATTGGGCTCGCTGGGTCAGCGAATCCCGGACATCGTCGCCGGATGGCGCGCCGACGTGACCCTGTTGCATCGCGAGATGATCTCGACCCTCTGCACATTCGAGGGCTTGACCCGGCGGCCGCGGCTCCTCGATGTCGACGACGCGATCCATCTCTACCGCGGCGGCTGGGCGGCCAAAAGGCTGGCCCGGCTCGCCGATCTGGTGGTGGTCGGCAACGATTGGCTGGCCGAGGCGTGGCGGCGCTGGAACGGGGAAGTCGCGGTGCTGCCGACCGCGGTCGATACCGCGGCCTATCGGGTCGAGGAGTTGCCCGAGCGTCCGGTCATCGGCTGGATCGGGTCGGCCGGCAATCTGCGCTATCTGGAGCGGATCGCCCCGGCGCTGGCTGAGGTCGCCCGGCGCTTTCCGGGCACCTCGATCGCGGTCTGCTGCGAAGAGCCGCCCGACCTGCCGGGCCTGCCGGTGCGCTATGCGCCGTGGTCGCCTGCTGTGGAGGCCGATTTCCTCGCTTCGATCACGCTCGGGGTGATGCCGCTCGACGACGGCCCGTGGGAGCGCGGCAAATGCAGCTTCAAGATGCTGCAATACCTGGCGGCCGGGCGGCCCTGCGTGGTCTCGCCGGTGGGCATGAACTGCGAGGTTTTGGCGCAAGCCGAGATCGGGCTCGCCGCCACGACGCAAGACGAATGGGTCGCCGCACTCTCGGCCATCCTCGCCGACCCCCTGGGCGCGCAGCAGCTTGGGATCACGGGCCGGGCGTTGGTCGAGAGCCGCTACAGCCTCGACGCGCTGACGCCGCGGCTGGCTGGCCTGATCCGCGATCTCGCCGCCGCCGCGTAACCCGTTTCCAGTCGCGCTCGCTCCTGTTCCGCCTGTTATTTGCAGGTCCATATCAGGCGTTCGGGCTTCGTCGCTCCGCCGCGGCGCCCGATTCGATGGAGCCGCAATGGAGCGCACGATACGATGTCAATATGGCAATTTTAACGTCTCCTATCGTGTTCCCGGCGGAGGCCCGGAGCCACTCCTCCGCCGCTCGGAAATTCCAATCAGTGGCAACGTCGCACCAGCGATTATCCGCTCGTGCCGTGGACGGATGGGCCCCGGCCTGCGCCGGGGTGGCGAGTGAAAAGGTCGAGCGTTCGAGAATATCTGTCAGCAGCGGCAGCACCCCCGCCCGATTGACGTGATCGCCCTGCCTTTCCGCCACGCGATGCAACGCCGGTCGCCGCGATACCCGGCGGAAGGCGCTGCGCTTTTCCGCCCTACGCTTGCTGCCCGATACCGTGATCGTCCTTCGCCAGCCCATCGGTTGTCGGCCACCGCGCCAGTTGGCGGAAGGCGCTGCGCTTTTCCGCCCTACGCTTGCTGTATCCCCATCGTAGATGCGGGGTGGTTCGCCTTCAAAAACAATCGGTTTCTAGAGGCGTCCAGGCGCGAGGCCGCTACAAGACGTAGAGGTCATTTTGACCCGATGCCAGCAACACTATCCATCCATCCTTGTTGAGCACAACCTCAATACCCAACGATTTCAAGCGCTGCATCAGATGCGGATGCGTGGCAGAAACAACACCGTCGTGATTCGACTTTTCGCATTCACGGCATATCATCAAATCCTGCCATCCCGGGATTGGCCTCCCTTCGTAAACGTGTGGCCCGAACTTAAATGGCTCGTCGCACACGCAGCAATCATATTTTGGCATCAAATTTTCCTATCTACCTTGCTCGTACCCAACGTCTGGATATTATTGAGTTTTACCCTCCTTTTGCCATGCAAATATCTGATGATTGATGGATTCCAACATCGCTTTGCACATTAGCATTCTGATAATCGCTTCCGGAGAATCCTGAGAAGATGGAGAAATTTTCTGTAGCTCCTTTTCTTTCTGAGAAGCTAACGCTTGAAGCGCACTCAGGATCGTCGGTTTTCCCGATGCAGCTACGGCTTGTGTGTGTGCGGCCTCAGCATGAACCGTTTTTAGCTTCGCGATGGCATATTCGTCTAATCTATAAGCGTCTTTCAAATATTTCTTTAGCAAATATTCTAATTCGTTCAAACAGACGATGGCATTTTCAAGCCGCCTCTGATCACGGGTGAAGACCCCAATACGCTTTTGCCGAGACGTCCAAAAAGGCATCGAATGGTGCTTCCCTTCCTCACGCATTCAGATCGGCAAGCGCGTCTCACGCCGCCAAGCGGTGCTTCTGGATCAGCGCCAGGATTTCGGCGGCGGCGGCGGGGATGTTGGTGCCGGGGCCGTAGATTGCGCTGACCCCGGCCTTCTTTAGGAAATCATAGTCCTTGGGCGGGATGACCCCGCCGCAGACGGTGAGGATGTCGCCGGCCCCCTCGCGGCGAAGGGCTTCGATCAGCGCCGGGACCAGGGTCTTATGGGCGGCGGCCTGGCTCGAGACGCCGACGATGTGCACGTCGTTCTCGACCGCCTGGCGGGCGGCTTCCTCGGGGGTCTGGAACAGCGGGCCGATATCGACATCGAAGCCGATATCGGCAAAGGCGGTGGCGATGATCTTGGCGCCGCGGTCGTGGCCGTCCTGGCCCAATTTGACGACCAGCATGCGCGGGCGGCGGCCCTCGTCGCGGGCGAAGGCCTCGATCTGGCGCTGCACCCGGCGGAAGCCTTCGTCGTCCTGGTACTGGCCGCCATAGACGCCGCTGACGGCGCGGATCTGGGCGCGATGGCGGGTGAAGATTTGTTCGAGCGCGTCGGAAATCTCGCCGACCGTGGCCCGCGCCCGGCTCGCCTCGATCGACAGCGCCAAGCAGGTTGCCCCGGCCGCTCTGCGCCGCCTCGGTCAGCGCGCCGAGCGCCGCCGCGCATCGCTTTGGGTCGCGGCTGTGGCGGACCTGGTCGAGGCGGGCGATCTGCGCGGCGCGCACCGCGCTGTTGTCGATATCGAGGAGGTCGATTTCGGCGGCATCGCCCGAGCGGTATTTGTTGACCCCGACGATCGTCTCCACGCCGCGATCGATCGCCGCCTGCCGGCGCGCCGCCGCCTCCTCGATGCGCAGTTTCGGCATGCCGGCCTCGACCGCGCTGGTCATGCCGCCCAAGCCTTCGACCTCGTCGATCAGCGCCGTCGCCGCCGCGGCGATCGAATGGGTCAGGCTTTCGAGGTAATAGCTGCCGCCGAGCGGATCGACGACATGGGTGATGCCGGTCTCCTCGGCGAGGATCAGCTGGGTGTTGCGGGCGATCCGCATCGAGGCCGGGGTCGGCAGCGCCATCGCCTCGTCGAAGGAGTTGGTGTGCAAGGACTGGGTCCCGCCGAGCACCGCGGCCAGCGCCTCGATCGTGGTGCGGACGATGTTGTTGTGCGGGTCCTGCTCGGTCGAGGCTGACGCCCGAGGTCTGGCAATGCATGCGCAACGCGAGGCTCGCCGGGTTCTTGGGCTGGAACTGGCGCATCAGCCGCGCCCACAGCAGCCGGGCGGCGCGCAATTTCGCGATCTCCATGAAGAAATTCATGCCGATGCCGAAAAAGAACGACAGCCGCGGCGCGAATTCGTCGATCGCCAGGCCGCGCGACAACGCGGCGCGCACGTATTCGAGCCCATCGGCCAGAGTAAATGCCAGCTCTTGAACCGAGGTCGCGCCGGCTTCCTCCATGTGATAGCCGGAGATCGAGATCGAATTGAATTTCGGCATGTGGCGGGCGGTGTATTCGATGATGTCGGCGACGATGCGCATCGACGGCCCGGGCGGGTAGATATAGGTGTTGCGGACCATGAACTCCTTCAGGATGTCGTTCTGGATCGTGCCCGAGAGCCGGTCTTGCGCCACGCCCTGCTCCTCGGCGGCGACGATGTAGCCGGCCAAGACCGGCAAGACCGCGCCGTTCATCGTCATCGACACGCTCATTTTGTCGAGCGGGATGCCGGCGAACAGGATTTTCATGTCCTCGACCGAATCGATCGCCACACCGGCCTTGCCGACGTCGCCCGCGACCCGCGGATGGTCGCTGTCGTAGCCGCGATGGGTGGCGAGATCGAAGGCGATCGACAGCCCCATCTGCCCGGCCGCGAGGTTTTCGCGATAGAAATGGTTCGAGTCCTCGGCGGTCGAAAAGCCCGAATATTGCCGGATCGTCCACGGCCGGTTGGCGTACATCGTCGCCCGCGGGCCACGCAGATAGGGCGGGAAGCCGGGCATCGCGTCTTCCAGCGGATAGCCGGCCGCGGCGATCGCCTCGAGATCGGCGGCGGTGTAGAGCGGCTTGAGAGTGATGCCCTCGGGGGTGGCGCGGTCGAGGCTGGCGAGCGGCTTGCCCTTGAGCTCGGTTTGCGCGAGCCGGGTCCAATCCGCCAAGGTCTTCGCCGCAAAGGCGCCGTCATCGGCCATGCTGCTCTCCCGCACGCGACACCGGATTTATATGGCCGCGCCGCCGCGGCCGTCCAACATCGCCGCGCCGGCGAGGTAAGCGTCAGACGGTGAGGGTTATCGCATTGCCTCCTCTTTGGCGCGCAAGGTGTGGCGGAAGACGATCGCCGCGGTCAGAAGGATCACCGCGCCCGCTTGATGCGCCACGGCGAGCGGGATCGGCACCGCCAGCAGCAGGGTCGAGACGCCGAGCGCCGACCTGCATTGCCGCGGCGGCGAGCAGCGCCCAGAGGGCGATGTGGGCAGGCTTTGGCAGCCGCGCACGCCAGCCGGCGGCGACGACCAGCAAAATTGCCGCGAATGTCGTCATCGCCAGCAGCCGATGGTCGAACTGGATCGCGGCGACGTTGGCGAACCAGTTGCGGATGAACGGATGAAGCTTGGCATAGTCGGCGGGAACGAGCCGGCCGTCCATCAGCGGAAAGGTGTTGTAGACGAGCCCGGCGCGGGTGCCGGCGACAAACCCGCCGGCCGCGATCGTCAGCCCGACCAGGAAAATGACGGCGTTGGCCGCCCGCCGCCAGCCGGGGCAGCCTCCCCCAGCGCCGGGCCGCGCGCGAGACCCAAGCCCACCCACAGCATCGCGGCGTAGATCGACCAGCGCCAGGGCGAGATGGGCGACGAGCCGGTACTGGCTGACCTCGACCCGGTGGACGAGCCCGCTCTCGACCATGTACCAGCCGAGCGCGCCCTGGGCGAAACCGAGCGCCAGAATGCCGAGCAGCGCCGGGATCAGCCGGCGCGGCAACCGTCCGCGCGCCCAGAACCAGACCAACGGCGCGGCATAGGCGAACCCGATCAATCGGCCCAGCAGCCGGTGTATGTATTCCCAGAAAAAAATGCCTTTGAACTGGGCGAGGCTCATCCCGTAATGGATGAGCCGGTATTGTGGGATCTGCTTGTAGCGGGCGAATTCGGCGGCCCATTGCGCCGCGCTCAGCGGCGGGACGATGCCGGATAACCGGCTGCCATTCGGTGATCGACAGGCCGGAAAGCGTCAGCCGGGTGATCCCGCCGACCACCACCATCGCAAGATCAGCGCGCAGCAGGCAAATAGCCAGCCGGCGACCGCCCCCGGCCGGGCTTTTGCCGCGACCGCGGCGCCGGCGTCGGATCGCGCCGAAATCGTCGAGAAAGACACCCCCGCACTCCCACGATAGTACGGCTGCCGCCGGCAAGGTGAGGGCGGCGGGGCGCCGTGGCAAGTGCGGCGAGGGGTGCCGCAATGCCGCGGCTGCGGGTGGCGGCGTCCGGTGCTCCGGTTCTGCCGCGTCAACTGGCGCCGCGCAAGGCCAGGGCAGCGGCGTCGATCGGCGCCGACGCGCGCGCCACCGCGCAGGTCGCCCGCCGCGAGCGGCGCTTGGACACGATCAAAACCCCGTCCGCGGCCGCAGGCGGCGAGGGCCGCGCCCTCGGCCACCCCCCAGCAGCCGGTGGCGCGGAACGCCGCAGCCGATCGCTCCGAGAGGCGGCCGGTCTCGGCCAGCAGGCGCGCGGCGGTAAAAAACCGCGCCGGCACCCCGAGCGCCGCCGCCAGCTGCCAGGATCGCCGGTTCGTCGCGCTTCAGTTCGATCGAGACGATCGCCGCGACCGCGGCTGCGGCCAGCCCGGCCTCGGCCAATGCCGCCTCGACCAAGCGCGGCGATTTCGGCGGCGGGCAGCCGCGCTCGCAGCCGATCCCGAGCGCCAGCGCCGGCGCGGTCGATCGCAGCCGTCGATCGCTCATCGCCGGCGGGCCCGCGACAAAAACCGTTGACGGCGCGGTCGATCTGCTAGACTGGGTCGGCACGGCATGGATACCGGGGAAGCCATGCGGCTCCTTTTCGCGATCGGATTGGCCTCGAGCATCGGATTGGCTGCGGCTTTCGGTACGAGCGCCGCGGCGTCGGCCGGGAATTTCGGCGCCGGTAAAGATGCCGGTTCGCCGAAGCCGGGGCCAGCGCCGCCCGGACGGGTCGGGCGGATCAGCCTTGGTGTCGGGCAAGGTCGGTTTTCGCGGGCCGGGCGATCGGGCGTGGTCCGACGCCGAAATCAACGACCCGGTCGCGCGCGGCGTCTCCCTGCGCACCGAGCCACAGGCCCGCGCCGAGCTGCGCATCGGTTCCGACACGATCGATCTCGCCGGGAGCAGCGAGATCGCGATCGCCGATCTGCGCGAGCGGGTCGTCGAAATCACCGTCCGGCGCGGGCGCATCGGGCTCGGCGTCGGGCGGATCGGCGATGGCGAAAGCGTCGAGGTCGACATTCCACGCGGCGGGGTCTGGCTGCTGCGGCCCGGACAATACGATATCGCGGCCGGCGACGGCGAAGCACCTTCAAGGGTGGTGGCGTTTGCCGGGGAGGCGCGCTTTTTCGGCGGCGGCAGCGAGGTCACCGCCGATGCCGGGACCGCGGCCCTGCTCGGCCCCGGCGCGCCTAGCGCTACCGGCGAGGTGGCGGCGCCCGACGCCTTCAGCCAATGGTGCCGCGGACGCGCGGTCGACGAAGCCCGCCTTGCCGCAGCCTATTTCGTCTCGCCGGCGATCAGCGGGCTGGCGGCGCTCGATGGCGCCGGCAAGTGGAAGGCCGCCGCCGGATACGGCGAGGTGTGGGTTCCCGGCGCGCTGCCGGCCGGTTGGGCGCCCTATCGCGACGGCCATTGGCGGTGGGTGGCGCCCTGGGGCTGGACCTGGATCGATGACGAGGCCTGGGGTTTCGCCCCGTCGCATTACGGGCGCTGGGCGTTTGTCGATCAGCATTGGGCGTGGGTCCCCGGCGGCTACGCGGCGCACCCGGTCTATGCGCCGGCGGTGGTCGGGTTTCTCGGCACGCCCGGCGTCGGCCTGAGCTTTGCCGAGGGGACCGGGCCGGCGGTCGCCTGGTTTCCGCTGGCGCCCGGCGAGGTCTATTGGCCGAGCTATACTGACGAATCTCGACTATATCCGCAAGTTGAACATGCCCGACATCGACGACCCTGGGATCGTCCGGCTCCGCGCCGATGGCGAGCCGCCGGCGGCGATCACCAACGGCGCCTTCGCCAACCGGATATTTGCCAGCGTGGTCCCGCGGCCGGTTTTTGTCGCCGGGCAGGCGGTCGCCGCCGGCACTGCTGCAGCTGCCGCGCGAGCGGCTGCGCAATGCGCCGGCCTTGATGGGATCGCCGCAGATCGGGCCGCCGACCCTCGCGACGCCGGCGGCGCCCGCCCGCGTCGCGGCCGCCGCGACGGTCCGCGCCAACCCGCCCGCCGTCCCGCCGTTCGCGCCGCATGCCGCAGCACATCCGTTGCAGAACACGGCCTGGGCCAGAGAGGTGCGCGCCGCCTTCATCCGCTCGCGCCTGTATCAGCACGAGGCGCGGATGCGTTCGGCGGCTTTGCGGGCGCCGGCCTATGCCGGCCGCTCGCGGCTGCGCTATATGATCGTGCTGCGGGTGGCGCATGCCGGCCCGGTCCGGCGGCCCGGCGACACGCGAAAGAGCGAGATGCGAAGGAAAGTGATCAGACGATGATCGACTACCGCAGCGACAATACCGGACGGGCGGCGCCGGAAATCCTCGAGGCGCTGGTGCGCGCCAATCGCGACACCGCGCTCGGCTATGGCGGCGACCAGTGGACGGCGGCGCTGCAACAGCGGTTTTCCGAGTTGTTCGAGACCGCGGTGCGGGTGTTTCCGGTGGCGACCGGGACCGCCGCCAACGCGCTCGGCCTGGCGGCGCTCGGCCCCTCCTGGGGCATCGTCTATTGCAGCGAGGGGGCGCATATCAACACCGCCGAGGCCAATGCCGCCGGGTTCTTCGGCGGCGGGCTCAAGCTGACGCCGGTCGCCGGCGAACACGGGCGGTTCGAGCGCCGGGCAATTGGCCGAAACCCTGGCCGAGGCCATGCCGTGGCAGCTGCATCACGGCCGGCCGACCGCGGTCAGCCTGACCCAGGCGAGCGATCTCGGCACGGTCTATTCGATCGACGAGATCGGCGCCGTCGCCGCCATCGCCAAGGCCAACGGCCTCAAGCTGCACATGGACGGGGCGCGGTTTGCCAATGCCGTGGCGCGGCTCGGCTGCAGCCCAGCCGAGGCGACGTGGCGCCGTGGCGTCGACATCATGTCGTTCGGCGCCACCAAGAACGGCGGCGCCTTGTGCGACGCGATTGTGGTCTTTGACCCCGCACTCGTCGACGGGCTCGCGGTGCAGCTGCGCCGCGCCGGGCAGGTGTGGTCGAAGATGCGGTTCGCCTCGGCCCAGCTGATCGCCTATGTCGAAAATGAGCTGTGGCTGAAGATGGCCCGCGCTTCGAATGCGCTGGGGGCGCGCATCGCCGCCGGGCTCGCGGCGATCCCGGAGGCCCGGCTGCTGGCCCCGATCGAGATCAACGAGATTTTTCTCGAACTGCCGAGCGCCGTCATGGATGCGCTCGAAGCCGACGGGTTGGCGTTTTATCGCCGCAGCCGGACGGTCGCCCGCTTTGTCTGCCGGTTCGATGCGAGCGAGGCCGAGGCCGACGCGCTGTTGGCGGCGCTGCGCCGGCGCCTGCGGCCGAACGCGGCGCGAGCGGCGCAGTAGGGGCTATTCGGCGGCCTGCGACTGCGGGCTCAGATCCGGAAGCATGCCGAGCGCGCGCTTGTAGACGTCGAGCAGGCTCTCCTCCTCGTCGAGCTCGTCCTTGTCGCGTTTGCGGATGCGGATGATCTGCCGCATGATCTTCGGGTCGAAGCCGATGCCCTTGGCCTCGGCATAGACTTCCTTGATGTCCTCGGCGAGCGCATGCTTCTCCTCTTCGAGCCGCTCGATGCGTTCGATCAAGGATTTCAGCCGGTCGCCCGCTATTCCCCCGACATCCGACATGATCGCGTCGTCCCCCGACAAGGCCGCGCCCCCCGCGGCGCGGCGCTGACGATAGCGGGCGGCTCGCGAGGGCGCAAGGCGAGGGACGGGTCGCCAATCCTGTGCAGGGGGTGGGTTTCGAGCCATGCGCGGCTCCGGCATGCGCGACATTGGACGGCGCGCGCGAGCCGGGCGGATCATCATGGCCTTCGCCATCGTCGCGGCGTGCGGCGTTTCGCCGGTCTCGCACCGGCTCGAGGCGATTGAGCACGGCATCCTCGGGCGGCGGCCGAGCTATGGCGCGGCCGGGGTCAGCCCGGTTCCGAACCTTGCGGCGGCGAATCGGCTGATCTGGATGCCGGGTCTCGATCAGGGCTGGGACCCGCAGGGCCTGGCGGTCGCCGCGCGGCAGAATATTCGTCTCGGCCTACCGAAGCGATCGAGCCTGGGTCGACCGCGGCCCGTGCCGGGTGTTTCGGATCGATCCGGCAGACCGGCGCAGAGACCGGCCATTTCGACGTTCCCTTTCCGTGCGGGCACGCCGGCGGTCTGGCCTATGCGGGCGCCGGCAAGTTGTTTATCGCCGATACTCACACCTTGTTCGAGGTCGACCTCGGCCGCGCCTTTTCCGGGGCCGCCCCGAAATTCCGGGTTTTCCGGCTCGGCCCTGGGCTGAAGGGCGCGTTTGCGGTTTCGCGCGCGGTTTCAGGAGAGCGGGCGATCTGGATCGGCGACTATGAGGAAACCCGGCCGGCCAAGGCCTTTAAATTCGGGCTCGCAACGCTTCGCTCGCTGCCAGACGGCGCGGTGCTGAGCGCTGCGACGGCTGCCGCAGTCGTGCCGCTGCCCAGCTACGCGCAGGGCGGGGCGCTTGACGGCAAAGGCCGGCTATGGATCGCGCGCAGCGACATCGGCTGGGGCTTTCTCGATCGGCTCGATCCCGCCAGCGGTCGTCTTCAACAGCGCTACCCAATCGCCGCCGGCGCCGAAGGCATCGCCTTCGATCGCAGCGGTGAATTGTGGGGCGTCAGCGAGGCGGGCGCGCGGCACATGCCGTGGCGCTACCCGTTTTTTCCGGTGATCTTCCGGCTCGACCCGACGCGGCTCAGAGCCGTCGCCGGCGCCGATTGAGCCAGCCGTCTCAGGCGCGAACCGGGACCCCGTTCTGTTCGAGCACCTGCTGCAATTCGCCGGTCTCGTACATCTCGCGGATGATGTCGCAGCCGCCGACGAACTCGCCCTTGACATAGAGCTGCGGGATCGTCGGCCAGCTCGAAAATTCCTTGATCCCCTGGCGGATCTGCGGGTCGGCAAGCACGTCGACGCCTTTGAACTTGACCCCGAGGTGGCTCAGGATCTGCACCACCGCAGCGGAGAAGCCGCATTGCGGGAACACCGGCGAGCCCTTCATGAAGAGCACGACCGGGGTCTCGGCGATTTCATTGCGAATGCGTTCTTGAACCGTGCTGTCCATTTCCTGATCCTCGGTTTCGGAAAGCTGAAGTGGTGACGCGCGGGCGTTGATCCTTGACTTAGTCTTCGGGCGCGCCGGTTTGCAGCGCGAATGCGTGCAATTCGTTGCCCATCCGGCCGCGCAGGGCCTGGTACACCATCTGATGCTGCTGGACGCGGGTCTTGCCGCGGAACGCGCCGGAGACGACATGGGCGGCATAATGGTCGCCGTCGCCGCGCAGATCCTCGATCGAGACCTGCGCGTCGGGCAGGCTTTCCTTGATCAGCCGCTCGATCATCGCCGCGTCCATCGCCATCGCCCGGCCCCCTCGCTCGAGCCCCGCCCGTCAGCGCTGCCCCATATAGTTCGGCAGCCAAGCCTCGTTCGCGGCTTTCAGTGCGTCAACGGATATGGCGCCGACGCCGCGGAGTGTCAACGCAACCCCGCCGACCACGCCGACCACGCGGGCCGGCGCGGCCGCGGCGTGCGCGGCGGCCAATACGAGGTCGGGCTCGGCGGTCTCGATCAGATAGCGCCCCTGGTCTTCGCCAAAGAGCCAGGCGTTGCGCGGCGCGCCTCCCGGCAGCGGATCGAGCGCGACGCCGCGGCCGCCGGCCATCGCCATCTCGGCGATCGCGACGAGGAGGCCGCCATCGGACAGATCGTGGCAGGCCGCGACCCGGCCGGCGCCGATCTCGGCGCGTACGAAATCGCCATGGCGCCGCTCGGCGGCGAGGTCGACGGGCGGCGGCGGGCCTTGTTCGCGGCCTTCGATCTGGCGCAGATAGAGCGAGGCGCCGAGATGACCCACGGTTTCGCCGATCAGGATCAGCGCGTCGCCATCGCGCTTCAGCGCCAAATCGATCGCCTGGGCGGCATCGGCGATCGAGCCCGACGCCGCCGATGACGGGGGTGGGCAGGATCGCCTTGCCGCTGGTTTCGTTGTAGAGCGACACATTGCCGGAGACGACCGGATAATCGAGCGCCAAGCGGCCGCGGCAATGCCTTCGATCGCGCCGACGAACTGGCCCATGATCTCGCGGCCGCTCGGGGTTGCCGAAATTCATGCAGTCGGTCAGGGCGAGCGGCAAGGCGCCGACCGCGCTGAGGTTGCGCCAGCTTTCGGCCACCGCCTGCATCCCGCCGCGCACCGGGTCGGCCCGGCAATAGCGCGGGGTGCAATCGGTCGAGAGCGCCAGCGCCTTTTTCTCGCCGACCCGGATCACCGCGGCGTCGCCGCCTGGCCGCTTGACCGTGTCGCCCATCACCAGGTGGTCGTACTGCTCCCAGATCCAGCGCTTCGAGGCGAGCGCCGGCGCAGCCGATCAGCTGCCGCAAACATTCGAGCGGGTCGCGGTCGGGGAGGGCGGCCGGCTCGATCTCCGGCTGCGGCTCGGCCCGCCGCCAGGGTCGCTGGTAGAGCGGCGCCTCGCTGACCAGCGGCCCGACCGGGATCTCGGCGACGGTTTCGCCGTCTTTCCGCAGCACCAGACGCCCGGTGTCGGTCACCTGGCCGATCACCGCGAAATCGAGCTCCCATTTCTCGAAGATCCGGCGCGCCTCGGCCTCGCTGCCGGGGCGCAGCACCATCAGCATCCGCTCCTGGCTTTCGCTCAGCATGATCTCGTAGGCGGTCATGCCGGTCTCGCGCACCGGCACCCGATCGAGGTCGAGTTCGATGCCGAGCCCGCCCTTGCCGGCCATCTCGACCGAGGACGAGGTCAGCCCAGCCGCGCCCATGTCCTGGATCGCGACGATCGCGTCGCCCTGCATCAGTTCGAGACAGGCCTCGATCAGCAATTTCTCGGTGAATGGATCGCCGACCTGCACTGTCGGCCGCTTTTCGGCCGGCGTCGCCGCCGAATTCGGCCGAGGCCATCGTCGCCCCGTGGATGCCGTCGCGCCCGGTCTTGGCGCCGACATAGACGACGGCGTTGCCCGGCCCGGCGGCGGTCGAATAGAAGATTCGGTCGGCGCGCGCTAGGCCGACGCACATCGCGTTGACCAGGATGTTGCCGTCATAGGCGGGATCGAACTCGCACTCGCCGCCGACCGTCGGCACCCCGACGCAATTGCCGTAGCCGCCGATGCCGGCGACGACGCCCGCAACGAGATGCCGGGTGCGCGGATGCTCGGGGCTGCCGAAGCGCAGCGAATTGAGGATCGCCACCGGCCGCGCCCCCATCGTAAACACGTCGCGCAGGATGCCGCCGACCCCGGTCGCCGCCCCCTGATAGGGCTCGATGAACGAGGGGTGGTTGTGGCTCTCGATCTTGAAGACGACCGCGTCGCCGTCGCCGATATCGACGACCCCGGCATTCTCGCCCGGTCCGCAGATGACGCGCGGGCCGGTGGTCGGCAGGGTCCGCAGCCAGATTTTCGAGGATTTATACGAGCAGTGCTCGCTCCACATCACCGAAAAGACGCCGAGTTCGGTCTGGTTCGGGATGCGGCCGAGGATGGTGCAGGCGCGGTCGAATTCTGCTTTGGTCAACCCGTGCTCGGCGGCGAGGGCAGGAGTGACGTTGCCGCCGCCGCTCACGACAGCGCGCTCGCCAGGCCGGCGAAGAAGGGTTGGCCGTCGGCGCTGCCGAGCAGCGGGTCGGCAGCGTTTTCGGGGTGCGGCATCAGCCCGAGGACGTTGCGCGTTTCGTTGAAGATGCCGGCGATCGCCCGCGCCGAGCCGTTGAAATTGTCGGCCTCGGAAAGGCTGCCGTCGGCGGCGCAATAGCGGAAGGCGACCAGGCCCTCGCCTTCGAGCCGGTCGAGCGTTTCGGGGTCGGCGGTGTAGTTGCCGTCATGGTGGGCGACTGGCACCCGGATCGCCTGGCCGGCCGCATAGCCGCAGGTAAAGATGGTCTCGATTGTTCTCGACCCGCAGATGGATGTCGCGGCAGGTAAAGCGCATCGACCGGTTCGGCAGCAGCGCGCCCGGCAGGATCCCGGCCTCGGTCAGGATCTGAAAGCCGTTGCAGATGCCGAGCACCGGGGCGCCGCGGTCGGCCCGCGCCCGCACCGCGCGCATGATCGGCGAATGCGCCGCCATCGCCCCGCAGCGCAGGTAGTCGCCGTAGGCAAAGCCGCCGGGCAGCACGATCAGATCGGCCGGCGGCAGGCTCGCCTCGCGGTGCCATACCCGCAGCGGCTCGTGTCCGGTCGCCCGCTTCAGCGCCAAGCACACATCGCGCTCCCGGTTCGAGCCCGGGAAGATGATGACGGCGGTCTTCACGGAAGCGCTCATAGGTTATTGATTTCCGTGGAATCAAACAAGGGCAGCAACAAATCCGTAACTGAAGCCAGTGTCAGCGTCCTCGACGCCTTTTGAACAAATGATAGAGGAGGTCGGAAGATCCAGGTTAGTCGCCATCACAGAGCTGACAGAGCTCAAATTTCCAACGACTAGGCCACCAACAATACCACAAATCGGAAATAACTTATTAATCGCTCGTATTCGCTGCGCATCATAAGTACATTCACTGCCGTTAACAATCACCTTTTTTATTTCAATGATGCCCGAAAAATCGGCAAACTCTGGCCGTTCAGCTGTAGAAAATAAGGCAATGTCAATTCGACCAGTCGTTCGTTCGCCTTCAAGTACTAATGGCACCTGTTGTCCCTCATTCATCCACCCAAGGATCTTTGGAATTGCCAATTCAAGCCAAATGTAAATGCCATGCTTCTTCCAAATCTGCCTAGCCAGCTCGGTCTGGGACCAACGCTCTGGTATTTCCCAGATCGATGCGTCTCCGCTCATTTCCCGGTAATCTTTGACTGCTGCCATCCCGAACTGTACGACATCTTCCAGAAGATCATTAGGATTAGGGAAAGTACCGCCCTGCATGTCGAATGCTTTCCGCGAGGATTTTAGCGAAGCCAAATCGCCCTCTATCCGATCTCGATCGCGTAGTCTTCGATGACCGGGTTGGCGAGCAACTCCCGGCACATCGCCTCGACACGCGCGCGAGCGTCGGCCGGGTCGGCGGCGCCGAGATCGATTTCGATCAGCTTACCCTGCCGAACCTCGCCGATGCCGGCGAAACCCAGTGCGGCGAGCGCGTTGCCGATCGCCTTGCCCTGGGGGTCGAGCACGCCTTGCTTAAGGGTGACGCGCACCCGCGCTTTCATCGCGATGACCGGCGCTGCTGTGGCTCCGTCCTCGATATAGCGGGGCCTGCGCGCGCAAACAATCCCGACCCTGCCTGATCACCCCAGCCAATCAGCCCGCCCAATCAGCCCAGGCCGACATCCTGCCAGGGGGTCGCCTCGGGCAGCCACCCGGCAAAGCGGAAATGCGCCTGGCGATCGGGCTCGCTGCGCGCGGGCAGCGCGATCAGCGCGCTCGATACCGTGCCATAGCCATCGGTGCGAAATCGCATCGCCGCGCTGGCCGGCTCTCCCGGCGGCGCCCGGCTGCTGCCGAGCAGTTCCTGCCAGGCGGTCCAATCGCCGCGATCGGGATCGGGCGCCGGCCACTCGCGAAAGGCCGGCATCGCCAGTTCGAGCCGCCGCGCGCCGAGATCGTCGACATCGCCGGCGGCGATCAGCGACAGCCCATCCTTGAGCGGATGAACCTCGATACGCGCCCCGCCGGCATGGCGCAGCCAAAACCCGTCGCGCTCGTCGGCGACGATCAGGTTGAAGGTGCGGTACGAATCGGGATCGAGGTGCGACAAGGCCTCGGCGGCGGCGACCGCGTCGGCATGGTCGAGCGCTTCGAGGACGAGCTCGCCGCGCGAGCGGCGGCCGGGCAGGGGCCCGAGCGAGCCGGTCCGGTTCAGCACCGCGGCGGTCACCCCCCAATCATTGATCCCGAGCCACGATCCGCCGGCCAGCACATCGAGCCCGGCCACGACCTCCGGCCGATCCGGCCAATGACGCGCCGGCGCCTGCCAGGGCCGGTCGATCATCTCGTCGCGATTGGCGCCGATGACGAGCGGCCAGCGGTGCTCGGGCCGGCGCAGGATCACGACCGTGCACATTCGCTGTCTGATGCTCCCGGCGGCCTCTGGCGTTCCCCGCCTGCCGCGCTAAGATCGTCGCGCCATGTCGCCGGAAGCAGCGACGGCGCTCGCCGCATTGCTGGGGTTAAATGACTATGCCGACCTTTGCCGACCGTGAAAAGGATTTCGAGGCCCGGTTCAAGCACGACGAGGAGCTGCGCTTCAAGGCCACCGCGCGCCGCAACCGGCTGCTCGGGCTGTGGGCGGCGCAGCGTCTCGGGCTCGCCGATGATGCCGCGGACGCCTATGCCAAGGACATCGTCGCCGCCCAGTTCGGCGCGGGCGGAGATCAGCACGTCATCGACAAGCTCTATGCCGACCTCGCCGCCAAAGAGCCCGACATCACCCCGGCCCGCATCGCCTTCGAGCTCGCGCACTTCGCCGAACAGGCAAAGCAGCAGCTGATGAAGGAGTAGCTGCCGCACACCGGGCGCTGCTCAGACCGGGCGCTGCTCACACCGGGCGGTCGCCCTTGACCGTGACCCGGTTGCCGGAGCGGGTGTGCGGCCAGTAATCCCACATCGCATGGTGCTGGACGCAGCGATTGTCCCAGAAGGCGATCGAATTTTCCTGCCAGCGGAAGCGGCATTGGAACAACGGGTTCGCCATGTGCTCGTAGAGATAGCGCAGGATGCCGCTGCTCTCGTCCCGCGGGATGCCGTTGATGTAGCGGGTGAAGCCCTGGTTGACGTAGAGCGCCTTTTTGCCGGTCACCGGATGGGTGCGCACGACCGGGTGATCGGCAAAGGGGTAGCTCTCCTTGTCCTTGACGCCGTAATTGGCGTATTGCCCGCGATAGTGCTCGCCGTCATGGCGCGCGGTCAGGCCGTCGAGATAGGTCTTCATCCGATCGCTCAGCGCCTCGTAGGCCGCGTACATGCTGGCGAACAAGGTGTCGCCGCCACGCGGCGGGCATGTCCTGATGTAGAGGATGCTGCCCATCGGCGGCTCGGGATCGCACGACACGTCGGAGTGCCATCCCTCGCCATTGGCGCGGGGGCTGTCCTTGTCGGCGTGGATGATCATCAATTCGGGCTTGCCCGGCGCGTGCGGCGCCGCCGGATGCAGATGCAGCTCGCCGAACAGCCGGCCGAACGCCAGGTGCTGGTCGGGGGTCAGATGCTGGTCGCGAAAGAAGATCACCGAATTCTCGGCCAGCGCCCGGTGGATCTCGTCGAGGGTGCGGTTGCCGAGCGGCTGGGCGAGGTCGACGCCGCCGATCTCGCCGCCGATGATCGGCGTCAATTTGTCGATGGTGATCGTGTCGTAGGGGCCGCCCTCATCGGCGACATACTTGATGCGGGGGCCGTTGCGGCTGCGTAGCGAGCTCATTTCTGCTCCTCCTGTGGTGCGCTCAGTCGCCGAAGACGCGGCGGAAGATGGCGTCGACGTGCTTCAGATGATAGGCGGGGTCGAACAGCCGGTCGCGCGTGTTTCTGCCGTAGCCCGGTGTGACCGGTCAACCTCGCTGGTCCTCGATCAGCGCCTCGATCGGGACGCCAAGCGCCCGTGCGATGCGGTCGAGCGTCTCGATGCTGCCCTTTTTTCGCCGCGTCTCGAGTTGCGCGATCAAGTCGCGACTCACGCTCGATTTGAACGACAGGTACGATTGCGTCCAACCGCGGCTTTCGCGCCAAGCCCTGATCGGGTGAGCGCCGTCCAGTTTGGCTTCGATCACCTCGATCGGGATCGTGACTTCGACGGGCATGCCTCGTTCGCTCTCTACCCGGGCGGCGAAAGCGGCGTCCTCGACACGCGCCGCCGCGACGGCGGCATGGTCATCGACATCCTGCGCAAGTTCGCTCGCCAGCATCGCATCTCCGAGAATTTCAACAATCCGTTCCCAGTCCTCTCGCGACAGCACGACTTCATTCTCGGTGACGAGCTTTGGCTTAGGTAACGCGATAGACATTGGCTACCTTTTGTAGACATCGCCACGGGTGCGAATTAACTCCACGGTCAAAATCCCCTCCGCCTCGTTTAGGCTGAAAAGGACCCGGTGTTCGCCGACGCGAAGGCAGAACAAGTCGCTGCCTGCCAGCGGCTTGACGCTGAGACTGCGACGGCTCGGGTCGGCAGCGAGGTCCTTGATTTGAGAAATAACCTGCCGTCGGCGATCCGCTTGGATTCTATCGAGCGCTTTTTCCGCAGCACGTCTGAAAACCAGCCTCATTTGGAGACTTCCCTTGGCGCTTCGCTGGCGGGCGTGGCCAATGGGCACCGTGGGCGCGCCCACGCGGGGGCGGCAGATATCAGATATGCGTCGGTCCGCGCATCGTCAAGCGAGATTGTGACCAATGGTCACTTTTCGATGGCAAATCGAGGCGCGAGTGAAATGCTGGAGATTGGCAGCGGACCATCACTCGCCGAAGACGCGGCGGAAGATCGTGTCGACGTGCTTTAGATGATAGGCGGTATCGAACAGGTCGTCGATCGTCTCGGGCGCGAGATAGCGGGCGATTTCGGGGTTGCCTTTGAGCAGATCGGCGAAGCGGCCTTGGCCGCGCCAGGCGGCCATCGCATGGCGCTGGACCGCGGCATAGGCGTCCTCGCGGCTCATCCCGGCCTGGGTCAGCGCCAGCAGCACGCGCTGCGAATTGACCAGGCCGCCCAAGGATTCGAGGTTGCGGCGCATCTCTTCGGGATAGACCACCAGCCGCTCGACGAGCCCGGTCAGCCGGGCCAGCGCGAAATCGAGCGCGATCGTCGCATCGGGGGCGATCACCCGTTCGACCGAGGAGTGCGAGATGTCGCGCTCGTGCCACAGCGCCACGTTTTCGAGCGCCGGCGCCACGGTCGAGCGGACCAGGCGCGCGAGGCCGGTCAGGTTCTCGGCCAGCACCGGGTTGCGCTTGTGCGGCATCGCCGAGGAGCCCTTTTGCCCGGGGGCGAAATATTCCTCGGCCTCGCGCACTTCGGTGCGCTGCAGATGGCGGATTTCGGTCGCCAGCCGCTCGACCCCGGCGGCGATCAGCGCCAGGGTCATGAAATATTGCGCGTGGCGGTCGCGCGGGATCACCTGGGTCGAGATCGGCTCGGGTTCGAGCCCGAGCTGCTTGGCGACATGGGCCTCAACCGCCGGGTCGATATTGGCGAAGGTGCCGACCGCGCCCGAGATGGCGCAGGTGGCGATCTCCCGGCGCGCGGCGAGCCAGCCGGTCGCGGTCGCGGTCGAATTCGGCATAGTGGCCGGCGAGCTTCAGGCCGAAGCGTCGTCGGCTCGGCGTGGATGCCGTGGCTGCGGCCGATGGTCGGCGTCAATTTGTGCTCGAAGGCGCGCCGCTTCAGCGCCGCCAGCAACGCATCGAGATCGGCCAGCAGCAGATCGGCCGCCTCCTTCAGCTGCACCGCGAAGGCGGTGTCGAGCACGTCGCTCGAGGTCATCCCCTGGTGCACGAAGCGCGCCTCGGGGCCGACATGCTCGGCGAGGTTGGTCAGGAACGCGATCACGTCGTGGTGGGTCTCGCGCTCGATCTCGTCGATCCGCTCGACCTCGAAGGCGCCGCGCTCCCAGACGGCGCGCGCCGCGCTTTGGGGGATGACCCCGAGCGCGGCCTGGGCGTCGCAGGCGTGCGCCTCGATCTCGAACCAGATCCGGAAGCGGTTCTCCGGCTCCCAGATCCGGCTCATCTGCGGGCGGCTGTAGCGTGGGATCACGGCGGCGTCCCGCGGCCCGCCATCAGCGGCTTCGCCATCAGCACCTCGTCCCAATAATGCCCGTCCTGCTTCAGCGAATTCCGTTCGCGGCCGTATGCGACAAAGCCGAGGCTCGCATAGAGGCGCCGCGCCGGCTCGTTGCCGGCGACCACCCGCAGCTGGAGGATTTCGACGCGCTGGCGGGCATGGTCGACGATGGCCTCGGCGAGCCGCCGCCCGAGGCCGATTTTCCGCGCCCGCGCCCGCACATACATGCCCCAGAGCACCCCCTTGTGGGTCTCCTTGGCGCCTCGCCTGATGAAGAATCCGACAATGCCGAGCAGATCCGGACCGTCGAACCCGCCGAACACCGCCGAATCGCCGAGCCGCTCGGCAAACCAGCCCAAGGGTTCGGCGCTTTCAATCTCATAGAGGCTGCCGAACGCCTCCGGGTTCAATTGAAGCCCCTCCAGCCGGATGTCGCGATAGAAAGCGGCATCCGCCGGCGGCAAGCGGCGCACTTCGATCCCGGCGACAGACACCTCAGCCGCGCTCCATCCCTGTCTCGCTCGCCGGATCATAGCCGAGGCGGGCGAGGGCGGCGAGCATGTGCGGCGGCGCCGGGGCGCTGACCGCGATCGGCGGCCGGGCCGGATAGAGCGGCAGCGCGATCGCGCGGGCGAGCAATTGCAACGGCGCCGCCCGCCGGCCCGGCCCGCGCCGGTTGAACCGCCGTCGGCTCGACCATAGACCGGGTCGCCGGCGACCGGGCAGCCCAGCGCCGCGCAATGCACCCGGATCTGGTGGGTGCGCCCGGTGCGCGGGCGCAGTTCGAGCCAGGTCCGGCCGAGGGTCCGGCCATTGGCGGCGCCCAGCACCCGGTAGTCGGTCGCAGCATGCTGGCCGGCTGGATCGACGACGATGCGCCAGCCGCCGGCGCGGCTGAGCTTTTTGAGGCCGGTCTCGATCCGGCCTTCATCCTGCGCCGGGCGCCCGTTGACCACCGCCCAATAGATTTTCTCGACCTTGCCCTCGGCGAACAGCCGGCCGAGCCGGCGCAACGCCTTGGGGTGGCGGCCCAGCACCAAGCAGCCGCTGGTGTCGCGGTCCAAGCGATGGGCGAGGGCAGGGGGGTGCGGCAGCCCGAAACGCAGTGCGGCGAACCCGCTTTCGAGGTTGGGGCCGCCGCCCGGCCCTGGATGCACCGCCACCCCGGCCGGCTTGTCGATGACCAGAACCAGCCCGTCGCGATAGAGAACGCGATCGGCGAGCCGCAGCTCCCCACCCCGATCCTCTCCCGGCAAGCGGGGCGAGGGGGCGAATGCCGAAAGCGGCCGAACCAATAGCCGATTCCCCGAAAAGCCCGATCATTCGGCGGCGTTGCGGGCGGGCGCGGCGGCGCGGAACAGGTGGCGGCGGGCGTCCCACTCCTCGGCGCCGACGCGCTCGAACATCTGGCGCACGGTCATCTCCTTGGGCGGCGCCGGATGGCGGTGGATCGCCCGCAATTCGCCGAGCTTGTCCTCGCAGACGCCGACCACGCATTTGATCAAGAGGGCGGGGAGGATCGCCAGCTTGTAACCCATCGCTTCGGCCTCGCGCAGATCGAGGTCGGGGGTCTTGCCGCCCCGGACGACGTTCAGCAGGCAGGGCCCGTTGACCAGGCGCGGCACCGCGGCGACCTCCTCCAAGCTCTGCGGGGCCTCGACAAAGGCCATCCCGGCGCCGGCGGCCAGCGCCGCATTGGCGCGGGCGACCGCCTCGTCAAAGCCGGCGCCGGCGCGCGCGTCGGTGCGGGCGATGATCAGAAAATCCCGGTCGCGGCGGGCGGCGGCGGCGGCGCGGATCTTGGTGAGCCAGTCCTCGCGCGGCACGATCTCCTTGTCGTCGAGATGGCCGCATTTCTTCGGGAAGCCCTGGTCCTCGATATGGATGCCGGCGACGCCGCTGCGCTCGAACTCGCGCACCGTGCGATAGACGTTGAGCTCGTTGCCATAGCCGGTATCGGCGTCGGCGATCACCGGCAGATCGATTGCGGCGGCGATCCGCTCGGCGTTGCCGACCATCTCCGACATCGTCACCAGGCCGAAATCGGGGTAGCCGAGGGTGGCCGCGGTGCCGGCGCCGGTCATGTAGACCGCATCGAACCCGGCCTGCGCGATCAATTTGGCGGTGATGCAGTCATAGGCGCCCGGCGCCACCACCATGCCGTCCCGGTGCAGCAATTCGTGAAAGCGGCTGGCCTGGGTCATCTCGATCCTCCCGCGCGGTCGATGCGCCGCAAGCTATGGCCGCGATACGCCCTCGTCCAGTCCGTTCCCTTGATGGACGGCGGAGGGCCGTCTAGGCTGCGGGCAAACCGCGGAGGGCGCAGATGTACAGTTTCAATCTGAAGGCCGAGCAGGCGTTCGATCCCAAGAAACATATGGAAAAGGTGCTCGGCACGACCGGGGAAGGCGACGTCACGATCGCCTGCTGGGAGTCAGGCCAGACCAGCCCCTATCACTGCCACCCCGACGCGACCGAAATCTATTTCTGCTTCGAGGGCGGCGGCACGATGCGCACCCCCGCGGAAACCATCGCGATCGGGCCGGGGGCGTTCGTCGTCCATCCGCGCGGCGAATTGCACGAGTATGTGAACGGCCCGCAGCGCACTCTCCTATTCCGGGTGCGCTATGGCGCGGGCATGTCCGGCCGCACCCGTGAATGGCCGAGCAATCCCAGCTGGAGGCCGCGGCCCGAGGACCTCGAGTATTTCAAGCACGCCCCCGCGAGCTGAGGAGCAGCGCAATGATCCCGGTTTCCGCGCGCAATATCGAGTTTGTCGGCAGCTGCGACCAGGGTGGGCGCGGCGACGGCGTGCAGGTCATGGTCCACAGGGGCCACGCCTTTGTCGGGCACATGTTCAGCGACGGTTTCACCGTGGTCGACGTCGGCGACCCGAGACACCCGCGCACCGTCAACTTCATCGCCGCGCCGCCCAATTCGCGCGCCTTTCACCTGCAAACCCACGGCGACCTGCTATTGACGGTGAATTCGCCGAACATCTGGGTGCTGCAGGGCTATGCCGACCCCAACGATTATTTCAAAGGCTCGATCACCGACACCTTCACCCGGCGCGAGAAGGCGTTTGCCGCGGGCCTCAGGGTCTATGACATCTCACGCCCGGCCGAGCCGCGCGAGATTGCCTTTATGCCGGTCGAAGGGCTGGGGCTGCATCGCCTGTGGTATGTCGGCGGCCGCTATGCCTACGCGTCGGCGCACTGGGAGGGCTTTACCGACCATATCCTGGCGATTATCGACATGGCCGAGCCGACCCGGCCCGAGGTGGTCGGGCGCTGGTGGCTGCCCGGCATGCACGCGGCCGGCGGCGAGACCCCGAATTGGCCGAAGGGGCGGCGCTATGCGCTGCACCACGCGATCGTCGCCGGCAATTTGGCTTATGGCGCCTGGCGCGACGGCGGGCTGACCATCCACGACGTCAGCGACCCGACCGCGCCCAGATTGCTCGGCCGGCGGAACTGGAGCCCGCCCTTTGGCGGCGGCACCCACACGCCGCTGCCGTTGCCCGAGCGCAACCTGTTGATCGCCGCCGACGAGGGCAATCTCGACAATTGCGCCAACGGCGTCCAGCGCTGCTGGGTGTTCGATGTGCGCGACCCCGAGAACCCGGTGTCGATCGCCACCCTGCCGACCCCGGACGAGGAGGATTATTGCGCCAAGGGGGCGAAATTCGGCCCGCATAACCTGCACGAGAACCGGCCGGGCTCGCTGCAGAGCGCGACCCTGGTCTTCGCCACCTATCAGAACGCCGGGGTGCGGGTGTTCGACATCTCGGACCCGTTCCAGCCGCGCGCGGTCGGGCATTTCGTGCCGCCGCCGCCCGAGCGCATGGTCGATCCGCGCCCGAACCGGCCACGGGTGATCCAGTCCAACGACGTCTATGTCGCCCCGGACGGGCTGATGTACCTGACCGACGTCAATGCCGGGCTGACGATCCTGCAATACCGCGGCTGATCCACGAACGAGCCCGCGCAGCAGCCTCGATACCGCCGCTCGACTCCAGGCCGTTGACCAAAGTCGGGCGGCTATTGCGTCACATTGGCGCCCGGCGTTCGGTACGCGGCGGCGATGGTCGCCACCGGCGCCGTGGTCGCCGCCGCGGCGGCCGGAGGCTCGACGGCTACGGGCTCGACCGCGACCGCCGCCACCCCTTCACGCCGTATCCCGAGCTCGTCGGCGGCGCGTGGCGACAGATCGATGATGACGCCCTTGGTGAAGGGGCCGCGGTCGTTGATCGTGACGATCACCGAATGCCCGGTGTCGAGATCGGTGACCTTGGCGCAGGAGCCAAGCGGCAGCGAGCGGTGTGCTGCGGTAAGACTGACCATATCGAGCCGTTCGCCGCTGGCCGTGCGGTCGCCGACCAGATCGTACCAGGCGGCTTTTCCGATCTGCAATGCGCCGACCGGACGCATTGTACCCCAATCCGAGTTCAACCGGCCGCCGGCCTGGGCGACGCGGTCGGCGGCGGGATATCGGGCGCGCGCCCGGCGACGGCGGTAAATCACGTCGCGAAACGGCGCCCGGGCATGGGCGACCCGGTGCGCGACGCGGGCTCTGCCTGATCGATTCTGCGGTTTCTCAGGTTCGGGACTGGCCGGCGAGGCCGGATGGTAGGCGGTGCTCTTCTCCAACGTTCGGGCCATAGCGCCACCGGCGGAAGCCATCAGCAGCGCAAGCGAAATGCCGATCGTCTGACGCAAGGGCATCCGGCGTCGTCTCCTTCTCGTTGAGGCATCACCTCGCCATGGGCGGCGCGGGCGCGTCGCCATGCCGCTGGTATTGGCTGGGCTTCGGGATGCTGATCGGTGTCGTCCCGGATTGTTGCCGATATATCCGGGTGAGACGGGGAGGAACAGACGCAGCTAAACAGCGTAAATCGGCCCTGTCAACCCTCCGTGCATTTCTCCAGCCGATGGCCTTTTGGCTGCTGTCGCCGGTTCAGCTAGCCTCGGAAGCGACACAATGGCTTTATTTCTGTAATTCTTAAAGTCTATTCTTGGTTACAATAAGCTGCTGTTGCAAGGTCATGAAGCCCAGTCGCGCCGCAAAAGGACGCTGCCGCCGGTGCCGGGAAACTCTTAATATCTGTTAACGAAATGTCCGATCCGGCCAGGGCCGGCGACCCGGTTTATTTAAAGCTCGGTCCCGGAGCCGCCGTGGCAGCGGTCGTCAAGCCCGGGCGAAAGGGGAGGGGGTTTGCGACTTTGTGATCCCGCTCACAGGAAAAAGCCGGAATCTCCCCGACCATGCGCCGTGCCGGGTTGCTCGATCCGGCGATGGCGAGAGGGAACAAATGTCGGATATGAACCACAAAGCGTTGCAGGCGCTCACCAAGGCATGGGTCACGACTTTGATTGCGACGGTATTGCTGAGCGCGGCGCTGATCCTGGCGCCGGCGTGGAGCAGCGCCGCTTATCTGAGCGCGCTGCCGGGCGCCCTGACCCTCGACCAGTGAGCCAACCGCGCCGGCAGCGATGCAGTGCTTAAGAGGGCCGCGGCCCGCTGCGCCATTGCCGCCGGTTCACGCCCGGCGCGCGACCTCGGCGACCTCGAGCCGGGGCAGGCGCGGCCGCAAGCCGGCGCGCTCGCCATAGCCGATATTCAGCAGAAAGTTGCTGCGCCAGCGTCCATCGGGAAAGAACTCGGCGTCGAGCTTGGCGTTGTCGAACCCCGACATCGGACCGCAATCGAGGCCCTGCGCGCGCAACGCCAGAATGAAATAGGCGCCCTGCAGCGAGCTGTTGCGAAACGCGGTCTCGAGCGCCAGCGCCTCGTTGCTGGTGAACCAGGCGCGCGCGTCGGTGTGCGGATAGAGGCGCGGCAGATGCTCGTAGAATTCGCGGTCATAGGCGACGATCGCGGTCACCGGCGCGGTGCGCGCCTTGTCGGAATTATCCGACGAGACGCAGCCCAAGAGCCGCTCCTTGGCCGCCGCGCTCTCCACCAGGACGAGCCGCATCGGCTGGCAATTGCCGCTGGTCGGGCCGAGCTGGGCCAGTTCCAGCGCCGTTTCGATCACCCCGTCAGGGATCGGCCGCTGCCGCCACCGGGTAAAAGTCCGCGCCTCGCCAAACAGGGTCGCGAGCGCCTCCGGGGCGACCGGGCTCACGCCGCCAGCGCCTCGGCGCGGCTCTGCATCAACGGCTGGATGCGCTGGCCGAACTGCTCCATGCCGATCACGAAATCGTCGAAGGTCAGCATCACTCCGCGCACCCCCGGAACCGCCGCCACCTGGTCGAGCATTCGCGCCACCGCGGCGTAGGAGCCGACCAGCACGCCCTGATTAGTCGGCGAGGCGCGGTCGGTCAATTTGTACCGGTTGGGCGTGGCGTAGGGGTCAAGATTGGGATCGGCCCCGGCCTGGGCCTCGCGCCAGGCGAAGGCTTCGAGGTCGATCCCGCTCTTGTAGTGCTCCCATTTCGCCCAGGCGGCGGCGTCGGTCTCGTCGGCGATGACCATGATCAGGATCAGGGCGCCGACATCGCGGCCGGCCGCGGCGCTCGCCGCGATCAGGCGGGCGACGCTGGGAGCGAACCGGGTCGGCTCGTTGACGCCGAAGCTGGCGCAGAAATTATAGTCGCAATACTCGGCGGCGAAGCGGGTGCCGCGGTCGCTTTGCGCCGCGCCGATGATCGGGACCGGCGCCGACGGCAGCGGGCTCACCCGGCAATCGTCCATCTGGAAGAATTCGCCGCGGAAATCCGACCGCCCAGTCGCCCACAGCTCGCGCATGACCCTGACGTATTCGGCGCAATATTCGTAGCGGCGCTGAAAATGCGCCTCGCCCGGCCAGATCCCCATCTGGGTGTATTCGGCCTGCTGCCAGCCCGAGACGATGTTGACGCCGAACCGGCCGTGCGAGATCGAATTCGATGGTGACGGCCATGCGCGCGGCGAAGGCGGGCGGCACGGTCAGCACCGCGACCGAGGCGAACAGCTGGATGCGGCTGGTGACCGCCGCCAGCCCAGCCATCAGGGTGAACGATTCGAGGTTGTGGTCCCAGAACTGCGACGGCCCGCCAAAGCCGCGCAACTTGATCATCGACAAGGCAAAGTCGAAGCCGTAGCGCTCGGCCTTTTGGGTCACTTCGCGATTGAGATCGAAGCTCGGCATATATTGCGGTGAGGTGGTCGAAATCAGCCAGCCATTGTTGCCGATCGGAATGAAGACGCCGACTTGCATGAATTTTTCTCCGGAGAACAGGCCTGCCCGTTAACTACGCAAGCCCGATGCCAAAACTGGCATCCGCCCGGCTCCGGGTTCGCGGTTCGGCGAAAAGGAACGGGCTTCTCAGATCTGCGCAAAACTCGGGCAAATGTTGCCCGGATATCAAAGATGAGTGGTCCAGTGGGCGAAAATCGGCACAATAATACGGCGGATGACCCGTCTTACGCCAAATGACCATATATTAAGCGATAATCAAGATCGACCTAAATTGCTTAATTTTCGATCGGCTATGCGGATTTTTGATGCACCATGATTATGGCACGCTTCTTGCGGCGTGTTCCGCTTCAGTCGTCGTCGGACGATCCGGCGGATCTGCAAGGAGAATGTGAATGCACACGGTTTCGGAAATCGAGGAAAAGATCCGCCGGCGCTATCATCAGCCCAAGGGGGTCGAGCAATTCGGCATCGAGCCGGTGCCGATGGAATTGAAGACGGTGCGCTGGCTCGACATATTTGCAATCATCTTCGGTTTCGCGCTCAACCCGGGCTCGATCCTGGTCGGCGGTCTGGCGGTGGTGTCGGGGCTGTCGTTTGTCGGCGCGGTCGGGGCCATCACCGGCGGCGTGCTGCTGGCCACCATCGCCTACACGATCATGGCCACGGTCGGCGTCGATTTCGGGGTGCCGGGCCAGGTTTCGACCCGCATGGCCTACGGCGTCCGCGGCGCCAAGTGGGTCCCCTCGTTCTTGCGCACGCTCGCCTCGACCTACTGGTTCGCCTTTCAGACCGTGGCCGGGTCGTTGGCGGTGGTGGCGATCCTCGACCGCTGGACCGGAACCCGGCATTCGCTGGTCGCGGTCAGCCTGACCTTTGCCGTATTGCAGGCGGTGGTCGCGATCATCGGCTATGATTCCTTAAAGCACCTGTCGCGCCTGGCGCTGCCGTTCAAGATCGTGATCCTGTCCCTGGTGCTGGGGCTGCTGGCAACCCACAACAACCCGCATTTCGCGCCGGCGCAGGTCGTTCATTACGCCGGCAAGCCGCAGGCCGGGTGGCTGTTGTTCGTGACCTGGCTCAACGTCACCGCCGCCGGCTCGTTGACGATGGTCACCGATTCGGCCGATTTCTGCCGCTATACCAAATCGCGCACCGACATGTGGTGGGGGACCCTCCTCGGCAAGGTCGGCGGCGGCTTCTTTGCCGCGCTGCTCGGCGCCTATGGCGCGGCGGCGAGCCTGGGGCACAACCCCAACGCCTTCGCGGTCGCCTCCGGGCTCGGCGTCAGCCATTTCATGCTGCTGATGTTCCTGATCGTGATCGCGCTCGACAATTGGACGATCAACGTCCTCAACCTCTATACCGGAGGTCTGTCGCTGTCGAATATCTTCGAGCGGCTCGGCCGGTTCTGGACCACGGTCATCATCAGCATCCTCGGCATCGCCTTATCGGCCACCCCCAGTGTGGTCACCGGCTACACCGCCTATGTCGGCATGCTGGGCAACATCTTCTCGCCGATCGCCGGGGTGCTGATCGCCGACTATGTGTTCGTCAAGCGGATGCAGATCGACCTGGTGGCGCTGTTCGAGGCCAATGGCCCCTATTGGTACTGGCGTGGGGTCAACCCGATCGCCGTCGGGTGGACCGCGCTCGGTTTTCTCGCCTATATGTTCGTGATCCCGGCGGCCTGGATCCAGGTGCTGGTGACGTTGGTCGCGACTGGCGCCGGCTATTGGGCGACGACCGTGCTGCTGGCCCCGCGTCTGGCCGGGCTCGGCCGGGCGGCGCGGCCGGGCCTGGCCCGCGAGGCGGTCGAAGACCTCGATTGGGAATTGGCTCTGCGCTGAGCCCGACCCGGCGGCGGGGCGCCCCACGCGCCGGCGCCACGGCGCCGCCCCGCCTCGGCCGATTACCGCGCGCCCGAAAAGACGCGCAGGCCGATCAGCCCGGCGACGATCAGCAGCAAGGAGCAGATCCGGCCGAGATTGGTGCTTTCGCGGAAAAAGGCGATGCCGACGATCGCGGTTCCGGCGGTGCCGATGCCGACAAAGGTGGCGTATACGGTCGCCGCCGGCAGTCGCTTGACCGCCTCGGCCAACAGGTAGTTGGCCGGGACCGCGCAAATCAGCACGACCAGCAACGGCGCCCATTTCGATATCGGCGCCGACCATTTCAACAGGAAAGGCCAGGCGATCTCGAACACATCGGCGGACAGGATAAAGAGCCAGGCCATCGGCGTCGGATAGCATCGCGCGCCTCGGGGTGTCGAGCGCGCTCGGCGCCGCCGGTTTCGCGCGCCCAAAGCTGGGGGTCGCGCTGGCCGGGCGAATGTCCTATGATCGCCCGAGGTTTGGCTTCTGGGAGGATATGATGTCGGTGATCAAGGCGTTTGATCTGGCCTACGGGCGGCTGCGGTCGCCCGATCTCGACCGCCAGGAAGAGTTTCTGACCGATTTCGGCATGGTCCGCGCCGATCGCACAAAAACGGCGCTCTACATGCGCGGCACCGACGCGCCGCACCATCTGCACGTCACCGAATTGGGCGAGCCGCGCTATGTCGGGATCGCGGTCCACGCCGCCGGCATGGACGATCTCGAACGGATCGCACGGGCCCCGGGCGCCTCCAAGATCGAGGACATCGACGAGCCGGGCGGCGGCAAGCGGGTGCGGCTCGTCGACCCCGACGGCTATCAGGTCGAAGTCGTCCACGGCATGCAGATGCTCGACCCGATCCCGGTACATCGGCCGCGGGTCAATTCCGGCGACGACAAATACCGGCGCAAGGGCGAATTGTTCCGCATCGAGCGCGGCCCCTCGCATATCAAGCGGCTCGGCCATTTCGTGGTGATGAGCAAGAATTTCGAGAAGACGCTGGGCTGGTATCGCGAGATGCTCGGCTTCCGCTGCTCGGACGAATTCTATGCCGGCGACAAGAGCAACATCGTCGGCTCGTTCAACCGGCTCGACCGCGGCGACGACTATGTCGACCATCACGCGTTCTTCTGCATCCGCGGCGACAAGAACGGGCTCAACCATCTCTCCTACGAGGCCGCCGACATCGACGACGTGATGGCCGGCCACGAGCATCTGGAGGGCAAGGGCTACCAGCACATGTGGGGCATCGGCCGCCATCTGATCGGCAGCCAACTGTTCGATTACTGGGCCGATCCGTGGGGCCGGGTGCACGAGCATTGGGCCGACACCGATGTCTTGAACGCCAGCACCCCGCCCAATATCCTCGAGCGCGGCGCCGGCGCCGGCGGCCCGTGGGGCCAGCCGATCCCGCAGATCTTCATGGGCCACGCCTCGCCCTGAGCGGCGCGTTTATCCGCCCCGCCCCCGGCTGTTCAGTTCCGTCACCGCGGCGAAGACCGGCGCCCATCTCCCTGGGTCCCGGCCTGCGCCGGGATGACAAATGGTTTGTCAGTTGGCCGGCGGCGCTCGAGCGCTACTCGGCGGCGAGACGGGTGGGGACGGGTTGCGGTCCGGCGAACCGCCGGTCGTGGCCGAGCGAGGGCACCATCCGGCGCGCCTCGGCGATCCGCGCGGGATCGATGCGCGCGCTGACGACGCCGACCCGTTCCTCGCCATCGGCCATAATTTCGCCCCACGGGTCGACAATCAGCGAGTGGCCATAGGTGCGCCTTCCCTCGGCGTGCTCGCCGCACTGCGCCGGGGCCAACACGAATGAGCCGGTCTCGATCGCCCGCGCCCGCAGCAGCACATGCCAATGCGCCCGTCCGGTCGGCGCCGTGAACGCCGACGGGATCGCCAGGAAATCGGCGCCAGCCTGGGCCAGCGCGCGATAGAGCTGCGGAAAGCGCAGATCGTAGCACACCGTCATGCCCAAGACGCCCCACGGGGTCGCGGCCAGCACCGCCCGGTCGCCGGGTCGGAACGCGTTGCTCTCGCGGTAGCTTTCGCCGCCGGCGAGGTCGACGTCGAACATGTGGATCTTGTCGTAATGGGCGACGATGGCACCCGCGGCATCGATCAGATAGGAGCGGTTGGCGAGCCGCCGCTCGCCCTCCGCAATGCCCGGCTCGCGCGAAATATCGACCGCGATCGAGCCGAGCAGCAGCCATGCGCCGGTCGCGCGCGCGACCTCGCGCAGGGCGGCCAGCACCGGATGGTTCGCCTCGTCGCGCGCCTTTTCGCGCCGCAGCCGGCCGATCGGCTCCATCAGCCCGGTATTCTCCGGGGTCAGGACGAGATCGGCGCCGCCGTCGCGTGGCGCGGCGAACCAGATCCGAACCAATGCGGATATTGGGCTCGTAGTCGCGCGCCGCGGTGAACTGGACGCAGGCCGCAGTAAAATTCCCGCTCATTTGCCGATACCCAGCTTGGGGTCGAGCTTGCCGACGCGGTCGAGGACGACGAGATCGTCGCAGCCGCCGATGTGCTCGCCATCGATAAAGATCTGCGGCACCGTGCTGCGGCCGTGGGCGCGCCGGATCATCTCGTCACGGCGCGCCGGCTCCTCGGCGATGTCGATGTCGACAAAGGCGACGCCCTTGCGCTGCAAGAGGGCGCGCGCCCGCGAGCAGTAGGGGCAGAACATCGTCGTGTACAGCTCGACCTCGGCCATCGTCCTCACCCTTTCCCGGCGCCATCGCGGACCGGAGGATTATGCCCCGGTGCGCAATGCCCGCGCCAGGGTCAGCACGTCGACCGAGACCGCGCCGGCGCGTTTGAGCACCCGGGCGCATTCGTCGACCGTGGCCCCGGTGGTCAGCACGTCATCGATAACGACGATCCGCCTGCCGACGAGGTCGCAGGGCCGCCTGAGGGCGAAAGCGCCGGGCCGCCTGAGGGCAAAGGCGCCGGCCACATTCCGCTCGCGCCCGGCCGGCCCCATATGACCCTGCACCGGCGTGCGGCGGCGGCGCACCAGCCAATCGGCGGCGACCGGCGGCCCGCCCGCCGCCCGGATCGCGTGCGCCAGCAGCGCCGCCTGATTGTAGCGGCGCCGCACCAGGCGGGTCCAATGCAGCGGCACCGGCACCAGGAGGTCGGCATCGGTCAGAATCTCGCCGCCGACCCGGTGCATCCAGCGCCCGAACGCGCCGGCCAGATGGGTGTGATCGGCGTGCTTGAGCCCGAGGATCAGCCCGCGGCTGTTGCGGTCGTAACGCAACACCGCGCGGCCGCGATCCCACGCCCGCCGCCCGCGCGCGCAATCGGCGCAGATCGCGCCGTCGCCGGCCGGATGGGCAAACGGCAGGCCGCAGCCGGCGCACCATGGCGGGGCGAAAAAGGCGATCCCGCCCCAGCACCGGCCGCACAGCGCATCCGGCTCCTCGACAATCTCGCCGCAAGCCAGGCATCGCGGCGGCAGCACGGCGTCGACCAGGCCGCGACCAACCCGCCGCAATCGGGCAGCCATTGCCGATGCGCTCATCGCGATACATCATCAGACGATGCGCGGGTTCGTCAACCCGCAGCCGCAGAAGGGCCGCGATGAAGTCCGAGGATGCCGAGGCGACGGCATTGTTCGATCGCCGGGCCTGGCGGCTGCACCGCGAGCGCGCGGCGCGGTGCGGCACGGTCGATTTTCTGCACGCCGAGATCGCCGAGCGGATCGTCGACCGGCTCGACGATGTCGGTCGGCAATTCCGCGCGGTGCTCGATCTGGGCGCGCATTCGGGCGCGCTGTCGCGGGCGCTCGCCACGCGGCCGGGGGTCGAGCGCCTCGTCGCCGCCGACCCGGCTGCGGGCTTTCTGCGAACCGGCGCGGCGCTCCCGAGCGCGGCGCTGGCGGTCGCCGCCGACCCGGAGCTGCTGCCGTTCCGCGCGGCGAGCTTTGATCTCGCGGTCAGCGCCTTGGCGCTGCATTGGGTCGCCGATCTGCCCGGCGCGCTCGTCCAGCTGCGCCGGATCGTCAAGCCGGACGGGCTCCTTCTCGCGGCCCTCTTCGGCGGCGCCACGCTCGGCGAGCTGCGCGTAGCGCTCCTGGAGGCGGAGCTGGCCGAAGAGGGCGGAGCCAGCCCGCGCGTCTCGCCGACCGCCAGCCTCGCCGATGCGGCGGCGCTGTTGCAGCGCGCCGGCTTCGCGATGCCGGTGGCCGACGCCGATACGATCACCGTCACCTATCCCGACGCGCTGGCGCTGATGCGCGATCTGCGCGCGATGGGCGAAACCAACGCCTTGGCGGCGCGCCGCCGCACGCCGCTGCGTCGCGGCACGCTCGCCCGCGCCGTGGCGATCTATGGCGAGCGCTTCGGCCTCCCCGACGGGCGGATCCCGGCGACTTTTGAGATCTTGTTTCTGACCGGCTGGGCGCCCGACGCGAGCCAGCCGAAGCCGCTGCGGCCGGGCAGCGCCACCCATCGCCTGGCCGACGCGCTCGGCGCGGTCGAGGTTTCCGCCGGCGACCGCGCGGCGCCGCCAGACAGAGCCGAGCGATGATGCGGCCATCGGTCAGTCCGCCCGGCCTTGATACATGGCCCGGCCTTGATACATGAAGGTGTGGGTGCGCGGCCCCGGCAACCGGAAATTGTCCAGCCGATCGAGCCGGAACCCGGCATCGCGCAGCAGCTGATCGATTGGTCGATTGAGATGGCAGCCGCCGGCGAACCGGCTCCACAACGGGTCGAGGCGGTCCTGCCAGCGTCGGACACCGGGTTCGGGCGACCGGCCGTGTTCGATGAACAGCAGCGAGCCGCCCGGGCGGAGCACGCGTCGCGCTTCCAGCAGCGCCCGCGCCACGTCCGGAATCGAGCATAAAGTCCAGGTGGTCACCACCGTATCGATGCTGGCGTCGGCGAGCGGCAACGCCTCGGCCGAGCCCTTGACGAATTCGACCGGGACCTTAGCCATTACCGCGCGGCGGGCGGCGAGACGGATCAGCTGCGGCGACGGCTCGAGCGCGACGACCGAGCGGGCGGCGGACCCGTAGAGCGCCAGGTTCAGTCCCGACCCGGCCCCGATTTCGAGCACCCGCCCTTCGGCATCGCCGACGGTGCGCTCGCGATAGGCGCGCAGCACCGGTTGCCGCATCGCAAGCTCGATCAGCGCCGGCACGATGTGATCGCGATAGAAGCCCATACCGGAAAGGATTTGGGGCGACCGGCGCTGTGACCAATAGCGTCCCGAATACCGACATCCCCATCGCCGGATGGGCGCCGGAACCCGTTGTCGCTCCGGGCGGTTTGAACATTGCGGAATCCACCGCCTCACGCAGCAAGGGCTAAACGATGGCGACACCAGCGAAGACCAGGGCCAGCCGAACCGCCGAAAGGAAAACCAGCCGGGCGCAGCCGTCAAAGCGAAAGAAAGAGACGCGGGCAGCCGCGCCGAACGCGTTCGATGTCTTGGGAGAGGATCATCGCGAGGTCGAAGGCTGGTTCGATGAGTATGACGAACTGGAACAAGAGGACGACGGCAAGGCCGAGCTCGCCGAAAAGATTTGCCTGGCGCTGAAGGTGCACGCCCAGATCGAGGAAGAAATTTTCTACCCACAGGTCCGCGCCGCGACCGGCGACAACGACCTCGTCGACGAGGCGGTGGTCGAGCATGCGACCGTGAAGAACCTGATCGCGGAAATCGAAAAGATGAAGGTCGGCGACGATCTCTACGACGCCAAGATTCGCGTGCTCGGCGAGATGGTCAAGCAGCATATCAAGCAGGAGGAAGAGGAGCTGTTTCCGGAAATCAGCTCGGCCGAAATCGATGTCGACGCGATCGGCAAGGAACTGGCCGAGCGCAAGGAAGAGCTGATGTCGCAAATGCAGGCCTGAGCGGGATTGCCGTTGCCGGGCGATCAACCCGATCGCCGCCGGCGCCCGACCAGCCGCTCACAACAGGTCGCGCAGCATCGCGACGAGCGGCTTGTCGGCGGGCGGCATCGGGTATTCGGCGAGCCGGGCGGGGCGCACCCAGGCGAGACGCTGGCCCTCGCGCGCGCTGGGGATGCCGTTCCATTTGCGGCAGACATAGAGCGGCATCAGCAGGTGAAAATCCGGGTAGGCGTGCGAGGCGAAGGTGAAGGGCGCCAGGCAACTGGCGGCGACGTCGATGCCGAGTTCTTCGCCGAGCTCGCGGATCAGCGCCGCCTCGGGGGTCTCGCCGGGGTCGACCTTGCCGCCGGGAAACTCCCAGAGCCCGGCCATCGCCTTGCCCTGCGGACGCTGCGCGAGCAAGACCCGACCGTCGACGTCGACCAGCACCACCGCCGCGACCAGCACCAGCGGCGGGCCAGAGCCCGATTGCACCGCCACAGCCGCCACCCTAACCCTCCCCCGCTTGCGGAAGGGGGCGCGAGAAGGGGCTCCGGCGCGAGGCGTCAGCTGCGATAGCTGCCATTGATGTCGATATAGCCATGGGTCAGATCGCAGCTCCACACCGTCGCCTTGCCCCGGCCGATGCCGAGATCGACGGCGATGGCGATCTCGCGGCCTTTCATGTGCTCCGCTACCGGGGCTTCGTCGTAGCCGGGCACCGGCCCGCCATGGGCGGCGATCTCGATGCCGCCGACCGAGACCGATAGGAGATCGCGGTCGGCCTTCTCGCCGGCCTTGCCGACGGCCATGACGATGCGGCCCCAATTGGCGTCGCCGGCGGAGATCGCGGTCTTGACCAGCGGCGAGTTGCCGATCGCCAGCCCGATGCGCCGCGCCGCCCGCGCCGTCGCCGCTCCCTTGACCTCGATGGTGACGAATTTCTGCGCGCCCTCGCCGTCGCGCACGACCTGCTGGGCGAGATCGATCAGCACGGTGTCGAGCGCCCGGCGGAAATTATCGAGCCGGCGGTCGCGCGGGCTCGCCACCGGGCGGTGCGGCGCCTTCCCGGTGGCGCAAAGGAGGAGGGTGTCGCTGGTCGAGGTGTCGCCATCGACGGTGATCGCGTTGAACGAACGGTCCGCGGCGGCGGCGAGCAGCGGCTGTAGCGCCGCCGCCGACAACGTCGCGTCGGTAAAGACATAGGCCAGCATCGTCGCCATGTCGGGGGCGATCATGCCGGACCCCTTGGCGAAGCCGTTGAGCCGCACGGCGACGCCGTCGATCTCGGCGCTGGCGGTGGCGCCCTTGGGAAAGGTGTCGGTGGTCATGATCGCGCGCGCCGCCTTCTCCCACCCCTCGGCCGAGAGCCGGGCCGCCGCTTCGGGCAGCGCGCCCAAGATCTTTTCGGTCGGCAGGGCCTCGCCGATCACCCCGGTCGAGGCGATGAACACCTGGCCCGGGTCGCATCCGAGGAGCTGCGCCGTGGCCGCCGCCGTGGCCGCGACCGCCTCCTTGCCGGCGCGGCCGGTGAACACGTTGGCGTTGCCGGAATTGACGACGATCGCGCGCGCTTCGCCGCCTGGGAGATGCTCGCGGCACCACAGCACCGGCGCTCCGGCGGTGAGCGAGCGGGTGAAGACGCCGGCAATTGCGGCGCCGGGCGCCAGCTCGGCCAGCATCACATCGTCGCGCCCGGCGTAGCGGATGCCGCCGGCGACGGCGGCGAGCCTGACCCCGGCGATCGCCGGCAAGGCGGGAAAGCTCGCCGGCGCGAGCGGAGACACAGCAGCCATCTTTTGCCTCTTTGTCGATCGGGCCAGGTGATGTGGCGGGCCAGATTAATGTTGCGGGTCTGGCTATTGGGCCGCCGGCAGCGGTTTCCCGTCGAGCCCAAAGGTGGCGATCGCGGCGCCGCTGCGCAGCTCCTTCAGCTTGGCCAGGATGGCGTCGCGGATCACCAGGCTGCGCATCTGGCCCTGCGCCTCCTCGAAACTCGGCGGCTGTTTGACCCGGCGATCCTCGACCAGGATCACATGCCAGCCGAACTCGGTCTTGACCGGGGTTTCGGTGTAATGGCCGACCGGCAGGGCAAAGGCCGCCGCGGTGAAGGCCGGCACCATTTCATCGCGGGTGAAGTAGCCGAGGTCCCCGCCGGAGGAGCCGCCCGAATCGGTCGAATATTTCTTGGCGAGGGTGGCGAAATCCGCCCCCTTGTCGAGCTGGGCGATGATCGACTTCGCCTCGGGCTCGCTCTTGACCAGGATTTGTCGGGCGTGCACCTCCTCGCGCGCCGGCGTTTGCTTCAGGAATTGCTGATAGCGCGCCTTGAGGCTGTCTTCGGTCACCGCGGCTTTGATCAGCTGCTCGACATAAGCCCGTTGGATCAGGTGGTCCTGGTAGAGACGGAGCTGGCGCTGCACCGCCGGGTCCTGGTCGAGGTGCTCCTTGCGCCCGGCCTGGACGACCAGTTCGCCGTCGACCAGACGGCCGAGCAGAATCGGATAGATCTGCTGGAGCGGCAGCTTTTGCAGCTGGGCCGGCAGGCTCTGCTGCGCGGCCTCGACGTCGGCCAGACGCAGCGCGACGCCATTGACGCGGGCGACGACAGTGCTGGCCGGCGGCAGAGGCGGCAGAGCGGGCGCCGGCGCGGCTGGCGGCAGGGCCGTGGCGGGGGCGGATGACGCCGCGGCGGGAGCGGGAGCCGGCGCCGGCCCGGCCGCGCGCGCCGGCCCGGCAGCGAGGCCGGCTGCGGCCAGCGCCAGGCCGAACACCCCGGCAAAGGACCAACGCCACAGCATCTCAACCACCCCCCGGCAGCACAGCAGCCGCGCCGTTGGCGCGGCCGAACCCGGCCATCAATGCACATCGACGCCACGCGAACAAGCGGGCGAGTGGGCGAGCTGCGTACAAGCCGGGGGCGCCGGCGCAGCCGCCGCGGCGCCTTGGCGAATTGACAGCCAGGGTTGGTCCGCCTATCTCTCAGCGGGTCGCAGTGCGAACATATCGAGCCATTCACCTCCGTTCTTTGAGGCTTCCATGCTTGGCGCCCTAGCCCGGCGGCTGTTCGGCTCCGCCAATGACCGCTATGTCAAAAGCCTGGGGCCGATCGTCTCCGCCATCAACGAGATCGAGCCGCAGCTTGAGGCGATGTCCGATGACGAGCTGCGTGCGCGCACCGCGCAGTTCAAACAACAGCTCGCCGACGGGGCCGAGCTCGCCGACCTGCTGATCGAGGCTTTCGCCACCGTGCGCGAAGCCGCCAAGCGCACCCTCGGTCAGCGCCATTTCGACGTGCAGCTGATGGGCGGCGTCGTCTTGCACCGCGGCATGATCGCCGAGATGAAGACCGGCGAAGGCAAGACCCTGGTCTCGACCCTTCCGGTCTATCTCAACGCGCTCGCCGGCAACGGCGTGCACGTCGTCACCGTCAACGACTATCTGGCCCGCCGCGACGCCGAGTGGATGGGCCAGATCTATCGCTTTCTCGGGGTCTCGGTCGGCTGCATCGTCCACGAGCTCGACGACATGCAGCGCCAGCAGGCCTATCTGGCCGACGTCACTTACGGCACCAACAACGAGCTTGGCTTCGACTATTTGCGCGACAATATGAAGTTCCGGCTCGAGGAGATGGTCCACCGGCCGTTTCATTATGCGATTGTCGACGAGGTCGATTCGATCCTGATCGACGAGGCGCGCACGCCGCTGATCATCTCCGGCCCGACCGAGGACAATTCCGAGCTTTATATCCGGGTCGACAAGCTGATCCCGGCGCTCGAGCCCGACGATTACGAGAAGGACGAAAAGCAGCGCACCGTGACCCTGACCGAGCCCGGGGTCGAAAAGATCGAAGCGGTGCTGCGCCGCACTGGGCTGATGGAAACCGGCACGCTCTACGATATCCACAATGTCGGGCTGGTGCACCACGTCAACCAGGCATTGCGCGCTCACAAGCTGTTCGCCCGCGACACCGACTACATCGTCAAGGACGACAAGATCATCATCATCGACGAATTCACCGGCCGGATGATGGAGGGACGGCGCTACTCGGAGGGGTTGCACCAGGCGCTCGAAGCCAAGGAAGGGGTCACCGTCCAGAACGAGAACCAGACGCTGGCCTCGATCACCTTCCAGAACTATTTCCGGCTCTATCCCAAGCTCGGCGGCATGACCGGCACGGCGATGACCGAATTGGAAGAGTTTGGCGACATCTACAAGCTCGAAGCGATCGAGATCCCGACCAACGAGCCGGTCCGGCGCGAGGATACCGACGACGAGGTCTATCGCACTACGCGCGAGAAGAACGACGCCATCGCCCAGCACGTGCTGGAGTGCCGCGAGCGCGGGCAGCCGGTGTTGTGCGGCACCGTCAGCATCGAGAAATCCGAGGCGCTCGCCGAGCTATTTAAAAAGCACAAGATCCCGCACAATGTGCTGAACGCGCGCTATCACGAGCAGGAAGCGCACATCATCGCCCAGGCCGGGCGGCCGGGCGCGGTCACGATCGCCACCAACATGGCCGGCCGCGGCACCGACATCCAGCTCGGCGGCAACCTCGAGATGCGCCTGCGCACCGAGCTTCCGGCGATCGCCGACGCGGGCCAGCGCGCGGCGCGGGAGGCCGCCATCCGGGCGGAGATCGCATCGGCGCACGATGCCGTGGTGCAGGCGGGCGGGCTCTTTGTCGTCGGCAGCGAGCGGCACGAGAGCCGGCGCATCGACAACCAGCTGCGCGGCCGTTCCGGCCGCCAGGGCGACCCCGGCGCCTCCAAATTCTTCGTCTCGCTCGAAGACGATCTGATGCGCATCTTCGGCTCGGAGCGGATGGATTCGATGCTCCAGCGCTTGGGCCTCAAGGAGGGCGAGGCGATCATCCACCCCTGGGTCAACAAGGCCTTGGCCAAGGCCCAGCAAAAGGTCGAGGCGCGCAACTACGACATCAGAAAGCAGCTCCTGAAGTTCGACGATGTGATGAACGACCAGCGCAAGGTCGTCTACGAGCAGCGCCGCGAGATCATGAATTCGCGCGATGTCGCCGCGACCGTCGCCGATATGCGCAACGAGACGATCGACGAGGCGGTGGCGCTGGCGATCTCCGAAAACGCGCTGCCCGAGCAATGGGATGTCACCGGGCTGCACGCCGAATGCCTGCGTCTGTTGGCGCTCGATCTGCCGCTCGCCGAATGGGCCAAGGAGGAGGGCATCAATCGCGACGAGGCGACCGCGCGCATCGCCGCCGCCGCCGACCGCAGGATGGCCGAGAAGACCGCGAATTACGGGCCCGAGCTGATGCGCATGGCGGAAAAAAGCCTGCTCTTGCAGCTGCTCGACCAGATCTGGAAGGACCACCTCTTATCGCTCGATCACCTGCGCCAGGGCATCAACCTGCGCGCCTATGCCCAGCGCGATCCGCTGAACGAGTACAAGCGCGAGGCGTTCGGCCTGTTCGAGACGATGCTGGTCAATCTGCGCCAGCAGGTAACCTCGGTGCTCTCGCATATCGAGCTCAGAGTGCAGCAGCCGGCCTTTGCCGACATCGGGGCCGAGCCCGAGGAGGCGATGGCCGAGGAGATGCGCGCCACCGGCACCACCGGGCGGCCCTCTGCCGCGCGCCCGCGCGCCCAGCGCCGGCCGGGTCTGGTCAACGGCGCCTCGGGGAATGGGAATGGCGTCGACCGGGGCGAGCCGCAGCGGCTGGCGGGCGCCCGCGCGCCCTGGGCCGGAACCCCGCGCAACGCGCCGTGCCCGTGCGGTTCTGGCCGGAAGTTCAAGCATTGCCACGGCCGCGTCTGAGGGGCGCCGATCTCGACAACCCCTCGGCCCTTTGCTATAGAGCGCGTCTCGCGCCGGGTGCATAGCTCAGTTGGTAGAGCAGCTGACTCTTAATCAGCGGGCCGCAGGTTCGAGTCCTGCTGCACCCACCAACCAAATCAATATGATAGATCCGATTCTCGCCAAGACTAGAACGCGCTAGGTATCCCCAAGGTATCCCGCGGTGCGAAATCGGTCCGAAGTGCGGTGGCGCGAACGGCCGGGACGGGAGGGCGTGCCGACGCTCTGCGCCTCGGGCGATGCCGGCTTCGGCCATGGTGGGCTTGCTTGTAAAGCGGCACTTGACGTTTGCCGTCTGCCGCATCACGTTTCCGTCCGTGATACGCAGTTTCCGCAACCGGGCGCTCAAGCGGTATTTCGAGGCTGCCGACACGAGCGGGTTGAGCGTGCCGAACGTCGCGAGAGTCGGACGCATGTTGCGCGCGCTCGACGCCGCGACCCGGCCGGAGCACGTGAACCTGCCGGGCTTCTACTGGCATCTTTTGCAAGGCGAAGCCCGTTGGGCCATCCGAGTTACTGGCAATTGGCGCATCACCTTCGCATGGGATGGCGCCGATGCCGTCGCCGTCGATTTGGAGGATTACCATTGACGATCGAACCGATGATCGGAACCGGGTTGCCCGCGATGCATCCGGGCGAGCTGTTGCGCGAGGAAATCCTGCCGGCGCTCGGCCGGCCGCGTGCCGAGATCGCCCACCTTCTGGGCGTGTCTCGCCAAGCGCTGCATGCGATCCTCACCGAGCGCGCATCCGTGTCGCCGGAAATGGCGCTGCGGCTCGGAAAGCTCTGCGGCAACGGACCTGAATTGTGGCTCGCGTTGCAAACGCGCCATGACCTCGACCGGCTGCGCCGCGAGAAGGCGGCGGAAATCGAGGCAATCCCGACGCTACAGGCGGCGTAACCCGCCGGAGATCCGGGCGGTTCGGGAGAACGGAAATTGTCCGAGGGCACGCTTGCGATGGACGACGCGATCAAACGCGTCGGGCGTGGCCTGTATGCTGGGGACTGGATTGGCGAGTTGAGCGAGCGCGAACGCTGGCTCATCGAGCGGTATATCGATGGTTCCCGAAGAGATCGCGGCTGCACGATCCTGCCGGGGGCGACATCGTACGTGGTAGGCCGGCGGCAATGGGCTGAGGTGCCGGGCGCCCCGGCGCTGATGGCCGAGGCGGATCGCTCCCGCGACCGCCGCGATTGGATGGAAGCGCAATACGAGGCAGTGTTCGACTGGCTCGAAAACCGCGGCTTCGACCTCGACAGCGACCGCGTTGACGAGGCTAGATTTGAGCAGGCCTTCACCGCGCGCTTCAAACGCGGCCCGGCAGTCGGGCAATCCCCAAGCGACGCGTCGGAATTCCGCGGACCCGAAGTACCGGCGCGCGCGGCCGAGCCGATCTACCGGACGGGTGTGGCCGGAAGGCCTACGAGCTGGCATCTGGTCGAGTGCGAGTGCCGACGCCGCTATGCCGCGGGCGAACGACACCCGAACGCTTCCAACGGCCGGGAGAGCCCGAGCGAATGGGCGCGCGTGCTGATCGAGTGGTGTACGGCAAATCATCCCCATGCGCCGCCCGCCACGCGAAAAGCATTGAGCAACAGGCTGTCGGCTCTGCTTCGGCAATTGGCGGCCGACGCGCCCCCCTAATTCCGGACGCCCGAAATTATCAACATCGACCGGATATTGGGCGGCTATATCGGGCATTCGGACCTTGCCATCTATTGCGGCGCGCCACTGCCGGCGCCATGCAACGAGGTGGCTCATGTCACATCATTCAAGCGGCCTTGGCCACGACGGCGGTGCGCAGATCACACTCGCCGGCACGGTGGATTGGCTGCTCGATGATTACGCGGTGGCCAAAATCACCGGCCGCGCACGCAGCACGCTGCAAAAAGATCGCGTCGTCGGAATAGGCATTCCTTGGGTTCGAGTTCGGCCGACTGGTCCGCTACCGCGAAAGCGACGTGGCGGCCTGGCTCACGGCACTGCCGACCCGTCGCTCGACCAGCGAGCCTGCTTCAAAATGACCGCGGCCGAGATCGCCGCGCGGCTCGGCGGCGCTCATCGCTCCGGGGAGTGGTGGCGCTGTCGCTGCCCGGTGCACGGCAGTCGTGGCGCTACGCTGGCGGTTCGCGACGGCGAGCGCGAGCTGATCGTCCGGTGCTGGGCTGGCTGCGAACGTGCCGACATCCTGGCCGAGCTGCGCCGCCGCGGGTTAAGCGGCGGCGGTCCCTCCGCATCCAACCGCCCGATTCCACGTGGAACAGACCCAACCGGGGATCGAGCCCACCGGATCGAGGCGGCGCGGCGCATTTGGGATACCGCGAGAGACGCATGCGGAAGCCCGGTGGCCGCCTATCTCTCCGGCCGCGGCATCACCATCGCCCCGCCGCCGTCGCTGGGCTGGGTGCCTGCGCTGCGGCGCCTGGACGGCACCCGCGGGCCGGCAATGGTCGCCCGGATCGACAGCCTCGACGGCGAGCTGATCGGCATTTCCCGAACCTGGCTCGACCGCGATGCGGCCGGGATATGGCGGCGCCGCGACCGCGCCATGCTCGGCCGCGCTGCCGGCGGCGCGGTGAGGCTCGCGCCAGCGGGCGAAACGTTGCTGATCGGCGAGGGCATCGAAACCTGCCTGGCCGCGATGCAGGCGACGGCACAGCCGGCATGGGCGGCGCTGTCGACCTCGGGCATGGCCGCGCTGGTGCTGCCGCCGGTCTCGCAGGAGATCGTCATCCTGGCCGACCACGACCGCTCCGGCGCCGGTGAGCGAGCGGCACGGATTGCGGCGACGCGCTGGATCGCCGAGGGAAGGCGGGTGCGTATCGCGATCCCGCCCGAGCTGGGCAGCGACTTCAACGACGTGCTCGCGGGCCGCGCCTATGGCCGCGTCACGGAGGCGTGCGATGTCGCCGCATGACGGCGCCGCCGAGGTTCGCCGGATCATAGAGATGGCCGAGAACGTGGCGCCCGATTACCAAGGCGAGGTGCTCCGGCTCGCCACCTTCCCGCCGTACGAATATGACCGCTGCCGTAAGACCGAGGCGGCGCGGCTTGAGGTGCGCGTCGGTACGCTCGACAGCGACGTTGAACGCGCCCGCGGGGCGGGCAATGCAGCCGGCGACAAAGGCGGGGAGGATCGATCCCTCAGGCTCGCCGACGTTGAGCCGTGGCCGGAGCCGGTGGACGGCGCGGCGCTGCTCAACGACTTGGCGCAGACTATCCGCCGTTACATCGTGCTTGACCAAGCCGCTGCCGACGCGACGGCGCTGTGGGTTGTGCATACCCACGCGATCAACGCGGCCTATGTCTCGCCGCGGCTGGCAATCACCAGCCCGGAAAAGCGGTGCGGCAAGACAACGCTGTTGACGGTGCTCGGCGCGCTCACGGCCCGGCCGCTGGCTACCGCGAACATGACCACTGCAACGATATTCCGGATCATCGAGGCGAAGCGCCCCACTCTGCTGATTGATGAGGCCGACAGTTTTCTCAGCGATGCCGAAGAAATGCGCGGCGTGATCAACGCCGGGCACTGCCGCGCGACCGCAACCGTGCTGCGATGCGTCGAGACGACACGATCACCCGACGGGTGGGAGGTGCACGACTACGACTGCTGGGGAGCGATGGCGCTGGCCGCGATCGGCCGGCTGCCCGGTACGATCGAGGATCGCGCCATCAAGGTCGCGATGCGACGACGGCGGCCGGATGAAGCGGTGGAGCGGTTGCGGCTCGATCGTCTCGCCGAGCTGACGCCGCTCGCCCGTGGCGCCGCGCGCTGGGCTGCTGATCATGTCACCGGCTTGGCGGCGACCGATCCCGATGTTCCGGCAGAGCTGCACGACCGGGCGGCTGACAATTGGCGGGCCCTACTTGCCATCGCCGATGCCGCCGGTGGCGGCTGGCCCGCGCGCGCGCGTTCCGCTGCCGTCACGCTTGCTCGAGATGGCGCAGACGACGCGGAGACGGTACGGACGATGCTGTTAGCCGATTTGCACGGGATGTTCGCCGACGAACCGGGCGGCGTGCTCTACACGGCCGAGATCCTCGATCGGCTGCACGGCCGCGAGGATCGTCCCTGGCCGGAGCATCGCGACGGCCGGCCGATCACGGCGCGCCAGATGGCGGCGCTGCTGCGGCCGCTGGGGATCACGACGAATTAAACCGTGAGGCGAGGTGCCACAACCGGCAAGGGATACCGAGCCGCGGACCTGGCGGATGCATGGTCCCGCTACCTACCTCCCACTCCATCGGTCACACGGTCACACGCGGCGGATTCCGCAGCTTTTAGCGGAAATGGATCGGTCACACTCGATCCGGCTGTGACCGATCGAAAAGACCAGAACGTCAGCATTTCTGCGGGTCGTGACCGTGTGACCGTTAGAAACGCGGGGACGGACGGGAACAAAGAGTGCCACGGCGATCAGTGGGAGGTTGAGCTATGACGCCGCGCGCACTTCTCGCCGAGATTGCCGAAGCCGGCGGCCAGATCGAAGCCCGCGGCGATCGGCTGCGACTGTCGGCACCACAACCGTTGCCGCCCGATCTTGTCGCCCGCGTTCGGGATGCCAAGCCGGCGCTGCTGGCGGAAATCGCGGCTCGGGCAACCTGGACCTCGGCTGAGCCGAAGCGCACCGCGAATGGCCGGCGCGACAGCGCGATCCCGCTCGCTTGGGCCGAGGGCTTCGCAATGCTCGATCCCGCCCGGCCGCCGGGCGACGTGCCGCCGTCGCGTTGGCAGCGTTTTGTTGCCGACGTGCGGCTGTTTCTCGATAGCCCGTTTTGCGCCGTCGCCGCGGCGCTCGGCTGGACGGCGGCCGACCTGTTCGGCGGTGATCGGGACCGGCCGTTCGCCCGGATCGATCGCGCCGGGCTGTTGTGGCTGCTCAACGGCGATCGGCTGGTTGCGCTGTCGGAGAACACGGCGACGATAGAGACCCGCACCGGCGCGCGGCAGACCTGGCGCCGCAAGCCGGCCGAGCCCGGCCGCGTGCTGGCGTGGGAGATTTGAGGGTGAGCCGGCGAAAGGTCGTCCCGGACGCAGAGACCATCAAACGTTACCTCGACTTGTTCGATCCCGCGCGCCAGCCGGGCCGGCTGAGGAAACTCGGTGGTTCACGATCGGATGACTGGAATGTCCGCATCGCGAAGGACACCATCGAGGCGCTGTGGCTCAAGAATTCCGATGGCGACGGCCGACAGCAGCAGGTATCGGCCGCTGTTTCCGCGCTGATCGGGATCGCACCTACGGACGAAATCGAAGGCATGATCGCGGCGCAACTGATCGCCGCCCACAGCGCGGCAATGGAATGCTATCGCCGGGCGATGATCGGCGAGCAGACTTTCGAGGGCCGGTGCGAGAACCTGAGCCAAGCCAATAAGCTTTCCCGGAGCTTTGGTGTCCTTCTCGACGCGCTCAATCGCCATCGCGGCAAAGGGCAGCAGACCGTCCGAGTCGAGCATGTGCATGTCCATTCGGGCGGACAGGCGGTGGTCGGAGCGGTAACCGCGACGGGGGGAGGGGATCGCGTGCAATCGGAGGAACAACCCCATGCAAGGCAAATTGCCCATGCACCGGAGCCGGCGATGCCGAGCGCGGACCCGGCGCGGTCGCCCGTGCCGATCGCCGGCGATGGCGAACGGCCGCTGCCGCATGCACGGCGGGTCGTCTCCGGGAGCGCCGAGGGGGAATAGGAACGCGCTGAAGCACGGGTGCTATACCGCCGAGGCAATCGCCCGGCGGCGAGATATCGCGGGCCTGTTAGGTACGATGAAATTGCTGCTCAAAACGGCTGGGTAATGCGGCAGCGGGCCGGCCATCGAACCTCAGCCGCAGATCGTCGAGCGCGCATTGCGGACCGCTGCCGAGGCCTCGGTGACGCGTCACGCTCGGTTGATAAAAGCTAAGGTTTCGCCGGACCCGCCGACGCCCGGCGCCACGCGCATGCGCCGCCATCGCTCGCTGAAACGACAAGGCGCCATCGCGGTCGATTTCGTGATCGGCGCCGATGCCGTGCGGTCCCTGATCGAACTCGGCTGGCTCGATCCCGAAGACCGCGGCGATCGAGATGCGGTGACCAGCTCGATTGTCCAGCTCGCTGCCCGCGGCTCGGCGATGCGCACCAGGCCGGGCGGCTGATCGCCCTTCCGGTTTCGGCCGGCCGTGCCATAATGGCGGATCGCTGCGGACGTAGCTGACCGCAGCGCTGCGCAATCTGCGCGCGAACACGGGTCTCCCGCTCAGTCGGGCGGCCCACGGAATAAAACACCCCTCAAAAGGGTGCCGGGTCGCTCCCGACATCTGGGAAATACGTGGGGCGTGCGTTCCCGTGTTCGCGCGTAGCTAACCGCCCGGCACCAGCCGGACGGGGCGAAACACGGGGGCGAGATGTGCTGGTCGATCTACGGCTACTTGATCGGGAGCCTGAGGAGGGCAACGAAGAAAGCTCGTCCACCGGCGCCCCCACCGCCGCCCGAGCTGTCGCCGATGGCCGAGCCGACGCTGCCGCCGCTGCCCGCGATTTCGTCGCCGAAATCCGGCGACAGGCTGCAAGCGACGATCTCACAAGGCTCGGAGATGGCGGAAGCGCAGGCGTTGTGGCAGCTCCGGGCACGGGCGCAGCAGGTCCGGGCACGCCAACAACAGGCGCAGGCGCCACGGCGGGCACCGCCATCGCGTTTTTTCCCGCTCAGTCGGGCGGCCATTCGGCGGGCAACCGTTTGGAAAAAGATCAAGGTCATCTATGCGGCGGGCGCTTTAGTCTACTTTATCGGCGGGGTAGTAGTCGCCTTTCGCATACCGTACTTTTCCGACTGGCTGCTCTACGTTGTATTTCAGGCGTTATACGCCCTGATCTGGCCAATCGTCATCCTCTAGTCTAATGCCGAGCCACCGACAACTTCCGCGATTTCTGCCACATGTCGGGACACCCTCGCAGCAGTCAGTTGAACGGGCGGGTGGAACTCGATCCACCAAGCCGCGACCGCCGCTCCGCGATAGTAGTCGTTCTGGTGGTTGGCTTGCTGGCCGCCGGGCCAACCTTCGCCTCCGAGCACCGCTCGCGAGAAGTAGGCCGCGTGTTCCAGCGCGAGAACCCATGCCCGTCGACCGGCAGCATCGCCGGCGCGTGTCCAGGCTTCATCAAAGATCACGTGACTCCGCTCTGCGCCGGCGGCGCCGATAGCGTGTCCAACATGCAATGGCAGACGATTGACGACGCCAAGGCAAAGGACCGACGGGAGCGCGAATGGTGCGCGGAGATCAGGCGCGGTGGTTGTGCTGGGGATACGGGAGGTGGCCCGGCTTCGATCAGCCGGCATCATCGCCGAACTCGACGAAATTGCTTGCGAGAAAGCGCCGGGACCGACGATGAGCTTGAGCGAGGCCGAGAGGAAGCTGGCAGAGGCGCGGCAACGGGTGGCGGACTTGGTGGTCATGGGGCTGCGACCGGGGCAGTCGGTGGAGAACCTGCAACTGCTGGCGCAGCTCGAACGGTCGGCGCGGGCGGAGGTGAAGCTGAGGCGCAAAGCGCTGGCATATCAGCAAGAGCAGCAGATAGGCGGTACAGGTCCCGCGGCTAAGCCGACCGAATTGATCCCCACTCTCCGACCAACGAAGACCGCCGTGGATAAACTCAAGATCGTCGCCCGATGGATTGCGCTAGGTCCGGCCGCAGCGCTTGCAGCGCTGATCACGCCCGCTCTTGTCAAATACGTGAACCGGCTGACCCTTTATGTCGGCGGATTCGATCCAGATACGTTGTTGGGGCGCGCCTATATCGAAGCGATTGCGGGATTGGCGGCGGGTGCTGCATTCGTCTACGTCGGCACGCGGGTCGCGCCCGACCACCGCAGGAACGTTGCGATCACCTTGGCTGCGATTGGGCTGTTCGTCACGGGCGCGTCAGTGCTCGGCGATCTTGTCACCGCACATTACTGGCTGGCGCTACAAGGCGCCTGCGCCGCGGTCGGAGGATGCGCGCTCGCGTATTCGATCGTGAAAGGCGAAATCAAGCTGGAACCGGCTATCGTCCCGTCAGCCTCGCCCATGGTGGCGGCAACCGGCTCGCAACCCGATCAGCGGCAGCCTCTCGCGGGGGCGCAACCGTCGTTAGCGGAGACCCTCGAACAAACGGCAAGATCGCGACCTGCAATGACGGCGGCGAAGGCGATCAAGCTAGCCGGCGGATGGGCCGCAGCCATCGCAATCCTGATGGGCGTATCGTATTGCTCGGAAGCACCAAAATATCGATTCGAGCGCATCGCGAAATCAGAGGCTGCCGCCGTACCCGGCGCGCGACAGCTTAATGCCATCAGGGTTGCCGATATCGCTTCGCCGGTCTCTTGGTTCTGGCCGCCGGCGACGATCCTAAATTTTGCAGTTCCCGACCCGTTGATGGATAGCCGCTTCTACCAGTTTTCCGCGCAATACGAGGAAGCGGATACGGCCGTGTTCCTGCTGGATGTGGACTGCAAGGACCGAAAGGCGGAGTGGTACGATTTAGACGAGCCCGACACCGCTTTCCCTGCCCGAAATCTTTGGGGCGAACCCGTGGTGGCTCCGAACGGCAAGACCTACCGCCGCTCAAAGGCGCAGATGGCGATGCCGGCGGATTGGCTGCACGCCTTCTGCGATACCGATTGGACGGTCGAGCGCAAGGCCGCGGGAGCGGCGATGTTCAAAACCGCTCCGAAGTGAGATTGCGACCGATCCTGGCCGCGTGGAAAAGGGGAAGCACATGCGAACGCTGGTGGCCGCGATTGCGCTACTCCTGGCGGGGTGCTCGATCACTGAGCCCGTCGTCGTGATCGGGAAGAACGGGGAGGTCCTGCGGGGGACCGCAACAGCCGCTCTCGATGGCGGGTCGTTCAACGTCAGCAATGGCAAGGTGAGTTGCGGCGGAAGTTACAATTCGCTCGACACGTCGCCGACGATCTCGATGCCGGTTCTTTGTTCGGATGGGCGCCGCGGGATCGTGATCGCAACGCGCGACGCGAGCGGTACGTCAGGTGCCGGCACCGTGCGGATGACCGATGGCGAGGAGGGCACTTTCATGTTCGGCCGCGCTGCCGCGGGCTTCTGAGCCATGGGGCGGATGAGCAGGTAGGGACGCGAGTGCCGTTGCGGCCGGTGAAGCACGCTTGTTTTCTGGACGGCAAGATAAAAGCACCGCCGGCGGCCGGGGTGCATGTGGTTGGTTGGATTGGAATTTTCTGTCGGCTCCCACCAGTGCCCTGCTGGCGCATTCGAGCGAAAGGCCAATGATTTCAGTGCCCGCTGCGCCGTCGCCGGCTTTAGGACCACGACCACCGCGCTCGCACGCTAACCGCCTGAGCGCAAGGGTACCACCGCAGCCCCACCCTTCCCGGCATCGCCCGATCCGCCGGCCATCGCCGCGGCGATCTTGCCCGCCACGGCGGCGGCAGCGGCCTTTACCGGATCGCTCGCCAAGTGCGCATAGCGCGCGGTGGTGGCCGGCTGGGTATGGCCGAGCATCTTGCCGATGATAGGCAAGCCCATCCCGCTCGACGCGGCGACGCTGGCGAACGCGTGCCGTAGATCGTGCAACCGCACGTCATCGAGCCCGGCCGGCTTGCGGATCGCCCGCCACGGCTTTTCGAGGTTGACGAGCGCCGCGCCCGGCTTCGCGCCGGCAACCACGTAGGGGTTGCCGTCGAGCCGCGGCAGCTCCGCCAGCACCGCGAGCGCCGGCGGCGGCAGATGCAGAGTCTTGGCGCCGGTCTTGCTGTCGGGCAATCGCGCCTCGCCGCGCTCGAAATCGATCCACTCCCAGCGCAGCCCGAGCACTTCGCCGAGCCGAGCGCCGGTGAACACCAAGAGCTTGACCGCGGCGACGGCAAAGGGCGAGCCGTCATGGGCCGCGAGCGCGTCGCCGAGCCGCGCCAGCTCGGCTGGCGACAGCATGCGTTCGCGCTTGCGCTCGCCGAACTTCTCGACATGGCGGCAGGGGTTGGAGCCGTCCGGCCGTAAGCCCCAGCGCTCCGCGAGGTTGAACATTTTCGACAGGACGGCCAGCAGCCGGTTTGCTTGATAGGGCGTCTCCCGCAAACCGTGATGCAGCTTGGCGATGTCGTGGCGGATCACGTCCATCGCCTTCCGCCGCCCCAGCGCCGGCAGGATGGCGCGATCGAGCAGCCGGCGATATTCGAGCGCCGTGCTGGCCTTGCGCTTTGCCTCCGCATGCTCGGCGAGAAAGCGCTCGGCAAGATCGGCGATCGTCGGCGCTTCCTTGCGCGCGATCCTGTCCGCGGCGGGATCGGCGCCGCCCTCGACCATGCCGAGCAGCCGCTTCGCCTCGGCGCGCGCCGTCTCGGCCGTCCAAGGCGAGCCGTGCCGGCCGATCGTCAGCTTATGCAACGTCGCGCCGCGGCCGATGCCGCCGCGATAGTGGAGGATGTAGCTCTTGCTGCCGCCGCGCTGCACGCGGACGCCAAAGCCCTTCACTTCGCTATCCCATAGCACCGCCTCGGCGCCGCCGGCTCCGGGCGCCAACGCATCGACCGAGCGTTTGGTGATCTTGCCGCGCATCGCTCCGGCTCCCCTTCCGGGTCGGTGATACCTAGCCTCTAGGTATCCCCTAGGTATCAGAAAAAAGCAAGCCGAAAGAAACAAACGGCAACAATCGGCGGCCCTATGTGCCTGATATAGCGTGCTATCGGATACAATGGGAAAGGGGCGGAAACCCTGGCTCTGAAACTCTTAATCAGCGGGTCGCAGGTTCGAGTCCTGCTGCACCCACCATCTTTTCAAAGACTTACGAGGAACACTGGCAAGCCGCAGAAGTTATGTCCGGCTGGTGTCCGAAAAGACTACCGCAAGCGGCGATGCCACGGCGCGCGACAGAACTCAAGAAAAATATTCCCGAAATTATTCCGAACCGCGCCGCTATGATGGCCGGCGCGCTGGCGTCAAGAGCGAGTTAGGCGGGCCGGGGTCTGCGTCCCGGCCCGCCTCTCCGCTGTCCCGATCCCCTGAGGGGAGCCCGCCCTCAAGGCCGGGACGCAGCCCTTAGTCGGCAGCTTCATATCCGGCGAGCAGATCGAGCGCGGCCCCGATCGGCGAGGCCGGGGCCGTGGCCGGCCCATCGATGGTTTCGCGAACCCGCCCGACGCTTCGGCCGAGCTCGCTGGCGCGGATGCCGTGCTGTAGCGCGACCGAGATCATCACCGCCACGTCACCGAGGAGCGCCGCCAGCCCGGAACCGTCCTTGCCGCCGGATAGAAACACTTCTTGTGGGCGCCCATCTGGCGCAAAGCCGACGCTCGCCGTCAGCCGCGTTCCGGACCATTCGAGTTCGACTGTCTCGCACCGGCGGCGGTTCGGCAGGCGCTGCCGCGTCATGGCGCTGCGGCCTCTTTCGCTGCCGCCTCGATCGCCAAGATGCTCGCTTGAACATTGGCCAGCAGCGCGAGGCTGCCGCCGATGATCTCGAGGTCAAGCCCGGCGATCAGCGCCGCTCGCATTTCGACGAGCTTCTCGCGCGCGATGCTGCCGGGCGGCCCTGGTGAAGCCGGCAGCGCGGTGAGGCGGACGGGCGCAGCGGTCAAGACGCCGATCCGGTGGCGACCGCGAAGGCATCGACCACCGAGATCCACGCCGTCCCCTGAGGCTGCCGGAAATTGCCGACGTGGCGGATCATCTCAATCATGAATGTGCCCTGAATTGCGCTTGCCTGGCGAAACTGTGAATAGGATTGGGATTGGGTGGCGATCTGGCCGGCTGGCATCGTGATCTGGTCCCCGACGTTGAGATCGCCCCGCATCACGCAATTCAGTTGCACGGTCTGCGGCTTAATCCACGTTACCTGACCGACCAAATCGTTGAATACGATCTGCTTCGCGCTTGGCGGCGTCGTGCCGTCATAGACGGAAATCACATTGCCTTTAACGGTGATCGAGACGCCCGGATAAGAGCCGCCCACGATATCCTGAGTGACAGGCCGCAACCACTGCGCCAGCTCGGTGAGCGAGCCGCAATAGTGCGGATTTTGGTACGTCGTGACGAGATTTGGGGTGATCGAAACCTTGACCGTATAGCCAGGATACGCGGTTTGCAGCGCCGTCGTGAGGGCGGTGGAAAGCGGCTGATTGGCCTGCCAATTTAGTGCGATATTGGCCGGCAGCGTCGCCGCCTGGCTGCCGGCAGCGATATTCGTCGCCTGCGCGGGCGCCTGGCCCGGTATCATATTGATATCGAGCGTCATATTGATGCCCTGCCAATTCCCGAACGCTTGGTAGACCGTCCCAGCCGCGAGGATACCCGCCTGTTGTGGGTTCGCGAGCGGCAAGCCCTTTCCCATGCCGCCGTAAACCGTAATGCTTTGGCCATTTAGCAGCGAGGCTTGCGCGAGCGTCTGCAATGACACACCCCACAGTCGGATAAAATTGTTGCCCGCGGGCAGATGGGAAACGGACTGGAAAATGTCGAGCTCGGTATTGAGCGCGCCAGGATCGGGAGGCTGCATTAAGCCGTTCGGATGCGACGTATAAGTGACGGGCTGACCGCCGCCGCCAGAAATGACGATCTTGTAATAGCGCATTTATGTTGGCCCGGCCAGCGCGGCCGTGGTGATGACCGGGCTGCTGCCCGTCCGGTTCTCAATAACAATCCGCGCTTGCTGGCGCTGTCGCGGCCCAAAACGTTTGCGCTCAGCCGCATGGATGCCGGCCGCCAGGGCTGCGCGAGAGATTTCCTCTCTCTGGGTCGCGCGGGGCCGTTCGTAATACTTTGAGATGATCGCCGCGGCGTCGCGGGCAGTCTTTGCGGTAGCCAGCATGTGTCCGGCCAACTGGGCTTGGCGGTCGCCATGGTGGAGCTCGTAATTGATGAAGCCGGTTTGCTCGGCGACTGACGATCCTTGGATTGGACGCCCGGCCCATTTGGCAAACAACGCCTGCCGATCGGCATGCCACTGCCCGATGCCGTAAGCGAGCCCACTATCCCCAACGGCGCGTGGATTAGCATAGGATTCTTTCCATACGTTCGCCGCCGTGCCCTCGGCGGCGGCAGGCGACCATCCCAGCTTTTCAAGCTGGTCAATGACGGGTTGCAGCTTGTTCATCTGCTTGTCCGGCATCGGCGCCACTGGCCCGCGGGGCAAGCTAAACAGCGGCGCCGCGGGACTACCAGGCCGGCCGATCACGGGCAGCGGCAATGCATGGCCATCCGGCTCTGTCGCGGCGCGCGCGGAGCCGATGGGATTAAAGCCCCATAGAAATTTCTGCACCGGGTCTGGCGCGCCGCGGTGGTGAAGCCAGCTCCCCGGATTCCACCACGAGAACGGCTGCCGATCCGGCGAGGCCGCGGCCGGAGGCTTGTAGGCGGCGGCGGCCCCGATGGCGGCGCCCACCACGATGCCCGCAGGACCGGCTACCAGGCCGCCCGCGGCAGCGCCGGCGAAAGCGCCGGCCTTGACGGTGCTGGGAAGATTGTTGTTGAGCCATTTCGCGACCGCGACCGTATCGGCCGCCAATACTCCAACGGCGCTGATGAAGTCCTGGATATTCTTGGCGAATGCCGGCGTTTCCAGGTATCCGGCAAAGTTTTTGATCCCGATCGCGAGATCATTGATCCATTCTTTTATTTGCGGCGCGCGCAAGAAGTCGTCAACCGCGACCGCGAATGCACTCGATAATCGCGTCAGAGCCGGCGTTAATGGCGTCAGATCTTTGATAAAAACCGTTTCTATTTCCCGGCCAGCACGGCTCATTTGTACTTGGAAGTCTTGCCATTTCTTTTGCGTCGGGTCCGACAAATTGAACGCACGGGCGTCGCGCCGCGTTTGCGCGATCTCGCCCCGCAGCTCGTCCGGGCTTAACGCCTTGAGACGGCGGGCGGCCTCCGGGCCAATGAACGAGGTTTGCTGCAAGGCTTTAAAAGTCGGGGCCAGCAGGCCGAGCGGCGTCCGGTCGGCCAGCGCTTTTTCTCGCCGCAATAGATCAAGGCCGATCTGGCTCGTATCGCCAGTTGCAATCTCGGCCGCCGGGACGCCAGCCGCCAGTAACCCAATACGTTCCTGAGAGGTCGGGTCGATAACGCCGCGATTGACGGCAGATAGGAACTGGCTGGGATCGATGACGCGCTTGAGATCGACGCCCCATGCTTGCAACGCGCCGCTACTAACTCCCAGCCCCATTGATTTGCGCCGCCCGGACGAGACTGAAGATGCGAGGCGATCAAGCCCGAACAGGCCGCCGAAGCCCGCGAGGCCGCTCAATGCAGTTGCAATTCCGGACCACTTGAGCAAAGATTTTGTCGCCAGTACGAAATTGCCGGCGATTTCGCGACTGGAATGCACCATTTTTTGCAGACTGCCGCCGGCAGTGTGCGCAGTGCGGCCAAGGTTCTCTGCCTCGCGATTGGCCCGCGCCAATTGTTCATTGCCGGCCAGCAGCGCCGCGACGGCATCGCCAAAGCCAGAGCCGGCGCGCGCAGTAGCGGCGCTGACCTTGGACCAGCCGCCCGGCAAATCCTTTACCGCATCCTGATAACGGGCGAACGCTTCCTGAAAAGTTTTGAAGCTGGCATCTTCGACATCAATTTCGATGATTTTGCGGATTGCCAAGGCTCAGTCCTCGGCTGCCCAGAGCTTGGCGATTTGCGCATCGCCGTCGGGTGTGCTGGGACCCAGTTGATATTGCACCCGCAAGCCAATGCGCGGGGTCAGGCCAGCGGCGGCGAACAGTCGGGCAATGACAAAGATGTTGCGCTCGCGATCAGTAACCCCCAGCGGCTTAACGAAGCCGAAATTTCGATCAGCATTCCAGTGACACACCGTGCCGCAATGCGTCGGCGGCGTATTGCCGGGAGGCGCGGCGGACAGTGACTGGCGGCCCTCGTCATTTGGCCCAAAATTAACCGGCATCTCATTACCCTCCAATGGCCGCTCTCGCGATCAGCGCCGCGCCCAGCCCGGCGGCCTCGCCGGCAATGCGATCCGCCTCGGCGCGCCAGACCAGGTGCTCGTCATCAGTCAGATCGGCGGCGGGACCGACCAGCCGACCCTCAATGTTCAGACGCGCGGCGAGCATCGCGCCGAGAATATCAGCCGTAGTATACGGGCTCATCTGATTACCGCGGTGCCGGCTTGGTGCGTCAGGAAATTGACGACCCGTTGCTTGGGCCCGCGATACGCGGTCATCCAGGCCGCAGGATCGCCAAGCCACTCAGTAATGGGTCGCCCCGACGCGTCGTGTTTCACGCGCGGCCGCAACTGCCCCGGCCCGATCGCAGCGTCGATCCCGCCCGACGCATCGGCGTAAATCGCACTCTCGGCCACCGCGAAAGCGTCGCTGGCCAGCGAGCTGAGATCGACCCCGCGCCACGCGGATTGCGGCTGAAATGGCGCAAGCAACCGGCGGCGGTACTGCCGCAGGCTCTCGCCATCCAGCGCCTCGGGAGCGCGGCCGCCGTGAATTGTGGCGACGGCATCGCACCGTGCCTGCGCGTCGACAAAATCGTCAGTGGACATTTATCATCTCCTCAATTTGGCGTTTAAACTAGTCGAACACCTAAACCTCACGACCCGCCGCAGCGGCATTGCGAACGCGTTCATCCACGCATTGGGATCGCCCACAAATTCCGTAATGGCGCGGCCCGATTGATCGTCGCTGGCGATGGCGCGCAGCTTGCCCGGCGGCGCTGACGCCGCACTGCGGCCGAACTCCTCAGCCTGGTCGTAAATCTGTCGCTCAATCTGATCGAAAGCCGCCGCCGGCACATATCGCAGCGCTACGTCGCGGATGGCCGGATCAAGGGCGCGACGCTGGAAACGGGCAGCCAGCCGACGGCGATAGTCGACCACGGGCTCACCCGTTTCGGGCTGCGCCGCCGTGCTGCCGAAAAGCCGGGCCAGCCGGTCGGCGCGCGCGTGTGCCTCAGCAAAAGGATCAGACATTGGCGTCCGGCGCCGGGGTGATCCAGTCGCCCCTGATATCGGAACCGGAGATTTGATCATTGATCAGTATGACGCCAATAAGCGCAGCCGGCGCGGCGTCCGCGGGGGCGGTATCGGGCTCGATATCTTCAGACATGCGCTCATCGTCCTTCGCGGCGGTCGTCCAAGCGCCCACTCGCCAGGACGCCAGGCGCGTCGGCATCCGCGCACGGCACATCGGTGCGCGCCGCCCCGGCGGCGTGGCGGGCCAGGTGGGCGGCCACCGCGGCGCGAACGCTGCCTTGGCGGGCCAGTTGTCGATCGGGTTCAAGCATTGCAACATCCCTCAATAGAAAAAGGACGAGCGCGCGGAGAACGGAGCAACTACACGCGCCCGCCAAGTTGTCGGCAGTGTATGGGCGGCCCTTTTACTTGTCAAGCGGCATTTCCCAAAGCAAAAACGTGGCCCCGACAGCCGCGATCTTGACCCGGCGGCGGAAATCGTCAAATGACTCGGTCGCATCGGCGATCCACGTCCGGTCGCTCGGCAGCGCAAGAGCCCGCAACCGGGGGGACCGATTTCGGACTGTTGCGGAGCACGATTTCGGTCGGTCCGGTCATGTCCGCACCGCGCTTTCCTGTTGACAGTGCGCGGCTGCCGCGCGACATTCCTGTTTGGGAGCACGAAAATGCAGACCAACAGTCGCGAAACACCCCGGATGCGCATCACCTGGCATGTTCTCGAAGCCGCCAAGGATGCCAGCGACGAAATCGTGATCGCTGCCTGTCGGCGCATCATCACGGCGGATCGCATCGGTTGGCGCAAACATGGCAACTCCGCCGATTTACAACTGATCCTGGAATTTGCGCCTTAGACCGTCCCTCACCGCCCGGCCCGCCACAAGCGCGCCACAAGCCGCCGAGGCGAGCGCCGAGGGCAGGAAAGGCGGCGGCGGCGGCAAAGCGGCTACGGGCGCCGTAAGGGGACGGCCCCCAGGGGCGATTTCCGGCAACAGCAACTCAGCCATGCCGGCCGATGCGGCCGGAGGGGCGATCTCGCCGGCGTCGAAGGCGCGCCACCACGCCGCGACGGCAGCGAGAAGCCGCTCGTCAACTTCTGCGCTGCGCGGTAGGTCGTAAAGGAACAGCGGCCCCGTTGGTCGGACCATAGCGGCCAGCAGGCCGCATGCACGGTCGGCGCAGAGCATTTCGCACGCGACCTGCAACCCATAAGCAAGCGGCGGCCTGCCGCCCCACTGCGCCCACTGGCGCGCGCTGACGGTCTTCGCCTCGATCAGCCCATCCGCGCCAAGCCAGAAGTCGGCGACCGCGCCAAGGCGATGTTCGGGCAGTCGATAATAATGGCGGACGCGCTCGATCACAGAGCCCGGACGCCGCGCCTCAATAGCTTCGGGGAAGGTCCGCTCTAGCGCCCGGCCGGCCATCATCGCGGCGTTGCGGATCGGCCGCCACTCGCCACGGATCAGCCGAACCAATTGCTCGGCCGACATGCCATGCTGATGGCGGCCGAACAACGCACTGATGACCGAACCTGTCACGTCGCGACCCGGCCGGGCGGCCCACGCGGCTTTGTCGGTGACGAGCCAGGACTTGCGGGCCATCATCGCGGCGCCGCTCCGGCGGCGAGCACGCCAAGGACAAAGCTCTCGGCAACCGCGTCCGGCGCCGCCCCGACGCGCCAAACCGACAGCGCCGCGAACGGATGCGACAAGCTCTTTTCATACGCTGGCGGGGCGAGCCTGACGGCGCCGCCGCTCACGTGAAACGCCGCCCTCAGCGCCCGCTCGTCGGGTTGCAGCGCGAGCCAGTCTGCTTCGATCGCGGCGCCGCGCAAACCGTGGTCGACAATCCGTTGGGCCAGCTCCGGCAGCGCCAGCATGGGCGCTCCAACGGGGCCGCCGCGACCATCATGCTGGCGTTGGCCGCATTGCGCCTGCAATTCGCTAAGCCGCCGCGCCACTCTCGGCAACCACTTGGGCAGATCCGCCAACGTCGCGGCCTCAATGTCCAACAGCGCCAACCTCGGGACCATCCCGTCGCCACCGCCCCGATTGGGGCGGCGCATGTCGAGAAGCGTCGCCCAACAGCATGCTGCGACGGATCCGTCCGGGGTGGCCGCAAGCGAACCGAAAACATAGTTGCAGACCGCCGGCATCGGCAGCGGCCCGTCGCCATCGAGCAACGATTCACGCTTCCACAACGCCGGCGACGAGAGCGCCACGATGTTGACAAGAACCCCGCAGCCGGCGTTGCAGAGGTCATCGTGCCCGCCCGGCTGATGGTCGACCGAGTCCTTGCCGACCCGCGAAGTTTTGCGTTCCAGCCCGCAGAGTTGATTGATCAGCCTCAGATTGTCGAGAAGCTGTATCCGGCCGCTGTTCAAAAGCGGCAGAAATTCCAAGTATATTTCGCTTTTAGTCCGCTCAGAGACAATGTATTCTATGCCGTTATTCCGAAACTGCTCCCGCGGCCACTCGCCGCCGTAGCGGTCGCCACATACCGATACTATGCCGTACTGCTTCAATAGCGTCGCAAAATCTATGACCACGTTTTCCGGCGAGAATGGCGGTCGAACCTCGCGGAGGCAATCAAGGACGAGCCGATCGCCGTCGCCGTGCCCGATCGCCAGCGTAAAACTGTCGGCCGAACCGCCGCTCGGATCTGTGAAGGCAAAATACTTCACGCCGCGCCGCGGCGTGATCTCACTGAGCCCACGGATGACAGCAGCCTCAACCATTTCGCGCTGCACGAAATCGGCCAAGTCGCTTCGAAATTGCGCGCCGTATTCAGCCTCGGCGCCCTCGGGATCGCGTTCGTATTCAGCATCGATAAACGCCTGCGGTAAGCTCGGGTGCATGACCCGCGTCGCCGCCTGCCATACCAGCGGCGCCGCATTGCTCTTGCCCCAATAACGCCGATGCGCACTCCACAACTCGCCGCGGCGCGCGTAGGGCGACGAGCCGGCCAGCAACATCGCCCCCGGCACCGTCGCCATTGCGGGTCGCAATGCCCGCAGAATTTCGAAATCGGGATTGCCGGCGCTCTCGTCGCTGCGCCAAAAAGCAATTTCGTCGAGAAGGGCCGCAACGATCGTGTAGCCGCGAACCGAGCGGAAGCTCGCGGTCTGTACCTCGATCGTCAACCCGGTCGTCAAGGCCAGCTCGTCGCCGCTGTCGCTTGCCAGCAACACCGCGAGCGCCGGAACCTCGGCGATCAGCGCGCGGGCGTAGCTGTAAATTACGCGCGCCTGCCGCCGGTCAACCGCCAGCACTTTGATGTAGCCACGCTCGCCGGGAATAAGAAACGCCGACCAATCCTTGAAGATTGCCAGATAGACGGCGATCAGCGCCAGGATGAATGATTTGCCGCCTCGCCGGCCAACGACAAGCCAGGCTTCGGTAGTGCCCGTCGGCGGCGCGCTGCGGCCCGTGCATTGCCGGTAGAACGCAAGATCATCCTCGGATAGCGGCAGCCCGAACAAGGCCGCCAGGAACACGCGCCATGGGGCCCACTCGGCAGGATCGCGAAACCACCGCGCCCAGATTTCGGGGTCGTCCATCGCCTCAAGGATCGTCGGCGTCGGCGTTGTCTTCATGATAGCGGCGGCAGCCGGGTGATCTCGGCAAGTGCATCAGGGGCCGCAGCGCGGTCCGCCACGGCCATCGATAGGGCTCTGGTGGCCGGATGGGCGCGGCCGGCGAAGACCATCGCCAACGCCCGCAATTCGCGCAACCGCGACGCCTGCTCGGGATCGGACTTCCCATCAAGCAGGAAGCCGAGGGGCACGGCCGTCACGCCGCGGCCTCGCCGGCGGACACGCGCCTACTCCTGGCGATCCTGGCGCTGATCTCGGCCAGGGTCGGCGCTTTCGCCGGCGCGCCCTTGATGCCGAGCGCCCGCAGCGACCGATGCAGCCCGCTCGATAGACTCGTGTAAGCGCGCAACTCAAACTCGCTCAGACCGCCGGAAGTCGCCTTTTCGTCAAGTTGCGCCAGTTTTAGTTGCAACATTGCAACACGATCGATGATCTGCCGTTCCACCGGCGACGGATTGCCACCGAGATGGCGAACCAGCTCTTGCCGAATGCGCCCAAGGTAGCGGCCTTCGCGGCTGCGACCGTCAATCGGCCCGCGGGTGAAAAGTCGTGAGTCGCGCATGACCTGCGGGTGAGTTTCGACCATCTTCATGCGCCGCATATCGGACACTCAGCGGACATGTTCAAGTGATCAGACGGCAAGCCATTGTGCGCGCTATCATTATCTCGGTAGGTCGGTTGATTAGGTATCAGCCGACGCGGCGAATCGACGGGAGGAGGAGAAAATAGAGGGGTGTTTGTGACCCGCGGTCACAATGGTCAGCATAGCTGACGTTTATGACCCGCAGTCACAATGGGGTGTTTGTGACCCGCAGTCACAATGGCCGGCATAGCGGCGGATTGCCCAACGCGCGCCACAGTGTTGCATGTTAGCCACAGTGTTGCGTTTTGGAGCCGGCGAGCCGAGCCTGCGAAGGGGTGCGAAGGGGTGCGAAGGGGACCGCCCATAACCACCGTCACGCGCGCGCGGGTGAACGCCGGGAATAGGACTTGACCTTCGCATGCCTTCGCACTCCGCGCGCTCATGGGCTTATGGGAAGCCGCCCCGCCGGCCGCTCCGCCTTTCAGTCATCCCCGCCGCTGGGCATTTGCGAAGGTTGCGAAGGTTGTTCACCTTATCGGACGTACGCGCGCGCGCGTGAGACGTTTATAATGGCGGTTGCCTTCGCAACCTTCGCATCATCGATTCCAGTATGGTTCGGCGGGCTCATCCTGCCGGATGGCCAGCCCTTCAACCCCGGCTCAGCCGCCATTGACGCTTAATGGCGTGCATCGCCGATGCGCCTTTAGGGTGCGCCATTGGCACCCAAAGGAGCAGGCTGCGCCATTGATGGAATTTCCCTTAGCGCGCTTTTAATGGCGCAAACCCTAATCTGCGCCATTAGCCTGCGCCATTGGCGCCTAATGGCGCAACGCCTACGTTGTGTTTTTGGCTGGGCCAAAGCAACCGTCACGCGCGCGCGGGTGAACGCCGGGAATAGGTCGTCGCCTCCGCATGCCTCCGCACTCCGGGCTCATGGGCTTGGGAAGGGCGACGCCGCGAAAGATGGCGCGCCGGGTTCTGCCGGACGAAGCGGCCTGGCAGCGTGCCAGTTCCGGGGTCAATTCCCGATAGCCCGCAAATTCAATTCTGCGGGCCGCCTGAGAGGCTTTCCGTTTTTCCGCACCATCAGCACGGTTCCATAGGTTTCGCGCTCCTGTGACCATCCTAGGGCCTTCCACGGGGGTGACGATACGCCGCTGCCCACCTAGCAGCTGAGCTTGCGATCGCCGACAGCGCCTCGCAAATTCAAGGTGCTCGCGCGCGCGACGAACAACTTTTGAGCACCTTGACGCCTTCGGTGGTTCGGGAAGGTTTTGGGACGGTGTTCAAGGTGCTCAAAATCTGCGGTAGGAGGCAGTTTGAGCACCTAGAAAAGTTTCAATGAAATCAATGGCCTGGAAAACCGTCAAAAAACACCTTGGTTGCCTTGAAACAGGGGTCGCGGGGCCTGGGAAGGTGCTCATTCACGATCGAAGGCGCTCAATTTTTGTGGCAGTTCCCAGCACCATTCCTTGTCGATTTTTGCGGGTCGGATGGCGAGCTGTTTTTGCGCGCGGCGGATGGTTGCCCATGAATATCCGTGGGCGTCGGCGGCGGCCTTGATTTCGCGTTGCGGGGAGCTGCCGTTCTGTAGGAACTCCCGTAAGAATCCTGCGGCATCGGCTTGGACGCTATGTTTTTCGGCGCTGAGCAAATCGGCTGGGGAGCCTTGGATTCTGGCCCCCCAATTGATGCGCTGGGCGCTCAGATCGTCGTAATTGATAAGCGGCTCTTGATGTAGCGTATATTCGATGCCACCGCCGGCTGGGCCGATGTTGCTCGCGATCCTGACGAGGCGGCGCTGGAAACCGTCCGGGTCTGCCGAGGCTCCCAAGACAATTCGCGGGATCGCCCCGAATGCTAAACTGCCGGTCACGCGTTCGATCGGGTCACGGTCAGCCGTTCCTTTGCTAAAATGCGTAATACCGATAATAGCGACGCCTCGGCGCTCGGCGAATTCGACCAGCGGCTGCAAGCCGCGCCGTGTTTCGGTATTCTTGTGGCTGTCGGAGCCAACGGGCAGCGCGAGCACGATCGGATCGACGACGACGATCGCGAGGGCTGGGATTTTGTCAGCCATATCGAGCAGGGCCGGGATATCGGTGGCTGGGTCGAACGGCCGCCGGTCTTTGCCCGATCCGATGTCCTTGATCGGATAGATGTGATCCAGATCGCCCCCGGCCGCGACAAATCGCGGCAGGATCGTGTCCTCGATCCCGTCCTCTCCGCTCCATATCAGGGTGTCGCAGAGTGGCGCGGGCGAGTTGTCCGGCCATTGGGCTCCGACCGAAGCCCGCGCCATCAAATCGAACGCGATGGTACTTTTGCCGGTAGCTTTGGCGCCCGCCAATAGGTGCAATTTGCCGCGCGCCAGCCAGCCAGGCCAAAGCCAATCGATCTTTTGCAACTCGAATTCCCTCCCGGTTCGGAGCAAGACGGTATGACGGCTATCGACGACCGCGCCGCCTTGTCCATTCAGCAGGACCGATGGCTCTGGCTCGCTCGCCAGGTGCGCGGCCCGCGCCGCCTTGGCCGCCGGGTCGTCATCAAGCCACTTGCGCACGGCGCGCCTCCCGCGGGCGCCCTTGCCCGGAGTTGAAAGCGCGGCGGACCTTTAGATCGATTTCCTCGGGTCGCCATGGCCACGCGGCGTCGTGGTCGGGCATCGCATTTCCTGCCCGAAGTAGCGCCGGCAACGCGATTTCGGCCGGGATGGCGCCGGCGCCCGCCAGCGTGCCGATGCTGAAGCATTCGGCGTTCAACACTCGTTCCTGCTGGCCCGGCTCGGCTCGCACGATGGCGTTGCACGCGGCTTCGATCGCGGCTTCGCCATAGCGGGAAAGCCCGGCGACAGGCTTGATCGGCTCAGTCGAGATCGGCCGAGACGGCACGGCCGGCCATAGCCAGTCCGGGGCCGGGACGGCCGCGCATGTCTTAAAATTGTGCAGCGTGTCCCACTCGTAACCGCTGCCCGGCGCCGGCAAAATCACATAGCCGCCGCAGCCTCGAATATCTAAGCCGGGCCCAATCAACCCGGCACTGCATCGCAGCTCGCGCTCGCCGGCATCGAAATACACATGCAAACCACCGCTCGCCGTATGGGCCATCGGCGTTGCCGGCAGCACGTGGCCGAGGTCTTCAAGCGAGTCGAAACCGTTGGCCTCGGGTCGCTTCATGTCGATATCCAGCGCCCACCGCCCCGAGGGCCGGCCCGTTGGCATGCCAATCAGAGCCTTCGGCCATTGCCGCCACCATGCGGCGATGATGGCGGGGTCGCGGCGTGCGTCGTGAAAACCTCGCGGCGTATATGGCCGCTTTCGGCCAGGCTCGCGCTCGCGGCAGGGGAATATCGGCAGCCCGTCACGCTCGGCGTATTCGAGCGCCTTATCGAGCGGCGTCATGGCGCGTCACTCTCGTCGAGCGGCCCGTGTTGATTTTCAATCAGAGCGATCAGAGCAGCGCTAAACCTATCCTGTAGCTCGCGGGTCGACCACCGAAGGGACGAAGCATATTTCGCCTTGCCATCGTTGCCGGCGATCGGCTTGCCGTCGCTGGCGCGCATCATCTGCGCGGGCAGTTGCGCCCATTTGCGCCCGGCCTTGCTAAAAACCCCGATATCGGCGATTTCGAGCCCCGATGGCAATGCCACCTTGGCCCGGCCGACCAGCGCGCCCTTGTTGATGCCGCGCCATTCGAGCAGCCGCATCCGCGGGCGCTCGCTTTCGGGCCTCGAACCCCAAGTTAGCGCCTCGCCGCGAGGCTCGTCTTGCGACGGGCGCGGAATTGCGCTATACGATGCGGATTGCCGTCCAACGAAGTCCCCGTCCCCGGCTGCGCCTGCCAGCGCGCCGGGGCGATACTCTGCCATGGCGCTACCCAGCCCTGCGACGGACCGGCCGGGCTTGCCGCTCGGCAGCGGCGACCTTTTCGGCCATCCACCTTTGGTCGGCGCCCTCTTGATACATCGGCCGGTAGCCAATGTAGACGCGCGTCGGTCCCGTCCCGGCATACCCCCATCGCCGCAAGGTCGTGATGGAGACGCCGAGCCGCGTGGCCTGCTCGGTTTCGTCAATAAAGCCGGGGATCGTCGGCTTCGCGTTTGGTCCAGGCGGATGTCCCGGACCTCGTTTGGTCGGCCGATCGCCAGATTTCGACAGTTCCATTGCTCAAACACTCCGAAACCAATGATTTGGCTTTCGGAATGTGTTGCTGCCGGCCGACCTTTTACAAAGGATTTAACTCAGCCTAGGTCGGACAAAACTCCGCCGGTTTTGGACAAAACCCTGCCGGTTTTGGACAAAACCCTGCCGGTTTTGGACAAAACCCTGCCGGTTTTGGACAAAACTCCGGACAAAACCCCTCAGAGCTTCTTAAATAAACCGAATTTTGCCATCTTTTCAAATGGTTCGACGAGCGGCCGCGCTGCATCAACGGCTCGTTGAAACCGTTCGGGTGGGAAATCCATCGGCCGCAGCCAGACCGACGCCGGCGACTGCTTTCGCGCCACCGCCTCGGCCCGGCGCCGAGCCTCAGCTTGTAGCAATTCATCCGCGCGCGCCGGCCAGTGGCGCACGAGCCATCGGCGCAAGGCATCAGGCTGGATTGACGAGCGCTCACGTTCGGCCTCGCCCGCGGCGCTCGTCGCGACCTTGGCGGCGCTTTTTCGATAATTGAGACCGGGGTTATCGGCCATCAATATGGCCATGATCGTCAGTAAATTCCGCCGTCCCTGGCTCGCCGATGGCCTTGCCATCGTCACCTACTCCTGCCGCCGAGACAACGGGATCACCTCGGCCCCAGGTTTTCCGCCCATGACGATCGCCCCGACGCGCTCGGTCGCGGCCCGAAGCGGATCGTCAAACAAATGCGCATATCGCGCTGTCGTACTCGGCTGGGTGTGTCCAAGTAAAGCGCCAATAATTGGCAAGGATAACCCAGCGCTTACAAGTATCGAAGCGTAACTGTGCCGCAGATCGTGCAATCGGACGCCCTCTAGGCCAGCGGCCTTGCAGATGGCTGCCCAGGATCCTTTAATGTCCGCCACCGGCCCCGCCACACCACGGGCAGGAAACACATAGCGCGTCGGCAGCCGGCCGGTTTCCTTCGCCATCCGCTCGGCCCCGGCTTTCATGTTGACGAGCAGCAGGCGGGCAGGGGCCGACAGCGGGACAGTGTGCTCAAGCTCTTGTTTGGTATTTGCGGCCGGTTTTTTCCAATTCCCGGCCTCAAGGTCGAACTGATCCCATGTTGCTTTTAAGACTTCGCCTCGGCGGGCGCCGGTCAACAACAGCAACCGCACCACATTTGCCGCCGCCTGGTGCGGATGGCGGGCCAAAGCCTCGGTGAGCCGCGCCAGTTCGGCGGGGTTTAGATAACGATTGCGCCGCGCCTCGGTATTGCGCGCGATCCCCTTCGCCGGATTATCGCTTCGCATTTTCCAGCGGATCGCCAGCGAGAACATTTTCGACGCCAACGCGGCCACTCAATTCGCGACATAGGGAGCGGTTTTGCCGATCTCGCGGTGCATCCGGTCGATATCGTCAAACTCGATGACCGCCACCTTGCGGGCGCCAAACCGCGGCCGGACATGTAGCTCGATCATCTTGCGATCACCCTCGCCCGTGCGCTTCTTGATCGCGTGCTCAGCCAGATAACGATCGCACAGCTCATTGACGGTCGGCGCCGCGCGCGCGGCCTGGCGGAGCGCCAGCGGGTCTTTCCCGGTGTCGATCTCGCGCCGCAGCCGTTTCGCTTCCTCGCGCGCCGCCGCCACCGACCAGGCCGGATAGGCGCCTATCGTTAACCGCCGCTCCCGGCCGGCGATCGTATAGCCCAGCACAAACGCTCTGGCCCCGGCGGCCGTGATCCGAATACCAAAGCCCTTAATTTCCGCGTCATAGGCGATGACGTTGCCGCGCGGTGGCGGCGCTAGTTCCCGAACCGCCTTATCGACGAGTCTCAACCCTGCCATCGGCCTGCTCCGTGTCCGGCGTGTGTCCGAACACAGATATGCGTCGAATGGCATCGGATGGCAACAGCAATCAGCGGCACGGAGCCATTTAGTCTCGTAAAACCCACGGGTTCCCTAGGATCGCCGCCGGCTGTAGCCTATTTTCGTGTCCGGTCAATGGCTTGCGGCGAGGCGCCGACAGCAACTCTTAATCAGCGGGTCGTAGGTTCGAGTCCTACTGCACCCACCAATCGGCGCTGCCGGTTGCCCGCCATTCGTCGCCGATGACGCTCCGGCGCGCTTGGCGCGTTTGCCCCAGGACGGGCTATGGTTGAAGCCCGCCCTGGGCGGCGATGAACTCGACGATCGCGCCGACCCCGTCGCCGCATTTGAGATTGGTGAACACGAACGGGCGCAGGCCGCGCATGCGTCTCGCGTCGCGATCCATGATGTCGAGGCTGGCGCCGACCAAGGGGGCGAGATCGATCTTGTTGATGACGAGCAGATCGGAGCGGGTGATGCCGGGGCCGCCCTTGCGCGGGATCTTGTCGCCGGCGGCGACGTCGATGACATAGATCGTCAGGTCGGCGAGCTCGGGCGAGAAGGTGGCGGCAAGGTTGTCGCCGCCCAATTCGATCAGCACCAGGTCGAGCGCCGGAAACAGCCGGGTCATGTCGGCGACCGCGGCGAGGTTGATCGAGGCGTCCTCGCGGATCGCGGTGTGCGGGCAGCCGCCGGTCTCGACCCCGCGGATGCGCTCGGGCGGGAGCGCGCCGCTCCGGATCAGGAACTCGGCATCCTCGCGGGTGTAGATGTCGTTGGTGATGGCGGCGATCTCCCAGCGCCCCCGCATGGTCTTGCACAGCCAGTCCATCAGCGCGGTCTTGCCCGAGCCGACCGGGCCGCCGATGCCGACCCGCAGCGGGTCGCGCCTCCCCTTGTCGCTCATGAGCGGAACAGCCTCGAATATTGGGTTTCGTGCGCCATCGAGGCGAGATCGGCGGCGAGGGTCGCTGCGCCGAACTCGGCCGGTCCGCGCGCGATTGCCGCGCTCGCTGCTCGCAGGACCAGCGGTTCGAGCGCCGCGAGGATGCGCTGGCCGTCGGTCTGCCCGATGATGCCGAGACGCAACCCGGCCGACATCAGATTGCCCGCCATCGCTTGCAGGTAGGCGATCAGCGCGCAGCCGACCGGGATCCCGGCCCGCGCCGTCGCCGCGCCGACCGCCGCCGGATGGCAGATTTCGTCGCTCATCGCCGCCCAGCGGTCGAGAAACGGTTCGGCCCAGGCGGCGCGGCAGGCAGCGAGAAACGCCCGGCCCTGCGCCGCGGTTTCGAGCGCCAGTTCGGCGGTGGCGCGATAGGCGAGCCCGCGGCGGTTGACGGCGCCGAGCGCCTCGATGTCACCGACCTTCGCCGCACGATGCGCGCCGCGCAGGATATCGGCGTCGACCCGGCCGCTGCCTTGGGCCACGACAGCGCCGATCCAGCCTTGCAAGGATGCGCGCTCGCGCATCGCGCCGCTCTCGGCGGCGGCTTCGAGCCCGTGCGAATAGCTGAACGAGCCGATCGGAAAACCGGGCGACAGCCAGGCCAGCAGGCGGTAGAGCCCGGCCTCCTCAAGGGCGGCCTCAGCTGTGGTCGTCATCATCATGGTGGCGGTGCGGCGCGCCGGCATAGGCGCCGATTTCCGGGTCGAACGGGGCGTCGAGCCGGGTCAGCCTGCCGCCGAGCCCGGCGACCATCTCGGCGATGACCGCGTCGGCGCGGATGCGCAGCCGCTCGCCCGCCAGCTGTAGCGGCAGATGGCGGTTGCCGAGATGCCAGGCGATCCGCAGCAGCGTCGCGCGATCGGCGGCGTCGATCTCTAGGAGCGGCTCCGGCGCGGCGCGCACCTCGAGCCAGGCGCCGTCATCGAGTTCGAGCCCGTCGCCGTCGGCGAGATGGCGCGCCCGCGGCAGGTCGAGCAGAAATGCCTCGCCCAAATCGGCGACGAGCCGGATGCGGCGGCGATGCCGGTCGAGATGGGCGATGGTCACGGCGGCCGCCGCCTCGGCCCGCGGCCAGGCGCCGTGCGGATGGACCCTGATCGCCCGGCGCATCAGTTCTGGGGCCTTGACTCGCTTGTCACGACCGAGCCTGACCCGATCATCCACGAGCCCGCCCCTGACCAAAGACGTGGAGGGCCGGGACAAGTCCGGCCATGACGATCGGGTTGGGGAAAAACGCGAACCCTCATCCGCACCTGCCTCAATACAGAAAGTAGCGCTGGGCCAACGGCAGCACGGTCGCCGGCTCGCAGGTCAGATGCACGCCATCGGCGCGGACCTCGTAGGTTTCGGGGTCGACCTCGATCTGCGGCAACGCCGCGTTGTGGATCATCCGGCGCTTGTCGACCGCGCGGATGCGGCGCGCCGGCAGCACCATGCGCTGCAGCCCCAGCGTCTGCGGCAAGCCGCGCTCGATCGCCGCCGCCGGCAAAAAGGTCACCGCGGACGCCGACAGCGCCCGGCCGAAGGCGCCGAACATCGGCCGGTAATGCACCGGCTGCGGCGTCGGGATCGAGGCGTTGGGGTCGCCCATCAGGGCCGCGGCGATGGTCCCGGCCTTCAGCACCAGATCGGGCTTGACCGCGAAAAACGCCGGCGACCAGATCACCAGGTCGGCGAGCTTGCCCGGTTCGACCGAGCCGATCTGCTCGGCCAGGCCGTGGGTCAGGGCCGGGTTGATCGTGTATTTGGCGACATAGCGCTTCGCCCGGAAATTGTCGGCCCGCTCGCTATCCTCAGGCAGGGGACCGCGCTGGCGCTTCATCTTGTCGGCGGTCTGCCAGGTGCGGATGATGACCTCGCCGACCCGGCCCATCGCCTGGCTGTCCGACGACATCATGCTGAAGGCGCCGAGATCGTGCAGGATGTCCTCGGCGGCGATCGTCTCGCGGCGGATGCGGCTTTCGGCGAAGGCCACGTCCTCGGGGATGCGCGGGTCGAGGTGATGGCACACCATCAGCATGTCGAGATGCTCGGCGACGGTGTTGACCGTGTAGGGCCGGGTCGGGTTGGTCGAGGACGGCAAGACGTTGGCGAGGCCGCACAGCTTGATGATGTCGGGGGCGTGCCCGCCGCCGGCGCCTTCGGTGTGAAAGGCGTGGATGTTGCGGCCCTTGAAGGCGGCGATCGTGTCCTCGACAAAACCCGATTCGTTGAGCGTGTCGGTATGGATCGCGACCGCGATGTCGAATTCCTCGGCGACCCCGAGGCAGGTGTCGATCGCCGAGGGCGTGGCGCCCCAATCCTCGTGCAGTTTGAGGCCGCAGGCGCCGCCCTCGATCATCTCGACAAGCGCCCTGGGTTCGCTGGCGTTGCCCTTGCCGAAAAAGCCGAGATTGACCGGGATCGCCTCGGCCGCTTGGAGCATGCGCGCCAGATGCCAGGGCCCGGGCGTGCAGGTGGTGGCCGCGGCGCCGGCGGCCGGCCCGGCGCCGCCGCCGAGCATCGTGGTCACGCCGCTGTAGAGCGCCTCCTCGGCCAGCTGCGGGCAGATGAAGTGGATGTGCGCGTCGATGCCGCCGGCGGTGACGATCCGGCCCTCGCCGGCGATCGCCTCGGTGCCGGGGCCGATCACGATGTCGACCCCCGGCTGGATATCGGGGTTGCCGGCCTTGCCGATGCCGCTGATCCGCCCGTCGCGGATGCCGATATCGGCCTTGACGATGCCCCAATGGTCGAGGATCACGGCGTTGGTGATGACCGTGTCGACGGCGCCTTCGGCGCGGCTCCGCTGGCTCTGGCCCATGCCGTCGCGGATCACCTTGCCGCCGCCGAACTTGACCTCCTCGCCATAGACCGTGCGGTCGCTCTCGATCTCGACGACGAGTTCGGTGTCGGCGAGCCGCAGCCGGTCGCCGGTGGTCGGGCCGAACATCGCCGCATAGGCGGCGCGCGGGATGCTCATGGCCATTGCGCTAATCCAGCGCGCCGTTGATCTTGGCGTTGAAGCCCACGACGCGGCGCGCCCCGGCATAGGCGACGAGGCGGACCTCGCGGCTCTGCCCCGGCTCGAACCGGGTTGCGGTCCCGGCCGGGATGTCGAGCCGGCAGCCGCGCGCCGGCTGGCGGTCGAAGGCGAGCGCGGCGTTGGCCTCGTAGAAATGATAGTGCGAGCCGATTTGGATTGGCCGGTCGCCGGTATTGGCGACGGTCAGGGTCACGGTCGGGCGGCCGGCGTTGATCTCGATCTCGCCCTCGGCGGGAAACAGCTCGCCGGGGATGATGGCTGGCCTCATCCGCCCAGCCCTTCGGGCCGGGTCCCCCCTCTCCCGCCGGCATATTGCGCCAGCAGTCGTTGTCCAACCGGCGTATCTAGCGGGATCATCTGAGCACCGCATCTAGGACATACATTGCGTTTGCGCGCGGTTAACCGCCATACACTGTAAAGAAGGCCAGGAAGAATAAAGAACAGCCATAGGACGAGCTCTATCAGGAAGCTGCCCGGCGTGTAAGTCTTGGGATTTGCTTGCGTGCCGCACTGCGGGCAAATCATTTGTGCCATCGTCGGGAGCTTTCACAATATGCTTACGCATAAGTCGGTTTCTGAGCGGGAGAATAGCACGCGCGCGACAGGCGAAGTTAAAATCCCTACCGTATCGGCTCGTGGACGGTGACGAGCTTGGTGCCGTCGGGAAAGGTCGCCTCGACCTGGATCTCGCCGATCATCTCCGCCACCCCCTCCATGACCTGCTCGCGGCCGATGACGGTGGCGCCATCGCGCATCAGTTCGGCGACCGTGCGGCCGTCGCGCGCGCCTTCGAGTACATAGTCGGTGATCAGCGCCACCGCCTCGGGATAGTTGAGCTTGACGCCGCGCTTGAGCCGCCGCTCGGCGACCATGGCCGCGACCGACACCAGGAGCTTGTCCTTTTCGCGCGGCGTCAGGTTCATCGCGTCAGTCGCTCAAGCATCATACATGCCAAATCCGCGGCAGACGGCGCGGCAATCCCAGCGCCTTGGCGCGCCAATGGCAAGCAAGATCGGCGTAGGCCTGGCGCAGCAGCGCGGCGTCGGCCGCGAGCCAGCGGGCGATGGCGAGCCCGGCGATGGCGGTGACGCCGGCCGTGACACCCTGGGGCGCGCCGGCCTGGACCCCGCGGGCGCCGTCGACGAAGGTCTGCGGATCGCGGCCGGCCGGGGCCAGGATCAAGGTCGCGAACCCGGCGGCGCCGGCAAAGCACGCCGGATCGTCGATGGTCCGGGCGACATCGCCGTCGAGATGCAGCGCGTCGCCCCAGACGAGGCAGCCCTCGCGCCATACCTCCCAGACCTCGCGCAGCAGCCCGCGCGTAAAGCGCTCGCCGCGGGCGCGCCGACCGAAGACGACGATTTCGCCGCCGAGAAACGCGGCGCCGGGCGCGAGTTCGACGACGGTCTCTGTGTGAGCCGCGCGCCGTCGTAGAGGATCGTCTCGGGCGGCAGGAATTCGAGCGCGCCGCCGTTACCGGCCGACAATGACTGGCGAATCGCCGTGGCGCCGCCGCATTTTCCCGACGAGGGCGAGCGGTAGATCTTCTCGGCCGCCGAGGCGGTGACATGGGCGCTGGCCTCATGCCCGACGCGCACGGCGATGTCGATCCGGTCGCCGGCGACGAGCCCGCCGGAGGTGGTGACGATCGCCGCCTGGACCGGGTCGCCGGCTTCCGGGGTCGGGAACAGCACCCGCAGCGGGTCGGCCTGATAGAGATGCGCCAGCCGGGTCGACCCGTCGCGGCGGGCAAAGCCGATTTCGGCGACGCCATCGGCCAAAGGCAGGCATCAATAGCCGAGCGCGAGCCCGTCCTTGCGCGGCTCCGAGCCGCCGATCAGGACGCCGCGCGCATGGTCGATCCAGATCGCCTGGCAGCCGCCGAGCGGGATTTCCTGCACGGCGATCTCGTGGCCGCGGGCGGCCAGATCGGCGACGATCGCCGCCGGCAGCGCGCGCTCGACCTGCAACAGGCCGT
>CAWFER010000015.1:0-603905 GCA_963814805.1 uncultured Alphaproteobacteria bacterium | reverse complement strand
CGAGGTCGAGCACCCGCGCCGCGCGTTCGACCCGAGCCCCGGGTTTGATCCGAGCGGCGTCGAGCAGGGCGTCGACAAAGCCGACCGTCGCCTGGGCGAAAGTTGCCGCGTAGTGCGGCGCCGCCTGCTGCCAGCCGGCATGCTCGAACGCGCGCACCGCCTGCGGGTCAAGGCTCATCGCATCCGCCTCATTCGATAATTCGATTTTGAGCCGGGCGCGCCGGCGTCCCAAGCTATGCGGCGGTTGCGCTGGCGGCAAGCCGGGCGCGCCGGCTTTCTCGCCGCGCTGCCCGCTTGACGCCGCAGCCGCGGCCCGGCAGGTTCGCCGGCGAGCCATATTCGGCGTTGAGCGAATGGAGGAATAAACGCGTGGACCGCGTCCGGTGCAGGTCGGGCGGCGCTGTCCGGCTTTCTCGCCATTGCCGATGACCGAGCGCGGGCCGGGCGCCAGCCTGCTCGAAATCCGCCAGATCGTGGTGCGGTTTGGCGGCATCGTGGCGCTCGACGGCGTCTCGTTCGAGCTCGAAGAAGGCCGCATCCTGGGGCTGATCGGTCCCAACGGCGCCGGCAAGACGACCCTGTTCAATTGCCTGAGCCGCCTCTACGCGCCGGCGAGCGGCGATATCCGCTTTGCCGGAACCTCGCTGCTCGGCCGGCCGGCGCATCGCATCGCCGCGCTTGGCATCGCGCGCACCTTCCAGAACCTGGCCCTGTTCCCGCAGCTCTCGGTGCTGGACAATGTGCGGGTCGGCGGTCATTCGACGAGCCGCAGCGATTTCCTCAGCGATAGCCTGCATCTGCCATGGGTGCGGCGGCGCGAGCGGGCGCTGGAGGCGAGGGCGTGGCGGCTGCTCGATCTGCTCGATCTGCGCGCGGTGGCGCATGAGCTGCCCGAGAGCCTGCCGCTCGGCGCCAAGAAGCGGGTCGAGCTCGCCCGGGCGCTGGCGGCCAAGCCGCGGCTGCTGCTGCTCGACGAGCCCGCCGGCGGCCTCAACCACGGGGCGGTTGCTGAACTGGGCGGGCTGATCCGCCGGCTGCGCGACGAGGAGCGGCTGACGGTGCTGCTGGTCGAGCACCACATGAACCTGGTCATGTCGGTTTCCGACACGGTGGTGGCGCTCGATTTCGGCCGCAAGATCGCCGAAGGGACCCCGGCCGCGGTGCAGCAGGACGCGGCGGTGATCCGCGCCTATCTCGGCGACCCCAAAGCCGCCGCCGCGCCGGTCCCGGCCCGATGATGCTCGAAGTGCGTGGGCTGTGCGCCTTTTATGGCCAGAGCCAGGCGCTGCGCGACATCGATTTCGCGATCGAGGAGGGCGGCATCGTCACCCTGCTCGGGGCCAACGGCGCGGGCAAGACGACGACCCTGCGCGCGCTGTGCGGGATGGTGCGGACCAGCGGCGAGATCGCCTTCGACGGCAAGCCGATCGCCGGACGCGCCACCGAGAACATCGCCCGGCTGGGGATCGCCCATGTGCCGGAGGGACGCGGCACCTTCGCCCGCATGACCGTCGAGGAGAATTTGCAATTGGGCGCGATGACGCGCCGCGACCGCGCCGCGATCGCCGCCGACCTCGACGAGGTCTATGACGAATTCCCCCGGCTCAGGGAGCGGCGGCGCCAGCAGGCCGGAACCCTGAGCGGCGGCGAGCAGCAGATGCTGGCGGTCGGACGCGCGTTGATGCTGCGGCCGCGGCTGCTGCTGCTCGACGAGCCGTCCTTTGGGCTCGCCCCGCTGATCGTCGCCGAGCTGTTCGCCATTCTGCGGCGGCTCAACCAGCGGCGCCGGGTGGCGATGCTGATCGTCGAGCAGAACGCGGCGCTCGCGCTCGATCTTGCCGAGGAGGCCTATCTGCTCGAAACCGGACAGATCGTCATGGCTGGCCCGGCGCGCGACATCGCCAGGGACGAGGCGGTGCGCCGCGCGTATCTGGGGTATTGAAAGCAGCGATGGAGCAGCTGCTGCAGCAAGCGCTGGCCGGGCTCGCCACCGGCGCCATCTATGCGGCGATGGCGCTCGCCGTGGTGATGATCTACCAGGCGATCGATCATCTCAATTTCGCCCAGGGCGAGATGGCGACGTTTTCGACCTTTTTCGCCTGGCAGATGATCCAGTGGGGCTGGCCGTACTGGGCGGCGTTTGCGATCACCGTGGCGGCCTCGTTCGCCGGCGGCGTCGCCATCGAGCGGATCTTGTTCCGGCCGATCCGCAACGCGCCGATCCTGAGCCAGCTGGTGGCGTTTATTGCACTGTTCAGCATCCTCAACAGCGCCGACGGCGAAATCTGGGATTTCAACATCAAGACCTTTCCGAGCCCGTTCGGCGCAAGGCCGCTGTTCGGCAGCAGCCTGATCAGCACCCATCAGGCCGGCATGATCGTGGTCACCCTCGTTATGCTGGCGCTGCTCTACCTGTTCTTTCGCGGCTCGCGGCTGGGGCTGGCGATGCGCGCGGCGGCGGCCAACCCGCAATCGGCCCGCCTCGTCGGCATCCGCGTCGGCTGGATGGTGGCGCTCGGCTGGGGCATGTCAGCGGCGATCGGCGCGGTCGCCGGGATGCTGATCGCACCCGTTGTCTTTCTCGAGCCCAACATGATGCTGGGGGTGTTGCTCTACGGCTTTGCCGGCGCCGTGCTGGGCGGGCTGTCGAGCCCCGGGGGCGCGGTCATCGGCGGCTTTGCCGTCGGCGTCATCGAGAACCTCGCCGGCGCGTTCGTCCCCTATATCGGGCACGAGATGAAGCTGACGATCGCGCTGGTTCTGATCGTCGCTGTGCTGATGGTGCGGCCGGCGGGGCTTTTCGGCCGGGTGACGGTGAGCCGGGTATGACCGCGCCCGAGCGCCAGACGATCGCCTTTGACGGCTCGGCCAAGCCCGCGGCCGCGACCTCGACCGGCGCCTCGCTGCGCCGCCCGGGGGCGCGCCAATTGGCCATCGGCGCCACCCTGATCGCGGCGCTGGCGGCCCCGCTGGTGACGCAGAACTTCATTACCTTCCAATTGACCCTGGTCATGGTCTATGGGCTGGCGATCCTCGGCCTTAATCTGTTGACCGGGTTCAACGGCCAATTCTCGCTCGGGCACAGCGCGTTTTACGGGATCGGCGCCTACACGACCGCAATCCTGATGAATTACAACGTCGACTATTACTGGACCTTGCCGTGCGCCGGTGCGGTCTGCTTTGTCGTCGGCTTTCTGTTCGGGCTGCCGGCGCTGCGGCTGCAAGGGATCTATCTGGCGCTGGCGACCTTTGCGCTCGCCGTAGCGCTGCCGCAGATCCTCAAATTTCAGCCGCTCGAGCCGCTGACCGGCGGGGTGCAGGGGATCGCCCTGATGAAACCCGAGCCGCCGCCGGGGCTGCCGCTCAACCCCGATCAGTGGCTCTATTACTTCACCCTCCTGGTGCTGCTGGCGATGTTCGCCGCAGCGGCGAGCCTGGTCAACAGCCGCACCGGCCGGGCGATCATGGCGATCCGCGACCATCCGACCGCGGCCGCGGCGATGGGCGTCAATCTCTCGCTCTACAAAACCCTGACTTTTGGCGTCAGCGCCCTTTATACCGGAGTTGCCGGCGCGCTCGGCGCGATCGTCATCCAGTTTGTCGGACCCGACAGTTTCCCGTTTCTGTTGTCGGTCTCGTTCCTGGTCGGGCTGGTGGTCGGCGGCGTCGGCTCGATCCCAGGGAGCCTCGTTGGCGGCGTGTTCGTGCTGTTTGTGCCAAATCTTGCCGAGCAGGTATCGACCGGGCTGTCCGGGGCGATTTATGGCGTCATACTGCTGCTCGTGATCTTTGTCATGCCATCGGGTGCGGCCGGTTTCGCCCGGCTCGCGGGTGCGCAGCTGGCGCGCGCCTGGCAATCGTTATCTATTGGTTCCACTGGGAGGATGAAATGAGACAGCTGACCCGCCGTTCGATTCTCGCCGCTGTACCGGCGGCGGCGGCGCTGGCGGCGATCCCGGCGCGCGCCGCCAAGAGCTACGGCCCGGGGGTCACCGACACGACGATCAAGATTGGCAACACCTCGCCCTATAGCGGGCCGGCTTCCTCCTACGGGACGATCGGCAAGTCCGAGGCCGCGTATTTCAAAATGCTGAACGACCAGGGTGGCGTCAACGGCCGCAAGATCGACTTTATTTCCTATGATGACGCCTACAGCCCGCCCAAAACCGTCGAGCAGGTGCGCAAGCTGGTCGAAGAAGACGGCGTGCTCCTGGTCATGAGCCCGCTCGGCACCCCGACCAATTCGGCGATCTGGCATTATATGAACCAGAAGAAGGTGCCGCAGCTGTTTGTCGCCAGCGGCGCCACCAAATGGAACGACCCGAAGCACTTTCCCTGGACGATCGGCTGGCAGCCCAATTACCAGAGCGAGGGCCATGCCTACGCCGCCTACATCCTGAAGAACAAGCCGGATGGCAAGATCGGGCTGCTGTATCAGAACGACGATTTCGGCAAGGATTACCTGAAAGGGGTGACCGACGGTCTCGGCGCTAAGGCCAATATGATCGTCCTCGCCGCCCCCTATGAAACCACCGACCCGACCGTCGATTTGCAGATCATCGGCATGAAATCGGCCGGCGCCGATGTGTTCGTCAACACCGGCATCCCGAAATTCGCGGCGCAGGCAATCCGCAAAGCCGCGGAGATCGATTGGAAGCCGTTGCAAATCCTCGCCAGCGTCGGCAATTCGGTCGGCGCCACTCTCAAACCCGCCGGCCTGCAAAACGCCAAGGACATCATCTCGGACTTTTACCTGAAAGACCCGACCGACCCGCAATGGAACAACGATCCGGGCTACCTGCAATGGGTCGCTTTCATGGACAAATACTACCCGGAAGGCGACAAAACCGACGCCGGCAACGTCACCGGACCGTCGCTGTGCCAGACTACGGTGCAAGTCTTGAAGCAGTGCGGCGATGATCTGACCCGCGAGAACGTGATGAAGCAGGCGGCGAACTTGCACAACTTCCGGGTTCCGATGCTGCTGCCCGGGATCGAGATCAATACCAGCCCGACCGATTTCGCGCCGATCAAGCAGATCCAGATGGGCCGCTTCGACGGCGCCCGCTGGCAGCTGTTCGGGCCGCTGATCAACGGTCAGGCGCCGGCCTGAAGCCGGGCGGATCTTGACCGGCGCGCCGGGCGGCCGGCCGACCCCGCGGCGCTCTGCCGACGACGCCGGACCGATGGCGCCTGTTGCCGGGCCGCGGCGATGCGTGCTGCGCTCGGCGGCGATCGCGGCGGCGGGCCTGTGCGCATTGGGGCTCGCCGGTCTGGTCTGGTTCGCCACCCCGCCGGCTGCCGAAAATGGGGCGGCGCCGACCGACGCCATCGTGGTGCTGACCGGCGGCAGCATGCGCCTTGAGAGCGGCATCGACCTGATGCGCGAAGGCAAAGGCCGCGAGCTGTTCGTCTCGGGCGTCAATCGGCGGGTCGATCTCGACGAGTTGCTGCGGGTCTCGGGGGACGCGCCGCATTGGCTCGCCTGCTGCGTTGCGATCGGCTACCGGGCGGAAAACACCGAGGGCAACGCGCAAGAGACCGCGCGCTGGATGCGGCAACACGGCTATCGCAGCCTGCGCCTGGTCACCGCCTGGTATCACATGCCGCGCAGCCTGCTCGAATTCGAGCGGGCGATGCCGGGGATCGAGATCGTGCCGCACCCGGTCTTTCCCGAACGGGTCAAAGAGGAGCATTGGTGGGCGTGGCGTGGCACGGCGGCGCTGCTGATCGGCGAATACGCCAAATACCTCGTGGCGCTGTTCCGCCCGATCGTCGAGCAGCCGCGGCCGGAAGGTTCGAGGCCGATCGGGACCGAGGCGAGGCGATGACCGAGGCGCGGCGATGAGCTGGGCCAGAGCGCTCGCCTTCAACATCGCCTTTTTCGCCTGGACCGTGGTTCTTGGCGCGATCGGGCTGCCGCTGCTGCTGGCGCCGCGCGCGACGGTCATGGCGTTCGGCCGGTTCTGGGCGAAGGGCGTGCTGGCGCTGCTCGAGCTTCTGGTCGATCTCGACCACGATGTCATCGGGCTCGACCGCATTCCCTCGGGCGGCTGCATCATCGCGATGAAGCATCAATCGGCCTGGGACGCGCTGATCCTGCCGGTGGTGCTCGGCGACCCGGCGGTCGTGGTCAAGCGCGAACTGCTGCTATTGCCGATTTATGGCTGGTACGCGGCCCGCGCCGGCTCGATCGGCATCGACCGCAAAGCCGGCGCCGGAGCCTTGCGCGCGATGGTCGCCGCCGCCCGGGCGGTCGTGGCCGAGGGGCGCCCGGTCGCGATTTTCCCGCAGGGCACGCGGGTCCCACCGGGGGTGGCGCCGGGACTGTCGGCGCCGTATCAGCCGGGCGTCGCCGCGCTCTATCAGGCGCTGGGCGTGCCGCTGGTTCCGGCGGCGGTCAATTCCGGGCTGTTCTGGGGGCGGCGCGCCTTTGTCAAACGGCGAGGCCGCATCCTCCTCGAATTTCTCGAACCGATCCCGCCCGGCTGGCCGCGCCGCCGGCTGATGGCCGAGCTCGAAGAGCGCATCGAAGCCGCCACCGCGGCGCTGGAGCGTCAGGCCGAGGCGACGCGCCGTGACCCCGCGATCGGAGGGGCGCTCAGGGGCCGCGACCACGGGGCGCAGGAAACCAGTCCTCGCCACCGCCGCTGACGATCTGCTCCAAAGTATATGGACAGGCCTGCGGCAGGCGGCTCGTCAATTCGGGGACATCGCGTTCGAGCCGGCGAATGAGCCTGAGCGCCGCCCGGTAGCGCGCGGGCAGATCGAGTTTCGCCGCGATGCTGCGGGTTAGGGTTTTTTCGAGCTGGAGGCGCCATTCGACGATTTCGTCGCGCCAATGATCGGCCGGCTCTTCAAGCCCGGTATATGCGAGCGTCAGGAAATGCTCGATGACGTGCTCGCACAACGATTGCGCCGCGCGGAGATCGCTGCGTCCCAAATCCTCGATCTCCTTGGCGATGTGTTCGAGGTCGAGCGCGTTGCCGGCCGGCGGCAGCCGACGCAGAAGCTCTGCCTGTTGCTGTGTCCAGGCGTAGAAATCGTCCTCGTAGAGCGAGTCGGGGTAGAGCGCGTCGGGCGTCACTGTCATGCTCGGGAATTTAGCGCAGCCGGCGCCGGGGCGCAAAGTCCGGCCGAAACGAATCCAGAACCGTGGTAAGGTGCAGAAGTAGGAGGAAATCTCGGCCATGGCTGTCGTCGGGGCGATCTCGCAGCGGATCTGGGACATGAAATATCGGCTGCGCGCGCCGGCCAATGGCGAGGCGCCGGGCGAGCCGCTCGACCGGACGATCGAGGACACCTGGCGGCGGGTGGCGACCGCGCTCGCCGCCCCGGAACGCGAGCCGGCGAAGTGGGCCGAGCGCTTCTACCAGGCGATGGCGGATTTCAAGTTTCTGCCGGCGGGCCGGGTCGTCGCCGGCGCCGGTTCGAGCCGCTCGGTCACCTTGTTCAACTGCTTTGTGATGGGGACGATCCCCGACGACATGGGCGGGATCTTCGCCCATCTGCGCGAGGCGGCGCTGACGATGCAGCAGGGCGGCGGCATCGGTTACGATTTCTCGACGCTCCAGGCCGCGCGGCGCTCCGGTCAAAGGCGTTGGCGCCGACGCCTCGGGGCCATTGTCCTTCATGGACGTCTGGGACGCGATGTGCCGCACGATCATGAGCGCCGGCTATCGCCGTGGCGCGATGATGGCGACCCTCTCCTGCGACCACCCCGACATCGAAGCCTTTATCGAGGCCAAGCGCGAGCCCGGCCGGCTGCGCATGTTCAACCTCTCGGTGCTGGTCACCGATGCGCTGATGACGGCGGTCGCGGAAAACGCGCCATGGGAATTGTCCTTTGCCGGCGCCGTCGCCCGGGTGCTGCCGGCGCGCGAGCTGTGGGACAAGATCATGCGGGCGAATTGGGCCTATGCCGAGCCCGGCGTGATCTTTATCGACCGCATCAACCGCCGCAACAACTTGTATTATTGCGAGGAAATCCACGCTACCAACCCGTGCGGCGAGCAGCCATTGCCGCCTTACGGCGCCTGTCTCTTGGGCTCGATCAACCTGGCGAGCCTGGTCGAGCGGCCGTTCACCCCCGCCAATGGCGCCAATGGGGCTGGGCTCGACCTCGACCGGCTGCGCCGGCTGGTGCCCGATTGCGTGCGGATGATGGACAACGTCGTCGACATCTCGCAGTTTCCGCTGGCGCAGCAAAAGGAAGAGGCGCTGCAGAAGCGCCGCATCGGGCTCGGCGTCACCGGCCTCGCCGACGCGCTGATCATGTGCGGGCTGCGTTACGGCTCGGCGGCGGCGGTGGCGGCCACCGAGGAGTGGCTCGGCGCCATCGAGCGCGAGGCCTATCTCGCCTCGGCGGCGCTGGCGGCCGAAAAGGGACCGTTCCCGCTCTACGATCGCGACCGCTACCTCGCCGGCGAGACGATCGCCGGCCTCGACGAAGACGTGCGCGGCGAGATCGCCCGGCACGGCGTGCGCAACGCGCTCCTGACCTCGGTCGCGCCCACCGGGACGATCTCGCTGTTCGCCGACAACGTCTCGTCGGGGATCGAGCCGGTGTTCAGCTTTCGCCATACGCGCAACTTGTTGATGCCCGACGGGACGCGGCGCGAGGAGGAGGTCGCCGACTACGCCTATCGCCTGTTCCGCCGGTTGAAGGGCGAGGGCGCGCCCTTGCCCGACTATTTCGTCGACGCGCAGGCGCTGACGCCACAGGACCATCTGGTCATGCAGGCGGCGGTGCAAAAGCACGTCGACAGCGCGATCTCGAAGACCATCAACGTCCCGGCCGAGATCGCCTTCGAGCGGTTCGAGGACATCTACCGGCAAGCCTATGCGCTCGGCTGCAAGGGCTGCACCACCTACCGTCCAAACGAGGTGACCGGGGCGGTGCTCGAGGCGCGCCCGCAGGCGCCCGGCGGGATCGTCGCCGGGACCGACGCGCGCAGCACGCCGCAGCAGCCCGAATTGCCGCTTCCGGCCCCGACCCCCGCGGTCTCGCCAAAACCGGCGGACATCTTCGAGGCCGGCGGGGTCGTCTACATGACCCAGCCGCTCTCCCGGCCCGAGGCATTGCCCGGCCAGACCTATAAGCTGCGCTGGCCCGACAGCGAGCACGCGCTCTACATCACCTTGAACGACATCGTCCAGGACGGCAGGCGCCGGCCGTTCGAGGTGTTCGTCAACTCGAAGAACATGGAGCACTACGCCTGGACCGTGGCGTTGACGCGAATGATCAGCGCGGTCTTCCGCCGCGGCGGCGACGTGTCGTTTGTCGTCGAGGAGATGAAGGCGGTGTTCGACCCGCGCGGCGGCGCCTGGATGGACGGCAGATACGTGCCCTCGCTATTGGCCGCGATCGGCGACGTGATCGAGCGCCACATGGTCGAGATCGGCTTTCTGCCGCGCGAGCGGGCCGACCGCGGGCTCGGCCGCCAAGGTGGTCAATTTGCCGGCCGCCGACCCGGCGGGATCGCCGGGCGGGCGGCTGCCGCGCCGGGCGCAATGCCCCAAATGCGGCGAGGCGGCGCTGATCCGCAGCGAGGGCTGCGACCAGTGCACCCGTTGCGACTATTCGAAATGCGGGTGACCGAGCGCGGAGGCGCTTCGGTTTGGGCCGCTTATGCCGATCAACCCGCGGCGAACAGGCGCTGGGCGTCGGCCTGGGTCATCGCCGGGTCGAGCGCGTCGAAGCGGCCGCTCGCCTTCAGTTCCAGGGCGATCTGCCGGGTTGTCGCCGCGGCCATCAGCGCGATCGCGCTCGCCGTGCTGGCGCGGGCGACGCCGAGCGCCTCCAGCTCGGCGACGTTCGGCAGACCGGCGCGGACCATGATGTTGACCGGCGCGCCGAGCGCCTGGACCAGCCGGCCGATCGTCGCCGGGTCGCGCAGCCCGATCGGATAGACGCAATCGGCGCCGGCGGCGAGATAGGCCCGGCCGCGCTCGACGGTTTCCGCGAAGCGGGTCGCCGGATCGCCAATGTTGCGCAGATATAAGTCGGTGCGCGCGTTGATCACGATCGGGACCCCGGCGGCGCTGGCCGCCTCGCGCGCCGCGGCGATGCGCCGGGCGGCGTCGGCGATGGCGCGGATCGGGGCGGCGCCCCGCGGCGTCCCATCTTCGAGGTTGACCCCGACCGCCCCGGCCTGGACGATCTCGGCGACCGATCGGCCCACTGCCTGCGGCGTGTCGCCGAACCCCGCCTCGATATCGGCGGTCAGCGGCGCCGTCGACACCCGCGCGATGCGCGCGGTCGCGGCCACGATCTCGGGCCAGGGCGCGGCCTCGCCGTCGGCATAGCCGAGCGCCCACGACACACCGCCGCTGGTCGTCGCGATCGCCGGATAGCCGGCCTCGGCGAAGATGCGCGCGCTGATCGCGTCCCAGGCGTTGGGCAGCAGCAACAATGGCGGCCCGCGATGCAGGTTGCGAAAGAGCTCGGCCTTGCTCGCCGGTTCCGCTGGGTTCATCGGCGCACTCCCGAATCTCGGCGACCGCTCGCTGGCGAACCCTCCTATGATCGGCCCGATGCCGTCAAGGCAACGAGGCGCCGACACGAATGCGCCGGCACCTTGCCGCAGGCAGGCTCTGCCGATTTCGGGATGTTCCCGAGACGTACGCTGTTGCATTGCGCGAAAATCGGCTATCGTCGCCATGCCCCGGCCATGGTCACGGTGACGCGATATGCATCCCGGCTATAGCGAGATCAAGTCTTCCGAGCGGATTGTCGCCCGATTCTTGCTAGAATATTATCGTGTCTGGCAAAAATTCTTTCCAGGATTGAATAAACGCGCGCATTGGCACGTCATCTTTATGGCCAGGACCAATGGCGAAGCAGGAATTTCCAGCCGGGCGATCCATCGCACCCTATACGGCTCCTATGGCACCGATATCCGAACCTGCATCGAACGGATCAAGGACTGCCAGAACGAGGGATTTATCAGAGTATTCGATGCCGCGGATCGGGATTGCGCGGCCGCGCCCGGATGCCTGATCGGCCCCACCGACAAGCTCTGCGACAGCTTCGAGGCGCATTGGCGCGACACGCTCGACGAGATCTGCGCCGTGGCCGGCCACGAGGTCCGCCCAGCCGCGACAGCGCCGCCCTGCGAGGCCGCGGCGATCTCCGAGATCTACCGATTTTTTGGGGCCTGCGATCAGAAATGGCGGGAAACCAGCGAACAGATCGTCCGCAAAAAGGGGCTGACCCCGGCCTATCTCGACGACGCCATGGATCACCTGGTCACCTATCAATACTGGGCGATTGTCATGCTGCTGTGGTCGGGGAGCCGCCATGGCGGCGAGCGCAGCGACCCGCCGCCCCTGGTTGTCGACGAGATCATCAGCCGGATGTGGGACACCTTGCAGCTCGGCCATCTGGCGATCAAGGAGCGCGTCGGCAATTTGATCCGCTGGGGCTTTTTCGCCGAGGAGACGATCAAAAAGCACAAGGCGGTATCCGTGACGCCGGTCGCCGGGGCGGCGATCAGCGCCGGTCTGGCCGATCTCATGCCGCTGCTCGCCGATCTGCATGACAAGCTGATCCCCGAGCGCGCGGTGATGGGTACGGCGAGGGTCGCCTGACCGAGGCGGCCGGGGCCTCGGAGGCGGCGCGCATCCGCCGGCAATCGCCAGCCGGCGGCTGATTGCGATCCGCAAAGAATTGTCGATGCGCCGCTTTTGCTGGGTGGTCGCCGCAGCGGCTTACCTCCTGCTAGCGGCGCAGCTTCGGGCCGATCCGCCGGCCCCGGATCAGCGCGCCCTGAGCGCCGCGCTGGAGCGATCGCTGGCGGCGGCCGAAGAGCGGCTGGGGCCGACCAACCCGAACCTGCTGCCGATCCTGGCGCCGCTCGCGCAATTGCGGTTCGAGGACGCCGACATCGCCGGGGCGATCGCGCTGCGGCGGCGCGCGCTGAAGATCGCGCTCGCGGCCTATGGCAGCGCTTCGGTTCCGGCGGCGGAGGCGACGGCGGCGCTCGCCCGGCTCTATATCGATCTGCGCCGGTATCTCGATGCCGAGCCGCTGGCGATCGCCGCCGAGGATGTGCTGACCGCCCGGCTCGGGCCCGAAAACCCGGCGATGGCCGCGGTGCTGGCCGATCGGGCGCGGATCGCGCTCGCGCGCGGCAAGACCGGGCGCGCGCTCAAATGGGCCGAAGCGGCGGTCGCGATCGACGCCCGGGCCGGGGCGGCGCCGCGCGGCGACCGGCTGCGCGTGCTCGGCGCGGCGCTGGTCGGCGAAGGGCGGTTCGCGGCCGGCGAGGACGCCCTGCGCCGCGCGCTGGCGCAGGATCGGGCCAGCGGCGACCGGCTGGCGACCGCGCGCAGCCTGGCGCAGCTCGCCAACGCCTATATCCGGCAAAAGCGCTATGCCGAAGCGCTGCCCCCGATCGAGGAGGCGACCCTGATCGATCAGCAAGAGCTCGGCGCCGGCCATCCGCTGATCGCCGAAGATTTCCACGCTCTGGGCCTGATCTTTCTCGCGACCGGCCGGGCGGCCGACGCGGCGATGGCGTTTCGCACCGCAATCGGCGGGCTCGACCGCAGCGGCGCCGCCACCCCGACCCTGGCCTATATCGAACTCGATCTCGCCCGCGCCGAGCAGGCGCTGGGGCATGAGGACAAGGCGCAGGCCCTGTTCAAGGACGCCCGCCACATCCTCAACGCCGCCGCCGATCAACAGCACAAGCGCCAGCGCCGGATTTAGCGGTCGGCGACCCCGCCGACGCGCGATGCGGGTGGATCAGTAAAGCCGGTTCTGATAGCTCTCCGCGGTGGCGCGTTCGGCCTCGTCGGGGTTGATGCCGCCGATCTGCTCGGCGACGATGCGGCCGATCGACGGGAAATCGCCGCGCCGCAGCTGTTTTTGCGGGTTCCACAGATCGGATCGGATCAGCGCCTTGCCGCAATGGAAATAAATCTCGTCGGCCATCACCAGGATTCCGCTGCGCGGGGTCTTGCCGTTGACCGCGAGCGGCTCGAGCAGCGCCCTATCGGTCGTGACCACCGCCCGCCCGTTGACGCGCAAGGTTTCGGGAAGCCCGGGCACGAAGAAAATCAGCCCGACCCCCGGCCGCGCGACCAAATTGCCGAGCGTATCGACGCGGTTGTTGCCGATCCGGTCGGGGATCAGCAGGGTCGCGTCGTCGATGACCCGCACAAAGCCCGGCGCGTCGCCCTTTGGCGAGGCGTCGCAGCGGCCCGACAAGTCCGAGGAGGCGATGACCAGAAATGGCGAGCGGGCGATAAAATCGCGGCTGTACCGCTCGAACCGGCTCAGCTGCTTTTTGACCGCGCGCTCGTTCGGCTCGCCGTAAATCTCGCGCAGATGCTGCGGGTCCTCTATCGTATCCATGTTTGGTCTCCTCGCCGGGCGCGGCCTCACTATGGATCAGTTGGCGGGAAACCTCCATCGGCTTCGGCTTGGGCTGCTGCTGGTGCGGGTCCGGGCGCCCGGCCAGGATAGCGATAATGACCCCGATCTCGCTCGCGACGGAGTTGGCGCGGTGAGCGAGCGCGGCGGCTTTCTGGTCCGGCGCGAGCCGCAGCCCGAGGGCGGCCATGTCGCGCATCTGACGATCGACAACCGGTCCAAGCTCAACAGCCTCAATCGCGCGCTGATGGCGGAGATCATCGAGCGCATGGCGCGAGGTCGCGGCCAATCCCGAATTGCGGCTGGCGATCCTCTCCGGCGCCGGCGGGCGCGCCTTTGTCGGCGGCGCCGACATCGCCGAAATCGCCGGCCTCGATGGCCCCGGCGCGCGTCAGTTCATCACCTTGGTGCATCGCTGCTGCGAGGCGTTTCGCCGGTTGCCGGCGCCGGTCATCGCCCGCATCGACGGCTTTGCCCTCGGCGCCGGGCTCGAACTCGCCGCCGCCTGCGATCTGCGGGTGGCCAGCGACAATTCCGTCTTCGGCATGCCCGAGGTCCGGATCGGCATTCCCTCGGTCGTCGAGGCGGCGCTGCTGCCGCGATTGATCGGGGCCGGCCACGCCCGCCGGCTGCTGCTGACCGGCGAGACGATCGGCGCCGCCGAGGCGCTCGCCTGGGGGCTGGTCGACGCGGTGGCGCCGGCCGCTGGGCTCGACGTGGCGGTCGAGCGTTTGGCGCGCCCGATCCTTGCCGCCGGCCCGCGGGCGATCCGCTTGCAGAAATCGCTGATCCTCGACTGGGAGGAATTGCCGATGGGTCCCGCGATCGAGCGCGGCGTCGGGGCCTTCGTGCAGGCTTTCGACAGCGACGAGCCGGCCCGGATGGCGGGGGCCGCTCTCGCCCGGCTCAATGCGCGAAAGCCGCGACGATAAGATCCGGCGGAAATCCGTCGGTCGCGCCCGCGGAAGAGCGCTTGCCGGCTGGTTGATGGATTTATGACGACGCATTGACGATCCCGGCGCCAGGCTCGGCGATCGGGGTTGCCAATGCGGGGCGGGGATGCCTCTGTCGATTGTTGAAGAGGACGGCCGCATCGCGGTCACCTCGCCCTATCATCCCAATTTCCCGGCCCGCGCCCGTGTCCTCGGCGGCACCTGGGACGCGGCGCGCCGGGTGTGGCTGTTCGACCTCAGCGACCGGGAGCGGGTCCGCACCTTGTGCAGCGAGATCTACGGTCCAGACGGAACCGCCTATGGCGCCCTGCCCAACGCCATCGGCAGCGGGCCGCGAAATCAGTTCTCCGAAGGCGCGGCGACGCCGCACTATTACGGCCACCGCAACCGGCTGCGCCAGCGCCTGGTCGACGCCGGGGCCGAGGCGTTGCCCGATTACGAACTGCTGGAAATGCTGCTGTTCGCCGCGACCCCGCGCGGCGATGTAAAGCCGGTGGCGAAGGCGCTGCTGGCGCGGTTCGGCGGCTTTGCCGCGACGATCAGCGCCGACGCGGACGCGCTCGCCGCCGCCGGGCTGAGCCTCGCCGGGATCGCGGCGCTGAAATCGGTGCGCGAGGCGGCGTTGCGGCTGATGCGCGCCGAATTGCAAGAGCAGCCGGTGGTCAATTCCTGGGACAAGCTGATCGATTACTGCACCGCCCAGATCGCGCACGGCCAGATCGAGGAGTTCCACATCCTGTTTCTCGACCGCAAGAACGTGCTGATCAAGCACGAGCGCCAGCAGAAGGGCACGATCGACCACACCCCGGTCTATCCGCGCGAGGTGGTCAAGCGGGCGCTCGAATTGGGCGCCTCGGCGCTGATCCTGGTGCACAACCATCCCTCGGGCGATCCGACCCCGTCCAAGGCCGACATCGCCGTCACCCAGGACATCAAAAAGGCCGCTGCCCCGCTCGGCGTGGTCTTGCACGACCATGTCATCATCGGCCGTAACCGCCACACCAGCCTGCGCGATCTGGGGCTGATCTGATCGGTGCTCGTCGTGGAGCTCGCGGCCGCGCTCGACTTTAGGCGGCGCGGCGGACCGCCGGCATGACCTCTTCGGCGAGGACCTGCATCTGCTCGAGGGCGAGACTGTTGGGCATGCCGGGCCAATGCAGCGAGGCGACCAGATGGTTGACCCCAAACCGGCGCCGCAAATCGATCAGTTTGTCGGCAACCTCGGCCGCCGAGCCGACGAGGAAGCGGTCGGCCAGCAGCTCCATGAAATCATGGTCGAAACCGTCGCCCTGCGGCAGGACCTTGTCCTGGCCCCATTGGCGGTAGGTGTTGTACTTGGTTTCGAGATAGGGGCGGGCGAGGCGGATCGCCTCGTCGCGGCTGCGCGCGACAAACACCTCGCGCCGCATCGGCAATTCGGCCGGGAACGGCTTGCCGCATTGGTCGAGCGCCCGGCGGTAGATGTCGAGCTGCCGCGCCAAAGTGGTCAGGGTGCTGTGCGGGTTGATGTACCAGCAATCGCCGAGCCGCGCCGCGCGGCGCACCGCAACATCGGCGTTGGCCCCGATCCAGATCGGCGGGTGCGGCTTTTGCAAAGGCTTGACCGTCGAATTCGCGTGATCGAGCGTGAAATGCGACCCCGCCATATCAACGAAATCCTCGGTCCAGAGCCGTTTGATCGCGGCGAGGCCTTCCTCGAAGCGCGTGGCGGCCTCTTTGCGAGTGAGCCCGAACGCCTTGAACTCGACATCGCGATAGCCAATGCCGCAGCCGAAGACCAGCTTGCCGCCGCTGATGATGTCGAGGGTGGCGAGCTGCTCGGCGATGTCGAGCGGCTTGTGCAGCGGCAACAGCACCAGGCCGCAGATCAGCCGCAGCCGGGGCGCCAACGTCGCGACCTGCGCCAGAAACGGGATCTGCTGCACCGATTGCAGTGGGTGGGCGCTGTAATGCGAGCCCTTGACCAGCCCGTCGAAGCCGAGCGCCTCGGCGCGCCGCACCAGGGCCAGATCGTCCTGATGGCGCTCGCATATATCGTCGCCGGCCGGATGCTGGCCGCGCACGATCAGGCTGAGCTGCATGTGCTATCCCTCTTTGCGATGCTCGGGAGATTGTCTTCGGCGCGGCGCAGATGCAAGCTCTGGCGGGCCGCAGACCGAGGGAGGATCAAGCCATGCCGATCGAGCCGATGCTGACCGAGGAGACGCCGGCGAGCGCGACTGGTCGGCCGCGTGCTCGCAAGAAGCCGGCATCGAGATGCGTCTTCGGCATTTCCGGCGGCCATACCGGCCGCATCGTCTCCGGCCTGAGCAAATACCAGAATTCGATCCGCATGGTGATGGTGCGCGAGGAATCGCTGGCCGGGGTGATGGCCGAGGTCTACGGCCGGCTGACGCGGCGGCCCGGCGTGCTGATCGGGCAGGGGCCGTGGGTGCTCGGCAACGGCATGATCGGCACCATCGAGGCGTATCTGTCGAGCTCGCCGATGCTGCTGCTGACCGATTTCAGCGACGCCCCGCGCTTTGCCCTGCACGCGCCCTATCAGCAGGGGACCGGCGATTAGGGCAGCTGGGACGCGCGGCGCGCCTTCTGGCGGCGTCACCAAGCAGGTCATGCAGGCGCACGACCCGGCAGCGGCGGTGCAGGCGACCCAGCTCGGCGATCAAGCATGCGCTCTCCGGGCAGCCGGGGCCGGTCGCGATCCTGTTCAGCCCAGGATTCGCTGGCCGGCAATGTCGCGCCCGAACTCGCAGCCGACGCTGTATCCCGACGCCGGCATTATCTGCCGCCGCTGCCGCCGCCGGCCGAGCCGAAAGCCGTCGAGGCCGCCGCCGCGGCGATCGCTGCTGCCGCGCAAAAGCCGGTGCTGATCGCCGGCAACGGCGTGCGCATCGCCCAGGGCTACGAGCAGCTGCGCCGCGCTCGCCGAGGCCGCCGGGCTGCCGGTGGCGACGACCGCCGCCGGCAAGGGCTGCTTTGCCGAAACCCATCCGCTGGCGCTGGGCGTGTTCGGCACCTTCGGCACCGAGGCGGCCAACGCCTGCATCGCCGAGGCCGATCTGGTGCTGGCGGTCGGCACCAAGCTCAGCCCGAGCGACACCGCCTGGGAAAACCGCGAGCTGCTCGATCCGACGCGGCAGACCTTCGTCCAGATCGACATCGAGCCGCGCAACGCGTCGTGGAACTTCCCGGCCGAGCATGTGCTGCTCGGCGACGCGGCGGTCGATCCTCGGCCAGCTGCTGCACGAGGTCGAGGCGCGCGGGCCGGACCGCCGGCAGCAGGCCGAGCGCCGGGTCGCCGGCCATCGCGAGCGCACACGGCTATTTCAACGACCGCGCCTATTTCGCCGACGACAAGCCGATCCTGCCGCAGCGGGTGATCGGCGAGCTGATCGCGCGGCCTGCCGGAGAATGCGATCGTCACCTGCGACGCCGGCGAGAACCGCATCATGATGACGCATTTCTATCAGACCAAGCGGGCCGAGGGGTTTCTTGCAGGCGGCCGGCTCGGGGCCGATGGGGTTCGCCATCCCGGCCGCGCTCGGCGCCAAGCTGGTCCATCCCGACCGGCCGGTCGTTGCGGTGTGCGGCGACGGCGGCTTTGCCATGACGATGAACGGGCTGATGACCGCGGTCGAGCAGCGACATCCCGATCATCGTGCGTCGTCTTCAACAACAACGCGCTGGGCTGGGTGCTGCACGGCTCGCGGGCCGTTCGCGGCCGAGTTCAACGATTTCGATCACGCCGCGATCGCCCGCGCGATGGGCTGCCGCGGCGTGCGGATCGAGGAGCCGGCGGCGCTCGCCCCGGCCTTGCGCGAGGCGCTGGCGGCGCGCGCGCCGACGCGTGCTCGACGTGCGCACCTCGCTGGCCGTGTCCTTTGCCGACATCACCTCGCAGCTGGCGAAGGACGCGTCGCCGCGGCGGCGTTGAGGAGAGAGCGATGGCATCAATCCCCGAAATCGACGCGCTGCTGCGCCAGGCCGCCGAGGCCGGCGAGGCGCCGGGCGTGGTGGCGCTGGCGGCGACCCCGGACCGGGTCGCTCTACGAGGGCGCCTTCGGGCGGCGCGATCTCGGCCAAGGCAGCGCCATGACCCTGGACACGATCTTTCGCATCGCCTCGATGACCAAGGCGGTGACCTCGGTTGCGGCGATGCAGCTGGTCGAGGCAGGGCAAGCTCGAGCTCGACCAGCCGATCGGCCAGGTGCTGCCGGAGCTGGCCCAGCCGCAGGTGCTGGCGGGGTTCGATGCGGCCGGCAAGCCGCGGCTGCGCCCGGCCCGGCGGCCGATCACCTTGCGCCATCTCCTGACCCACACCGCCGGGTTCGGCTATGAGATGCTGAATTCCGACCTGATCCGCTACATCCATCGCACCGCCACTCCGTCGACCAGCACCGGCAAGCTCGCCTCGCTCAACCTCCCCTTGCTGTTCGACCCCGGCGAGCGCTGGGAATACGGCATCAGCATCGACTGGGTCGGCCGGGCCGTCGAAGCGGTCAGCGGCCAATCGCTCGATCTGTATTTTCGCGAGCATATCTTCACCCCGCTCGGCATGAGGGATTCAGGGTTCGAGCTGTCGCCGGAACAGAATTCGCGGCTGGCGCGGGTGCACCAGCGCCAGGCGGACGGGTCCTTGCAGCCGCTGGCGATCGACATGCCGCCGCAAAAGCCGGAGTTCTGGGCCGGCGGCGGCGGGCTCTATTCGACCGGGCGCGATTACCTGCGGTTCCTGCAGATGGTCCTGAACCGCGGGCATCTCGGAGACGCCCGGCTGCTGCGGCCGGAAACCGTGGCGGCGATGGCCACGAACCAGACCGGCGACCTCGACGCCGGCATCATGCGCACGGCGATGCCGGAGCGGACCAACGACTTTGCTCTCTTCGCCGGCAGGCGCTGCCAATGGGGCCTCGGCTGGATGATCACGCCGTTTACGGGGCCGAACGGCCGCAGCCCCGGCAGCCTGACCTGGGGCGGGATCTTCAACAGCTATTATTGGATCGATCCGGCGAAGCAGGTCGCCGGGGTGATCCTGGCCCAGTTCCTGCCGTTCGCCGATCCGCGCGCGCTCGCTGTTTCGGCCGCCTTCGAGCGCCAGGTGTATGAGGTATTGAACGGCGGATGATCGGCATCGGCGTCGGCGCAACGTCGTCGGTCGGTGGCATGATCTGCACCGCGACGCAGCTTCCGCTGCAGGCGTTTCCCCATCCATAGCGGTTGTATTGCGTCCACGGCCGCCAGCTCGCACGTCGATGACCCGCCATGTCCCGGCTTCGCGGTCTTGATGCTATAAGACCGCCATGCTGACCCTGTTCGAGGTAACCTACCGCATCGACCGCCATCGGGCGTTGCTCGACCGGGCGAACGCGCAGATCCCCGAAGGCGCCAAGGTCGGGCTGGTCGGCCGCAACGGCGTCGGCAAATCGACCCTGCTCGATCTGATCCGCGGGGTGTTGCAGCCCGAGGACGGCACGATCGAGCTGCCGCGCGGCAGCCGCGTCGGATTTCTCGCTCAGGAGGCGCCGAGCGGCCCCGCAACCCCGCACGATACGGTGCTCGCCGCCGATCGCGAGCGCGCCCGCCTGTTGGCCGAGCGCGAAGCCGGGCCGGCGCCGTTGCGCGCCGCCGAGATCGAAACGCGGCTCGTCGAGATCGACGCCTATTCGGCGCCGAGCCGGGCGGCGCGCATCCTCGCCGGGCTCGGCTTCGATGACGCGATGCAGCGCCAGGCGCTCGACGAATTGTCCGGCGGCTGGCGGATGCGGGTGGCGTTGGCGGCGATCCTGTTCGCTGAGCCCGACCTGCTGCTGCTCGACGAGCCGACCAACCATCTCGATCTCGAAGCCTCGCTGTGGCTCGAGCGCTTCTTGCGCTTCTATCGCCGCACCCTGATCCTGGTCAGCCACGACCGCCGCGTGCTGAACGCGGTGACGACGATGACGTTGCATCTTGAACAGGGCAAGCTGACCGCCTATTCCGGCGGCTTCGACGCGTTCCAGCGCGCGCGGCGCGAAAACGCGCAGCGGCTTGAAATTGTGTCGCGGCAGCAGGCCGACCAGCGCCAGCGGCTGCAAGCCTTTGTCGACCGCTTTCGCGCCAAGGCGTCAAAGGCGCGCCAAGCGCAGAGCCGGCTGAAGGCGCTGGCCCGGCTCGAGCCGGTGGTGCTCGCCGCCCGCGAACCGGCGCCGCGAATCGTCTTCCCCGACCCGCCGCGCGCGAGCCCGCCGCTGATCAGTCTCGAACGGGCGAGCGTCGGCTACGCCGCCGGGAAACCGGTGCTGGCGCGGCTCGATCTACGGCTCGACCCGGATGATCGGATCGCGCTGCATTGGCGCCAACGGCAACGGCAAGACGACCTTTGCCCGGCTGCTCGCCGGTCGGCTCCCGCTGCTGAGCGGGCGGATGGTTCGCTCGCCCAAGCTCGCCTGCGGCTATTTCGCCCAGCACCAGATCGAGGAGCTGCGGCCGCAGCAATCGGCCTACGACCATCTGGCGGCGCTGCTGCCGGCGGCGCTGCCCGAATCGCTGCGGGCGCGGCTCGGCGCGTTCGGTTTCGGCCAGGACAAGGCGTTCGTCGCGGTCGCCGATCTGTCGGGCGGCGAGCGGGCGCGGCTGAACCTCGCCCTGGTCACTCATGACGCTCCGGCACTCCTGGTCCTGGACGAGCCGACCAACCACCTCGATATCGAAACCCGCGAGGCGCTGGTCCAGGCGATCAACGAGTTTTCCGGCGCGGTGGTGCTGATCAGCCATGACTGGCACCTGCTCGAACTCGTCGCCGATCGGCTGTGGCTCGTCGCCGACGGCGCCGTGCGCCCGTTCGAGGGCGATCTCGAAGATTACCGCCGCCAGTTGCTCGAAGCCGCCGGGCCGGCGGCGGGACGGCGCTCGGCTCCGCCGGAGGATCGTCGCGCCGCGCGGCAGCGGGCGGCCGAAAAGCGACGCGAGCTCGATCCGTTGCGCCAGCGCGCCCGCCAGGCGGAACAGACGATCGGCCGGCTGTCGCAAGAACGCCAAGCCCTCGACCAAGGCTTTGCCGCGATGAACGGGTCGGCCGCTACCGGCATCGCCCGCGCCGACGCCCTCAAGCGGCGCGCCGAGATCACCCGGTTGATCGCCGAGGCTGAGGCCGAGTGGCTCGCTAACGAGGAGGCAATCGAGCGCGAATTGGAATGAGCGAGCGCGGAAGGTGATCGAGCGCGAATCGGAATGAGCGAGCGCGGAAAATCCACGACAGGGGCATCGGCGATAACCCGGCTGCGGTCAGCGCGGCTCGGGGCGTCAGCGGAAACGGTGCCTTTGTTGGCTTGGGCTGTGGCGTTAAGCAAAAACCGAGCCGACGATGCGCGGCCGAAAGCCGCAGCGCGCGCCTGCGACCACGATGCGCTTTGACAAGCCGACCCGAAACCCTCTATCTCGACTGGCCCATAGGGTTATCTCTTCGCAATGGGGGCGCCGCGAGCGATCGGAAGCAAGTGCTCGATGCGAGACCCTGCTGGAGTAAGGTTCGCCATGGCCGACAGTCCCGCGCTGACCGATCGAAACCTCGAAGCGACCACGAATATTTCGCTCAAGCGCGAGCCGGCCTGCTTCGCATTTCTTTCGGCGCGCTCGGTTTCGTCGCCGATGCCGATCAGACTCGATCAATCTCGATCTTGCATCAGCCGACTATTTCGGCGGCCGGGCGTCGTTATGGACCACCCTTGAAATGCGCTCCGCGGTTACTGACGACCATCCGACGGCGCTGCTCGGGTTCGATGAAACGTTCTTGCGGCCGTTCGCCCGCGCCCTGATCGAGGCGGCCACCACCCGAGCCGCTTACCGGATGACAATCCTGCAAGAATCGCGCGATCCCGAGCGCTGTCGCGTGGTCGAGTATGTCACCGGGCCGGGAAAGGCGCTGCAGGAATTGATCCTGCAGCCTTTCGACAATGTCGTCCTGGTCAGCGCGGCGACCGCCAAAGATGCGGACGAAACCCTGTTTCAGCTGCCGCGCACCGATAGTTTTTTGCGCGCCTTCGCTAAAATGGCATATGTCGCCGACCAAACATTGCACAATCTGCTCGATGACATGGAGCGGGTGGCGCACCGGCGGAAATCTGTCGCCGGCTAACCCGGCCGTCCGCGTCGGGCGACCCGCCACAGGATGTGGCGAGGAAGGCCGGAGCCCCTCGCCGCATGCCTGACCGACCCGCTCAAATCAACGCGGGCTATTGCGTCGGCGGGATGTAGCCGCTGCCGTTGGTCTTGGGACCCGGCATCCGGTTCGACGGCGGCGCCATTGGAGCGCCGGGCTGCGAGGCTGGCGGCGGCGCGCCGACATTGCCCGACTGGATCCGGCTGAGCTCCGCCTGGTTCAACTGCGCGGTCGTGTCTCCCGGGCTACGCGGACCATGATGGATCATCCTGCCGTGCATCGGGTGGTGATACATCGCGTGGTGATAGTAGTGATGATGATAGTAGTGATGATGCATCACCTGCCGGTGCATCGGCGGCGTCGCCGAGTTCGGGGGCGGCGGCGCCGAGGCCGAGGGTGGCATCGCCATCGGCGCGGGAGCTGGCGCCGGAGCCTCCGCCGGGGGCGCCGACGGTGCGCTGCCGCCGTAAGGCGTCAGGCCAGGTCCGCCCGGACTGGGGCCAGGCGCTCCCACCGAGTTACCGCCACTTGGGTTTTGCGCCCACACTGGCGCGGCGATCGCCAGCACGGCAACGATCGCAACGCCGCTCAACAGATGCTTCATGCCTATAATCCTTTGTCGCAGTTCCGGATGGGTAAACCTAACGCACGCTCGTCATACCCCAGGGGGCTCCGACCCTGCCGCGGTGTAAACGCCACGAGGTGACGATCTGTTCCGCGGACGCGCAACTTTCGGCTGCCGCGCACTGTCTCGGCCAAAGACAATAATATGTCCGCCAATGTCCTCTTTCAAGCGCTGGGGTAGCTCAATATAGAAGTTGAATAACGGCAGAAGCGAAAATCTATAATTTTGTCGATGCGGGAATGAGCGGACCGCCGCCGATCGGACCCAAAACCCGCAGCATGCTCGGCGCAGGCGGGAACAAAGTGCGCCCGCAACGCCGCCAAACATCGCCCAAAGCCGCCCACAGGCCCTCGGCCGAGATGCGCCGGATTGCTTCGCCGGAGGGCCATTCTCGCCCAATCCAGGGCGCCGGCCGTATGCAATTTTGTGTCAAATGGGTCATGGCCACTTCCCGGAACTCGGGCTTTGATCTCTCCCACGGATCGGGAGTGCGCTCGCCGGTTTGACGCCGGCGTGAGCCAGCCAAGCCGGCCGCCGATATCCAAGCCACTCTGTGCCAGCCGGGATCGCCGCAGGGCGACGCGCTCCCGGCAAAGAACATCCGTTTCTCTCCAAGAGCGCATCGCGCCAGCTCGATCGAAAACCGCTCCAGGCCGCGTCGCGCTGCGCGCGGCCCATTGTCGGACCCATAAAAAAACCGCCGCGGGAGCGCCGCGGCGGCTGCCCGGAACCCGCGATTGGGGTTCCGGGCGGGTGTCGAGAGGATCGTTACGGGAAGACGATCTCGACGCGCCGGTTTTGCGGCTCGCGGACACCGAGCGGGGTCGGCACCCGAGGATCGTTCATACCGCGGCCGGTGACGATCATTTCGTTGCGCGGCACGCCTAGGCCTTCGAGAGCGACCGCCACAGCGTTGGCCCGGCGCTCGGAGAGGCGCTGATTATACCCCGCCGAGCCGGAGAGATCGGTGTATCCGGTGACCTGGATCTGCACCGCGCCACCCGCTCGATAATGGGCTGCCGCAGCCTGCAGGATCTGCATCCCCTCCGGGGTGATGTTGAATTTATCCCAGTCGAAGAACACCAGATAAACCTGATGCGGCGGCGGCGGCGGCGGCGCCGGCGGCGCCGGGGGCGGCGCTGCCGGCGGCGGCGCGCCGAACATCATCGTCAAGCTGGCGACGATGTTTTGCGTGTTGTAGCCGGTCTTGTAGCTGACGCCGGTGACGCTGCTGCCGATCGTGGTCCCCTTGCTAGTGATCGTGAAATTCGGGGTCGCCAGATAGCGGTAGTCGACATCGAGGGCGAGGTTCGGGTTGATCATATAGCGGATGCCGGCGATCCCCTGATAGCCGAACGCCCAATCACTGCCGTTAAGCGTCGGGAACGAGGTATAACCGGCAGGCAGCCGCGTACCCTTGAGCGACACCCCGTCGGAGACGTTAACCGCACCGACGCCGGCGCCGATATGCGGGGTGATCGGCCAGCCGAAGGTGAAGTCGTAGATCGCGTTGGCCATGATCGCGTTAGCGTGGCGATTGCCGCTGACGATATTGCCGCCGGCCCCGGCAAAGCTCTGCAAGCCATTGTTCTGGTAACTGTATTCACCTTCGAAGCGCCACGGGCCCCACATATAGCCGGCGCGGCCTCCGACATTGTAGCCGCTATTGAAGATGACCTTCGGGCCGTTGGTCCCGTTGGCGACCCGCGAGGGCACGTTGAACTTGTCGTTCTGGTCCTGGAGCGAGGTCCAGCCGCCCTCGGGCCCCAGATAGAAGGCTCCTGGCGGATAGGGCCCGAATATATTCAGTTGCGCGTGCGCTTGAACCCCACCGAGCGCCACGGCAAGCGCTACGCCGGCGCCTAGCAGATAGCGATGTCTCATCCCTTACCTCCGGCCGCAAATACGCGTGTGACGATGGTCGTCACGCCACCGTTCGCTCATCTTCACTATCATCCGGGCCGATGGCAATCGGTTTTTATTGCAACCACGCCGCTCGCCGGGAAATCCCCGCAAAACATCAAGCGGCGCGATATTCCTGCAACAGTTTCGTCTAAACTCGGCTAAATCCCAGCCATCATACTGCGGCCGTTTAGCAACACTGCGCAACAGAAGACGCCTTCGGGACGCTTTGAATCAGCACCCGGACGGAACTTGCAAAGGAGTTCCGACGTTGCCCGCCCCCGCCGCGGGTTCCGCGCCGGCGCTTTTCGCGCTCATTCAACGTGCGGTCGCCCGGGACAATTTCACGGATCGATCAAAACGCCGGGATTGAGCAGGCCCTGCGGATCGAGCGCCCGTTTGGCGGCCCGCAACCCGGCGGCGAACAGCTCGGGCCGCTGACGATCGTACCACGGGCGGTGGTCGCGGCCGACCGCATGGTGATGGGTGATGGTCCCGCCGGCCTCGATCAACGCATCGCCGGCGGCGCTCTTGATCGTGCGCCATTGCGCTTCGAGATCGCCGTGGCGGCCCTGCGCATGAAACGAGAAATACGGCGCCGGACCATCGGGATAGACATGGGTGAAGCGGCAGGTTACCTGGCCCGGCTGTCCGGTGGCCGCGCGGATCGCGGTTTCAGCGGCGCCCTTGACCTGGTCGTGGAAGCCCTCGAACCGCTCCCAGGTGATCGCGGTTTCGAACGTGTCGGCGATGATCCCGCGCCGGATCATGCATTCGCGGGCGTAGGGCATGCGGATAAAGGCTTGGCGCCAGGCCTCGGCCGCGCCTTCGCGGTGGGCGTCGCGCTCGCCGGGGCGTTCGGCCGTGCCGCCATGGTCGGCGCAGCACTCGAGCGCGCGGGCGATCCAGGCGTCGAGCGGATGGTCGGCCGACTCGAAGGCCAGCACCATGATCGCGGCGCTGCCGTCGCCGGCCCCGGTGTTCGCCGCCTCCTGCGGATCGAGGATGCGGCAGTTCGCCGGGTAGAGCCCGGCCTGGGCGATCGCCTTGACCGCCCGCGCCGCCGTGAAGAAATCAGCAAAGCGGATCGCTCCGCCGGCGCGAAACCGCGGCCGGTCCTGCAATCGCATCCACGCCTCGGTGACGACGCCGAGAATCCCCTCGGAGCCGATCAGCAGACGGTCCGGGCTGGGACCGGCCCCCGATCCAGGCAGCCGGCGGGTCTCGAGCGGACCCTGCGGGGTCAGCACGCGGATGCTTTCGACCAGATCGTCGATGTGGGTGTAGAGGCTGGCGAAGTGGCCGCCCGAGCGGGTCGCGATCCAGCCGCCCAGGGTCGAATATTCAAAGCTCTGCGGAAAATGACGCAGGGTCAGCCCGTGCGGCCGCAGCTGGGCTTCGAGCGCCGGCCCGAACACCCCGCCCTGGATGCGCGCGGCGCGGGACACCTGATCGACCTCCAGCACCCGGTCGAGATGGCGCAGGTCGAGGGTGACCGCCGCCTTCTTGCCGGCGCCCTCGATCGCGGCCTCGACCCCGCCGACGACGCTGCTGCCGGCGCCGAACGGGATCAGCGCCGCCTCGGCGCCGCCGGCCCAGTCGATGATCGCCGCGATTTCGGCTTCGTTCTTCGGGTAGGCGACGACATCGGGGGCGGCGCGGTAATCGCCGACCAGGCCGCGGGCATAGTCGCGGAAGGATTTGCCATAGGTATGGGCCGCCCGGTCGTAGGTCTCGGTCGAGCAGCAGTGGGCCAGCGCCGCGGGCGGAGCGATGCGCGGCGGGCGCAGCCTGATGCTGGCGAGCGGCGGCGGCGACGCCTCGTCGAACTGGTCCACCCGAAACAGCCGGCGATAGCGCTCGAGGGCGGCGGCCTCCTCGGCCTCGGTCAGCCCTTCGCCCTCGCGGCCCCAGCCGAAATGTTTGAGCCGGCCTTGCGCCATCCGCTGTCCCCCGCCACCAGCCTCTTTGCGCGACAATAGACCCCGTCCGCCAGCGCCGCCAGCAATCGTCCCGCCCCGCAGCTAGCAACCATCCTGCAGGGATAAGAGCGGCGCGTCCCGCCAGCGCCGCCCCGGAAACCCGCGGGCGGCGGCGCCCCCAGCGACGTGCGGCGGGGCGCCTTCACTCCTCGGATAGGCGGCGTTCGCGCCGGCTCTGCCGAGCCGGCTCGCTGTGGCGGGAGCGCTCAGCCAGTCACAAACCGCTGCATTGGCCCATTTTACCGCCGCCGACGGTGTTCGTGATGCCGCCATCCTGCGGCGCTGGCGTATTGCTCGTGCAGACGAGGCTGCCGCCAATCGTGTTGTTGACGACGTCGTTGTCGCCCGGAGCGGGCGTGGTGTTGCTCCGATCAAGCACACTTGCGGCAACGTTGTTTCCAGACAAATTGATGTACGCGGAAATCGTGGAGTTTGCAACCGACAGGGCGCCGCCGATAAATGAATTGCGGATGTCTACGGTGTTTGTTCCCCCGGTCAGGGACACGCTGCCAAGAATGTTGATCCCTCCCCCTACCGCGGGCACGAGGTAGATCGTCTTGGCGCCTACCGCCAGCAGAGAGCTGCTAACGGTAAACGTCGCGGCGCCGTAGTCGAGCAGCGACGCGCCCGAGCCCACCATTACATTGCCCGTGACGGTCACGTTACCGCCGGTGCTCACCGTGCAGGTCGCGGCAGCCGGCACGCTGACGGCGGCGTAGCTGCCAGGGGCCAAGGTGCCGCTGCACGTATACGTCTGAGCCGCGGCGGCGCCGGCGCAAGCCGCCATCATCCCTGCCGAGATCAATAGACGCCGACAAATTTGCTTAATCATCGTTCTTCTCCTCCGCTGCACCGCCGACACCGGCGGACGCCCATGAGCCGCCTTAGCCGGGCTGGTTCGTTTTGGCGGTTTACGATGCGGTCTGAAAAATTCGCCGTCAAGTGTCTCGCCAGCGCTATAAGACAAGTGTAACGCGAAATTAGCGCTTGCCCAGCGGCCGGAGACGGGCCGAGACGCTGCGGACCGCCTCCGGTGCGACGGTTCTCGCATCGATGCGGCGGGTTAGGGTTCGTCCTGCAGGGATAAGAGGGAGGCGTTGCCGCCGGCGGCGGTGGTGTCGATCGAAGTGGTGCGCTCGGCGGCGAAGCGGGAGAGGTAGCGCGGGCCGCCGGCCTTGGGGCCGGTGCCGGAGAGGCGCTCGCCGCCGAACGGCTGCACGCCGACGACCGCGCCGATCATGTTGCGGTTGACGTAATTGTTGCCGACCCGCAGACGGCCGAGAATATGGCGGACGGTCTGGTCGATGCGGCTGTGGATGCCGAGAGTGAGCCCGTAGCCGGTCGCGTCGATCTCGTCGAGGACCCGATCGAGCCGATCGGCCGGCCAGCGCACGACGTGCAGGATCGGACCGAAGACCTCGCGATCGAGCCGCCCGGCGCTGTCGATCTCGAAGGCGCGCGGCGCGAAAAAAGCGCCGTGCTCGGTTGCGGCCGGGAGCCGACATTGGTAGAGGAGCCGGCCCTCGCGCATCATGCGCAGGGCGTGCTGTTCCAGCGCCTGGCGCGTCGGCTCGTCGATGACCGGGCCGATGTCGGTGGCGAGCAGCGCCGGGTCGCCGATCGCGAGCTCGGCCATCGCCCCGGTCAGCATCGCTATCAGCCGGTCGGCGATGTCGTCCTGGACATAGAGGAGGCGCAACGACGAGCAGCGCTGCCCGGCGCTGTCGAAGGCGGAGGCGAGGACGTCGACGACGACCTGCTCAGCCAGGGCCGAGGAATCGACGATCATCGCGTTCTGTCCGCCGGTCTCGGCGATCAGCGGCGCGATCGGGCCGGGGCGGCGGGCGAGCGCGAGGTTGATCTGGCGCGCGGTTTCGGTCGACCCGGTAAAGGCGACCCCGGCGACCCGCGGATCGGCGACGAGCGGCGCGCCGACCGTCTCGCCGGCGCCGGGCAGCAGATGCAGCGCGTCAGCGGGGATGCTGGCCTGGTGCAGCAGCCGCACCGCGGCGGCGGCGACGAGCGGGGTCTGCTCGGCCGGCTTGGCGATAACGGCGTTGCCGGCGGCCAGGGCGGCGGCGACCTGGCCGGTGAAGATCGCCAGCGGGAAATTCCACGGCGAGATGCAGGCGAAGACGCCGCGCCCGTGCAAGGCCAATTGGTTGCGCTCGCCGGTCGGGCCGGGCAGCAGCTCGGGCTCGGCGAAGTCGGCGCGGCAGCACTGCGCGTAATAGCGCAGATAGTCGACCGCTTCCCGGACCTCGGACAGCGCCGCCGGGATCGTGCGCCCACCTTCGCGAATGATTGGCGCGATCAGGGCGGCCCGGCGGCTCTCGAACAGATCGGCGGCGCGTTCGAGGATCGCCGCGCGCCGGCCGGCCGGGGTGCGTTCCCATGCGGGCGCCGCCGCCACCGCGCGGGCGAGCGCCCGCTCGACCTCGGCCGGGCCGGCCATGACGACCGTCCCGACCCGGCGGCGGCGGTCGCTTGGGTCGAGCGCCGGCGCGCCCTCGCCCGGCTGTTCGGCCCCGCCGATGATCGGCGCGGCGTGCCAGGGGCGGTCAAGCGCCTTGCCCAGCGCCTCGCGCAATTCCGTCAGCGCCGGCGGATCGTCGAGGTCGAGGCCGCGCGAATTGCGCCGCGCCGGCATATAGAGGTCGGCCGGCAACGGAATGCGCGGGTGCGGCTTGACCGGCAGCCGGGCGAGACGCGCCGCCGGATCGGCGATGATCGCTTCGATCGGCTGGCTCTCGTCGACGATGCGGTTGACGAACGAGGTGTTGGCGCCGTTTTCGAGGAGCCGCCGCACCAGATAGGCCAAGAGTTCCTCATGGCTGCCGACCGGGGCATAGACCCGGCACGGCCGATCCAGCCGCGCGGGTCCGACGATCTGGTCGTAAAGCGCCTCGCCCATGCCGTGCAGGCGCTGGAACTCCCAGTCTTTCCGGCCGCCGGCGAGCTCGATTACGGCGGCGACGGTGTGCGCGTTATGGGTGGCGAATTGCGGATAGAGCGCGTCGCCGGCGCCGAACAGCCGCCGCGCGCAGGCGAGATAGGAGACGTCGGTCGAAAGCTTGCGGGTGTAGACCGGATAGCCGTCGAGCCCGCGCTCCTGGCTGCGCTTGATCTCGCTGTCCCAATAGGCGCCCTTGACCAGGCGCACCATCAGCCGCCGCCGGCCGCGCCGGGCGAGGTCGACGAGCCAGTCGATCAGCGGCAGGGCGCGCTTCTGATAGGCCTGGACGGCGAGGCCGAGCCCGTCCCAACCGGCGAGCCCGGGGGCGAGCGCCAACCCCTCGACGAGATCGAGCGACAGATCGAGCCGGTCGGCCTCCTCGGCGTCGATGGTAAGGCCGATCCCGGCCTCGGCGGCCTGGCGCGCGAGCCCCAGCAGGGCCGGGGTCAGCTCGGCCAATCACCCGGTCGCGCTGCGCCATCTCAAAGCGCGGATGCAGGGCCGACAGCTTGACCGAGATGCCGGGCGCGTCGGTTACCGGCCTCCCCGCCGCAGATACGCCGATCGCGGCGATCGCGCCCTCGTAGGCGTCGAGATAGCGCGCCGCATCGGCTGCGGTATGCGCCGCCTCGCCGAGCATGTCGTAGGAATGGCGCCAGCCCTGCCGCTCGGCCGGGCGGGCGCGGTCGAGCGCCTCGGCGATGGTGCGGCCCATCACGAACTGGCGGGCGAGGATGCGCATCGCCGCGACCACCGCCTGGCGCACCACCGGCTCGCCCGAGCGCGCGACAAAGCGGCGCCAGGCGGCGCCCAGATCGTGCGCGCCCGGCTCGGCATGCAGCAGCCTCCCGGTCAGCATCAAGGCCCAGGTCGAGGCGTTGACAAAGACCGAGTCCGAATGCCCGAGATGGCGCGCCCAGTCGGCCTCGCCGAGCTTGTCGCGGATCAGCTGGTCGATGGTGTCGGCGTCGGGAATGCGCAGCAGCGCCTCGGCCAGGCACAAAAGCGCCACCCCTTCCTGTGAGGACAGCGCGTATTCGTGCAACAGGGCGTCGATCCCGCCGCGGCCCTGCCGCTCGCGCCGCACCGCGGTCACCAGCTCGCGCGCCCGTTCAGCGATGCGCTCGCGCATCTGCGGCGGCATTTCGGCGGCGGCGAGGATCTGCGCCACGGCCTTGGTCTCATCGAGCCGGGTATGGTCGCGGATCGCCGCGCGCAGCCGGGAGCCGGGCGGCAACGGAGCGGCGAAGACGATATCCATGATACGGCCTCCTCTGAGGCGGCGTGTCGTATAGCCAAGCAAAGGCCAAAGCCCTGCCGCCGATCGGCAACGACGCGGATTCGACTAAATGTGGGTGCGTCGAGCGGGCTGCGGCAGACCCCGGCCTGCACTGGCGCCGGCTGTCCTCAGCGCCATGCCATGCGCCGGCGGCTCAGCCCGACTTCGCTGAGCGGCGGCCGGCGGCGACCACGGCGCGCATGCCGCTGCCGGCCATCATCATCTCGGCGGCGAAGGCGGCGATCGCGCCGATCGTGCAGATCACCGCGAGGCCGAAGGTGGTGAACAGCACCGAGGCGACGGTGGCCTCCTTGAGCGCGCCGACAAAGAGGGTCAGGACCGAGATGCAGGTCAGCGCGCCGGCCACCGCGCCGAGCACCACCGCCAGATCGAGCGCCAGCGAGCGCCGGCGCAAATGCGACAGATAGAGGGCGAGCAAAGCCGGGTCGTCGTCGCCGCTGCCGTCGGTCGCCTTGGTAATCAGATCGGCGACGCGCGCGAGCCGGGTCGAGAACACATTCATCAGCGTGGCGATGCCCGACAGCAGAAATACCGGGGTCAGCGCCACCTGAATGACGTGAGCGACGAGGTCGAGCGGCGTGATCTGGGTGGCTAGGCCGGGCATGTCGGTTGCGTGGCGTGAGCGGGCGGCGTCAACCATACACTGCGCTCCGCCTCCATGCCCAACGCGGTCCGCACGCAAGCAATCCGCTCGCGCTGGCACGGTCCGGCGCCGAGCCGCCTAGAGCATCGAATAGCGGAGTTCGGCCGCTGGCTCAGGCGGCGCGGCGGCGGCCGCGGCTGCGCACCCGGGTTTTGTCGCCTTCCTCCGCGAATAGCTCGGCCAGCTTTTCGAGCATGACCCCGCCCAATTGCTCGGCGTCGACGATGGTGACGGCGCGGCGGTAGTAGCGGGTCACGTCGTGGCCGATGCCGATCGCGGTGAGTTCGACCTCGCCCAGCCGCTCGATGTCGCGGATCACCTCGCGCAGATGCTTTTCGAGATAGTTGCCGGGGTTGACCGAGAGGGTCGAATCATCGACCGGGGCGCCGTCGGAAATGACCATCAGGATGCGGCGCTGCTCGGTGCGCTCGCGCAGCCGGTGGTGCGCCCAGGCCAGCGCCTCGCCGTCGATGTTCTCCTTGAGGATGCCCTCGCGCAGCATCAGCCCGAGATTGCGCCGGGCGCGGCGCCACGGCGCGTCGGCCGGCTTGTAGACGATGTGCCGCAGATCGTTGAGCCGGCCGGGGTTGGCCGGCTTGCCGGCGGCGATCCAGCGCTCGCGCGCCTGCCCGCCCTTCCAGGCCCGTGTCGTAAAGCCGAGGATCTCGACCTTGACCGCGCAGCGTTCGAGCGTGCGCGCCAGGATGTCGGCGCTCATCGCCGCAACGGTGATCGGTCGGCCGCGCATCGAGCCCGAATTGTCGATCAACAGGCTGACCACGGTGTCGCGGAAATCGGTCTCGCGCTCGCGCTTGAAGGCCAAGGGCAGGATCGGGTTGGCGACGACCCGCGACAGCCGCGCCGCGTCGAGCAGGCCTTCGTCGAGGTCGAACTCCCAGGCGCGGGTCTGCTTGGCCATGAGCTTGCGCTGCAGGCGGTTGGCGAGGCGCGCGATCACGCTCTGCAGGTGCGCCAGCTGCTGGTCGAGCAATTGGCGCAGCCGCGACAATTCGTCGGCATCGCATAGCTGGTCGGCCTCGACCACCTCGTCCGAGAGGGTGCTGAACGCGCGGTAGACCGCGGTGTCGTCGGGGCGGCCGCGCGGCATCGTGCCGGGGCGGCCCGGCCGGCCGGGATCGTCGTCGCTCGACCCCGGCATCATCTCGCCGTCGCCGGCTTCGGCTTCGTCCTGCGCGTCCTCGGCCTCGCCATCGGCGGGCGAGCCGTCGGGCGAGGGCTGGGCGCCGGTGGTCGCGCCCTCGCCTTCGCTCTGGTTTTCGCCCTCGGCCTCCTCGCCCTCCTGCTGCTCGTCGCTCTCGCTGTCCTCGGCCTCGCCGAGATCGATGTCGAGATCCTGCAGCATGCGGCGGGTGGCCCGCGCATACTCGTCCTGATCGAGGATGGCGCGGTCGAGCTCGCCGAGATCCTTGGCGATCTTGGCCTCGAGCCACGGCCGCCACAGATCGACGACGCGGCGCGCCGAGGGCGGCGGCCGCTCCCTGGTCAGAGCCTCGCGGGTCAAGAGCCGCACCGCCTCGGCCATCGTGCTCTCGGTGCGCTCGGTGATCCGCTCGAAGCCCTGGCGGCGGTATTGCTCGTCGAGCACCGCGGCGAGGTTGCCGGCGACCCCGACCATGCGCCGCGAGCCCAAGGCCTCGACCCGCGCCTGCTCGACCGCCTCGAAGACGGCGCGCGCCAGCGGGCTGCCGGGAAGCCGCCGGCTGTGCACCGCGGCGTCATGGTAGCGCAGCCGCAAGGCCATGCTGTCGGCCGCCCCGCGCAGTTGCGCCGCCTCTTCGGCCGGCAGGTCGCGCGGCGGGTTGGGCAGCCGCACGCGGGTGCCGCTGAGCCCCGCCGCCTCCGGCCCGAAGCCGATGGTGACGTCGTCGCGCTCGGCGATCGCGCGCAAGGTCGCGGCGGTCGCGCGCTTGAAGATTTCGGTCGGCGAGAAATCCTGAGCCATCAGTTTTGCCGCCCAGCGGAAAATGCGCGAACCTGGAGGATCGTCATCACCGGGCTCGACCCGGTGATCCACGCCTTTTCTGGCCGCGCCGGGTCACATGGATGGCCGGAACAAGTCCGGCCATGACGGTCAACGTCTTCAACGCACCTGCCGGCGACGCAGCTGCCGCAACGCACCCGCATCTGCCCTCTACATCAAGGTGGCGTTGACGCCGGTCTCGGCCAGTTCGGCGCCAAAGCAGCGCTGGTAGTATTCGGCCACCGCCGGCCGTTCGGTCTCGTCGCATTTGTTGAGGAAAGTCAGGCGGAAGCCGAACGACAGATCGCCGAAGATCGCGGCGTTCTCGGCCCAGGTCATGACCGTGCGCGGCGACATCACGGTCGAGATGTCGCCGTTGATAAAGCCGGCGCGGGTCAGGTCGGCGAGCGCCACCATGGCGCTGATCGTGCGCCGTCCTTCCTCGTTGTCGTAAGTCGGCACCTTGGCCAGCACGATCTCGACCTCGGCGTCGTGCGGCAGATAATTCAAGGTGGCGACGATGTTCCAGCGGTCCATCTGGCCCTGGTTGATCTGCTGGGTCCCGTGATAGAGGCCGGTGGTGTCGCCGAGGCCGACCGTGTTCGCGGTCGAGAACAGTCGGAACCCCGAATGCGGCCGGATCACCCGGTTCTGGTCGAGGAGGGTCAGCTTGCCCTCGACCTCGAGCACCCGCTGGATCACGAACATCACATCGGGCCGGCCGGCGTCGTATTCGTCGAAGCACAACGCCACCGGGTGCTGCAAGGCCCAGGGCAACAGGCCCTCGCGGAACTCGGTCACCTGCTTGTTGTCGCGTAAGACGATCGCGTCCTTGCCGACGAGGTCGATGCGGCTGATATGGCTGTCGAGGTTGACCCGGATGCAGGGCCAGTTGAGCCGGGCGGCGACCTGCTCGACATGGGTCGATTTGCCGGTGCCGTGATAGCCCTGGATCATGACTCTCCGGTTGAAGGCGAAGCCGGCGAGGATCGCCAACGTGGTATCGTGATCAAAGCGATAGGCGTCGTCGAAATCGGGGACGTGCTCGCTCGCCTGGCTGAACGCCGGGACCTGGAGATCGCTGTTGATGCCAAAGGTCTGACGGACCGAGATGGTGATGTCGGGCTTATCGAGCGGAAACGCGTCGGCGGGCGCCGCAGGCTGAACGGATGGCATTATTTTCTTGCGTCCTACATGTGGAACGGAGGGGAATTTGCGCGTTGCGCGGCTGGGGTTCAACCGAAATAGCCGGCCTTCACGCGAAATAGCCGGCCTTCAGAGTGGCATAGGCCTGGTTGATGATTTTGAGCTTCTCCTCGGCCGCCTTGTCGCCGCCATGAGCGTCGGGATGATGCAATTTGACCAATGCTTTGTAGCGCGCCTTGAGGCGCACCGGGGTGCAGGGCGGCTCGATCTCGAACACGGCCAATGCTTGTTCCTGGGCCGACAGCGCGCGCCGCGAGGCTTTGCTATTCGTCCGGTCGCGCTCGCGCCCGTGACGGTCGCCGGGGATGTCGCCTGGATAGACGCCGAACGCGTCGCGCACGCGGGCCGCCCAGCCGGGGCCGTGACGGTCGCCGAGCCGCCAGGTCGGGCGCTGCCACACCGTGTCGCTGCGGATCTCGGCCTCGATTTCATGGTCGCTCATTCCGGCGTAATAGTTCCAGGCGGCGTTGTAGGCGCGCACGTGATTGAGACAGAACCAATAATAATCGTGCAGGTCGAGCCGCGATTTCGGCGCGCGAAACTCGCCGCCGGCGGCGCAATCTGGGTGATCGCAGGCCCGAACCGACGGTTCGGCCGCAGCCTCGAACAGAGGGTCCAGCACCAGGCGCCGCATGTCCCTGAGTATGGGTGGAGCGCCGCCGGCTGGCAAGGACGCGCGGCGCCAACCGCGAACCCGGCGCGTCCGCCTGGGCAGAGCAGGGTTGCGCATGGCGCAATGGACCGGGTCGCATGGGTTTTGCCGGACCTCAGGCGGCGCCAATTCTCCAACGTATGAAAGAATTTGGCCGATAGCGTTCCGATCGGTGCGACCCGCCTCTAGCTAAATCTCAGGAGGGCGTCCATAGGTCCAAGTATTCCCGCATTCGCGGCATAAAATATCGTCGCCAAATTTGGGTTCGAACTCCTCCAGCTCCTGGTCGTCGACTTCACGATGGCCATCTGTATAGAAATCCACCCAGAGCCCGCCCCACACCGAAATTTGGTCACTGCAACACTCGTTGCACTTTAACATGCCAGCCCCTGACAAGAAGGTTAGAGACTTGAGAGATTAGTGCCCGCCTACGAGCGAATTCGTCGCTCGCAAGCGGGTATCGCCTTATTCGGCCGCCTGTGTGGTAATCTGGCTGCGCACACTTACGTAACCGGGGGAAGTTTCATCATTTAGCGCCTCGTAGACGGCATATGCGGTCTCCTTGCTGCCGCCGACGGAAAACGTTCCCCTTGGGGTGAATTTGCCGGCAATTCCTTCCCAATGCTTGCTACGCCGCCAATCCACCGTCCTCAGCTTCCTAATAAGCGCCGCCGTCTTTGCCTGACGCATGGCGGGCTCGTCGATATTGACTAGTTCGTGGCCCATCGCGCCGATGGCGGCGAGCACTGTTGGAGCCGACGCTAATTTGTTCTCACGATCCTCGATCACCGGACCGATAGCGTCGGTCACCGCCGTGAACCATTCTACGGCGGTATGGAGCGCCCGCTGCGTCTGATCGCTGGGCAGGGGTACAGGGCGCGCTCCGTATTTCACGCCAGCTATCCCTTCTGCGAGTGTGATGCACGCACCCCGGAGCGACGTGATTGTTACAACGTCGGTGTCGCGTCCACCCAATTGACGCCGAGCCTTATTTACTCGGTCCCGGAAAAACGGAACCTGGCGCTCGACCTCCCGCGCCACCTGCGTAAGCGGGTCTCGGGCGTCCATGCCGATGCTCAGGGCGGCGTTGGGCCGAACGCCGAGAACGTTGAGATCGTGAAAGCATTGGCGCGCCCACAGCTTGTCTCTCCCATGACAAATGTAGACCGCTACAAACTCGTTTTTGGTGTCCGGCACGCGGTTTGCGACCTCGAATCGTGCGGCAAGCTGGGTTTCGCCGTCGATTGCAACGAGCCGCTTGTCGTACGGGACCTGAATAAACTCTTTCCCGGAATCGCCGACCCCCTCGGCAAGCCTGTCCTCCGAGTAAAGGATAATGGGCGGCGTGATCCCATCCACTTTCCCCGCATGGACCTCCGCGATGTAATCAGCGTAAGGCTCAACATTTTTCGCTTTCGCCCCAGCAAACAGGCGTTGTACCTCTTCGCGAATCTCTCGCAGATCTTGAAGATCTTTGCTGGCGTCGACTTTTTTGCGGTCCTCCGAATCTCGGGGATCTGGCGCGATCTGGTATAGCTGAGGGGCTTTTAGACGGCCGAGAAATTGGTGATCGTTAATTTTAACGCCATAAATCAGATGCCCGTCTGTGGGGTCTAACCGAGCTTCCATTCCAACAACCTCGTCAGCGGTCTTCCGCGGCGAGGCGAGCGGATTGCCTCGGTACGGCCCGACTCGGGATGAGCCGGTTTCGGCATCCTTTTCTCTCAAATTACCCGGGTTGTCAATACCCGAGTTATGGAATTTCGATCTCGAGATAAATTTGGTCAATTTTTCGTATCTCTAGCCTTCTATCCCTAAGCTGTCAGGTCCATCGAGCAGCTGACGAGCTACCCGGCTGTCGTGGGTCCTGCCTTCGCTGGGCGGGCGGAGCGCTCGCCTTCACCCGACTCGGGTGGCGCGCCAGCGGGCGGGGCCGAATTGGCTGCGGTTGACGATGCCGTAATTCTGGTCGCTGGCGGCGCCGAGCACGGCGGCGCCGCTCATCCCGTCGTCGGCGACTTCGCCTTCGAGGAGGTAGGCGATCGTGCTGCCTTCGTAGCGCGCGGCGAACGAGAGCTGGACCCGGTTGCCGTCGAGCCAGCCCTCGACCGGCCCCTCGAACCCGGCCGAGCGCTGCCGGCCGGCAAGCTGCGGGCCGCGCTGGTCGAGGGCCACCAGGTGAACCCGCCCGCCCTGCAGAAAATCGACCCGCACCTCCCACTCGCCGGCGATTTGGGCGGCCTCCTCGGGGACCGGCTCGGGCAGGTGGTCGGCGGCCTGGCGCAGCGTCGCGGCGATCGCCTCGCCGACCTGCGCCGCCTCGCCCGGCTGCAGCTGGAACGGGTCGATCGTAATGCCGTCCTCGGCCGCCGAATTGTCGTCGAGCATGATCCGCGGCTCGCCGTCGAGCAGCTGCCGGCGCAGCCCGAGGCCCCCCAGCGGATAGTGCCAGCGGTCCCAGACGATCTTCAGCCGCGGCACCAGGTCGACGCCCTCGGGCTCGACGATCTCGCTGCGCACCCCAGGCGCCCGCCCGACGCACTCGGCGATAAGCGCGCAATCATCGCGCCATTGCTGGCGCTCGGCGGCGCGGTCGCGCTCGTCGAACCAGTGTTCGACCGCGGCCAGCACGCCGACGATGTCCTCCTTCGACACCTTCATCGGCCGGCCCAGCGCCTGATGCGGCGAGGCGTTGCGCCAGGCCGCCTCGACCAGGGTCTTCCGGCCGAGCAACAGGCCGCTCGTCTGCGGCCCGCGCAGAAACTTGCCGCCGCTGTAGACGACGAGATCGGCGCCGCGCTCCAGCCACGGGCTCGGCCGTTCGAGATGTTCGGAAGCGGCGTCGACCATGATCGGGACCCCGCGCGGCCGGGTTGCCGCGGCGATGTCTTCGAGCCGCACCGCCCGAGAGGTGCTCCCGATTGCCGAGCAGGACCACCAGCGCCACCGGCTCGGCGAGCGCGTGGTCGAGCTCGTCCCGGGTGTCGATCTCGACGATATGGCAGCCGATCATGCGCACCGCCTGGTCGTAGGCAAAGCGCTGGCTGCGCGGGATGATGACCCGGTTGACCATGCCCTCGGTGAACGGCAGGCGCAGCATCTTAACGGGGTCGTTGCCGACGACGCAGGCCGCCGTGCCGAGCGCCACCGCGGCCGCGCTGCCGCAGGTGACGAGCCCCCACTCGGCCCCGGTCAATTCGGCCAGCCGCCGTCCCGCCGCCTCCATCAGCTCGTCGAGGTTGACGAAGGCGCGCGAGGCGGCGTCCATCGCGGCGCGCACCTGCGGCAACATCAGGCTGCCGCCATGCAGGGTGCGCACGCTGCAGCAATTGATGAAGGGCCGCACGCCGAGCGCCAGATAGGGATCGAGATTGGTGGTCATGAGGCCTCTCCGACAGCGATCGGCTCACTATAGCAACCATGCCGTCGGTTGCGGCAAAGCATGCGGAGCGTTTCCCCGCGGCCAACGTTACCGGTCATGATCTCGATGGTTGCAACCTTTGGACGGGAAAAGGGTCATGGCGGAAAAGCATGAAGCGGCCGGCGGCGACGGCGACGGCAGCGGGTTCGGCTTTGGTCAGGCGAGCGAAGCGGTCGACAAGCTGCGCTCGGTCATCGACCAGGCCTCGCAATCGATCCGCGAGCTGGCGCAGGCGAGCGAGCAATGGGCGGTGAGCGCGCAGGAGCGGGCGAGCGAGATGGCCAAGGAGCTGCGCAGCCAGGGCGAGCGCGCGGTCGGCAACGTCTCCGAGCAGGTCGAGCACAACCCGATCACCAGCCTGGCGATCGCGTTTGCGGTCGGGTTTCTGGTCGCCAGCCTGGTTCGCCGCTGACCCTGTCCTTGACGTCCGGGTTCGGTCGATCGCGGCCGGCTGGGTCCGGTTGATCGCGGCGCGGCGACCGGCTATTCGTAACCGGTGACCGCAGCACCGCGCCAGACCGCCGATCGCCGCGACAAAGCACTGGTCCTGTTTTCGGGCGGGCAGGATTCGACGACCTGCCTCGCCTGGGCGCTCGAACGATTCAGCCTGGTCGAGACGATCGGCTTCGATTACGGCCAGCGCCACCATGTCGAGCTCGAATGCCGGGTGGCGGCGTTGGCCCGCTTGCGCCGCGAGTTCCCGCGCTGGAGCGATCGGCTGGGCGTTGACCATCTGATCGATCTGCGCGTCCTCGGCCGGATCAGCGACACCGCGCTGACCCGCGACAGCGCCATCGCCTTTGCCGAAAATGGGCTGCCGAACACCTTTGTTCCCGGCCGCAACCTGATGTTTTTCACCCTGGCGGCGGCGGTCGGCTACCGGCGCGGCGCGCGGCGCCTGGTCGGCGGCATGTGCGAGACCGACTATTCGGGCTATCCCGACTGCCGCGACGACACCCTCAAAGCGTTGCAGGCGACCTTGTCGCTCGGCATGGATCATCGCTTTGTCGTCGACACGCCCTTGATGTGGCGCGACAAGGCCGCGACCTGGGCGCTCGCCCGCAAGCTCGGCGGCGCGGCATTGGTGGCATTGATCGTCGAGGAGACGCATAGCTGCTATCTTGGCGACCGCACCCGGCGCCACGATTGGGGCTATGGCTGCGGCCGGTGCCCGGCCTGCCTGCTGCGCCAGGCCGGCTGGGACGCCTTTGCCGCGGCCCCGGCGCGATGAGTTGCGCCGTCACGATGACGGCGGGGCCTTGAGCTGCGCGGTCAAGGCAATCTTTGACGCCTGGCAGACCGACAAGCTGATCGGCTTCCGCTGACGCGACCGGCGGCTGACCGGCCTCGACCAGCGATTTTCTGCGGCGGAAAAGGCTGCGCGCGGTTGCGAGCGCACAGTGTCGGCGGTAATGCTGCCGCCGCGGCATTGCGCCCAGGCAAACACCTCGCAGGGAGGCGGCGGTGAACGCTACCCTGAGTTTGGCCGACCTCGCCGGATCGATCGCGCTGTTGCTGTGGGGCGTGCATATGGTCCAGAGCGGGATCCAGCGTGCGTTCGGCCCTAATCTGCGACGGGTTCTCGGCGCCGCGCTGGGCAGCCGCGGCAAGGCCTTTCTCGCCGGCCTGGGGATCACCGCGGTATTGCAGAGCAGCACCGCCACCGGGCTGATGGTCACCGGCTTCGCCGCCGGCGGGCTGGTGGATCTGGTGCCCGGGCTGGCGGCGATGCTCGGCGCCAATCTCGGCACCACCCTGATCGTGCAGCTGCTGTCGTTCGACATTATCCGGGTGGCGCCGCTGTTCATTCTGATCGGGGTCATGATGTTCCGCCGCGGCGGGCTCACCCGTACCCGCGATCTGGGGCGCGTCGGGATCGGCCTTGGGCTGATGCTGGTGGCGCTCGGCCAGTTGCTGACCATCCTGAGGCCGTACGAGCATGTGCCGAGCCTGCGGCTGCTGCTCGGCATGATCTCGACGGCGCCGGTGATCGACGTGATCGTCGCCGCCGCGTTTACCTGGGCCGCGCATTCGAGCGTCGCCGCCGTGCTGCTGATCATGTCGTTAGCCGCGCAGGGGGTGGCGCCGCCGCAGGCCGCTTTTGCCCTGGTCCTCGGCGCCAATCTCGGCACCGCGCTCAATCCGCTGTTCGAAGCCGGCTCGACCGGCGACCCGGCGGCCAGGCGGCTGCCGATCGGCAATCTCTTAAACCGGGCGGTCGGCTGCGTCCTCGGGCTGGCGCTGCTCGGCGCGATCGGCCCCTGGCTGGCTTCATTGGAACCGAATGCGTCGCGCGCCGTCGCCGATTTCCACACCCTGTTCAACCTCGTGATGGCCGCGCTGTTCTTCCCGGTGCTGCGTCCGCTGGCCCGGCTGCTGAGCGTCCTACTGCCGACCCGGGCCATCCCAGCTGATCCGTCCCGCCCGGTTTATCTCGATCCCGCGGCGATCGAGATTCCCGCCGTGGCGCTCGCCGCCGCGTCGCGCGAAGCGCTGCGCATGGCCGACGTGCTCGAGACCATGCTGCACGCCGCGCTGGAGGCGCTCGATCGCGGCGACCGCAAACGCCTCGCCGAGATCAAGCACATCGACAATGTGCTCGACCGGCTGAACGGCGCCGTCAAGGCCTATCTGACCTCGCTCGACCATGAATTGCTCGATGCCGAGGACGACCGCCGACTGTCGGAGATTCTGGCGTTCGTCACCAACCTCGAACATGCCGGCGACATCGTCGAACGCGGCGTGGGGGCAAATCTTGCCAAGCGGGTGAAGCGCAATCTCGCTTTCTCGGCAGAAGGGACGGGCGAGATCCGCCAGATGCTCGGGCGCCTGGCGACGAATGTGCGCACCGCGGCGGCGGTGTTCATGACCGGCGATGTGCGCGCAGCGCGCGAGCTGCTCGGTGAGAAGGAGGTGTTTCGCGATCTCGAAACACGGGCGACCGAGGCGCATTTCGCCCGCATCCGCGCCGGTCGGGTCGAGAGCGTCGAAACCAGTGCGCTGCACCTCGACCTTTTGCGCGACCTGAAGCGGATCAACGCGCACCTCGCCGCCGCCGCCTATCCGGTGCTCGAACAGCGCGGCGAATTGCTGCCGAGCCGCCTGAGGCAGGACGGGTAGGCCGCCTGTCGATCAGAGAAGGAGCCGCGGCGAACCCTCGCGAACCGGTCTGCGAAAGCGCCAGATTCGACGCGGTATGCCCAGGCTGGGCGCATCGGATTGATCGAGTGCCGACCACCCCGACCCAAATATTCATCCAATTACTCGTCTGCCGGGTCGGGCCATCGCGAGCGGAGCGAGGCAATCCGGCGCCGCCATGCGCTCGCCCTATCGAGCTTGCCGCAGATCAGGTGACCAGTTGCGAAAAGCACTAGGATTACGCGATCACGATCGGCGCCGACAATCTCCGGATTGCCATAATCGCACGCTATGGTCGGCCGGATCGGGCGCTCGCGCGGCCGGAGGCCGGGCGGCGTCGAGGGTCGGATGACGCCCTGTAAATTCCCTGCAGATAACAGGCAAAACAGGATCGCGGTGACAGTTTACTAAGAAGCATCAGTCATGAGCGTGCGCGGATTGGTGGGGTCGAGGTCCCCCCTGGGTTATCGCCGGCGGTGTCGCCGCGCTCTCGACGGCGGCGGCGCGATTTGCCAGGAATTGGTGGCGTGGGTAAACCGCGTAGGCTATGCATTCTCTCCAAATCGGCGATGATCCACACGGGGATAGCAATGAAACGTCATTTCCCTAGCGCAATCGGCGCGACAATTGTTGGCCTCTTTGTAGTATTTGGCTGGAATACCTATTCGTTGGCGCAAGAAAAACCGGCGCCGGCGTTGGCCCTGAATGAACAGAGAACAACCTTGACGATAAAATCGCCGAGCGCTCCCTCGGGCGGTTTGGCTTTGGACGCGGCCCAGGTGGACAACATGATCGCCGAGTTGGCGCAAATGCGCGCCGAAATGAAGCCGCCTCGCCCGGCCGTCGACCCTTCGCCCGGAACCAAGATAAATGTCGCCACCGCGGGCCGCTGGTGGGTGCAGAAGGATGGGGCCAATGTCGATCTGGCGGTGCTTCACCCCGGTTATGGCTGGGTCGGCATTGAGATGAACCGGAGCGCGGCCGAGCAGCTCAATCGGCGCCTAGCCGCTGAAATCCGTCCGGTCGCCGGTTCGAGCGAAACACTATTATTACAAGCGACGATAGCAGGCGGCAATGACAGCAGGCGGCGGGCTCAGCCGCCGACGTCGGCCAGGATCATCGCCGCGCCCTTTTCGGCGATCATGATCGTCGGCGCGTTGGTGTTGGTTGAGGTCACCGCCGGCATCACCGACGCATCGATCACCCGCAGGCGCTCGAGCCCGTGCACCCGCAGCCGGTCGTCGACCACCGCCATCTGGTCGCTTCCCATTCGGCAGCTGCAGGTCGCGTGAAACACGGTCGAGCCGTATTGCCGCGCATAATCGAGGAGTTCGTCGTCGGTCCGGACATCCTCACCGGGGATGGTCTCGGCAACGACGTATTTCTTGATCGCCGGCGCGGCGAACAGCCGCCGCGCCAGCTTGAGCCCGCCAATGACGCAGCGCCGGTCGGTGTCCTCGGCCAGGTAGCGCGGATTGATCGCCGGCTGCTCGGCCGGATCGGGCGATCTCGCCTCGACATAGCCGCGGCTCAACGGCCGCATCTGCCACATGCCGATGGTCATGCCGGGCTTGTGGTCGAGCCTTCGCACCGGCCCCGGGGCGAAACTCCCCGGCGAGAACAGGCATTGCACGTCGGGCGTCGCCAATTCCTCGAGCACCTTGACCGAGGCGCAGACCAAGGACGAGGCATAGGTCAGCATGCCGGCGCCGGCCACCAGATAGCGCAGCACCTCGCCGGCAAAGGGCAACCCGCGGGCTTTCTCGTTCAAGGTCTTGGCGCCGGCGACCGAGCAGGCGACGCGGGCGATGTAATGGTCCTGAAAATTCCGGCCGACCCCGCGCAGCGCGTGCTGGATCGCGATGCCGACGCGGCCGAGATGGTCCGGGTCGCCGACCCCCGACAATTGCAGCAGATGCGGCGAGCCGATGGCGCCTGCGGCGAGGATCACCTCGCGCGCCGCATCGACCCGCTCGACGGCGCCGCCGCGCCGGTACTCGACCCCGGTGGCGCGCGCGCCGTCGAACAGCACGCGCTGCACCAGGGCGCCGGTGATGATGCGCAGGTTGGGCCGCTTTTTCGCCGCCCGCAGATAGGTGCGCGCCGCACTCTGCCGCCGCCGGCCGCGGCGGGTCTGCTGGACCCAGCCGATAGTGTCGCCCGAGCCGGGCGGCAGGTGATTGACGTCTTTGCGGTATTCGAGCCCGATCTCCTGCCCGGCTGCGATCATCGTGTGGCACAAGGGCGGCTGGTCGGCGGCGTTCGAGGTCAGCAGCGGCCCGCCCGCGCCGTGAAATTCGTCGGCTTCGCCCTCCCAGCTCTCGGCTTTCTTGAAATAGGGCAGCACATCGTCCCACGACCAGCCGCGATTGCCGAGCTGGCCCCAATGGTCGAAATCCTCGGGCTGGCCGCGGACATAGATCATCCCGTTGATCGAGCTGGAGCCGCCCAGCACCCGGCCGCGAGGATAGGGGATGGCGCGCCCGTTGGTGCCGGGATCGGGCTCGGCGCGGTAGCCCCAGGTCAGGGTCGGGTGATCGAGCAGCTTCATATATCCCGCCGGGATATGGATCAGCGGGTTGCGGTCGGGGCCGCCGGCCTCGATCAGCACGACGCGGGTGGTCGGGTCCTCGCTCAGCCGGTTGGCCAAGACGCAGCCGGCCGAGCCCGCGCCGACGATGACGTAATCCGCTTTCATGCCGTTCTCTCCGCGGGTTGGCGGCGGCGAGCCGCCTCTCACTCTCTTGCTTCGCGGGTCCGCCCCTCTCCCCGCATTGCGGGCGGAGGGACTCTTTTTCTAATCGATGCCGAGCAACTTCGCCGCCGTCCCGCCGAGGATGGCGATCTTGTCGTCGTCGCTCAAGCCCGGCGTCGACAGGATGTGGTCTACCGGCACCTTGTTCCATGGGAACGGGTAGTCGGTGCCGATCATGATCTTGGCCGACTTCGCTCTCGGCGATCAGGTGGCGCATCCCCTCGCCGCGTGAACATGATCGTGTCGAAGAAGAGCTGGCCGTCCCTCAGATATTGGGTCGGCTTTTTCTTCGGCAACGGCCCGACCCGGTTCGGGGAAGCGTGGTGATCACCGCATCCGAGCGATTGGCGTAGGACGGCAGAAAGCCGCCGCCATGCGCGGCGCAGATCTTCAAGCCCGGAAAGCGGTCGAGCGTGCCCTCGAAGATCAGGTGCGACAAGGCGATCGTGGTTTCGAGCGGGTTGCCGATCGTGTTGGTCAACAGGCCGCTGCCGCCGAGCCGGCCGCTCGGCTCCAATTCGCGGGTGCCGAGCGGGTGCATGAAGATCAGGATGCCGAGCTCTTCGGCCTTGGCCCAGACCGGGTGGAATTTCGGGTCGGCCAGTTCCTGCCCGGCGACGCTGCCGCCGATCGACAGGCCGCGCAAGCCCAATCTTCTTGACCGCGTGCTCGAGCTGCTCGACCGCGAGTTGCGGGTGCTGCAATGCGACGGTCGCGAAGGCGACGAAGCGGTCGGGGGTGGCGGCGCAGAATTCGGCCAGCTTTTCGTTCTGGATTCGGATCAGCTCGGCCGAGGCGTCGCGGTCGGCGCGATACCAGAAGGGATTGATGCTGAGCGCCTCGACGTCGATCCCCTCGGCGTCCATCTCGGCGATGCGGTCGGCGAGGTTCGACCACAACAGCCCCGGCGCCTCCAGCGGATGGTTGATCACCGCCGCCGCCTCCGGAACGATGGTATGGGCGTGGATGTCGACGGTCTTGACCCGCTTGCCGTTGACCACGACCTCGCGCCGCCGACCCGGCTGTGTCGCCCCTCGCGGGGATTGGCCTTGGGCGGCATGCGCCGGGCGCGCATTCGCCAGGCTGCATCCGACAAAGGCGATGCCGGCGAGCGCGCCGGTCAGAAGTTCTGCGCCGATAGTCATGTTCCGCTGTCCACTCGTTGATCTTGATCGGCGAAATCTATGCCGCCGGGCCGGTGCGGCGCTACCTGTTTACGCCGCGGACCGTGCCGCGGGTGGGTTGCCCAGGCGCAGACAGCCGCGGAATGCGATATCCCGGCCGCCGCGGCGGCCGGCCTTTCGGGCGAGCGCGCCAAACCCGGCGACGATCAATGCGGCCAGGCGACGGCGTTGAAATCGTCGATCAGCGCGGCGATGCGGCCGGAATCGGACTGGTCCATGATGGCGCGCGCCCGCCGCGTCGCGGCGACCATGTCGAGGTTGCGGATGCGCTGCTTGACCCGCGGGATGCTGCGCGGCGCCATCGACAGGTTGCGCAGGCCGAGCCCGAGCAGCAGCGCGGTAAAGCGCGGCTCGCCGGCCATTTCGCCGCACACGCTGATCGGCATGCCGCGGCGCAGCGCCGCCTCGATCGCGAATTGAATGAGGCGCAGCACGGCCGGGTGCAACGGGTTGTAGAGATGCGCCACCTGCTCGTCGCTGCGGTCGATCGCGAGCGTGTATTGAATAAGGTCGTTGGTGCCGATGGCGAAGAAATCGGCCTCGGCGGCGAGCGCGTCGGCGGCGAGCGCCGCCCCCGGCACCTCGATCATCGCCCCCAAAGGCGGCAGCGGCTTGGGGACGCGCATGCCGCGCCGCCGCAGTCGGCGGGCGACCTGCTCCATCGCCTCGCGCACCTGGCGGATTTCGCTCGGCGCGGAGATCATCGGCAACAGGATGCGCAACGGCCCCTCGGCGGCGGCGCGCAGCATCGCCGCCAGCTGCGGATCGAGCAGGCGGCGGTCCTGCAAGGAGAGGCGGATCGCGCGCAGGCCGAGCGCCGGGTTGTCGGCCGGGAGGTAATGGTCGCTCATCGAGCGGGCGAGCTTGTCGCCGCCGAGATCGAAGGTGCGCACGGTCACGGGCTTGCCTTCCATGCCGCGCACCAGGCCCGAGAACACCGCGTACTGCTCCTCCTCGCCCGGCAGATCGTCGCGGTTCATGTAGAGAAACTCGGAGCGGACGAGGCCCAGCCCCATCGCCCCGTTGGCTGCCGCCTGGGCCAGCTCGACCGGCAATTCGAGATTGGCTTCGAGGGTGATTTCGACGCCGTCGCGGGTCGCCGCCGGCAGCCGGCGCAACCGGGTCAGATGACGCTGCTCGCGCACCAGAAGGCCGCGCCGCGCCTCGTAATCGCCGATCGTCTCAGCCGACGGATCGAGGATCACGGCGCCCTCGGCGCCGTCGATCACCACCATCGCCGCCGTGCCGCGCATGCGCGATCAGGGCCGGCACCGCGAGCACCGCCGGCAGCCCCAAAGCGCGCGCGACGATCGCGGTATGGCTTTCGGCGCCGCCGAACTGGGTGGCGAAGCCGGCGATCCGCCGCGGGTCCATCAGCGCGGTATCGGCCGGGGTCAGTTCGTCGGCGAGAATGATCGCGCCCTCCGGCACGCCCGAATAGGCGACGTAGGGTTTTTTGATCAGGTTGCGGATGAGCCGGGTGCCGACCACCCGAATATCCTCGATCCGCGCCGCCAGATATGGGTCGCGCATCGCCGCGAAGCTCTTGGCGATTTCGTCGATCTCGATCTCGACCGCGCGCTCGGCGTTGATCCGGGCCCGGCCGACGCGCTCGTCGACGCCGCGCACCAGGCGCGAGTTCGACAGCATCGCCATATGCGCGTCGAGCAGGTAGCCGATCTCCTCGGCGGCGGATTCGGGAAGGTTGGCGGCCTTGGTTTTGAGCTTGCGCAGCTGTTTCAGCGAGACCGCCACCGCCTCGGCGAAGCGGCTGCGCTCGGCCTCGATCTCGACTTCGGGGATATGGCTCTCATGCACCGGAAGCTCGCCGCCGTCGCCGACATAGGCCGGCCCGATAGCGATCCCCGGCGACACGCCGAGCCCCGACTAATCTCTGTTCGGCGGCGCTGCTGGTCTCGGGTCAGCCCGGCGGCTTCGTCAATCCTCATCGAACTTGCATTCGATCAGATTGGCCAGCGCAGCCACCGCCTCGGCAGCCTGCGGCCCGCTGGCGCTCAGCTCGACCGCGGTGCCCGGGCGCCGCCGCCAGCATCATCAGCCCCATGATCGAGCAGGCCGGAGACCTCGGTGCCGTTCTTGCGCACCCGGATATCGGCCTCGAATTGCGCCGCAGTTTTGACAAAACGGGCCGAGGCGCGCGCGTGCAGCCCGCGCTGGTTGCAGATCGTCGCGATCCGCCGCACGATTTTCGTCGCCGCGACGGCGCCAGGATCGCTCGGACGGATCGATCAGCGGGCCGGTGGCGGGGCCGTCGTTCATCGGCAGGCGTCGGTCAGCAATTGCGAAGCGACGTTGATGTATTTGCGCCCCGCCTCCTGCGCGCCGAGCACGGTGCGCTCCAGGCTCTCGCTCTGCCGCAGGCTGACGAGCTTGATCAGCATCGGCAGATTGACGCCGGCGATAACCTCGATCTTGGCCCGGTCCATGACCGATATCGCCAGGTTCGAGGGGGTGCCGCCGAACATGTCGGTCAGCAGCACGGCGCCGTCGCCGCTGTCGACCTCGCTGATCCGGCGCAGGATTTCCTGACGGCGCTGCTCCATGTCGTCGTCGGGACCGATGCAGACGGCGGCGATCTGGGCCTGCGCGCCGACGACGTGCTCGAGCGCGGCGACGAATTCCGCCGCGAGCCGCCCGTGGGTCACCAAGACCATGCCGATCATCGAATTTCCTCTGTTGAAACGGGCCGCGGCGGTTCAACCGGCGGCGGCGGAGGCGCCCGCCCGGATCGGCGCGTCCAGGCCCGTCGGCGAAAGATCGCGATGGGCGATCTCGGTCCGCCATCCCGCTTCGCGCAGCTGCGTGGTCAGCCGCTCGGCGACATAGACCGAACGGTGGCGCCCGCCGGTGCAGCCGATGGCGATGGTAAGATAGATCTTCCCTCTAATTTCGTAACGCGGCAGCAGAGGGCGCAGCAGGCGCCACAGCCGGGCGAAAAACGGCGCGAAATCCGGGTCGCTTTCGATGTGCGCCGCCACCGCCGGGTCGCGCCCGGTCAACCCCCGCAGCGCCTCGACATAATACGGATTGTCGAGGAAGCGCACGTCGAAGATCAGATCGGCTTCCCGCGGAATCCCAGCGCGATAGGCAAAGGAGGTGATGAAAACGCCCATGCCGCGATGGTCGAGCGCGAAATGGCCGGTCAGCACCCGCTTCAGATCGGCGGCGGTCAGTTCGGAGGTATCGATCACCAGATCAGCGCGGTCGCGTAGGGCGGAAACCACTTGGCGCTCGCGGCGGATGCCGTCCATGATCGAGCGGTCTCCGGCCAGGGGGTGGGGCCGTCGCGTCTCGGTATAGCGCCGTTCGAGCCGCACGTCATCACAGTCGATGAACAGCACCCCCAATCGGCGCCCGCTGCGGCCGACGATTTCGGCGAGCGGCTCGAACATGGTCTCGGCGGCAAAGCCGCGGGTGCGCGCGTCGGCGCCGACCGCGATTGCCGGCCCGTCGACGGCGGCGCTATCGGACCAGCTCGGGGACCAGAGCCGCCGGCAGATTGTCAAACGTCTCGTAGCCCAGATCCTCGAGCGCCTTCAGCGCCGTCGACCGGCCGGCCCCGGACATTCCCGTCACCAACAGGACGCGAGCGGGCGACGTGCTTTTGGCCGCCTGGGGGCCGCGCAGACTACCCTTGGTCCTCATCGCCCGATTATAGCGGGCAATCCGCCCGCCGCCAACGCGCGCCGGACGAGACGCAGCTTTGCTGCGGCGGCGGCTTCGAACGGGGCCAGCGCGAGAAGCGGAACGGCGACGCCCAGCACCGTCTCGACCCGCGGTTCGGGGATGCGCTCGATCTGACCCGAAGGGAGGAGATCGACGATCAGCGCCAGCGGCGCCTGGCGCAGCGCTTCGAGCCGCACGATGCCGACGCCGCGGACTTCGATGAGGCCGGCGATCGCGGCGGGAGCGCAGGCCACGATCCGCTCGCCGCTGCGCCGCAGCAAGGTCTGGTCGTCGGCGACGAGGCGCGCGCCATCGTCGATCAGGCGCAACCCCAGATCCGATTTCCCGGCGCCCGACGGGCCGCGTAGCAGGACCGCCTCGCCCTCGATTGCGATTGCCGTGCCATGAACCAGCATCGCCGCGCTCACGATTGCGCCGGCAAGCGGACGCAGAACCGGGCGCCGATTACGGCGCCGTTGGCGTCTTTGCGGTTTTCCGCCCAGATCATGCCGCGATGCGCCTCGACGATCTGCTTCGAAATCGACAGGCCGAGCCCGGAATGCGTCCCGAACTTCTCGCCGGCCGGGCGCTCGGTGTAGAAACGGTCGAAAATCGCGGTGAGCTTGTCCTCCGGAACGCCAGGGCCGCCATCCTCGACGGTAACCAGCACCGCCCGCCCGGAATTCCGCGCGATCAGGCGGATCTCGCCGCGCGGCGCGCTGAATGACACCGCATTGGCGATCACATTGCGGAACACCTGCGAGAGCCGGGTCTCGATCCCCGGCACCACCAGTTGGCGCCCGCGCTCGGGAAGATCGAGGACGAGGCGCGGCCGGTCTTCGGCGCGGGTTGCCTCGTCCACGTCGACGAGGGCGCGCAGCATCGCGGCGATGTCGACCGGCGCCAGTTCGAGGCGGCTCAATTCGGCATCGAGGCGCGAGGCGTCCGAAATATCGGTGATCAGCCGGTCGAGCCGCTCGACATCGTCGAGGATGATCGCCATCAGCCGCCGCTGGTTTGCCGGGTCCTCGATCCGCACCGCGGTCTCGACGGCGCTCTTCAGCGAGCTCAACGGGTTCTTGATCTCGTGCGCGACATCGGCGGCGAACCGCTCGATGGCGTTCATCCGCTGCCATAGGGCGTCGGTCATCTCGCGCAGCGAGCCGGAAAGATCGCCGATTTCGTCGCCGCGGCGGGTGAAGTCCGGGATCTCGATCCGGGCGCGGCGGCCGCGCGCGCGCTCGGCCGCTGCCGCCAGTCGGCGGATCGGGCGCACGATCGTGCCGGCCAGATAGAACGACATCAGCACCGTGACCAGCAGCGCCACGCCAAAGATGCGCAACAGCTCGAGCCGAACCGTGCGCAGCTCCTGCTCGATCTCGCCGCTGCCGGTGGACAGCATCAGCGCCCCCAGCACCTCCTTGTAGCGCTGCACCGGGATGGCGACGCTGAAGACGAGGCCGCCGGTCGCCGGGTCGCTGCGGATCGCCTCGCCGATGTGGCCTTTGAGCGCGCGCTCGGCCTCGGCGTAATCCGAAGCCCGCTGGAACAGGCTTTCGCGATAAATCGGATAGCGCTTGCGCCGGGGCAGCTTGTCGACGATCCAGTCGTATATTTTCTCGGCGAAATGGCGGAGCGGCCCTTGGCTAGCGGGCGGCGGCAAGGGTACGATCTGGACCGCATCGCCGGGTCCGCGCAGCACGCGGCTGTCGGCGATCATGTCGCCTTTGATGTCGAACAGCCGCGCCCGGGTCTTGGTCGGCGCCACCAGACGGCGCATCATCTGTCGCGCCAGATCGGGGAGCAGGATCTCGCCGTCGTCAGCCGAGTCGAGGACCGCGCCCTCGCCCAGCGCCGCGGCGAAGATTTCGCCCTGCATCTTCAAGGATTCGATCTGCTGCCCCATCAGGCTCGTCTGATACTTGCCGAGATAGAGGAACCCGCCGGCCAAGAGCGCCAAGGCCAGCACGTTGACCGCGAGGATGCGCCGGGTGAGCGGCGAGATCGGCCAGCGCCGACCGCGGTTTTGCGAGTTGCCGGCGGCGCGGCGGCCGCGTCCGGGCGGGAATGCGGGCCGCAAGGCCGCCCCGGCCGCCTCGTCATCGGCCGCCATTGGCGACGACGCCCCGGGCAAGGTTGCCGGCGAGGCCGGCGCCGGTTCAGCGGTCCCGGTATCGATAGCCGACGCCATAAAGGGTTTCGATCTGGGCGAAATCGGTGTCGACCGCCTTGAACTTCTTGCGCAGCCGCTTGATGTGGCTGTCGATCGTGCGGTCGTCGACGTAGATATGCTCGCCATAGGCCGCGTCCATCAGCTGGTCGCGGTTCTTGACGTGTCCGGGGCGATGCGCCAAGGATTTAAGAATCAGGAACTCGGTCACGGTCAGTTCGACCGGCTGCGCGCCCCAGGTGCACAGGTGCCGAGCCGGGTCGAGGATCAGCCGGCCGCGCACTACCGCCGGCTCGCCGGGCGCATCCTCGCGCTCGCGGGCGAGTTCGCCGCGCCGGATCAGCGCCCGGATGCGCTCGACCAGCAGGCGCTGCGAGAACGGCTTTTTGATGTAGTCGTCGGCGCCCATGCGCAGGCCGAGGAGCTCGTCGACCTCATCATCCTTCGAGGTCAGGAAGATGACCGGGATATGGCTCTGCCGGCGCAGCTGTTCGAGCAGCTCCATGCCGTCCATGCGCGGCATCTTGATGTCGAGCACAGCGAGGTCGACGGGCTGGGCGTTCATCCCTTTCAGCGCTTCGGCCCCATCGCTGTAGCAACGCACCGAAAACCCCTCGGCCTCGAGCGCGATCGACACCGAGGTCAGGATGTTGCGATCGTCATCGACCAGAGCAATCGTGTTCGCCACTTCGTGCACCCCCGTTTATCGCGCAGCTAGACGCAACGGCCCCAGCGCGATGCTGTCTGCTGTAAATACGGCCATTTGCCGGCAAAAACAAACCCACCTCCCGGTTTGACCACCGAACCGCCGCCAAAATCGGCCGTTGCTGGTGGGTCAGGGTGCATTTCGGCTGTTGACGCGGGGTTTCCGATCGGCTTCGGAGGGGCCATATAGAGCGCATGGCCATGACGCATGCGCACGCTGGGGCGAGCTATCGCACCGTTCCGTTGAAAGACGGGACCTTCGGTGTCGAAATCAGTGTGCCCGGGACCTATCCGACGACGATGAGCAGCTTCGAGACCGAGTCGAAGGCGCAGGAATGGATCGCCAGGCATAAGAGCCTCGTGGAACTGAACGCCCCCTTCGAACGCGTGTGGCGCCGCCGGCGCAGTCCTTGACCAGACGCCGCAAACGTTCACGCGTCCCGAGCCCAATCGACGACATTGAGCGTCGGCGTAGAGCAACGTCTGCAACGCCGCATTTCTGACGACCGATCAATAACGGCCGTCGGCTGGGGGCTCAGTCGTAGCGCCTGACGCCACCGCATCATTGCCGCTCAGCGCCGGCATGAGCGAGACCGGCCCGCGTCGCGATTCCGGGTGGTTCGCCCGTGGCTTGCTGGGTCTCAGCTTGCGCGCGCCATCTGCTCGGCGGCGCCGGCGCCGCCGAGACCAGCCGGATCGAATTCGCCGCGGCCTTGGCTACCCCGGAATAGGCGCCCACCGCCTTCGCCGGGTTCCGGCACGGGCAAGATGCTCGTCAAATGTCCGGTATGTAGTCGCCGGCGCCGTTTGCAAAATCATCGGCGGCGGCGCCAACTCCGGGCCGCCCGGTTGGTTGTCCATCCTGGTCCCGCGGCGGCGGCGTTCCCCAAATCGCAGCATCGGCGATCGACCGCCTATTCCTCCGGTACGGCAGGCGGGCGACGCCGCTCGACATCGCTCAACAGCCAATATAGGGCGCCCAAGGACAGCGCCAGCCCGCCGAGACCGAGCAGGGTGTCCAGCCCGGTTTTGGCATAATCCAACAGAATGAGCTTTCGCGCGATTACAATGATCGAGATCAGGATTACCACGCGCACCTCCAAAACCCCCGAACGGCGGCGCATCGCCAAGGCGATCGAATGATTGAACTCGATCAGGATCAGAATGCTCAGGATCAAGCCAAACGTGTCCTTCATCGCGTTCTGGTCGGAGAAATGTACGCCGGTGTGGATATCCCCGACTACCATAGTTACCATTATCGCTGTCGAATAAATAATTATAATTCCAATGATTATCAACAAAATTGCGGAAATTCCCATTTCGAATTGGTCGTATAACCGGTGGAGACGCAAGATTTTCCGGAAAACATCCAGCAACATAATCCGGTTTCTCCTCAGACCAGCTTCGCGGCGGATGGGATGGCGGCGGCGGCACTGTGCCATGCGGGCTCGCGACGGCCAATAGCCCCCGCCGGGACCATTTCCGCGCCGTGCTGGCGGCTGGACACGCCGGCCGGCCTCGGTCAAGTTCGTCGCCGGCGGCACATAGGGAGACGGCGATGGCGGGAGCGAGCGGAGCTGAGCCGTCCAGGCAATATCTGAGGCGCGAGGCGGCGCAGGCGCGCGCCTACTCCCAGGCGGTCGTTACCGCAGGCGGCCGGACGGTTTGGCTGGCCGGCCAGATCGGCGCCGCCAGCGGCTCCGGCAGTTCGCTTGCCGGCGATTTCGATGGCCAGGTGCGCGAGGTGTTCGCCCGGCTCGGCCAGACCCTGGCGGAGGCCGGCGGCAAGCTCGGCGACATGGTCACGATGACCGTCTTCATTACCGATGCGCGTTATGGCGACCGGTTCACGCAGCTGCGCAAGGAGATTTTCGGCGACAACTTTCCGGCGAGCGCGCTGATTACCGTCGCCGGTCTGGCCCGCCCGGAAATCCTGGTCGAGGTGCAAGGGGTGGCGGTCATCGCCTGACCCGCGCCGCGCCGGCCGGACCCGATCGAGCAAGCAGCCCGCTGCGGTGATCAAAATCAAACGAGCGCTCTGCGCGCTGGCGGTGGCGCTGGCGGCGGCCGGCCCGATACGCGCCGCGGCGCAGGAATGCCGTCCCGAGCGCCGCGCCGAGATTGCCGAAAGCCCGATGGGCAATGTCCCGATCGTCACCGTGCTGGTCAACGGCCTGCCCGCCGACCTGTTGCTCGACACCGGGGCTGAACGCACGATCCTGACCACCGCGGCGGCCACTCGGCTGGGGATCGTCGCCCATTATGAATATGCCCGGCACATGCGCAGCATCGGCAGCGCGGTCGCCGGCGGCAGCGCAAGGCTGCGCACGTTCGAGGTCGGCGGCATGACCGAGCGCGGTTTCAGAGCTTTGGTCGGTTCGGTTTCACTGCCGACGGTCGGCGGCAGACCGCTTGACGGACTGCTCGGCGCCGATTTTCTCGACGATTTCGACGTCGACATCGATTTGCCGAACCGGCGTGTGCTGCTCTACGCGCCGCAATCATGCCCGACCGAGGCGCCGGCCTGGGGTGAGCCCTACACGACGATCGCGGCCAATCGCTCGCTGCACGACCGGCTGTTCTTTCCGGTCACGCTCGATGGCCATCGCCTGGCGGCGCTGATCGACACCGGCGCGCAACTGACCGCGCTCGATGCCACGGCGGCAGCGGCGATGGGGGTGAGCGGAGCCGAATTGGCGCGCGACCCGGTGGCCACCTTGCGCGGCGCCGCCGCCGAAATCGTCAAATCGCACGCCCACCGCTTTACGCGGCTCGACATCGCCGGCCAGGTCGTGCACGACCCGATCATCATGGTCGCCCCGCTCGGGCTGCAGGACGCCGATCTCGTGATCGGCGCCGACTTTCTGCGCTGGCGCCGGGTCTGGCTGTCCTACGCCTCTCACCTGGTTTTTCTCGGCCCCCCTTGAACGGCGAAGGCGTCATTCGCCCTCGCGGCGCGGCAAGGATCGCGCCAAGAGCGCATAGGCCTCCTCGTCGGTGCGGTCATAGCGCAGCGGGGTGACGACGACACGGCCGGCGTTCAGCGCCGCGATATCGCTGTCGCGACCCTGGTCGCGCTCGCCGCGGCGGAACTTCACCCAAAAATAGGTAAGCCCGCGCGGATCGGTGCGGGTCTCGACATCCATCCCCTCGACGCTGCCGGCGCCCTGGCGAGCCAGGGTCAGCGGCCCGGCCGCGTCGGGCGGCAGATCGGGAAAGTTGACGCTGAGGCAGGTGGATATGCCCCAGCCGATCTCGCACAGCCGGCGCACGATCTGCGGGCCGAGTGCCGCCGCGGTGTCCCAGCGCACCCGGTCGCGGTCGCTCCAGGCCTGGCTCAGCGCGATCGAGGGAATCCCCAGCATCATCCCGGTCATCGCCCCGCCGACCGTGCCAGAAAATACCGTCTCGATGCCGAGGTTGGCGCCGCGGTTGACCCCGGACAGCAGCAGCTGCGGCGGCATGCCGCGCAACAGGTGGCTCAGCGCCATCACCACGCAGTCGCCGGGCGTTCCGGCGACGCCCCAGCGCCGCGGCCCGCGCTCGCTGAGGCGGATCGGGTGGTGCAGGCTGACCGCGTGCGAGACCCCGCTCTGATCGTGCTCGGGCGCCACGATCCACACCTCGCGGGCGAGCGGCGCGGCGATGCCGGCCAGCACCTCGAGCCCGGGCGCGTCGATGCCGTCGTCATTGGTCAACAGAATACGATCGAGCACGCCGCACCTCCCGATTTCGCTCGCTCGGGCTTACCACCCTGCGATGACGAAATCGAGATGCCCGGCGAAAGCTCTTGGCAGATGATGCCGCTGCTCCATAAATAAGAGCTGGATCAGACGCCTTGGGTGCCAGCCTTTGACCAGCGACGGGCTCTTGTGGGGCCTGGCGAGCTTCGACAGCTGCGCTCGGCCGCAAAATCATCGAGCTCAATGTATGGGCGGTCCGCCACGGGCTGCACGGCACGCCGGCCGACCTGCTGCTCGACGGATTTTGCCGGCGCCTGGTCGAGGATGGCGTCGCGCTGTGGCGGGCTTTTGCCGGGTTGCGCACCCTGCATCCGCAATGGGGCGGCTACGGCTACACCTGGCAGCGCAATTTGAGCGCGGTCGAGCCGGCCCAGTTCGAGCGCGGCGGCGCCTACGACGAGGTCGTCGCGACCAGCCCATTCGGCCAGTTGATCGAGCGGCTCAAAACTTCGGATCGGAAGGAGTTGTGGCTCGACATTCGGCGGCGTCTGTGCGGGCCCGAGGCGCGGCTCGACTTCCCGGTGCTCAGTGACCTCGCCGACGCCGGCGCCACCGACTATTTCGCTCGGGTCGTCAGCTTTGGCGCAGGCGGCGACCCGTCGCGCGGCACCGGGATCGGTTATTCCTTCACGACCGACCGGCCGGGCGGCTTCCTCGACGACGAACTGAGCTTGCTGCGGGGCGCTCTGCCCGCCGTCTCGCTGGCGATGATGACCCATGCCGGCCACACCATCGCCTCGGGTCTGCTGGCGGCTTATTTGGGCGCCGACGCCGGCAAGCGGGTGCATGCCGGGGCGGTGGCGCGCGGCTCGGTCGAGGCTATTCGCGCCGTCCTTTGGTACGCCGACATCCGTGGCTTTACCGCGATGGCCGACGGGACCCCGGGTCTCTCCGTCATCGAGATGCTCGATGAAATCTTCGAGACCTTGACCGCCTCGCTGCGGGCGCGCGGCGGCCAGGTGCTCAAATTCATCGGCGATGGGATGCTGGCCATATTCCCGTTCGTCGATGCGACGCGGGACGAGACCTGCGGCCATGCGCTCGACGCCGCGGCCGAGGCGATGCTGGCGGTCAGCCGGCTGAACGAGGTGCGGGGAAGCGCCGGCAAGCCGGTCGCCGCGGTCGATCTGGCGCTCCATCTGGGCGAGGTGCTCTACGGCAATGTCGGCGCCGCCGACCGCCTCGACTTTACCGTGATCGGCCCGGCGGTTAACGAGGCTGCCCGGATCGAGACCTTGTGCGAACCCTTGGGCCATACTGTCCTGGTGTCGGCCGAGTTCGCCGCTGCGGCAAGCAGCGCCCGCCTCAAGCCGCTCGGCCAGCATCGGCTGCGCGGCGTTCGGGAGGCGCGGGAAATCTATGCGCTCGATCTCAGCCGCTGAGAATGGGACCAGGAGGCGGCGATGACGCGCCCGGCCAATGCGCCTGACTATGAGGACGATTTCGTCGCTTGGCTCGAGGACCAGGCCCGGCATGCCCGGCGCGGCGAACTCGAGGCCCTCGACCTCGAGAACGTCGCCGAGGAGCTCGAAGGCATGGCGCGCAGCGACCGCCGCGAAATGAGGAACCGCCTGACCGTGCTGCTCATTCACTTGCTAAAATGTTTGGTGCGGCCGGAAAGACGTTCCGCTAGTTGGCTCGGGACGATTGCCGAGCAGCGCGACGCCAACGCCGTTCTGCTCGAGGACAGCCCGAGCTTGCGGGCTTATCCGGTGGAAATTCTTGACCGCTATCCGTTGGCTCGTCGGAAAGCGGCCTACCAAATGCGGCTGTCGGAGCGAGCGTTTCCGCAACAATGCCCGTTCGCGATCGGGGAAGTGCTCGACCCGCGCTGGCTGCCGTCCGATCCGGTCACGTGAGAGACAACATGGCGATGGCCAAGATGGGCAATCTCTACGACGAGGACTTTGTGCGCTGGACCGAGGAGCAGGCCGCGGCTTTGCGCCGCGCCAAGGGTGCGAACCTGCCGCTCGATTGGGAGAACCTCGCCGAGGAGATCGAGAGCTTGGGGAAATCGGACCGCCGTGCGCTGAGATCGCAAATCCGGCGAATTCTTCGCCATCTGTTCAAGCTTGAAACGTCGTCCGCCATGGAACCCCGAGCTGGATGGCGCGCGACGGTCCGCGACGCAGGGTCGGAAATCGGGGATGTGCTGCGCGACAGCCCCAGCCTGCAGCGTGAGATCGATGATTTGATCGCGCAGGAGGTCGCCGCGGCCACCGAGCTGGCCATCGAAGATCTCGCAGAGCATGGCGAATCGGCCGAGGCGGTGCGGGCGCGGCTCGAACAGGGCGGGTTCACCGCCGATCAGGTCCTCGGCGACTGGTTTCCTGATCGGACCTGATACGACGGAGATGGGGATGGCCCTTCGCGCAAGACTGACGCAAAAACCCGACACCGCGATCATGTTCATCGGCGAGGCTGTCGATCTGATCCATGCGGTCGAGCCTGCCGGGGTCATTCTCGATCGCGTCATCGCCGAGGCGGAGGCGGCGCTGGCGCGGCGATTCGCCTGAGCCCCGGTTTCGCTTGAGCTGCGGCGCGGCGATCAATTGCCGCTCCCTTCGGCGTGGAGCGGGCGGCCGTGGATGTGGAGGTGCTGCCCGCCGGCTTCTTCGAGGATGCGGGTGGCGGTGAGCTCGCGGTCGGGGTCCTCGCAGCGCACCCATAGGAGCGCCGCGCCGGCGGCGAGCGCCGCCCGGAAATTATCGCTGTGAGGCGCCGCGGTGTAGTCGTCCAACAGCTCCTTCAAAGCAGCGCCACCGAGGCCGGCGCCGACCAGCGCCGCGACGACGGCGGCGATCGGCCCGCCCGAGAGCAAAACGATGCCCGCCACCGTCAGCGGGGCGATGTATTTGATCTCGTCACTGAGGCCGGCGGGGACGATCGAGCCTTCGGCGCCACCCGGCTCGCCGGCGGCGACGAGCGAATCATGCGAGGCCAGCACCGAGAGATCGCTCGCGGCGAACCCGGCCGCCAGGAGGCCCGAGACGGCGCGGTGGAAATGGCTGCGATCGGGGAACGAGGCGACCGCCTCGCGAACGACCGGGAAAGATGCCGGGGCCTCGACCATGCCGATCCTCTCTTTCGTGCTCGCCTCTGGTTCGTGCTCGCCTCTGGCCCATGCTACCGTCAAACGATCGCCGCTGTCCGCCGCCTTGCACCTTGCCGATGCCCGCCCGCCAATGACTTTCCGCCGATGACCGAACCGCCCCGCCTCGATGCCGGCGCTTCCGCCTCCGCGGGATCGCCGGTGATGATCCAATACCACGAGATCAAGCGGGCCAATCCGGGCTGCCTCTTATTTTTCCGGATGGGCGATTTTTTCGAGCTGTTCTTTGACGACGCGGTGGCGGCGGCGGGTGCGCTCGACATCGCGCTGACCAAGCGCGGCCGGCACGACGGCGCCGACATCCCGATGTGCGGGGTGCCGGTCCATACCGCCGAGACCTATCTCGCCCGGCTGATCCGCGCCGGGTTCAAGGTCGCGATCTGCGAACAGATCGAGGACGCTGCCGAAGCGAGGAAACGCGGCGCCAAGGGGCCGGTGCGCCGGGCGGTGGTGCGCGTTGTGACCGCCGGCACCCTGACCGAGGAGGGGCTGCTCGACGCCCGCCGGCACAATTACCTGGTGGGTCTCGCCGAGGCTGGCGGCGAGATCGGGCTCGCCTGGCTCGATCTGTCGACCGGGGCCTTTGCCTTGGCGCCGTCGAGCGAGCCGGCATTGCCGGGCGACCTCGCCCGCCTGGCGCCCGGCGAGATCCTGCTGCCCGAGCGGATGCTGACGCGCCCGGCGCTCTACGAGCTCTTGGCCGAATGGAAACCGGTTCTGACCCCGTTGCCCAATCCCCGCTTCGAGAGCGGCATGGCCCGCCGGCGGCTCGAAGATTTCTACGGGGTCGCCGCACTCGACGGGTTCGGCAATTTCGGCCGGGCCGAGATCGCCGCCGCCGGCGCGCTCATCGATTATGTCGGCTTGACCCAGCAGAACCGCGCGCCGTTCCTCGAACCGCCGCGCCGGGTGACGCCGGGCTCGATCATGCAGATCGACGCGGCGACCCGGCGCAATCTCGAATTGGTCGCCAGTGCGGCGGGCGAGCGCCGCGGCAGCCTGTTGGCGACGATCGATCGCACCGTCACCGCGGCTGGCGCGCGGCGCTTGGCCGACCATCTGGCGGCGCCCTTGACCCTGCCGGCGGCGATCACCGCCCGCCTCGACGCGGTCGAATATTTCGACCGATTGCGCCGATCAGCGCAACGCGCTGCGCGATCGGCTGCGGCATTGCCCGGATATTGAACGCGCCTTGACCCGGTTGAGCCTTGGCCGCGGCGGTCCGCGCGACCTGGCGGCGCTGCGCCAGTCCCTCGGCGAGACCGCCGCGCTGCGCCACATGCTGGGCGAGACCGGCCTGGCGCCGCTGCCCGAGCTCCTCGCCGCGGCCCGACGCGGACTGGGCCAGCATGGCGTGCTGGTCGATCGGCTTGGCCGGGCGCTCGCCGACGAATTGCCGCTCTTCGCCCGCGACGGCGGCTTTATCGCTGCCGGATATTCGGACGAGCTCGACGAGTGGCGCCGGCTGCGCGACGAGAGCCGCCGCACGATCGCCGCGCTCCAGGCGCGCTACGCCGCCGAGACCGCAATCGCCGCCCTCAAGATCCGCCACAACAACGTGATCGGCTATTACATCGAGGTGTCGGCCGGCAATGCCGGCAAGCTCGGGCCGGAGTTCATTCACCGCCAGACCATGGCCGGCGCCCAGCGCTACACCACCGTCGAACTGGCCGACCTCGAAACCAGGATCGCGCAGGCCGCCGAACGCGCGCTCGCGCTGGAGCTGCACCTCTACGACGACCTCGTCGGCGAGGTCATGGCCCGGCGCGCCGAGATCGCCGAGGCGGCCGCCGCATTGGCCGCCCTCGATCTGGCGGCGGCGCTGGCCGAACGCGCGGCCGAAGGCGGCTGGGTGCGACCCACGGTCGAGGACGGAACCGCCTTCGAGATCCGCGGCGGGCGCCATCCGATGGTCGAGGCGGGTCTCGCCGCCTCGGGCGATGGCGGCAGCTTCGTCGCCAACGACTGCGTCCTGGCCGAGGAGCGGATCTGGCTCGTCACCGGCCCCAACATGGCCGGCAAGAGCACGTTTCTGCGGCAGAACGCGCTGATCGCGATCCTGGCGCAGATCGGGTCCTTTGTGCCGGCCCGCTCGGCCCGGATCGGCATCGTCGATCGCCTGTTCAGCCGGGTCGGCGCCGCCGACGACCTGGCGCGCGGGCGCTCGACCTTTATGGTCGAGATGGTCGAGACCGCGGCGATCCTGAACCAGGCGGGGCCGAACGGCTTTGTCATCCTCGACGAGATCGGCCGGGGCACGGCGACCTATGATGGTCTCTCGATCGCCTGGGCGGCGCTCGAGCACCTGCATGGCGTCAATCGCTGCCGCTCCCTGTTCGCCACCCACTACCACGAATTGACCGCCTTGGCCGCCAAGCTCCCGGCGCTCGCCTGCCACACGATGCGGGTCAAGGAATGGAAGGGAGATGTGGTCTTTCTGCATGAGGTCGGCCCCGGCGCAGCCGACCGCTCCTACGGCATCCATGTTGCGAGGCTCGCCGGCTTGCCGCAGACGCGTGACGGCGCGGGCCGAGGAAGTGCTCGAAATATTGGAGAAGGGCGAGCAAGGCGGCGCCCTCGCCCGCCTCGCCGACGATCTGCCATTGTTCAGCGCCGCCCGCCGCCGCGCCGACCCGACGCCGCCCGAATCCCCGGCCGAGGCCCTGTTGCGCGACACCCGCCCCGACGAGCTGACCCCGCGCGAAGCCCTCGACCTCCTCTACCGCCTGAGGGCGCTGGTCGCCGATTAGGCATCGACAGGCTCACCCAGCACCGACGGTGCGCGAGCGCGCTCGCGGCAAATTATGAGTGCTCGGCTCAGGCTGTGGCGTCCCACACGCCCTTAACCGGATAGGCTTCGTCGGCGCCGGGCCAGGGCGGCATCGTCGCGCCGAGCACGGCCAGCGGCTGCGGGCTGTCGCAGCGAAACTGGAAGTGCGTGCCGACCGGGATGCTGAGCGACACCCCCGGACCGATCTCGACGATTTCTTCCTGTCCGTCGAGCCGGCGCCACATCCGTCCGTGGCCCGAGACGATGTACCACAGCTCTTCGACGGTGCGATGGGCGACCGCCTTGGAGACGGCCTTCGGGCGCATAGTGAAAAGACGGCGAGGCCGCCGCCGGAAAGCCCGCACAGCACCCGCACCTCGGAGCCGTCGGGGGCGATCGCATCGGGCATGCTTGCGCGTCGCGCCGGGTTTCGAATTTCATCTGACGCCCTCCTGGGAGCCAACCGTGAAAGCCTGGCGGTGCGGGCCGAGCCTGGCGGCCGGATTGACAAAACCGCCATGGGCCCCGACAAACCCGCGCGACGGCACAAGAATAGCGAAAGGGGTCGAGGGATGGGCATGCTCGAGGGACGGGTCGCGATCTGCGCCGGCGCGGGTCGCGGGGTCGGCGCCGAAGTCGCCAAGCTGATGGCCGCGCACGGCGCCAAGGTCATCGTCAACGATCCCGGCACCAGCGGCAGCGGCGAGGGCTCCGACCGGACGCCGGCGCAGCAGATCGTCGACGAGATCAAGGCGGCGGGCGGCGAGGCCGCGGCCAATTACGGCTCGGTCGCCAAGTTCGACGATTGCCTCCAAATGGTCGAGCCAGGCGCGCGACGCCTTCGGCGGGCTGCACATCGTGTTCGACGCCGCCGGCATCCTGCGCGACAAGATGTTCCACAACATGTTCCCGGAGGATTGGCAGGCGGTCATCGACGTCCATCTGACCGGCCATTTCAACATCAACCGGGCGGCGATCAACCTGTTCCGCGAGCAGAATTACGGCCGCATCATCATGGTGTCGTCGACCTCGGGCCTGCTCGGCAATGTCGGCCAGTGCAATTATGGTGCTGCCAAGCTCGGCATCGTCGCCTTGCCGCGCATCGTGGCGATGGAAAACGCCTCGCGCGGGATCACCGTCAACGTCATCTGCCCGTCGGCCGACACCCGCATGACCCGCTCGGTGCCGACGCCCAAGGACCCGCAGGCCGCCGCGCTGCGCGAAGAGCGGCTGCGCCGCAGCCGGGCCGACGCGATCGCCCCGCTCTGCGTCTTTCTCGCCTCCGAGCAGGCCGCCCAAGTCAACGGCCAGGTGTTTCACCAGCGCGCCGGCGAATTGTCGCTCTACGGCCATATGCGCCCGGTGCGCATGGTGCATCGCCAGGGCGGCTGGACCCCGGAGACCCTGGCCGAGGTCGCGATCCCGGCCTTGGCGCCGCAATTCACCCCGCTCGACAGCCGCGCCGTTCATCCGGGCCTGCCGATGGAGTAAGGCTCGCGCGGCTCAGCCCTGAGGGCGAGCGCGAGGGCGCGGCGGGCGGCGGCGAGGCATTGCTCGGGCCCGGCGCCGGCGTCGATCCGGGTCCAGTCCATCGGCCCCGGGTCGCGGCGCAGCTGCGCGCGCCAGAATTTCCGGGGTGGCGTCGGACGCATCGCCGCGGCGGGCGCTGATGCGCTCGGCCATCGCCTCCGCGCCGGCTTCGAGCCACAGGCCGGAGAACGGCACGCCGGCTTTGGCGGCGATCTCGGCAAAGGCGGCGCGCTCGCGCCGGCGTCAGGGATACCGCGTCGATGACCGCCGAATACCCGGCGGCGAGCGCGGTCGCCGCTTTCTCGCACAGGGCGTCGTAAACCCGGCGGGTGATCTTCGGGCGTATAGGCGTCGGCCGGCAGCCGGGTTTCGGGCGCCGCGCCGAGCAGCAGCTTGCGGATCACGTCGCTGCGCAGCACGCGGGCGCCGGGCCGCAGGCCGAGTTCGGGCGCCAGCCCGGCGGCGAGGGTCGATTTGCCGCTGCCGCTCAAGCCGCCGATCGCCACCAGCCGGACGCGGCTGCGGCGCCAGCAGGCGATGCGCCAGATCGAGATAGCGGCGCGCCTCGGCGGCCAGTTTGCGCGCGCCGCCTGCAGGCCGCGGCCTGCGCCGCGCCGTCGCCGTCACATGCGCCCGGATGCCGGCGCGCAATGACAGAAACAGCGGCATCGCCGCCAGCCCGTCATCCTCGCCGGTGCGGTCGAGATAGCGGTTCAGCACCCGGTTGGCGAGACCGGCCGAGCCCGCGATGTTCGAGGTCCATCAGCAGAAAGGCGAGATCGTAGAGAACATCGATGCTGGCCAGCGCGTCGGAGAATTCGAGGCAATCGAACAGTGTCGGCTCGCCGTCGAGAGGCAGATGTTGCGCAGATGCAGATCGCCGTGGCAGCGCCGCACCTTGCCGGCCGCCCGCCGCGCTTCGAGCAATGCCCGCCGGCGACACTCAACGCCTCGCGCCATTTTTCGAGGATCGACGCGACCCGCTCTGCGGCGAAACCGGCCGCCGCGCCGGCGGCCAGGAGCTGATGGTTGGTCGCGGCGATTTCGGTCGAGCGCCACCGCGGCCGCCCTGGTCGGGGCGCTGCTCGGCCGCGTCATGGAATGGCGGCGATGTGATCGGCGAGCGCGTCCATCGAGCCGCGGGTCGAGCCTGCCGGCCTTGCGCCAGCGCGTCAAACAGCAACGCCTGGTCGAAGCGGCGCATCGCGACGACCCAGTCGATCTCCGGCTCCTCGTCGCAGAAGCACACACGGCGCCCGCCGGGTCGCGGCCGAGCCGGCGGAGTTTCGAGATAGAGCGCGGGCGCCGTCCGCCGGTTCAGCGCCAGCTCGGCCGCACAGGCCTCGCCGCCGCAACTCGGGCGGTCGAAAAATCGAGATAGGGCAGCTTTACCGCGCGCTTCAGCTTGTAGGCCCGCTCGCCGGCCAGAAAAACCAGCGACACATGGGTTTCGATGAGTCTCGACCCGCTCGACCCCCGCACCATAGGAGGACGGCCGGCCGAGAAAGGCGATCGTCTCGCGCTGGTCATCGACCTGCCGGCTCGCCGACAAGCCCCACTAGAACAGGCTTCCCTGCTCGGGGCGGGGCGGCGCGCGGCGGATCGGCCGGCGCGGGGTGCGGCCGGCGATGGCGCCCACTTTGCCGTCGTAGAATTCGAGGTCGAGCGCCGCGCCTGGCCTGACCGAGGCCGCTTCGGTGACGACCCGCGCGTCGCCGTCGCGAACCACGACATAGCCGCGCGCCAAGAGGCTTTCGTGCCGTTCCGAATGGGTCGCGAGCCGGCCGGCGAAATTGTCGAGCGCATCGTGCCTGCGCCGCGATCGACCGCGCCATCGCCGCGGCGTCAGCCGGGTCTCGGTCTCGATCGAGGCGGGCGTCGGCGCGGGCGAGATCGGCGCGCAGCATCTCCGGCCGCAGCCGCACCGCGGCGAGGTCGAGGCGGTGCCGCGCCGCGCGCAGATGGCGTTCGGCGGCGAGGCGCAACCGCTCGGCGCGGTCGTCGAGGCGCTGCGCCGCATTGCCGATCAGATCCTGCGGCGACGGCAGCCCGCGCGCGAGGCCGGCCAGATGCAGCCGCCGCTCGGCGAGCAGCCGGGCGAGCCCGCCCGACAGCCGCGAGGCTTTGCCGGCGAGTTCGGCGATCAGATCGAGCCGCACCGGCACCGCCATCTCGGCCGCGGCGGTCGGGGTCGGCGCGCGGCGGTCGCTGGCATGGTCGATCAGGGTCGTGTCGGTCTCGTGCCCGACCGCCGAGATCAGCGGGATCAGCGAGGCCGCGGCGGCGCGCACCACGATCTCCTCGTTGAACGCCATCAGATCTTCGAGGCTGCCGCCGCCGCGCGCGACGATGATCAGGTCGGGCCGCGGCACTGCGCCCGAGGGCAGGCGGTTGAAGCCATCGATCGCCGCCGCCACCTGAGCCGCCGCCCCTTCGCCCTGCACCGCCACCGGCCAGATCAGCACCCGGCGCGGGAAGCGGTCGGCGAGGCGGTGCAGGATGTCGCGAATCACCGCCCCGGTCGGCGAGGTCACCACCCCGATCACCGCCGGGCAGATACGGCAGCTTCTTTTTGCGCTCGGCCGCGAACAGCCCCTCGGCGGCGAGCCGCCGGCGCCGCTCTTCGAGCAGCTTGAGAAGCGCGCCGACCCCGGCCAGTTCGATCGTGTCGATGACGAGCTGATATTTCGAGCGGCCGGGAAAGGTGGTCAGCCGCCCGGTGCACACCACCTCCATGCCGTCCTCGGGCTTGACCGCGAGCCGCATCGCGGTGCTCCGCCAGCACACCGCGTCGAGCACCGCATCGGCGTCCTTGAGCGCGAGATAGCAATGCCCCGAGCCGTGCCGCTTGAAGCCGGAGACTTCGCCGCGCACCCGGACGAAGCCGAAACCATCCTCGATCGAGCGCTTCAGCGCCAGCGACAGCTCGGAGACGGTATATTCGGTCAGGTTCGTGCGGGGCGGGGCCGCGACCAATAGATCGTCCATCCCCACATGATAGCCGAGCACGGGAGCAAGCGCGATGCGGGTTCCGAACGCCATGTTCTCCCTCTCTGTCCCAGGACGGAGAGGGATGCGTCAGGCGGAGCGCTGAGTGATGCGGGTGCTGGTAGTGGGTTCGGGCGGGCGCGAGCATGCGCTCGCCTGGGCGATCGCGGCCTCGCCGCTGGTCGACCGGCTCTATTGCGCGCCGGGCAATGCCGGGATTGCCGAGGAGGCCGAATGCGTGCCGATCCGTGCGACCGACATCGCGGCACTGGTCGGCTTCTGCCGGCGCGAGCGGATCGATTTCGTCGTGGTCGGGCCGGAGGCGCCGCTCGGCCTCGGCCTGGCCGACGCGCTCGAAGCCGAGGGCATGGCCGCGTTTGGCCCCAGCGCCGTAGCGGCGGCGCTCGAAGCCTCGAAATCCTTCGCCAAGGATCTATGCGCCCGGGCCGGGGTTCCGACCGCGCCCTATCGCTGTTTCCGCGATCCGGCGGCGGCCAAGGCCTATATCGCCGAGCATGGCGCACCGATCGTGGTCAAGGCCGACGGCCTCGCCGCCGGCAAGGGCGTCACCGTCGCGATGGACCTCGACACCGCCTTTGCCGCGGTCGACGCCGCCCTGGTCGAGCGCCGCTTCAGCGCCGCCGGGCTCGAGATCGTCGTCGAGGATTTTCTCGAAGGCGAGGAGGCGAGCTTTTTCGCCCTGGTCGACGGCACGGACGCGCTGCCGCTCGCCACCGCCCAGGACCACAAGCGGCGTAGGCGAGGGCGACACCGGCCCCAACACCGGCGGCATGGGCGCCGTTTCCCCGGCCGCCGCCGCTGACCCCGGCGCTCGAAGGCCAGGTCATGGACCGCATCGTCATGCCGACGATCGCGGCGATGCGGCGATCAGGGCCGCGCGTTCAAGGGCGTTCTCTACGCCGGGCTGATGCTGACCGAAACGGGGCCGATGCTGCTCGAATACAATGTCCGCTTTGGCGACCCCGAGGCGCAGGTGCTGATGATGCGGCTGATCAGCGACCCGATGCCGGCGCTGATCGCGGCGCATGAGGGCGTCCTGCGCCAGGTCGATCTGCGCTGGCGTGCCGAGACGGCGCTGTGCGTGGTGATGGCCGCTCGCGGCTATCCGGGCGAGCCCCTGCGCGGCAGCGAGATCCGCGGCCTCGACCGAGGCCGGCGCCGACCCCGCGGTCAAGATCTTCCACGCCGCCACCCGCCGCGAGCCTCCTCGCCCGGCCGGGGCAGCCGGTTCCTCGCCGATGGCGGCCGCGTCCTCGGCGTCACCGCATCGGGAAGCGACCTCGCCCAGGCCAGCGCCCGCGCCTACGCCGCGATCGACCGGATCGACTGGCCCGAAGGCTTCTGCCGCCGCGACATCGGCCGCCGCACCGGCACCGCATAGCCTCGCCGGCGGCTATGACCTGTTCGGCATTGTCCGGGCGGTTTGACTGAACAGTATCTGTCGCTCGTCTTCGGTCGGCGGGGCCGAGCGGCGCAATTCCTTGCCCAGATCCACGCCCTTCTGCACCGCGCGGCGCTGTTTGACCCGCTCGCGCCAGCGCGCCACTTGGGGAAACTCGTCGAGCGGCTGGCCCAGCGGCTTCGAAATCAGCACCCACGGCCACGACGCCATATCGGCGATCGAATATTCGCCGAGGATGAATTCACGCCCGTCGAGACGGCGCTCAAGGACGCCAAGACAGTGGTTGTATTCGTCGGCATAGCGCTTGTGCGAATAGGGGTGATCGCCTTGCGCGTAGTTGACAAAATGGCTGAGCTGGCCGGCCATCCGTCCGAGATTTCCGACCTGCCAGAACAGCCATTCGAGGCACTCCTTGCGCCCGCGCCAGGTCAGCGGCATGAACCGTCCGGTCTTTTCGGCGAGATGGATCAGGATCGCGCCCGATTCGAACACCGACAGCGGACCGTCTTTGGAATCCCCTGGCTCGTCGTGGTCGACGATCGCCGGCATCCGGTTGTTCGGGCTGATCGCGAGGAATTCGGGCTTGAACTGGTCGCCGCGCCCGATATTGACCGGGATCATCCGGTAGTCGAGGCCGCACTCCTCGAGCATGATCGCGACCTTCCAGCCATTCGGCGTCGGCCAGTAGTAAAAGTCGATCACCGCCTATTCTCCATCGGCGGCGGGTACGCCCGATGCGCCGAACGCGGCGATTTCCGCCGGCGAGTAGCCGAGTTCGGCCAAAATCTCGCGCGTATGTTCGCCGAGCGCCGGGGCCCCATCGCGGATTTCAGCCGGCGTCTGAGAAAACCGCGCCGCCGCCCGCGTCTGCCGCAGTCGGCCCGCCTGCTTATGCTCGGTTTCGACGACCAGGCCCAAGGCCGCGACCTGCGGGTGCCGGATCACCTGGTTGCGGGTCAGCACCGGGCCGCAGGGAACCTCGGCTGCGGTCAGCATTTCGAGCCAATCCGCCGCGGGCCGCGCGCGCAAGGCTTCCTGGGTCAGCCGCAGCCGCTCGTCGATATTGTGCTGGCGCAGCGCCGTCGTCCGGAAGCGCGGGTCGTCGAGCCATTCTCCATGGCCGAGCGTGCGGGCCATCGCCTGCCACTGGCGGTCGGTCTGCACCGCCACGGTGACGTAGCCGTCGGCTGTTTCATAGATCAGATCGGCGGCGCTCGCCGCCTCCTGCGCCGCCGGCTCGTCGCCGACAAAGGTCTGGCTGCCCATGTCCGAACTCCACAGAAAGGCCAGCACCGCTTCCAGCATCGACAGCCGGACATGCTGGCCCTCGCCGGTCCGCTCGCGCGCCAAGAGGGCGGCGGTGATCGCCTGCGAGGCGGTGATCGCGGTCAATTTGTCGGGCAGGATCGTGCGCAACAGGCGCGGGCGCGCCTCGTCGGAGCCGGCCTGCACCGTGGCGAGGCCGGAAAACGCCTGGATTATCGGATCGTAGACCGGCTTTGCCGCATAGGGCCCCGTCTCGCCAAAGCCGCTGATCGAGACATAGACGATTTCTGGCGCCGCGGCGCGGATGGCGGCCTCGCCGATGCCGAGCCGTTCGGCGACGCCGGGGCGAAAATTCTGCACGAACACGTCGGCGCCGGCCGCAAGCCGGAGCAGGACCTGCAACGCCGCCGGCTTTTTCAGGTCGAGAACGATCGAGCGTTTGTTGCGGTTGTTGTTCAGAAACGACGCTGAAAACCCGGCGCGCCGGTTGGCGGCGGCGCGGGTGTGGTCGCCGCCGTCGGGCGGCTCGACCTTGATCACGTCGGCGCCCTGGTCGGCGAGGATCATCGTCGCCAATGGCCCCGAGACGTTTGAGGTCAGATCGACGATCCGATAGCCTTGGAGCGGACCCGGCATCGTGCAGCCTTTCCGATCAGCGATGATGACCGCCGGACCAGACTATGCATGGGTCCCCGAGGTCAAGCGGATCGCGCCCCGCCGGGGGAACGCCGCCCCTCGGCCTAGAACGCCGGGATGACCGGGGCCGGGACGATGTGCTCTTCGACCCGGCGCACGCCGGGGATGTTCTCGGCGGCGACCCGCAATGCGTCGCGCTCGGCCTTCGGCTGATCGTCGGACAGCCAGACATGCACGACCTTGTCCCGCACCATGATGTCCGCGGCCCACACATTGGCCCAGCGCTGGCCGCGCAGCTCCTGGAGCAGCCTTTCGCGGATGCTGCGGTCGTCGGCATCGGCGACGATCGCCGGGGCGGTGCTGGTCGTGGCCAAGGCGCGGACCAAATTCGCCCGGCTGATAATGCCGACGAGCTTGCCGTCGCGGCACACCGGCACGCGCTTGATCAGCCTGGTTTCGAGCAGCATCGCGACCTCGCCGAGATCGGTCGTTTCGCTAACCGAAATGACCTGGCGGCTCATGATGTCCCTGACTTTTTGGCCATGCGCCTTGACGTAGTCGCGGGCGGCTTCCTCTTCGGCGGCGAGTGAGTTCGAGCCACCACGACCGGCGCTTTTGCAGCCGCCGCTCGGTGCCGGTTTCGGCGCGGTGCAGCAGATCGCCCTCGCTGACGATGCCGACCAGCCGGTCGCCAGCCTCGCACACCGGAACCCCGCTGATGCCCTTCTCGGATAACAGCTTTGCCAGAGCCTGTACGGTCGTCTCGGGATCGACGGTGATCACCGGGGTCGTCATCACGTCCATGGCGCGCATCGAAAGCCTCCAACCGGTTTTTTTGAAGAAACATGCAATCCTAGCATCGTGCATTGACCAAGATCAACGAGACCCAACGGACGCGCGAACGCCGGCGAACCAGGTGCAACTCCCCCGCCGGCTCGCGGTCGGCTAGGATGGCGGCTGTCCGACCCTGAGCCTGATGCCGAGCCCGCGCTGGGGTCCGCCAGTTCGAGGAGCACGCCATGCCGCGAAACGTCGCCATCGGCCTCGGCCTGATGGAGTTTGCCTTCGACAGCGTCGCCGGGTTCTGGCGCTGGGTCGATCTGTGCGAGGCCGGCGGGGTCAACTCGTTGTGGCAGACCGACCGGATCATCAGCCGCGAGCCGATCCTCGAATGCATGAGCGTGATGGCCGCACTCGCCGGACGCACCCGGCGGCTCAAATTCGGCGTCAACGTCTTGTCCCTGGCGTTCCGCGACCCGGTATTGCTGGCCAAGCAGTGCGCGACGATCGACGTCCTGTCCGAGGGGCGGCTGTTGCCCGCCTTCGGCATCGGCAGCCCGCTCGCCCCGGAATGGCGCGCCCAGAACCTCGACACTAGGACCCGCGGCCGCAAGACCGATGAGGGGCTCGAAATCATCCGCCGCCTGTGGGCCGAGGATTCGGTCGATTTCGAGGGGGTGCATTACCATTTGTCGGGCGCCTCGATCAGCCCGAAGCCGGTGCAGCCCGACCTGCCGATGTGGATCGGCGGCTCGAGCCCGGCGGCTATCCGGCGCACCGCGCGCTTTGGCACCGGCTGGCAGGCCGGCGGCGAAACCCCCGAGGATATCGGCGCCATCGTCGCCGCGATCCGCGCGGCCGCGATCGCCGAGGGCCGGCCGATCGACGACGACCATTACGGCGCCGGCATCGCGTTCCGCTTTGGCTGGGCCGACGACCCGGCGCTCGAGCGCCTCTACGAGGCCTATCGCAAGCGCACCGGGCGCGACCCGCAACGGCACTTCGCGATCGGCGACGCCGCGGCGATCGTCGAGCGCATCGCCGCCTTTGTTGAAGGCGGCATCTCGAAATTCATCCTGCGCCCGGCCGCCCGCGGCGACGCCGAGCTATTGGCGCAGTCCCGCCGCCTGGTCGAGGAGGTTTTGCCGCTGGTCGCCGCCCGCTGGCCGAAGACCAAAAAACCGCCCGCCGCCGTCGCCGCGTGAACGAACGAGCCCGAGCCCCGGCCTTGGTGGATAACCGGGACAAGCCCGGCCATGACGGACCAGCGTCGGCGCGACGCGACCTTCATCGCTTCGATGGTCTCCTCGTTCGGCGCCAGGGGCTCCAACAGTAATGCCTTCTCCTCGGCGATCCGCACCATCATCGGGCCAAAAGCATCGGACACCGTGAGGCCCATGGAGCGCGCGCCGAAGGAAATTCAAACTCTCTACGCTTACTGCGGGTTTTAGCTTAGAAATCTCGATACGCGCCGCTCGACGAGACGAGAGCGTAACCCGTGACCACACCGGGCGAGGAGAGACTGCCATGCCGTTTTACGAAAAAGGCGATGTTCGCATTCATTACGAAGAGGCCGGCTCCGGCTTTCCGCTCATGGTCATCCCGGGCGGCGGGCTGAACTCCACGGTCGCGGGCCTGGCGACCCACCCGTTCAACCCGTTCGACGAGTTCAAGGGCGAGTTCCGCGTTATCGCGGCCGATCTGCGCAACGCCAAGGGTGGTCAGTCCTCCGGTCCGCTTGAGGTCGACCGGCCGTGGGACGCCTATACGGACGACCATATCGGCCTGATGGACCACCTGGGCATCCACAAGTTCATGGTGCTCGGCTTCTGCATCGGCGGCCCGTTTATCTGGAACCTGTTGAAGCGTGCCGGCGAGCGCGTCCTCGCGGCCGTGCCGGCGCAGCCCAGCGGCTACCGCCCGGAGATGCCCGGCCTCTCGTACAACAACAACATGAAAGGCTGGGGCCCGGAGCTGTGCGCCCGCCGCCCCAACATCACGATGGCGATGGTCGATACCTTCCTGACCAACATGTACGGTGGTGCTCGCGCCGACTTCGTCTACACCGTGACGCGCGACTTCGTACGCAACTGCCAGACGCCGATCCTGGTGCTGCCAGACGACGTTCCGGGGCACCCCTATGCCGTGGCGATGGAGACCGTGCATCTTGCGCCCAACGCGCAGGTGAGCCTCTACCCGTGGAAGGACACGCCGGACAAGATCCCGCTGGCGGTGCGCCACATCCTCACCTTCCTGCGCGCGCATCGACCTGTGGCAGCGGCGCAATCTATGGCGGCAGCCGCCCAGTAGCGCGATCTGATAAGAATGATCCAAAACCGCCGCTTTTGGCCGAGGAGAAACCCGATGCCGTTTTATGAAAAAGGCGATGTTCGCATCCATTATGAGGAGGCCGGCTCCGGCTTTCCGTTGCTGGTGATCCCCGGCGGCGGGCTGAACTCGACGGTCAAGGGGCTGGCGACCCACCCGTTCAACCCGATCGACCAGTTCAAGGGCGAATACCGCGTCGTCGCGGCCGATCTGCGCAACGCCAATGGCGGCCAGTCTTCGGGGCCGCTCGAGACCGGCCGGCCCTGGGACGCCTATACCGACGATCATATCGGGCTGATGGATCACCTCGGCATCAGCGAGTTCATGGTGCTCGGCTTCTGCATCGGCGGCCCGTTTATCTGGAACCTGCTGAAGCGGGCGCGCGGGCGTGTTGTGGCCGCCGTCCTGGCGCAGCCCTCCGGCTTCCGCCCGGAGCTGCCCGATCTCTTCTACCAGAACAACATCAAGGGCTGGGGCCCGGCCTTGTGCGAGCGCCGGCCCGAGATCACGATGGCGATGGTCGACGCGTTCCTCAACAAGATGTACCGCGCCAACGCCGATTTCGTCTTTACCGTGACCCGCGATTTCGTGCGCGACTGCCAGACCCCGATCCTGGTCCTGCCGGACGACGTCCCGGCGCACCCCTACGCGGTCGCCATGGAAAGCGCGCTGTTGGCGCCGAACGCGCAGGCGAGCCTCTATCCGTGGAAGGACACCCCGGACAAGATCCCGCTGGCGGTGCGCCACATCCGCACCTTCCTCAAGGCAAATCGGCCGGCGACTGTCGCCCGCTGAGGCCGGGTTTCCGAGGACATCGGGGCGGCGGGGACCAGCTCTGCCGCTCCGCAAAGGTTCGAGCCGAGGCCGGCGCTTACGCGAACGATTCGGTCATCGCCGAGTAGACCAGGGTGCGCAAGTCCCGCCGCAAGGTCAGGCGCGCCTCGCTGCCGATCACCTGGGTCATGAACACAACCGTTAGCTCTTCCTTCGGATCGATCCAGAAGGCGGTCGCCGCGGCGCCACCCCAGAAATATTCGCCGAGCGAGCCCGGCAGCCGCGTCTTGGCCACATCGACGTTGACCCCGCAGCCGAGCGAAAAGCCGACCCCGGCATAGCCCCCTTCGCTGAACATTCCCGGCAGCGCCATGTCGGCGACCTCCCTTCCGTCGGGCAGGTAGTTCAAGCTGAACAGCGCCACCGTTTTAGGGCTGAGGATCTGCACCCCCTCGAGCGCGCCGCCGTTCAGCATCATCCGGCAGAAGCGCAGATAGTCATACGCCGTCGACACCAGGCCGCCGCCGCCCGATTCCAGCCTCGGCGGCTCGGCATAGGTGCTCCTGCGACCGTCATCCTGCAATTTCAGCCCGCGACCCTGGCCCTCCGGCTGATAACAGCAGGTGAACCGTTCGGTCTTGTGCGGCGGGACCCAGAAGGCGGTGTCGTTCATGCCGAGCGGCTCGAACAGCCGGCTGCGCAGGAACTCGCCGAAGCTGACGCCGGCGAGCTTCTCGACGAGGTAGCCCAGCACGTCGATCGACACCGAGTAGTTCCAGGCCGTCCCCGGCGAGAAATCGAGCGGGATCTGCGCCAGCTGCTCGACCATCTGCGGCAGCCCGCCCGGGGTCTGGCGGTCGGTCACCTTGGCCCGGCGATAGGCGGCGTCGACCGCGGTGCGCATCATAAAGCCGTAGGTGAGCCCGGAGGTGTGGGTGGCGAGGTCGATCACCTTCATCGGCCGCCGCACCGGCGTCGTCATATAGCTGGGCGGCGCCTCGGCCAACAGCGAGGGGGTGCCGCTGGCGTAGACGCCGAGTTCCTTCCAGGCCGGAATGTGGCTGTGGACAGCGTCGTCCAATCCGATCAGCCCCTCCTCGACCAACATCATCAGCGCGACCGCGGTGATCGGCTTCGACATCGAATAGATGCGGAAGATCGCGTCCTCGCGCATCGGGGCGCCGCGCTCGAGATCCATCTTGCCGCAGACCGCGGTATGGACGAGCTGACCCTGGCGATAGACCTGGGTCACCATGCCCGGCAGATGGCCGCCATCGACATAGCGGCGCTGCATCACCTCATCGAGCCGCGCCAGCCGCGCCGACGACATGCCTACCGCTTCGGGCTTCATCTCAAAGCCTCCCCAGGACGAACCGCCACTCGCCAGCATAGGCGATCGGATCGCTTCGTAAAGGGCGTAGCCGCGGCTATGCTGGAGCGCGGACCACAGGCGAAACACGGCGGCCGCATGAGGCAGCCGGTGTCGCGGCCAACTCCGGGAGGAAGTCAGCAATGGCGCAGATGGGCAGTGGCAAATATACCTACGAACTGATCCGGGATTTTCCCAAACTGCCGGCGGGAGAGTCGATGGGGATGGTCAGCCGGGTGGCGACCGATTCTCAGGATCGCGTCTACGTATTCCAGCGCAAGGATCCCCCAGTGGTGGTCTTCGACCGCGAGGGCAAGTACCTCGGCGCCTGGGGCAGCGGCGAGGTCACCGACCCGCATGGTCTAAAGATTGTCGACGACATCGTCTACACCACCGATCGCAGCAACTCGGTCGCAAAGTCGTTCACCCTCGACGGCAAGCCGCTGTTGGAGCTCGGCCAGCGCGGCGTCCATTCCGACACCGGCAACGTGACCAACTGGCTGGCGGAACGCGCGGCAGGGCCGTTCAACCACCCCACCGAGATGATTGCCCACCCCAACGGCGACATTTACGTGACCGACGGCTACCGCAACGCCCGCGTCCACCGCTTTACCCGCGACGGAAGGCTGGTCAAGTCGTGGGGTGCGCCGGGCCATGGGCCGGGCCAGTTCCACCTGCCGCACAGCATCGCGTTCGACCCTGACGGCAAGCTCTACGTCGCCGACCGGGCGAACAAGCGCATCCAGATCTTCTCGCCCGACGGCGACTTCCTGGGCCAGTGGACCGGCATGGGCGGCCCTAACGACATCACCCGCGGCAAGGACGGCAATTTCTACATCGCCGAGCAGGAAGACGGCGGCAAGCCGGCGCAGGTCTGCGTCCGCGATGGACAAGGAACGGTGCTCGTCCGCTTCGACAGCCGCCATGACCACGGCGTGGGGGTGGATTCGCGCGGCGACATCTACGCCGGATTGACCACCGAACGCAGCGTCGACAAGTTCGTGCGAAAAGGCTGAACGTCAACGCATTTGCGAGGAGACTGCCATGCCGTTCTATGAAAGAGGTGAAATCCGCATCCGCTACGAGGAGGCCGGTTCGGGCTTTCCGCTTCTGGTCACCCCCGGCGGCGGCTTGAACTCGCGGGTCAGCAATTGGCCGAGCGCGGTGTTCAATGCGATGGAGGCCTTCAAGAGCGATTTCCGCGTCATCACAATGGATCAGCGCAACGCCAATGGCGGCGAGAGCAGCGGCCCGATCCCGGCCCAAGACCCGTGGGGCGCCTTCGCCGACGACCAACTGGGGCTGATGGACCACCTTGGCATCCGCGAGTTCTTCTACATGGGCTACTGCATCGGCGGCTGTTTTGCCGGCAAGCTGATGGAGCGCGCCCCGGACCGCGTCGCCGCCGCAGTGTTCTGCCAGACGGTCGGGCATCGGCCGGAGAACCCGGACATCATGCATAATTCCGGCCGCGATGTCTGGGCCCCCGAGCTGCTCGCCCGTCGCCCCGACCTCAACATGGCGCAGGTCGAGAAATACCTGCACGACCTCTACCGGGTGCGGCCGGACTTTCTCTACAGCGTGTCGCGCGACTTCATCCGCAACTGCCGCACCCCGATCCTGGTGTTGCCGGACGACACGCCGGCGCACCCGCTGCAGACCTCGGTCGACGTCGCTTCGCTGGCGCCCAACGCCGAGGTGACGATCTATCCCTGGCGCGACCCGCCGGAATTGCTCGCCCGCACCATCAACCGGGTGCGCAGCTTCCTCAAGGCGCATCAACCAATGCGCGCCGCCGCCCAATAAAACGGGTGACGGCCTAGGTTGTCCGAAATTGGGCGGCGCTTTCGGATGCCGGCGCCGCTCATTCGCGGGCGCTGACGACGCCGCTGATCAAATTGCCGGCGTAGAGCGAGGCGAGGTCGAGGCCGGCGCCGCCGGCGACCGGCTCGAATGAAGCGATCAGCGCGGCGATCTCTCGCTCGGCCTCGTGCGCGAGGCGCTCGGCCTCGGCGACGTTGACTGCGGCAAAGCGCAGCCGGTCGCCAGGCCGGCGGCGGCCGACGACCGGCAGATCGGCGGAGACGACCGTAGCGATCTTCGGGTAACCGCCGGTCGTCTGGTGATCGGCCAAGAGCAGGATCGGCTGGCCCGAGCCCGGCACCTGGATCGCGCCAGTGGCGACCGCGTCGGAAACGATGTCCCAGCCGCCGCAGTGGCGCAGCAGCGGGCCGTCGAGGCGCATGCCCATGCGGTCGGCGCTCATCGACACGCGGAATTCGGCGCCGAGCAACGCCGCCAGCGCGTCCTCGGTAAAATAATCCTGCTGGGGCCCCAGGATCACCCGGATCGGCTGGTCCGCCGCGGCCGGCGGCGGCATCGGCAGGCGCAGCTCGGGCCGTGGCGTCGTTCGATCAAGCGCCAGCGGCACCAGGTCGCCCTGGCGCAGGGCGCGTCCGGCAAACCCGCCAAGCCCAGCGCGGACATAGGTCGAGGCGCTGCCGAGCACCGGCGGCACCGCAATGCCGCCTTCGACGGCCAGATAGGCGCACACCGAATCCGGTCCCGGAATGATCTCGACCACCTCGCCGCGCGCCAGGGTGACGCTTTGCCATGCGGCGACAGCGCGTCCGCGCCCGCCGCCGATCAGCATGGCCGCGCCGGCCCCCGCAATCACGACCCGCACCGTTTCGGCAGCGACTTCCAGACTTGGCCCATTGTAGAGAATTTCGAGCGCCGGGGTCCCCGGCGGGTTGCCGGCGAGCAAATTGCCGAGTCGCAGGGCGAACCCGTCGAGCGCCCCGGAGACCGGGACCCCGAACGCCTGCCAGCCGATCCGGCCGAGATCCTGCACCGTCGTGTGCAGACCCGGCGCCAGCACCTTCAGCGCGCCGGTCATGCCCCGAGCGGCTCGCTTTCGGCCTGGTAGGCGCCGCTGGCGACCGCGCTGCGGATCGCGGCGAAGGCCGCCGGGCCGATCGGCTCGAACCGCACTGCATCGCCCGGCGCCAACAGCGTCGGCGAGGTGCGCGCGGGGTCGAAAAAACGCAGCGGCGTCGCCCCGATCAGCCGCCAGCCGCCAGGGCTTTCATAAGGGTAGATCGCGGTCAGCGCGGTGGCGATCGCGATCGAGCCGGCCGGGACCCGCACCCGCGGGTCGGCTCGCCGCGGCAGCCTCAGCGCCTCGGGCAGATCGCCCAGATAGGGAAAGCCGGGCAGAAACCCCAGCATATAGACGTGATAGAGGGTGCGTGCGTGCAGCGCCGGGATTTCCTCGGCGGCGAGCCCGGTTAATAGCGCAACCTCGGCGAGATCGGGGGCGAATTCGCCCTCGTAGCAGACCGGGACCCGCCACAGCCGGCCGGCTTCCGTCTCGCCCGCGTCGCGCTCGATGAACCCGGCGATCGCGCGTTCGAGATCGACTCGCGAAATCGTCAATGGATCGTAATGCACCAAAAGCGAACGGAAGGTCGGCACCGTCTCGACGACGCCCGGCGGCCGCTCGGCCCGGATCGCCCGGTCGAGGCGCAGCACCGCGCGGCTCAGCCCGCGGTCGATGCGGTCGCCGAACTCGACCGCGAGCGCCCGGTCGCCGACGGACAGAAAGCGCACCGGCATCGGTTTCCTTGTACAATCGCCGAGCGGAGCCAAGTACGGCACGATCCAGCTACGGCACGATAGGGCGAGGAGCGAGGCATGGCAAAAGCGATCAACCTCAACGCCGATATGGGCGAAGGCTATGGTGCCTGGGACATCGGCGACGACGCCTCACTGATGAAGATCATCGGTTCGGCCAGCATCGCCTGCGGCTTCCATGCCGGCGACCCGTCGACGATGCACCGGCTGGTGTCTCTGGCCGCGGCCGAAGGGGTCAGCATCGGCGCGCATCCAGGGTTCAACGATCTGTGGGGATTCGGGCGCCGCCGCATCGACATGAACCCGCGCGAGCTCGAATACATGATCGCCTACCAGATCGGCGCCTTGCAGGCGATGGCGGCCTATGTCGGGGCCAAGGTGACCCATGTCAAAATGCACGGCGCGCTCAACAACATGGCGGCCGAGGAGATCGAGCTCGCCCTGGCGATCGGCCGGGCGATGAAGACCGTCGACCGCGAGCTGATCTATGTGGCGCTGGCCGGCTCGCAGATGGAAAAGGCGGCGCAGGAGCTGGGCCTGCCATTGGCGCGCGAGGGGTTTTGCGACCGGCTCTATGACGACGACGGCAATCTGACCTCGCGCAAGCTGCCGGGCGCGGTATTGCACGACGCCGACGAGATCCGCGACCGCGTCGTCGCCATGGTGCTGAACGAGGAGATCGTCTCGCGCACCGGAAAGCGGCTCAAGGTGCGGCTCGACACCCTGTGCCTGCATGGCGACGAGCCGTCGGCGGTAATCGCCGCCCGCGCCGTGCGCCACGGCCTCGAAGCCGCCGGCGTCGATCTCGTCACCCTGCCGCAGATGCGGCTCGGCTGAGCCGCGGCGCGATGTTAATGGGGAATATGGTAGAGGAGGTGCGGCCACAGCCCGATCACGCCGATCAGGATCAGATAAATGGCGATGACGTAATTGAGCACGCGGGGAACCAGCAAAATCAGAATTCCGGCAAGCAGTGCTATCAAGGGCTGTATCGCTAACACGTCGATTGTCATCGGGCGGCTTTCCATTTCTGCAGATGCTGGGCAAACATCGGAGCGCCGCCGCGGTTTCATGTCAACCTCAAGGTGAGCGGGAGGGTGCGGGATGGACCAGGGTGTTGGCGGCGGCTGCCTGTGCGGCGATATCCGCTACCGCATCGACGCCGCCCCGGTCGAGGCGCTTTACTGCCACTGCCGAATCTGCCGCCGCGCGCACGGCGCGCCGGTCGTCGCTTGGCTGACCGTTCCGACCGACGGCTTTCTCGTGACTGCCGGTAGCCCGATCGCCTACCGTTCCTCGGCTGCGGCCTGGCGCCGTTTCTGCGGGCGCTGCGGCACGCCCTTGAGCTGGCAGGCGGTCGACAACCCGCTGCTGATCGATATCAGCATCGCCACGCTTGACGATCCGGCGGCGATCGAGCCCGGCCTGCACATCTGGACCGAGAGCCGGATCCCATGGTTCGACACCGCCGACGATCTGGAGCGCTACCCGACCAACCAGCGGCCGGCGGCGCCCCGCTAGCGCCGCATTCGGCCAGCCTGATCAACCCGGCAGCGACAGATCGGCCGCAGCCGGGGCGGTCGCGGCGGGTGGGGCGAGGCCGTCGAGCAGCGGGCGCAGCACCGCCTCGGCGGGCCGCCAGCGCCCGACCGAGCCGCGGTAGAGCGGCTGGCGCACCTGGGTCACACTCGCGGTCCGCACCACGCGCTGCGTCTGGTGAAATGCGAGGCAGGCGTCATCCCAGTCGAGCCCGCAATGGGCGACGATGCGCCGCGCCTGCGGCTCGAAATCGCCGACAAGCTCCTCGTAATGAACGTCGAGCACGACGCCCTGCGGCAGCACCCGTCGCCAATGCTCCATCAGTCTTGCATAGCCACCGTAATAGCGGCCGAGCTCGCCCAGATCGTAGGCGAAAGGCTGCTCGGCGCCGAACAGCTGGGCGAAGCACGACAGGCAGGTGTCGACCGGGTCGCGGCAGGTGTGCACGATGCGAGCGTTCGGCAGCGCCAGCTGGATCAGCCCGGCAAAGCAGAAATTCGCCAGCATCTTGTCGGTGATCCGCTGTGTCGCCGCGACGCCGATGCGGTCGAGATATGCAGTACCCAGCCGATAGAGCTGGTCGGGGGACATGGTCCGCGCCAGTTCGGGCAGCGAGGGGCGGCCCCGACCGCCGGCGACCATCAACATGGCTTCGGCGAAATCGTGCCGCTCCCCGCCGCCGACGACCGCGGGGTGGCTCGCCAGGATCTGCTCGACCAGGGTCGAGCCCGAGCGCGGCATGCCGATGATGAAGATCGGCGCCGCGGATGGGTGCCCGGCCTGTCCCTTGCCGCGCATCAGTTCGCCGGTGAACGCCGCCGCGATGCGCTCGAAGCTCGCCAGGGTCGCCGCCTCGTCGTAAACGAGCCGCTGCCGTTGCAGCGCGTTTCCGGCGGAGAGATGGCGAAACGAATCCTCGTGGCGACCAACCTCGGACAGCGCCCTCCCCAGAGCGAAATGCAACAGGATCTGCTCGTCCTCGGGGCGCTCGCCGATATCACGCGCCCAATCCTCCATGATCGCCAGGTCGGGATCGCCGTCGCGGGTCCGCTTGGCGGCGGCGAGGGCAACCCGGAACCGGACATTTTCCGGCTCAATCGCAACCGCGGCGGCGAACGCCTGCCGCGCCTCGTCGAGCCGGCCGAGCTCTTCGAGCACGGCGCCGAGCGCCAGCTGCGTCGCCCCGGACCGGGGATCGAGGGCGAGCGCCCGGCGCAGAGGAACGAGCGCCTCCTCGTGCCGGTCCGCCGCCTGCAGCGCCGCGCCGAGGGCGGCGAGCGCCCCGACATGGTCCGGTGCGATCGCCACCGCCCGCTGGTAGGCGGCGACCGCCTCGCCGTGCCGGCGCAGCTGCCGCAGCACCGCGGCGCGGCCGCACAGCGCCTCGACATAGTCGGGGTCGACGGCCAGCGCCGCGCCATAAGAGGCGAGCGCCCGCTCGTGCTGCTTGACCGCGTGCAGCGCCGCGCCGAGCCCGCAACTGGCCTCGGCATAGTCGGGATCGATGACGAGCGCCCGTTCATAGCAGGCGATCGCCTCGTCAAATCGGCGCAGGGCGTGGAATGCGGCGCCGAGACCGTAATGCGCCTCTGGACGATCGGGGTCGATGGCGAGTGCCTCTTCATAGGCGAGGACCGCCTCCTCCGGCCGGCCGGCCAGGTCGAGCGCGGCCGCGAGATTGGAGTGCGCCTCGGCCGATTGGCGGTTTCGGCGCAACGCCTGCCGCAGCAGTTCGAGCGCGTCCTCGTGGCTCCCTTGCTGCAACCGCAGCACGCCCAGATGGAGCAGCGCGGCAAAGTGCCCGCTGTCGGCGGCCAGGACCGACCGGTAGATCGCCTCGGCCTCGCCCAGCCGGCCGTCGCTGTGCAGGGCGAGCGCCTGTGCGAGCCGCACCTCGAGGACCGCCGGGGCCGGCGCCGGCCCCGTCACGGGAACGGCTCCTTGCGCAGATTGAAGGCGATCGAGATGCGCGGCCGGGCGCCGCCATGGGCAAAGACCATATGCGGCAGGTAGCTCGGGAACAGCACCATCAGCCCCGGCTCCGGCCGGATCAGAAAGCTCGACGGCACGAGCGGCGGCAGAAAGGTGTTGGCGCGCCCCTGGCAGGGGTCGAAGAGGTGAAGCGGGGTGCCGTGATCGGCCTCGGGCGGCGGGTCGCCGGGGTCGACATAATAGGTGCCCGACCAGGTGGCGCCGGGGTGGGTGTGCATGCGGTTGAAGGCGCCGGCGGGGTTGACGTTGACCCAGGCATGGAGCGTCCAGCGCATCTGCCGCGGCGCCTGGCGGTATTCGCTCAGCAGGCGGCGGGTGGCTTCATCGGCCATCTCGTACATGTGACGGACGAGGCGCCGGCCGGCCGGGCCGCAGAATTCGAGCTGGCCGGGCTCGGAGTGCCAGCCGCCGACATTTGTCTTGGTCTCGCCGGCGCTCGCGCGCTGATGAGCAAAGATGCGCTCGGTGAGTTCGCCGTTCAATTCGGCCGCCTCGGCCCAGACATGCGCCATCAGCGGCGAGGCGAAGAGGTTGGTGTATCTGGCGTTCTCTAGTTCCGCCATCACGGCGCCGCCTTTTGAATTGGATGGCCCGAGCTATTGGGCCGCCGCGGCCGGCAGGTCTGCCGGGGCGAGGCCCATCCCCTCGAACAGCGGCCGCAGGATATCGCCGTTGGGCCGCCAGCGGCCGACCGAGCTGCGATAGATCGGCTGGCGCACCTGGGTCACGCTCGCGGTTTTGACCGGCCGCTCGGCCCGGTGGAACGCCAGACAGGCCTCGTCCCAGTCGAGCCCGCAATGGGCGACGATGCGGCGCGCCTGCGGCTCGAAATCGGCGACCAGTTCTTCGTATTGCACGTCGAGCATGACGCCCGGCGGCAACACTTGGCGCCAATGCTCGATCAGCCGCGCATAGGCCCGGTAATAGCGCCCGAGTTCGCCCAGATCGTAGGTGAAGGGCTGGGTTTCGAACAGGGTCGAGAAGCACGACAGGCAAGTGTCGACCGGGTCGCGGCAGGTGTGGATGATCCGGGCATTGGGCAGCGCCAGATGAATGAGGCCGACGAAGCGGAAATTGGCCGGCAATTTGTCGGTGATGCGCTCGGCCGGGCTGTCGCCGGCGGCGGCGTTGATGGCCGCGAGATAGGTGTCGGCGAGGCGGCGAAGCTGCGCGCCGCTCAGAGCGGGCGCCGAGTCGGGGAACGGCGTTTCGTTGGTATGCACGCCGGCGCTGCGCACCGCGCTGCGAAATTCCGTGCGTTCGCCGGCGCCGAAAACCCGCTTGTGGCTGGCCAGGATCTGCTCGACCAGGGTCGAGCCCGAACGCGGCATGCCGAGGATGAAAATCGGCTGCCGCGAGGGATCGCCCAGACCCGCTTTTTGCTGCATCAGCTCGGCGGTGAAGAGCGCGCGGATGCGCTCGATGCGCCCGAGGATCGCCGCCTCGTCATAGCGGATCTGCCGCCGCCGCAGCGCGTTGCCGGCGAGAATATGGATAAACGAGCGCTGCTGCTCGCCGCACTCGGCTAGGGCCTTGCCCAAGGCGAAATGCAGCACCGTCCGATCGCCCGGCGGCATCCTCGCCATGTCGTTTGCCAAAGCTTCCATCGCGGCGATATGCGGGTCGCCGGCGGCCGAGGTAATCGCGCTGACCAGGCAGGAATAGCCTTCCGGGTTCTTCGGCTCGAGCGCCACCGCGGTCTCAAAGCAATGGCGCGCCTCGGCGAGCCGGCCGGCCTGCTGAAAGGCGATGCCGAGACTGATCCGGGGCTGCGCGGCGGCAGGCTCGATGGCGATCGCCCGCTGGTAATGCCGGATCGCCTCGTCGTAGCGGTTGAGCCCACGCAGCGCCCCGCCGAGATCGATCTCGGCCGCGGCGAGGCCGGGCCGCAGCGCCGCCGCCTTCTCGAAATGCCCGAGCGCCTGCTGATGGCGGCCGAGAGTAGCCAGGGTTTTGCCCAAATTGGCATGGGCCTCGGCGAAATCGGGGCGGAGCGCCACCGACTTCTCGAACCGTTCGATCGCCTCGGCGTAGCGCCTGACGGCATGCAGAGCGCGGCCGAGGCCGTCGAGCGCCTCGGCATGGTCGGGCCGGATCGACAGCGCCCGTTGGTGGCACGCGATGGCCTCGTCATGGCGCTCGAGGGCAGCGAGCGCGTTGCCGAGATTGCTGTGCGCCTCGGCGAAATCGGGCCGGATCGCCACCGCCTTCTCAAACCACTCGAGCGCTTCGGCAAAGCGGTTCAGGGCGTGCAGCGAGGCGCCGAGATTATTGCTCGCCTCGGCATAATCGGGCCGGCTCGCGAGCGCGTTCTCGTAGCACGCGATGGCCTCGCCATGGCGGCCGAGGGCGCTCAGCGCGTTGCCGAGATTGTTGTGGGCGATCGGGTAGCCCGGGTTGATCGCGATCGCCTGTTGATAGCAGGCGGCCGCCTCGGCATGGCGGCCCAGGCCATGCAGCGCCAAGCCGAGATTGCTGTGCGCCTCCGCCGCCGCCGGGTTGCGCGCCACCGCCTGGCGCAACAGCTTGACGGCGCTCTCGAACTGCCCTTGCTGGGCGCGGATTACGCCGAGCAGCTGGAGCGCGCCGAAATGACCGGGCTCGCGCGCCAGAACCGCACGGTGCAGCCGGACCGCCTCGGCCAGCCGGCCCTGCTGCTGCGCGCTGACCGCCTGCTCGAAGAGCTGCGCCGGCGCGGGCGAGAGACGCGAATTCAACCAGACCGCTCCATTCTGGGCTGTCACCGCCGAGGATCATAGCACGGATCGGTGCTGTCGCGGCTCGCGCGGTCGCGGCGAACGCCGCAAGCGGCGCGGAAGTTCAGAGCGGGCGCGCTCGTCTGTCGGAGAATTTGACACTCCGCCTGATGGATTTTGGCCTTATTAACCAGCAATTTAACCGGGAACGTGTGGGAGATGCCGGCGTATGCGCGTCGGTTAATTTTACAGATTGCGGTGGAGTCCCGCGAAAATTCCAATAACTTATTGGTAAACAACACTTGGCACGAATGATGCTTATAACATTGTGAACCGGGCCCAGGCCGAACCGCAATCGTGTCGGCGAGCGAGGACAGAGGATCATGCGCAACCATCTAATCGCCACCACCAGCGTGCTGGCATTGCTGGCGTTGTCGGCTCCGCAAACGGCGCAGGCCAAGACTATCGTCGCCACCATCTATGGCAGCTACGACGCCCAGTGCGGCACCAACATCAGCTGCACCTTCGGGCGCACCGGCTACACCTCTACGGGCAATGGCGGGACGCAATACGACACGCCGAGCCTGTTCATCGTCAATGACAGCACAACCAATACCCTGAACCTGTCCAGTATTACCCTGACGGGGTATCAAGGACGAGTAAACGGGTTGACCTTGAGCGTGCCCGTGACGCCGTTGAGCATCGGGCCGCAGACGATCTACGATTTGACCTGGAACGGCGCGACGACGGCGGGCAATCTCTTCGCCTATGATTTTGACGATGAGTACGGGTCGACCCTGGCCTCGCATACCGGAGCCAGCCACGCGCAAGGCTTGGCCGCCTGCACCGGGCCGGGGTCGGTCGGCCTCGGCATCTGCGCCCAGGTCGGCAACTTCGACGTCAGCATGACCGGCACCTTCAACAGCATTCCAGTCTCTTCCAATTTCAGCCCCGATCCGACGCAGGACGGCGGCAACCAGCAGGCGGCGTTTGTCGGCTGGGAAGGGATCGACCCGAACGGCTGGTCCGAATCGACCTACGACAACCATACCGGCTCGACCCCTGGCGTGCTGGCCTATATTTACACCGGAACCGGCAACCAGAAGGTGCCGGAGCCGGGGACGCTCGCCCTTCTCGGTGCCGGTCTTGGCGCGCTCGGCCTGGTGCGCCGGCGCCGCAAGACGCCTGTAGCAGCTATGTAAAAGAAACCGACATACCTCGGACTGGATGGCGGCTGCCCCATAGCGGGGGAGCCGCCATCGCCGTCTTTGCCGCTGAGCTGCGCCATTCGGTTTGAAATGGGTTATAATTTTCGGGAAGGGTGACGGACTGCTCGCCACCGATGACGGCCCGGGGAGCCCACTGGCGCGGGCCTGACGCAAGGGGATCGGGGGGCGCCCGATGCCGGATAGCAACCCGCAAGATCTGCCGCACGCCGATGGCGCCTCGGCGACGTTGTCGTTGGCGCGGGCGCCGGCAGCGCCCGAGCCGCGGGCCGCGCCCGACCCGGCCGAGCGCGCCCGGCGGATCGCCGCCGCGCGCTATCGCTGGCGGGTGCTGCTGGTGCTGGCGGGGCTGGCGGCGGCGTTCGGGCTCTATTGGGGGGCGAGCTACGTCTTCGCCTATACCGACGACGCCTACGTGACCTCCGATCTGGTCGCGGTCGCGCCGCAGATCACCGGCCGCATCGTCGCCGTGCCGATCGCCGACAATCAGAGCGTGACCAAGGGAACCGTGCTGGCCCGGATCGACCCGACGCCGTTCCGGCTGGCGCTGGCCGAACAGGCGGCGAAGCGGGTCGAGGCCGAGGCGCAGCTCGCGGTCGACCACGATCTGATCAAATCGGCCAAGGCGGTGCGCGACGGCGCGATCGCCCAGGAGCGGATGGCGCGCGACAATCTGCGCCGCGCCGAGCCGGTAGCCGCCGCCGGCTATGTCTCGCGCCAGGCGCTCGAAAACGCCGCCACCCAGCAGCAGGCGGCGCAGTCGGCGCTGGCCGACGCCGAAGCGGCGCTGGCCAAGGCGCGACAGATGCGGGTCTTGCACGAGGCGACGGTCAAGGCGATCACCGCGCAGATCGCCTATCTGCAATGGCAGCTCGATCAGACCACCTTGTTGGCGCCGACCGACGGTACGATCACCAACCTGACCTTGCGCGTTGGCGACCAGGCGGTGGCCAACCAGCCGCTGATCGGCCTGGTCGACGCCCATGCCTGGCGCATCCTGGCTAATTACAAGGAAAACGTGATCCGCCACATGCGGGTCGGCGGCGCCGCCTGGGTGTGGATCGACACCTATCCGTGGCATGTCCATCGCGCGGTGATTCAGGGCATCGCCCGTGGCATCAACCGGGCGCAGACGCCGCGCACCTTATTGCCATATGTCGCGCCGACCACCGACTGGATCAGGCTCGAGCGGCGCTTTCCGGTGACCTTGGTGCTGCAGCACCCGTCGCCGGCGCTGGTTCTGCACATGGGCGCCGATGCGCGCACCCTGATCGTCTATTAAGGGTCACCTGGTGATGCGCGAGGTCCCGGGAGCGCTCGCCGCCGAGCTGCGCTCGCTCGAATGGCGCGGCCCGCGCGGGCTGGAGGCTCTGGAGGCGGCGGCGTCGGTGACCCTCGCCGTGCTCGCCGCGCTGGCGCTTCATTCGAACGAGCCGTGGTGGGCGGCGATCACCGCCTTCATGGTAACCCGGGCGGCGCCGGCGGTGGCGCTACTGAGGGCCGTCATGCGGGTCGCCGGCAGCATCGTCGGAGCGATGGCGGCGCTCCTCGTATTGCGGCTGTTTGTGTACCAGTCGCTGCCGTTCTTCTTGTGCCTGTTTGCGCTGTCGGTGATCGGCCTGTTCGGCTTTGCGAGTTCGCGCTATGGCTATGCCTGGCTGGTCGGCGCGGTGACCGCCTGCCTGATCCTGCTGATGTCGTTCCAAGCGCCGCAAGGCGCCTTTGCAACTGCGGTCGATCGCGTCATCGACGTCGCGATCGGGACCGCCGCCTCTCTGGTGGTGTGCGCGTTGAGCCCGTTGCCCGCGGTCGGCGGATCGGCTGCAGCCGCGATGCCGCTCGAGCCGCCGCCGCTGGCTGTCTGGCGGCGCCGCTTTGGCGGCGAGCTGCAGCGCTGGCTCGACGGCAAATGGCCGCTCGTGATCCATGCCTGCCGCGGCGGGGTGACGGTCATGCTGCTGCCGGCATTGGCCGAATGGATCGCGCCGGTGAGCCCGGTGGCGATGGGGGTGACCGCAGTCATCGTCATGTCGATCCCGACCACCGCGATCCTGCAATCCGACACCCGCGCCATCATCCAGCGCGCGGCGCACCGGCTGATCGGCTGCCTGCTGGGCGCGCTCGCCGGCCTCGCCGCTCTGGCCTTTGTCGGCGACCATTTCCTCTTGTGGATCGTGCTGATCCCGGCCGGGATCTGGCTGTGCTCGCAAATCCAGAATGGAACGACCGGCGTCAGCTATATCGGGACCCAGGCGATGTTCGCGTATCTGATGAGCATGCTGCAGGGTCAGGGCCCGCCGCAGTCGATCGCCCCCGGCTTTGAGCGCCTGGTCGGCGTGATGGGTGGCCTGTCGATCCTGTTTGTGGTCACCTTGATCCTGTCGTTGATCCCGCTGCCGCAGTCCTCGCCGGCGCCGGCTGCCGCCCCTGGCGATTGACAAGGCGCCTCGGCGACGGTCTGATCCGCTCCGGAATTTCGCGGAATTGGGAGGACGTATTGGCCAAATTCAGGATCGCCACACCGGCGGGCGCCAGTTTCACGGTGGCCGGCGGCGGCTACGGCTACGAGATGGAGGCGCTGGCCTCGATCGACGCCGAGATCTTCGAGGTCCCGCCGGGCTCGGAGGACGAGTTCGTCACCGCCGCCAAGGACGCCGACGCGCTCTACGCCAAGGGCCGGCCGATCACCAAAAAGATGATCGACGGCTTGCAGCGCTGCCGGATCATCTCGCTCGGCAGCGTCGGGGTCGACACCGTCGATGTCGAGGCCGCGACCGCCAAGGGCATCCCGGTCACTAATTGTCCCGACACCTTTATCGAGGAGGTCGCCGACCACGCGATGACCCTGATCCTGGCCACCCACCGCCGCCTGATCGAGCAGGACCGGATGGTGCGCGACGGGCGCTGGGCCGAGGGCCGGCCGGCGCTGCTCAAAATCCCGCGGCTGCGCGGCATGACCCTGGGCCTGATTGCCTTCGGCCATGTGGCGCGCGCGGTCGCCGAGCGGGCGAAGCCGTTTGGTCTGCACATCATCGCCTACGACCCGTTCATCGAGGAGATGGTGATGACCGAGCGCGGGGTCGAGCCGGTCAGCCTTCCCGAACTGCTGGCGCGCGCCGACATCCTCTCGATGCATTCGCCGGCGACCGAAAGCGCCCAGCGGATGATCCGCGAAGAGCATTTCCGCCAGATGAAGAAGACCGCGATCTACGTCTCGACCGGGCGCGGTCCGACCACCGACGAGGCGGCGCTGATCAAGGCGCTCGATGACGGGTTGATCGCCGGCGCCGGGCTCGACGTGCTCGAAAGGGAGCCGCCGGGCGGCAACAACCCGCTGTTGCGCATGGACAAGGTGATTCTGACCGCGCATGTCGCCTCGGCGACGGCCCGGTTCGATCCAGCGCGGCGGCGGCGGGTCGGGCTCGAACTGTCGCTGGCACTCTCCGGCAAATGGCCGATGTCGTGCGTCAACCCGTCGGTGCTGGCCAAGGGCGATCTTAGGCGCTGGCAGCCGGTATCGATGGAGCGCGGCCCGAATTCATAGGACGGCAATCTTGGATCTTGTCATTGCGACGGGCCGAAGTCGGCGCGGCAATCTCGGCGCCCCGCACGAGATTGCGTCGCTGCGCTCGCAATGACGGCAGGGAGAACATGCGATGCCTAACGACCCGATCCGCTACCCCGATCCCGGCATCAAGATCCTCGACCCGCGCTTTGCGGCGCTGGTGCTGGGCAACGCCGCGATCGAGCGGATCGCCGGCGATTGCCGCTTTACCGAGGGGCCGGTGTGGTTCGGCGACGGGCGATTCCTGTTGTGGAGCGACATCCCCAACGACCGGATCATGAAATGGGAGGAGGAGACCGGTGCGGTCAGCCTCTTTCGCAAGCCGTCGCATTACGCCAACGGCAACACCCGCGACCGGCAGGGCCGGCTCGTCACCTGCGAGATGGACGCGCAGCGCCTGACCCGCACCGAATATGACGGGACGATCACGGTCCTGGCCGAGAGCTTCGACGGCAAGAGGCTGACCGGCCCCAACGATGTGGTGGTCAAGTCAGACGGCTCGATCTGGTTCAGCGACAATGGCGCCGGAATACGCGGCAACTATCTCGGCCACAAGGCGACACCCGAGCTGCCGTACCGGGTCTACCGCATCGATCCTCGGACCGGAGAGACGACGATTGCGGTCGGCGACATGGAGCGGCCGAACGGGCTGGCGTTTTCGCCCGACGAACAGCGGCTCTACGTCGTCGATACGCCCGGGCGGGGCGAAGACCGTCCACGTCTACGATATGGTCGACGACGGCGCCAGGACTGCGAACGGACGGGTCTTTTTCAACGCGATGCCGGGCTATGCCGACGGCATCCGCGTCGATACCGAGGGCAATGTGTGGTGCGGGTTTTCCGGCGGCGAGGGCGAGGACGGGGTTGCGGCGTTCGCCCCGGACGGCGCACTGATCGGCCGCATCCTGTTGCCCGAGCGCTGCGCCAATGTCTGTTTCGGCGGGCCGAAGCGCAACCGCCTCTTCATGGCGGCGAGCCAGTCGGTCTATGCGCTCTATATCGAGGCCCAGGGCGCGGTCGGCGGTTAGCTGCGCAGCGCCGCCTGTACCGCCTGATCGAGCGCGCCGAGAAACCGCGAGCGGTCGGCCTTGGCGAACGGCGCCGGCCCCTTGCCGGATGCGCCGAGCTCGCGCAGGTGGCGGGCGATCTCGCGGCCGGCCAGCGCATTGCCAATATTGGCGCTGGTGAACGGCCGGCCCGTCGGCGGCACCACGCGCGCGCCCTTCGCCAGGCAGCGCGCGGCGAGTGGGATGTCGGCAGTGACGCAGACATCGGCCGCGGCGATGGCCGCGGCGATCCAGTCGTCGGCGGCGTCGGCGGCCTCGCCGACCATCACCATGCGCACATAGGAGAGGTCGGGCGGCCGGATCGGCCGCGACCCGTTGGCGACGACGAACACGCCGACGCCGAGCCGCCCCGCTACCCGGTATACCTCTTCGCGCACCGGGCAGGCGTCGGCGTCGATGTAGATTTCGGTCAAACCCCCACCCGAGCGCGTCGCGCTCTTCCCTCCCGCGCATGCGGGGGAGGGTTAGGGAGGGGGCTGCCGCGGCTCAATACGGGCTGGAGCTGCCGGCGCGCGCCGGGCTCGTCGGCGCCTTGCCGCGCATTTCCTGCGCCGCCGCCTGGGCGCCCATCGTCACAAAGCGGGTGTCGCCACCGACGGTGACGAACATAAAGCCCATCTCGATCATTTTTTTGGCATAGGCCGGGGCGCCGCAATGGATGCCGGGCTTGACCCCATGCTTTTTGCAGCCGTCGAGCACCTTCTTGAGGGCCACCATCATCCACTCGTCGGGCTTGTCGCCGCCCGGCGAATAGCCGTGGGAAATCGACAGGTCGGAGGGGCCGACATAGATTGCATCGAGCCCCTTGACCGACAGGATCTGGTCGAGATTGTCGATCGCTTCCCGCGTCTCGATCATGCCAAAGGCGATGACGATGTCGTTGGCCTTGGCGTGATAGTCGGCGCCGCCATAGAGCGAGGCGCGGATCGGCCCCGAGCTGCGATGGCCGAGCGGCGCATAGCGCATCGAGTCGACGAGCTTTTCGGCCTCGGCGCGGGTGTTGATCATCGGGCAGATGATGCCGTAGGCGCCGGCGTCGAGCGCCTTCTGGATATAGGCAGGGTCGTTCCATGGCACCCGCACTAGGGGCACTGTCTCGGTGGTCGAGATGCCCTGCAGCATGGTCACCATCATCTGGTAGTCGATCATCCCGTGCTGCATGTCGACGACCAAGGAATCCCAGCCGGCATGGGCCATGACCTCGGCCGAAAAGCTCGATGGGATGCCGAGCCAGCTGTTGATGACGGGCTTGCCCGCCTGCCACAATTCCCGCACCCGGTTTGCCCGCGCCATTCGACCCTCCTGTGGAACTACCGCGGGCGATCCCGCCAGCTAAGCGGCAGGCTGTCAAGCGCCGCTGTTGGCGCGAGGCGGTGGCCGCGATGGGTGGCGGCAAAATTTTATGGATGCGGTTCGCCGGCGGCGAGCGCATCCGGGCGGGATGGCGGCGCCGCAGTCTGGCTGACGGCGGTCGGCTCTTCGAACCGCCACAGGATGATGTAGCGGCCGACCGACTTTTCAGTGACCGGCCGGCCCAGCCCGGCAAAAGTGTCGCGGAAGCCCTCCGGCGTCTGCTTTTTGGCGGCCTGTCCGGTCCGGCCATAAACCGCCCAGAGCTGATGGCCGGGCGCCAGCCGCAAGGCCTCGGGCAGGTTCCAGGTCAAGGTGACCCCGTCATTAGCCAAACCATCGCGGGCGGCAAACGTCGACAGCACAAAATAGGAATAGTAGTTGTCGAGCAGCACTACGTCGCCCGGCTTGGCCTTGGCGGCGAGGTCTTTGGCCACCAGATCCCAGCGCGGCTTGGTCTCGAAATGGTAATAAGGGGCAAGATTGATCAGGCATGAAGCGGCCAGCGCCGCCGCCGCCGCGCAGAGCGGCGCCGATGACAGCCGGCCAAGACCGGCGCCGGCAAAAATGAAGAAGGGCGCCGCACTCCAGGCGAAGTAGCGCGGCACCATCACCGGCACGAACAGCGAGACCACCAGCAGGCCCAAGGGCAGCGCCAGCGCGGCGGCGCCGAGGACCGCCAGCACCACGGGATCGCGGCGCAGCCGCCACGCGCCCCACAGCGCCATCGCCGCGACCGCGGCGGCGAGGCCGGGAACCGTCGCTGGCAACAGCCTGAAGGTGATGAAGCTCGATATGCGCAGCAAATAGACCGGGGCGACGATCGCCCAGATCGTCTTCAAGGTGGCCGGCGGCGCCCAGCCCGCGCCATAGAAGACAGCGCCCTTGCTGGCAAAATAGAGCCAGGCGAAGGCGGGCAGCCAGGCGGCGAGAATGAGCGCCTGGACCATTCCCCAATTGCGCAGGAAGGCGCCTCGGCGCTCGCCAGCGCGCCAAGCGATCGCCACCGCGCCGAGATTGGCGGCGACCAGCCATGGCACCGCGACGTTGAGTACGTCGAGCGCCGCCGCGGTGCCGAGACCATAGGCGAGCCAAACGCGCCGCGGGGCGCTGTCATGACGCAGCGGCAGGGCCGCCGCGGCCGGATCCTGGGCCAGCCGCACCAGCCCGTAAAGCGCAATGAGAATCAGGCACGATACCAGAGTGTAAGAGCGCGCCTCCTGGCCGAACTGGATCTCGAACGGCGATAGCGCCATCAGCAACCCGGCGATCAGCCCGCTGCGCCGGCCGGCCGCCCGACCGCCGATGGCGCAGACCAAGGCGGCGTCGAGCGCGCCGAACAGCGCCGACGGCAGGCGCAGCAGCCATTGCGACGCGCCGATCTTGGCCAGCAGCCACAACAGCAGGAAATAGCTGGGATAATGCTTGTTGCGCAGTGAGTTGGCGACGAGGTCGTGCAGGCTCGACGTCGCCCGCCGCAGGCTCGCGATCTCGTCGAGCCAGAACGGCTTGTCCCCGAGCCCGTAGAGCCGCAACGCCAGCGCCAATGCCCCGATCGCCGCCGGCAGCGCCCAGGACGGGGGCTCGGCCAGCGCCCCTTCGAGGCTGTGGCGAAGGCGCCGCATTATCGCGATGTCAGAGGCCATCCCCGGTCCGAATCAGGCCGCGCCAGCGCGGCGCACCGTGGTGTTAGGCGCGCGACGCCCGGCCCATCCCTGACGCAATGCTGCATCGCGCCGGCCTCCTTGCCGCGAGCGGCGGCGGGGCAAAAAGAAGGGCCGCCGGCCCGCGGTCTGGCGGACAGGCGGCCCCTGTTGGCTCGGCGTCGGAAGCCGGCGCGGCTTAGAAGTCCATGCCGCCCATGCCGCCCATGCCGCCGCCGGGCGGCATCGCCGGCGGACCCTTGGGCTCGGGCCGCTCGGCCACCATCGCCTCGGTGGTGATCAACAGGCCGGCGACCGAGGCCGCATCCTGCAGCGCGTGGCGCACGACCTTAGTCGGGTCGATGATGCCGGCGCGGATCATGTCGGTGAATTCGCCCTTCTGCGCGTCGTAGCCGTAGTTCGGGTCTTTGCTGTCGAGCAGCTTGCCAACGATGATCGAGCCGTCGGTGCCCGAGTTTTCGGCGATCTGCCGCGCCGGGTAGAGGATCGCCTTTTTGATAATGTCGATGCCGACCTTCTGATCGCCGTTGGCCGGGTTCAGAGCGTCGAGGACGCGCGCGGCGTAGAGGAGTGCGGCGCCGCCACCGGCGACGACACCTTCTTCAACCGCGGCGCGGGTCGCATGCATCGCGTCGTCGACCCGGTCCTTGCGTTCCTTGACCTCGACTTCGGTCGAGCCGCCGACGCGAATGATCGCGACGCCGCCGGCGAGCTTGGCCAGCCGCTCCTGCAATTTCTCGCGGTCGTAATCGGAGGTGGTCTCCTCGATCTGCTGGCGGATCTGCCCGATCCGGCCCTGGATGTCCTCGGTCTTGCCAGCGCCGTCGATGACCGTCGTATTTTCTTTCTCGATCCGCACCCGCTTGGCTTGGCCGAGCATGTCGAGGGTGACGTTTTCGAGCTTGATGCCGAGGTCCTCGCTGATCACCTGGCCGCCGGTCAGGATCGCGATGTCTTCCAGCATCGCCTTGCGCCGGTCGCCAAAGCCGGGGGCCTTGACCGCCGCCACCTTCAACCCGCCGCGCAATTTGTTGACGACGAGCGTCGCCAGCGCCTCGCCCTCGACGTCTTCCGAGACGATCAGCAGCGGCTTGCCGCTCTGCACCACCGCCTCGAGCATCGGCAGCATCGCCTGCAGCCCGGACAGCTTCTTTTCATGCAGCAGGATGTACGGGTTTTCGAGCTCGGCCACCATCTTCTCGGCGTTGGTGACGAAATAGGGCGAGAGATAGCCGCGGTCGAACTGCATGCCCTCGACCACGTCGAGCTCGGTCTCGAGGCTCTTGGCCTCCTCGACGGTGATCACGCCCTCGTTGCCGACCTTTTGCATCGCCTGCGCGATCATCTCGCCGATCTCGCGCTCGCCATTGGCCGAGATCGTGCCGACCTGGGCGATCTCGTCATTGGTCGAGATTTTCTTCGAGCGCTTCTTGATGTCTTCGACGACCGCCGCGACCGCGATGTCGATGCCGCGCTTCAAATCCATCGGGTTCATCCCGGCGGCCACCGCTCTGGCGCCTTCGCGTACGATCGCCTGGGCCAGGATGGTCGCGGTGGTGGTGCCGTCGCCGGCCTGGTCGCTGGTCTTGGCCGCGACCTCCTTGACCATCTGCGCGCCCATGTTCTCGAATTTGTCGGAAAGCTCGATCTCCTTGGCGACGGTGACCCCGTCCTTGGTGATCCGCGGCGCGCCGAACGATTTGTCGAGTACGACGTTGCGGCCCTTGGGACCGAGCGTCACCTTGACCGCATTGGCGAGAATGTCGACGCCGCGCAGCATCCGGTCGCGCGCGTCGGCATGAAATCTGACGTCCTTGGCTGCCATTCCTTGCTTCTCCTCAGGCGATCACGCCCATGATGTCGGACTCTTTCATGATGATCAGCTCTTCGCCGTCGAGCTTGACCTCAGTGCCGGACCATTTGCCGAACAGCACGCGGTCGCCCGCCTTGACGTCCATCGGCTGAATCTTGCCGTCTTCGCCGCGCGCGCCCGGGCCGGCCGCGACCACCTCGCCTTCCATCGGCTTTTCTTTCGCCGTGTCCGGAATGATGATGCCGCCCTTGCTCTTTTCCTCTTCCTCGACGCGCCGTATCACCACACGGTCGTGCAGCGGACGAAATTTCATCAAATCCTCCTTGACCCCGATCCGATTTCGCAATTAGCACTCTCCGGGCGAGAGTGCTGCCTAGATAGCCGGCGCACCGCGGCTTGTCAAGCAGCCGACGGGCTGAGCTCGTGCCGGGCCGGCAAATGCTGGCGGTTTTGACAATGGCGCGCGCCGGGCGCACTCTTTGCGGGTTATGATCGAACCGGACGCCACTGAAGAGCTGTTGCGATGCCGCGAAACCTAGATTGGGAAATCCCGGGCGAGATCCAGCCAAAGCCCGGCGAGTGCAGCTTTGACCTCGATCAGGCGCTCGGCGCCGTGCTCGGCGTGCGGGCGCAGATACCGGAAGACGCGTTTACCGCCGGCACGCTCGGCACCGAGCGGGCCGGCAGCGGCGTGTTGATCCGCCGCGATGGCCTGGTGCTGACGATCGGCTATCTGGTCACCGAAGCCGAGACGATCTGGCTCACCACTGCGGCGGGGGGCGCGGTGCCGGGGCATGTTTTGGCTTATGATTCGGAGACTGGCTTCGGTCTGGTCCAGGCGCTCGGCAGCTTGAACACGGCGCCGCTCGAACTGGGCGTCGGCATGCGCGTCGGGGCCGGCGACCGCGCCATCATGGCCGCCGAGGGCGGCCGCCGCCACGCCATCTCGGCGCGGGTCGTCGCCCGCCAGGAATTCGCCGGCTATTGGGAATACGTGCTCGACCATGCGATCTTTACCGCACCGGCGCATCCGTTTTGGGGCGGGGCGGCGCTGATCGGCGCCGACGGAAGGCTGATTGGCATCGGCTCGCTGCATGTCCAGCATTCGAGCGGCCGCGAATTGCGCCGCGACGTCAATATGGTGGTGCCGATCGATCTGCTGCCGCCGATCCTCGACGACATGCTGACCTATGGCCGCCCGAACCGGCCGGTGCGCCCGTGGCTCGGCCTCTACGCCGCCGAGGTGGAGGACGCGATCGTCGTCGCCGGGCTGGCCGAGCAGGGGCCGGCGAACAAGGCCGGGCTGCGGCCCGGCGACCGCATTCTGGCGGTGCGCGAGGATCCGGTGGCGGGCCTCGCCGGTTTCTGGCGCAAGGTGTGGGCCGGCGGTCCGGCCGGCAGCGAGGTCCAACTCCAGGTGGTGCGCGACGGCGAAACCTTGACCGTTTGCGTGCTGTCCGCCGACCGCACCAGGTTTCTCAAGGCGCCAAAGCTGCATTGAGCCGGCCAAGGCGAAGGCCGGCATGGGGGGCGGCGCCCGGAAACCGGCGCCACCGCGCCTGACGCGTTCGCTGCCATTCCGGCGTCGCGCCCCTTCATGGTCGCGGGCGCCGGCCGGCGAGCGGTCTTTCGAGGACGACGCAGTCGCTCGAACGCCGTGGATGGCGCGCGCTTCAATAATGGATTTTGTCGGGCTTTGCCTGGTACTTCTTCCAGACCTCGACGGCCTCGGCGCGATGAAGCTGGGGCACGGGGCACCGGACGGGGGCGCTTCAATGTTCATGGATGTCTCCGGAAGTTCAGGCGAAACGGACTGTTGGCGGCGGCTCATACCCGGCAGATCGCGACAGTGAGCGGCGGCCGCAATTCAGGCTCATGACCGTCGCCCTGGTCCCGCCCGGTCAATTCATGCGCACGGAAAATGCAGATCTTTGTGAATTTTTTGCGAGCGCGGCCGGCGTCGGCGCGCAGCGGTCTTTGGTCATAGAGCCGGCAACGTCAGCTAGCGGTTTGACATCGGCCTCGCTGTTGTTTAACGGGGATAGTCGCTGTCAGCTCCGCGAAAGAAGAGGCCGTGGCCGCTATTGCCGAACCGTTCCCGTTGCTGCGCCGCAGCGCTGTGCACCTGCGCCGCCTCGAAGCCGAGGCGATCGCGATCATGCGCGAGGTCGCCGCCGAGTTCCGCCAGCCGGTCATGCTCTATTCGATCGGCAAGGATTCGAGCGTGATGCTGCACCTGGCGCGCAAGGCGTTCTTTCCGGGCAAGCCGCCGTTTCCGCTGCTGCATATCGATACCTTGTGGAAGTTCCGCGAGATGATCGCGTTTCGCGACGCGACCGCGCGCCGCCTCGGCCTCGAACTGATCGTCCACACCAATGCGGATGGTGTGCTGCGCGGCATCGATCCGATCGGCTCGGGATCGGCGTTGCACACCGCGGTGATGAAGACCGCGGCCCTGAAGCAGGCGCTCGACCGCCATGGCTTCGATGCGGCGCTCGGCGGGGCGCGGCGCGACGAGGAAAAGAGCCGGGCCAAGGAACGCGTCTTCTCCCTGCGCGGCGCCAACCACGACTGGAACCCGAAGAACCAGCGCCCCGAATTATGGCGGCTCTACAACACGCGCCTCGGCGAGGGCCAGACGATGCGGGTTTTTCCGCTGTCGAACTGGACCGAGCACGATGTGTGGGAATACATCGCCGCCGAAGCGATCCCGGTCGTACCGCTTTATTTCGCGGCGGCGCGGCCGGTGGTCGCGCGCAGCGGCGACCTGGATCATGGTCGACGACGACCGGCTGCCGCTGAACCCGGGCGAGGAGCCGCAATGGCGCCGCGTTCGGTTTCGCACGCTCGGCTGCTATCCGTTGACCGGGGCGATTAAATCGGCGGCGGCGACGCCTTCCGAGATTCTCGCCGAATTGCGCGACACCCGCCGCTCAGAACGCCAGGGCCGGCTGATCGACGGCGACGAAGAGGCGGCGATGGAGCGCAAAAAGCGCGAGGGCTATTTCTGATGCCGGATTCGGGCGACCCCCCGGCCATGCCGCATGAGCGGGATCTGTTGCGCTTTCTGACCTGCGGCTCGGTCGATGACGGCAAGTCGACTCTGATCGGGCGGCTGCTGCATGATTGCGCGCTGATCTTCGACGACCAGCTCGAGGCGCTCGAGCGCGAGTCGCGCCGGTTCGGCACCACCGGCGAGGCGATCGACTTTTCCCTGCTGCTCGACGGTCTCGAGGACGAGCGCCAGCAGCGGATCACGATCGACGTCGCCTATCGCTTTTTTGCCACCCCCAGGCGCGCCTTTATCGTCGCCGATACCCCCGGGCACGAGCAGTACACCCGCAACATGGCGACCGGCGCCTCGACCTCTGACCTCGCCGTGATCCTGGTCGACGCCCGCCACGGCGTCGTTACCCAAACCAGGCGGCATGCCTTCATCTGCTCGCTGCTGGGCATCCGTAAAATGGTTCTGGCGATCAACAAGATGGATTTGGTCGGCTACGACGAGCGCCGCTTTGCCGAGATCGCCGCCGATTTCTCGGCGTTCGCCGCGGGGCTGGGCGAGCCGGCGGTGCGCGCGATCCCGCTCTGCGCCGTGGCCGGCGACAACGTCATCCGCCGCTCCGAGCGAATGCTATGGTATCATGGGCCGGCTTTGCTCGATCATCTCGAGACGGTCGAGACGGTCGCGACCGCCGGCCGCGGCGATGCGCGGTTCCGCTTCCCGGTGCAGTGGGTCAACCGCCCCGACGCCTCGTTCCGCGGCTTCTCGGGAACGATCGCCTCGGGCTCGGTCGCGCCAGGCGATCCGGTCGTGCTCGCCGGCTCGGGCCGCTCGACCCGGGTTTGCCGGATCGCCACCTTCGACGGGCCGCTCGACCGGGCCGGGGCCGGCGACGCGGTGACCCTCGTCCTCGCCGACGAGATCGACATCGCCCGCGGCGATTTGCTCGCCGAGCCGCGCGACCCGCCCGAATTCGTCGACCAGTTCGCCGCACACCTGATCTGGATGAGCGAGCATCCGCTGGTCCCCGGCCGCTCCTATCTCTTAAAGATCGGCGCCCGCACGTTGCCGGCCACGGTCACCGCGCTGAAGCATCGCATCGACGTCGAAACCCTGGCGCATCTGGCCGACAAGACCTTGGGCCTGAACGAGATCGGGTTCTGCAATCTGTCGACCGCAGCCCCGGTGGCGTTCGACCCCTATAGGGTCAACCGCGACACCGGCGCCTTCATCCTGATCGACCGCTTCAGCAACGAGACGGCCGGGGCCGGGATGATCGCCTTTGGCCTGCGCCGGGCCAGCAACATCCATTGGCAGGCGCTGACGGTCGGGCGCTGCGAGCGGGCCGCGCTCAAAGGCCAGAACCCGGCGGTGCTGTGGCTGACCGGGTTGTCGGGCGCCGGCAAATCGACGATCGCCGATCTGGTTGAAAAGCAATTGCTGGCCCTGGGCCGGCACACGATGCTGCTCGACGGCGACAATGTGCGGCACGGCCTTAACCGGGATCTGGGCTTTACCGACGCCGACCGGGTCGAGAACGTCCGCCGCGTCGGCGAGGTCGCCAGGCTCTTGGCCGAGGCCGGGCTGATCGTGATCTGCTCGTTCATCTCGCCGTTCCGCGCCGAGCGGCGGATGGTGCGCGAGCTGACCCGCCCGACCGCATTTTTCGAGATTTTTGTCGACACTCCGATCGAGGAATGCATCCGGCGCGACCCCAAGGGCCTCTACGCCAAGGCCAAGGCCGGCGGGATCGAGCATTTCACCGGGCTCGACTCGCCCTACGAGGCGCCGCAAGCGCCCGAGATGCGGGTGACGACGATCGGCGCCACCGCCGAACAGGCCGCCGCCGCTGATCATCGACGAGCTGCGGGCGCGGCGGATCATTTGACCGGAAGCGCCCGGGATGCGGGTCTCCCGGCGGCGCGGCGGGCGGGCGCAGGCGGCCCGCGCTGCGCCAGCAGCTTGTCGAAATAGGCGATGGTGCGCGTGAGGCCGTCCTTGAGTTCGGTGCGCGGGCGCCAGCCCAGCACCGCCTCGGCCTGGGCGATGTCCGGGCAGCGTTGGACGGGGTCGTCGACCGGGAGCGGGCGGCGGACGATCGTCGAGCGCGAGCCGGTCAGGGCGATGACGAGGTCGGCGAGTTCGGCGACCGAGGTTTCGACCGGGTTGCCGAGGTTGACCGGTCCGGTAATGTCGTCGGCGGCGGCCATCAGCGCGACAAAGCCGTCGATCAGATCGTCGACGTAACAGAAGGCGCGGATCTGGGTGCCTTCGCCGTAGAGGGTGATCGGCTCGTTGCGCAGCGCCTGCACGATGAAGTTGGAGACGACGCGGCCGTCGTTCGGGTGCATGCGCGGCCCGTAGGTATTGAAGATGCGGGCGACGCGGATCTTCAAATTGTGCTGGCGGTAATAGTCGAAGAACAAAGTCTCGGCGCAGCGCTTGCCTTCGTCGTAGCAGGCGCGCGGCCCGATCGGGTTGACGTTGCCGCGGTAGCTCTCCTGCTGCGGGTGCATCGTCGGGTCGCCATACACCTCTGAGGTCGAGGCCTGGAAGATCCTGGCTTTCAGCCGCTTGGCCAGTCCCAGCATGTTGATCGCGCCGATGACGCTGGTCTTGGTCGTCTGCACCGGGTCGAACTGATAATGGATCGGCGAGGCCGGGCAGGCGAGATTGTAGATCTCGTCGACTTCGACAAATAACGGATGGGTGATGTCGTGGCGCATCGCCTCGAAATGCGGGTTGCCCAACAGCTGGGCGACGTTGTCCTTGCGGCCGGTAAAATAATTGTCAACGCAGAGCACGTCGTCGCCGCGACCGACCAGACGCTCGCACAGATGCGAGCCGAGAAACCCGGCGCCGCCGGTGACGAGAACCCGCTTGGCAACGACGCTGGTCATCTGGCGAACTTCCGGCTGGCGATGGACATTGGCGACCTCTCAGGCGAGCGCCCGCAATTGCGGCCGGGCGGCGTGCGCCGGGCGGCCGATGCTGACATAGGATAGACCGGCGGCGATCATTTCGTGCGGCTGGTAGACGTTGCGCAGATCGATCACCAGCGGCTTTGCCAGCAGCGCCCCGACGCGCGCCAGATCGAGCGCGCGAAAGGCGTTCCACTCGGTCAATAGCACGAGCGCGTCGGCTCCGGCCATGGTTTCATAGGCGTCCGTGCAATAGCCGAGATCGGGCAGCAGCTTTCGCGCCTCGTCCATCCCCTCGGGGTCGTAGACCCGCAGCTTCGCTCCGGCGGCGGCGAGGCGCGGCAGGATGGCGAGGCTCGGACTGTCGCGCATATCGTCGGTGTTGGGCTTGAAGGTCAGCCCGAGCACGGCCAGGGTCCGGCCGGCGACGCTGCCGCCGCAGGCGGCGACGATTTTGTCGGCCATGCGCTCCTTGCGCGCATCGTTGGCCTGCACCACGGTCTCGACGATCGCCAGCGGCGCCTCGGCCTCGCGCGCGGTGCGCACCAGGGCTCGGCAATCCTTGGGAAAGCACGAGCCGCCAAAACCCGGCCCGGCATGCAGGAATTTGCGGCCGATGCGGCCGTCGAGGCCGATGCCCTTGGCCACGTCCTGAACGTCGGCGCCGACCCGTTCGCACAGATCGGCGATCTCGTTGATAAACGTGATCTTGGTCGCAAGAAAGGCGTTCGCCGCATATTTGATCAGTTCGGCGGTTTCGATGTCGGTGAACAGCATCGGCGTTTCGATGAGATAGAGCGGGCGGTACAGCGCGTGCAGGATCGCGCGGGCGGGCTCGCTGTCGGCGCCGATCACCACCCGGTCGGGGCGCATGAAATCCTCGATCGCGGAGCCCTCGCGCAGGAATTCGGGGTTCGAGGCGACATCGAACCCGCCGGGCGGGCGCATCCGCCGCAGGATCTCGGCGACCTCGCGGCCGGTGCCGACCGGCACCGTCGATTTGGTCACCACCACGGCGTAACCGGTCAGGGCCCGCCCGATCTCCGCGGCCGCGGCATGGACGTAGGACAGATCGGCGTGTCCGTCGCCGCGCCGCGACGGCGTGCCGACGGCAATGAACACGGCGTCGGCGCCGGCGACCGCGCGCGGTAGATCGGTGGTGAACGAGAGCCGCCCCGCCGCTGCGTTCCTGGCCACCAGCGCTTCGAGCCCGGGCTCGAAGATCGGCATCTCTCCGTGCTCCAGCCGGGCGATCTTGGCCCGGTCCTGGTCGACGCAGGCGACCTCCACTCCAAACTCGGAAAAGCACGCTCCCGAGACCAGCCCGACATACCCGGTTCCGATTATCGCGATACGCATTTTTGGCCCGATCCTCGCGCGAATGCAGCACAAAACGGCGGCTCGTCCGGCTTATTCCATGCCCGGGCTACTCTGCCAGCCCCTGGCTTATTCCGCCCCGGCCTCTGCCGCCAGCCCCGGCTGCGGCAAGCCGCCGCGTCCGGAACAGCGTCCCGTGGCGGAAGATTGGACGCAGATCATCCGTTAGGATGCGATAATCATGCAATCAATAGTCCAATCCGGCCGAGTCTGATGTCGCAAGCGGTGCTGGTAACGGGCGGCGCGGGCTATATCGGCGCGCACGCGTGCAAGGTGCTGGCCAAGGCCGGCTGGCGTCCGGTCGTGTTCGACAATTTGTCGCGCGGGCGGCGCGAGGCGGTGCGCTGGGGACCGCTGGTCGAGGGCGACCTCGCCGATCGGCCCCGGCTCTCCCGCGCCCTTGCCGAGCATCGCGTCGGGGTCGTCATGCATTTTGCCGCCTATGCTTATGTCGGCGAATTGGTGGCCGATCCGGCGCTCTACTATCGCAACAATCTCGGCGGCACGCTGTCCTTGCTGGAGGCAATGCGCGAAACGGGGGTCGGCGAGATCGTGTTTTCCTCGACCTGCGCCACCTATGGCGTCCCCGATCGGGTGCCGATCGGCGAGAGCGCGCCGCAGCGTCCGGTCAATCCTTATGGCGAAACCAAGCTCGCCATCGAGCGCGCCTTGCACTGGTACGGCGCCGCCTACGGCATGCGCTCGGTCGCGTTGCGCTACTTCAACGCCGCCGGCGCCGATCCCGAATGCGAAATCGGCGAATGCCACGAACCCGAAACCCACCTCGTTCCGCTGGTGCTGCAGGCGGCGCTCGGGCAACGCGCGCAAATCGAGATCTACGGCGCCGATTACCCGACGCCAGACGGGAGCGCGATCCGCGACTACGTTCATGTCCACGATTTGGCGATCGCGCATCTGCGGGCGCTCGAGCGCCTGCGCGCGGGCGGCGCCAGCATCGCCGTCAATCTCGGCGCCGGCAGCGGCCATTCGGTGCGCGAGGTGATCGCCGCCGCCGAGGCGATCAGCGGCCGCAAGATCCAGGCCCGCGCCGCGCCGCGCCGGCCGGGCGATCCCGCCGCGCTGGTCGCCGACCCCAGCCTGGCGGCCGACATTCTCGGCTGGCGCGCCCGGCACTCCGATCTCGACACGATCATCCGCACCGCCCTCGCCTGGCATACCCGCGCGGCGCAATGAACCCGCAGATCACGCTCTCGTTCGGCTGGCCAAGAATTGGCGGCCGGCCCGCACCGGCGGCAGGAATGATTCGGGCGATGATCCGTTGTGCGAGCGCTGCCCCCGTCAGGCGTCCCGTCAGGCGTCAGTAGACGCGGCATCGGTCTCGGGAGATGTCAAGGATGACCCTGGTCGACAGCGACGAGGCTGCGGCGCGCCCGGCGTTGGGGTCGACCGCGCTTGTCGAGCCGGCGGCTGCGATCCGGGTGAGCGGCAAGTTTTTTTTCGCCGGCGAGGATAAGCATTTCGTCAAGGGCGTCACCTACGGCACCTTCCAGACCGGCAGCCACGGCGCGCCGTTTCCCGAGCCCGCGGTGGTCGACCGGGATTTCGCGCTGATGGGCGAAGCCGGGATCAACACGGTCCGGGTGTTCACCGTGCCGCCGCTCTGGCTGCTCGACGCGGCCCATGAGGCGGGGTTGCGGGTGCTGGTCGGGCTGCCCTGGCCGCAGCACATCGCCTTTCTCGACAGCCGAGCGACCCAGGCGGAAATTCGCGAGGCGGTAAGCGTCGGGGCTCGCGCCTGCGCTCGCCACCCGGCGGTCTTCGCCTATCTGGTCGGCAACGAGATCCCGCCCGATATGATCCGCTGGCACGGCGCCGAGCCGGTGCGGCGCTTTCTGCAGAGCCTCGTCGCCCTGGTCAAGCGAGAGCACCCGCTAGCGCTGGTCAGCTATGCCAACTTTCCGTCGACCGAATACCTGACCATCGATTTCACCGATTTCGTCTGCTTCAACGTCTATCTGCACGATCAGGGCGCATTTGCGCGCTATATCGCGCGGTTGCACAACCTCGCCGTCGACCGACCGCTGGTGCTGACCGAATTCGGCGTCGATTCGCTGCATGAGGGCGAGGAGGAGCAGCGGCGGGTATTGTCCTGGCAGGTCCGCACCGCGTTTGCCGCCGGGGTTGCCGGGACCTGCGTGTTCTCGTGGACCGACGAATGGTTCACTGGCGGCCACCTGGTCGAGAACTGGGCGTTCGGCCTCGTCGACCGGGAGCGGCGGTCCAAACCGGCGCTGGACGAGGTCGAGCGCGCCTATGTGGGCCCGCTGCCGCCGCCTCTGCCGCACTATCCACGGGTCTCGGTCGTGGTCTGCGCCTACAATGCCGAGCGCACGATCGATGCCTGCCTCGCCTCGTTGGAGGTGCTCAACTATCCCGATTACGAGGTCATCGTCGTCAATGACGGCTCGCGCGACCGCACCCTCGAAATCGCCGAAGGCTATCCCTACTGCCGGATAATCAGCCAGCCGAACAAGGGCTTGAGCGTCGCACGCAATGTCGGCGCCGAGGCGGCGAGCGGCGCGATCATCGCCTACACCGACAGCGATTGCGTCGCCGACCCCGACTGGCTGACCTATCTGATCGCCCGCATGGAGGCGGGCCGGCTCAGCGCTTGCGGCGGACCGAATTTCCCGCCGCCCGAGGACAGCCTTGTCCCGGCGGCGGTCGCGGTGGCGCCGGGCGGCCCGACCCACGTGCTGCTCAGCGACGAGGTCGCCGAGCACATCGCCGGCTGCAACATGGCGTTCCGGCGCGACACCTTGCTCGGCCTCGGCGGGTTCGACCCGGTCTATCGCGCCGCCGGCGACGACGTCGATATCTGTTGGCGCTTTCAGGACGCCGGCCATGTCATCGGCTTCAGCCCGGCGGCGATCGTTTGGCACTTCCGCCGCAACACGGTCAAAGCGTACTGCGACCAGCAGCGCGGCTACGGCAAGGCCGAGGCTCTCGTCTATTCGAAGCACCCGTTCCGCTTCAACCTGTTCGGGCAGGCGAAGTGGCTCGGCCGGATCTATGGCGATTTGTCGACCTCGCTGTTGCTGTCGCGCCGGCCAGTGATCTATTCGGGCGTGTTCGGGCGCGGCCTGTTCCAGACCCTTTATGAGCCGCCATCCTCGTTGACCGCCGTTCTGCCGTTAACCTTCGAATGGAGTGCGGCGGCCCTGTTCATGGCATCGGGCGCGATCGTCGGCGGCGGCTGGTGGGGGCTCTTGGCGGTGCCGTTGCTGGTCACCTGGGCGATGTGCGTCAACGGCGCGCTGAAGGCGCCGATCGACGCGCGCTTCACCGGGCCAAAGGCGCGCGCGCTGGTGGCGCTGTTGATCTATCTGGGCCCGCTATTGCGGGGCTGGGAGCGGATCAGATGGCGGCTTCGCGAGAAGCGGGCGCAGCCGCGCCTCGCTCCGGCCGCGACCGAGCAGCGCGCCCAGATCTCCTGGCGGCGGTGGGCCTTTCACCTTGCTTATTGGAGCGAGGCGGGAACCGAGAAGGAAGCCCTGCTCGGCGGGCTGATGGACTTCCTGGTGCGGCAGAAATACTTCGTCATGCCCGATACCGGGTGGAGCAGCTGGGATCTTGAGATCGCCCGCGGTCTGTGCAGCCGCGCGCTGGTCACGGTCTGTGTCGAAAACCATGGCGGCGGCAAGCGGCTGTTGCGGGTGCGCTGCGCGATGCGGCTGTCGCGGTTCGCGCTGTTCCTGTTGCGCTTCTATGCGATCTCGACGGCGCTCGCATTGATCCTCGGCTGGCCAGTGGCGGCGGCGGCGATCGGCGGGGCCGGGCTGATCAATTTCGCGGTGATGGCGATCCGCCTCGGCGGCTTCGCCCGGATGATGCAGCGCATCGTCGAAACTGTCGCCAGGCCGATTGGTCTAATTCCGTTGGCGCCGCTCTTGGGCTCCCGCAACCCGGCCGTCGCGCCGCAGCCGGCGTGATGCGCCGGGTCGGCCCGGCGGCGTGCGCCTCGCCGCAGCGGAAACCGGCGAAATGCTGAAACAACTGCTCCCCTATCTGCGTCCTTACCGCGGCCAAGTCGCCTGGGCCCTGGCGCAGGTGTTCCTGATCACCGGCTTTGAGCTGTTGAAGCCGTGGCCGCTGCAGGTGGTGATCGACGACGTGCTGGGCGGCAAGCATTTCCCGCTGGCGGCATGGCGAGGGATGCCGGCGAGCGGGCTGCTGCTCCTCGCCTGTCTCGGCATCGTCGTGGTTCAGCTCGGCGGCGGCGGCCTGACCCTCTTGCACAACTACACGACGATCCGGGTCGGGCAGAACATGGTCAACGACCTGCGCGGCGCGCTCTACGCCCATCTGCAGCGCCTGTCTCTGGCTTTCCATGGTCGTCAGCGGGTCGGCGACCTGCTCTACCGGGTCACCGCCGACAGCTTTGCCGTGCAGACGATGATCATGAACGGGGCCTTGCCGATCCTCTCGGCGCTGGTCCTCTTGGGCGGCATGCTGTTCATCCTGTTCCCGCTCGATGCGAGACTGACCCTGCTTGCGCTGACCGTTGTCCCGGTGCTGTTCGCGCTGATTTCCGGGTTCAACCGCAAGATCGTCGACGTCGCCACCGAGGTGCGGACCACCGAGAGCCGGGTTTATTCCCTGGTGCAGTGGGCGATGTCGTCGATCAAGGTGGTGCAGGCCTTCACCCGCGAGGAGGATGAGCATCGCCGGTTCATGGGGGCGAGCCGGGAGAGCCTGCGCGCGACGTTGCGCCTCTACAGCTGGCAAACCCTCTACTCCGGCGCGGTCAACGCGGTGATCGCCGGCGGCACCGCGATCGTCGTCTACGCCGGCGCGCACGCGGTCTTGTCCGGCGCGCTGACCATCGGGCAGCTGATCGTCTTCATCTCATACCTGGCCCAGCTCTACGCCCCGATTAACCAGATCACGCAGAGCTGGGGGCTGATCGCCGGGGCGCGGGTGGGTGCCCGCCGGGTGTTCGAGGTGCTCGACACCGAGCCCGACCTCGAAGACGGCAGCCGGAGCTTTCCGCCGCAGGGCGCCAGCGGCCGGGTCGTCTGGCGCCGGGTCGATTTCCGCTATCGCCCGCAGACCCCGGTGCTGAGCGGCATCGATCTCGAAGTCGAGCCCGGCGCCAGGATCGCCATCGTCGGGGCGACCGGGGCCGGCAAATCGACCCTCCTCGGCCTGCTGCCGCGCTTTTTCGATCCGACCGCGGGCGCAGTCGAGATCGACGGCGTCGATCTGCGCGAATACAGCCTGAAATCCCTGCGCAGCCAGATCGCACTGGTGCTGCAGCCGCCGCTGATTTTCCCGCTTTCGGTGCGCGACAACATCGCCTATGGCCGGCCGGGGGCGGAGGATGCGGCGATCGAGCGGGCGGCCCGGCTTGCGCGCATCGACGATCTGATCGCCTCGTTGCCGCACGGCTACGACACGGTGATCGGCGAATCCGGCGTGGCGCTGTCGGAGGGCGAGAAGCAGCGGATGACGATCGCCCGAGCATTGTTGCGCGATGCCCCGATCCTGATCCTCGACGAGCCGACCTCGGCGCTCGATGTCGCCACCGAGGCGTTGGTCATGGCCGGGATTGAGCGCCTGATGGAAGGCCGCACCACCTTCATCATCGCTCACCGGCTGTCGACGGTGCAGCGCTGCGACCGCATCGTCGTGCTGCAAGACGGCGTCATCGCCGAGGAGGGCAGTCTGGCCGAATTGCTGCGGCGCGACGGCGTTTTCGCCGGCTATTATCGCAGCCAGTTCGCGCCCGGGCATTCGTCTCGCCCCGAGGTCGCGGCTATCGGTTGAACAGATTTACGCCCCATTCGCTAAATGCGCTGCCTGCACCAGTGTAAGGACAGGCACAGCGAGAATTTTGCCCAATCCTGGCCGCCGCTTCACCACAATTCCTTCAATCCTGGCAAGACACGATGGTCGCGTTGTCCCCAGGAGTGCGCTGGGTGATTGACGGCGCGCGGGCCGGCAGAGCCGCGTTTCTGTCCGTCGCGAGCTGCCGATTGGGAAAATCCGGCTAGTTAACGATTGAATGTTGCCAGCGCGCCGGCGAGCCGCTAGGGTGCCGCCCTCTCAAGGCGCCGCCGGCTCGAATCCATCCTGGGCTCGGGGGAATATCGGGGCGGCCGGAACATCCGGTCGTCCGCCTCACCGATGGATCATCGACGGCGGCGCTTCGCGCTGACCTAGCCGCAACCTGGTCCGGTCGTTGCCGGTCGGACACCCACGGTTCGGCGCCGGGTGGGGAAATATGGTCACCGAAAGCCGAAGCTCGGGAAGCAGGGTCTTCCCTGAAATACGGATTTGTTTTGGCCAGGCGCCGGTCCTGCTGCCGCGTTGGACGCCTGCGGCCGTGCTTTTGGTCATGGTCGCGTGCGGCGCCGGGCTGTGCTGGTTTGCGGCCAAAAGCATCGCCGAGCGACGTTTCGTGGCCGACGCGCAAGCCGCGGTCGCTCGCATCCAAACCGCCAATGCCGGTCTGCGCAGCGATGTCGCGGGGCTCGGGGAGCGGCTTGCTTCTATGGCTCGACAGCGCCAGGCGGTCGAAGCAGACGCATCGTTCGAGGACGGGCGCCTCGCCGAGATGGCGCGCGCGCTCAGTGGATCGCGGCACGCGCTCGATCAGTCGCGGCAGGCGCTGCGCCGGGAGCAGGCCAAAAGCGCCAGCCTGACGACGCGGCTCGGCAAGACCGAAGCCGATCGCACCGCCGCGGCGGCCCAGTTTGCGCGCTACCAAGCCAACCTTTCCCAGATGGTCGAGGACCTTCGTCGGCTTGGCGCCGCTCGCGGCATCGCGGGATATCTGCGCGCGCGGTTGCGGGTGCAGCTCGAGGCGCTCGGACGCGCGCTGGCGCAGACGCCGCCGCCGATGACCGCGGTGGCTCAACCTATGGTGGGCGATCCGACGGTCGACGCCGCCGATTTGGGTTATCGACAGATCGCCCGGTTCGAGCACGCGCTCGGATCGGCCGGGGTTGATGTCGCCCGCCTGTTCGCGCAGCTCGGGCGCAATCAGGCCGAAGGCGGCCCGTTCGTGCCGCCGCCCAAGGCCAACGCCCCGGTCAACACCTTCGATCCCGAAAAGCTGGCGGCGATCCGCGGCCTGGCCAAGGTGCTGCCGATCGCAGCCCCGCTCGCGCAGTACCGGATTGGCAGCCCATTCGGGGATCGGATCGACCCGTTCAACGGCAGGGCCGCGTTCCACACCGGCATTGACATGGATGCGCCCTACAATTCGCCGGTCTACGCAACGGCGCCGGGCACGGTCATTTACGCCGGCTGGCTCGGCGAGTACGGCAAGACGGTCGAGATCGACCACGGCTTTGGCATCGACACGCTCTATGCCCATTTGCGCCGCTGCCTGGTCTCGGTCGGGCAGCAGGTGGCGGGGCACGCCGAGATCGGCCTCGTCGGCACCACCGGGCGCAGCACCGGGCCGCACGTGCATTACGAGGTGCGGGTCAACGGCCAGCCGCAAGACCCCGAGAAATTCCTTGCCCTCTCCCGGCTGATCCCGGTCGCCGCTCAGGAGGTTAGTCCGCAGGAAGCTGGATCAACAGAAAATATCCGTTAAACATCAATAAGATGCCGAGGAATGCGAGCGCTCCGCTCAAGCGCAGCAGAGGGCGCGAGGCGGCGACGATGGCGACCGAGCCCAGCACAATCGCGATCTGAAACAACGCCTCGGAAAAGTCGAAGTTCGGGTCCTTCCGGGCGGCGCGCTCGCGCCTGGTTTCCCATGTCCGGGCCAAGGCCAGCAGCTCCTTTTTGCCGCGGCCGCCGATCGGATCGCTCTCATAGCGCGCGGCCTTGGCGCGCCAGCGATCAATCATGTCGGCGATCTGCGCCTTGGCCGCTGGCGGCATCGCCGGGCCGGCGGCCAGCCGGGCGGCGAGCTGATCGGCGGCCAGCCAATAGTCGGTCTGCCGGATATCCTTCGATTGGTAATAGGCATAGGTGTCGGAAGCCTGGATGTTGGCGTTCAGCATAGTCTTGGTCGCGTTCGACCCGCCGAGCGCGGTGATCGCCAGCAGCATCGCGACGATGCCGAGATAGATGCCGGTGAATTTGCGGAAGCTCGCGTCCGCCTCGACCGGGCGCTCTGCCTCCTCGCCCCGTATCGCCTCGGCAATCTCGTGTGCTTCCACCGGTCCTCCATGGGTAAATCGCCGCGCGACATTCGCCGATTTGCGCGCCGGGTCAAGGTCGCCGCAAAATCGGCCCCTCGATGGAGGCCGGGGCCGTTGCCCTCAGCAGTTGGCCGGGGCCGCGTCCTCGATCACCAGCTGCACCCGGTCGCCGCCGCGCCAGGCGTCGCGGCGCAGATGGCCGGCGAGATGAACCGCCGCCCCGCGGGTCTCGGCGAGAAAGCGGCCGAGCGGCGTCGCGGCGACCCGGAAGGCGACCGCCGGCAGCCGGGCGTCGCCCAGCGGATCGGCGAGGGTGCAGCGCAGATGGGCTTCGCCCACCGGCTCGGCGTGGGCGATGCGCAGCGTCGGCAGGACAAAGCGCGGCTCGGGATTGGCGGCGCCATAGGGCGCGAGCCGGTCGAGTTGGCCGACGAGCTCGCCGTGCGCGCCTGCGGCAGAAAGCGCGCCGTCGATGGCAAGCTCGGGAACCAAGGTTTTGCGGCCGAGTCCATCGCCCAGCCGCTGAGCCAGAAATTCGCGCAACGCATCGAGCCGGTCCGCCGCGACCGTGAACCCGGCCGCCATCGCATGGCCGCCGCCGTTGATCAAGAGCCCGGCCTGGCGCGCGGCGATCACCGCCGGCCCAAGCGGCAGCCCCGCGATCGAGCGCCCAGAGCCGCGGCCGATGCCGTCGGCCAGCGCTACGACCAGCGCCGGACGCCCATAGCGCTCCTTGAGCCGGGCGGCGACGATGCCGATCACCCCGGGATGCCAACCCTCGGCCGCGGCGCAGGTCAGGACCGGGGCTTGCGGCGTCGCCTCGACGAGCGCGATCGCCGCCGCCAAGGTGCGTCCCTCGATGTCGCGGCGTTCGCGGTTGTGCACGTCGAGGCGTTGCGCGAGTTCGGCGGCTAGCGCCGGGTCGTCGGTCGCGAGCAGCCGGGCGCCCAGGTCGGCGGCGCCGACCCGGCCGCCGGCATTGACCCGCGGCCCGAGCACAAAGCCCAGATGATAGGCGTTGAGCGGCCCCTGGACGCCGGCGATGGCGCAGAGCGCCGCAATGCCGACATTGGCGCCGCGCCGCGCCGCCTTGATCCCCTGCGCGACCAGCACCCGGTTCAACCCGTCGAGCGGGACGACATCGCACACCGTGCCCAGCGCCACGAGATCAAGCCAGCCGAGCAGGTCGGGTTCGGCCCGGCCGCGCTGATACCAGCCGGCCCGACGCAAGGCGCGATTAACCGCGACGACCAGCAGAAAAACGAGCCCGACCGCGGCCAGGCTGCGATGCGGGCTCGCTTCGTCGAGCCGGTTCGGATTGATCAGCGCCGCCGCCCGCGGCAGCAGCGGTTCGGCGACGTGATGGTCGACGACGATGATTTCGACGCCGGCTTCGGCGGCTTCGGCCAGCGGCTGATGCGCGCTCGTGCCGCAATCGACGGTGATCACGAGTCGCATCCCCTCGGCGCGCAGACGCATCAGGGCAGCGGTGTTGGGGCCGTAGCCTTCGCTCAGGCGATCGGGGACATAGATGCGAACCGGGGTCCCGACCGCGGCGAAAAAGCGCGACAGCAGCGCCGCCGAGGTCGCCCCGTCGACGTCGTAATCGCCGAAGACGGCGATCGCCTCGCCGTCGCGCACCGCGCGCGCGAGCCGATCGGCGGCAATCTCCATGTCGCGCAGATGGGAGGGGTCGGGCAATTGGTCGCGCAGCCGTGGCTCGAGGAAACCCGGCGCATGGTCGAGATCGACCCCGCGCTGCGCCAGCAGGCGGCCGACGATTTCAGGCAGCGCCAGCCGCTCGGCGATGATGCTCCCCTGCTGCGCATCGCCGCCGCGCCAGCGCCAGCGTCGGCCGCCTACCGACCGCTCGACCCCCAACACGCTATTTTGAGCCGCGGCGCCCCCGCGCCGTCCATCAGCCGGTCTCAGCGGGCGAACGGGGCAAAGCTCTGCTTGCGAGTAAAGTCGTGATGGGCTTCGACATAGCGCACCGTGCCGGTTTTCGAGCGCATCACCACCGAATGGGTGAAGGCGCCAATGTGAGTGCGGCGCACGCCCTTCAGCATGGTGCCATTGGTGACCCCGGTCGCGGCGAACATCACATCGCCGGAGGCGAGATCCAACAGCTTGTATTTCCGGTCGAGATCGGTGATGCCGATATTCCGGGCGCGACCGCGTTCGTCGTCGTTGCGGAACAACAGCCGCCCCTGCATCTGCCCGCCGATGCAGCGCAACGCCGCCGCCGCCAACACCCCTTCGGGGGCGCCGCCCGAGCCGACATACATGTCGATCCCGGTCTCCGGGCTCGAAGTGGCGATGACCCCGCTGACATCGCCGTCCGAGATCAGCGCGATGCGGGCGCCGGCTTCGCGCACCTTGGCGATCAGCTCGGCGTGGCGTGGCCGGTCGAGGATGCAGACCACCAGATCAGCGACCTCGGATTTTTTCGCCCGCGCCAGGTTCTTCAGATTGACCGCCGGCGCCTCGTCGAGATCGACCAGATCCTCAGGCAGGCCGCCGCCGACCGCGATCTTGTCCATATAGACGTCGGGGGCGTAGAGAAAATGCCCGGCATCGGCCATCGCGATCACCGCGAGCGCGTTGGCGCCGCCTTTGGCGGTGATCGTGGTGCCTTCGAGCGGGTCGAGCGCGATGTCGATCGGCGGACCGCTGCCGGTGCCGACCTTTTCGCCGATATAGAGCATCGGCGCCTCGTCGCGCTCGCCCTCGCCGATCACCACAGTGCCGTCGATCGCCAGGCTGTTCAGCGCCTCGCGCATCGCATCGACCGCGGCCTGGTCGGCGGCTTTCTCGTCGCCCCGGCCCATCAGGCGCGAGGCCGAAAGCGCCGCCGCCTCGGTGACGCGCACGACCTCCAGTGCCAGATTGCGATCCATCTTCGAGGTCTCGGGCATGGCGTTCCTCCTCGGCGCTGTTAACCGGCGTTTGCTTGTCAGAAATCCTCGATGCGGATCATCCGCGGCGGTTCGAGCACGGTGTCGAGCGCATCGATCCGCGCCAACGCCCGGCGCATCGCCGCCTCGACCGTGACATGGGTGGTCAGCACCACCGGCACCGCCTCGCCCGGCGCCCGCCCGCGCTGGATCATCGATTCCATCGATACGTCTTCGTCGCGCAACGCCGCGGCGACATCGGCGATGACCCCAGGCCGGTCCAGCACCATCAGCCGGATGTAATAGGCGCTCTGGTGCCGCTCGATCGGCACGCCTGGCAGCGCGCGCAGCTCGGCGGCCGGCATGCCGAGCGGGTAGACCCGGCGCCCGGCAGCGATGTCGACGAGATCGGCGGCGACCGCCGAGGCGGTCGGGAAAGCGCCGGCACCGCGCCCTTGCAGCACCACCCGGCCGACGAAATCGCCTTCGGCGACGACCGCGTTGTAGACGCCCTCGACCGCCGCGATCGGGGTCGCCCGCGGCACCATGCACGGATGGACGCGCTGCTCGATCCCGTCTTCGGTCAGCCGCGCGATGCCGAGCAGCTTGATGCGATAGCCGAGCTCTTCGGCAAAGTCGATGTCGAGCCGCGAGACGTGGCGGATGCCCTCGGCATAGACCCCAGCGAGATCGAGCGGGCGGCCAAAGCCGACGGCGGCCAGGATCGCCAGCTTGTGCGCGGCGTCGATGCCATCGATATCGAAGCTCGGATCGGCCTCGGCATAGCCGAGCTTCTGCGCCTCGGCCAGCACCTCGGCGAATTCGCGCCCGCTCTCGCGCATCGTCGTCAGGATGTAATTCGAGGTGCCGTTGAGGATGCCGTAGACGCGTTCGAGGCGGTTGCCGGCGAGCCCCTCGCGCAATGTCTTGATCACCGGGATGCCGCCGGCGACCGAAGCCTCGAACGACAAGCGCCAGGCCCTGCGCCTCGGCCCGCGCCGCAAGCCTCGTGCCGTCATGCGCCATCAGCGCCTTGTTGGCGGTGACGACATGCTTGCCGTGGTCGAGCGCGGCTTCGATCACCTGGCGGGCGATCCCGTCGGCGCCTCCGATCAGTTCGACGACGACGTCGATCTCGGGATCGGCGGCCATCGCCGCCGCATCCTCGTACCACCGCACCGCCGACAGCTCGACCCCGCGGTCCCGGCGCCGGTCGCGCGCCGACACCGCGGCGACGACGATCGGGCGACCGCTGCGTTCGGCCAGGGTCTCGGCCTGGTCTTGCAGCAATTTGAGGATGCCGGCCCCGACCGTGCCGAGACCCGCGACGGCAATCTTCAACGGCGGCTTCACGATCCCGGCAACCTCGATCAGACTGCCCCAACAATGCCCAGGCAGATTTCGGGCGGCGCCGCGTGGTGGCGCGCCGACGTTCTTCTAGCGTGCGCGGTCCCGAGTTTCGACGATTTTCGGCCGGCCCGGCCTCGGCCGCTGCGTCGCTGTGGGGCCGGTCACCCCCGCACTCAGTGTTCGAACAGCACTTCGGCGCGGCTCTGCCCCGAATTGTTGCCGGTGGGCGCGGCTTCGACCAGGATCTTGTCGGCCGGGATTCCGGCCTTGGCCAGCGCGTCCGCCACTGCCTGGGCGCGGTCGAGCGCCGCCTGGAACCCGTTCAGCTGCTGGTCGGCGCTGCTGCCGACGCCGGAATAGCCGACCACCCGCACCTTGCCGGGATGGCTGCGGTAGAGCGGCACGATGTTGCCGAGACTCTGCCGGTCGGCGACGCTGAGGGTGGTCGAGTTGGCGGCAAAGTCGATTTGCGCGACCGGCGTGTCGACCGGCGGCGCCGACGCGGAGGCTTTGGCTTTGCCGGGGGCGGCGGTCGAGGCGGCCCGGCTGGATGTCTGGCCGACAGACGCAGGCGGCAGAACCGGCGGCGGCGGGGGCGGCTCGAACTGGGCCGAGGCGAGTGCGGCTGGCATCGGCGCCGCCGGCGGCGGCCCCGGCAGGCGGGGAGCGGAAACGGCCGCCGGAGTGTGCAGCAAAGGCGGCGGCGGCGCCGGCTCAATCTGCTGCGGCTGCGGCAAGGACGGGATCTGCGGCGTCTGCAGGCTCGATTCCATCGGCCCGGGCACCGGCGGCTCGCCGGGCTTGCGCGGGCCCGTTGCCGCCGGTGCGGCGTTTGCGACCTTGCCCCGAGCTGCGGCAGACGCGGCGACTGCCGAGGCCGTTGTCGGTGCGCCGGCCGGAGCAGCGGGCGGCGGTGGCGGCGGCGGCGGGGCTGGCCCGGCGCCGACATCGAACCCGGCCTGCAACTGCTCGGTTGTGTATTTGGCGTTCCGGCGATCGGCGATCAGGCTCTGGGTCAGCTTGTCGACCTCGGCCATAGTCATCTCGCCGGTCGGCGGCGGCGGCACCGTCGCGAGGTTCGGGTAGGGCGACTGCTCGCCTGCCGCCAAATTTTTGGTGTTGGGCGTCGTCGCTGGGTTGGGATCGTTCTTGCTGGCGCCGGTCAGGTTCCGATAGGTCTCGATCGGGTTGCAGGCGCCCAGCCCAAGCAGCATCGCCGCCACCGCCGCCCGCGATACCCGCCGCCGCACCTTCGTCCTGCCATCGCGGCCGCTACAACGGGGTTTGCCCACCATCATCATCTACCTGCCGAACGGGCCGCGGCACCCCGGCGGCATATTCCCCGGCGGCATATTCCCGGCCGCTGCCGATTCGATGCGCGCTGGTCTATTAGATCCGGACCGCCGCGTCACCACATTTGATCGCGCGCAGGAGCGTCCATCGACGAAAAACCGGCCGCTGCCCGGGCGGCGCCGGGGTGTTGCCGGGTTCGCACCGATCGGGGATTGGCGAGGTGGCCGGGATGATCGACGGCGAAGCGGCGATGCCGGCGGAGGGGACCGCGGCGCCCGGCGCCGGGCCGACGAGCGGGGATGTCGCCGACCCCGCTGAACTGGCGCGGCAGATCAGGGCGGTGGCCGAGAAAAGCCAGCGCCTCGTCGCCGATTTCCTGAAGCGCCAATCACCCGAGGAAGGGCTCGGGATGGCAAGCCCGCTCGCCATCGGCGCCGCTTTTTTCGAAATGACGGCGCGGATGATGGCTGACCCGTCCAGGCTGGTGCAGGCGCAGCTGTCGCTTGTGGAACGACTACATGACCCTGTGGCAGCGCACCGCGCAGCGCTTTCTCGGCGGCAGCACCGCGCCGATGATCGAGCCGCGGGAAGGCGACCGCCGTTTCCGCGACGCCGCCTGGCAAGACAACACGCTGTTTGATTTTGTCAAGCAGAGCTACCTGTTGGCGGCGCGCTGGCTGCAAGGGACCGTGCGCGACGTCGAAGGCATCGACGAGCGCACCGCTGCGCAAGGTCGACTTCTACACCCGCCAATTCGTCGATGCGCTGGCGCCGTCGAATTTCCTCTTAACCAATCCCGAGGCGTTGCGCGCGACGATCGAAAGCCGCGGCGAGAATCTGCTCAACGGGCTCAAAAACCTGCTCGATGATTTGGAGCGCGGCAAGGGGCGGCTGGCGATCCGGATGACCGATCTGGCGGCGTTCCGGATCGGCGAGAACATCGCGGTGACCCCGGGCAAGGTGGTCTATCAGAACGATCTGATCCAGTTGATCCAGTACGCGCCCACCACCGAAACGGTCAACCGTCGGCCGCTGCTGATCATGCCGCCCTGGATCAACAAGTACTACGTGCTCGATCTGCGGCCGGACAACTCGTTCATCCGCTGGGCGGTGGCCCAGGGCCACACCGTCTTTGTGATTTCCTGGGTCAACCCGGACGCGCGGCTCTCCGCCAAGACGTTTGCCGATTACATGATCGAGGGGCCGCTCGCCGCACTCGATGCGATCCATCAAGCGACCGGCGAGCGGGAGGCCAACGTCATCGGCTATTGCCTGGGCGGCACCCTGCTTGCGGCCACGCTCGCCTATATGGCGGTCAAGCGCGACAAGCGGATCAAGAGCGCCACTTTTCTGGTGACGATGGTCGATTTTGCCGAAGCGGGCGAGCTTTCGGTGTTTATCGACGAGGAGCAGCTGGCCTCGCTCGAAGCGCGGATGAACGCCAGGGGCTATCTCGAAGGCCGCGACATGGCGCAGTCCTTCAACATGCTGCGCGCCAACGATCTGATCTGGTCGTTCGTGGTCAACAACTATCTGCTTGGCAAGTCGGCATTCCCGTTCGACCTCCTCTATTGGAATGCCGATTCGACGCGCATGCCGGCGGCGATGCATAGCTTTTACCTGCGCAACATGTATCAGGAGAACCGCCTGATCAAACCCGGCGGCATCAGCCTCGACGGCGTGCCAATCGATTTGGCCAAGGTCAGGACGCCGGCGTTTCTGCTGTCGACCCGCGAGGATCACATTGCCCCGTGGCGGTCGACCTATGCCGCGACCCGGATCTTCAAGGGGCCGGTCAAGTTCGTGCTGTCGGCCTCCGGTCACATCGCCGGCGTCGTCAGCCCGCCCGGCGGCAAATACGGCCATTGGGAGAACGACAAGAACCCGCCGACACCCGAGGAATGGCTCGAAGGCGCTGCCGAGCACCCCGGCTCCTGGTGGCCCGCGTGGCAGCGCTGGATCGCCAAATACGCCGGCGGCGCGGCGCCGGCGCGCCACCCCGGCGACGGCAAGCTCAAACCGATCGAAGACGCCCCGGGCTCCTACGTCATGGTGCGGGCGGAGGATTGATCGGCGAGCCGCGGCTCATGTCGGGGCGCAATCGGCGGTAAAAGAGAAATATCGTTAACCAATCTGCAAGGCAATGCGGACAACGCTCGGCGGGTAAGCCGATCGAGGATCCATTCGCATGCCTGCCGACCGACCGTGCCGCGCGTCCGGCGCGACACTGGCGCGAGTTCTGCTCCGCTGCCTTCTCTTCGCGGCCTTGCTATGTGCCGGTCTGACTGACGCGCGGGCGCAGTCGGCCGAAGGTCCGCAAGGGCTTTGGCCCGGGCTGCCCGGCGCAGCGAATTCAGGGTGGTTGTCCGACCCGGGCGAGGGAGAGCCGCTCGGGCTCGGCCGGTTTCGCTTTAACGACCTGATGACCACGCGCTTTGGCCCGGCCGACGCCGACATCTGGCTGCGCGAATCAAACTTTCTGGCGTGCAGGCCGCCGCTCGGCCGACCATTCACCTACGCGCTCTGCCTCTATTCGGGCCCCGCGGTCGGGACCCCGGTCGCGGGCAAAGGGGCGAAAGCGGCCAACCCGCCACTGCCGTGCAAATTGTCGGCCGACGGCAAATCCGCCGATTGCACCTGCTACGGGCTGACCACCGAAAAATATCCGCCCTATATCCCCTATTTCGTCGATATCAACGCGATCCTCAATCTCGATCTCTACCTGCGGACCGTCTATGCCTGCGGCCACGGCGGCGAGAATTGCAGCCCTCGCCAGCTGCTGCGCAGCTACAGCCGGTGGAACGACGCGCCGGTCTGCCGCGCCGCCAATGCCGGCCAGGTGATCCCGGGGACCGACCTGATTTCGGTGTTTTCACCGGTCAAGAGCAGCGACTACGCGACCGGAGCGTCGCCCAACTCGACCTTCTGCTCGACCGGTAAATACGCCGCCTGCATGACCGCACCCTGCCATTACACCGGCAAGCGCGACAGCGCCGGCAACCAATTGGTGCAATGCCAATGTCCGGTCCATGACGGCCCGTTCGAGATCTCGCAGGCCGGCGTCTCCTGCGACGCCAACCAGCTGACGCCGCGGGCGCCGCGGGCGAAACCCGGTCGCGCGCAGCCGGTCTATGTGTGGTCGGCGGCGCACAATCCGGCGCTCAACCACCCCGCGATCGATCCGCCGGCGAGCGGCTGCCTGCCGGACGCGCCGGACGGCAAGGGTTGCCCGCTCTATGCGGCGCAGACCGACTATCCGCTGACCAAGGGCAGCGCGTTGTGCCGCCGGGTGTGCGAGGCCTATCGCACCGGCATGCGCCAGAGCCGCCGCCAGGACGGGCCCGGCGTGCAGATCGCCTACACCTGCGACGCCGCGCTGTGCACCACCATCGGCATCGGCCAGACCGGCACGCCGCCGCGCGATCCGGTGCGCGAGGCCGGCCTCTTGCAAAACGCCTGCGGCGGCCTTTCTGGATTGAGTGGGTTGCGCGACATTCTCGCGCTCGAACAGATCGACCGGGTCAGCTGCGGCGCGAGTCAGGTGTGCGGCTGCGATGAGCCGGGCCGGGACATCGACGCCCGAACTCAGGCCGAAATCACCGGGCTGAACAAGGGCCAGCAGGCGATCGGGATCAAGCCGCAATGTCAGATCAATGGCACCTTGTGCGGCGCGAAGAAATGACCGCGCCGCAACGTCGCTGACCAACTCCGACCGAGCCTCGCCCACAGCGCGGGCTCACGCCCGCCTCTGACCGCGCCAAGCTGGCCACCGGTGCGCGTCGCGTCCCGGCGTTCGCCGTCGGCGCGGCTCTCCACGATCCGGATGAACCGCCGGCGACGGCCGGCTGAGCGCCTTCGCGAGCCGTCGTGCGAACGCATCCCAGATCGCCGCGCGGAACACTTGCGCCGCGATAATCGCCATGCCGCATTGCAGCGCCCGGGGGCTGGCCCGGCCGGCGAAACCGGCTAAGATTGGCGTCGGGCTCCGGCGGAACCGCCGGACCGGCGACGAAAAATAGGTTGAGGAGAAACGCCATGCTCGCCTGGTTCGGCGAATTGAACGCGACCGAACGCCGCGCGATGGGCGCCTGCTTTGGCGGCTGGGCGCTCGATGCGTTCGACGTGCAGATGTACAGCTTCATCATCCCGACGGTGATCGCACTGTGGTCGCTGTCGCGCGGCGAGGCCGGGCTGATCGGCACCGTCACCTTGCTGATCTCGTCGTTCGGCGGCTGGTTCGGCGGCGCGCTCGCCGACCGCTACGGGCGGGTGCGGATGCTCCAGTTTACGATCCTGTGGTATTCGGTCTTCACCTTTCTGTGCGGCTTTGCCCAGAATTTTCAGCAGCTGTTCTGGTTGCGCGCGTTGCACGGGTTCGGCTTTGGCGGCGAATGGGCGGCCGGCGCGGTGCTGATGGGCGAGGTCGTCCGCGACAAGTACCGCGGCCGCGCCGTCGGCCTGGTCCAGACCGGATGGGCGGTCGGCTGGGGCGCCTCGGCCCTGGCTTACACGGCGCTCTACGCCTTTCTGCCCGAGGCGCTGGCCTGGCGCGTTCTGTTCTGGGTCGGCCTGGCGCCGGCGGTGTTCGTGTTCTGGATCCGCGGACATCTCGACGAGCCGGCGATCTTCCGCGAACAGCGCAATGCCCGCCCGCGTCTCGGCGTCGGGCACCTGTTCTCGGCCTTCCGCGGCCCGCATTTGTGGACCACCATAAAAGTATCGCTGATGGTCTCGGGCGCCCAGGGCGGCGGCTACGCGGTCGGGATCTGGATGCCGGCCTATCTGCGCACCGTGCGGCACCTGTCGGCGCCGAGCACCGGCGGCTTTATGTTGGTGCAGATCTTCGGCGCGCTGATCGGGTTTCTGCTCGGCTCGTATCTGTCCGACGCCATCGGCCGCAAACGGACGTTTTTGTGGTCGGCGATCGGCTCGTTGATCATGGTCCCGATCTTTATGTTCGCGCCGCTCAACAACACTGCGCTGTTGTTCCTCGGCATCCCGCTCAACATCGTGCTGTTGATCAAATTTCCGCCGATGGGTCCGTTCATGACCGAGCTCTATCCGACCTCGGTGCGCGGCGCCGGCCAGGGCTTTTGCTACAATGCCGGGCGGGGCATCGGCGCGCTGTTTCCGGCCCTGGTCGGGTTTCTGAGCCAGCTGTTGCCGCTCGGCGCGGCGATCGCGCTGTTCAGCGTCTTTGCCTTTGGGGTGATGATCGTGATGCTGATGCTGCTGCCCGAAACCCGCGGCCGTAGCCTGGCGAGCCTCGAACCCGAGCCGGTCCGATTGCCGGGTGCGGCGCAATGAGGGTCGGGCGGCCGCCGGCTTGCGACCGCGCGGATGGCGATCCCGCTTGCGCGCCCAAGCCCACCGCGGGCTCGATGAGGCTTGATCCCCGGTAGGCCTCGGCGGCTAACGCCCGCGGCTCGCGGAACGAACCTCTGAAATCATTTGGGAGAGAGCGCGATGCTGGCCTGGTTGCGCGATTTGAATTCGCGCGAACGGCGGACCATGACCGCCTGCTGGGGCGGGTGGACGTTGGACGGGTTCGACGGCCAGCTCTATAGCTACGTCGTCCCGACGGTAATGGTGTTGTGGGGGATCTCCGCCGGCAAGGCCGGCACCATTGGCACGGTGACGTTGCTGACATCCTCGCTCGGCGGGTGGATGGCGGGCGTGCTCGCCGATCGCTTCGGCCGCGTGCGCGTGCTGCAATTCGCGATCCTGTGGTACTCCGTCTTTACGTTCTTGTGCGGCTTTGCCCAGAATTTCGAGCAGCTCTTCGTGCTGCGGGCGCTGCACGGGCTCGGCTTTGGCGGCGAGTGGGCAGCCGGCGCGGTGCTGATCGGCGAGGTGATCCGCGACAAGTACCGCGGCCGCGGCGTCGGCCTGGTGCAGACCGGCGCCGCGATCGGCCCAGGCGCCGCAGCGCTCGTCTATGCCGGCCTCTACGCGGTGCTGCCTGAATCGGTTGCGTGGCGAGCGCTGTTTTTCGTCGGCATTCTACCGGCGATATTCGTTTTTTGGATTCGCCGTCAAATCGACGAATCGGCGGCGTTTCGCGAGCGGCGCAGCGAGCGGAAGGGGGTGGGCGCAGGGCGGCGTCTTTCCGCCTTTCGGGGGCCCTATCTGTGGATCACCATCAAAGTCTCGCTGATGGTCACCGGCGCCCAGGGCGGGGTCTGGGCCGTGCAGTTCTGGATGCTGACCTATTTGCGCACGGTACGGCACCTGTCCGCCTCGTACGCCGGCCTCTATGTCGCGGTGCAGATGGTGGGCGCGCTGATCGGTTTTCTGTTGGGCGCCTATCTGAGCGATGCGATCGGCCGCAAATGGACCTTCATGCTGTCGGCGATCGCCACTGCGATCATGGTCCTCGTCTACATGTTCGTGCCGATGGGGGACACGGCGCTGCTGTTCCTCGGGATTCCGCTCAGTATCGCGATCTTGATGAAATTCTCGCCGATGGGTCCGTTTATGACCGAGCTTTACCCGACCGAGGTGCGTGGGACAGGCCAGGGCTTCTGCTACAACGCTGGCCGGGCGATCGGCTCGTTTTTCCCGACGATCATCGGCTTTGCCGCGCAACGGATCCCGCTTGGCGACGCGATAGCAATTTTCTGCACCCTCGCTTCGCTATTGATGATTGGCATGCTGCTGATATTGCCCGAAACCCGCGGGCGCAGCCTGGCAAGTCTGGAGGCTGAGCCGGTTGCCGCCGGGGTCGGGCGCCGCGCACGGGCGCAGTGATTTGGCAGGGACGAGGCTGCACGTGCAGTTCGGCGCCCATTTCTTCCCCGATGTTCGGTCCGAGCAGAATCGGGCCGCCGGCTGTTTCCGCGAGGCGCTGGCCCTGGCCGAGGAAGCAGACCGGCTCGGCTTTACCCATATCCGCATTGTCGAGCACGAGTTTCACGATGACGCGGGCTACAGCCCGAATCCGATGCTGTCTCTGGCCGCCGCCGCGCGGCATACCCGCCGGGTGCGACTGATGACCGGAGTCATCCTGCCGTGTTCAACCATTTTTCCAAAGTCGCCGGCGGCGCCGCCTGGATCGGCGCGTCCGCGAAGACCGCCGCCAAGACCGGTCGCGTGCAGCAGCAATTCGGCGGCTACGAGCACGCCTCCCTGCGGGTCAATTTCAACATGATGCCGCTCGAGGCGGCGCCGGCGCGATGCGGCTCTTCGCCCGCGAGGTGATGCCGCGCTTTACCGATTGCGCCTGATCTGCCACCCTTTCGGCAACGCCAGTCGGGAGGAGGTCATGCGCAAATTCATCATCGAGCGCGAATTGCCGGCGATCGGCAGCGCCGAGCGGCAGGCGCTGCGCGAGGCGGCGCAGAAATCGAATGCGACCCTGAAGGAACTCGGCCCCGACATCCAGTGGGTCGAGAGCTACGTCGCCGGTGACAAGACCTTTTGCGTCTATTTTGCCAGGGACGAAGCGATCATCCACGAGCACGCCAGGCTGAGCGGCTTCCCGGCGAACAAGGTCACTGAAATCCGCCGCATGATCGATCCGACCACCGCGACCGAGGCGTAAGCCGCACCAGGCGTAAGCCGCACCAATAGCTCCGGCCGCGGCGGGGGCGGTCGCGGCCGGCACCAGGATCGGCGCCGCCGTCAGGCCGGCCCGCCTCAGTGGTAGCCGCCGCGCAGGGCATCATCACTCGTGCACCCGCGCAAGGGTGCCCGCTCTTCGGCAACGGTCAACGACGCTGGCACGAGGTCGGCATAGGGGTTATGGGGCCGCCGGTCGGTAGTGTGCTAATTTCCGTATTATTATGTGGCAACGCCACGGCGATAAACTGTCAGCTGCGCGCAAACGAAGACGACCCCCGAAGGGGCCGTTCGTCTCCCAGAGATGTGCAGGAATTCTTTACATTTGGCGGCGACGGAGGATCACGCCGAAACCGAGCAAGGCAGTCCCCAGCAGCGCGAACGAGGCGGGCTCTGGTACTGACGGCGGCGGCGGGGTTACCACGGGTGTGACCGTAACAGAACCACCAGCAGTGCCGTTAAGGGTGTAGAAATAGGTGTCGCTGGAGGTAGTATAGCCTAACTGCTGAAATGCAGGGGTGGTCGTAAAATATGGAATATGTAGATAAAAATCATTTTGAGGCGTAGAGGGATCAATAAGCAGGCAACACGCACCGTCATTGAGACCACCGACGACAAGTTCACCGGCGTTAACTCCGGTCGGGGAATAATCGAAGGCGAACACTGAATCAGAAATGATACCGGTCAATGCCGAGTTGGTGATCCCGGCCGTATCGTCAGTGTAGGTCTGTGTCGGGTCGAAGGCGATGGTAAAGGAGCCCGTCACTGAAACCGGCGTCGCCCCGCCGCTGTAGCCCGGTCCCGCCCCGCCGCCATAATTCGGGCTCGTGAACGGGGCGCTAAAGGTGACGTTGTCGGTGATCACGGCGGCGTTCGCCTGGACGGCGGCCAGCAGCAACACGGCAGGGGCAGCCAGTAGAAACCTTGAGAAGCGCATCATCAACCTCGTTTGTTTGTGCGGTTCACTTCGATGCAGCAACGATGTACTTTTTCTAACGCAGGTCATCTTGAAACCGCCGCTCAAAGTGTGATCCCACATCTGTTTATCGAGGAGCAATTATCGTACCAATTCACAGATTTGATATTTTCCAGGGCCATAACCACGTCGCCTGAGTAAAATTGTAAAGGATTCCGACGGGAGCAGCTTTTCATCGTGAGCAACCACCGCCCCAGCCGGAGCGTGTGTCGTTAGACTAAATATGTCGCTGCGACGACGATCGAAAGATGTAGCTCAGAGGATAGGATATTCAGCTGTGAATGGAACAGTCGATAAGTGTATTGAGAAGAGTAGGAACGGTTGTAAGGAATTCCGACACGCCGCTGCCAGACCGCCCTCGCGGCGGACTGAACCAGTCCGCTGCCGCGGCGCGTGCCGCCCCACCCAGCCGGCGCAGGCCGATCGGGTGCCGAGCCCCAGGCGGAGGCCAACCCCAGGCGGGATGCCGAGCCCCGTCGCGGCCGGCCGCGACGATGGGGCCGATGGTGAACCGCGCCCGGCTCACACCCCGCGATACTCGGCCGAGATGTCCTTGTTGGTGTAATCGGTCAGCAACGCCGTCGAGACGATGCCGATGACCGCGCAGCCGGCGATATAGAAGGCGATCGGCAAGCTCGAATGATAGGCGGCGAACAAGGCCGTCGCGATGAACGGCGATGGCCCGCCGGCGATGATCGAGGCCAATCTGGTAGCCGAGCGAAGCGCCGCTGTAGCGCAGCCGGGGTGAGAAGGATTCGGCGATCAGCGCCGCTTCGGGGCCGTACATCGTCATGACCGGCAGCAAGGACAGCGAAACCGCGAGAAACATCACCCACGGGATTCTGGTGTCGAGCATCGCGAAATAGACGAAGCCAAAGATCCCCATGAACATGCAGCCGATGATGAACATGTTCTTGCGGCCGATGCGGTCGGACAAATGCCCGGCGAGCGTGACCCACAGAAAGCCCAGCACGGTTTGGACGATGACGGCGATCAACAAGAAGTTGCGCGACGCGCCAAGCACCGCGGTGCCGTAGGTGAAGATGAAAGCGCCGACGATATAGCCCGGCGCCTGCTCCGGCATCCGCAGCAATGCGGTCAGCGCCACCTGCTTGGGCTGGCGCTTGAGCACTTCCCACACTGGCACGCGTTCGATGCGCTCTTCGTCGAGGATCTTCTGGAACACCGGGGTTTCGAAGATGCCAAGCCGGATCCACAGCCCGACCCCGACCATGATGATGCTGATAAAGAACGGGATGCGCCAGCCCCAGGTCAGGAACTGGTCGCCGGACAGCCAGCTGAACGCCAGCACCGCCAGATTGGCCAGGAACAGCCCGGCCGGTGCGCCGAATTGCGGCCAGGACGAGATGAAGCCGCGATGCTTGTTGGTTTGCGCCCATTCCATCGCCAGCAGCACCGAACCGCCCCATTCGCCGCCAACCCCGATCCCTTGGATCAGGCGGATGAGCGTCAGCAGCACCGCACCCCAAATGCCGATCTGTCGCATAGCCGGGAACCAGCCCGACGGCAAAAGTCGCGATGCCGGTTACCAGCAATGTCACGATCAAGGTTGCCTTGCGCCCGATGCGGTCGCCGAAATGGCCGAAAATCGCGGCCCCGATCGGCCGCCCGACAAAGCCGACAAAAAACACGCTGAAGGCTTCGAGAACGCCGACCAGCGGATCGGCGTGGGGAAAGTAGAGCTTGCCGAACACCAGTGCGGTCACCGTGCCGTACAAGCAGGAAATCGTACCATTCGATCGTGGTGCCGACCGTGCTGGCGATCATCGCACGGCGCAGCTGGGCTCGGTGCTCGGCTTCGGAAAGCGGACCGGCAATGCCGATTGCGGTCATTCGGTTTCCTCCTCACCTGCCGGGCTATTGAGAACGCCCGCTGGTCGATTGCTCCTGGCGGGCGAGGCCGCCGGAGATTTTTATTATTGCGAGGCTAGCAGCCGCAGCCGAGCCTGCCAAGCGCGCAGCGCATTCGCACAGCGCATTGACGCAGCGCAAAGCCGCGGCATCGGGCTAGACGGTGTCGTATTCGGCCGAAATGTCCCGGTTGGTGTAATCCGGCAACAGCGCCGCCGAGATCAGGCTGATAATTGCGCAGACCAGTATGTAGACGGCGATCGCATAGCCCGATTTGTACGCTGCGAACAGCGCGGTCGCGATCAGCGGCGCCGGGCCGCCGGCGATGACCGAGGCCAGCTGATAGCCGAGCGAGGCGCCGCTGTAGCGCAAGCGGCCGGTGAAGCATTCGGCGATCAAAGCCGCCTGCGGGCCATACATCATGTCGTGCGGGATCAGCGACAAAACGATGGCGAGAAAGATCCACCCCGGAACCAGCGTGTCGAGCAGGGCGAAATAGACAAAGCCGAAAACGCCGATGGTCGCCGCGCCGATCATGTACATCCGCTTGCGGCCGATCCGGTCCGACAGGTAGCCGGAATAGGGGATCGTAAAGAACGACACCAGCGAGGCGACCAGCACCGCGACCAGCAGCAGATCGCGCGAGCTGTGCAGAATCGTTGTCCCATAGGTGAAGACAAAGGCGGTGAAGATGTAAAACGGCGCCTGCTCGCCCATCCGCACCAGCGCGGTCAGGATGATCTCTTTAGGCTGACGTTTGATTACTTCAAGCACCGGCGCGTGTTCGAGGCGGTCTTCGACGACCAGGCGCGAGAACACCGGGGTTTCGAGGATGCCGAGGCGGATGTAGAGGCCGATCCCGACCAGCACGATGCTGAGGATGAACGGGATGCGCCAGCCCCAGGTGACAAAGTGCGGGCCGGCGATGGCGCTGAACGCCAGCACCGCGAGGTTTGACAAAAACAGCCCCGACGGCACGCCAAATTGCGGCCACGATGCGATAAAGCCGCGATGGCCGTTGGTGCGCGCCCACTCCATCGACATCAAGACCGAGCCGCCCCATTCGCCGCCGACCCCGATCCCTTGCAAGGTGCGCAGGATCGTCAAAATCACCGCGCCCCAGATGCCGATCTGCGCGTAGCCCGGCACGAAGGCCACCGCGAAGGTCGCCAGTCCCATCAACAGCAGGGTTGCGATCAGCGCCGCCTTGCGCCCGATGCGGTCGCCGTAATGGCCAAAGATGGCGGCGCCGACCGGGCGCGCGACAAAGCCGACCGCGTAGATCGCAAAGGCCTCCAATGTCCCGGTCAGCGGGTTCGAGTGCGGGAAGTAGAGCTTGCCGAATACCAGCCCGGTGGCGGTGCCGTAGATGAAGAAATCGTACCATTCGATCGTCGTGCCGATCGTGCTGGCGATGACCGCCCGCCGCAATTGCCGACGGTGTTCAAGCTCTGGCAGCGGCCGCGCGGCAATCTCGCTCGCCGTCATCGCATCTCCTCCCGAGCTTGCGGGCGAACCGAGAACCACCCGTCATAGCGCGCTGATGCTATCAGCAGCGGGGGTTAGCGTAAAAGGAGAAAGCGCAGGAGGCGAGGGTTCCGGCCAGGGCTCGGGCCCACCCGGCGACAAATCCCGGCGACGGCGGTTGGCCCGGCGGGCTCAGTTCGCCGCCGCCAGCAAGGCGATGCTGCAGGCGACCGCCACCCCGCCACCGACGATGCCCAGCGTACGATCGCCGATATGACCGACGGCGACGTCGCGCGCATCGGCCGCGGTGACGTGCAGGGTCGCCGCGACCGCCCACAGCAGCACGCCGATGACGGCAAGCGCGCTCGCGGCCGCCTTGATCCGGGTTCGCATTCTTGGGCGGATGATCATCGAACTCTTCCTTTTCTTGCAACTGCCGGGACGACGGTGATCGGCGCCGCCATCCCCATCACCGGGTCTTCGCTCCTCGGCAATATCGCTCGACGCCCGGCGCAGGCCGCGCGACGCGGCGGGATGACGGCGCCCGCGACAATCGATAGACTGCCCGCAGCAGGGCGGCTTTTGGAGATGCGGACATGGCGTGGCGGCGGATGGTGCTTCAGATCGGCATGGGCGCCGATATCCGCGGGGCGGATTACACCAAGGCCGCGGTGCGCGCCTTGCGCGACGCGTTGTGGCACAATTCGCTGAGCGTCGCCGACGCCGTCGGCCTGCCGGTCGATGCGATGCGGGTCGAGGTCACGATCGGCGTGCCCCGCCCCGAAGCGGTCGACAAGGCGGCGATCTTGGCGGCGTTGCCGCATGGCACGGGCACGGTCGAGGTGGTCGAAGGCGGTCTCGAAATAGCCAATGATTCGGGCACCAATGTGACGGTGATCGCCAATGCCGCGGCGCTGGTGCGGCTCGATATCGGCTGAGGGCGGGGCGATGAACGCAAAACGCGTAATCCTGGAGCTCGGCGCCGGCAACGATCTGCACGGCGGCGACTATACGAAGGCAGCGCTGCGCGCGGTCGCCGATGCGCTGCATCACAGCTCCCTGCCGCTGATCCGCACCTTCGGGCTCGATTCGCGCAAGATGCTGGTCGAGGTCACGATCGGCGTTCAGCGGCCGGACCGGGTGGACGCCGCGATGGTCAAGGCGGCGCTCCCGCATGGCGAGGTCACGGTCAAGCTGGTCAAGGGCGGCCTCGACGTCCCCGACCACGACACCGGCGACATTGCGGTCATCGCCAGCGCCGCCATCGCGGTGCGAATGGACCTGCCGCAGCAAAAGGGCTGAGGCACACCCCGGATCAGCGCGCGGCGATCCCGGCGATTTCGACTTTCCCGTGCGGGGCGGCGATCCAGGCCTCGACGTGCGCGCGGTCGCCCGGGTGTCGCCGAGCGACACGCAGGCGCCCCGGTCCGATTGCGAAACATGCGGCCCTCTGTGCTAACCTCTTACTGTGTTTGCCGCAAACCGCCTTTGTCGGAAGGCGCGAAACCGCGCTTGCCTATTCTTTCTTCTAGCTACGAGGGTATTTCCACAGCTCAACATTGAAAGACTTGGTTCATCCAGCGAGCCCAAAAGTGTATTCCACATCTCGCTTTGCGGTCGTTGTTTGCACAGATCGCCAACGGTCATTTGCGAAACTCGTAACCGCATGTCATCATCCTTGATGCTCGAAAGCAGCACGTTCAATATCCAGTTGACGGTGAAATCCGGACCTTGGTGTGCGCCGGTATAAAGTTCATCGACATCGAACTCATCAACGAACAGAGATCGCAACCCTTCACGCGTAGCATTATAATAATGTGAGGGGTAGCCGTGCACCGGCTGCAAGAATGGCCAGTCGATAAAAATCTTTCCTCCCGGCTTCACCACTCGAGCAAATTCAAAGGCCATCTCCCACGGCTTATCGATATGCTCAAGGACGGCGAAGCAGCCGATCCCGTCAAGTGATGCATCTCTGAAAGGAAGCCTGGATCGAGGATCGATGAGGAAGGCTTATCCCTCTGCGTCCGGTGGATCAATTAGTTGTGGTGGAGCGGGCGGATCGGTGTTAGGAACAAACATCGAACATCTGCTCTCGCGAGGCCGGCATGACCGATTTTCCCCGCTCCCTGATGGAGTTCCAGCAGCGCTTCCCGGATCAGGCCGCCTGCGTCAGATACCTGTTCGCGGCACGCTGGCCCGAGGGCTTCGTCTGTCGCGCCTGCGGCAAGGCCAAGGCCTGGGAACTGCAGACCAAGCCGTGGACCTGGGAATGCGCCGCCTGCGGCAAGCAGACCTCGGTGACCGCCGGCACCATCATGCACCACTCCAAACTGTCGCTGACCATCTGGTTCTGGGCGGCCTATCTGATGGCCACCCACTCCAACGGCATCTCGGCCTGGCAACTGCAACGTCAGCTCGCCCTCGGCTCCTACAAGACGGCCTGGCTGATCTGCGCCAAGCTGCGCCGCAGCATGGTGGCGCCTGACCGCAGCCCGCTCGCCGGTCTGGTCGAGGTCGATGAGACCGAGATCGCCTGCCGCAGCAAGAACGATCCTGTGACCGGCGGCGGCGGACGCAGCCACCAGGGCAAGATGCTGGTCGTCGGCGCCGTCGAGGTCGAGGATGGCGGCGCCGGTCCGGGCCGCGTCCGGCTCGCCGAGGTGCCCGACTACTCGGCCGCCAGCCTGCATCCCTTTATCGCCGACAACCTCGCCCCGGGAACCACCGCCAGGACCGACGGATGGTCCGCCTATCCCGGCGCGCCCGGCGTCGGCCACGATCCTCACGTCATCGGCAAGATGGCCGCCCATGTCGTCCTGCCTTGGGTGCACCGCATCTTCTCCAACCTCAAGGTCTGGGCTTTGGGCGTCTATCACGGCCTGCGTCGCCGCCATCTCCAATCCTACCTCGACGAATTCGTCTTCCGATTCAACCGCCGCCAAACCCGGCACGCCACCTTCCGTTCGCTACTCGCCATCGCCGCCGGCCACACCCCCTTCACCTACCAAATGTTGGTTCCCCGGAAATAACGGCATAAGCCTTCTCATACAAGTGCTGTTCAGCCAATGTGGCGTCGTCGCCGAAGGCTATCTGCAGGTCCCTGTTTGCGAGTAGATACCCCGGTGCATAAAAATTCTGCGGTGTTACCGGTTCGAATACCTGTATCTCTGTGCCCATATTCTAAGATTTCCCGACGTTCGAGGTTATCGGGTTTGACCGTACCCCTCGGATTCGGTCGAGCCCGGCTCGGCGTAGCTCCCAGTCCCGCGTGCCTGTGTCGGCTTTAATTTCATCTTTGCAGCGTTCCGGCAGAATTCTTGCCGCCCTCTCGGCCAGGGCTGATGGCGGCCCGCTGCGCAATCACCTCACTACAAGACGGTGGATGGCCGGTCTATTCGCGCGCGGCGATGACGGCGATTTCGACTTTCCAGTGGGGGGCGGCGAGGCGGGCTTCGACACAGGCGCGGCCGGGAGTGTTGCCGGGCGCGACCCAGGCGTCCCACACCGCGTTCATCTCGTTGAAATAGCGCATATCGGCGAGCCAGATTGTCGCCGATAAGAGCTTCGAGTTGTCGGCGCCGGCGGCGGCGAGCAATTCGTCGATCTTGCGCAGCACCTCCTCGGTCTGCTGGCGCACATCGGCCGTGGGCGTGTCGGCCACCTGGCCGGCGAGATAGACAGTCGCGCCGTAGGCCACCGCCTGGCTCATCCGCGCTCCGACCTTGTGCCGCTCGATCGGCATCCAGGCTCTCCTGTCGAAAAACCGTTTTCCTAGCCCTCTCCTTCCGTTCACGGGGGGAGAGGGTGACGCAACTTGGCTAATCCCCGCCGGGGAGCGTGCCGTTGGGCAGGGCGGCGCAATGGCGGGCGATCTCGCCGGGGGTGGTGATCCACAATTCGTCGCGGTGTTCGAGGATGTGGCGAACCGCGCCGCGGAAGGCATGCAGCCGGAACGGCTGGCCGATGATGAACGGGTGCACCGAGACGGCGAAGACCAGCGGGTATTTCCGCGACTGAAGCAGCATCTCGTCAAACTGGTCGACGATCATCTCGGCGAACTGGCGCCCGCTGTGGCGGCGGTAGACCAGCGACGGCGAGTTGTTCAATTCGAGCGGGTAGGGGACCGACAGGATCGGCCCCGAGCGGGTGCGCATCCACACCGGCTGGTCGTCCATCGCCCAATCCATCACGTAGCGGTAGCCGGCCTCCTTCAACAGATCGAGGGTGACCCCGCTCTGGGCGATATAGGGGCCGAGCCAGCCCTCCGGCCGGCGGCCGGACAGCCGCGTCACGATTTCGGTGCATTCGGCGATCAGCCGCGCCTCGTCCTCCTCCCACAGCACGTCCTGGCGCTCGGAATTGGTGCGGCCGTGGCCGACATATTCGTCGCCGCGCCCGTTCAACCGCTCGACAATATCGCGACAATATTCGAGCGCCGCCGAATTGACGTTGTGCGCGCCGGGCAGGCCGAATTCGTCGAGCAGGTCGAGGTAATGCCACAGCCCGACCCGGTTGCCGTAATCGCGCCAGGCGTAATTGCGGTGGCTCTGCGCCGCCGCGGCCCCGGTCGAATTGCTGCCGAGCCCGGCGCCAAACGCGAAATGCTCGATGTTGTTGTTGAAAACGACCGCCAGTCGCTTGCCCTCGGGCCAGTCGTAGCGCGGCCGCTTGTGGATTGGGACGTAATCGTAGCGGCGATGCGCCGGGAGTTTCATCGGGGGCAACTCGAGTTTAGGACAAACAACTGGCGCCGACACTCCACCCACCCGGCCGCGGGCTCGGCCGCTCCCTCGCCGCCGCTGCAGTGCGGGAGAGGGAGCGAGCGCAGCGAACCGGTCGCGGGCGAGCCGCTTCAGAGGTACTTGGTCGGGCGGATCAGGGTGCGCCACATGTGGGCGACCGGGCTGTTGTCGAAGCCGAGCCCTTCCTTCGGCTGCTTGAAGTTGCGGCCGATCACGTCGGTGAAGTCTTCGAGGTTGACGATCACGTCGGGCTCGAACGAGTAGATGTCGTGGACGGTGATCATCCGCGCGGTCATGTACCATTTGTGATTGCGGGCGCGATTGTACTCGTCCTCGATATAGGCGTCGGGCTGATAATCGGCGCCGAAATTCTTGACATAGGATTCGGGATAGGAATAGCCGGCCGATTCATCGGCATAGAAGCGCAACGCCTGATGGGCGCGGATCGCCCAGGTCGACCTCGGGCTCGACATAGGGCTCGACCAGTTGGGCGCCCCAATAGCCATGATCGGCGCGGATGAAGCCGATGACGCCGATGTCGTGCAGCAGGCAGGCGAGCACGATCTTTTCGTCCATATTGGCGCGGACCGCGTGGCGCGCGCTCTGCAGCAGATGGTTGGCCGGACCGAACCGGTACTTGAAGAAATCGACGAGGGTCGGTTTCTCCGGCATCTTGGGCAGGCGCGGGTCGTCGCCCATAATGAATTTCTTGCCGGGGTTCTGCGCCAGGAGCGCCGCGCCGTTGGGCGTGCTCGTATCGCCGTCGGCGAGGTTGAACAGGCGCGACTTGACGTAGATCGCCTGGTCGAGGTCGCGCATCATCTTGTGCTCGAGGGCGTCGGCGCGCTCGGCCAAGCTCATTGCGTCGTTCATGTCCCGGTCCCTTTCCGATTGGCGGGGTGCCTCAACTTAGCAGAATGGCGCTACGGGGTCGACAGCGTCGCCCGCCGATGGCTAGGATCAATCAGTTAATTTCACGGAAAGGGCCGCGGCATGACGCGTCATTTCGGCGTTCTGATTCCTTCGACCAACACGACCGTAGAGATGGAATGTCGGCTATTGCCGCCCTCCTACCAGGCGCATATCGGGCGGGTTATGACGAGCCGGCCGGGCGAGACCTTCTCGTCGCCGCGCGATGACGACGTCGACTACCAGTCGCGGCTGCTCGGCGCCGCCAAGGTCGAGCTGGTGATCCTGGCGCAGACCTCGGCGAGCGTATTTGTCGATGATTACGATGAGGCCATAACCCGGCGGATGAGTGCCGCCGCCGGCGCGCCGGCGGTGACCTCGGCGCAGGCGATCGGCCGCGCGGTGCGGGCATTGGGGGCGCGGCGCATCGGGCTGGTGTCACCCTATTCGCCGGCGGTCAACCAGCGTGCGGCCGATCTGTTCGCGCGCAAGCACGGGCTCGAAACCGTGGCGCTCGAAGGCTTTGGCGCGACCGATTCCTATGCGATCGGCAATCTCGGCCCGGAAAATGCGCACGACGCCTTTGCCCGGATCGACCGGCCCGAGATCGAGGCGTTCGTCGTCCCCGGCGGCAACTTCCCGACGATGGCGTCGATCGCCGGATGGGAGCGCGAATTCGGCAAGCCGGTCGTCACCACCAACCAAGCCTCGCTCTGGGCGATGCTGGCGATGCTTAAGACCGGCGATCGTTTCCCCGGCTTCGGCCGCCTGCTCGACGACGTCCCGGGAGGGTGATCGCGAAGCGACCTTGCATTTCACCGCTCGAAGACAGTCCATTCGCGAAGATCGTAGAGATCCGTTCCCGATCTCGCGAGCAGCCGTTTTGCAAGTGTCTTCAGCTCATACATCCACCGCGGCTGATCGCCGAGACGACTTTTTCGAGGTCCATCTATTTTTCTGATTATCTGGGAAATCTCGCTGTAGATATTAGCAGCTACCGCGGTGCCGCTTTGATACTGCCACGTCCCGCCGGAGCCGACAGTCAGTATCTCATAGCCGTGGAGGGTCATTAATGCTCGTCGTAGATAAGAAAATCGCGTCGTAAATACGACATCGTACCGGCTTGGATCCGCCGGCTCGTCGATGATGTCGCAGGCAATCTGTTTCCCGCGCTTGGTGATCTCTATCGCTTTCGTGCCCTGCTTCAGCCTGACGAGGACGCGATAATCACTGGCAAATTCCGCTAGATAATCATGATACATGCCGATATTTGCGCGGACGAGCTGGCATAGCGCCTCGATTTGGACCTCCTGGGGATCGCTGACCTCGTTGGCTTTGCGGATTTCCAGCGCCATTTCGCGCTGTAGCTCGCTCCTCAATATCGGCTTAAATAGAATGGGGTCAGTCACATGACCATCGATCACCGTAAATCCTGGCGCGATGTCGCATACCTCGACCGGGCTCGACGGGTGCTCCCTCTTGAACCGCTCCGTGGGCCGATCGGCGTTATGAACAGGTTCGTTCGACCATATTAAATCTTCTTCGAGCAGCACGACGCTTGCGGCAAATGGGAAGCCAAAGCGCGGGTTGAATTTTGCGACGAGGGACGACCAGGCTGCGTTGAAATAGGCCTGCCGCTTCGCCGCCGAGGCAGCATTGTCCTTGCCTGGAATAAAGTGGCAGTTGGGGAAGCTGGACGCTGTTCCGTAGCCCAGGAATAGATAATCGATTTTCCCGTAATGCTCAGCAACATGCGCGATGACACGTTTCTGCACCGCTTCAGGAGCGACATGGACCGCGTCGTTTGCGTTGACCAGCACCTCCCTTCCGTCGCTCACCACCATCATGGTGTCGCCGCCATCGGTGTCGATAATTTCTATTGTGACCCCCGGCGCTATATTGGTTGGCTTCTCCGATGGCAGTTGCATCACGCGGAAGCCGAGACGCTCTATTGCGTCGGCCACGCCGCTGTGCTGCGACACCAGAACCGTGGCTGATTTGGGCAGCCGCCGCAAGGTTCCGGGGTAGAGATGATCGTTGTGCCCGTGAGAAATATAAATAAAGTCGGGTACGAGGCCGTCGATCGCAGGCGACCATGGTCGAGGCCATTGCCACCATTGCACCCCAAAACACGGGCCGATCCACCAAGGATCGGAGATTATTGTAATCGAACCGACCTCGATTGACAGCACCGCATGCCCAATAAAGGTAACCTTCATGATGTCCCAGCGTAAGAAGAAGGCGCAAAGCATCCCGGGCGCGCCGACGGCCACGGCGACCCGCCCGCTCTGGATACTCTGCCGGAAACCTCGTGACCGCGAGCCTCCCGCCCGCAAGCGAATTATGGAGAGGCCCGTGACCTCTCGGGGCTGGAGAAATAATAGGCGAAGACGACCGGGGAGACGAAGGCCCAGGTCTCAATGAAGGTCGAGCGGTCGGGTTTGCGACCGAGTTCTTCCATGGCGCCCAGCAGGCAGAACCAGTTTAAGACCTCGTGCTGGCCGCTGTCCTCGATCTGCTCGGTTGTATAGCCGCGCCAGGTTGCGTAGTCGCCTTGTTCGAGCGCTTCGTAGAGATGACGGTCGGCCGGCACGTCGGGCCACAGCTGCCAATTCTTTTCGGTCAGAAACGAATGCGACCAGCTCGACGAGGCGACGATCGCGGTGCGCCACGGGCTGCCGGCCATGACCCGTGCGGCGGCGGCGCCCACTTCCATGCAGCGCGCCGGGTTGGGCGAGGGTGGGTCGAGGTCGCGGATCTGGTCGCGCATCGCCAACGGCAGGCGCAGCCCGCGCGCCGCGTTGACCCGGCGGCCATAGCAATTCACCGCAACCGGCAATAGCGGATAGTCGAACCCGCGCCGGTCGTCGTCGAGGAGCAGCACCGTGTTTTCGAACGCGTGGCCGAGCGAATGATGCAGCGGCTTATAGGCATAGGCCGCGTCGATGCCGTTCTCGATCAGGCCGGTGGTCAGATATTTGCCGGCCTCGCGGTGGCCGCGCAGCCGAAAGGTCTGATCGGCCGGCTCGCCCCACGGATTGTCGGGCGAGCGCCGATGCCGCCATGGCTGGATGTCGCGGTCGTCATAGGCGAGCACGGCAAAGGGCGGGATGATGTCTTCCTTGAAATTTTCGTACTGGTCGTCGCCGAACATGACGACGACATCGGGACGGAACTCATCGAGCGCGCGGCGCGCCTCGGCAAAGTGGCGGCGGTAGACCTCGCGCGCCCGCCCAGCGGCCGCGGCGCCCCAATCGTTGCCGAGCTCGGCGCGCAATTCCGCGGGCCAGCTGGCCGGGTCCTTCTGCGCCGCCGGCATGGCCGGGTCGTCGAGGGCGGTGCGCATCATAAAGGTCCAATCCTCGTCCCGACGCAGCATCAGCGGCCGGTGCGTGCAGCCCAGCCCCAGGATCTCGGCCATCTATTTCCTCCCGCGATAATTTTATCCCTGCTCCGCCGCTCCCGCTGAGGCTTGCGGTTCAGCCGCGTTCGGCGATCGCCTGGTAGTGACGCAAATCCGAGCCGGTGAACAGCTGGCGCGGCCGCATCAGCTTGGCGTCGGTGTCCTCGATCATCTCGGTCCACTGCGCGACCCAGCCGGTGGTGCGTGCGATCGCGAACAGCACGGTGAACATCGACACCGGAAAGCCCATCGCCTTCAGGATGATCCCGGAATAAAAATCGACGTTCGGATACAGGCGTCGCTTGATGAAGTAATCGTCGCTGAGCGCGATCTTTTCCAATTCCTTGGCCAGTTCGAGCAGAGGGTCGTCCTTGATGCCGAGCTCGGCCAGAACCTCGTGAAAGCTGTCGCGCAGGACATGGGCGCGGGGGTCGTAGTTTTTATAGACGCGATGACCAAAGCCGAACAGCAGCTCGTTGTCTTCCTTGGATTTGACGTGGTCGAGGAATTCCTTGATATGCGATTTGTCGCCGATGCGGTCCAGCATCTTCAGGACCGCCTCGTTGGCCCCGCCATGCGCTGGGCCCCACAGCGAGGCGATGCCGGCGGCGATGCAGGCGAACGGGTTGGCGCCGCTCGACCCGGCATTGCGCACCGTCGCGGTCGAGGCGTTCTGCTCATGATCGGCGTGCAGGATGAAGATCCGGTCCATCGCCCGCGCCAGGACCGGGTTGACTTTGTACTCCTCGCACGGCACTGCAAAAGTCATATGCAGAAAATTCTCAGCGTAGCCAAGCGAGTTCTGTGGGTAGATAAATGGCTGACCGTTCGAATATTTATAGGCCATGGCGGCGATCGTCGGCATCTTGGCGATCAGGCGGTAGGACGCGACCATCCTCTGGTATGGGTCATGGATGTCGGTCGAATTGTGGTAGAATGCCGACAGCGCCCCGACCACTCCGCACATCACCGCCATCGGGTGCGCGTCGCGGCGGAAACCGCGGAAAAAGGTCGTCAGCTGCTCGTGCACCATGGTGTGGTGGGTGATGTCATGGACGAATTGCGCTTTTTGCTTGGCGCTCGGCAACTCGCCGTTCAGCAGCAGATAGGCGACTTCGAGAAAATCGCTCTTTTCCGCCAGCTCCTGGATCGGGTAGCCGCGGTACATCAGAACGCCTTCGTCGCCGTCGATATAGGTGATGCTCGACCGGCACGCGGCGGTGGCCATGAAACCCGGATCGTAGGTGAAGTGCCCGGTCTGGGCATAGAGCTTGCGAATATCGATGACCTTGGGTCCGACAGTCCCGCCCAGCACTGGAAGCTCGACCGATTTTCCGGTCTCGTTATCCGTTAGGGTCATGGTGCCGGTCGTCATATTGTTCCCGTCCATCGATGCACCTCTATGTCGTAGCCCGCAGGCGGCTGCCGGATCCGGTCATAAAATAGACTTGCCGCGGCCGGTTGGCAAACCGTTCGCAGGTGCGAGATGACGCTTCCTCAGCGATGATCGGCGACGGCGTCGGCGATGCGGCCCAAGCTCTCCTCGCGGCCGAGCGCCTCCATGACCATAAAGACGCCCGGCGAGGCGACCGACCCGGTCAGCGCGGCCCGCAGCGGCTGCGCCACGGCGCCGAGCTTTGCCTTGTTCGCATCGGCGAAGTCGCGCACGGATCGTTCGAGAGCATCGGTGCGCCATTCAGCGCGGCTGAGAACGGCGGCGAGCCCCGCCAAGAGCGGGCGCGTTTGCGCCGTCAGCAGCTTTGCCGCCTTGTCGTCCAGACGGATCGGGCGCGCCGCGACCAGAAACCCGGCATTGGCGGCAAGCTCGGTCAGGGTCTTCGGGCGCAGCTTCAATTCGGGCATCGCGCGCAGCAGGCGATCGCGGCGGGTGTCGTCCAATGGCCGGCCGAGCGGCTGCTCCAGGCGCTCGACGACGAGCCCCACGAGGCGTTCATCGTCGGCGGCGCGGATATAGTGGCCGTTGAGATTGTCGAGCTTGGCGAAATCGAAGCGGGCGGGGGCGCGGCCGACCGCGTCGAGATCGAACCAAGCGATCGCCTCGTCGGTGCTGATGATCTCGTGGTCGCCGTGGCTCCAGCCAAGGCGCAACAGATAATTGCGCAAGGCCTCGGGCAGATAGCCCATCTCGCGGTAGGCCTCGACCCCGAGGGCGCCGTGGCGCTTCGACAATTTGGCGCCGTCGGGGCCGTGGATCAGCGGCAGATGGGCGAATTCGGGGACCGGCCAGTCGAGCGCCCGATAGATCTGGGTCTGGCGAAAAGCGTTGTTCAGATGGTCGTCGCCGCGGATCACGTGAGTGATCGCCATGTCGTGATCGTCGACCACGACCGAGAAATTGTAGGTCGGACTGCCGTCGGCGCGCAGGATGATCAGGTCGTCGAGTTCGGCATTGGCGACGGTGACTTCGCCCTGGACGCGGTCATGGATCGTCGTCGCGCCCTGTTGCGGCGCTTTGAGCCGGATCACGGGAGGCACACCGGGCGGCGCCTCGGCCGGATCGCGGTCGCGCCAGGCGCCGTCATAGCGCACCGGAGCGCTTCTCGGCGCGCGCCTTCTCCCGCATCGCCTCGAGCTCGGCCGGCGTGCAATAGCAGTAATAGGCGCGGCCGGCGGCCAGCAACTGTCGGGCGATTTCCGCGTGGCGTTCGGCGCGGGCCGATTGATGGACAATCTCGCCGTCCCAGTCGAGGCCGAGCCATTGGAGCCCGTCGATAATCGCGGCCACCGCCTGCGGCGTCGAGCGCGCCCGGTCGGTGTCCTCGATGCGCAGCCGGAACGTGCCGCCGTGGTGGCGCGCATAGAGCCAATTGAACAACGCGGTCCGCGCCCCGCCGATATGCAGAAACCCGGTCGGCGACGGCGCGAAGCGGACGATGGGGGTCATTACGCAAGGATGGGGAAGGCGAGAGCCAATATCAACGATGCGCCGATGCAGGTAAGCAAGTCGGCCCGCCCATCGCCAGCGCGTCTAGCGGGCAGTCGGCCCACCCCTGCGCGCGGGAGAGCGTGGCCGCCATTGGTTCGTCACCCCTGAGACAATGGTCCCCTCGCGGCGACGGGACACCAAGCGGCATAATGCCCTCTTGGTGCTATACTGTCGCTGCCGACAGACATATCTTTATGCCGCTTTCCAATGCCGTTTATGTGACAATTTTACAGAACGTCGATTTCGCGACATAGGCGCAAAGCCCGGAAATGCGGCAAACTCTCACGCGCTGCTTGATAGAACACCGCCATGCCTTCGAGCGGATCAGCACCGACATCTGCTCGAACGGCCAATTCCTCCAAAACGAGCCAATTCACGGGCGCTTCATTGCCATCCAGATCGAGTACGTCGAGGTCAGGCATCATGCTGTCCTGAAGGAGGGACGGCCAAATCATCTCGGCAAGCTCCTGAATTTCGGGTTGTTCCCGCGCGTGGGGCGCAGCAGCGACCACACCGGCGATGAGATCGGCGAGCTGCACCCCTAGATGCTGGGCAGACGACTTGAACTCGACTGGCCTTGCCATATTCCAGGTCAATCGCTGCCGCCGACCGAGCAGGTAGTGATCAACACGATCTGGCCTGTTGATCATGCAATCGTAGAAGCCCGACATAGCCCGGAGCGGTTTGGAGTCATCACAAACCACCTCGATTATCTCATGACGCTCGCCCCAGGTCGTCAGGTGGCTAAACAAGGCGGTCGTAGATAGATCGAGAACCCACTTGCCCGATCGGAGGCCACGCCTCTCTCGCGCTATGGCAACGTTGTAGCCCCGCGCGAAACGTAACAGGGGTTCGACCAGGGCGATCGTCGCTGATCCTGGCGCAGACCCCAGCAACGTCGTAGTGCGTGCTGGATCGAGCGAGCGCATAAATGCTTCGAATTCCGCCGCCAACCCTTCGAGTGGCTCCTCGTAAAGTGCAAAATATAAAAAATTAGCGACGAATTTATGAAAATTATTCCGATAGAATATAATGTTGTTTGACTGAAGCACTGGCTCATAAATGTACTCAAAAAACTTCGCCATGAGGCTCAATCTCTTGTCGATGATCTGGGCGATGTATCGGCCTTCGGCCTGTGTTAATACATCATGGAGAAGATCACGTCCCCGTTTTGTTCTTAGAAGTTTCGCCGCCTTGAGTTCCGCCATCTGAACAGGATTACGATGGCGAGCGCCCGCGAGTACCGCCTCGGCCTCTATCAGGTCGAGATCATGAGATGCGTAGCTAAAATAGGGTTGGTCGGGATCAAGCATCCGATCGCCGGTAAAGCCGGCTTCGTCACAGCAAATTAGCTTGGGCAAAATGAGCATCGCACACCAGGGGGTCGGGCTGACGAATTCAAAAAACGGGGAGGCAGCGAAAGGCGAAGAGGTGGTTACGTGGAGGTTGTGGCGCAACCTCTCCGCCAACGCGAAGCGCATGGTCGGGGAGCGCGTAATGGGATCAGCGGTCGTGATAAGGGGGGAGCCAGGCAGGCGGAATGCAAAAATTAAGATTTTCGGGAAGCCCTATCGGGTAGCAGCAATGGGTTTGAGCTTGCAAAAGGTATGGCTAAAAGTCCCGCGGCAGCGGGTGGAACCCAAAATAACCGCAGTCCCAGCTCTAGGCGGTAGGTTCGCTCCCGCTGCACCCGCCCAAGTCATTGAAGGCCGGGCTCCGCACATGCGGCCGAGACTTCAGCGGTTGGGCCGGGTCACCGCTCCAGCACCTTTGTCGGGCAGAACAGTTCGCGCAGGCGGGTCTTCATGATCTTGCCGGTGGCGGTGTGCGGCATCTCGTCGATGGTGACGATTTCGCCGGGCAGCATCCATTTCGGGAATTGACCAGCGAGGAGTGCGATCAGCGCCTCGGGGTCGGGCCGGCAGCCGGTGCGCGGCATCACGACCAACAACGGCCGCTCGCCCCAGCGCGGGTCGGGAATGGCGATGACCGCGGCCTCGGCCACGTCGCAATGCGCGATCGCGGCGTTTTCGAGGTCGATCGAGCTGATCCATTCGCCGCCCGATTTGATCACGTCCTTCTTGCGGTCGGTGATCTGCATGTAGCCGTCGGGATCGATCGCCGCCATGTCGCCGGTGTGGAACCAGCCGTCAGGCTCGACCGCGGCCGCACTCGCCGCCTCGTCGGCGAAATAGCCGCTGACCACCCACGGCCCGCGCACCAGTAATTCGCCGATCGATTTGCCGTCATGCGGCTGAGCGCGGCCCTCGTCGTCGACGATCTTCATCTCGACGCCGAACACCGGTCGGCCCTGCCTGGCCTTGACCGCAACCAGCGCCGGCTCGTCGAGGCCGCGGTGCGTTGCCTTCAGTGCGGCGGTGGCGCCGAGCGGGCTCATCTCGGTCATCCCCCAGCCCTGACGCAGATCGATGCCATGTCGGGCAAAGGCTTCGATGGTCGAGCGGGCTACCGCCGAACCGCCGGACAGTATCCGTCGCAGGGTCGAGCAGCGGGCGCCGTTCCCGGACAGATAGGCCTCGAAGCCGAGCCATACGGTCGGCACGCCAAGCGCGTAGGTGACGCCTTCGGCCTCGAACAGCTCGTAGAGGCTGGCGCCGTCGACGCGCGGCCCGGGCAATACCAGCTTGGCCCCGTTCATCGGCGCGGCGTAGGGGATGCCCCAGCCGCAGGCGTGAAACAGCGGCACCACCGGGCAGACCACGTCCTCGGCCGAGATCGAGATCGCGTCGGGCAGCGAAATGCCGAAGGCATGCAATACCGTCGAGCGATGGCTGTAGAGCGCGCCCTTCGGATTGCCGGTGGTGCCGGAGGTGTAGCAGAGCGCGGCGGCGGTGCGCTCGTCGAATTCTGGCCAGGCGAAATCCGCGTTCTCGGCCGCCACCAGCTCTTCGTAGCACGCCGGGGCCGGCAATCCGGACGCCGGCGCCGTCTCGGCGTCGGTCATCGGCACGATCCGGCAATCGGCGGGGAAACGCGGCGTCAGGCGCTCGACCAATGGCAGAAAGCTCGTGTCGACGAACAGCAGTCGGTCAGCGGCATGGTTGACGATATAGACGATCTGGTCGTCGAACAGCCGGGGGTTGATCGTGTGGCACACCGCGCCGATGCCGGAGATCGCGTAATAAAGCTCGACATGGCGATAGGTGTTCCAGGCGAGCGTGCCGACCCGGTCGCCGGGCATGATCCCGAGCCGCAGCAGCGCGCGGGCGAGCTGCTTCGAACGGCGCTCGGCCTCGCGGTAGGCATAGCGGTGGATCGGGCCTTCGACAGTGCGCGAGACGATTTCGGCGTCGCCGTGAAAGGCCGCCGCATGCGCGATGATCGCGGAGATCAGCAGCGGCCGCTCCGACATCAATCCCAGCATCGCTTCCTCCCAGGCCGCGAGGCGATTCGGTTTGGGTAGATCTGGTAGGGCATATTGGTTGCCAGGTAAACAGCATCCGGTCTGACGCATCGAGCCCGCATGGACGGACGGTCACCGGGCTCCTATAAGGGTTGCGTTCCGTTTGTGTTTTAGTTTGGCCGATGCACGATATCAGATGGCTTCGCGATCACCCGGCAGAATTCGATCGCGGCCTCGCGCGCCGCTTCCTGCCACCGCGCGCGGAGGAGGTGCTGGCTCTGGACGCCGCCTGGCGCGCCGCCGAGACCCGCGCGCAAGAGGTGATGGCCCGGCGCAACCGCATCGCCCGCGACGTCGGCGCCGCCAAAAAGCGTGGCGAGGACATCGCACCGCTGCTGCGGCAGGTGGCCGAAGACAAGGATGCCGAAATCGCCGCCGCCGACGAGGCCGCGCGGCAACGGGCGCAGATCGACGAGATACTCGCCGGATTGCCGAACCTGCCGGCGGAGGATGTGCCGGACGGAACGGACGAGGCCGCGAATTTGCTGGTGCGGTGCGTGGGCGAGACGCCGCGATTTAATTTCGAGCCCTTGTCGCATGAGGCGATCGGCGAGCGGCTCGGACTGATGGATTTCCGGCGCGCCGGCAGGCTTTCGGGCTCGCGGTTTGTGGTGTTGCGCGGCGCGCTCGCGCGGTTGGAGCGGGCGCTCGCCCAGTTCATGCTCGATCTGCATACGCGCGAGTTCGGCTACGAGGAAATCTCGCCGCCGCTCCTGGTGCGCGACGAGGCGGTGTTCGGCACCGGCCAATTGCCGAAAGCCGCCGAGGACATGTTCCGGACCACCAACGGCCTGTGGCTGATCCCGACCGCCGAGGCGCCGCTGACCAACCTCGTCGCCGGCGAGATCCTCGACGAGCGCGACCTGCCGCTGCGCTTCACCGCCGGCACGCCGTCATTCCGCTCGGAGGCCGGGGCGGCCGGCAAGGACACCCGCGGCATGATCCGCCAGCACCAGTTCCTCAAGGTCGAACTGGTCTCGGTGACCACGCCCGAGCAGTCGGCGGCCGAGCACGAGCGCATGACCGCCTGCGCCGAGGAGGTGCTGAAACGCCTCGGCCTCGCCTACCGGGTCATGCTGCTGTCGGCCGGCGATATGGGCTTTGCCGCGCAGAAGACCTACGACCTCGAGGTGTGGCTGCCAGGGCAGGGGGCCTATCGCGAGATTTCGAGCTGCTCGAATTGCGGCGCGTTCCAGGCGCAGCGGATGAAGACGCGCTATCGCCCGGTCGAGGGCAAGGGGACCCGGCCGGTGCATACCTTGAACGGCTCGGGCCTGGCGGTCGGGCGCACGCTGATCGCGATCCTCGAAAACTATCAGCACGAGGATGGCGCGGTGTCGATCCCGCCGGCGTTGCAGCCCTATATGGGCGGGCAGACGGCGATCGGGCGAGATGGCTCGAGCCGCTGATGGCCGAGCCCGGCGCCGAACCCGGCCTCTTGCAGAAAAAACTGCGGCTGCTGATGGAGCTGCGGCGCGCCGGAATCGGCGACGCGCGCGTGCTGGGGGCGATCGAAAAGACCCCGCGCGAGCAATTCGTGCCGGCCGCATTCGCCGATCAAGCCTATGAGAACGTGGCCCTGCCGATCGATGATGGGCAGACGATCAGCCAGCCCTTTGTGGTGGCGCTGATGACCGAGGCGCTGCTGGTCGGCGATCGGCACAATGTCATCGAGATCGGCACCGGCTCGAGCTATCAGACCGCGATTTTGGCGCGGCTCGCCCGCCGGGTGTTTACGATCGAGCGTCATCGCGAATTGCTGCGCGCGGCCGAGCGCCGCCTCGACGCCTTGCGGCTGCGCAATGTCGTGTGCCGATTCGGCGACGGCACCAAGGGCTGGCCCGAGCAGCTGCCCTATGACCGGGTCATCGTGACTGCTGCGGCGCCGGAAATTCCCGCCGCCCTGGTCGACGGGCTGGCGCCGGGCGGGGTGCTGGTGGCGCCGATCGGGGCCGATCATCGTGACCAGCAGCTGTTGCGCATCCGCCGCGGCGACAGCGGGTTCGCCACCGAGGAGCTGGGTCTGGTGCGCTTCGTGCCGCTGGTCAGCGGCCTGCCGCGCCAGCGTCTGGCGCCGCAGAGTTGACATGTTCCAGCCGTCGGGCGCCAAGGATCGGCATGGCTTGTGCGCCCCGGCGGCGCGCAAGGGGGGGAAGATGGCGAGAGGCAATATCGCACGGCCCGGCGGGGGCGGCGCCGGCTCGATCGTTCTGCTGGCGCTGCTGCTCGCCGGGCTGCTCGCCGGGTGCGGGTCCCGCTTTGGCGGCCCGGCGCCGGTGGTCAACGGCGGATCGCCCGCGGCGCCGATGGCCGGGCAAATGGTCATCCAGCCCGGCCAGACCCTGTCGGGGATCGCGCAGCATTATCATGTCCCGATGCAGGCGATCGCCGAGGCGAACCATTTGTCGCCGCCCTACCGCATTCTCGCCGGCGGCAGCCTGATCATTCCGGGCGCGGCCGGCGGGTTGGCGGGGCCGTCCGAGGGGCCAGTCGCAATGGCGCCCGCGGCTCCGGTGGCGATGGCGCCATTAGCGCCGCCCCCGTATTCGTCGCCCCCGTATTCGCCGCCCCAATTCGCGCCCCCGCCGCCGGAAACAACCAATCCGCCGACCTCGTCCGGCGTCGCCGCCGAGAGGCCGATCCCGCTCGACCGTCCGGCGCCGGCGGCGCCGCGCCCAGAGATCGCCAGCTCTGCGTCGATAAATCAGCCGGGCGAGCGTGCGCTCCGGCCCGGCGCGCCGCCGGCCGCGCCCGCGGCGACTTTGACCCCGGGGCCGCCCGCCATGCCGACGCGCAGCGCGGCGAACGCGCCCTCGTCCGAACCGCCGCCGGCCCTCCGCCCGCCGGCGGCGCCTGGCGCCATGGCCGCGGCCGAGCCGCCGCCCGCCCCGGGGCCGGCAACGCATCGCGGCGGCGACTTTTTATGGCCGGTTCGCGGCCATGTCCTGGAGAATTACGGCGCCGGGCCGGACGGCACCCACAATGACGGGATCAACATCGCCGCGCCCCGCGGCGCCCCGGTGCAGGCGACCGCCGCCGGCATCGTCGCCTATGCCGGCAACGAGTTGCGCGGCTACGGCAATCTGATCTTGATCAAGCACCCGAACGGCTGGATCTCGGCCTATGCCCATTGCGACCTGATCCTGGTCAAGACCGGGCAGAAGGTCGCCCGCGGCCAGGTCATCGCCCGGGTCGGCTCGACCGGCAACGTCAGCACGCCGCAATTGCATTTCGAGCTGCGCCGCGGCAAACGCCCAGTCGATCCGCGCGACTACCTGGCGCCGCTGCCGAGCGCCGCCGCCCGGCAGGGGCATGCGAGCTGAGCCCTTGCCCGGCCAAGGCCCGGCTCGGCGTCCGGTTGAGCCGGGCCGAGGTCAGGCGAGCGGCTTGCCGAGGCGGCCGGCGAGGTCCTGGATGAACTGCCAGGCGACCCGGCCCGAGCGCGCGCCGCGGGTGATCGACCATTCATTGGCTTCGGCCGTGAGCTGGTCGGCAGGCAGCGCCAGCCCGTAGCGCTCGGCATAGCCGCGCACGATCGCGTGGTAGGTGTCCTGGTCGACATTGTGAAAGCCGAGCCACAGGCCGAAGCGATCCGACAGGGAGACCTGCTCCTCGACCGCCTCAGAGGGGTTGACCGCGGTCGAGCGCTCGTTGTCGATCATCTCGCGCGGCATCAGGTGGCGGCGGTTCGAGGTGGCGTAGAGGACGACATTGGCGGGCCGGCCCTCGATGCCGCCCTCGAGCACCGCCTTCAGCGATTTGAAGCTGGTGTCGTTCCGGTCGAAGGAGAGATCGTCGCAGAACAGCAGACAGCGGCGCGCGCGGGGCCGAACCACGGATAAGAGATGCGGCAGGCTCGGGATGTCCTCGCGATGGATTTCGACCAGCGCCAGGGCGTGCGGGCATTCGCTATTGACCGCGGCGTGCGCCGCCTTGACGAGCGAACTCTTGCCGGCGCCGCGCGCGCCCCACAGCAGCACGTTATTGGCGGGCAGCCCGGCGGCGAAACGCCGCGTATTTTCGAGCAGGATGTCGCGCACCCGGTCGATCCCGCGCAACAGGCCGATCTCAATGCGGCTGACCGCGCCGATCGGTTCGAGCCATGCCCGGCCGGCATGCCACACAAATGCGTCGGCGGCGTCGAGATCGACCGGCGGGGCCGCGGCTGGGGCGAGGCGCTCGACGGCATCGGCGAGGCGGCGCAGTAGGGGCAGCAGATCAGGATCGGTCATCGGGCTCGGCAACGCTCCGGCATCGGTGGGGAAAGGGCGCGGACGCTATCACGGCGGGTGCGGCCTGGGGAATGCGCCCAATCCCCGCCATTGCTCTTTAACCAGGCATCGCGTACCTATCCGGTACCGCACGGCCGACCATTGGCCGCCGTGGGCGGGCGCGCCTTCTCGCGACGATGCGGCGCATGATCTCGAGGCTCGATGCCGATGCTGATTTCCACCGCCTATGCCCAGGGAACCGGTTTGTCGGGTCTGTTGGGCAATCAGAGCACCTTGATCCAGTTCCTGCCGCTGGTGCTGATCTTTGTCGTGTTCTATTTTCTGTTGATCCGTCCGCAGCAGCGCAAGGCCAAGGACCATCGGGCGACGCTCGACGCGCTGCGGCGCGGCGACCGGGTGGTGACCGGCGGCGGCATCATCGGCTCCGTGGTGCGCGTCGACAGCCCGGATGAGGTGGTTGTCGATATCGCCGAGGGGGTGCGGGTGCGCGTCGTGCGCAGCACGATCAATAGCGTGCTCGCCAAGCCCGATCCGGCCGCCGCGCGCGAGGCGGCCAAGCAAAAGGAACAGGCGCGGGCCAAGGTCGAGACCAAGGAGTAAGCGGCGGCGGCGCGCTGGACCCCCGGTTGTTAGTGAGCCCAATCAAACTGGCCGGCGCGGCCGCTTCGAGCGCGGGTCGCCGGCCGCTAAACGGCGGAAAATCGCCGGAAACGGAGTATTGCAGTGCAGCATCGAAGAGCACTATTGGCGGCCGCGCTGGCGGCGCTCGCCTACCCGCTTCATCGGGCTCTGGCTCAGCCGGCGCCGTCGGCACCTCCGCCGGCTGCGGCGCCTCCGACTGGCCCGGCGCCCTCGGCGGGGCCGACTTCACCGCCGCCCGGCCCGCCACAGTCCGAGCCATCGCCATCCGGCCCATCGCCATCCGCCCCGCCGCACCATCGGCCGCCGCATCATCCCCCGCCGCACCATCCCCCGCCGCACCATCGCCCGCCGATGCCGCCGCCGCGCCACGAGGCCCGACCGCCCCATCCGCGGGGGCCCTATCACTGGCATTGGCTGCCGGGGCATTGGCGGTGGAACGGCCATCGCTGGATCTGGATGTCGGGCAGATGGCGGCATTGAGCTGCGGCCGATGGCATCGGTCCGGCAGCGGGCTCGCCCGGCAGCCCTCGACCCGGTAACCCTGGAAGCGGGCCCATGCTGTATTTCGCAAATTGGAAAATCCTGCTGATCTGCGCGATCTGCGCGCTCGGCGTGCTGCTGTCGGCGCCGAACCTGTTCAGCCGGTCCTTTCTGGCGCGGGTGCCGGACGTGGTGCCGCACAAGCAGGTGGCGCTCGGGCTCGACCTGCGCGGCGGGTCCTATTTGCTGCTCCGGGTCGATGTCGGCGCGGCGCAGCGCGAGCGCTTGAATTCGATTATCGACAATGTCAGGAACGCGCTGCTCGACGCCAATATCGGCTATACCGGCCTCGCGGTGAAAGGTCAGGCGATCGTGTTCACGGTCCGCGAACCCGGTCGGATCGACGATGCCCGGCAGGCGCTGGCCAAGCTCGATCCGGACCTGACGGTGGCGATTACCCCGGCCGGGGCCGGCCGGGTCGCCTTCAGCGCCGCCGCCACCGAGCAGAAACGGCAATTGGCCGTCGATCAGTCGATCGAGATCATCCGCCGCCGCATCGACGAGACCGGGATCAAGGAGCCAACGATCGAGCGGGAAGGCGAGGACCGCATCCTGGTGCAGCTGCCCGGCATCTCCGACCCCGAGCATGTCAAGGAATTGCTGGGACGCACCGCCAAGTTGACCTTTCAGCTGGTCGATACCGGCGTCTCGCTCGACGCGGCGCGCAACGGCCGGCTGCCGATCGGCGATGAGATTCTCCCCGCCGAGGAGGGCAAAGCCGCGCGCGTCGGTCCCGACGCCTATGTCGTCAAGAAGCGCGTGATGGTCGGCGGCGACACCTTGGTCGACGCCCAGCCCACATTCCAAGGCAACGAGCCGGTGGTCAGCTTCCGCTTCGACGCCGAGGGTGCCAGGCGCTTTGCCGACGCCACCCGCGAGAATGTCGGCAAGCCATTTGCGATCGTGCTCGACAATAAGGTGATCAGCGCGCCGGTCATCCGCGAGGCGATCCTCGGCGGCAGCGGGGTGATCTCCGGAAGCTTTACTGTGCAGTCGGCGAGCGATCTTGCCCTGCTGCTGCGCGCGGGGGCGTTGCCGGCCCCGATCACCATCCTCGAGGAGCGCACGGTCGGCCCGAGCCTCGGCGCCGATTCAATCCATGCCGGGGCCCTTGCGTGCACCGTCGGGGTGGCGCTGGTCGTCGTCTTCATGGTGTTGTTCTATGGCTTGTTCGGCGTGTTTGCGGATATCGCACTGTTTTTCAATTTGTGCCTGATGCTCGGCAGCCTGTCCTTGCTCGGCGCCACGCTGACCCTGCCGGGGATCGCCGGCATCGCCTTGACCATGGGCATGGCGGTCGACGCCAACGTGTTGATCTACGAGCGCATCCGCGAGGAGGTCCGGGCCGGGCGGACCCTGATTTCGTCGCTCGACGCCGGGTTCAAGCGCGCCTTTGGCACGATCGTCGACAGCCATGTGACGACCCTGGTCGCCGGCGCGCTGATGTTCTGGCTCGGCTCGGGGCCGGTCAAGGGCTTTGCCGTGACCCTCAGCATCGGCGTCCTGACCTCGCTGTTCTCCGCGATCCTGGTGACCCGGCTGCTGATCGTGACCTGGGTGCGGCGATGGAAGCCAAAGGTAATTCCGATCTGAGCCGGAGGTAATCTGACCGGCTGGGGCGCGTCGCCCGTCGTCAACCGAGATTTTTGATAGGCCGCTGCATCTTGTTCAGACCGCTGATCGTCATTCGGCATATGCCGAAGATCGACTTCATGAAATGGCACAAATTCGGCTTTGCCTTTTCGGCGCTGCTGATGCTGTCCTCGATCGTCCTGTTTGTGACTGTCGGGCTGAATTACGGGATCGATTTCGTCGGCGGCACGCAGATGCAGGTGCGCACGACGACCGGGCCGGCCGACCTCGCCCTGATGCGGCAAAGGCTGGATGCTCTGCATATCGGCGATGTCTCGTTGCAGGGGTTCGGGCCGCCGACCGACGTTTTGATCCGTCTGCCGCGCCAGCCCGGCGGCGACGCCGCTCAGGAGCAGGCGGTCGAACTGGCCCGCAAGGCGCTGGGGCCGGGGATCGACTATCGCGGGATCGAGGTGGTCGGGCCGACGGTGGGCGGCGAACTGATCCGCGCCGGGGTCACCGCGACGATCCTCGCGCTCTTGGCGATCGCGCTCTATATCGGCTTCCGCTTCGAGTGGCAGTTCGGCGTCGGCGGGATGATTTCGACCCTGCACGATGTCATCACCACGGTCGGGCTGTTCGCGCTGTTCCACCTCGAATTCAATCTGACGACCTTGGCGGCGATCCTCACCGTCGCCGGCTACTCGGTCAATGACACCGTGGTGATTTACGACCGCATCCGCGAATTGATGCGCAAATACCGCACGATGCCGTTTCGCGACCTGATCAACCTCGCCTTAAACGAGACCCTGTCGCGCACGATCCTGACGGTCAGCACCGTGGCGCTGGCGGTGCTGTCGCTGCTGTTTCTCGGCGGCGAGGTGCTGCGCGGGTTCAGCATCGCGATGCTGTGGGGGGTGGTGATCGGCACCTATTCCTCGCTGTTCATCGCCGCTCCGATCCTGGCCTATGTGCGGCCCAATCGCGCGGCCGTCGCTCGCTCGGGCGAGGCGGCCAAGGCGCCGGTTCCGCGGCCGCGATAATCTCGCGGCGACGATGGATCTCACCCAAATCATCCCAACCGGGCGGCAGATCATCGAACGCTACGGAGCGAGCGGGTTCCGCGTCAGCGGCGCGATTTGGCTGGGGCCGGTGCTGGTGTTCCCCGATCTGACCCTGCCATGGGCGGCCGCCCATGCCGCCGCCGTCGATTGGGACAGCCTGACGCCGGTTGTCGAGCACGGCGGCGTGCAGATCCTGCTGCTCGGCCTCGGCCAGCGTGGAGGTCTTGTGGCCGGCGAGTTGCGCGCCCGGCTGCGAGCGGTCGGGATCACGCCCGAGCCGATGGACACCGGTGCCGCGTGCCGCACCTATAACGTGCTCGCAGCCGAGGACCGCCGGGTGGCGGCGGCGCTGCTGCCGCCGCTCTGAATGCCGGGATCGGACCAGTCCCGCTTTCCGTCGAAGGGAACAATTCAGACGGGCGGGCCGTTAGCTGAGCAACCATCACAACCGGGCTGAGTAATCATGGCCAAATATGCACGCGTCCTGACCGCGGCGTTGATCGGGAGCCTCGCGCTCGCCTCTGCCGCCAACGCCGCCGACTGGCACCATGGCGGCGATCGCGGCGGGCACGGAGGCTATCGGGGGGGTTACAACAACGGCGGGGCGGCTGGCGCCGCCATCGTCGGCGGCATCGTCGGCCTCGGCCTTGGCGCCGCTATCGCCTCGAACGGCTATAATGGCTACTACGCTGCCCCGCCGCCGGTCTATTACGGGGCGCCTTCCCCCTATTATTACTCAGCGCCGCCGCCGGTCTACTACGGCTACTGAGCGCTGCGATCCTGTTAAGTCGCCACCATTCCAATAATGGTTCAATGGTTCGCAACCGCGAACAGGTTCAACCGAGGACGATCAGATGAAGACTATTCGTTCGAGCCATCTTGCTTCCGCCGCCGCCATAGTCGCGCTGGTCGCGCTGCCCGGCGCGGCGCTGGCGCAATCGACCGCGGCGCCAACGGCCGCGGCGCCGGCGGCCGCAGCCTCGCCGATGACGCCGCCCGATACCGCTGCGGGCAAATCAATGGAACAGCGGGTCGAAAACCACATCAAACAACTACACACGCAGTTGCAAATTACTCCGGCCGAGCAGCCGCAATGGGAGCAGTTCGCCCAGGTCATGCGCGCCAACGCACGTGACATGGATCAAGCTTTCATGCAGCGCGCTCAGCAGTACCCGACGATGAACGCGGTGCAGAATATGCAATCCTACGAGCAGATCGCTCAGGCGCACGTGGAGCATCTGCAAAAGCTAGTTCCGGCGTTCGAGAAACTCTACAACTCCATGCCCGCGCAGCAACAGAAGTTGACCGACCAGGTGTTCCGCGCCAATGCCCAGGCCAATGCGCAGAAGAAGATGCAGACCGGCCATAGCGGATAACCGCTGGTTGGGTTAGCGCCGCCTGTTCTAGCGATCGAAGACGAAGCCTGGCTGCGCAGGCGGGGCCTCGCCTTCGGCGCTTAGATTTCGCGGCGCTTAAATTTCGTCTTGCGTTTGCGCTGGGAGCGCGGCGGTCTGAATGTGGTGGCGCAGCCTAGCGCCGCCTTACTCGGTCTCATAATCGGCTTGATGTCCTCCTCTCCCCGAGCGCCGGGAAGCGGAGGACATATCGCATTCTGGCCAAGCCCCTTTTGGGCTTCAGCCGGCCTTGGCGAGGTTCTGGGCGGCGAAGTCCCAGTTCACCAGATGGTCGAGGAAGGTCTGGACGAAATCAGGCCGGCGGTTCTGATAGTCGAGGTAATAGGCGTGTTCCCACACATCGCAGGTGAGGAGGGCGGTCTGCCCGTCGGCCAGCGGGTTGACCGCATTTGGCGTGCCGATGATCTTGAGCTTCCCCTTATCGGCGATGAGCCAGGCCCAGCCGCTGCCGAACTGGCCGACCGCGGTCGCCTTGAACTGCTCCTTCAATTTGTCGAGCCCGCCGCAATCGCGGGTAATCGCCGAGGCGAGGCTGCCGCTGGGCGCGCCGCCGCCGTGCGGCTTCATCGAGTTCCAGAAAAACGTGTGGTTCCACACCTGGGCAGCGTTGTTGAACACGCCGGTCTTGGCCGTGTCCTTGTAGTTCCCCTTGATCAGCTCCTCTAAGGATTGGCTCTCCATTGGCGAGCCCTTGATCAGATTGTTGAGGTTTGTGACGTAGGCTTGGTGGTGCTTGCCGTGATGGAAATCCAGGGTCTGCGCCGACATATGCGGTTCGAGCGCATTTTTTGGATAGGGCAGGGGCGGCAGTTCGAAAGCCATGGCGACCATCCCGGGTTATGTTGAGACAAGGGGCTTTTGTTGAGACAAGGGTGTTGAGACAAGGGCCTCGTGGAGAAACGTCCGTTCGCAATCACCGTTCCAGCGATCCGCAGCGCCTGTCGCCGGCGGCGACGATGCTGCGCCGTCACGACCGCGACCGGTTCCAGACCGCGCTGTTTGCGCCGGCCGCGCACCGCGAGGCGCTGTTCGCGCTTTACGCCTTCAATTACGAGATTGCAAGGGTGCGCGAGGTCGTCACCCAGCCGGTGCTGGGCCAGATCCGGCTCGAATGGTGGCGCGAAAACATCGCCGCCGCTTATCAAGACGGGCCAATCCGCCGGCACCCGATCGTCGAGACGCTGGGCGCCGCGATCCGCGAGCGGGGGCTGACCCGCGGCCATATCGAGCGAATGATCGATGCGCGCGCGACCGTCGATTTCGCCGGCGAGCCGCCAGCCGATCTTGCCGCGCTCGAAGACTATGCCGAGGCCACCTCATCCACCTTGATCGCGCTCGCGCTCGAGGTGCTGGGGGTGCGTGATCCGGAAGCCGCCGAGGCCGGGCGTCACATCGGGATCGCCTATGCGCTCTGCGGGCTGCTGCGGGCGGCGCCGCACCGGCTAGCGGCGGGCCGGCCGATCGTCCCGCTCGACATCGCCGCGCGGCTCGGCCTCGATCCGCGCGATTGCCCGGCCGCGCCAGGCAGCCGCGGATTGCGGGCGGCCGTCGCCGAGATCGCCGCCGCTGCATCGGGGCATCTGCGAGCGGCTCGCGGCGAGCGGCGCGTGGCCTCTGCCGCAGTTCCCGCGTTGCTGCCGGCCGTTATTGCGGCGCAGTCGCTGCGCCGGCTGAAGCGCGCCGGATACGATCCCTTCGACCCGGCGCTGGCCCCGCCCGACCCGCGGCAGAGCTGGCGTCTGGCCGCCGCGTCTTTGCGCCTCCGGCTGCGCCGCCGCGGAATTTAGCGCTGTCGCGTCGTACATGCCGCGACGACCAAGCGTCGCCGCCTGCGAAATCGTTATAAGGGTCTGGTTAGCGGCCGCGGAAATCGGGGAGGCGGCGGTCGGCCATCGCCTTCACACCCTCGGCGAAATCCTCGGTGCGGCGCAGCCAGTCCTGCTCGACCAGTTCGCGCTCGGTCGCGGCCTCGATCGCGTCGATCAGCCCGCGGCGCATGGTCTCGCGCGTCGAGACCACGGCGAGCGGCGCGGATTGCGCGATTTCGAGGGCGAGCTTCTCGGCCGCGGCGCGAATCCCGGCCTGCGGCGCCAACAAATCGGCGAGCCCGATGCGCACCGCCTCGTCGCCGGGAATGCGCCGGCCGGTATAGAACAGGAGCGCCGCCTGCTGGGCGCCGACCAGCCGCGGCAGGGTCACGGTCAGGCCAAAGCCCGGGTGAAAGCCGAGGCGATTGAAATTGGCGCTGAACCGCGCCTCGGGGCAGGTCACGCGAAAATCGGCGACGAGGGCGAGGCCGAGCCCGCCGCCGATGGCGGCGCCATGCACCGCGGCGACGATCGGCTTCTTGGCGCGGAACAGCCGCGCCGCCTCCTTGTAGAGATGCTTGCCGGCGCCGGTGCGGGTCGCCTTCGGACACTGCGCCGGTATCCATGCGCTTGGAAAAATCGGCGCCGGCGCAGAATGAGCGCCCCTCGGCGGCAAAGACGATCGCGCGGCAATCGGGATCGGCGTCGAGCTGCTCGAACGCCCGGCCGAGCTCGGCCACCAGCGCGCTGTCGAAAAAATTGTGCGGCGGCCGGCGCATCTCGACCGTGGCGACATGGCCGTCGCGGCTGACGCCGATCTCGCGGTAGGAATGGGTTTCGCTCATTGTACTTTTTCCTCCGTAGTCGTCGTTCCCGCGAAAGCGGGAGCCCAGAGCCTGCCCCTGGCTTGAACCGGGGGCGGCGTGCTACCGTCGCCTTCCCTGGGCCCCCGCCTGCGCGGGGGCGACGAGGTTCATTGCTCCCGGCGTTTGACGATCAATGCGTCGACCACGCTCAGGCCTTGGCCTTTGGGGTGGACGATGACCGGGTTCAGGTCAATTTCTTCGATTTGCTCGGCATGATCGGCGGCAAAGCGCGACAAGGCCGCGACGAGTTCGGCCAGCGCGGCGCGATCGGCGGGCGGGGCGCCGCGCACGCCGTCGAGCAGGGCGGCGCCCTTCAGTTCGCCGAGCAGGAATAACGCCTCGTCGGTCCCGATCGGCGCCGGCGCGAAGGCGACGTCGCGCAACACCTCGACATGAATGCCGCCGAACCCGACCATCAGCATCGGGCCGAAATCGGGGTCGCGGCTGATCCCGAGGATGATCTCGATGCCGGGACGGGCCATCTGCTGCACCAGCACGCCATCGATGCGGGCGGCGGGATGGACCGCACCGGCGTTAGCCAGCACCCGCGCATAAGCCTCGCGCACCGCCGCCTCGTCGGCCAGACCGAGCGCCACCGCGCCGGCTTCGGTCTTATGGGTAATGTCCGGCGACTGCACTTTGAGCGCCACGGCGCCGCCGATACGAGCGGCGGCCGCCACGGCGTCGGTCGCCGAAATCGCCAGCTCCTCGGGCGGGCGCGGAATGCCGTAGCCGGCGAGTAACGCCTTGGCTTCGTTCTCGGTCAGCACCGGGCCGGCGGCGGCGAGCGCGCGGGCGGTCGCCTTGCGCAATCCGGTCGGGGTCGCGGTCGGCCGGGGCTGACCTCGCCGCGCCTGAAACCGGGCGTAATCGACCAATGCCTTGATTGCGCGGGCGCAGCTCGGCATCGAGGTGTAGCAGGGGATGCCGGCCTCGGCGAAGGCCGCCATGGCGCCCTCGGTCGCGGTGGTGTAGGTCGACAGGATAATCGGCTGCTCGGTCGAGCCGGTGACCGCGGCCAATTCCTCGGCGCGCGTCGTCGCGGTCGCTTCGTTAGCGAGCGAGCCGATCAACAGGATCGTGTCGATATTTCGCGACTCGCGCACGATCTCGACGAGCTTGGCGTAGCCGACCTCGTGGATCGCCTGCGCGGTGCCGTCGACCGGGTTCTGCGCCGAGGCGTAAGACGGCAGGAGAGCCATCAGGCGCTGCTGCAGATGCTCTTCGAGCACGGGAAGTTCGAGCCCGTGGGCCGACAGAATGTCGGCCATCCACACCGCGCTGCCGCCCGAGCCGGTGATCACCGCGACGCGGTTGCCCTTTGGCAATTTGCAGAAGGCAAAGGCGGCGGCGATGTCGAGCGCATGATCGAGGTCTTCGCCGCGGATGATCCCGTGATGGCGGAAGATCGCATCGTCGATGGCTCCGGAATTCGCCAAGGAGCCGGTATGCGAGGCCGCGGCTCGCCGGCCCGCCTCGGAGCGGCCGACCTTGGCGAGAATCATCGGCTTTTTGGCGTCCGCCGCCTTTTCGGCAACGGCGCGGAAGCGCACCGGGTTTTGGATGCTTTCGAGATAGGCGATGAAGATATCGGCGCCGCCGGAATCGATCAGCCAATCGAGGTAATCGTGCGCTTCGAGGCAAATCTGGTTGCCGGCGCTGGCCTGGTAGGTGAAGCGCAACTGCCGCGGCCGGCCGCGGCTCAAAAACGCGAAGGTCAACGCTCCGCTCTGACAGCTGACCGCGATTGCCCGGCTCTTGCCGCTTATCGGAAACAGGCTCTGCTTGGGGTCATGGAACACCGGGCTGAAGGTCGCGACGAGCGGCTTCAGCGGGTTGACGATCCCTTCGGAATTGGGGCCGCAGACGACGATCCCGTAGCGCTCGATGACCTGGCGCAGCGCCTCGTCGCGCGCCTGCGCCGCCTCGCCGCGCTCCTCGGCAAAGCCGGAGCTGATGATGACCGCGGCGCGCACACCCTTCTTGCCGCACTCCTCGATGGTCGGCGCGACATAGGCCGCGGGCACCACGACGACGGCGAGGTCGGGCGCCTCGGGCAGATCGGTGACGGTCGCATAGCATCTCAACCCGAACACTTCGGGCTGGCTGCGGGTCACCGGGTAAATACGGCCAGGATAGCCATGCGCGATCAGGAACTCGGTGGTCCGGCCGCGCAAGGTATGCGTATCGCCCGACGCGCCGATGATCGCGACACTGTCCGGAGAGAAAAGCGGACGAAGGTCAGGCATCGGCCTAGCGCAGGCCGAGGCCGCGGGCGATGATGCCGCGCAGCACCTCGCGGGTGCCGCCCTGGATCGTCAGCTTGGGAGCGATCAGGGTGGTGTAGCGCAACGCCTCCTCGAACCGGTCGTCATTGGCGTCGGGCTGGGCATCGCTCGGCGGCGGCGCCAACAGGCGTACCTTGTCCGGCAGGGCCTGCTCGAAATTGGTGCCGAGATCCTTGACCACGGCCGATTCGACCGCCGGCGTCAGGCCCTTCTGCAGCATGCCGGCGACCGACAGCGACATGCGGCGCAAGGTGGCGAGGTGGGCGATCTGCCGGCCGATGCCCTCGGCCAGGCGTTCGCTCGGCTCCTCGCCGGCGACCCGGACCAGTTCGACCAGCGACGAGAGGGTTTCGATCCAGCGGTCGGGGCCGCTCCGTTCATAGGCGAGTTCGTCGGTCGCCTGCTTCCAGGCCATGTCGACCTCGCCGATCAGATGCGAGTCGGGCAGGAAGGCGTCGTCGAACACGACCTCGTTGAAATCGTGGCCGCCGGCGAGGTTGATGATCGGGCGGGTGGCGATGCCCGGAATCTTCATCTCGACCAGGAACTGGGTCAGCCCGTGCCGGCGGTTTTCCTTGGTCGACGGCGAGGTGCGCAACAGCGCGATCATGTAATCGGCTTCGTGGGCGTTCGAGGTCCAGATCTTGCGCCCGTTTACGAGCCAGCCGCCATCGGTCTTGGTCGCCCGGGTCGAGGCGGCGAACACGTCGGACCCCGAATTGGGCTCGGAAAGGCCGATGCAGAAGCACAATTCGCCGGCGGCGATCCGCGGCAGGATCCGGCGCCGGATCTCCTCCTGGCCGTAGCGCAATATCACCGGGCCCGATTGCCGGTCGGCGGTCGAGTGGGCGCGGGTCGGCGCGTGCGCCGCCAGCAACTCCTCGGTCACCACATAGCGTTCGAGCTGCGAGCGCTCGTGGCCGCCGTATTGCTTGGGCCAGGTCATGCCGATCCAGCCCCTGGCCCCGAGCTTGCGGCTGAACTCGCGCGAAAACCCGCCCTTGCCGCCATGCGGCGAGTAGGCGCCGGCCTCGGCCTCCTGGCGCAGGAAGGCGCGGACCTCCTGGCGCAATTCCCTGGCTTCGGGCGGCAATTCGGCCGGGTCGAACCGAAAGCTGGTGGTCATCTTGGCCTCGCGATCCTAGGGGCTTACGAGTGTCGCCAGGGGCTTATGTGTGCTGGGTGACAAAGGGCCAGAGCCGGTCGGCGCCTCCGGCGGCGACCATCCGGCCGAGCCGCGTCGCCCACACCGACTCGTTGCCGAACTCCTCGCGCCACGCCCATAGCCGGCGCGTCGCGTGATGCAGCGTGTGCTCGTAGGTGAAGCCCATCGCGCCATGCACCTGATGGGCGATCGCGGCGCCATTGCCGGCGGCTTCGCCGGCGCGCACCTTGGCGATCGCGATCTCGGCGATGCCGGGGTCGGGGCCGGCGCAGGCTTCGGCGGCGAGGTCGGCGGCGGCGCCCGCCGCGGCGACTTCGCCGGCGAGCGTCGCGAGATTGTGCTGGACCGCCTGGAATTTGGCGATCGGCCGGCCGAACTGCGAGCGGTCGAGCGCGTACTGCACGGACAGCTCCAGGATCTTTTCGAGCGCGCCGGCGATCTGCTGCGATCGCACCGCGGCGCCAAGACGCTGCAACATGTCGGCGTCGACCTCGGTCAACTTGACGATTTCGGGGTTTGCCTCGTCGAACGAGACGGTGTCGCGTGGCTCGCCGGCGAGGCTCTGGCCGTGGCTGATCGGCAGGCCCGCAGCTGCGACCAGCGCCACCGCGGGCGCGTCGCCGCGATGGACGAGGACTGCGATATGGCCGGCGTTGCGGGCGAACGGCACCCGGCGGGCGCGCCCGGCGAGCCGGCCATCGCCGCCGAGCGTGATCCGGCCGTCGGCATGCACCGGGGCGATGGTCAGCGGCCCGCCTGGCGCCGGGATGCCGGCGCGCGCCAACAGCCAGCCAGCCATCAAGGTCTCGGCGAGCGGCGCCGGGGCGGCGAATTGGCCGGCCGCGCGCAGCACGGCGAAACCGTCGGCCATCGTGGCGCCGGCGCCGCCAAGCTCTTCGGGGACCCAGGCGACGGTCAGCCCCGATGCCTCGAGCGCATCCCACAGCGCCTTCGGCCAAACCCCTTTCTCGGCGTCGTTAATGGTGGCGGGCTCGCACAGATCCTGAAAGATCCGGGTCGCGGTATCGACGATGATGTTGTCGGTGGCGTCGTTCATCCCGATACCCGCTTCTCGTTGGCCGGCGCCGCCGATCGTAGAGCAGGGGAGGAAGAACGGGAAGCGGGAGTGTCGGAAGCTGGACTCGATCCGCGCTTGCCCAAGCCTGCCCTCCAGTGTCAGGAGAGGTCGGCGCCGAGCGAGGAGGCAAAGCCATGTTCATCGCAATGAACCGCTTCAAGGTCGTTCCCCGGTCGCAGGCCGATTTCGAGCAGGTATGGACGAGCCGCGACAGCCGCCTGCATGAGGTTCCGGGCTTTATCGCCTTTCACCTGCTGCGCGGACCCGAGCGCGACGATCATGTGCTCTATTCGTCGCACACGTTGTGGCGCAGCAGGGAGGATTTCGAAGCATGGACCCGGTCTGAGGCGTTCCGCGCCGCCCACCGCGACGCCGGCCAGAACCGGCCGCTCTATCTGGGACATCCCGAATTCGAGGGGTTCGAGGTGATCCAGACAGTCGAGGCCGTATCTGCCGCAGGATGACTGGAGGGCTGGGATGCTGATCGTCGACGCGCAGGTTCACATCTGGGGGGCCGACACGCCGCAGCGGCCGTGGCCGAAGGGGCGCAGCGCACCGCACCGGGCGCAGCCTTTTTCCAAGGACGATCTGCTGAAGGAGATGGACGCGGCCGGGGTGGCGCGGGTGGTGATCGTGCCGCCGTCCTGGGAGGGCGACCGCAACGATCTGGCCTTGGCGGCCGCCGGCCTGCATCCCGACCGCCTCGCGTGGCCTCTATAACGACTATTTCTCGTCTTAAAAGAAGGCCTTGATTACAAGCGACAACGACGCGGCGAGGTTGACGCCCACCATCCATTTCAGGACTGCAAGGTCGGTCTCGACCTTTGCGAACCGGCTTTCGCAGCCGGCGAGTTCCTCCGCCGCGGCGCGCGCCTTATCTTCCGGCGCGCCTGCGGCGACGAGGGCGCCGTAGGTCTTTGAGGGCATTACCGCCATTTGCCATCACCTCGGCCTTGGTAGATCGGTGCGCCGCGCGCCATCAGCAACCGTAAGCTCTAATTCAGGCGATCACCTTCGCCTGCCGCAATTCGTCGAGGGTGGCGCGGTCGTAGCCGAGGATTTGGGAGAGCAGCGCGTCGGTGTGCTGGCCCGGGGTCGGCACCGGGCCGATCCGGCCGGGGGTCTTCGACATCTTGATCGTGGCGCCGGGCAGGTACATCTCGCCGGCCACCGGGTCGTCCATCTTGACCAGCATCTCGCGCTCCCACAGATGCGGATCTTCCGCGACCTGCGGGATGGTCTTGACCGGGGCCACCGGGATGTCAGCCTCGACCAGGGTGGTGACGATCTCGTCGACCGTATGCGCGAGGCACCAGGCCGCGACCGCCTGGCGCGGCGAGTTGCCGAGGCTCATTCGGCCGGTGAAGGCGCCGGTGTTGGCGACCGCGTCGGCATTGCCGGTGGCGATCTGCAGCAGCTTTGAGCCCATCGCGCGCCCCGAGGCCGAGATCACGACATGGCCGTCCTTGGCCTGATAGGGCGGGCGGCCGCCTTCGCCGCCTTCCTCGCCGGTCGCCAGATAGTACGAGGTCGGGATCTCGACCATGGTCAGGGCCGAATCCATCAGGCAGACGTCGACCACCTGGCCCTCGCCGGTGCGGTCGCGATGATGCAAGGCCGCCAGCATGCCGATCGTGGCATGCAGCGACGTGTAGCGGTCGACGATCGAGGAGGCGGTCCCGAGCGGCTGGCCAACCGGGATTCCGGTCAGGTGCATCAGCCCGCTCATCGCCTGGCCCAAGGGGTCGAAGGCCGGGCGGTCGCGATAGGGGCCGTACTGGCCGAAGCCCGAGACCGAGCCCAGGATGATGTCCGGCTTCAATTCGCGCAGCCGCTCATAGCCGAAACCCATCTTGTCCATGACCCCGGGGCGGAAATTCTGCAAGACGATGTCGGCGGTCTTCACCAATGCGGCGAAAACCTCCTTGCCGCATTCGGCGCGCAGATCGAGGCACAGGCTCTTCTTGCCGCGATTGTAGACCGAGAAATAGACGCTCTGGCCGCGCACCAGCGGCGGCGACTGGCGAGTTTCCTCGCCGCCCAGCTTTTCGATCTTGATGACCTCGGCGCCGAGGTCGGAGAGGATCATGCCGCCGCGCGGCCCGGCCTGATAGCGCGCCAGCTCGAGCACCCGGATACCGTCGAGCGATCCTGCCATCGCCGCCTCCATCGTATTGCGCCGCCCCAATCCGGGCCAAAGGTTGAGCTAACACCGGCTTGCGCATAGTGTCAAAGCGCAAGCCGCGCAGGAGAGCGAGCCATGGCCTATGAATTCATCCTGACCGAACGCCTCGACGGCGTTGCCGTGATCACCTTGAATTGTCCGGAAAAATTGAATGCGCTGAGCTTTGGCCTGGCGCGCGAGCTCGACGAGGCGCTGAGCGAATACGAGAAGGACGACGCGATCAAGGCGGTGGTCCTGACCGGGGCCGGCGAGCGGGCGTTTTCGGCCGGCGCCGACATCCACGAGATGGCCGGCCTCACCAGCGAGGAACTGGCCCAGCGCCAGGCGTTTCGCAGCGAGGCGACCTGGCATGTCGCGAGTTTTGCCAAGCCGTTGATCGGGGCGATCAACGGGCTCGCCTATGGCGGCGCGGCGCTATTATCTTCGACCCTCGATCTGCGCATCGGCTGCGAGCGCACCCAGTTCCGCTTTCTGGCGGCGAGCTATGGCCGGGTCAATTCGACCTGGTCCTTGCCGTTGCTGGTCGGTCTGCCGAAGGCCAAGGAACTCCTCTACACCGGGCGGGTCGTCGCCGCCGACGAGGCCTTGCGCATCGGGCTGTTGAACCAGATCGTGCCGGCCGACCGGCTGGTGGAGAGTGCGATCGAAATCGGCCGGATGATCGCCAAAAACGATGCGCGCATGGTCCAGGGCATCAAGCGGCTGCTGCACGAGCAGATCGGCGCCGGCTGGCGCGACCGCTATGCGAGCGAGGAGGATGCGCGCGGCTCATGGCTCGAGGCCGGCCATCCGCGCGACGGCTTCAAGGACTTTTTGAGCCGCAAGGGGCCGGGCTAGACAGGAATACGCTCAGCGTCGCCGGGCAGCCGTCACCCTGTCGTTTCCATTTTGCAGCGACGCGGAAGCCGCGGGCGGACTGCCGATGTCGAGGCGCGCCGCGCCTTCCGCTTTATCCGCGCTCGGCGGGGGCGGCCGCAGGGCGGCGGCTGATCGCGATCAAGGATAGGCCGAGCGGCAGCGGAACCGCTCGCTCCCATCGCCGCAGCAGAGGTACGAGCTTCTCGATCATCCCGACCTGAGCCGCGGGCGGCGTCGTGCGGCCGAGCACCCGGCCATTGAGCCACCATCCCAGGATGCCGAGCCGGTTGAAATAAAGGCAATCGGGATCGAGGTAGCCGGTGTTGCGCAGCGCGCGGCCCAAGGTCGCCCTGGTATAGCGCCGGTAGTGGCCAATCGCCCGGTCCAATGACCCGTAAAGCCACTCGCCCGAGGGGACTTTCAAGATCAATCTTCCGCCGGGGCGCAGCGCGCGGTGCAGCGCGCCGAGAAAGCCTGCATCGTCCTCGATGTGCTCGAGCACATCCAACAGAACGACCGTGTCGAACTGCGCATCCCAATCGGCCGCGGTCGCGTCGCAACAGCGAAAGCTCAGGCGCGGGTCGTCGCCCCAACGCCGGCGCGCCGCCTCGACGTATTCGGGGTTCAGATCGACCGCAGTCACCGAGGTCGCGCGGCCGGCGAGCAGCCCGGTGAAGTTGCCGGTGCCGCAACCGATCTCCAGGACGCGCCCGCTCACCGCCGGCGCGACGAGACCGGCGACCCACGAATTGAACCGCTCGGCCCGCCCCAAGCTCTCGAGCCAGAAATCCTGCGCCGCCTCAACCATGCTGCCTCGCAAACATCCGCCGCGCCGCGCGGCCCATATACGCCGACAATCCGGCCACAGTCACCGATCCGAAGAGAACGGCCTGGGTGACGGTCGCGGCGGCGACGCCTTGCGCCTGCGATGCGCCGAACAGCGAAAAGCTGATCGCAAACGCCAACTGATAGCTGCCGACATAGCCGGGTGCGGTCGGAAGCAGGGTGCTAAGGCTGGCTATGCTCAGCAGCGCCATTGTATCGCCGGGGCTGAGGACCGCCCCGATCGATCTGACCATGCACCAGATCGCGGCGCCCTCGGCGATCCAGATTCCGATCGACAGAACAATCGAGATCGCCAAATTGGACGCGTCGAGCGACTGGAGCCCGGTGGCGAAATTGCCGGCGGCGAGAGCGAGCCAGTTTCGCCGCCCTGCTGGAGCGCGACGGAGGCGGCCGAGTGCGACGAGAACGATGCCGGCAGCCGCGAGCACGCTGGCGCCGATGCCCAGGATCAACCGCGGATGGCGCAAACCGGCCGCGGTCCGGCCGGCTCCGACATTGAAGGCGAGCAAGCCGATGGCCAAGCCCAGCACCACCATCGCGGCGTCGAGCAGGCGCTCGATCACGATGGTGCCGAATACGGCCGATCGCGATGCGCCCGTCTGACGGCTCATGTAATCCGCGCGAAACAGCTCCCCGAGTCGGGCCGGCAAAATGTTGTTGACGGCGTAGCCGACGAGCAGAACTTCGCCGACCGCGGCGTAGCCGACGCGCAGCACGCGGCGCACCAGAACTCCCCATCGCAAGGTTCGCAGTCCGAGATCCACGACATAGCAGCCGAGCCCGAACATCAGCCATCGCGGGCTGATCCCCTCGAGCACGCCTTTGACTTCGGCGAAATTCGTCTGACGGATGGCCAGAACCGAGAACGCCGCGCCCAGGAAGAGCCCGAGCGCGCCTTTCAGGTAGGTCTTTAGAAGCGGCCGGGACAGGCGCCGTCTCATAACCGACAAAATCTGAACTTCAATAAGTACACGAGCGCTTTGATCCCATCGCGCCAGGTGATTTTTTTCCCCTCGAGATAGGTGCGGCCGTAATAGCTGATGCCGACTTCATAGATCCGCCACCGTCGGGCGCGCGCGATCTGCGCGCTGATCTCGATTTCGATGCCGAAATCGGCAGCTGTCAGCCTCAAGCTCTTCGACACCTCCTGGGTGAACATCTTGTAGCACACTTCGATATCGGAGAGCATCTGATCGTATAGGAGATTGTACAAAAACGAGATTACGCGGTTCCCCATGTAGTGATGGAAATACAACGCGCGATGCGGCTGACCATAGAACCGCGATCCGTAGACGACGTCTGCGACCTTTCGATCGGCGATCAGCGGCAACATCCGCGTCCAGTCGCCCGGATCGTATTCCAGATCGGCGTCCTGGATGACGATGACCTCGCCGGTCGCGCTCGCGAGCCCGGTCCTGACGGCGGCGCCCTTGCCTTGGTTGCGTTTGTGAAACAGAACCGTAAAGGAGAAGCGGCCCAAATCCTGCCGGCGCTCCTCGGCAAGGGTGAGATCGCCGCCGACGGCCAGCGACAAATCGCCCCAGACCGCTTCGGAATTTCCGAGGTTTCGTCCTAGCCATTCGGAAGTTCCGTCGGTCGAGCAATCGTCTACGACGATAATTTGCTTGGTCACTCCGGGCAGCGCACCGACCACTTCCAACAGAACCCGCGCGATCGTACGCGCCTCGTTATACACGGGAATGACGATCGACAGCGCCGGCGCCGATCGCAGTCCTGGGGAATCCGGCGGCATCAGCGGGCTCCTTCGGCGAAAGGGCGAACCCGCCGCAAGGCCCGTCGCCCGGGCCCGGTCCCCCATCCCGGAGGGGGGGGCCGAAGGAGTTGGAAAACTGGCATCGCCGAGCGCTCGCGACGCGATCGCCAGCCGGGGCTAACGATCCACATGCCGCCCGATCACGTTTCGCGGCGCGAGCTCCGAGAGCAGGCCGGCGCGGTCGATTTTTTGTCCGGCCGGCGGCGACACCCGGTAGACCAGGGTCGCGCCGAACGAACTCGGGAAACGGCCGGCCAGGGTCCATCCCTGGCGGCCGCTCTCGGCGATTTTCTGCAGCTGCGCGTTGTGCTTCCACATCAGACTCTGCGGCGACTCGTCGATGACGACCCAACCAATGCCGTGCCCCTCTATCCACCGCGCCATTTGATCGGCGCTGGTGAAACGCGAGGTATAGTCGGTGCCGTTGAAGTTGCCGGATCCGAGGACCTGAAAGCCGCGCACGACATAATTCGCGCGCTTTCGGTCTAAGGTCGCGACCTCGGCGGTAAAGGCGCCCTCGCCGCCGGGCGTCGAGCCGACCAGCATGAACTGGCCGGCGTGCGGCGCCGCGAAGATCAGATTGGCGGCGGCGTTCATCGCCCTTGTCGCCTTGTCGTGAAATCTGGCTTCGGTTGCGATGATGGCGAGAAAGCACAGCGTGGTCAGCAATGCCCGCGCCGGCGGCCTTCGCGAGGCGGCCAGACGCTCGACGCCCAGATAGGCGAGAATGACCAGCGCCGGCGCGAGCGGCGTCAAATATCTGCCGTCGATGTCCGCCGGCACCACCGAGTGAAAGATAAAGTCGGCAATGACAAAGCCGAGCGCCGACCCGGCCAATGCCTGCCGCCAGTTCGATTGACGAGACCGCAGCGCGCCGAACGCGCCGAGCATTGCCAGCAGCAGGCCGACGACGCCGATCTCACCGACCACCAACCAGCCATAGGCGGGAGCGGCCCGGGCAATATAAGCGAAGCCCCAGTGATAGTTAAAGCCTTTAGCTGTAATCTTGTAGGTCAGCAAATACCACGGGGCGGTCAGCACTGCGACGATCGGCGCCGGCAGCCAGAACCGCCAATTGCGCAGCAATTGGAGCCGGTTCAATAGAGCGATTGAAAGCGGCGGCAGCAGGCCGAGGGCGACGCCATTGCCCTTTATCATTATTGCGGCCGATGCCGCCACGGCGAAGACGACGGACCACCGCCAATCCTCATCGAACAAAAATCGCGCCCAGGCGAGCATCGCCAGCAGCGCCATAAAGGCGATTGGAACATCGAGCATGTCGCCTTGCATGCCGAGGAAAACCTCGGGCGCCGCCAGGGTCGCCAGGCTCGCCGCCACGGCCGGAATCGCAGCCGCCGATCCGGCCGACGACCCAGCCGACCGTCGCCGCCATCGCCGCGGCAATGACGGCTTCGAGAAATAGCGCGGTGCGGATGCTCGGGCCCGTCAAGGAAAATCCGGCGGCTTCGACGAGGTAGTATAATGGCGGCCAGTGGCCAATCCCGACCTTTGGAAAGTGAGTATAATATCGAGCGGCATAACCGATCGGGCTACCGGGAAGCCCATCGGCGATGTAGTCGTGAACCATCAACCCGCTGACATAGTGGCTGCCCTCATCGGCCCAGTTGAGATCGCTGCGATAGACGTGGGTGAGCGACTGCCCGGCGACCGCGAGGGCCAGCAGGATCAGGTACCCAGCCGCGAATTTCCCGGCCGATCCGAACAAGAGCCGCGGGGATTTCATGTTCGCTGCCGTTGATCAAGCCTTGCCTGCGGCCCCGGCGTCCGGGCGTCGCCCCGGGGCGCATGGAAATGCAGGATATTGCCGAAGGGTGAAGTGAAGGTTTAGGTGTTTGCTCGCGATCGCAACTGGGCTTCGCCAACCCGTCCCGGCTGCGCTCAACCGGAGTCGGGCGCTCGCGGGCGAGGTTCGCCCAGCGCCGTCCGCCGCCCCGGTGGATGTGCGTTGGCGGGTCCAAGCTCCCCCGGCGTTGCCGCGGACGAGATATTTCGTATCACACGGATGCCCCGCTGGCCAGACCGGCGGAGCAGGCCGTCGGCGCTGCTGGGCTCAGCGATCCGGGTAATTGGTCACGGCCACCTCTTCGCTCGCGGTATCGAGGACGGCGCAGGAAAGCTGCCGGCCGTTGCCGCTGTCGCGCGCCTCGCCGGCCGAGCCCGGGTTGATCACCAGCACCCGGCCGACCCGGCGCACCAGCTGATGGTGGGTGTGGCCATAGAGCACGAAATCGGCCTCGGCCTCGGCGAACCGTTCGAGCAGCGAGCTGTGCGGATAGACATAGACGCCGCGCGGCTCCCACGGCGTCGAGTGCACCGCGAGCAGCTTTTTCCCGGCGACCGGGAGCTCGATGCGATGCGGCTGTCGGGCGAGCCAGTCAAGCAAATTCCGGTCGATCCATTCGGGCTGGCGCGCGCGCACCCCCTGCGGCCCGAGAAAACCTTCCTCGTGGTTGCCGAGGATCACCTGTGCGCCGCGGTCTTTGAGGGTGCGCACGACTTCGTTCGAGAAGCGGTATTCGTAGATGCTGTCGCCGAGGCAAAGGAGTTCGTCGACATTGCCGATGATGTCCAACGCGCGCAACCGGCCACGATGGTTGCAATGCAGATCCGAGACGATGCCGATCCTCAAGGCCCGTCCCCACCCTGGCCCTCCCGCGCGAGCGGGGGAGTTGATAGGAGGGGGCTTCGGCAGCGCAGCAGGTTCATCGGCTTCAGGCTCATCACCACTTCGTTGTTCTGGTTCAGCACCTCGATCAGGGTGCGCAACATGCCGCGGTCGGGCTTGGAGCGCGAGCGCGTTGCTTCCAGTACGGTCACGCGCAGATGCAGCACGTCGCCGGGGCGCACCGGCCGGGTCCAGCGCAACTCGTCGATGCCGGGCGAGGCAAGGCTCGCCTGTCCGGGCAGAAAATGATCGACGAAGAGCCGCATCATCATCCCGGCGGTATGCCAGCCGCTGGCGATCAGTCCGCCGAAATGGCCCCGCGCCGCGGCAGCCTCGTCGAGGTGCATCGGCTGCGGGTCGAAACGGCGGGCGAAGTCGATGATCTCAGCTTCGCTGACCGAGCAATCGCCGAACTCGTAGACCGCGCCGGGCTGGTAGTCCTCGAAATACCGCTCGCCGATCGGCACGGCAAAATTCGATGCGCTCATCGCTTGCTCGCCATGGTTTAAGCCATGGCCGGGCTTGACCCGGCCGTTCTCGACTGCCTTACATCAATGTCGGAAAAAAGTCGTGGATAGGCGGGTCGAGCCCACGCATGACGGATCTGCCCGAGAGGGAGGGAAATGGATTACGATTACATCATCGTCGGCGGCGGGTCGGCCGGCTCGGTCATGGCCAACCGGCTGTCAGCCCGGAGCGCCAATCAGGTATTGCTGTGCGAGGCCGGCCAGGACACGCCGCACGGCAAGGTGCCGCCGGAGATCCTCGACAGCTATCCCGGCACCGCCTATTTCGACCCGCGCTTTCACTGGACCGAATTGAAGGTCCATACCGAGGTGGTTTCGCACAATCGCCCCGAGGAGAACCGCCCGCCATTGCGCAAATACGAGCAGGCGCGGGTGCTGGGCGGCGGCTCGTCGATCAACGGCCAGCTCGCCAATCGCGGCGCGCCCTCCGATTACGACGAGTGGGAGGCGCGCGGCGCCGCCGGATGGAACTGGGACGCCGTGCTGCCCTATTTCAAAAAAGTCGAGCGCGACATGGATTTCGACGGGCCGTGGCACGGCAAGGACGGCCGCATCCCGGTGCGCCGCATCTTTCCCGACCTGTGGAGCGGCCACGCCAAGGCGGTCGCCAAGGCCTTCGAGGAAGCCGGGTTCCGCTATATCCAGGACCAGAACGGCGCGTTCGCCGACGGCTATTTCCCGATCACGATCTCGAACCTCTATGACCGCCGGGTGTCGGCGGCGATCGGCTATCTCGACCCGGGGACGCGGCTGCGCGACAATTTGACGATCTCGACCGAGACCGAGGTCATGGGGCTGGTGTTCGAGGGCGCGCGCTGTGTCGGGGTCAAGGCCCGGGTCGGCGGTAAGGAGACCGAATTCCGCGTCGGCGAGGGGCGGGGCGAGGTCGTCGTCTCCTCCGGGGCGATCCATTCGCCGGCCCACCTGCTGCGCGCCGGGATCGGCCCGGCCGGCGATCTGCGCCAACTCGGCATCGAGGTCGTCGCCAATGTGCCGGGGGTCGGCCAGCGGCTGATGGATCACCCGTCGATCTCGGTGTCGTCGTTCATCAAGCCCGCGGCGCGGCTCAACGACCTGACCCGGCGGCACATCCTGTTGGCGTTGCGCTACTCGTCCGGTATCGGCGGCGCGCCGGCCGGCGACATGTTCGTCGCCGGGGTTTCGAAATCGGCGTGGCACGCGGTCGGCGAGCAGATCGGCTCGCTCTTGGCGGCGGTCTACAAGACCTTTTCCGAGACCGGCCAGGTCAAGCTCGCCTCGCGCGACTGGCGGGCCGAGCCGATCGTCGAATTCAACCTCCTGTCCGACCGGCGCGACCTCGAACGGCTGATGGATGCGTTTCGCCGGCTGGGGGCGATGCAGGTGAGCGCCGCCCTCGCCGAAGCGACCAGCAACCCGTTCCCGGCGAGCTATACCGAGAAGGTGCGCAAGATCGGCGTCGTCAATGCCAAGAACAAGCGCATCACCGACATCATCGCCAAACTGCTCGACGGCCCGGCCTGGCTGCGCCGCTATGTGATCGAGAAAGTGATCGTCGAAGGCTACCGCTTCGACCAACTGATGCGTGATGACGAGGCGCTCGAGGATTTCATCCGCAAGGCCGCGATCGGGGTGTGGCACGCCACCTGCACCTGTCGCATGGGCGCCGAGGACGACCCGATGGCGGTGACCGACAATCAAGGCCGGGTGCGCGGGGTCGGGGGCTTGCGCGTCGTCGACGCCTCGCTGTTCCCGGTGGTGCCATGCGCCAACACCAATTTCCCGACCCTGATGACCGCCGAAAAGATCGCCGACGCGATGCTCGGCGCGAACTGAGTCGCCGATATTTGAGTGCGAGGGTCTCGGTTGGCCGGTGGAACCCTCGCCTCAGAACTCCTTAAGCGTGTCGCGCAGGCTGGTTCGGGCATAGCGTTGGCGCGCGAGGCCGGCGGGCGGCTCCAGCGCCGCCAGTTCCCGGCGCGCCGGCTCGGGCGAGCCGCGCTGCACCGGCAGTCGCCGGCGGCCACGAGGTCAGATGAAGCTCCCCGTTGGCAAAATCCTTCTGATGGTGATCGCCGACGCGGCGGCGATGGCCAAATGCGCCGCTATAATGACGGCGTCGACACGGCGCCGCCGCCGCGGGCGCTTTACCGGCCCGGAATAAATCTGGTTTCTTTCCCGCGCCGAACGGATATCTTCGCCCGCGGGGGTCGTTCGGCATGGCGGCATCGACGCGGCTCAAGGCAGCAGCGGCAAGGATGGTGCGCAACCGGTTCGCCGGCCGCATCCGTACCGGCGGCGTCGCGGTCGCCGGTCCGGGCGGTCGGGGCCGGCGGCGCCGCCGCTCCTCGACCTCGTGGAGCCGTCATCGCCCACCGCCTTAGGGGGGTGCACATGTTCGAAGCGTGGCCGCGCGCCGCGCCGCAATCGGCGGCCGGGTTTGCGGGGTGAGTTTTCCTGGAACCTTTCGATCGGGTGTCGAACCCATGTTCAGCCGCAAGCGAAGCGAGACAGAGGATCGTAAAATGGCAGATGCGTCCGACGATCTGGGCATACCGATGAAGCCCGTGCGCCCGGCCGGAGCGCCGGCGACCGCCCCGGCGAGGCCGCCGGCGATGCCGCCGCGCGCCCCGGAACTGGCGCGGGCCGCCGATCCGCTGCGCCCGGCCGAGGCGCTGCGCCGGTCGGCCGATTTCAGCAACCAGCCCCGGCCCGACGGCGAGATGCGCCGCCTCAGCGTCGGCCGCGAGATCACCCTCTCGGGCGAGATCAATTCCTGCGACAAGCTCTTTATCGAGGGCAGCGTCGAGGCCAATCTGAGCAACTGCCGCGATGTCGACATCGCCGAGAGCGGGTTGTTCAAGGGCTCCGCCTCGATCGACGAAGCCGAGGTGCGCGGCCGCTTCGAGGGCAACCTGACGGTGCGCAAGCGGCTGTTGATCAAGGCGACCGGCCGGGTCTCGGGGACGATCCGCTACGGCCAGATCGAGATCGAGTGCGGCGGCCAGATTTCCGGCGACATCCAGGCCGAGCCGGCCGGTGAAACCCGCGAACTCAGCGCCGACGCGCCGCCGGTGCGCGCCGCGGGCTAAGCCCGCGCCGGGGCCGCTCTGAGCCTTGCGCCGGCGGAGCGGTCATCGGCGGATCGGCCAGCGCCTCGGCCAACGGTGGCGGCGTCGGCGCCGCGGCGCGCGCCGCGATCAGTTCGGCCGGCCCGGTCTTGGCCCCGTAATGGCACAGCTTGGCGACGACGCAGGCGGGGCAGTCTGGCTTGCGCGCCTTGCACACGTAGCGCCCGTGCAGGATCAGCCAATGATGGGCGTAGGCCTTGTATTGGGTCGGCGTCCGTTTTTCGAGCGCGAGCTCGACCGCGAGTGGGGTCTTGCCGGCGGCGAGGCCGGTCCGGTTGGCGACGCGAAAGATGTGGGTGTCGACCGCGATCGTCGGCTCGCCAAAGGCGACATTCATGACCACGCTCGCGGTCTTGCGCCCGACCCCGGGCAGCGCTTCGAGCGCCTCGCGCTGGCGCGGCACCGCGCCGCCATGGCGTTCGACCAGGATCCGGCTCAGCGCGATCAGGTTCTTCGCCTTGGTGCGAAAGAGACCGATCGTGCGGATCAGCCCAGTCACCCGCTCCTCGCCGAGCGCCAGCATCTTTTCGGGCGTGTCGGCCAGCGCGAACAGCGCCGGGGTCGCCTTGTTGACCCCGGAATCGGTCGCCTGCGCCGACAGCACCACCGCCGCCAATAGGGTGAACGGGTTGATGAATTCGAGCTCGGTCTGCGGGATCGGCCGGGTTTCGGCCAGCCGCCGGTAGAACTCTGCGATCTCGCGTTTCGACATGGCGCGCATCGCCGGCGAATGTAGCGGCGGCGCCGCCTGCCGGCAAAGCTGCTGGATGGGCGAAGGCTGGTCGGTGATTGCCAAGGCTTTACCGCCTCGGGCGGCGCCGCTATTTTCGCGTGGCATGATCCCCAACCCCGCCTTCGCCGAGCCGCCGCCCTCGTTCGGCCTGTTTTTTGAGCGGGTGCTGCTGCCGCATCGCAGCCTGCCACCGCGCGCTTTTCATGTTCTGATGATGATCCTCGGCCTCGCCAGCATCGCCGTCGGCGTCGGCTTTGTCTCGATCGGGGCGTGGCCGGTGTTCGGCTTTTTCGGTCTCGATGTGGGCCTCGTCTATGTCGCCTTCCGCCTCAACTACCGCAGCGCCCGGCGCCGCGAGATCTTGCGGCTGGCCGGCGATGCGTTCACCGTCGAGCGGATAGGCGTGCGCGGCAAGCGGCGGATCTGGCGGTTTCAGCCTTATTGGCTGCGGGTCGTCCTCGAGGAGCGGGTCGACGAATCGAACCGTCTCTACGTCGCCTCGCACGGGAAAAGCCTGGCGATCGGCGAGTTTCTGCCGCCCGCGGCGCGGCGCGAGCTGGCGGCGACGATCCGCGAGGCGCTGCGGCGCTGGCGCAATTCGTTCGCCCCGGCCGCGCCCGCCTCCGGTCGCTCGGCCGAGTAAGGCTGTAGCCGCCGCACTGGCGAGAGCCCCACCGGCTATAGTCCCAGCACCTCCCCCAGCCCATAGAGCCCCGGCGGGCGGCCCGCCACCCAGCGCGCGGCGCGCACCGCGCCCTTGGCGAAGACCGCCCGGTTGGTGGTGCGGTGGATGAATTCGAGGCGTTCGCCGTCAGCTGCAAAAATCACGTGATGGTCGCCGACCGCATCGCCGCCGCGCAGCGCGGCAAAGCCGATGTCGCCCGGCTGGCGCGGCCCAGTGATGCCATCGCGGGCGCGCTGCTCGACCTCGTCGAGCGCGACCTTGCGGCCGGCCGCCGCGGCGCGCCCGAGCGCCAATGCGGTGCCCGAGGGGGCGTCGACCTTGGCGCGATGGTGCAGCTCCAGAATTTCGATGTCCCAATCGGGGCCCAGCCGACGCGCCGCTTCCTCGACGACGCTCAGCAGAACATTGACCCCGAGGCTCATATTGGGGGCCCAGACGATCGGGATGGCGCGCGCCGCCTGGCGGATCGCGTCGCCCTGCTGCGGCGACAGGCCAGTGGTGCCGATCACCATCGCCTTGCCGAGCCCGGCGGCGAGCGCCGCATGCTCGGCGGTGGCGGCCGGCGAGGTGAATTCGAGCACCACGTCGCTGTCGCGGATCAGCTTGTCGACCGCCTCGCCGACCGGGATGCCGATGCGCCCGATCCCGGCCAGTTCGCCAATGTCCTGGTTGACATAGCTGCTGCCGGTCGCCTCGCTGCCGCCGGCCACGGTGCAGCCCTCGGTGGCGGCGATTTCGGCGACCAGCAATCGTCCCATTCGGCCGCCGCAGCCGACGACGCCCATCTTGGTCTTGGCCATGCTCTGCCTCCGATCCTTCCGGGAGAGGAACGGTTACCGATCGCCCGAGAAAAGACAAGCGCCGCAGGGAACGAAGCGCCGCCGCCATGAGCGCGCCCTCAGCCGGACGGCTCGGCCCCGTGCCCGGTCTGCGCCGAGGTTTTGGCGACCAGCGCCTGAACCGCGGGCGAGGCGATCAGCACCCGAGCGACGCGATGAGCCATCGCGATGCTGCCAGCGTCGGTAAAATGCACCGAATCCGCATAGTGCTGCGCATCGGCAGGGATCGCATCTTCATCGCCGACGAGCAAGGTTCCGTAGGATTTGGCCACCTCGCGGATCACCTGGTTATACTGCGCGTAACCCGTAAGCAAGTCAGCGATGGTCATATAGGGCATGTAATATAGAGCGGTTACGGCCGCTTCCCGGCGCTCCTTGGGCGATTGCCCAGGGCGCAAGCGCGGTGAAAACGTCACTGTCGCGACAACTTTGGCGACCTTCTGGCTCGCGACGACAAGATTTACGTAATCCTGGCGAAACTCGGCATCGAGGACTGGCATGTCGAGCTTTATCTTGTGGGCTGGGTTCGACGCTTCCCTCTGCAGGCGCCTGACCTCGAGGTTCTTCTCGATCAGATAGGCGAATAGCGAGTGACGGCCGAGCCAACCGATATTCGCCTCTTGATGTCTGGGAGCGACGCCTTGCTGGTGCGCCAGCTGGTACCCGTTCGCGCTCAGATCGTTGGTCGCCTCGTAGATGACGATGATATCCGGCTTGAATTGCGCGACGCGTTTTTCGAGGGCCGGCAGCAAAGCGTGGATCGTGTAGCCGGGGACTCCGGCATTGATGTAATCGAGGTCGAGCGCCGGCCAATGTTCGTGCAATGCCTTGGTGACCAGGGCCGGCCAGGTCATGGCGTTGCTGCTGACTTCGCCGCAAAAGGTGGTCGAGCCGCCGAGAAAGGCGATGCGCAATAGGCCCGGCGGTTTTTTCTTGGGGATCTCGGGGCTGCGGAAGCCGAAGGAGTTGATGCGGATCGGGCCAAAACGGCTGTTGGGGATCGGGATGCGCAGACCCGTCGCCGGATCGATCTCGTAGGTCTCGTCGACGCCCCAAAACCTGCCGCCATATTTTATCTCGCTGCGGATACGGACGGCGGCCTCCGCCGCGAGCAGCAGCAGGAGGCAGACCACCAGTGTCGTGGCGACGAGCAGCGCGCCGCGCCGCCAGGCGGGCATGCGCTCGAAGCGAGATCGCGAGCGAGGTAAAGTGCGCATCGGTAAGCCCAGGCGGCGTCAGTCGGGGTCGAACCGGTCGCGGTAGTCGAGACGCAGCGCCGGGTCCTGGTCGCCCTTGCGCAGGTAGCAATTGCCGACCACGAGCACGTCGATCTCGCTACCCATGAAGCAACGGAAGGCGTCCTCCGGCGTGCACACGATCGGCTCGCCGCGCACGTTGAAGCTGGTGTTGACCAGAACCGGACAGCCGGTCAGCGCCTTGAACCGGGTGATTAGCGCGTGATAGCGCGGGTTGGTCTCGCGGTGCACGGTCTGAATCCGCGCTGAATAGTCGACATGAGTGACCGCCGGGATTTCCGAACGCGGGACGTTCAGCTTGTCGATGCCGAACAGATTGCGCTCGGTTTCGCTCATCGCCCGGCGGCGGTTCTCGACCACGTCGGCAACCATCAGCATGTAGGGGCTGTCGACGTCGAGCTCAAACCAGTCGGCAACGTCGTCGCGCAGCACCGAGGGAGCAAACGGACGGAAGCTCTCGCGATACTTGACCTTGAGGTTGAGGGTGCGCTGCATTGCCGGGCTGCGCGCATCGGCCAGGATCGAGCGTGCGCCGAGCGCCCGCGGGCCAAACTCCATCCGGCCTTGAAACCAGCCGACCGCCTTCTCATCGGCGAGCGCGTCCGCCGTCCGATCGAGCACCTCGTCGTCGTCGAGATGCTCGAAACACGCACCGGCGGCGGTCAGCCGCTGGCTGATCTCGTCATCGCCAAAAGCGGGTCCGAGATAGCTCCCGGACATGCCGTCGAGCTCGTTGGAGAGATGGCGCGGGCGATCGAGCTCGAGGTGATAGGCGGCAAGCGCCGCTCCCAGCGAGCCGCCCGCGTCACCCGCCGCCGGCTGCACCCACACATTATCGAAGCGACCATCGCGCAGCACTTTCCCGTTGGCGACGCAATTGAGCGCGACACCGCCCGCCAGGCACAAATTGCGCGCTCCGGTTTCGGCCGCCAGCGACCGGGTGAGGCGCAAGATCACCTCTTCGGCGACGCTCTGGATCGAGGCGGCGAGATCCATGTGCACCTGTTCGAGCCAGACTTCCGGTTGCCGCGCCGGGATGCCGAACAGCGCGGCAAAGCGGTCGTTGGTCATCTTCAAGCCGGTGCAATAATCAAAATATTCCTGGTTCAACCGAAAGCTGCCGTCCTCCTTCAAGTCGATTAGGTTATCCAGAATGATATTGGCGAAGCGCGGCTCGCCGTAAGGCGCCAGGCCCATGACCTTGTATTCGCCGGAATTGACCCGAAAACCGGTGAAATAGGTAAAGGCCGAATAGAGCAGGCCGAGCGAGTGGGGGAAATGGATCTCCTTCAGCATCGTGATCTGGTTGCCGTCACCGACGCCGGCCGAGGTCGTCGCCCACTCGCCGACCCCATCCATCGTCAGGATGACCGCGTTCTCATAAGGGGACGGGAAAAACGCCGAGGCGGCATGGCTGAGATGGTGTTCGGAAAACAGCAAACGATGCTCCCAATCGAAGTCGGGCGCCGCCGCCTTGAGCTTTTCGCCGAGTTTTTTCTTTTGGAAGAGTTTGTCTTGCAGCCAAATCGGCATCGCCATCCGGAACGAGCGAAACCCATGCGGGGCAAAGGCCAGGTAAGTCTCCAGCAGCCGCTCGAACTTGAGAAACGGCTTGTCGTAAAAGGCGACGCGGTCGATGTCGGCTAGCCTGACGCCAGCTTCCGCCAGGCAATAGGCAATGGCGTTTCGGGGATACCGGTTGTCGTATTTCCGGCGGGTAAAGCGTTCCTCCTGGGCGGCGGCGACGATGCGGCCGTCCTCGACCAGCGCCGCGGCGCTGTCATGGTAAAAGGCTGAAATGCCGAGGATGCGCATCGATCTCTCCGAACCATCAGCGGCGCTTGCGCCCGATCATGATGAACAGGCCGCCGTCCCGGCCGCCGGTCAGCAGCGTCTGCAGCTGGGTGGCCAGCCGCATCGTCGAGGTTCCCCGGGGATGCGGTTCGAACAGCCGGGTGGCGGCCGAAAACGGCGTTCCGTCGGCCGCTGGAATGGCGGAGAGGAAGTCGACGCCGCGATTGTCGAACCAGCCCAGAACCTCGTCCACCGAATGTCGGGTTTCATGCGGATGGCGATACTGATCTTGAAACCAAGCCTGCCGCCGCCCTTCATTCAGACGCGCCGAGGCGAGCCGGCGATCAAGGAAATGCGCCGCCGGGCCGAACCGCTCGAACGCCCGCCGGCGCCACAGCGTCGGCAGCCGCGCATAGCGATTGTAGAGGCCGATCAGGATCAAGCCGCCGGGCTTGACCTTTCGCAGCAGCGCCGCGAAGCCGAGCGGCGCGTCGCCGGTGTGGTGCAATACGCCGTTCGCGATCGCCACGTCGATGCTGCCGTCCTGGAACGGGGGCCGGAACAAATTCATCTGCAGAAACGCTGCGTTGGCGATCCGATAGCGCTCGCGGAAGCCGTTTGCCAGCCGCAGGGAATTGAGGCAGACATCGCCGCCGAACACGCGGCGCCGCCACGACAGGCCGAGAAAGTTCGTCAACTGGCCGGTGCCGCAGCCGGCTTCGAGCACGACGGCCCCCGCGGGGAGCTGCTCATCGAGCGCGGCGGCGAACAGGCCCTCGCGGGCCTTGGCGATAAGACTGTCGCGCGATTCGATGTCGTCGTAATTGGGGAATGGCGTTTTCTCATAAAACGCCCGGACCATCTCGGTCACGTCGCGATCCGACATCGCGGCGTCGACCGGCGCGAACAGCTTTGGAATGCCGTCGTCGACGTCATAATGGCGACCGCCATCGGCGCTCGACCAACCTTTCCGGCTCGCGACAAGAGCGCTGCCGGTGACGGGGCACTGCAAAATGTCTGGGCAATCGCGAAACGCCGACAGCGGCCGTTGCGCCTGGGTTTCGATCCGATCGGCGCTCATCAGGCGGATCAGAACAGTGTGTAAATAAATGGAGCGATCGCCGATCCTTCGGCCAGCACCAGCAGTCCGCCAAGCACGCAGACCATGACGATCACCGGGGTCAGCCAATATTTCTTGCGGCTGCGGAGGAAGAGCCACAACTCTTTGAAAAAATCGAGCATCGACCCCTCAGAATTGCTTGTCCATCGAGGTCTGTCGTTGGCCTTGCGAGGAGCGAGGAAGCCAGTAGCTCGTCGCGGCGCTATCGGAACGCAGCCGCAAGGGATCCTTGCCGGTCAGGCGCATGATCGCGCCGACCGGGGTGAGGACGACAAAAAACATCAGGCCCATGACGATCGGCGTCGTGACCTTTGACAGCAGCAGCGCCACGCGGCGCCAGGCCCTGTTGAGCGGCCCGAGCAGCGGCGGCGCCCACAACGCCGCCGCCACGAACAGCACGGCGACGGCTCCCCAGCCAACGGCGCTGGGCCGGCCCTTCCACACCGCAAGCACGGCCGCGGCGCCCGCCAGCCCGCCGAAAAGCAATCCGAACGCCCGATCCGAAGAACCTGCGCCCGGGCCTTCGCTATCCAGGGATTCGTGCCAGTTTCCGTCAAATCCGGTCACGGGTTTTGTTCGCTTCATCGATTGCGCCGCGCACTGTACCGCAAAGCCGCCAATGAACCAACGCGGAAATGTAGTTAATCCTGCACTGTTGCACCGATCGGCGGGCGGTTGCGCAGACGCCCGCGCGGCGCTCGATCGGGTGATGGCGGCTCGGCGTTTCCTTGCCCGTCGTTTTCCTCTACACCAGCCTCCATGACCCTCTTGCGCTCGGTCGCGACGGTCGGCTCCTACACCCTGCTGAGCCGTGTCATGGGCTTTGTTCGCGACATCCTGACCGCGGCGTTGCTCGGAGCCGGGCCGGTGGCGGACGCGTTCTTCGTCGCCCAGCGTCTGCCGAACCTGTTTCGCAGCCTGTTCGCCGAGGGCGCCTTCAGCGCCGCCTTTGTGCCGCTGTTCGCCGGCGCCATGGCCGAGCACGGTAAGGACGCCGCCCGCGCCTTTGCCGAGGATGCGCTCGCGGTGCTGCTGGTCGCCTTGCTCGGCTTTGTCCTCGTTGGCGAAATCTTTATGCCGGCGGTGATGCGGATTATCGCCCCCGGCTTCGCCGACGACCCTGCCAAGTTCGCGCTCGCCGTGGCCCTTGCCCGGATCACCTTCCCCTATCTTCTGTTCATCGCGCTGGTGGCCTTGCAGGGCGGGGTGCTGAACTCGGTCGATCGGTTCGCCGCCGCCGCCGCGACCCCGACCCTGTTGAACCTGTTTCTGATCGCGGCGCTGCTGATGATGGACCGGTTCGGCTGGCATGACGGCCGGGCCTTGGCCTGGGCGGTGACCGCCGCCGGCCTCGCCCAGTTTTTGTGGCTGATGTTCTCGTGCGCGCGCGTCGGCTTGGCGTTGCGGCTGCCTTGGCCGCGGCTGACCCCGCAGGTGCGCCGCACCCTGACGATCATGGGCCCGGCGGCGGTCGGCGCCGGGGTCACCCAGGTCAATCTCTTGATCTCGACGGCGCTCGCCTCGTTCCTGCCCGGCGGCTCGGTCTCCTATCTCTATTACGCCGACCGGCTGAACCAGTTGCCGCTCGGCGTTGTCGGCATCGCCGTCGGCACCGCGATCCTGCCGCCCTTGTCGCGCCAATTGCGGCTCGGCGACCATGCCGGCGCGGTCGCGACGCAAAATCGCGGGCTCGAGCTGGCCTTGCTGCTGACCCTGCCGGCGGCGGTGGCGTTGGCGGTGCTGGCGCAGCCGATCTTTACGGTGCTGTTTCAGCGCGGCGCCTTCACTCCGGCCGACACCGCGGCGACCGCGGCGGCGCTCGCCGCCTATGCCGTGGGGCTTCCAGCCTTTGTCCTGGTCAAGGTGCTGGCGCCGGCGTTTTTCGCCCGCCACGACACCAAGACGCCGGTCAAGGTCGCGATCGCCGCGGTCGCCGTCAATCTCGGCCTGACCCTGACCCTGATGCAGTTTCTGGCTCATGTCGGGATCGCCCTGGCGACGACCTGCGCCGGCTGGCTCAACGCATTGACCCTCCTGGCCGTGCTAGTTCGGCGCGGGCATTTTCGGCTCGACCGCCGGGCCCGGCGCAATCTGCCGCGGGTGGCGATCGCGGCGCTCGGCATGGGCGCCGTGCTGCTGCTGTTGCGGCTCGCCTGCGCCCCGGCCTTTGCCGGGCCGGCGCTGCTGCGGGCGGCGGCGCTCGCCGCGCTCGTCGGCGCCGGCCTCGCCAGCTTTGCCGCACTCTCCCTGGCGCTGGGGATCGCCCAATGGCGCGACCTCATGGGTCGGCTGCGCCGGCAACCGGCTTGACCCGAGCCGGGCTGCGGCGATAACTCCGGCCAAGCCATTCCAGTCGAGGCCGCATGGACCAAGCCGCTCCCGATATTGACGAACCGATCGAAAAGACTGGGGACCGAATTCCGCGAAACCGCATCTTTTCCGGCGTTCAGCCGACCGGCAACCTGCACCTCGGCAACTATCTCGGCGCGATCCGCAACTGGGTCGCACTGCAGAGCGAATACGAGTGCATCTTCTGCATCGTCGATCTGCATGCGCTGACCCTGCCGCAGGACCCGGCCGAGCTGCGCGCCAGCACGCGCGAGGTGGCCGCCGCCTACATCGCCGCCGGGATCGATCCCGAACGCTGCACGATCTTCAACCAGAGCATGGTGTCGGCGCATGCCGAACTTGCTTGGCTGCTCGCCTGCCTAACCCCGCTCGGCTGGCTCAACCGGATGACCCAGTTCAAGGAAAAGGCCGGCAAGCAGCGCGAGATGGCCGGCCTCGGCCTCTATGCCTACCCGGTGCTGATGGCCGCCGACATCCTGGTCTACCAGGCGACCCACGTGCCGGTCGGCGAGGACCAGAAGCAGCATCTCGAACTTGCCCGCGACATCGCCGGCGCCTTCAACCGCCGCTACGGACGCGATTTCTTCCCGTTGCCCGAACCGCAGATTTTCGGCGCTGCGACCAGGGTCATGAGCCTGCGCGACGGCATGAAGAAAATGTCGAAATCCGATACTTCGGATTACTCGCGCATCAACATGACCGACGACGCCGATGCGATCGCCTTGAAGATCCGCCGCGCCAAGACCGACCCCGAACCGCTGCCCGATACGATCGAGGCGCTCGAACGCCGGCCCGAGGCCGACAATCTGATCGGCATCTACGGCGCGCTTTCCGGCCTATCGCGCGAGGCTGCGCTCACCCGCTTCGCCGGCCGCAACTTTTCGCAGTTCAAGGAGACGCTGGCCGAAATCGCGGTCGAAGTGCTGGGCCGCATCGGCGGCGAGATGCGCCGGCTCCAGGCCGACCCCGCCTATCTCGACCAGGTGCTGCGCCGGGGCGCCGCGCGCGCCCATGCGATCGCCGACCCGGTGCTGCGCGAGGCGCAACAGATCAGCGGATTGCTGCATCCCGAGGCCCAAGGTTTGATTGGGTGTTGATTCGGCCTTTTGCCCCCCCATCCTAAAGTACTGCCTTCTTTCCTGATCTTTGGAGCCGCCGATGTTCATCCAGACCGAGCAGACGCCGAACCCGGCGACGCTCAAATTCCTGCCGGGCCGGGTGGTGATGCCCGCCGGCACCGCCGATTTCACCACCGCCGAGGCCGCCGCCGCATCGCCGTTGGCCGCAGAGCTGTTCTCGTTGCCGCAGATCGGCGGGGTGTTTTTCGGCGCCGACTTCGTCACCGTGACCAAAGCCGAGGAGGGCGACTGGTATCAGCTGAAGCCGGCGGTCTTGGCCGCGATCATGGAGCATTTCACCGCCGGCCGGCCGCTGTTCGCCGCCGGCGCCGAAGCGGCCCCAGCTGCTGCGAGCGGCGAGCCGGACGACGAGATCGTCGCGCAGATCAAGGAATTGCTCGACACCCGCGTGCGTCCGGCGGTGGCGCAGGATGGCGGCGACATCATCTTTCATGATTTCGACGAGGGCGTCGTCTATCTGCACATGCAGGGGTCTTGCTCGGGCTGCCCGAGCTCGACCGCGACCTTGAAGGCCGGCATCGAAAACATGCTGCGCCACTATATCCCCGAAGTGGTCGAGGTGCGCGCCGTCTGAATTCGCCGCCATTGGATCGGGGCGGCCACAGCCCGCTAATTCTGGCGCTCGACGCCGCCGGGTCGTCCTGCATGGTGGCGATCGCCGCCGGCGAGCGGGTGCTCAGCGCCGAGCGCCGGGCGATCGCGCATGGTCAGGCCGAGGCGCTGTTGCCGATGGTCGACGGCGCGCTGCGCCGGGCGCGGCTGGCCGCCGGGGCGCTCGATCTGATCGCGGTCACCACCGGCCCCGGCAGCTTTACCGGGATCCGGGTCGGGCTCGCCGCGGCTCAGGGAATCGCCCTCGGTCTCGATCGGCCGCTGATCGGCGTAACCGGCTTCGAGGCCGCCGCCGCGCTCTGCCGCCCCGACTCTGTTGATTGCGATCTTCTGGTGGCGCTCGAAAGCCGCCGCGCCGATTTGTACGTGCAGATCTTCGCTGCCGCGGGCCAGCCGCTCGGCGCGCCGGCGGCGGTGCTGCCCGAGGCGCTTTGCGGTTTCGTGCAGGCGGCCCTCGGCGCCGCGCGGAAGCTCGCCGTCGCCGGCGACGCCGCGGTTCGCGCTCTAGCCGCACTCGACGCTCGCCCCGGCGCGATCCTCGTTGAGGACCGGGAGCACCGAGCCCTCGGCGCCCTGCGCGCGGCGTTGCGGCGCTGGCGTGAGGGCGAACGCGGCGCCCTCCCGGCGCAGCCGTTCTATCTGCGCCCGCCCGACGCCACCCCGGCGGCTGCACGGCTTGCCCCAAGCGGGCTATGAGCCGCGGGTTGCGAGCCGCCGGGTTATGAGACGCCGCTTGGAGCCGGTTTCCGGCGCGGCCGCTGGCGCGCTCGCCACACCGCTGTCGATGCTGCACCGCGCCTGCTTCCCGCAGGAGCCGTGGACCCCGCAGGCGATGGCGAAGATCATGGCGATCGCCGGATTCTTTGGACGGATCGCCTGGGAGGACGAGGCGCCGGCCGGCTTTGCCCTGGCTCTCGACCTCCTCGGCGAGTGCGAGATCCTATCGCTTGGCGTGGCGCCCGAGCAGAGACGGCGCGGAACCGGATCGGCGTTGCTCGCCGCGATGGCCGACGAAGCCGGGCGGCGCGGCAGCCATCGCGTCTTTCTCGAAGTCGCTGCCGACAACACAGCGGCAAGAGAACTTTATTCGGCTAACGGTTTTATCCAGATCTCTCGCCGCAATCGTTACTATCGCCGCCCCGCTGGCCCGGTCGACGCGCTGGTGCTTTGCCGCATCGTCGGGTGCAATCGACTTTCGACTTGAGTTCGCTGTCGCCTTCGTCTGTGACGCCGTGGGCTAGCCGCCTACAACCAAATGTTACCGGCGCCGATCCCGTGATGGCAAGAAATCGGCCATCGAGCACATTGCCGCGGTCCCGGTTGTTACTTATATTTGGAAAGCAGCCCTAATGGGATCATCGATATGAACGACTCCGACCAAACCAGCGATTTGCTGGCACTGACGACGGAAATCGTCGCCGCCCACGTTTCCAACAATACGGTGTCTCTGGGTGATTTGCCGCAGCTGATCAACCAGGTGTACAACTCGCTCGCCAATATCGGCAGCGTTCCGGCGCCGCCCGCGGAACGGCCCCAGCCGGCGGTGCCGATCAAGAAATCGGTGCATGCCGACTACATCGTCTGCCTCGAGGACGGCAAAAAGCTGAAAATGCTGAAGCGGCATTTGAAGACTGCCTACAACATGACGCCCGAATCCTATCGGGAGCGCTGGGGACTTGGCGCCGACTATCCGATGGTGGCGCCGAACTATGCCCGCCAGCGCAGCCGCCTGGCCAAGGAGATCGGCCTCGGCACCCGCGCGCGCCGCGCAAGGGCGTGAGCGCCGCCGCCGTTAAGGTGCGGCCCGCGGGGCTCTCGCCCGCGGCATAGCCGCGCCCAAAGATTTGCTCTATAGTGTGCGCGGACGCCGTGACGGAGAGGCGATGACTTCGCGGCTGGAGCAGCTCTGCCTCGACAAGGGCCTCAAGATGACCGAGCAGCGCCGGGTTATCGCCCGCGTTCTGTCGGATTCGGCCGATCACCCCGATGTCGAACAGGTCTACCGGCGAGCCACCGCGATCGACCCGCATATCAGCATCGCCACCGTCTATCGCACCGTGCGTCTGTTCGAGGAGGCGAACATTCTGGCCCGGCACGATTTCGGCGACGGCCGCTCGCGCTACGAAGAAATGCCGAGCGCGCACCACGATCACCTGATCGACCTGCAGTCCGGCCGGGTCATCGAGTTCCGCAACGAAGAGATCGAAAAGCTGCAGCAGGCCGTCGCCGACCAGCTCGGCTACGATCTCGTTGGTCATCGGCTCGAACTCTATGCGGTGCCGCGGGGCGCCAAGTCGCGGGCCGGCCGCGAATGACCGAGCCGCAGCGGCCGAACCGATTGCCGCCGTCTCGGATGCCTCCGTCCTCAGGGCGCGGTCGCGCGGCGTGATCGGCGGCGCTGCATTCGCGCCCGGCAGGCTGGGGATCAAGCCGGCGGTCCGACGGGGCGCCGAGCGCATCGTCGATATCTCCTGCGGCCCGCTGCAGGTTCGCCTGGCCGAAAGCAGGGCCGACATCGATGCCGCGCAGGCGCTGCGCTACCGCATCTTTTATGAAAGCCTTGGCGCCCGCGCGGCCTATGAAACCGCCCGGCGGCGCCGCGATTTTGACCGGTTCGACGAGGGCTGCGATCATCTCCTGGCGCTCGATAACACCGGCGGCGGGGGAGCCGGAACCGTGGTCGGCACCTATCGCCTGATCCGGCGCCAGGCCGCGGCCGGGCTCGGCGGGTTTTATTCGGCTGCCGAGTACGACTTAGCGCCGCTTGTCGCCTATCGCGGCGAGATCCTCGAGCTCGGCCGTTCCTGCGTCGATGCCGCCTACCGCCAGCGACCGGCGATGCAGCTGTTGTGGAGCGGGATCGCGGCCTATGTCTTTCATTACGACATCGCGTTGATGTTCGGCTGCGCCAGCCTGCCCGGGACCTGCCCCGAGGCGCTGGCGATCCCGCTCTCCTATCTTTATCATTATCACTTGGCGCCGCCGGCGCTGCGCCCGCGCGCGCTCGCCCACCGCTATGTCGATATGCGCCGGCTGCCGGCCTGCGCCCTCGACCCGGCGCGCGCGCTGGTCGATCTGCCGCCGCTGATCAAGGGGTATCTGCGCCTCGGCGGGTTTGTCGGCGACGGCGCCGTGATTGACGAGGAGTTCAACTCCACCGACGTCTGCATTGTCGTCAAGGCCGATCTCGTCAGCGAAAGGTATTCGCGGCATTACGTCCGCCAGTCAAAAGACATCAGGGACCCATGGGCGCGAAATACGTGGGCGTCTTGAGGGCGTCTTGAGGGCATGGGTTCGCCGACTTTGAGGATCGCGCGGGTCGTGCTCTATCTCGGCTGGACCCTCGGGCTGATGCCGGTGCAGGGCGTCGGTCTGGCGTTGCGGCGGCCGTGGTCGCGCACCTTGCCGGCCTTTTATCATCGCTGGTGCTGCCGGATACTCGGGCTTCGCGTCCGCGCGGTCGGGGCGCCGACGACTGGCGCGGCCGGCGCTGTTCGCCTCAAACCATGTGTCCTACACCGACATCACCGTGCTCGGCTCGTTGATCGCCGGCTCGTTCATCGCCAAGGCCGAGGTGGCGCGCTGGCCGTTTTTCGGGTGGCTGGCGAAATTGCAGCGCACTGTTTTTGTCGACCGGCGGATGCGCAGCACCCAATTGCAGCGCGACGCGATGACCGCGCGCCTGGCCGCGGGCGACGCGCTGATCCTGTTTCCCGAAGGGACCAGCGGCGACGGCAACCGGGTGCTGCCGTTCAAGAGCGCCCTGTTCAGCGCGGCCGAACGGATGCAGGCCATCGTGCCGATCGTGGTCCAGCCGGTCTCGATCGCCTATACAAGGCTCGACGGCATGCCGCTCGGCCGGCTGCTGCGCCCGTTTATTGCCTGGTACGGCAGCGCCGAATTGGCGCCGCACCTGTGGGTCATGCTCGGGCTCGGCGTGGTCGAGGTGGTGGTCGAGTTCCATCCGCCGGCCTTTATCGCCGATTGCGGGTCGCGCAAGGCGCTGGCCCGCTATTGCTATCTTCGGGCGGCAGGCGGCATGGCCTCGGCGCTGGCCGGCAGGCCGCAGCCGATGCCGCCTCCGCCCCGCGCGGTCGCCGCCGAGCCGGCCGCCGCCGCTGCGCTCGAGATGACAATGCCGGGTTTGCCGCATAGAGAGGGCAGGGCGTGACCAAGCAGGTGTTTATCGCGACCTATGGCTGTCAGATGAACGTCTATGATTCGGCGCGCATGGCCGAGCTGCTGGCGCCGCTCGGCTTTGGCCTGGCGGCGGCGGCCGAGGACGCCGACCTGGTCATCCTCAACACCTGCCACATCCGCGAAAAGGCCGCGGAAAAAGTATTCTCCGAGCTTGGCCGCATCCGCGCGCTGAAGCGGCAAAAATCGCGCCGCGGCGAGCCCATGCTGATCGCCGTCGCCGGCTGCGTCGCCCAGGCCGAGGGCGCCGAGATCCGCCGGCGGGCGCCCTATGTCGACCTCGTCTTCGGCCCACAGACCTATCACCGGCTGCCGGAGCTGGTGCAGCGGGCGCTGGCCGGCGGCGGGGTCGTCGATACGAGCTTTCCGGAGGAGTCCAAATTCGACCATCTGCCGCAGGCGCGGGTGGGGCAGGGGGTGACCGCGTTTCTGACCGTGCAGGAAGGCTGCGACAAGTTCTGCACGTTCTGTGTCGTGCCCTATACCCGCGGCGCCGAGTATTCGCGGCCGGCGGCGCAGATCCTGGGCGAGGCGCGTGGGCTCGTCGGCCTCGGGCGCCCGCGAGATCACCCTCCTCGGGCAGAATGTCAACGCCTATCACGGCGTGGCGCCCGCCGGCGGCGAGTGGGGCCTCGGCGATCTGGTGCGCGCGCTCGCCGAAATTGCCGGGCTCGACCGCATCCGCTATACGACCTCGCATCCGCGCGATGTCGACGATCGGCTGATCGAGGCCCATCGCGAGGTGCCGCAGCTGATGCCGTTTCTGCATCTGCCGGTGCAGAGCGGCTCCGACCGCGTGCTGGCGGCGATGAACCGGCGTCACACCACCGCAGATTACCGGCGGACCGTCGAGCGCCTGCGCCAGGCCCGACCCGACCTGGCGCTGTCCTCCGATCTGATCGTCGGTTTCCCGGGCGAGAGCGAGGCTGATTTCCAGGCGACCCTCGACCTTGTCGCCGAGATCGGCTTTGCCCAGGCGTTTTCGTTCAAGTATTCGCCGCGCCCCGGCACCCCCGCGGCTGCCGCCGCGGACCAGGTGCCCGAACCGGCGAAGGCGCTACGGTTGGCGGCCTTGCAGGCGCTGTTGGCCAAGCAGCAGCGCGACTTCAATGCATCCTGCGTCGGCCGCGTCCTGCCGGTGCTGCTCGAAAAGCCAGGGCGGCGCCAGGGCCAGCTGGTCGGGCGCAGCCCCTATCTCCAAAGCGTACATGTCGCCGCCAAAGCCGACCGGGTCGGCGAAATCGTGCCCGCGCTGATCTCCGGCGCCGGTCAAAACAGCCTCTCGGGGACGGTGGCGGGGAGGTTGCCGGGGATGGCGGCGGCATGACCGCCCCCCCCTCCGGGATCGTCGGGGCGGAGCCGGCCGAAGGGCGCACCCAGCTCGAATTCGACGACAATCTGCTGCTCCCGCCGCTCTACGGCGAACGCGACCAGCATCTCGATCGGATCGAGCGGCAGCTCGGCGTGTCGCTCGTCACCCGCGGCAATCGCCTCGCGATCTCGGGACCGGCCTCGGCGACCGAGGCGGCGCATCTGGCGCTGTCGCGGCTCTACGACCGGCTGAAGCGCGGGCAGGAGATCGACCTGCCGGCGGTCGAAGCGGCGATCCGTCTGGCCGAGGCCGAGATCGCCGACAAAAGCCTGAGCCTGTGGCAGGAGGATGCCGCCTTTCGCACTCGCAAGCGGCGCATCGCCGCGCGCTCGCCGGGACAGGCCGCCTACATCAAGGCATTGCGCGACAGCGAGCTGGTGTTCGGGCTCGGGCCCGCCGGCACCGGCAAGACCTATCTCGCGGTCGCCGCCGCGGTCGACCTCCTGATGACCGGGCGGGTCGAGCGCCTGATCCTGTCACGTCCGGCGGTTGAGGCCGGCGAGCGGCTGGGCTTTCTGCCGGGCGATCTGCGCGACAAGGTCGACCCGTATCTGCGGCCGATCTTCGACGCGCTCAATGACATGCTGCCGGCCGATCAGCTGGCCCGCCGGCTCGGCACCGGCGAGATCGAGGTGGCGCCGATCGCCTTCATGCGCGGGCGCACCCTGGCGCGCGCTTTCGTCATCCTCGACGAAGCGCAAAACACGACCCCGGTGCAGATGAAGATGTTTCTGACCCGGCTCGGCGAGGGCTCGCGCATGGTGGTGACCGGCGACCCGACCCAAATCGACCTGCCGCCCGGCGCCCGCTCGGGGCTGGCCGAGGCGCTCGAAACCCTGGCCGATGTCGAGGGCATCGCGATCGTCCGCTTGACCGACCGCGACGTGGTGCGGCACGAGTTCGTCGCCCGCATCGTGCGCGCTTACGAAGCGCGCGAACGCGCGGCGCGCCCCCCAGAGCCATGACCGGATCAGCCGTGACCAAATTGGCCGTTGCGCAGTTGGCCGAGAGGGCAGCGGCCGCGGTCGTGGTGATCGCCTCGCCTTGCGCCGCCTGGGCCTTGACTTGCCCGGCTGCCGACGACCTCGCTCGCGCCGCCGCCCGCTGCGCGCTCGCGCATGGCATGAGAGACAGAGGGCTCGCGCCGCAGGCGGCGATCGAAATCGGGGTCAGCCTCGCCGACGATGCCGAGCAGCGGCGGCTCAACCGCGACTGGCGCGGGGTCGATAATCCGACCAACGTGCTGGCCTTTCCGGCCTGGGAGCCGGCTGCGCCGATCCCGCCAGGGGCGCCGCTGCTGCTCGGCGATGTCGTGCTCGCCTTCGAGACGGTGGCGCGCGAGGCGCAGCAGCAGGGTAAGCCGCTCGCCGATCATCTCTCGCACCTGGTTGTGCACGGCGTGCTGCACCTCTTTGGCCATGATCACGCCGGCGAGGCCGAAGCAGTCGCGATGGAGGCGCTCGAAACTGCTATATTGGCCAGCCTGGGGGTGCCGGATCCATATCACGGCACCATGTGACCAGCAGCAGCCAACCGCATTTCCCCGATGACCGACCGAGAGCCGCCCGGAACCAGCGGCCAGCCCGAGCATGATCGGAGCTTTACGCGTCTGCGCGGTCTGTTGCGGCTGATCCGGCGGCCGCGCAATGGCGAGAGCCTGCGCGAGACCATCGACGAGATGATCGAGGAGCCGCCCGGCGACGATCCCGATCCGCTCGGCGCGCACGAGCGGGTGCTGATCGGCAACATCCTGAAGGGCCACGACCAGACCGCCGCCGACGTCATGGTGCCGCGCGTCGACATCGTGGCGCTCGACGTCGAGACCCCGCTTCCCGCCGTGGTTCGCTGCATGATCGAGCAGGGCCACTCGCGGGTGCCGGTTTATCGCGAAACCCCGGACGATGTGATCGGCTTCATCCATGTCAAGGACGTGCTGGCGCCGGTCGCCGAGCGGCGCGAGACCAAGCTCTCCCCGCTGCTGCGCAAGCTGTTGTTCGTGGCCCCGTCGTTGCCGATCCTCGATCTCCTGGTGCAGATGCGCCAGGCGCGCACTCATATCGCGATGGTGGTCGACGAGTTCGGCGGCATCGATGGGCTGGTGACGATCGAAGATTTGATCGAGGAGATCGTCGGCGAAATCGAGGACGAGCACGATGAGGCCGAAACCCCGCATCTGATCGAGCGCGCCGACGGGACCCTCGTCGCCGATGCGCGCACTCCGATCGAGGCGCTCGAGGAGCGCCAAGGCATTCGGCTGCGCCCAGCCGGCGACCAGGAGGAGATCGACACTCTGGGCGGCCTGGTCTCGACCCTCGCCGGCCGGGTGCCCAAACGCGGCGAGGTCATCGCCCACCCCTCCGGCATCGAATTCGAGGTGCTCGAAGGAGACCCGCGCCGGATCAAGCGGTTGCGGGTGCGCAGGCTGCCGCCGGCGAGGGGCATGCCGGGATCGGGCGCACCGGGATCGAGCGCACCGGGATCGGGCAATGGGTGAGGCGGCGGTGTTGCGGGTCCGCGCCGGCTCGCGGGTCGACACCCCGCTGTGCCGGCTCGCGGCCGACGTAGCCGCGCTCTCGGGCTGGCGGCGCTACGGCCTCGCCTTTGTGCTCGGGGTCGGCGCCGCCGCGACGATGCCGCCCGTCGATCTGACCCCGCTGTTGCTGGTGGTTTTCCCCGGCCTGTTGTGGCTCGATGACGGCAGCGCCGGTCCGGCGGCGTCATTCCGGATCGGCTGGGTGTTCGGCTTCGGCTTTTTTCTCGCCGGCCTCTATTGGATCGCGGCGGCGCTGTTTGTCGATATCGACCGGTTCTGGTGGCTGGTGCCGTTTGCCGCGGCCGGGCTGCCGGCCGGCTTCGCCATCTATATCGGACTGACCCTTGGCGCGGTGCGGCTCGCGGTAAAACATCTCGCCCTGCCGGCGACGGCGCGGGTCTGCGCCTTCGCCGTCGCCTGGAGTGCGGCCGAATGGGTGCGCGGCCATGCTTTGACCGGGCTGCCGTGGAACCTCGTCGGCTATGCCTGGTCGGGCGGCTTTCCGGGGGCGCTGGCGCTATTGCAGAGCACCGCCTGGGTCGGCATTTACGGGCTCAGTTTCGTGACCGTTCTCGCCGCCTCGTTGCCGGCCCTGCTCGGCGCGCCGGCATTGGCGCCGAGTTCCGCGGCGCGGCGCTGGGCGCCGGCCATCGCGACCGGGCTATTGATCCTGGTCCCGGCCGCGGCCGGCGCGATCCGGCTCGACCTCATGCCGACGGCGCTGACCGGGACCTGGCTGCGCCTGGTGCAGCCGTCGATCCCGCAGAGCCTCAAATGGCGGCCGGCGGCGGAGGCGGCGAATTTTCGCCGGCTTCTCGATTTGAGCGCTGCGCCGTCGGCCCATCCGCTCGCCGCGGTGTTGTGGCCGGAGGCGGCGAGCCCGTACCTGCTCGGCCGCGACGCCGCCGCCCGCCGGGCGATCGCGACGATCGTTCCACCCGGCGGCTATCTGATCACCGGCGCGTTGCGGGCAAATCCGCCGCCGGCGCCGATCGAAAAGGTGTGGAACAGTATCGAGGCGCTCGATCGCCAGGGCGACATCGTCGCCCATTACGACAAGGCGCATCTGGTGCCGTTCGGCGAATATGTGCCGCTGCGCCGCTGGCTGCCGTTCAAAAAGATCACCGCCGGCTCGATGGATCTGAGCGCCGGCCCCGGACCGCGGACGATCGCTCTGCCGGGGCTGCCGCCGTTCGGCGCGCTGATCTGCTACGAGGCGATCTTTCCCCATGCCGTCATCGACGAGAGCGACCGGCCGGCCTGGATGCTGAACGTCACCGACGACGCGTGGTACGGCCGCACTTCCGGCCCGTTCCAGCATTTCGCCATCGCCCGCACCCGCGCCATCGAGGAAGGCCTGCCGCTGGTCCGCGTCGCCAATAACGGCATCAGCGCGGTGATCGATGCGGCGGGGCGGGTGCTCTCGCGCACCCAGCTCGATGCGGTCGGCTATGTCGACGCCCCGCTTCCGGCCGCGGCGGCGCGCACCCCTTACGCCCGCGCCGGCGACTGGATGTTCCTCGCGCTGCTGGTGCTCGGCGCGGCGCCGGTGGCGATGCGGCTGCCGTGACCTCGGCGAGATCATCTTGCGGTTGTAAGGCCTTATTTTAGGTTGAGACTTCGCCTTGACCGCTGCCGCGGTGCATTCTAATAATACAACGAATTGTTAGCGAGAAAGCGGTCGACCTCAGATGGCGATGGATCAACAGACCCGGCGGCCGGGCCGGCAAAAGGGCGACAAGCCCAACCCGATCGACATCCATGTCGGCTCGCGCGTCCGCTTGCGCCGCAACATGCTGGGGCTGAGTCAAGAGAAACTGGGCGAGGCGATCGGCTTGACTTTTCAGCAGGTGCAGAAATACGAGCGCGGCGCCAATCGCATCGGCGCGAGCCGCCTGCACGATCTGAGCCGGGTGCTCGATGTTCCGGTCTCGTTTTTCTTCGACGACATGGACCCGGTGCGGGCGCCGGCGATCCCGGCCGGCTTCGCCGAGCCGCCTGCCGAAGCCTTCGATAGCGATCCGCTGCGCAAGCGCGAGACGGTCGAGCTGGTCAGCGCCTATTACCGGATCGAGGATCCGGTGGTCCGCCGCCGCCTGTTCGAATTGGCCAAGGCGCTGGCCGCCGCCGAACGGCCGCCCGAAAAATAGGCTGGCTCTCGGGTAGTCGGACACGGTCACCGCGGGCCAACCTGGCGGCAAGATCGGGGCTTGACGCTCGCCCTGCGAATTGGCATCAAGGCCCGGACGCGGTTCTAATGCCACGGTATTTCCAGGAAGGGCAATCTTTTGGCCAAGCGAGATTTTGTCTTTACCAGCGAGTTGGTTTCGGAGGGGCATCCCGACAAGATTTGCGACCGCATTTCCGACGCGATCGTCGACACCTATCTCGCCGTCGAGCCGCAGGCCCGCTGCGGCGTCGAGACCCTGGTCACGACCAATCGCGTGGTGCTGGCCGGCGAAGTGCGCGGGCCCGCCTCGATTACCGGCGACAGGCTGATCGAAGTGGCGCGCCAGGCGATCCGCGACATCGGCTACGAACAGGAAAACTTTCACTGGCAGCGGGCGACGATCAAATGCCATATCCACAGCCAGTCGGCCAATATCGCACAGGGGGTTGACGCCTCCGGCAACAAGGACGAGGGCGCCGGCGATCAGGGGATGATGTTCGGCTATGCCTGCACCGAGACCCCGGCGCCGGCGCTGATGCCGGCGCCGATCTTTTACGCGCACGCCGTGCTGCAAGCGCTGTCACAGGCGCGGCACGCCGGCAAAACCCCGCTGCTCGGCCCCGATTCGAAAAGCCAGGTAACTCTGCAATATGAAAACGGCAAGCCGGTGCGGGCGACCAAAGTTGTCGTTTCGATCCAGCATTCGGACCGGATCGACCAGCATGAGGTGCGCGAGATCGTGCGGCCCTATGTGGTCGCGACCCTGCCCGAGGGCTGGATGTGCGACGAGGAAAACTTTCTCGTCAACCCGACCGGGCTGTTCGTGATCGGCGGCCCCGACGGCGATGCCGGCGTCACTGGGCGCAAGATCATCGTCGACACCTATGGCGGGGCCGCGCCGCACGGCGGCGGCGCCTTCTCCGGAAAGGACCCGACCAAGGTCGACCGCTCGGCCGCCTATGCCGCGCGCTATCTCGCCAAAAACGTGGTCGGCGCCGGCTTGGCCGAGTGCTGCACGATCCAGGTCGCCTATGCGATCGGAGTGGCCAAGCCGCTGTCGTTCTACGTCGACACCGAGGGTGCGGCCGACGAGCGCAAGCTCGCCCGAGTGCTGCAGGAAATGATGGATCTGTCGCCGCGCGGCATCCGTACCCATCTCGGGCTGAACCGGCCGATCTATACCCGCACCTCCGCCTACGGCCATTTCGGCCGCGCGCCCGACCCCGATGGCGGCTTCTCCTGGGAGCGGCTTGATCTGGTCGACGAGTTGCGCCGAGCCTTCTGACCCCGTCCGCGGATCGGCGGGTGAGCGACGCGCCGCAGCGCCGGGTGGTCTACGGGCGGCGGCGGGGCCGGCCGCTGCGGCCGGGGCGGCAGGCGCTGGTCGACAGCCTGTCGCCGGACCTCAGGATCGATCTGCCGGCGGCGGGCGAGCTCGATCCGCGCCCACTGTTCGCCGATCCGCCGCGATCGATCTGGCTCGAAATCGGTTTCGGCGCCGGCGAGCATCTGGCGGCTCAGGCCGAACGGCATCCCGATAAAGGCTTCATCGGCTGCGAGGTGTTTGAAAACGGCGTCGCCCGGCTGATCGGCGAAATCGAACGCCGCCATCTCGCCAATGTGCGGCTGTTCCTCGACGATGCGCGCCTCTTAATCGCGGCGTTGCCGGCAGCCTCGATCGAGCGGGTCTTCATCCTGTTCCCCGACCCGTGGCCAAAGCAGCGCCATAAGAAGCGCCGGATCGTGTCGCGCGAGACCCTCGACCGGATGGCCGTCATCATGGCAGACGGGACGGAATTGCGGCTGGCGACCGACGATCCCGGCTATTTTTCGTCGATGCTGGACGAGGTGACGGCGCACCCGGCGTTCGTCTGGCTCGCCCGTCGCCCCGATGACTGGCGGGCGCGCCCGCTAGACTGGCCGCCGACCCGCTATGAGCAGAAGGCGCTTGCCGCCGGCCGACCGCCGGCCTTTCTGCGCGCCCGCCGGCGCCCGCGGCCGAAATCATCGGCGCCGGTCCGCTGAAGCGAGGCCGGCCAGACGATCGGCCAGCCGGTTCAACTCCCAGCGCCGCGCCAGCGCCGCCGCCGCGCCCCAATCGGGCGTTTGGTCGGCGAGTTCGGGCAGCGGCGCCGCGGCGTCCATCGTAGCGATCGAGCGATAAAGCCGCAGCTGATCCGCGTAGGCCGAGAGCCGTCCGTCGCCGAGCGCATTTTCAAGCGAACCGTATTTCCGCAAAAGGCTGGCCGCACCTTTCGGCCCGATGCCCGGCGCCCCCGGGATCTTGTCCGACGGGTCGCCGCGCAGCGCGATGAAATCGGGCACCTGCCGGGGTTCGACGTCATAGCGCTCGCGCACCTGCGCCGGCCCGATCCGGGCCATCTCGCCGGCCCGCACCGGCTGCAGGATCGTTGTCGTCGGCGAAGCCAGCTGAAAAGCGTCGCGGTCGCCGCTGGCGACGATCGTCGCGCCGCCGCGCCGCTCTTCCTGGGTGACGGCGGCGGCCAGGAAATCGTCGGCCTCATACCCGGCCGCCTTGGCAGAGGCGAAGCCGCAGGCGGCGACAAATTTTGGCAGGATTTCGAGCTGGTCGATGAGCTCGGGGTCGAAGGCGCGCCCGCTTTGGTAGAGGGCGAGCGCCCGGTGGCGATAGGTCGGCGCGTCGAGCGTGTCCCAGCCGACCAGAACCGCCCGCGGCTGTTCCTCCTCGTACAAGCGCAGCAGGAAATTGGCGAAACCGACGATCGCACCGCCGCCCTTGCCGCCGTGCCGCCGGATCGATTTCGGCAAACCGTGATAGGCGCGATGGGCAAACGAATTGCCGTCGATCGCCAGCAGCGGTCGGTCCACAATGGTTTCCCTGTTCGGAATGGAGCCCGGCGGGTCTAAAATCGCTCTCCAATCCAGCAAAACGTCCGGCGGGTCAATGCGTGTGCTGATTTGCGGCGGCGGCGTGATCGGCGCCTCGATCGCCTATTTCCTCAGTTGTCGCGGGGTTGAGGCCATTGTCGTCGAGGGCGCCGGCCTCGCCTGCGCGGCATCCGGCAAGTCGGGCGGTTTCCTCGCCCTCGACTGGTGCGACGGCAGCTCGCTCGAAGCCCTGTCCCGGCGCAGCTTTGCCCTGCATGCGCGGCTCGCCGAGGAGATCGGCGAGGATTGGGGCTATCGCCGCCTCGACACGTTTGGCGGCCTCGCCGGCGGCCGGCGTCAAACTCGCCACCACGGCAACGGCTACGACCTCGATTGGCTATCGCCGGAGGTCAGGGTCGGGCAGCGCCTGGGCACGCCGGACAGCACCGCGCAAATCCATCCCGCTGCGTTTACTGCGGCGATGATGCGGGCGGCGCAGGCGCGGGGCGCCGAGCTTTGTTCCGGGCGGGTCACCGGCGTGGTGCACGACGGCGATCCGGGCAGGGTGACCGGGATCGTGGTCGATGGCCGGACGATCGAGGGCGACGCCGTGGTCATCGCCATGGGCCCCTGGTCGATCCTTGCCGCCCAATGGCTGCCGCTGCCAGCCGTATTCGGGCTGAAAGGCCACAGCCTCCTGTTCGAGACCGGACCGAGGCTCGCGGCCGAAGCGCTCTTTATCGAATACCGCGAGCCGAGCGGCGCGATCCAGACGCCCGAGGTGTTCCCCCGCGGCGACGGCACCACTTACGTTTGCGGCCTCTCCAGCGAAAGCCCGCTGCCGGCCGACCCGGCCGCGGTGACGCCCGACCCGGGGGCGATCGAGCGTCTGCATGCGATCTGCCGCGAGCTCTCGCCGGTGCTGGCTTCGGCCAGGATCCTCGCCGCCCAGGCGTGCTATCGTCCGATCACCCGCGACGGCCTGCCGCTGATCGGCCGGGCGCCTGGGGTCGAGGGCGCCTTTGTCGCCACCGGCCACAGCGTCTGGGGCATGCTGAACGCCCCGGCCACCGGCGAGGCCATCGCCGAGCTGATAACCGAGGGTGCCGCGCGCACCATCGACCTGTCGCCGTTCGACCCCAGACGGCTTCCTCCGCTGCTCGGCCGCGGCAGCACCCGGCCGCTCTGAAGGAGCCACATGAAAAAGATCAAAATCTTGAATATTCAGCGCCTCAGCGACGCCGACCGGGCCCGGATCGAGGCGGTCGACCCGGCGGTCGAATTGACCGATGCCGGCGGCTGGTTCGACGGCGAGATTCGCGAAACCTGGCCGGCCTACACCGCACAGCGCTACCTGCCGCCGGACGCCGCCGGGCAGGGAACCCGCGAGGAACGCGACCAACTCCTCGCCGAGGCCGAAATCATCCTCGGCGGCTTTCCATTTCCGCTCGATCTGCGCGCCAGGGCGCTGAAATTGAAATGGTTTCATCAGCGCCCGGCCGGGGCCAGCAACCTGCTCAGGGGCGATCTATGGGGCAGCGCGGTGATGGTCACCACCTCGCGCGGCATGGGCAGCACCTTGGCGATGGCCGAATACGCCGTCGCCGGCATCCTGCACTTCGCCAAGGGCTTGCCCCGCGCCGTCATCGACCGCGAGGCGGGGAAGTTCAGCCCGCGCGCCTATCGGCCATTGCTGATCGAGGGCAAGACCGCGCTGGTCGTCGGCGCCGGCGGCATCGGCCGCGATGTCGGCAGGCTCTGCGCCGCGCTTGGCATGCGGGTGGTCGGGACCCGCCGCAGCCCGCAACCGGGCGAGCCCTTGCCGGCCGGGTTCAGCGAGCTCGGCGGCGCCGACGATCTCGACCGGTTCCTGCCGGCGAGCGACTTCGTGGTGATCTGCTGCCACTGGACGCCTGAGACGACCCGGCTGTTCGACGAGCGCCGCTTTGCCCTGATGAAGGCGGGGAGCGTGCTGGTCAACCTCGCCCGCGGCGAGATCGTCGACGAGGACGCACTGCATGAAGCGCTACGGCGCGATCATCTGCGCGGCGTCGTGCTCGACGTCTATGTCGGCGAATTCGAGCATCCGCCGCCGGCGCGGCTGTGGTCCGACCCGCGGGTGCTGGTGACGCCGCACATCTCGGGCGCCAGCGACCAGAACCGGCACGGCGCCATCGACCTGTTCTGCGACAATCTGCGCGCCTATCTCGACGGCCGGCTCTTGCGCAACGTCATCGACTGGGAGCGCGGCTATTAGGCCGTCCTGCTAGTTCGCCCTGAGTGCCGCCGTCTCCTCGCGGTCGAGGGCGCCGTCGGGGCCGAGGGCGACGCGATAGTCGGCGCGGGCGGTCTCGCGCGAGATCAGCCCGTCGGCGACATCGAGCGCCACCTGCTCGGGATCGCGCCCGGCCGGGTCGCCAAACCCGCCGCCGCCCGGCAGCTCGAGCCGGATCAGATCGCCGCCCGGCACGCTCTGCCGGCCTTTGGCGCCGATCGGCTTGCCGGAAACCAGGGTGACCCGGCCCGGCGCCCCTGTGCCGCCGCCGTCGCGGCCGCGCGCCGGATTGGCGATGCGCTCGAAATTGCACAGCATCGCGATCGGCGCGCCGTCGGCGCCGCCCAATTCGATGATCTGGCCGAGCCCGCCGCGAAACTCTCCGACCCCGCCCGAGCCCTCGCGGAACTCGCGCCGGCGGAACAATACCGGGGCCACCGCCTCGGTCGCCTCGACCGGGATCGTGCGCACGCCGGAGGGGAATGCGGTCACGTCGAGCCCGTCCTTGCCCGGTCGCGCGCCGGCCCCGCCGCAATGGAAGATCGCGGTGCTGAACGGCCGCACTTCGGGCGGCACTTTTCCGTCTTGCGCGCCCAATTCGTCGAGCACATCGGCGCCGCCATAGATCTGCGGGATCCACAAGGACGAGGCGCCCTCGGCCGGGACCCCGCCATCGATGACCTGATGCAAACAGCCGAACACCAGGTCGGGCAGCATGTGGCCGACCGTGTGCCGGGCCGCGACCGCGCGCGGGCGTTTCGCATTGAGGAGGCAACCATCGGGGGCCTCGACCGTGATCGGCGCCAACGAGCCGGCGTTGTTCGGCACCTCGGGCGCCACCAGGCATTTGACGCCAAAGGCGGTGTAGGCGAGCGTATAGTTCAGGACGACGTTGATGCCAAAGGCGCTGGCTGGCGAGGTCCCGGCAAAATCGATGTGGACGCCGCCATCGCCGATCGTCATTTCGGCCGCGAGGGTCAATGGCCGGTCATAGCCATCCATCGTCAGGCTGTTGCGGTATTTGCCGGGCTTCAGCTTGCCGATCGCCTCGATCGTGGCCTCGCGCGAAGTCTCGATGATGTGCAGGCCCAGCCGGTCGAGATTGGCGATGCCGAATTCCTCCATCATCTCGACGAGCCGCCGGCTGCCTTCGTCGTTGCACGCGGCCAATGCGTAGACATCGCCCTCGACCTGCAGCGGCTCGCGCACATTGGCTCGGATCACCCGCAACAAATCCTCGTTCATCCGTCCTTCGCGGGCGAGCGCCATCAACGGGATCGACAGCCCCTCCTCGAACACCTGTCTGCCGTCCGGACCCATGCCGAGCCCGCCGATATCGACGACATGGACAGTGCTGGCAAAGAGGCCGACCGCCTCGCCATTCAGAAATGTCGGGCTGACCACGGTCAGATCGTGCAGATGGCCGCAGGTCAGCCATGGGTCGTTGGTGATGTAATGGTCGCCCTCTCGGATCGTCTTCAGCGGAAAGGCGTCGAGGAAATGCTTGACCGCCGCCGCCATCGAATTGACGTGACCTGGGGTCCCGGTCACCGCCTGCGCCAGCATGTTGCCGTCGCGGTCGAACACGCCGGCCGACAGATCGCCGGCCTCGCGCACGGTCGTCGAAAACGCGGTGCGCACCAGGGTCTGCGCCTGCTCCTCGACCACCGCGATCAGCCTGCTCCACATGATCTGCATGTGGATCTGCGCCAGCGCGGTATTGGCTCTCGACAGCATCGGCTTCCCTCTCCGGCCCCTCGCATCGAGGAGCGAAATTAGCATGATCAGCGCCCGATGGCGATCGGCCCCCGCGGTGTGGTAGTGTCCGCGCAACGCTTGCTTCTCGGGGAGCAGCGGCTATCATTTTTTCCGGTCAACGAGGGGAGCGACGATGGCTTACGAAGGCATGATTGCGGAGACCGTCGGGATTAACGGAGACAAGGGTCAGACGATCTCGGCCTATGTGGCGCGGCCGTTGGGCGCCGGCCCGTTCCCCGGCATGGTGCTCTTACACCATGCGCCCGGCTGGGACGAGTGGTACCGCGAGACGACCCGCAAATTCGCCCATCACGGCTACGCGGCGATCAGCCCCAACCTCTATCACCGCGCCGGCGAGGGCAAAGCCGACGATGTCGCCGCCAAGGTGCGCGCCGAGGGCGGTGTGCCCGACGCCCAGGTCATCGGCGACACCGAAGGTGCGGTGGCATGGCTGAAGGCTCAGCCCTGGCTCAATGGCAAGGTCGGGATCTTCGGCACCTGCTCGGGCGGCCGGCAAGTCTTCTTGGTTGCCTGCCACAGCAAGAGCATCAACGCCGCCTGCGAGCTGTGGGGCGGCCGGGTGGTGATGAGCAAGGAGGAGCTGAACCCCAAGCAGCCGACGGCGCCGATCGAGTTTACCCGGAACCTCTCCTGCCCGCTGCTCGGGCTGTTCGGCAACGAGGACCGCTCGCCGACCCCAGAGCAGGTCGACCAGCATGAGGCCGAGCTCAAAAAGCACGGCAAGAATTACGAGTTTCACCGCTACGACGGCGCCGGCCACGGCTTCTTCTATTACGACCGCCCGGCGTACCGCGTCGAGCAGGCGTTGGACGGATGGAAAAAGGTGTTCGCGTTTCTCGATAAGCACCTGGCCAAATAGCGCGCCGGCATTTTCTGAAAACCGCCATGTGCACCTCGATCGTCGAGATCGTCCGCGCCGACGGCGCTGGCAAGACCGGTGACGGGTGGATCGACCTGACCCATTCGGTCGTGTCCTACGACCACCCGCACCACGCTCTGTTGGAAGAGGCCATCACCATCGACTTCGTAAACTCGGCGCTCGAACCGGGCGCGCGAGTCGCGGTCGAGCTGACCCTGGCGTCGGCCAAGGAGCTGTGCGGCGCGCTGATGAGGGCGATCGCGGCGGCCGAGATCGCGGAAAGCGCCCGATCGCGGCCGCACCGCTGATCAGCGTCGGCGCAGCGAAGCCATGGCCTGATCCTCGCCTCGCCCCGATCAGCCGTAGCGCGGGTCTTGACCCGCCGACAGCGCCGCGGAGACCAATCGGACGCAGTTCGCATCCGCTCGCGAGCCGGCTCGGGGCTGGCCCAATCCGCCCTCGGCGCGATTGCGGCCGCCCCTGAGGGCCGCCTGGCGACGATTGGCTACACCAGCGGCGCGCCGTGGGCGGCGGCGAGGGCGAGTTCCGGGACCGGGGCGCCGGCCGGCTTGGCGGCGGCGGAAAGGGCGCAAGGGAGGAATTGGCCGCTGCCGCGTTGGGCGGCGAGGGCGCCGTTGTCGACGACGATGCGGCCGCGGCTCAAGACCGTCATCGGCCAGCCATGCAGGTGGTGGCCTTCATAGGGGTGTAGCCGACATTGTCGTGCAGCAGGCCGGCGGTGACGGTAACCTCGCGTTCGGGGTCCCAGATCGCGATATCGGCGTCGCAGCCGACCGCGATCGTGCCTTTCTCGAGGATAAAGCCCGTAGAGCTTGGCGTGGTTGGTCGCGGTCAGGGCGACAAACTGGTTGAGGTCGAGCCGGCCTTCTCCAACACCCTCGGAAAATAATAAGGGCAGGCGCAGCTCGATGCCGGGGACGCCATTGGCGATGTCCTTGAAGGTGGTGTTGTCGCCGTGCGGCAGCTTCCCCGAGCCCCGCGGCCGGGCTGTGAAGATCGTTGCTCCGCTTCTGCCCTTCCTGCCGCAGGGCGAAGAGTACCGGGTCGTCTTCATGCACCGCGATCTCCGGGAGGTTGTCGCCTCGCAGCGCGCAATGCTCGCCCGGGTCGGCCGCAGTGGCGCCAAGCTCGACGACGGGGCCTTTGATCCGCGCCTATACCGGGCAGCTCGTGCGCGCCCAGGCCTGGCTCGATCAGCACCGCCTGGTTCACGTGCTGGCGATTGATTACGAGCATACGCTGAAGAGGCCATTGGAGACCGCAGCGCGCCTTGCGCGCCTTCTCGGGCAATCGTTCGACGAGGACGCGGCGGCAGCTTCGGTCGACGCCCGCCTTAGGCGCCAACATCACGCCGGGGCAAGCCCTCAGGCCGGATCTGAGCAAGCGGCAATATTGGCGTAGCGTTCCGATTGAGCCGCTGTCGCCCAGCGCCGAATACCCGAAGAAGCGGGCTCCTAGTCCCCAAGAGACTTACGCGATGGTCAAAGACGCGGAAAGATCACCACGCGGCAGGCGCGTGACGAAGGCGCTCGCGCAATGAATCGTAGATCGGCGGGCTGCGCATGAGGTTGGCCGCCAGCATCGCGGCAAAGCAGGCGGCCAGCATCGGCAACAGGGTGGTGAAGGCGCCGGTCATCTCGGTGGCGAGCACGATCCCGGTCACCGGCGCCTGGACGACTCCGGCAAAAAATGCGGCCATGCCGACGATGGCGAAGGCTTCGGGCTCGATCCCGAGATGCGGGAAGGCCAGCCGGCACAGCGCGCCGCAGAGGAGGCCGAGCTGGGCGCCGAGCACCAGCATCGGCGCGAACAGCCCGCCCGGGGTGCGCGCCGCATAGCACAGCGCGCCGAGAACAAAGCGCAGGACGAAGGCGAGCGGGATCATGCTCAAAACGGCGCCGCCCGACAGCACGCGCTGGGTGATCTGGTCGCCGCCGCCGACCAGCCCCGGCGCGAACCAGGCGACGACCCCGACGAGGGCGCCGATCAGCCCCGGCCAGCAATTCGACCGGCCAGCGGCCGAGCCGCTCGGCCAGCGCTATCGCGCCGAGAATCGTGCGGCTGTAGAGGGCGGCGGCGAGGCCGGCGACGCCCGCCCAGCGCCATATAGAGCGGCCAGATCGCCGCGGCGGCGTAAGGCAGCGGACCGGTCGCGATCGGCGCCTGGGAGGAGACCGCCACGACGAAATCCGGGGCGTTGCCGAGAAACAGGCGCGAGACCAGGATCGCCGTCGACGACGCGCCGAGGGCGGCGATCGCGATCCGGGGCTCGAACCGCCGCACCAGCTCCTCGAGCACGAACACCGCGCCGGCGATCGGCGCGTTGAAGGCGACCGCGAGGCCGGCGCCGGCACCGGCGGCGAGCAAGACCCGGCAGATCCGCCCAGCCGCGGCGGAACATCCTGCCGACCAGATGGGCGACGACCGCCCCCATCTGCACGCTCGGGCCCTCGCGGCCGAGCGCCATGCCGGCGCCGATCGCCAACAGCCCGCCAAAGAACTTGACCGGGATCAGCCGCGGCGGCGCCGGCGGCAGTTCGCCGCGCCAGCGCCGCCTCGACCTGCGGGATGCCGCTGCCCGACGCATCGGGCGAAAACCGGCGAACCAGCCAGGCGGCGACGGCGACTGCCGCGGCGCAGCCGGCGATGACCAGAACGAACCCGGCGAGGCCTTGCTGATGGGCGCGGCCGATCAGCGTGCCGCGCCAGCGATCGGCCGCGGCCAGCGCCAGCCGGAACATCGCGACGATCAGCCCCGCCCCGGCTCCGGCGAGCGGCGCCAGCAGGGCCAGCGCCAGCAGGCTGCCATCACCTTCGCCCGGCTCAGCCCGGCTACGCCGCCGATTCATCGCCGCTCCGGCACGCCGAGGCGCAGACGGCCGGTGCCGCGCCGACAGGATTGCGTGCGGTATCCGCCCATTTCGGCGACAACGCCCCTTCTATCGGCGGCCGGTCAAGCGCTACTGTGGCGGCGATCGAATTTCGTGCAAGGGGCTCGCCATGACCGCACCAGAGGCGCACCGCCCGACCATCGCGGTAACCCGCCACGCCATCTCGGCCGGCCACTACCTCGCCGCCACCGCCGGGTTTCGCGATCCTCGAAGCCGGCGGCAACGCGATCGACGCCGGCTGCGCCGCCGGGATCGCGCTCGGCGTGTTGCAGAGCGATCTGGTCGATGTCGCCGGCGTCGCGCCGATCATGATCTACGACGCCGCAGAGCCGCGAGGTGGTCACGATCGCCGGGCTCGGCACCTGGCCGAAGGCGCTCGACCCCGAGCTGTTCATGCGCGAGCACGGCGGCAAGATCCCCAAGGGCGTGCTGCGCACCGTGGTTCCGGCCGCGCCCGACGCCTGGATCACGGCGCTCAGGCGCTACGGCACGATGAGCTTTGGCGAGGTCGCGGCGGCGGCGATCCGGCTCGCCCGCGACGGCTTTCCGATGTATCCGCTGATGGCCGAGAGCCTGAAGCGGCACGCGGCCGACCACCGCGCCTGGCCGTCCTCGGCGGCGATCTTTCTGCCCGACGGCCGGCCGCCCGAAGCGGGCGACATGTTCCGCCAGACCGATCTCGCCGGCTCGTTGCAGTACATGGCCGACGAGGAGCACGCCGCACCGGTCTGGCGCCGGCGGTTCGAGGGCGGGCCGCGAGGCCGGGCTCGAAGCCGCGCGCGACGCGTTCTATCGCGGCGACATCGCCCGCAAGATCGTCGCCTTCATGAAGGAGAGGGCGGCTGCTGTCGGCCGAGGATCTGGCCGATTACCGCTCGCCGGTCGGTCCGGCCGGAGCGGCGCCGCTTTGGCGATCTCGAAGTCTTTACCTGCGGCGCCTGGTGCCAGGGGCCGGTGCTGCTGCAGACCCTGGCCCTGCTCGAAGGCGCCGACCTCGCCGGCCTCGGCCACAACAGCGCCGACTATGTCCACCGGCTGGCCGAGGCGCTGAAGCTCGCCTTTGCCGACCGCGAGGCCTATTACGGCGACCCGGCGCTTGGTCGAGGTGCCGCTGGCGACCCTGATCTCCGAGGAATACGCGGCCGAGCGCCGCCAGCTGATCCGCCCCGACCGGGCCTGGCCGGAAATGCCGCCGCCGGGCAAGCTCGGCGGCGAGACCGGCCGCGGCGCCGGGGTTTCGCCGCGCGCCTTCGGCGAGCCCAACCCCGAGCCCGACACCTCCTATGTCTGCGTCGCCGACCGTCACGGCAATCTGTTCTCGGCGACGCCCAGCGACGGCTCCTACGGCTCGCCGGTGGTGCCGGGCACCGGGCTGATCCCGTCCAACCGCGGCTCGCAATCGCGCCCCGACCCGCGCCATCCGGCCGGTGTCGCCCCCGGCAAGCGGCCGCGGCTGACGCCCGAACCCGGCCCTGGCGATCAAGGGCGGCGAGCGCTTCATGCCGTTCGGCACGCCGGGCGGCGACGTGCAGAGCCAGGCGATGCTGCAGGTCCTGCTGAACCGTTTCGTCTTTGGCCAGGATCTGCAGTCGGCGATCGAGAGCCCGCGCTTTGCCAGCTACAGCTATCCCTCCTCGTTCGCGCCGTACGATTATTACCCCGGCCGATTGGCGATCGAGGCGCGCATCCCCGAGCCGGTGATCGCCGAGCTGGCGCGGCGCGGCCACGAGATCCAGCGCTGGCCCGACTGGATCTGGACCGCGGGCGCGGTCTGCGCGATCGAGGCCGACCGAAAGCGCGGCGTCATCGAGGCCGGCGCCGACCCGCGCCGCGCCGCCTATGCGCTGGGGTCCTAATCCTCGGGGCCGCGGCGCTTGATGTCATGGTAAGGGGCGCCGTCGCGGTGGGTGTAGATGGCGGGCTTGCCGCCGGCCGGGGCCACCATGTCGATATCGCTGTAATGGCCGATGCTGCTCGGGACCCGGCTGCCGATTTCGAGAACTGACGCCTCGCGATCGGAGCGGTTCTGCAGGCAGTGGCCGTCGGGTTCGTTGGCGGCGAAGCCCGCGGCGTCGCCGGCGCGCAGCACTTCCTCGCCGGCGTTGGTGACGAGGACCACCTCGCCCTCGATCACATAGACGAATTCATCCTCGCCGGTGTGCCAGTGGCGCTGGCTCGACCACGCGCCGGGCGGCAGGCGCAGCAGGTTGACGCCGAACTGGGTCAAGCCGGCGAGGTCGCCGAGCTTGGTGCGGGCGCGCGCGCGACACGGCAGGTCGAACGGCGCGGGGTAGAGGGTGCCGACGACCGACGGCAGTAAGCGGCCGTCTCGATGCGCTTGCTCATTGCCGGACCTCCTCGATCAAAATCATCCTCGGCGAGCATGCCCGAGATATGGCCAAATGGCCATCGCCGGCCGACCAGCGGCCGGCTTCGCGCCGCGCTCCGGCGCCGCCCGCTGATGGCTCGATTTCGGGCTGGCGATCAACCCCGGCCGCGGATCGGCCTCAACCGCCCGACGGCGTCCCGTACCCCGGCGCCGGCGTGTAGGTCGGAGCAGGCGCGTAGGCTGAACCCGGCGGGTAAGCCGGCGGGGGCGAATAGACCGGCGCCGGCGCGTAGGCCGGAGGGGCCGCGTAAGCCTGGGGCGGCGGCGGGTAGGCCGCCGGTGTCGAGGCGAGGCCGCCGGCGGCGCCGACGCCCCCACCGATCGCCGCCCCGACTGCCGCGCCTGGGGCGCAGCCGATCGGTATTGTCGCAACACATCCGATGGCGGCGCCTGTTGCCGCGCCGGTGAGGCCGCCTGCGGTTGTATTCGCCGCGGGGTTGGGACTGCACGCGGCGAGTCCGGCGACGGCCGCGAGCGCGCCGATAAGCTTGAACATCGATCCTCCTATTCGCTGTGTTGGTTTGATCCATGGGGTTCGTCCCTGGCCCGAAATCAGCCGCGAGCCCGGAACACCGCGCGATGCCGCCGGCCGATCTGACCTCTCGACCGTTTGATAATCGCGCGTATCATGACCCCAACACGCACCCGACGGGTTCGATCCCGGCACGCCAGCCGGTACAATCGGGCGCCTGGCGAAGGAGATTTGAAGTTGAGCGTATCTGAAACGGTGGAACCTCCCGATTGGCGCGAGGACGTTTTCGCGGCGCTGAAACGCGCCGAGATCCGGCAGGTCGGATATGTGCCCGACGCCGGCCATGCGCGGCTGATCGAACTTTGCCGCAGCGATCCCGAGATCCGGGCGGTGCCGCTGACCAGCGAGGAAGAGGGCGTGGCGCTGGCCGCCGGCGCGTGGCTCGGCGGCGAGCGCGCCGCCTTGCTGATGCAGTCGAGCGGCGTCGGCAACTGCGTCAACATGCTGTCGTTGACCAAGAATTGCCGCTTTCCGCTGGTCATGCTGGTGACGATGCGCGGCGAATGGGCCGAGTTCAACCCGTGGCAGGTGCCGATGGGGACCAAGACCCAGGCGGCGCTCGAGCTAATGGACGTACTGGTCTACCGGGTCGAGCGGGAAGAGGACGCGGCCGAGACCGTCACCGCGGCGCTCGACATCGCCTTTAACGGCGACCTTGCCGCCGCGGTCCTGCTGTCGCAGCGGCTCATTGGCGCCAAGAGGTGGGTGAAATGATCTCGAACGACGCCAGCGCCCATCGGCGCCTCGACCGCCGCGCCGCGATCCGCGTCCTGCTCGACAAGCGCGACGAACTGCTGCTGGTGACCGGGCTTGGCCAGGCCAGCTGGGACGCCGCCTCGGTCGGCGACGACGCGCGCAATTTTTACCTGTGGGGCGCGATGGGAGCGGCGGCGATGATCGGGCTTGGTCTGGCGATGGCGCAGCCGCAGCGCCGAGTGCTGGTGGTCACCGGCGACGGCGAGATGCTGATGGGGCTGGGCGCCTTGGCGACGATCGGAGTGCAGCGGCCGCCGAACCTCTCGATCGCGGTGTTCGACAACGGCCATTACGCCGAGACCGGCATGCAGGCGAGCCACACCGAGGCGGCGGTGGAGCTGACCGGGGTGGCGCGCGCCTGCGGCATCAAGGAGATCTTCGACATCGACGACGAACTGGGCTTGCGCGACTTCGCCGGCCGGGTCCGCAAGGCGGCGACGACCTTGTTCGCCCGCGTCGCGATCCGCGCCGACGAGCCGCCCCGGGTGCTGCCGCCGCGCGACGGGGTCTACCTCAAAACCCGGTTCCGCCGCGCGATCGGGGTCGAATGAGCGGCGACGGCTGACGCGGCGATGGCCGACCCCGGCCCCGACCGAGATCACGCGGGGTCGCGCGTCGGCCCACCCCAGAAACGCCGCTCGCGCCGCTCCGCCTCGCGGGCTGCGAGCGCCCGCAGCAGAGTGTCGATCACCCGCGAAAGGGCGAACGCCTCGCCGGGGGTGATGACCCCGTCCGCCGCCGCCGCGGTGATCGCGGACATAGCGCCCGCGACGTCCTTGGCGCTGTCGAGCGGCGGCAGGTCGAACTGCACCGGCGTTTCGCGGCGAGGCGCGGCGATGCGGCTGAGGCAGAGACGCAATGCCGCCATATCGCCGCCCAGCGCCAGCTCGACGGCCTTGTTGGTCAGCGCCTCGGCTTGCCGGTTGAGCAATGATTACGCCGCAAGGGCAGCCCGGTTCATTGAGCCTCGCGGTCGCCCGGCCGGGTTGCCGGACTGCCCCTGCGGAAACCGTCCGTCCGGCCCCCGCGCCCCTGTTTCTCCTGTTTTTTGCAGGGAATCTCCAGGCGCCACCCGATCCTCCATGCGCGACATTGCTCTCTCCGGAGCGTCCGATCGTCGTTTGCATCCTGTCATGTCATTATGGCAATAGTGCGAATGTCGCTTCAGATTCGCTAGTGGCGATCGGCCGCTGCCGGGCGGCGGTGACGCCGAGGGTCCAGGCTTCCTCGGTCTCGATGCGGTGGCGCTGCAGCGGGGTCAGAGCCGGGTCGCCGGCGAACAGCGGCGCCAAGGCTCCGGCGCGGTCGAGCGCGGCGAGGAAGCGGGCGACGGTGCGGACCTGGGCGCGGTCCTTGGGTTCGCCCGGCGCCGGCGCCACCGCCCATAGCGACGGATAGATTTCGGCAATCACGATCGGCGCTTGCGCGGGCGCCGCGAACCCCGATTCGAACGGCCAGATCTGCGCCTCCTGGCGCCAGCGCGGATCGTCGCGCAAGGCCCGCGCCACCGGGATGCCGGTCAAGGCCTGGCCGCCGACCGAGCCCGCGCCCAGGAGCTTCCAGCAGGGTTGCGCGCTCGGGATATAAAGATCGACCAGCCGGCGTTCGGCCAGCCCCTCGCTGTCGTGGCGGCGGTGATGCCGGGCGCGCAAATGCGGTCCCGGCGGCGCCGCCGGGCAGCCCCAGAACGGAAACGCGCGCGCCCGAGACGCGCCGGTTCAGCCGGTCGGCGACCTCGAAGCGGTTGTTGCGGTTGCGCTCGTCGTCGGTGATGAGCGCGGCGATCTCGTCCCACACCGCCCGCCACGGCGATCCGGCGAGGCCGAGCCGGGCGGCGAACCCGGCCGGATAGCCGAACGGGAAATCGAAGCCCAGTAATACCCGCTGGCCCCTCGCCATCGCCGCCGCGAGCCAGTCGGCGATCAGCGCCCTGGCGGCATGGCGGGTCGGCGGGTTGACCAGGGTCTCGTCGTCGCCGCAGCGCCGGCAGATCCAGATGCTGTCGCGGCCGACCTTCGGCAGGTTCGCAGCACTCCAGTCGACGACGACAAAGCTGTCGAACATCAGCCGCGCCGCTGGCGCGCGGCCGATGACGCGCGGCCGACGACGCGGGATGATCGGCGTCACCGGTTGACCCTGCCTTGGCCGCGGCCGAGACTGCCGCCGCCATGAACCCGGCCATCGCCGCCGATCCGCTGCTGCTGCTCGTCGCCGGCCTCGCCGTCGATGCCCTCGTTCGGCGACATGCCCGGGGTGTTCCGCCGGATCCCGCATCCGGTCGTGCTGGCCGGCCGCGCCGTCGCGTTTTTCGACCGCAAGCTCAACCGCGAGATCCGCAGCGAAGCCTCGCGCCGGGTTCGCGGCGTCGTCACCGTGATCGTGCTGGTCGGGCTTGCCGCAGCGCTCGGGCTGGCGATCCAGTGGCTGTGCCGCGGCAGCCTTCTTGGCGCGGCGGTCGAGATCCTGCTGATCGCCGTGCTGGTCGCCCAGCGCAGCCTCTACGATCACGTCGCCGCGGTGGCGCTGCGCGCTCGACCGAGGCGGGCTCGCGGCCGGGCGCGAGGCGGTGCGGCATATCGTCGGCCGCGACCCGGCGAGCCTCGACGCGCACGGCGTCGCCCGCGCCGCGATCGAGAGCCTGGCCGAGAATTTCAGCGACGGCGTGGTGGCGCCGGCGTTCTGGTATCTGCTGCTCGGGCTGCCGGGCCTGTTCGCCTACAAGATGGCGAACACGCTCGACAGCATGATCGGGCACAAGACCTCGCACTATCTGGCCTTTGGCTGGGCCGCCGCCCGCTTCGACGATCTGGCCAATCTGGCCCCGGCGCGGATCAGCGGCGTCGCTGATCGCCGCCGGCGCGCTCTTTGCCGAGAAATGGCCGGCCCGGCCGGGCCGTGGCGATCATGCTGCGCGACGGCGGCAAGCACCGCTCGCCCAATGCCGGCTGGCCCGAAGGGGCGATGGCCGGGGCGCTCGATCTGGCGCTCGCCGGGCCGCGGCATTATGCCGAGGGCCTGATCGTCGACCCGTGGGTCGGCGACGGCACGGCGCGGGCGGCGACCTCGGACATCCATCGCGCCTTGGGCCTCTACAAGCTCGCCTGCCTGGTCGTGGGCGGCCTGGTGCTGGGCGTGTGGCTCGTCGGCCCATCTCAGCCTGCTCCGACTGAAACTCGGCGGTCGCGCCGCGGCGAGCAGCGCCGCCAGGTCGAGATGGCGTTCGAGATGATCGGCGAGCCGGTCGAGGGTGGCCTCGATTTGGCTCTCGTAGGCGAAATCGCCGGCCGCGACGCCGAGGCGCGCCAGAAAGGCGCGGCGGAACGGGTCGCTGGCGAAGAGGCCATGCAGATAGCAGCCGGCGACCAAACCATCGGCGCTGACCGCACCGTCATTGCGGCCGTCGAGGCGCAGCATCGGCCGCGCCAGCCCCGGCCCGTTCGTGGTCCCCAGATGCATCTCGTAGCCGGCGACCGCCATGCCGCTTTCGAAGTCGCTGCCGGCGATCGAGCGCAGCCGCTTTTGGGGGCCGAGCACGGTGTCGATGTCGAGCAGCCCCAGCCCCGCCGCTGTCGCCGGGCGCCCCTCGACGCCGAGCGGGTCGGCGATCGTCCGCCCGAGCATCTGGTAGCCGCCGCACAGGCCGAGGATTTGCCCGCCGTGGCGGCGATGGGCGAGGAGGTCGATGTCCCAGCCCTCGGCGCGCAGGAATTCGAGGTCGCCGATCGTCGCCTTCGAGCCCGGCAGGATCACCAAGGCCGCATCGCGCGGCAATGGCCGGCCGGGGCGGACCATGACGAGCTCGACCTTGGGCTCGACGCGCAGCGGGTCGAGATCGTCGAAATTGGCGATGCGCGGCAATATCGGGACGGCGATGCGGATCGGTGGCTGATCCTGTCCGGCCTCGCTGCGCTCGGGACATTCTCCCGCAATGCGGGAGAGGGCGGACCCGACCCCCAGGGTCGGGTGGGCGGGGGGCGACAGCGCCAGCGAATCTTCGGCCGGCAATAGCGCGGCGGCCGGGAAGAAGGCACCGTGCCGAACGAGCGCAGCCCGGTGCGCGCGCTGAGCGCCGCGATGCCGCCGTCGAACAGGCGGATGTCGCCGCGGAATTTGTTGACGATGTAGCCGGCGAGCAAGCCGCGTTCGCTGTCGGACAGCAGCGCGTGGGTCCCGACCAGCTGGGCGATGACCCCGCCGCGCTCGATATCGCCGATCAACACGACCGGCACCCCGGCCGCCTCGGCGAAACCCATATTGGCGATGTCGCCCTGGCGCAGATTGATCTCGGCCGGGCTGCCGGCGCCCTCGACGAGGACGAGATCAGCGGCCGCGGCAAGCCTGGCGAAGGCGGCCAGCACCTGGGGCAGCAGGGTCGGCGCCAGACGGCGATAATCGCCGGCCGAGGCGCTGCCCCACACCCGGCCGTCGAGCACGATCTGCGCGCCCTGTTCCGATTGCGGCTTTAACAGCACCGGGTTCATGTCGCTCGCCGGCGCGACCCCGCAAGCCCGCGCCTGCAGCGCCTGGGCCCGGCCGATCTCGCCGCCCTCGGCGGTGACCGCGGCGTTGTTCGACATGTTCTGCGGCTTGAACGGGCGCACCCGCAAGCCGCGCCGGGTGAAGGCGCGCGCGATCCCGGCCAGCAGCAGGGATTTGCCGACGTCCGAGCCGGTCCCTTGCAGCATCAATGCCCGCGCCATCAATCCCTGCCTCGCGCCGTCGCCGTCGCAAATGCGTCACGTCGCGCATGGCAGCCGCGCCGCGGCAACAGGCGGCTGGTAAATTGGCGGGCGGCCTCGTAGCCTGTCGGCATGTTTACCGGCATTGTCACCGATCTGGGGCGGGTGCGGCGGATCGAGCGTGGCGAACTCGCCGAGCTCACCATCGCCGCCGGGTTCGACACCACGGCCTTGGCGATCGGCGCCTCGATCGCCTGCTCCGGCGCGTGCCTGACGGTGATCGCGGTCGAGGAGGGCGCGTTCACGGTGCAGGCCTCGGCCGAGACCCTGGCGTGCACGACGATCGGCAGGTGGCGAGAGGGCAGCACGGTCAATCTTGAACAATCCTTGCGGCTCGGCGACGAGCTGGGCGGGCATCTGGTTTCGGGCCATGTCGACGGGCTGGCCCGGGTGGTCGAGCGGCGGCCCGAGGCCCTGTCGGTCCGCTTTGTGTTCGCGGCGCCGCAAGCGCTGATGCGGTTCATCGCGCCCAAGGGGTCGGTGACCATCGACGGGGTCAGCCTGACGGTCAACGAGGTCTGGGTCAACGACGTGCCGGGCAACGACGAGCCGGGCAACGCGGGCTCCGGGGGCCGGTTCGGCGTCAACATCATCCCGCACACGCTCGCCTGCACCGGTTTTGGCGCGGCCCAGCCGGGGCAGGAGATGAACCTCGAAATCGACATGATCGCCCGCTACGTGGCGCGCCTGCTGGGCGCGGCGGCGCCGGTCGAGGGCGGGAGGCTCGCGCCGTGAGCCGGCCGCCGCATATCCTGATCGTCGAGTCGCGCTATTACGCCCATATCGCCCTGGCGCTGCGGCGCGGGGCCGAGCGGGCGCTCGCCGCCGCCGGGGCCACTTATGACAGCATCGAGGTGCCGGGCGCGTTCGAGATCCCGGCCGCGATCGGGCTGGCCGCGCGGGCCGGCGGTGGGTTCGACGGGTTTGTGGCGCTCGGCTGCGTGATCCGCGGCCAGACCACGCATTACGACCACATCTGCGCCGAGAGCGCTCGCGGATTGCAGGATCTGGCGGTGCGCCAGGGTCTGGCCATCGGCTACGGCATCCTGACCGTCGAGAACGAGGCGCAGGCGCTCGAGCGCGCCCCGCCCGAGGGCCGCGACCATGGCGGCGCCGCGGTGCGCGCCTGCCTGGCGATCGTCGAATTGAAGCAGCGCCTGGCGCAGGCCGGCGGATGAACGCGGCGGACCGCCATGCCGCCGGCGAGGGCCGCCCGCGCCTCGGCGGCCGGCGGCGCACCGTCGCGCGCCTCGCCGCGGTCCAGGCGCTCTACCAGCTCGAGCTCAACCCCGAGCTCGACGCGCAGGCGGTGGTGCGCGAATTCGCCCGCTACCGGTTCGACCAGGAGATCGACGGCGACCAGCTGGCCGAGGCCGACGCAGCATTCTTCGCCGACATCGTGCGCGGGGTGAGCGCCGATCAGCAGCGGCTCGACCTCGACATTTCGACGGCCCTCGTCGAGGATTGGCCGCTCAATCGGCTCGATGCGGTGCTGCGCGCGATCCTGCGCGCCGGCGTGTGGGAGCTGGCGCACCGCGCCGACGTGCCGGCGCGGGTCTCGATCAGCGAGTACATCGCCATCGCCCACGCCTTTTTTACCGGCAAGGAGCCGGGCCTGGCCAACGGCGTCCTCGACCGGCTGGGGCGAAGCCTGCGCGCGGCGGATATGTAGCGGCGATGCCGGCCGGCCCCGCGGACCAAGCGCCGGGCGAGTTCGAGCGCATCCGGCGCTATTTCGCGCCGCTGGCCGGGCCGGGCGGGCTGGGGCTGCGCGACGATGCCGCGCTAGTCGAGTGCAACGCCGGGCAGCGGCTGGTGGTGACCGCCGACGCGATCGTCGAGGGCGTGCATTATCTGCCCGACGACCCGCCCGATCTCGTCGCCAAAAAGCTGCTGCGGGTCAATCTGTCGGATCTGGCGGCGATGGGCGCGCGGCCGCTCCATTATCTGCTGACGACGGCGTTGCCGGCCAAACTCGGCGCGGAATGGATCGAGGCGTTTGCCCGCGGGCTCGGCGAGGACCAGCGGCGCTTCGGCGTCGCGCTTTTGGGCGGCGATTCGGTCGCGACCACGGGGCCGGCGGTGCTGTCGCTGACCGCGATCGGCGAGGTCGCGGCCGGAAGGGAGATCCGCCGCAGCAACGCCCGGCTGGGCGACACGGTGTGGGTCTCCGGCGCGATCGGCGACGCCTATCTCGGTCTCAAGGCGCTGCGCGGCGATGCCTTTGTTGGCCTGGCGCCGGCCCATCAACAGGCGCTCGTTGCGCGCTACCAGCTGCCCGAGCCGCGCATCGAGCTGGGTCCGGCGTTGTACGGCGTCGCCAATGCGATGATCGACGTGTCGGACGGTCTCTTGGCCGATCTCGGCCATATCTGCGAGACTTCCGGCTGCGCGGCGACGGTCTTACTCTCCAAGCTGCCGTTTTCGCCCGCGGCGTTGACCATCCTCGCCGAAGGATGGGATCATCCCGTCGCCCTCGCCACCGGCGGCGACGACTACGAGCTGCTGTTCACGGCCCCGCCCGGGGCGACCGAAGCAATCCACGCTCTGGGCTCTCGGCTCAGCGTGCCGCTGACCGCGATCGGCCGGATCGAGCCCGGCGAGGGGGTGCGCCTGGTCGACGGCGACGGGCGCGAAATCGCGGTTGGGGCAGGCGGATATCGCCATTTCTGAGGGTTCGGCGAGGCAGCTCCGCGCCCCGGTCCTCTCCCGGCGAGCGGGGCGAAGCGGCAAGGGGCTGCGGCGGGCGCTGCCGCGGCGGTTGCCCAAGGGTTAAGCTTCTGCCATGTTCCGCGCGCTCCGACCTGGCCTTGCCGGGTCGCGGAGGGTTCCGCTGTTTGCTGGTCGCGAGGCAATCTTTCGGATGATCTACGAATCTTATTATCTGGTCGTCGGCTGCGGCGTGCTGGCCTTGCTCTATGGCTTTGTCACCAGCCGGCAGGTGCTGAGCGCCAATGCCGGCAATGCCCGGATGCAGGAAATCTCGAGCGCGGTGCAGGTCGGGGCGCGCGCCTATCTGAACCGGCAATACCGCGCCGTCGCCGTGGTCGGCGTGGTGATCCTGATCGTGCTGGGCGCGCTGCTCGGCTGGCGCGTCGCGCTCGGCTATCTGATTGGCGCGGTGCTGTCGGCCAGCGCCGGCTATATCGGGATGAACGTTTCGGTGCGGGCCAATGTGCGCACCGCCCAGGCCGCCCGCGGCGGCCTCAAGCCCGGGCTCGCGATCGCCTTCAAGGCGGGGGCGGTGACCGGGCTCCTGGTGGTCGGGCTCGGCATCCTCGGCGTCTCGATCTATTACTTCATCCTGCGCGCGACGATGCACGGCAATGATCTGCGCCCGGTGCTCGAGGCCATGGTGGGGTTGAGCTTTGGCGCCTCCCTGATCTCGATTTTCGCCCGCCTCGGCGGCGGCATCTTCACCAAGGGCGCGGATGTCGGCGCCGACCTCGTCGGCAAGATCGAGGCCGGCATCCCCGAGGACGACCCGCGCAACCCGGCGGTCATCGCCGACAACGTCGGCGACAATGTCGGCGACTGCGCCGGCATGGCGGCCGACCTGTTCGAGACCTACGCCGTCACCATCGTCGCGACAATGCTGCTCGCCGCGATCTTTTTCGCGCCGGCCCCCGGGCAATCGACCGAACTGCGCAACAAGATGCTGTTGCTGCCGCTGGTGATCGGCGCCGTGTGCATCGTGACCTCGGTCATCGGCACCTACTTTGTTCGCCTCGGCGCCGACCAGCGGATCATGCGGGCGCTCTACAAGGGGCTCGTCGCCACCGGCATCCTGTCGGCGGCGGCGATCGCCGGGGTCATTCGCTGGCTCCTCGGCTTTTCCCAGCCGCTGGCGATGACCACCGGGGCTTCGGTCACCGGGTTCGGGCTATGGCTGTGCGCGCTCGTCGGGCTCGCGGTGACCGGCTTGATTGTGTGGATCACCGAATACTACACGGCGACCAATTTCCGCCCGGTGCGCAGCATCGCCCAGAGCTCGACCACCGGCCACGGCACCAACGTGATCCAGGGCCTGGCGGTGTCGATGGAGGCGACGGCGCTGCCGGTCGTGGTGATCTGCGTCGGCATCATCGCTTCCTACCTGGTCTGCGGGCTGTTCGGCATCGCGGTGGCGGCGACGACGATGCTGGCCTTGGCTGGCATGATCATTGCGCTCGACGCCTACGGCCCGGTCACCGACAACGCCGGCGGCATCGCCGAGATGGCCGACCTGCCGCGCGAGGTGCGGCGCACCACCGACGCGCTCGACGCGGTCGGCAACACGACGAAGGCGGTGACCAAGGGCTATGCGATCGGCTCGGCGGGGCTGGCCTCGCTGGTGCTGTTCGCCGCCTATACCGAGGATCTGCGGCATTACTTTCCAAAGCTGCAGGTCAACTTCGCGCTGCAGAACCCCTATGTCGTGATCGGGCTATTTATCGGCGGGCTCTTGCCTTACCTGTTCGGGTCCTTGGGCATGACCGCGGTCGGCCGCGCGGCGGGCTCGGTGGTGGTCGAGGTGCGCCGCCAGTTCCGCGAGATCCCCGGCATCATGGCCGGCACCGCCAAGCCCGATTACGGGCTCGCCGTCGATCTTTTGACCCGCGCCGCGATCCGCGAGATGATCGTGCCCTCGCTGTTGCCGGTGGCGGCGCCGGTGGTGCTCTACTTCGTCATCGACCTGATCGCCGGCCAGGCGGCGGCGTTCAGCGCGCTGGGCGCCATGCTGCTCGGCACCATCGTCACCGGGATTTTCGTCGCGATCTCGATGACCTCGGGCGGCGGCGCCTGGGACAACGCCAAGAAATACATCGAGGAAGGCCATCACGGCGGCAAGGGCTCCGAGCCGCACAAGGCCGCGGTCACCGGCGACACCGTCGGCGACCCCTACAAGGATACCGCCGGCCCGGCGGTCAACCCGATGATCAAGATCACCAACATCGTGGCGCTGCTGCTGCTCGCCGTCCTTGCCCGATGGGCCGGCTGAGCCCGCGGCGGCGGCGAGCTCGAGCTTGCGGCGGCTCAGTGATTCTCGTCGACCGGGTTGGGCCCGGGCTTGTTGCCGCCGGGGCCGCTCGGCGCGCCGCCGCCGCCACCACCGTTGAACTTGCCGAGATTGCCGATCAGCTGCTCGAGAAAGGTCAGCTGACGGCCGGGCGCCGGGGTGGTGCGCGCGACCGGAGTGATGTCCCGCCCATCCTTCAAAGTCTTGTGGTCGACCGCCTGAACCACGCCGTCATCGTTGAAGTCGACGATATAGACTTCCTGATCGAGCACGCTCGGGTCGAAAAACGCCACCCGGCTGGTGCGGCGGCTGATGTAGTACCAGGATTTATCGTCGAACACGCCGACGCTGGACGGCGAGCCGAGGATTTTGACGACCTGGTCCTTGGTGGTTTTGCCGGGGTGAATTTCGGCAAGCTCGTCGCGCGGCGGAAGGTTGCCGCGCTGCTCGACCGTGGCCGCGCAGCCGGCCAAAGCGATCGCGGCCGATAGCGCCGCGCCAGCACAGGATAAGCGTAGGTTGGGCATGGCTCGCCAGTTTGAGAAGTTTTGACGCAACGAGGTCGCGCTCGCCGCGGCCTCGATTGAACAAGATTGAGATGACCCCCATCTGCGCACCAGATTCTCAGCCGAGTGACGGTCGTTGTCAACGATCGGGATGGCGGGCCGCTCGATGAAGATTTCCTTTTCCAGGCGCCAGCCGATTCGCGACGCGGCGGCATTGGCCTATGACCGGGTGGTCGAACAGGCGCGCCAGCCGGTGTTTTTCGCCGGATATGGCGTGCCCGATACGCTCGACGGGCGTTTCGAGCTGATCTGCCTGCACGCGTTTTTCTATCTCTACCGGCTCAAGACCGAACGGCCGCAGGCAAAGCGGCTCGGTCAATGCTTTTTCGATGCGATGTTCGCCGATCTCGATCGGGCATTGCGCGAGATGGGCACCGGCGATTTGAGCGTGGGCACGCAGGTGAAGCGGATGGCGCGCGGCTTTTACGGCCGGATCCGCGCCTATCAAGACGGGGTCGAGAACGACGATCGGGCGCTGTGCGCGGCGCTCGAGCGCAATCTTTACGGGACCCTGCGCGAATCGGCGCCAAGGACCGATGCGATGGCCCTTTATGTGCGCGCGGCGGTCGCCGAGCTGGCCCGCCAACCGGCGGCGGATCTGTTGTCCGGCCGGGTTCGCTTTCCCGTTGCCGCCGGGGGCGCCGCGGCCGACGAGCCCGGGGCGGCGATGGCCGCGGTGGCGGGGGTGCGATGAGCGCCGCCGAAGCCGAATTCTCCCGGCCGGTGGCGCTGGCGCGGCTCGGCGCCGAGCCCTTTCGCCAGGAGATCGAAGCCGCCGCCGGCGAGCGCGAGCGCCTCGCCCGGCGGCTCGGGCTCGAGGCTCTCGACCAGCTGCGCGCGGCGGTGACCCTGCGTCGCCAGGCGGACGCGACGGTGCTGTTCGAAGCCCGGTTCGAGGCCGCCTTCACCCAGACCTGCGTCATCACCCTGGAACCGGTTCCGGGCGCGGTTTCGGGGTCGTTCACGTTACTCTACGGTCCGGCCGACGCGGCGCCGGGCGAGCTCGATCCCGATCTCGATGCTGGCGCCGATCCCGACGCGCCGGTGTTCGAGCCGCTCTGCGGCGCGACGATCGACATCGGCGAGGCGGTGGCCCAGGAATTGTCGCTGGCGCTGCCCGAATTTCCGCGTCATCCCGACGCCGCGGCCGAGCCGGTCGATGCCGCCGCCGAGCCGATCGACGCCCGCTTTGCCGCGTTGGCGGGGCTGGGCAAGACGCCGCGCGAATGAGGCAAACGAGGGCGGCCGATCGAGCGCCGAGCCCTGAGACCGCGGAATTCCCGTGGGGGCGGTGGGAGAATCTCCGACGAGGCGGCGGGCCGGCGCCATCGCTGTTGCCGCGAGCGCCGATTTTGGCTAATTAGCGGGGCTCCCCGCGATCCCCGAAAACGAGTTCGTCCATGGCCGTTCCGAAAAAGAAAACCTCGCCCTCGCGCCGCAACATGCGCCGTTCGCACCATGCGCTGAAGCCTGCTTCCTATGCCGAATGCCCAAATTGCGGCGAGCTCAAGCGCCCGCATCATCTGTGCGAATCGTGCGGATATTACGACGGCCGCGAGGTCAGCGCGCCGCGTTCGCAGACGGCCTGAGCGCCCGTCGCGAGGGGCCCGCGCAGGGTGAGCGGCGGCATCACCATCGCCCTCGACGCAATGGGCGGCGAACGAGCGCCGGAGATGGTGCTGAAGGGCGCCGAAATGGCGCTGCAGCGCTGTCCCGAGTTGCGCTACCTGATGTTCGGGGCGCAGCCGGAGCTCGGCCCGCTGCTGGCCGGGCTGCCGCGCCTCGCCGCCGCGGCGAGCTTGCACCACACCGACGAGGTGGTGCTGGACGACGCCAAGCCGTCCTTGGCGCTGCGCAATGGGCGGCAATCGAGCATGCGGCTGGCGATCGACGCGGTGGCCGATGGGCGCGCCGACGGCCTCGTATCCGCCGGCAATACCGGCGCGCTGATGGCGATGGCGAAAAACGTGCTGAAGACCCTGCCGGGGATCGACCGGCCGGCGATCGCCTCGTTCTTCCCGACCCGGCGCGGCGAGAGCGTGATGCTCGATCTGGGCGCCAATGTCGAATGCGACGCCGAGAACCTGGTGCAGTTCGCGCTGTTGGGCGACGCCTTCGCCCGCACCGTGCTGGGCCTCATTGAGCCGACCGTGGGGCTGCTCAATGTCGGCTCGGAGGAGCTGAAGGGCAACGACGCGGTGCGGGCCGCCGCCGTGCGGCTGCGCGGCGCGATGACCCCGATCCGCTTTCACGGCTTTATCGAAGGCAACGACATTGCGGCCGGGACGGTCGATGTCGTCGTCACCGACGGGTTCACCGGCAACATCGCGGTCAAGACCGCCGAGGGCACGGTCAAGCTGTTCGGCGAGTTTCTCGAAGGGGCGTTCCGCCACTCATTGGCGGGGCGCATCGGGTATCTGTTCGCCCGCGGCACGCTGCGCAAGCTGCGGCTGCGGCTCGATCCGCGCGGCTACAACGGGGCGGTGTTCCTGGGGCTTGGCGGAATTGCGGTCAAGAGCCACGGCTCGACCGACGCGCTCGGCTTCGCCAACGCGATCGGCGTCGCCGTAGACATGAAGCGCAACGGTTTTCTCGACCGGACCCGGGAGGATCTGGCGCGCCTCTCTCAGGCGGTGTCACTGCCGCAGCCGGCGAACCTGTAAGGGCGGCCATGGAGCTGCGCTCCCAAATCGTCGGATGCGGCGCCTACCTGCCCGAGCGGATCGTGACCAACGACGATCTCGCCGCCCGCCTCGACACTTCCGACGCGTGGATCCGCCAGCGCACCGGGATCGGCGAGCGCCGGGTGGCCGCGGCCGGAGAGCTGACCTCCGATCTCGCGGTGCGCGCCGCGCAGCAGGCGCTCGACGGGGCTGGCATGAGCGGCAGCGATCTCGACCTGATCGTTCTCGCCACCGCGACCCCGGACAACACCTTCCCGGCGACCGCGACCCGGGTGCAGGCGCGGCTGGGGATGCACCGGGGGGCGGCCTTCGACATCCAGGCGGTGTGCGCCGGGTTTATCTTTGCGCTCGCTGCCGCCGACAATGCGCTGCGGCTCGGGCAGGCGCGCACGGCTCTGGTCATCGGCGCCGAGACCTTCTCGCGCATTCTCGATTGGGACGATCGCGGCACCTGCGTCCTGTTTGGCGACGGCGCCGGGGCATTGGTGCTGAAGGCGGCGCCCAAGCCGGCGGCGCGCGGGCGCGATATTCTCTCGAACCACCTGCACTCGGACGGGCGCCAGTACGACATCCTCTATGTCGATGGCGGGCCGTCGTCGAGCGGCCATACCGGCTTCCTGCGGATGGAGGGGCGCGAGGTGTTCCGTCAGGCGGTGGCGCATCTGAGCGAGGTGGTGGACGAGGCGCTCGCCGCCAACCGGCTGACCGCGGCGGACATCGACTGGCTGGTGCCGCATCAGGCCAACAGCCGGATCATCGCCGGGGTCGGCAAAAAGCTCGGACTCTCCGCCGACAAGGTGGTCAGCACGATCGAGCGCCACGCCAACACCTCGGCCGCCTCGATCCCGCTGGCCCTGGCGGCGGCGGTGGCCGATGGGCGGATCAAGCCCGGACATCTCATTCTGATCGAAGCGCTCGGCGGCGGGCTGACCTGGGGGGCGAGCCTGGTGCGCTGGTAGGGCCGCGCTGGTTTCGGTCCCGACCCGGCGGGAGCCCGGCAACGCTTTGGAATTTGACGGAATTTTCCGGTCGCGGTAACCTTCGCCAAAAGCGGGGAGGGGTTGATGGCCGGGCATACGGTGACGCGCGCTCAGCTGAGTGAGGCGGTCTATCAAGAGGTCGGCCTGTCGCGCAACGAATTGGCCGAGCTTGTCGAATCGGTGATTGCCGAGATTTCCGGCGCGCTCGAACGCGGCGAGATGGTCAAGATCTCGTCGTTCGGCAGCTTTGCAGTGCGGCAGAAGGGGCAGCGGGTCGGCCGCAACCCCAAGACCGGCCAGGAAGTGCCGATCAGCCCGCGCCGGGTGCTGGTGTTTCGCGCCAGCCATTCGCTGAAGGATCAGATCAATAGCGGGCTCGGCGAAACCGGCGAGGACGAGGCGCCGGCGGCGGCCAAGGCGCCGTCGGGTTGAGGTGACCCAGGCCGAGGCTGATCGGGCCGACCGGGCGCTGGCGGGCGGGCCTGGCGCCGGCGGGAGTGGGGCGGCCACGAACGGGGCGATCCGGCGCAACGGCAAATCGGCTGCGGCTTTTTGGACGACCGGCGAGGTCGCCGACGCGCTCGATCTGCCGGCCCATGTGCTGCGCTTCTGGGAATCGCGGTTTGCGCAGATCAAGCCGCTGAAGCGCGCCGGCGGCCGGCGCTATTACCGGCCGCAGGATGTCGATCTGCTGCGGCGCATCCGTCAATGCCTCTATCGGGACGGCTACACGATCCGCGGGGTGCAGAAGCTGCTGCGCGACGGCGCGTTGCGCGCCGACCAGCCGCCCCGCCCGCGGCCGACCAGCCGCCCCCGCCCGCGGCCGATGAGGCGGGCGAGGCGACGCCTTTCGCACACCACCCGGCCGGCGAGCCTGCCGAGGCGGCCGACAGCCCCGCTCCTTCCCGCGAGGCCCTGCGCGAGGCGCTCGAAGCGGTGCAGCGCGACCTCGAGGAAATCCGCGCCTTGCTCGAAAAGCTCGCGCCGCGCTGACGCCGCCGAATGCCCCCGCAGGTCGGCGGTATGTTGATTGAATCTTTAACCCTGCCCCACCGTTCAATGTAGCGGCGCGCCGGTCACCGAGATGGGCTGGGAGATCGCCCCCGACGCCTTTCGCGCGGTCATGATCGAGGCCAAGGAGCGCTACAGCGGCGACCTGCCGGTCTACATCCTCGAAAACGGCGCCGCTTTTCCCGACCGGGTCGAGGCCGACGGGCATATCCGCGACGAGCGCCGCATCGCCTATCTGCGCGCTTATCTCGGCGCGGTGCAGGACGCGATCGCCGCCGGGGTCCCGGTCAAGGGCTATTTCGTGTGGTCCTTGCTCGACAATTTCGAATGGACCCTCGGCTACAGCAAACGCTTCGGCCTCGTCCACGTCGATTACGAAACCCAGGAACGCCGCCCCAAGGACTCGTTCCAGTTCTACACCGCCCTCGCCCACGGCGCGGCGCTCGACCGCGAATAACGGGGCGGACCAGCAGGATAAGCTTAAAGCTAAAAATTGGGATTTTGTGAATATTCGAAATAATTTTACATGATAGCCCGCTTATGCGACATTGACCACGAATGCGCCGCCGCAGAAACACAACATCAAGCAAACGGGGCGGCGACATGACTGGCCGGCTGTCTATATAGATGCTTGCCGGAGCATCGAAACCACGCGTTAGAGGCACCAACTATAGGAAGCGGTTTTTTGGGAGGCTGCTTTGAGTTCGGATTACGTTGTCGGTATAGCCATCGTAATTGCCACATTTGTCGGCCCCGTATTTGCGGTTCTTGTGACAAGATACGTTGATGATGCGCGTCGAATCCGAGAGCGCCGCCTAGCTATATTCCGGTCCCTTATGGCTACGCGCCGCACATACCTTTCAACAGAGAAAGTATCCGCGCTTAACATGGTTGAAATTGAGTTTTACGGACTAGAGTCGGTTCAAGGCGCCCACCGGGACGTTATGGCACACATCAACACACCGGCTCTCAAGCCCGAGGAGTGGAACGCGCGTCATCGCACACTTCTGACGAAGTTGCTTTCGGAGATGGCTGGCGTGTTAGGCTACAAGCTACAGCAGCTCGACATGCTTGAAGGCGGTTATTATCCTCAAGGTCTCGTGAACATCGAGACTGAGCAACAAGAAGTACGCCGCACGCTCATCGAAGTCCTTTCAGGCAGGCGTCCGCTTTTGGTTAGTCCGGCGGCTCCGACACCGCCGGCGCCCTTTCCCCCACCTCCGGTGCCTTCGGTGCCTCTGCCAACCATGAAGTCAGGAGAATAAGACAATGGATGGTTTTTTTCGCATAACTTTTACCGGGACCGCTGGAAGTGGATTTGGGGTGTTAGTGTTCCACAAAGGAATTATTGCTGGTGCAGATGTGGCTGGAGCGACTTTCGATGGCTCCTATACGGAGGACCTCACAGCCAAGCAACTCGACTTTCACGTTACGATGAACGCTCCAGCTGGTGTTACGCCAGTTCAAACAGGCATACCTATTGCCGCGCCAATGAGCCTTCCAATCAATGGCACTATCCTCGAAGACCATATAGCTGGTGGAAAGCCAGCATTGTTACAAACATCGCTTGGCCCGGTGAATATTCTTTTTCAAAAAATACGGGGTTTTCCGTAAGATCGAGCTCTATGGGCTGTGCTGAGCGGCGCCGGAAAGACCACCAAGCTCCCGCTGAGGCTGGCCCGCAAATCCGCCGCAGCTAATACGCGTAATCGGTGAAGACCGGGTCGATTTCGCCGTTCCAGCGGGTGCGGAAATCTTCGAGGAGTTCCTCGGCGGGGGTGCGGCCGGAGCCGGCGATCGCGCACAGCGGGTCGAGGAAATGCGTCTCGTCGTGGCCGCACTGCGCCTTGCGCGGCGGTGCAGCCCTTCGCGGGCGATGTCGAACATTTCGAGCGCCACGTCGCGCAGGGTGACGAGAGGATGGTTCGTTTTAATTGGACCGTGAAGGAATGACATGAAACTCGGCTTCCCGGCGCAGGCCGGGACCCATGTGGGCCATAGGCACCGGCCTTCGCCGGTGTGGAGGGTGGAGTTTTTCCAGAAACGAGAACGTCCGTTAGGGGCTAGGACCGGGATCTAGGCCGCCAAGCAGCTCTTTGAGCAACACAAATTCGCCGCGTTCAGTCTGGCGACGACCGCATTCCAGTAAATCGAGTTCCCCCGGCTCAGGATCGACAATTGGGATTCTGCGCACCGGACCGCCGGCGACATACTGGCGCAATGCCTCGCGTATCAGATCGGAGCGGCTGCGGTGCTCGCGTTTGCGCACGCGATCGAGCTCGTCCAACATTTCCACCGGCAGAGAAATCGTCACGGATCTGACCGCGTTGCTGGCCATGCCTGGTTCCTAATACGCGTAGTCGGTGAAGACCGGGTTAATGTCGTCGTTCCAGCGGGTGCGGAAGTCTTCGAGCAGTTCCTCGGCGGGGGTGCGGCCGGAGCCGGCGATCGCGAACAACGGGTCGAGGAAATGGGTCTCGTCGTCGCCGGCCGCACTGCGCCTTGCGCGGCGGTGCAACCCTTCGCGGGCGATGTCGAGCATTTCGAGCGCCACGTCGCGCAAGGTGCGGGTGCGCAGCGGGGTCGAGAGCGCCATACGCGGCACCTCGCGGCGCATCGCCTCGCGCTCCTCGGCGGTCCAGTCGGCGACCAAATCGTAGGCGGCGTCGAGCGCGGTCTGGTCGTAGAAAATCCCGACCCATAAGGCCGGCAATGCGCATAAGCGCCGCCACGGGCCGCCATCGGCGCCGCGCATTTCGAGAAAGGTCTTCAGCCGCACCTCGGGAAAGGCGGTGGTCAGATGGTCGATCCAGTCGCCGAGGCGCGGGATTTCGCCGGGCAGGGCCGGCAGCCGCCCGGCGAGGAAATCGCGAAACGACTGGCCGCTCGCGTCGATGTACCGGCCGTCGCGGTAGACGAAGTACATCGGCACGTCGAGCATATAGTCGACATAGCGCTCGAACCCGAACCCGGACTCGAAGACAAAGGGCAAGGTGCCGCAGCGGTCGGGGTCGGTGTCGGTCCAGATGTAGCTGCGCTGGCTCAATAGACCCGAGGGCTGGCCCTCGACAAAGGGCGAGTTGGCGAACAGCGCCACCGCCACCGGCTGCAGCGCAAGGCTCACCCGGAACTTCTTCACCATGTCGGCTTCGGACTGGTAGTCGAGATTGGTCTGCACCGTGCAGGTGCGCAGCATCATGTCGAGGCCGAGCCGGCCCTTTTTCGGCATGTAGTCGCGCATGATGCGGTAGCGCTGTTTCGGCATCCACGGGATGTCCTCGCGCCGCCATTTCGGGTCGAAGCCGAGCCCGAGCATGCCAAGCCCGAGCTCGTCGCACACCTCGCGCACCTGGCGCAGATGCTCGTGCACCTCGTCGCAGGTCTGGTGCACGGTTTCGAGCGGCGCCCCGGAGAGCTCGAACTGGCCGCCGGGCTCGAGGGTGATTGAACATTGCGCGTCGTTCGACAGCGCGATCGCGTTGCCGCCTTCGAGCACCGGTTTCCAGCCGAAGCGGGTCATGCCCCGCAACAGGGCGGCGATGCCGTCCGGCCCCTCGTAAGGCGCCCGGCGCAGATCGGCGCGGCGGAAGACGAATTTCTCGTGTTCGGTGCCGACCCGCCAGGAAGCGGGCGGCTTTGATCCGGAAGCCAGGTATTCGACCAGTTGGCGCCGGTCGGTGACCGGTTCTCCGGGCGTGCTCGGCGTGGTCGTCATCCTCGGCGCAACTCCCTGACAAGACGGCGCGAAAAGGTCAGCAACCCCGGCTGCGGGCGGCGGCGGCCGCTCGATCACCGGGCGCGGGTATAGCGCCAATCGCCGACGGTCGCCTGGAACACCGCCACAGCTGCGAGCGCCGCCGTATCGGCGCGCAATATGCGGGGCCCGAGCCCGACCCGGGTAACAAAGGAGAGTTTCCCCAGATGGTCAAGCTCCGTCTCGGCAAAGCCGCCTTCGGGGCCGGTCAACAGCGCCGTCGGCCCCGGCCCGAGGCGCGTCGCCGCCTCGGCGATCGGCGCGCCGGCGCCGGTTTCGTCGCAGACGACGAGACGCCGTTCGGCCGGCCACGCCGAGAGCCAACGTTCGAGCGGCTGCGGCTCGTGCAGCGCCGGCACGGAGAGCCGTTCGCTCTGCTCGGCGGCGGCGACCGCGCGCCCGCGCAGGCGGTCGAGATTGAGCCGCTCGCTCTGGGTTCGCCTGGTCCACACCGGCAGCAGCGCGCCGACCCCGAGTTCGGTCGCCTTCTCCACCATCCAATCGAGGTGCGCCCGCTTGATCGGCGCGAACAGCAGCCACAGGTCGGGCGCGGGCTCGGCCGGCCGGATCAGCCGCTCGGCCGTCAGCACCATCCGATCCCGGCTGATTTCGGCGATGTGGCAGAGCCACTCGCCATCGCCGGCGTTGAACGCCGCCACCGCGGCGCCGACCCCGAGCCGCAGCACTGTGCGCAGATGGTGCGCCGGCCCGGGCGCCAGCTCGAGCGCGGCGCCGGGTTCGATGGCCTGGCTAACGTAGACGCGGGTCGCGCCGGGTACGTTCATCATCTTCTCCCCTGGTTCGCGCCGTGACTTGAGCCTTGGCCGCCGCGTCGGCAAGATCAGATCATGGTCGAAAAAAGCGTCGATGCCGCCGGCGCGCTCACCCACCCGGCGCTGGCGGCCGGACCCACGCTATCCCGCGCTGCGGGAGAGAGCGCCGAGCGCAGCGAGGCGGGTGAGGGGACGGTGGCCGCCGCGGGCGCCGACCCGAGCGACATCGATCGCGGCGACTGGGTCGGGCGCTGGCTCCCGTCCTATGCCCGCCCCTACGCGCGCCTTGCCCGCCTCGACCGGCCGATCGGGAGCTGGCTCTTGCTGTTTCCCGGATGGTGGGGGTTGGCGCTCGCGGCGCGGCGCTGGCCCGACCCGGCGCTGCTGGCGCTGTTTGCGCTCGGCGCCGTGGTCATGCGCGGCGCCGGCTGCACCCTCAACGACATCGCCGACCGCCGTTATGACGCAGAGGTCGCCCGCACCCGGCTGCGGCCGTTGCCGAGCGGCGCGGTCAGCGTGCGCGGGGCGGTCATTTTTCTGCTGTTGCAGCTGGCGGTCGGCACCGCCGTGCTGTTCAGCCTTAACCGGATCAGCATCGTGCTCGGCATCGCCGTTCTCGCGCTGATCGCCCTTTATCCGTTTATGAAGCGGGTGACCTATTGGCCGCAGGTCTTTCTCGGCCTCAATTTCAATTGGGGGGCGCTGGTCGGCTGGACCGCGGTCACCGGGGCGCTCGGCCGGCCGGCGCTGCTGCTCTATCTTGGCGGGGTCTTTTGGACAATCGGCTACGACACGATCTACGCCCATCAAGATAAGCAGGACGACGCGCTGATCGGGGTCAAATCCTCGGCCCTGGCGCTAGGCCGGCACACAAGGCCGTGGCTCTTCGTGTTCTATGCCGCGGCGGTGCTGCTGTGGGGCCTGGCGGGAAGCGCGGCCGGGCTCGGCGGCTGGTTCTGGGCCGGGCTCGCCGCGGCGGCGTTGCAGCTTGGCTCGCAGGCGGCGCGGGTCGACATCGACCGGCCGGCCGACTGCCTCGCCAAGTTCCGCTCGAACCGCGCGGTCGGCTGGCTGCTGCTGGCCGGGATCGTCGCCGGCCGCGTGCTCTGAGCGCGATGATCTGAGCCCGGCTGTGGACCCCCGCTGCTTCATTCGCCGCAATACCGCGATCGTCGCGCCGCCGCTGCTGCCCGAGATCCGCCTCCATCTGGCGACCGAAATCACCCCGATCTGGCAGGCGAGCGAGGAGACCCTGGCGCGGGGCGCCGTGCCGCCGCCGTTCTGGGCCTTCGCCTGGGCCGGCGGCCAGGCGCTGGCCCGCTATCTGCTCGATCATCCGCACACCGTCGCCGGCTGCCGGCTGCTCGATTTCGGCTCCGGCTCGGGCCTGGTGGCGATCGCCGCGGCGATCGCCGGCGCCGGCCCGGTGCTCGCCGCCGAAATCGATCATTTCGCCGCCGCGGCAATCGCCGCCAACGCCGCGCTCAACCATGTCGATGTCGAGGTGACTACGGTGGATGTGCTCAACGCCGCCGCGCCCGGCTGGCCGGTCGTCACCGCCGGCGATGTCTGCTATGAGCGGGAGATGGCGCAGCGGGCGATCCGCTGGCTGCGGCTCCTCGCCGGCGCGGGGGCCATGGTCCTGCTCGGCGATCCCGGCCGCGCCTATCTGCCGCAATCGGGTCTGCGCGAGCTCGCCCGCTATCGGGTGCCGACGAGCCGCGAGCTCGAGGACGACGACACCCGCGAGACCACGGTCTTTGAGGTGCTGGCCGGATGAGGGCCGTCGCGTTCGGGCGCGGTTACGGACCAGCACGGCTACGTTGCCGGGCGCAATCCCGCATTGGACGGCGCCCCCGAGGAACGCTGCGTCCGCTCAAAGCCGGTCGAGCACGGTTTCCTTGAAGCGGCGCATTTCGACGAGCGCGGCATCGGCGTCGGGGCGCTCGAAATCGATGTCGACGGCGCCGACCCCGAGATCGCGCAACGCCCGCAAATCGTCAATAATCTCGGCGTCGCCGCCAGAGAACAGCCGCCGTTCGCCATCCGAGGCCGTCTCTGGCACCGCCTCGCCATAGCGCTTGATGCGATAGGTCAGTGCGACTTTGGCGGGGTCGCGGCCGGCCTCCGCGGTGAACCGGCGCAGCCGCGCCACGCCGGCGCGATAACGCGGCAGGGTGTCGAGCAGGTGCCGGTTGTTGCTGCCGATCGGGTACCACGCGTCGCCGAGCCGCGCCGCGCGGCGCAACGCCGGCCCGCTTTCGCCGCCGACCCAGATCGGCGGGTGCGGCTGCTGCACCGGCTTTGGCTCGAACAGCACCTCGTCGAACTTTACCCACTGGCCGTCGAGGCGGGGCCGCTCCTCGGTCCACAGGGTGCGGAAGGCGCCGATGTACTCGTCGGTGACCGCCCCGCGCGCGGCAAAGGGCGTCACCGCCACCGCGTCGAATTCGGCTTCGAGCCAGCCGGCGCCGATGCCGACGGTCAGCCGGCCGCCCGACAGCACATCGATCGTCGCCAGCATCTTGGCGGCGAGCACGGCCGGCCGATAGGGCGCCACCATCACCGCCAGCACCATGCGGATGCGCCGGGTTTCCGCCGCGATATAGGCGGCCGCGGTCAGCTGGTCGTGGCGCCGCTGCGGGCCGTCGCCGAAGAACTCGCCGCTCTCCGAATAGGGGTAGCCCGGCGCCTTCAGGTTCGGCAGCACAATATGATCGGTCAGGGTCAGGTAGTCGTAGCCTAGCGCCTCGCCCTGCCGCGCGATCCGGGTCATGATCGCCGGCTCCGACAGCGCGCCGCTGATCGGCAGGTTGAAGCCAATCTGCATGCTCTTCCTCCTCATGGGCTTGCCGGCGCACAATAGCCGGGAGGCATGATCCGGGCCATCCACCTCGGCAGAGTGCGCAGCTAGCGAAATGGAGACCGTTCGATGCAGATCGGGTTTGTCGGCGCCGGCACGATGGGGACGCCGATCGCGGGCTGTCTGATCGACGCCGGTCATGCTCTGACGGTCTGCGACATCCGGCCCGCCGCCACCGCCGCGTTGGCCGCGCGCGGCGCCGCGGTCGCCGACCATCCGCGCGCGGTGGCCGAGGCGAGCGAAATCGTCTTCACCTCGCTGCCCGGCCCCGACCAGATGATGGCCGCCGTGCTCGATCCGGCGACCGGCATCCTCGCCGGGCTGCGCGCCGGCGGCTGCTATATCGACCTGACCACCAACGCCCCGGCGGTGGCGCGACAGGTGGCCGCTTCCTGCCAGGCGCGCGGAATCGACATGCTCGACGCCCCGGTCAGCGGCCGGCCGCCGGGGATGACGGTCATGGTCGGCGGCGCCGAGCCGGTCTTTGCCCGATGCCGGCCGCTGTTCGAGGCGATCGCCGGCAACATCTTTTATGTCGGCGCGGCGGGGGCGGGCTGCATCGCCAAGCTCGTCACCCAGTATCTCGGCTACACCAATTTTGTGGCCTCGCTCGAAGGCTTGCTGATCGGGGCCAAGGCCGGGGTCGATCCCGGCATCCTGGCGCAGATCGTGCCGTTCAGCGCCGGCGCCAGCCGCACCTTCGACAACATCCCGCGCTCGGTGTTGACCGGGGCCTTCACTGCCGGCGGCGCCCTCGACATCGTCGCCAAGGATCTGCGCCTCGCCTGCGAACTCGCGCGCGAGGTCGCCGCTCCGGCAAATCTCGGCCTCCTCGCCCACGACGTGTTGCGCCGCGCCCAGGCCCAGGGCTGGGGCCAGGACGGGTTCCCGGTCGCCGCCCGGATCTTGGAGGCGATGGCCGGCTGTGAGCTGCGTTCGCAATCGGCCGGCGCTGCGGCAAGCTACCAGGCGGCCGATCCGAGGCGGAGACGTGATCCGAAATCGATATAGTATTCAGAACGATTCGTGGGCCGAAAAGCCGCCTTGCCGTGGCTGCTACCCATCCGATCAGAAGTCCAGCCGAGGAGTCGAGGAGTAAGTCGAGAACAAAAATTGCCGATTGCCGAGGATGGCGCTGGCGGTTCGGGACGATGCACGGCAGGAAATAGAACGCGAGAACGAAGAGCGGTAGAACTATAGCGCCAACACCTGTGTCCATTGGCTGGCTGCTCAGCTGGCGCCGCTGACCCTCCTTAGAACGGGATGTCGTCGTCGAGGTCGTTGACCGGTTTGCGGGCGCCGCCGCGGCTCGGGGCGGCGGGACCTGAGCGCGGGGCGGGCCCGGGCTCGGCGTAGCCGTCGTCGAAATCGGGGTCCATCGCCGGGCCGCCGGCGGAGGCGCCGCCGCGGCCGCCGGCGGCGTCGAGCATGGTCAATTCGCCACGGAAATTCTGCAGCACAATCTCGGTCGAATAGCGGTCCTGGCCGCCCTGATCGGTCCATTTGCGGGTTTGCAAGGCGCCTTCGAGATAAACCTTGGCGCCCTTCTTCAGGTATTTCTCGGCGATCTCGGCGAGCCGCTCATTGAAGATCACCACCCGGTGCCATTCGGTGCGCTCCTTGCGCTCGCCAGAATTGCGGTCGCGCCAGCTCTCGGAGGTGGCGACCGCCAGATTGGCGATGCGCTTGCCATCCTGGGTCGAGCGCAGTTCCGGGTCGCGGCCGAGATTGCCGACCAGGATCACCTTGTTGACGCTGCCTGCCATGAGGTCACCTACTTCCAATGGTCGCCGGAGGCGCCATCTTATCAAACCCTGCCAATGTTCCCACTTTATTCTTATCCACAGGGAACCTCACACATGTCGTTTCTAGACCCAATCAACGATGACCCCGGAGATGTTCAGCCGAGCGCCCCCAGCTCCGCGGGCGCCGAGGATTTTGCGCTGCTCGACGCCTATTCGCGCGCGGTCACCGGCGCCGTCGACCGGGTCGGGCCGGCGGTCCTGCATCTGCAAGTCAGCGGCTTGAAGGACGGCGCCGGCTCGGGCGTGGTCTTCACTCCCGACGCCTATGTCTTGACCAACAGCCACGTGGTCAGCGGCGCTCGCAAGATCGAGGCGGCCTTTCCCGACGGCCGCAGCCTGCGCGCCAATCTGGTCGGCGACGATCCCGACACCGATCTCGCGGTGTTGCGGCTCGAGGGCGAGGCCCCGGCCTTTGCCCGCATCGGCAATTCGCGGCGGCTGCGGGTCGGCCAGCTGGTCATCGCCATTGGCAACCCGTTCGGCTTTCAGTGCACGGTGACGGCCGGCGTCGTCAGCGCGCTCGGCCGTTCGCTGCGCACCCGCTCGGGCCGGCTGATCGACAGCGTGATCCAGACCGACGCCGCGCTCAATCCGGGCAATTCCGGGGGGCCGCTGGTCACCGCCGCGGGCGAGGTCGTCGGCATCAACACCGCGATCATCGGCATGGCGCAGGGGATCTGTTTTTCGATCTCGGCCGCCACCGTCGAGTTCGTGGCCTCCAGGCTCATTCGCGACGGCCGGGTGCGGCGCTGCTATATCGGGGTCGCCGGGCAGAACGTGCCGCTGCCGCGCCGGGTCGTGCGCTTTCATGGTCTCGCGCGCGAGACCGGGGTGCGCGTCCAATCGACCGCTTCGGACGGGGCGGCGCGCGCCGCCGGCCTCCGCAGCGGCGACATCATCGTCGCCGCCGATGGCGTCCCGGTCGCCGACATCGACGAATTGCACCGGCTGATGACCGAGGACCGGGTTGGCCTGCCGGCGCCGTTCACGGTGCTGCGCCTGTCGCAGAAGCTCGAAATCATGATCACCCCGCGCGAGACCCCGCCGCGCCCGGTGACGTGAGCATCGGTAACCAGGCGCGGATCGCCGACAAGCGCCCAGAAATGCCGCCTCGCCGTTGCCTGGCGACAGAGCACGCTGGCTACTATCTGGCGGAATGACTGGTAGGTTAACGATGCAGCTAACCGATGAAGAGCGGGCGATGCTGGCCGGAGCGCTGGGTGAACCGCGGCGCTGGGCGCTGGCCCACCAGATCGCCGTCGGCGAGTTCTTCGACGCCGCCGATTTCGTGCGCGTCAGCCAGGCGCACATCATGGCCGACACCGAATCGCTCGGCGAGGCCGGGGTGCGCTTTCTCGAAGCCCTCGCCGCCGCCCCCGAGGCCGAGCGGCGGGTCGCGGCGCCGACCATCACCGATCCGCGCGGCATCGATTTCGCGGTCTACCGCCGGCTCGGCCAGAGCGATTGGATGGCGGCGTTGGAGCGGCGGGCGATCGCCGCGTTGCGCGCCTTCGGCGTGCTGATGACCGACACCTGCATCAACTATCAGACGATGGTGCCGCCGGTGCGCGGCGAGCATCTGGCCTATGGCGACACCGGAGTGGTGATCTATTCGAATAGCGTCTTGGGGGCGCGCAGCAATTTCGAGGGCGGGCCGTCGGCGCTGGCCGCGGCCTTGACCGGCCGCACCCCGCGCTATGGCTACCACCTCGATGAATGCCGGCGCGGCGCCAGGCGCTTCCGGCTGACCGATATGCCGCGCGACCTCAGCGAGTGGGGCGCCCTGGGCGGCATCGTCGGCGAGGCCTGCGGCTCGTATTGGCAGGTTCCGGTCATCGACGGCATCGCCGCCGTTCCCGGCTCCGACGCGCTGAAGCATTTCGGCGCGGCATTGGCGAGCTTCGGCTCGGTGGCGTTGTTCCACATGCCGGGGATCACCGCCGAGGATGCGTGCTTCGCCGGGCCGCCGCCCCCGGCCGTCGCCATTGGACGGGCCGAGATCGACGCCTTTCTCGCGCGCTATGCCGCCCCCGGCGACAAGCTCGACGTCGTCGTCTTCGGCGCGCCGCAACTGTCGCTGTTCGAGATCGAGCGGGTGGCGCAGGCCTTGAACGGCCGCCATATCCACCCCGACACGACCGTGCTGATTACGACCTCGCCCGAGATCAAGCACGCCGCCGACCGCATGGGGTTGACCGGGCGGATCGAGACCGCCGGCGCCGTCGTCGCCGAGGGCATCTGCTTTTACCAGAGCTATGCGCGCGAAATGGCCGAGGCCAATGGCTGGACCCGCCTGATGACCAACTCGGCCAAGCTCGTCAACATCATCGGCGGCTATGGCTACCGGCCAACTCTGGCGAGCCTCGACCAGTGCATCGATTCGGCGCTGGCCGGGCGGGTGCGCTGATGCCGATCCTGCTGCGCTGCCATCGGGGCATCGGCCCGGCGGTCATCGGCCCGGCGCTCGTGGCGGCCGATAATTTCAGCGCGCGCTACGATCTCGACCGGATCAAGGGGGTGTTCTCGCGCCCGGGCCACAAGCTCGCCGGCGAGAGCTATGTCGATCGCATCCTGGTGCTCGACAACGCCAAGGGCGGCGTCGCCACCGCCTGGATGCTGCACGAGATGATGGCGCGCACGATCGCGCCGCGCGGGCTGATCTTCAACCGGGTCAACCCGATCCTGGCGCAGGGCGCCGCCTTCGGCAATGTCGCGCTGGTCGACCGCTTCGCGGACGGCGAAGTGACCCGACTGTTCCGCACCGGCGACGAGCTGCGCGTCGACCCCGCCGCCGGAGTGGTCGAGATCCTTAACCGTGGCCAGTAGACCCCTGCCTCAATCCGGCAGCCCGAACACCTCTTCCGGGTGGAACAGGCCGCGGACCGGCTGGAAGCCGAGCGAGACCAGGGGGCGCGGGCAAATCTCGGCGAATGCGGCCGAGGTCAGCAACGGGCGTAACAGGCGCTTGGTCAGCCCCTCGATGCGCGAGGCGAGGTTGACCGCCGGCCCGATCACGGTGAAGTCGAGGCGGTCGGCGGAGCCCACATTGCCGTAGATGACCTCGCCCAGATGCAGCCCGATGCCGGTGCGCATTTCGGCCTGCTCGTGTTCCAGCCGCTCCCGGTTGGTCGCGGCCAGCCGTTCGAGCCCCTGGGTCGCGGCGTCGAGCGCGCGCAGGCTCGACGGCGCGAAATCCTCGTCGTCGTCGGCCGGGAAGATCGCCAGCACCCCGTCGCCCATGAATTTGAGGATCTCGCCCTTGTTTTCCTGGATCGGCGACACGATCGCGTCGAAATAATCGTCGAGCAGCTCGATCACCGCCTCGCCCGGCAGGCGGTCGGACAGGCCGGTGAAGTTGCGCACGTCGGTCATCATGATGACGGCCCGCATGCGCTCGCCCTGAGCCCGCAGGATCTGCCCGGAGAGGATGCGCCGGCCGGCCTGCGGCCCCAGATAGGTATCGAGCAGATTGGCGCTGATCCGCCGCTCGGCGCGGGTCTCGGCGATCGCCGCCAGGGCCGGGTTGATGTCTTCGAGGGCGGCGATGTCGGCATCGCTGAACCCGCCCTTCCGGTCGGTCGCCCAGGTCACCACCGGGAAGCGGCGATAGCTGCGGTTGAGCGGCAAAGCGAAGTAATCGGTGCCGCCGGCCTTGCGAATTTTCTCGAGCAGCGGGAATTCGGGCGCTGGGTGATCGAGCCGCCGGCGGAACGGCGTCCCGCGTTCAATCGTCGCCCGGATCGGGCTCAGCCGATATTCGTCGGTTTCGTCTGAGCCGTGCAGGATGCGGTATTCCTCGACGATCTTGCGGTCGCGCAGCCAGCGCACGCCGATGCCTAAAATCTGCGGATGCAACACGCCGGCATGAAAGGTGGCGCGCCACAGCGGCACATTGTCGCCGAGCAGCCGCCAGCACAGCTCGTCGAACAGCTCGACCCCGCTATCGATGTGCGGCCCCTCGACCAATAGCCAGCGAGAGATTCCGCCGCCCGCGACTGGCGCGCCGAGCCCGGTGTAGGCGCCCTCGGTGCGAAAGAACTCTTCACCGCTGATGCGCGGCGCGGGCTCGTCCTTCGGTGCACGCTCATCCGGAATGGCAAGGGAAGGCGTCGCAGACAGGGTCGTGTCCCTTCATCTGTTGAAAAGGGCGGCCGGCGCCGACGCCCGAGCCGCGCCCGGGCGAGGCCGGACGCGGGATAAATAGGCGCGCTGCGAGCCAATTGCGACCGGCGGCCGGGTCTAGGCTCGAGAGAGCGAGCGCGGCGTGACGCGGAGAGCCGCCTGGCTTGGCGGCTCCCGCTATTCGGCGGCGGCGCGCACCGGCTGCTTGAGACCGTCCATATAGTCGACGCTGACCGGCTGGCCGGTTTCGAACGGGCTCTTCAGGTCGAATTCCTTGGCCATTTCGCGCACCGCCGGGAACACCTCCTGCCCGAGGAGCCGGATGCAGGTCTTGGCGTCCTGGTGGGTGACCGTGCCGTCATTGCCCCAGAAGGCGAGGATGCCGGGCCGGGTCTCCTGCAGCAGGATGCGCAATTTGGCGATCACCTGCTTTGGCGTGCCGGCGATGATCATCAACTCTTCGAGCTGCTTTTCCAAGGGCGGGCGGTAGCGCGGGTTTTTCGACCTTCCAGTGGCGAATTCGACAAAGGCGCGGCGATTGTCCGGGCTCGAATAGCCCGAGGGCGTGCTCCACACCGGGTGCGCCAGGCCGGTGAACTCGCCCTGCATCCACATGAACTGGCGCGCGTTCTCGATCGCCTTCTCCTCGGTCTCGGCGACATGGATCTGCTTCAGGAGGCCGTGATAATCGGGCCCGGGGGTAACGCCCGCCTCGGCCGCCGCGTTGTCGTAGATCTGCCAGATCTGCTTGGTGCGATCGAGCGGCGTGTTGAGCGCGATATAGGGATAGCCGCGCCCGGCGGCCCACAGGATCGTCTCCTTGCTGATGACGCCCGGGATCCACACCCGCGGATGCGGCTTCTGCAGCGGCACCGCCCACGGGTTGACGACGCGGTGCTGGTAATGCGTGCCCTCCCAGCGGAACGGCCCCTCGCGCGTCCAGGTGGCGACCACCAGATCGTGCGCTTCTTGAAACCGCTCGCGGTTGTAGGCCGGGCTGACCCCGGCGGCCAATTGCTCCTGGCCGCCGCCGCGGACAAAGCCGGAGACCAGCCGGCCCCGCGAGATCATGTCGATCATCGCCAATTCCTCGGCGAGCCGCACCGGGTTCTCGGCCAGGGGCAACGGGTTGCCGAGCAGCACGATCTTCGCCTTCTTGGTCACCGCGGCCAGGATCGCGGCGAAGATGTTGCACTTGGCCTGCATGCAGAACGGCGCGTTATGATGCTCGTTCAGCATAAATCCATCAATGCCCATCTCCTCGGCGTAGATGTACTGCTCAAGGTATTCATTATAGAGCCGGCTGCCGGCGACCGGGTCGAAATGCTTGTTGGAAAACATCAGCGCAGTCGCCCCGAAATCGAGGCCCTCGCGGGCCGGGTAGGCTGACATCGGCTGCTCGGTGAAGTACATCAGCTGCATGAGTGTCTCCGTCTGCGGCGTTGCCCGATGCTGCGCTTAGCAGCAAGGAAGCCTCTTGGTCTTCGCAAAGCCGGGTCAGCCGAATGAACTGGCGCTGCGGCTGCCTGCACTTTGCGCCTCCGGCAGCGGCGCGCAATACCAATTCGCTGGACAAATTCGCCGGACAAATTCGCGGGGGAACCGCCGCGCTATTGTGCGGCTATCGGCCCGGCTGGGTTGGTCAGCTCAACGGCCGGCCGCGGCGGGCGATGAATTCGGGAAAGGCCTCCTCGGCCCGCGCCCCGCGGACCACATGGGTCGTGTAGTCGCGCTCCTCGGCCCATTGCTGCTCGAGGTTCTGCGTCATCTGCCGCAACAGCAATGCCTTGATGCCGATGACCGCGGCGCGGTTGTTGCCGGCGATCATGCGGGCGAGCTCCATGGTCTTCGCCCGCAGCTCGTGGCGCGGCACCAGATGGTTGAGGAGCCCGATCCGCCAGGCCTCGTCGGCCTCGACCACCCGTGCGGTAAACAGCAATTCCTTGGCGATCGGCCAGCCGACCTGGTTGGGCAGGGTCCAGGTGCTGTTGATCCGGCCGTAAGCCGCCGCGAGAAAGCGGAAGCGGGTGTCCTCGCAGCCGACCCGCAGGTCGAGCGAGGAGGCCAAGACCGCCGCCCCGCCATAAGCGAGGCCGTTCAGCATGCCGATCGTCGGCTTGGCGCTGGCGGCGATCTCGTAGCTGCCGCGGCCGCGCCGCGCGTCCAGCTCCTGCTGCGTGAAGCGCCGGTCGTCCTCGCGCTGCTCGTGGATGTCGCCGCCGGCGGAAAAGGCGCGGTCGCCGGCGCCGGTCAGGACGATGCAGCCGATCTGGTCGTCGCGATCGAGCTCCTTGACTGCGTCGTGCAATTCGCTCGACAGTTTGCGGTTCATCGCGTTGAGCTTGTCGGGCCGGTTCAGGGTGACGATCCCGACTCCATCCTCCCGTTCGACCAGGATATGCTCGTAGCCCATCATTTCCTCCAATGGCATTCGGCGATATCGACCGCCGAGCGCTCTGCCGGGACTGCCATCCTCGGTTCGCCCATGTAGTCGCGGGTCAATGGCACCGCATCGATGGTCTTGGCCAGCTGCATCTGGAAGACGAGATGACCGGCGCGCCGGAACGCCACCTCGGAGCCGGCCAGGTACATCTCCCACATCCGACAAAAGCGTTCGTCATAGATCGTGCGCAGGCGCTCGCGATTCTGCTCGAAGCGGCGCCGCCACAACCGTAAGGTGTGGGCATAGTGCAGGCGCAGAATCTCGATGTCGGTGATCCACAGCCGCAGTCGCTCGACCACCGGCACCACTTCGGAGAGCGCCGGCGCATAGCCGCCCGGAAAAATGTACTTGCGGATCCAGGGATGGGTCGAACCCGGCCCGTCCATGCGGCCGATCGAGTGCAGCAGCGCCACCCCGTTCGGCGTCAGCAGCGACTTCAGTTTGGCGAAAAACGTGCTGTAATGGTTGATGCCGACATGCTCGAACATGCCGACCGAGACGATCCGGTCGTACTGGCCGCCTTCCTCGCGGTAGTCGCGCAGATGAAACTGGACGCGATCGGAAAGCCCGGCCGCGGCGGCCCGGCGCGTCGCCGTCTTGTGCTGTTCGACCGAGAGGGTGAGCCCGGTCACCTCGGCGCCGCACTCGCTGGCGAGATAGAGCGCCAGCCCGCCCCAGCCCGAACCGATGTCGAGAACCTTTTGCCCGGGGCGGAGCATCAGCTTGGCCGCGATGTGGCGCTTCTTGTCGCGCTGCGCCTTGTCGAGATCGTCAAACTGATCGCGAAAGTAGGCGCAGGAATACTGGCGGTCGCGGTCGAGGAACAGTTCGTAGAGCTGGTCCGACAGATCATAGTGATGCGCCACGTTCTCTCGGGCGCGGGACATCGGGTTGTACTGATGGACCCGGCGCAACAAGGTGAGAGAGCCGTTCAGCAGCCGCGACAGCATGCCGTCGGGCAGGGCGTCGAGATTGATGGCGAACAGATCGAGCAGGTCATAGAGGCTGCCCTCCTCGATGGTCAAGGCGCCGTCGACGAACGCTTCGGGCAGATAGAGGCGCGGCCGGACCGCGAGCTTCCAATGCAGCGCCGGGTCGTGAAGCCGGATCGCGGCGCTCGGCCCCGGCGCCCCCGCGAAGTCGTGCGAGCGGCCACTGGCGTCGGCGATGCGCAGCCGGCCAATGGTGATCACTCGCTCGAAAAGACGCGTGGCCAGCATCGCGACGAGCCCAATGGGTAAACCGACCCGCCACTATCCGCGAAGTGGCGGAGCAAACGCAACACGTTCGCCGCTCGATCATGCGTTCTCGGGGCGCGCGGCTGGCGCGCGCCCATTCGATCATGCGCTCTCGGGGGCGGCCGCTGACGCCGGCGCGGCCGGCTCGACAGCGGCGCCATCGTCCTCGTCCTCCTCGCCCCGGCGCAGCGGGTCGATGCCGCGCGCCTGCATCGCCGCCTCTTCGGCCGATTGCGCGACGTTGGCGGTGACCGTGACTGAAACTTCCGGGTGCAGCACGATCCGCAGCGGGTGCAGCCCGAGCGTTTTGATCGGCCGGTCGAGGACCACCTGGCGCTTTTCGATCGTGAACCCCGACGCGGTGACCGCATCGGCGATGTCGCGGGCCGATACCGAGCCGTAGAGCTGCCCGCTCTCGCCGGCCTGGCGCACGAGCACGGCGCTCAGCCCTTCGAGCTTGCCGGCGATCTCGGCCGCTTCGCTCTTGCGCTGCAGGTTGTTGGCTTCGAGCTGGGACCGCTGGGTCTCGAAATAGGCCAAATTCTCCTTCGATGCGCGCATCGCCTTTTTCTGCGGCAGCAGGTAGTTGCGGGCGAAGCCCGGCTTCACCTTGACCAGCTGGCCCATCTGGCCGAGCTTTTCGACCCGTTCGAGCAGGATCAGTTCGATCATCGTTTTCTCCTCCGACTTATCAGGTTGGCGACCGGCTCAGGGCTGATGACCGGCGGCTCAGGGCTGGGCAAAACGCCGGCGCAGCCCGAACAGCGCGTCGATCAGCCCCAAGACCGCGATCACCAGCAGCGGCCAGCCGAACAATCCGGCCAGCACATAGAACGTCACCAGGGTGATCTGTGGCCGGCGCAGCCGGCGCGCCCAGGTATGCAGCACCGCCAGGCCCGCCAGGCAGAACGGGATCGCCAGAACGATCAGCACGCTGATCCCCAGAAACCGCACCGCGCCGCCGACCGCCATCGCCGCCGCGGCAACGCCGAACAGCAGCGGGATCCAGATCGGCAAGGTCAGCCGCGCGAGATCGGGCGTCGGCCGCCAGCTCATCCCGAAGCGGGCCAGAAGCCCTTGCGCGAGCAAGGCCGTGCTCGCGGTCATCACCATCCACGAGGCGGCGACGACGCCGGGGATGATCCGGGCGAGACCATCGGCGAGCGCGCTGCGACCGGCGGCGCTCTCGTCGACCACCGCGTCGATCACCGGCGTCAGGCTCTGGCGCAGCAGCGCCTCGACGCCGTGCGGCCCGCCCAGGGCCACCAGCGCCACCGCGAACGCGGCCAGGCCGAGCCCGGTCAACCACGCGGTCAGCAAACCCGGCGGATACCATTCGATCGCGCCCTCGGGCCCGTTGCGCGCCAACAGCGCCTGGCGGACCAACAATACCACCGGCGCCGCGTAGAGCCCGGCAAACAGGGCGGCGGCGATGACCCCGCCCGCAGCCAGCAGGACCGCGGAGGCGGTCAGCGCCGCCATCGCCGCGGCGCCGACCCCAAGCCATAACCCAGCGGCGAACAGCGGCAGCTGCGCCAGATAAACCAGGATCATCGCGCCCGGCGAGCCGGTCAGCACGGTCAGATAGAGACCGGCCCCGAGCGCGCCCAGCAACGCCCCGATGCCGGCGATCCCGGGCCGGCCCATGCCGTTTGGCGCCGCAATTCGGGCCTGAATGAGCGAGCGGGCCGCCTAGTTCACCATGTATGGCAGCAGCCCGAGAAACCGCGCCCGCTTGATCGCCTGGGCGAGCTCGCGCTGCCGCTTGGTTGAAACCGCGGTGATGCGGCTCGGCACGATCTTGCCGCGCTCGGAGACGAAACGCTGCAACAGCTTGATGTCCTTGTAGTCGATCTTGGGCGCGTTCGGGCCCGAGAACGGGCACGATTTGCGGCGCCGGAAGAACGGCCGCCGGGTCGCGGCGCCGCGCCCGGCTCCGCCGGCGGACTGGCTTTCCATCTAGGGCTCCACTGTTTCGGCGACCGCGGGCTCGGCGACGGCGGGCTCGCCAGCCGGGCGCTCGACAACCGGGCGTTCGACCACCGCGCGCTCGGGGACCGGGCGTTCGGCGCGCTCGCCCGCACCAGGCCGCTCGCCGCCGTCGCGCGGCTCGCCATAGCGCTCCCGGTCGCGGTCGCCGGGACCCCGCCGCCCGCGGTCGTCGCGGCTGCCGCGGTTCTGCATGATCGCCGAGGGTCCCTCGTCGAGGGCCTCGACCCGGATCGTCAGGTAGCGCAACACGTCCTCGTTGATCCGCATCGTGCGCTCGAGCTCGGCGATCGCCGCCGGCGGCGCCGACAGGTTCATCAGCACGAAATGCCCCTTGCGATTCTTGCGCATGCGGTAGGCGAGGTTGCGCAAACCCCAGTATTCGCGCTTCTTGACCTCGCCGCCATTGTCGGCGATCAGCTGGGCGAGACTGTCGGCCAGGGCATCGACCTGGGCGCCGGAAATATCCTGGCGGGCGATAAACACATTCTCGTAGAGCGGCATAGATCCATAATCCCTTGTGGCTGATAAGGGCCCGGGGGCGCGGCCGGCCGGGCCGAGCCGGCATGGACCGGCAAGGGCGAGCCCGGCACTATACAGAAACCGGCCCGGCGGACAAGATGGCGGGCCGGTGACGGATCGGTCTGGAACTCGTCGGGGGGATCGGGGATTTGTCGAAAATGAAGCGCGCGATGGTGTTTCCGGGTCAGGGCTCGCAAGCGGTCGGCATGGGGTGCGAGCTCGCCCTGGCCTTTCCGGCGGCGCGGCGGCTGTTCGACGAGGTCGACGAGGCGCTGTCGCAGCCGCTCTCGCGGCTGATGTTCGCCGGTCCGGAAAGCGAGCTGACCCTGACCGAAAATGCCCAGCCGGCGCTGATGGCGGCGAGCCTTGCGGTGATTCGCGTGCTCGAAGCCGAGGCGGGGTTCGACCTTGCCCGCCAGGTCGCCTATGTCGCCGGGCATTCGCTCGGCGAATATTCGGCGCTGGCCGCCGCAGCCGCGCTCGGCGTCGGCGACGCGGCGCGGCTGCTCCGGTTGCGCGGGCGGGCGATGCAGCGGGCGGCGCCGGTCGGCGAGGGGGCGATGGCGGCGTTGATCGGGCTCGACGCCGCGGCGGCGCACGCGATCGCCGCCGAGGCGACCCGCCCCGGGCTCGATCGCGACGAGATTTGCGCCGTGGCCAACGACAATGCGCCGGGGCAGGTCGTGCTGAGCGGCCATCGCGGCGCCGTCGAGCGCGCCATCGCCATCGCCCGCGAGCGCGGCGCGCGCCGCGCGATCATGCTCGCGGTCAGCGCGCCCTTTCACTCGCCATTGCTGGCCCCGGCCGCGGCGGCGATGGCCGATGCGCTGGCCGACGTGAGCCTGCGGCCGCCGCGTGGCGCCGCTCGTCGCCAATGTGTCGGCACGCGCCGTCGAAGATCCGGCCACGATCAAGCGCCTCTTGGCCCAGCAGGTAACGGCGATGGTGCGGTGGCGCGAGAGCATGCTGTTTCTCGCCCAATGCGGGATCGAGGAGATTATCGAGATCGGGGCCGGGCAGGTGCTCGCCGGGCTCGCCAAGCGCATTGCGCCCAACCTCGCCGCCCGCTCGGTCGGCGCCCCGGCCGCGGTCCGGGCGCTGATCGCCGATCTCTGAGGCGGGTGCGCCGGTCGGGTGCGCGCGATGTTCGATCTGTCGGGTCAGACGGCGGTGGTGACCGGGGCCTCGGGCGGCATCGGCGCGGCGATCGCCCGGGCATTGCACCGCCAGGGCGCCGCGCTGATGCTGGCCGGGACCCGCGCCGAGGCGCTCCAGGCGCTCGCCGCCGAACTCGGCGAGCGCGCCCATGTCGGGCTCGCCGATCTCGCTGATCCGCTCGCCGCCGACCGGCTGATCAAGCATGCCGAGGCGGCGCTCGGCCATCTCGACATCCTCGTCAACAATGCCGGCGTCGCCCGCGACGCGCTGGCGTTGCGGATGACCGACCAGGATTGGCAGGCGGTGCTCGACATCGATCTGACCGCCGCCTTTCGCCTGACCCGCGCGGCGCTGCGCGGCATGGTCCGGCGGCGGCGCGGCCGGATCATCGCCGTGACCTCGATCGTCGCCCAGACCGGCAACCCCGGCCAGGCGAATTATGCCGCGGCCAAGGCCGGGATGATCGGCATGTCGAAATCGATCGCGGCCGAGGTCGCGGGCCGCGGCATCACCGTCAACTGTGTCGCCCCGGGCCTGATCGAGACGGCGATGACCGATAAGTTGAGTTCCGACCAGCGCGCCCGGCTGGGCGCTGCGATCCCGGCGGGACGATTCGGCCTGCCGGGCGACGTTGCCGCCGCCGTCGTCTATCTGGCGAGCGCCGAGGCCGCGTATGTCACCGGCCATACCTTGCACGTCAATGGCGGCATGGCCATGCTATGAGGCCGGCGCGTTGGCAAGCCCAATCCAGCCGCCCCAATTCAGCCGAATTGGCACCGCACGCGAAACCTGCTATGTGACCCGCGCCTTGATCGTGGCCCCCGGCGGCGACACTATGACCGCGGACGGCGCCCGGATTTGCGTGTCGAAGCCCAATTTTCAGCCAGCCACTGAAGGGAACAACGGATGAGCGACGTCGCCGAGCGGGTCAAAAAGATCGTCGTCGAGCATTTGGGCGTCGACGAATTGAAGGTGACCGAGAACGCCAGTTTTATCGACGATCTGGGCGCCGACAGTCTCGACACGGTCGAACTCGTGATGGCCTTTGAGGAAGAATTCGGCTGCGAGATTCCGGATGACGCGGCGGAAAAGATCGTGACCGTCAAGGATGCGGTCAGCTTTATCGAAGCGCACAGCTGAGTCGTCGTCTACGTTCTTGTCTGCGCCCGGCGCCCCCAATCGCCCAGAGAGGTCCTGAGCCCCGTGACCCTTCGACCCTCTGGCCGGCCATGAGAACGGGATGCGACGCGTCGTCGTGACCGGCATGGGGCTGGTGACGCCCCTCGGCATCGGCCTCGAGCGCAACTGGCAGAGCCTGATCGCCGGGGCTTCGGGGGTGGGCGCGATCCAGTCCTTCGATGTCTCCGACCTGCCGGCGCGGATTGCCGCCCAGGTGCCGCGCGGCGAAACCGCCGCCGGGCTGTTCAACGCCGATGACTGGGTCCCGGCCAAGGACCAGCGCAAGATGGACGGCTTTATCGTCTATGCGATGGCCGCCGCCGCCCAGGCGGTCGAGGATGCCGAGTGGACGCCCGAGAGCGAGTATGAGCGCGAGCGCACCGGGGTCATGATCGGCTCCGGCATCGGCGGCCTGTCCGGCATCACCGAGGGCGGGTTCACCCTGAAGGAGCGCGGGCCGCGCCGTCTGTCGCCGTTTTTCATCCCGGCCAATCTGATCAACCTCGCCTCCGGCCATGTTTCGATCCGCTATGGCTTCAGCGGGCCGAACCATGCGGTGGTGACCGCGTGCTCGACCGGCGCCCATGCGATCGGCGACGCCGGCCGGCTGATTATGCTCGACGACGCCGACGTCATGGTGTGCGGCGGCACCGAAGCGGCGGTCTGCCGGCTCGGCATCGCCGGATTTGCCGCGGCGCGGGCATTGTCGACCGGGTTCAACGACGATCCGACCGCGCGCCTCGCGGCCGTGGGACCAGGCCCGCGACGGGTTCGTGATGGGCGAAGGGGCCGGCATCCTGGTGCTCGAAGAGCTGGAGCACGCACGCCGGCGCGGCGCCCGGATCTATGCCGAGGTGATCGGCTACGGCATGTCCGGCGACGCCTATCACCTGACCGCACCGGCCGAGGACGGCAACGGCGCCTTTCGCTCGATGCGCAACGCGCTGCGCCGCGCCGAGCATCCCGCTCGAGCGGATCGACTACATCAACGCCCACGGCACCTCGACCCCGCTCGGCGACGAGATCGAATTGGGCGCGGTCAAGCGGCTGTTCGGCCGCCACGCCTACGAACTGTCGATGTCGTCGACCAAGTCGGCGATCGGCCACCTGCTCGGCGCCGCCGGCAGCGTCGAAGCGATCTTCTCGATCCTGGCGATCCGCGACGGCGTGGTCCCGCCGACCCTGAACCTCGACAATCCGTCGCCGGCCTGCGACATCGACCTGGTGCCGAAACGGCGAAGGAGCGCCGGGTGAGCTATGTGCTGACCAATTCCTTTGGGTTCGGCGGCACCAACGCGTCGCTGGTCTTCGCCGGACCGCCCTGAGCGGCGGAGCGGCCGGAACCATCCGGGGATTGCGGAATGCGCGGCACGCTTCGCCTGTTCGGCTGGGCGCTGCTGGCCGTATCGGCATTGCTCGCCGCGGCCGGCGGGGCCGGCTGGTGGCTCTACCGGGACGTCACCGCACCCGGGCCCGCTGACCCGGCCCCGCACCGTCGTGGTTCCGCCGCGGACCGGCCTTGCCGGCGTCGCCGCGCTGCTCGCCGGCGACGGGGTGATCCGCCGAGCGCTGCCGTTCGAGGTCGCCGCCCTGGTTTCCGGCAAAGGCGAGGCGCTGCTGGCCGGCGAATACGCAATTCCCGGCCGGGACCAGCGCGCTCGCCGCCGCCGATCTCCTCGCCAGCGGCAAGACCGTGCAGCACCGGCTGACCATCCCCGAAGGGCTCAGCAGCGCCCAGATCGTGGCGCTGGTGCGGGCGGCCCCGGCGCTCGCCGGCGACATCGGCCAGACGCCGCCCGAGGGCGCGCTGATGCCCGACACCTACATCTACAGCTATGGCGACACCCGCGCGGCATTGCTCGGCGCGCATGGAGCGGGCGATGGCGCGCGCGGTCGCAACGGCCTGGGCCGAGCGGCGCCCCGACCTGCCGCTGGCCAGCCCGCAGCAGCTGCTGATCCTCGCCTCGCTGGTCGAGCGGGAAGCCAAGCGCGCCGGCCGACCGGGCGCTGATCGCCGCGGTCTTCGTCAACCGGCTGCGCCTCGGCATGCGCCTGCAATCCGACCCGACCGTGATCTACGCGCTGAGCGACGACGGCGCGCAGAAAGCTCGACCGCCCGCTGAGCCGCGCCGATCTCGAGACGCGCCTCGCCCTACAACACCTATGTCGAGAACGGGCTGCCGCCCGGCCCGATCGATAATCCGGGAATGGCGGCATTGCGCGCGGCGGCCCGGCCGGCGCCGACCGACGATCTCTATTTCGTCGCCGACGGCGCGGGCGGCCACGTCTTTGCCAGGACCCTGGCCGAGCACAACCGCAACGTCGCCCAGTATCGCCACGATGCGCGCGGCTGAGCCCGATCCGCCGACCGCCGCCGCTCCCCCGGCCCATTGAGGCGACCCCGCGCGGCGTTGGTGGCGCGGCGCGGGAGGGACCGCTATAACCGCCGGATCGACAACAGCGGGAGTGCGGCGGCGTGGGCGTGGCCAGCATGACGGGGTTCGCCCGAACCCAGGGCGAAGCGCCCGGGATCTCCTGGGTCTGGGAGGTCAAGAGCGTCAACGGCCGGGCGCTCGATCTGCGGCTGCGGCTCGGCCCGGGCTTCGATGCGCTTGAAGCCCGAGTTGCGCGCGGCGCTGGCCGCAGCGCTTTCGCCGCGGCAATTTTTCCGCGAGCCTCTCGGTCACCCGCATCGCCGCCGCCGGTGCTGCGTATCAACCGCGAGGCGCTGGCCCAGCTCGTCGCCCTGATCAACGAATTGACCGGCGAGGTCGAAGCCGCGCCGCCGCGGCTCGACGGGCTGCTGGCCTTGCGCGGCGTCGTCGAGACCGTCGAGGACGAGGACGAGGCGGTGCTCGAGGCGAGGCGCGCGCGCCGTGCTCGCCGGCTGGACCGCGGCGCTCGACCGGCTCGCGGCGGCCCGCGCCGAGGAGGGGGCGCGGATCGCCGCCATGCTGCGCCACCAGCTCGACGAGACGGCGACCCTCGCCGCCGCCGCCGAAGGCCGCGCCGCGGCTCAGCCGGCGGCGCTGCGCGAGCGGCTGCGCATGGTGCTGGCGGGCCTCGCCGATCTCGCGCCCTCGGTATCCGAGGAGCGCGTCGCCCAGGAAGTGGCGCTGCTCGTCGCCCGCTCCGACATCCGCGAGGAATTGGAGCGGCTGCGCGCCCATCATCGAGCAGGCCGGCGAATTGCTGCACCAGGGCGAGGCGGTCGGCCGGCGCCTCGATTTCCTGTGCCAGGAGCTGAACCGCGAGGCCAACACCCTGTGCTCGAAATCGGCCGATATCGAGCTGACCCGCACCGGGCTCGCGCTGAAGGCGGTGATCGAGCAGTTCCGCGAGCAGGTGCAGAACATCGAATGAGCGCGCGACCGATCCGGCGGCGCGGGCTGCTGCTCGTCCTCTCCTCGCCCTCGGGCGCGGGCAAGACGACGATCGCCCGCCGGCTCGTCGACGAAAGATCCGAGCCTCACGCTCTCGGTCTCGGTGACCACCCGCCCGCAGCGGCCGGGCGAGGTCGATGGCCGTCGACTACCGGTTCATCGACCAGCCGCGCTTCGACGAAATGGTCGCGGCCGGCGAATTCCTGGAGCATGCGCGCGTCTTCGGCAATTGCTACGGCACGCCGCGCCAGCCGATCGAGGCGGCGCTGGCCGCCGGGCGCGACATCGTCGGCGATCTCGACTGGCAGGGAACCCAGCAGCTCGCCGACAAGGTGCGGCCAGACCTGGTCGCGGTCTTCGTCCTGCCGCCGAGCGTTGCCGCGCTCGAACAGCGGCTGCGCGCCCGCGCCCAGGACAGCGCCGCGGTGGTCGCCGGCCGAATGGCGAAATCGGCCGAGGAGATGAGCCACTGGGCCGAATACGATTATGTGATCGTCAACGACATGGTCGACGAGAGCGTCGCCCAGGCCCGCGCCATCGTCACCGCCGAGCGCCTGCGCCGCACCCGCCAGCCCGGCCTCGCCGCGTTCGTCGAGAGCCTGCGCCAGGGCTGACCGTGCCGAACAAGTCATTCGCCGGCGAGCGGGGGTCGAGCGCCCGCCCTGACATGAAAGGGGGCTCGGCGCCCCATCGCTCTGGGTTCCCGCTTTCGCACAGCGCTGTCCGGGACCTGAAATTCGATCGAGAATGTCGATTCCGGGATCCGTTTTTCGTCTTGGCCGGGCTTGACCCGGCCATCCACGCCTTTGCTGCGGCGCGCCGGAACTCAGCGCACCGATTCGAAAGATACTCAAACGCGAGCCCATCGGAGACACGATCGACGGTGCATAAGATTTCTGCCGTGAAACTCCGGCGGACCCTTTTGGCAAACCTGAATTTCATCCTCGCCAACGCTTTCAAACCTCGACCGAGAGAATCTGGATCATGTCCGTGACCGCCGTTTCCGGCGAGATCCGCGATGTCGAATTCGCCGACGCGCTCGGCGAGCGCTATCTCTCCTATGCGCTGTCGACGATCATGTCGCGCTCGCTGCCCGATGTGCGCGACGGGCTGAAGCCGGTGCATCGCCGCATCCTGCATGCGATGCAGCAGCTGCGGCTCGACCCGGCCTCGGGCTACAAGAAATGCGCCCGCGTCGTCGGCGATGTGATCGGCAAGTTCCACCCGCATGGCGAATTGGCGGTGTACGACGCGCTCGTGCGCCTCGCCCAGGATTTCGCGCAGCGCTACCCGCTGGTCGACGGGCAGGGGAATTTCGGCAATATCGACGGCGATAACGCCGCGGCGATGCGCTACACCGAAAGCCGGCTCTCGGCGGTGGCGCAGGCGATGCTCGACGGCATCGACGAGGACGCGGTCGATTTCCGCCAGACCTATGACGGCGAGGACCGCGAGCCGGTGGTGCTGCCGGGGCGGTTTCCCAACCTGTTGGCCAACGGCGCCTCGGGCATCGCGGTCGGCATGGCGACCAGCATCCCGCCGCACAATGTGGGCGAATTGTGCGCGGCCTTGCTCCAGCTGATCGACGACCCGGCCGCGTCGGTCGAGGCGTTGCACGCCTTGATCCCCGGCCCGGATTTTCCGACCGGCGGGGTTTTGGTCGAGCCGGCGGCGAATATCCGCGCAGCCTATGAGACCGGCCGCGGCAGCTTTCGCCTGCGCGCGCGCTGGGAAAAGGAGGCGCTGGGCCACGGCCTCTACCAGATCGTCGTGACCGAGATGCCTTATCAGGCGCCCAAGGGCCGGCTGATCGAAAAGATCGCGGCCCTGCTCGACGAGAAGAAATTGCCGTTGCTCGCCGACATTCGCGACGAGTCGACCGAGGATGTGCGCCTAGTGCTCGAGCCAAAGACGCGCAACGTCGAGCCCGAGATGCTGATGGAGCAGTTGTTCCGGCTGACCGAACTCGAGGTGCGGGCGCCGCTCAATCTGAATGTGCTCGATCCCGCGGGCGTGCCGCGGGTGATGAGCCTGAAAGAGGCGCTGCAGGCGTTTCTCGACCATCGCCGCGAGGTGTTGCAGCGCACCAGCCGCCATCGCCTCGCCGCGGTCGCTCGCCGCCTCGAAATCCTCAAGGGCCAGATCATCGTCTATCTGAACCTCGACGAGGTGATCCAGATCATCCGCGAGGCCGACGAGCCGAAGGCCCGGATGATGGCCCGCTGGGAATTGAGCGAGGTGCAGGCCGAGGCAATCCTGAATTTGCGGCTGCGCGCCCTGCGCCGGCTCGAAGAGATCGCGATCAGGAAAGAGATGGACACGCTGTCGGCCGAGGAGGCGGGGCTCGCGCGGCTGTTGGCGAGCGAGCGCCGGCAGTGGCGCGCGGTCGCTGGCGAGGTGCGCCGGACCCAGGCCGAATTCGGCGGCGACACCGCGCCGGGCCGGCGCCGCACCGCCCTCGCCGAGGCGCCGACAATCGGCGAAATCCCGGCCCACGCGCTGATCGAGCGCGAGCCGGTGACCGTGCTGTGCTCGGAGAAGGGGTGGGTGCGCGCGGTCAAGGGGCACGGCGCGGCGGCGGCGGAGCAGAAATACAAGGAAGGCGACGGCCCGCGCTTTGCCATTGCGGCCGAGACCACCGACCGCCTCGTCGTATTCGCCACCAATGGCCGCTTTTACACCTTGGGCGTCGACCGGCTGCCGGGCGGGCGCAGCCAGGGCGAGCCGTTGCGGCTGATGCTCGACCTGCCCAACGAGCACGACATCGTTGCGATGTTCCCTTACCGGCCGGCCATGGAATTGCTGGTGATGGCGAGCGACGGGCGCGGCTTTGTCGTCGACGGCGACGAGGCGGTGGCCCAGACCCGCGCCGGCAAGCAGGTGCTGACCCCGGGCGAGGGGGCGGTCGCGCGCCTCTGCGCTCAGGCCGAGGGCGGCGACGCAGTGGCGCTGGTCGGCGACAACCGCCGGATGCTGGTGGTCAAGCTCGAGGACATCCCGCTGATGTCCCGCGGGCGCGGGGTGATCCTGCAGCGCTACAAGGCGGGCGGGCTCGCCGACGCCAAGGTGTTTCGCCTCGCCGACGGGCTCTCCTGGCGGCAAGGGGAAACCCGCACCCGCAGCGAAACCGATCTTTCCGCCTGGCTCGGCCCGCGCGGCGGCGCCGGCCGGCTCGTCCCGAACGGCTTCCCCCGCTCGAACCGGTTCTCCTGATCTCGGGGGTCGCGCCCCGGCCCGGTGCGGGTTGGCAATTTGCTCGCGGACGAACTAGGTTCGGGCAAACCCTGGCATCAGGAGCGCTGAGATGAGCGACACGCCGACCATGCTGGCCCTCGGCGAGGACTATCCCGAGCTGCGCCAATCGGTGCGCCGGATCTGCGAGGGCTATCCGGGCGAATATTGGCGCAAGCTCGAAGCCGAGCAGGCCTATCCGAGCCGAATTCATCGAGGAATTGACCGAGGCGGGGTTTCTGGCTTCCTTGATCCCCGAGGAATATGGCGGCTCGGGCCTGCCGTTGCGCGCCGCCGCGGTGATCCTCGAAGAGATCAACGCCTCGGGCTGCACCGCCAGCCAGGGCCACGCCCAGATGTACATCATGGGGACCCTGCTGCGTCATGGCAGCGCCGAGCAGAAGGCGCGCTATCTGCCCAAGATCGCCTCCGGCGAATTGCGGCTGCAGGCGTTTGGCGTGACCGAGCCCTCGACCGGCTCCGACACCACCAAGCTCAAGACCCGGGCGGTGCGCGAGGGCAATCACTATGTCGTCAACGGGCAGAAGGTGTGGACTTCGCGCGCCCGCCATTCCGATCTGATGCTATTGCTGGCGCGCACCACCCCGGTCAATGAGGTCAAGCGGCGCACCGACGGGCTCTCGGTGTTTCTGATCGATCTGCGCGAGAATTTGGGGCATGGGGTCGAGATCCGGCCGATCGAGGCGATGATCAACCACAACACCACCGAGGTGTTTTTCGACAACCTGAAGGTGCCGCCGGACGCGCTGATCGGCGAGGAAGGCAAGGGCTTTCGCTATATCCTCGACGGCATGAACGCCGAGCGCATCCTGGTCGCGCAAGAATGCATCGGCGACGGCCGCTGGCTTTTGAAAAAGGGCATCGACTACGCCAAGGAGCGCATCGTCTTCGACCGGCCGATCGGGCAGAACCAGGGGGTGCAGTTCCCGTTGGCGCGCGCCTTTGCCGAGCTCGAAGCCGCCGACATGATCTGCCGCCGCGCCGCGGCGCTGTTCGACGCCGGCCAGGAATGCGGCGCCGACGCCAACATGGCCAAGCTCTTGGCCTCGGAGGCGACCTGGCGCGCCGCCGAGGCGACCTTCGCCACCTATGGCGGCTTCGCCTTTGCCAAGGAATACGACATCGAGCGCAAATGGCGCGAAGCCCGCCTCTACCAGACCGCGCCGATCTCGACCAACCTGATCCTCGCCTATCTCGGCCAGCACGTCCTCGGCATGCCGCGCTCATACTGAGCGCGGCAGAAACTCCGGGGCTCAACACAAGAAATGAAGCGGTCGATTACTCCAACACCGGACAACTCCCCGATCACGACAGAACCCCCAAATTGCGGAGTTTCCGGCGACGCGCGGCGAAGCCTAGTCTCGCCAAGGCTGAGCCCAGCAACAGCATGGTCGAGGGCTCGAAAACCAATTCTACCTGCGCTGGCGGATCGATGGTAATCGTATAGGTTCCTGCAGGCACGTTAAACGCCGAGCTCGACTCGGAATCCGTAAATACATTTGTATAGGCAGCGCTTCTGTTTGGGAGACGAACAATCTACATTTATTGCAGGAGGAAGCCAGCTGCACCAATAGCATGGATCTTGGAGCATTTCTCGACGAGATCATCGCAGATGTTAAGAAATTAGTCGGTTATGTCGAGACCGCTGTTGAGGTTATCGCGGTCATCGCCGCCGTCGCATAGGACGCGCCGGGGGGCGGAGCACTGCCAGTCCCCCTCGCAACTTTCGCTCGCTGGGTGCGCCCTCCCGGCCGCGCAAAGTCGCGGTCGCGCCATTAATGGCTCGGCGGGTCGAGCTTGGCGGATTTTTTGCCGGCGCCGGGCTCGGCGGCGGGCGCGTTCAGCAGCGCGACCAGCTGCGGGGTCGCGGCGATCAACGCCAGGGTGGCGGCGCGCTGCTCGGGCGGGCCGTCCTGCCGCTGGCGCAGATTGCGCTCGATGCAGCGGGCGGTGAAGTTCGCGTCGATGCGCAGGCTGAACGGCGCCGGCTGGTAGCAGTCGCGATAGGCAGCCGCCCAGTTCAGCCAGGCGGCGACCCGCGCCTCTTGCCCGGGCCCGAGCGGCGTCAGCGCCATCGCAGCGGCCAAAAGCATCGGGATCGGGACCATCGTCATCGCCTCATTATACGCCGGTGCGCGCCGCGCGCCGCAGCCAAACGCGCGTTGCCGCTGGCGTCGAGGCCAGCGGCGATCGCCCGATGGCCGCGCCCTCTATGATGCGGCCGGCATCGGCTCGACCGCGCCGGCGTCAAAGCCGAAGAGCCACCCCAGCGCCTCGGGCGATCGGTCGCCGGCCCGCGTCCATTCGGCGTCGCGCGCCTGCTGCGCCGGGCCGTCGGCGAGGTGGTAGCGGGTCTTGTTGGCGCGCGACATCTGTTGCAGCAGGCTCACCCGCGGCAGCCGCAATTCTTCGTACCGGCGCAGGCTTGCGGCCGGATCGTCGGCGCCGGCGGCGAGACAGGCGGCCAGCGTCGCTCCGTCCTCGATTGCCTGCGCGGCGCCCTGGGCCATGAACGGATACATCGGGTGGCAGGCGTCGCCGAGCAGCGTGGCATGCCCGACCGACCAGCGTGGCAGCGGGTCGCGGTCGAACAACGCCCAAATGAAGCAGGTCTCGGCCGCCTCGATGATCCGGCGCACCTGCGGATGCCAGCCCGCGAACGCGGCGAGCGCGCGGGCGACCGTGGCCCGGTCGGTCCAGTCCTCGCGGTTCCAGCTGTCGTGCTCGGTCCAGCCGACGAAATTCAACAGCCGGCCGCGCGACACGAAATAATGCACCAGGTGCGCGCCCGGCCCGAGCCAGGATTGCGAGCCCAATTCGAGCCCGAGATCGGCGATCTTCTCGGCCGGCGCCAGCCCGCGATAGGCGACGCAGCCGGCAAAGCGCGGCGCCTCCTCGCCGAACAGGGCGGCGCGCACCGCCGAGTGGATGCCGTCGGCCCCGACCAGCACATCGGCCTTGATCCGCGCGCCGTTCTCGAACCATGCGGCAATGCCGTCGCCGTCATCGGCGAGCCCGGTCAGGCGGTGGCCGAGATAAAGCCGCTCAGCCGGAAATCCGGCGGCGATGATCGCCAGCAGATCGGCGCGGTGGATCGTCAGATGCGGCGCGCCGTAAAGCTCTTCGCACAACGGGTTGAGCCTCGCCTGCTGCAGGGTGCGGCCGTCATCCCAGCGCCGCTGATGGCTGCCGCGCGGGCGCACGCCTTCGCGGTCGAGCCCCGGCCCGAGGCCGAGCCGATAGAGGATGCGCGCGGCGTTGGGTCCCATGTTGATGCCGCCGCCGATTTCGGTCAGCCGTGCGGCCTGCTCGTAGAGATCGACCGCGAACCCGGCGCGATGCAACGACAGCGCCGCGCTGAGCCCGCCGATCCCGGCCCCGATCACCGCAATCTTCAGTGGCTCCGCGCTCATTTTCCACCCGATCCGCTGCGAGAGCCGGCCCGCCGCCGCCGGTCCGATTGTAGTCGACCGCCGGGCGAGGACAATCCCGGCGTCATAACGTCACCGCCGGGGCGCCTGCCGCCAATACCCGCTCGATCCGCCGGGTCGTCCAGCCGAGGCCGATCAGCTCGTCGCGCGGGTGGCGCAGCACCGGGTCGAGCGCCGCCGCCCGCAGATAGGCCGTCGCCGCCTCGTCGATCCGCCCTTGCAGCTTCAGCGCATGGCCGAGCTGCAGATGCGTGTCCGCTATCTCCGGGCGCAGCGCGAGCGATCGGCGATAGGCGGCCTCGGCTTCGGCGATGTTTCCGGATTCCTTCAAGGCGTGTCCATATTGGACCCAGATCGCCGCCGCCTCCGGCATCGCTCGCAGCGCCTGCCGGTAATGCCGGGCGGCGCGCGCCCATTCGCCCGCGTCGCGGGCGCGATCGGCGCGAGAGACGAGCGGGCCATGACCTGGACGTCGCCACGAGGCCCATCCTTGTCCGGCAAAGCGGCCGAGCCGGCGCCAGGGGCGAACCAGCTCATGGCCGAGAAAGCCGCTCGCCTCGTCCGGGCGAAGCGGCTGCGGCTGCACCGCTGCGGCCTCGAACCCGGCCCAGCGCCAATCCTCCCACAGCCTCTGGTCGAGCCGGTTATGGGTCCAGAACGCCCGGCGCGCCGCCGCCGGCAGGGCCTCGGCGGTCAGCAGCCGCCAGCCGGTCCGCCCTTGCAATTCGGCGGAGCTGTTGCGCCGCGGCGCGGTCGGCGGGATGCCGAGATCGCGACCCAGCGCCTCGATCAGCCGGTCGCAATCGCCGTGCCCGCCGACAAACCAGAAACCGGCGAGCATCCGGTTCAGCATCGCGTGTTTTTTCGCGTCCTTCATCGCCAGCAGCGCCCGCCAGGGGATCTCCAGCCAGCGCGACAGCAGAAAATGCGCGATGAAATCACGCGGCAGCGCCCGCTGATGCAGCGCAAACCCGTAGGTCCCAAGCCCCTTGGCCAGATTGTCCATCATCTGCCAGTTGTAGAACGAGATCTGCAGTTCGAGCGGATCGCGCAGCAGCACGATGCGGCGAATCTCCCGGCCGGCGAACAGCGCCTCCATCGAGCGGCCGATATGATGCCCCGAAACCACGCGGGCGCGCCGCGAATCGGGAAGCTCGCCCGGTGCGGCGCGACGCGCCGGACGCAGCGTGCGGCGGGACTGCCAGAAGACGCCCGGCGCACAATGCCGGGCCAGATGGATTTGGATCGTCTGTCCCGCGGTCTTGGGTATGTGCAGCAGGAAATAGACCGGGCCGTCGGCGCGAAGATCAGCCGGCGTCGATTCGCCACGGACCGCACCCCGCGGCTCACCCCTCGCGGATGAATTCGATCCGGTCAATGTCGATCTCGGCGTCGTCGCTCGCTGCGTAAGCCGCGCATTCGAAATGCACCAGGTCGCGGCGCAAGGTCAGGAGCTGCTCGCTCTGGCCGGCCTCCAGGGAAAAGCTCGAGACGGTGTAGCCGAACCGTTCCAGCAGCGAAAACGTGACGGCGCCGCGGACCGCGCCGTAGAGCTTGAACCGCCACCGGCCGCGCTTGAGAAACCAGTAGGGTCCGTGAAACAACAGGGCGCCCGCGGCGGTCGCGCGGTAATGCCCATCGGGCGGCGCCTGCGAACTCGCAGAGACCGCCGCAGGGCGCCACAATTGCTTGGCGTAGATCGAGAAGCGCGACCGGTTCAGCGCGTCGGCCTCGATCAGACCGCGCGGCGCCGCCAGCGCATAGCCGCCCCAGTCGCGCAGGCCGCCGGCGGCGAACTCGTTGAGCGAAGCGTCAGAACCGACCGCATAGAGGCTAAAGCCGATCGCGGCGAAGTATTGCTCGAGGCCGGCTTCGTTGCCGGTGTTCGGCGCCAGCTTTTCGAACAAAATCTTGATCCGCGGCGAGTTGCCGACGATTTCGCGCATCCCGTGGAGGACGTTGAGTTCGTGTCCTTCGACATCGATCTTGACGAGATCGCAGCGGAAATCCCGGCCGAGCAAATCGTCGAGTTCTTTTGTTTCCGATTTTACCATGGTGTGACCGGCGATTTCGCCTTGTGCCGCCACCTGCCCGCCGCCCAGATGCCCCAGCGGGTATTGCAGATCCGCCGGCCCGTTACGATCCGAGAGCGCAAACGGAAAGCCGCTGACCACCGGCGCCAGCCCGTTCACAAAAGCGTTGCGCCGCAGCAATTCGATCAGCTTGGGGTGAGGTTCGAACGCATAAACCCGGCCATTGCCGGCAAGCCGGCGGGCGATCTCTACGGTATAGAAGCCGACATTGGCGCCGACATCGAGGAACACGGTGTCGGGGGTCACGAAGCTCAGCAAAACCTCGAGGTTTTCTTCCTCGTAACGGCCGCCGTCGATCAGATTGACCGGGCATCCGAAATCGTTGCAATTGACGAACATCGGCGTCTGATCGAGCAGATAGGTCAGCGCGATGCCGTCGCCGATGTAGCAACTGAGCCGGTTGCGGATAAAGTCGAGATCGCCCCACACCCGTTCGAGCATCGTCTCGATGCCGTCGAGCCGGCGGCCCAGCGCCGCGAGCCCCGCCTCCTGTTCGCCGGCGCGCTGCGGCTGCTCCGCGCCGGCGCGCGGCTCGCCGGCCCCGGTCCGCCCATGGCGCGGCCGGAAAAATCTCATTGCCGCCGGCCGTCGCTCCGGCGGGTTCGCCCCGGCGAACTTGCCGGCCTCGGCAGGTCCGGCTCAAACGCCGCCGCCAACAGCGCATCGCTCGGCGGCGCACCGGGCCGGCCCCGCCGCCTCACAGCCCCAGCGCCGCGGTGAGTTCGGCCGGGATATAGGGGCGCGGCTTCACCCGCGGCGACACCGCCACATGCGCCAGCGCCAGGCGTCCGCTAAAGGCGAAGCGCAAATTGGCGACGCGCAGCGCGATCGGCTGCTCAGTCGCCTCGGCGATGGTAAACTCGACCGTGGCCTCGCACACCCCTTCGCCGTGCGGCTGGATTGTCCCCCGGCCGAGGCACAGGCAGGCCGCGCCGGACAGGATCTCGACGCTGTAGCTGATATCGGCCGCCAGTTTCGAGACCGCCAGCACCACGGTCGCCGCCCACTCCCCCGGGGGGAGGGTGAGGTACGGCCCGAACAGCAGGTTGCGGACCGGTCCCGCGACATCGATCGTCTCGGTGGCCGGCAGATCGGGGGCGTCGCCGACCAGAAACAAATCCCTCGCCCAAAGCATCTGGCCGAGGCCGGCGCCGCGGAAATAGTCGACATAGCCGTTGAGCGCGCCGTCGACCACGGCGCGGTCCGACGCCGAAATTGCGTCGCGCCAATTGTCGTCGTGGTCCGGCGATAAAAAGCCGCCCGGGTCGGAGTGCTGCTCGGCCAGCGCTTTGATATCGGCCGGGGCCACCGCCAGGTCGAGCCAGCGGGCGATCGCCGTCACCGTGCCGAGCGCATCCTTGCCTTCCCGATCGGCGCGCAGCACCAGCGCGCCGGGCATCGCCGCATAACTCATCACCGCGGCGCAGCTGCCGGCGACGGCCCGCACCGCTTCCTTCCAGTCGTACCGGTGCCGGGTCAAGAGATTGCCATAAGCCGCATGCGGGTCGTCGAGCGCCATGACAAAGCGGGCGCCGGCGCGCGTCAGCGCGTTGCGCAGCTCGTCGGTCGGCTGGCGCGCGCCGATGACCAGCCGCGGCGCCGGGGAATTGATCACCGCCAGAGCGATCTCCTCCAGGGTATTGGCGCCGACCGCCTCGAAGCGCTCTCCGGACGCGTGCAACAGCGCGCAGATCATGCCGTCGCACCATTCGGCGAAGCGGCTCGGCAGACCAATCGACAAGAAAATCATGGCACTGGATCAGCGTCGTCTCGCTGCGGATGATCTCGCCGGGCAGACCGCGATATCGCGCCCACCCGCCGAAACGGCGGGCCTCGTCGCCGACCTTCGCCAGCAATGAGCAGCGTCACCGGGCGCGCCGGCGCGCCCGAGACGAGGCCGCGCTCGGCAGCATGGCCGGCAGTCCGGCCGAGGTCAAGCGATCGGGCCGGGATCGGCCTGGCCCGGCCGGCGGCTCTCGACACCCGCGGCCGAGATCCGCTAGGACTTCGCTAAAGCAGGCCGTTGTGGTGTTGAATGCTGTTCTTCGTGATCGGTCTGCCGGGCCGCTTCGCCGAATGGTGCGAGAGCGCGACGACGCGCCTCGTCCGGCGCGAATTCGGCTCGGCCGCCTTGATCGCCGCCGATACCTTCGAAGAGATCACCCACACCTTGCTGCACAGCGGCGGCACCGCGCATGGCGTGGTGGCCGCACGCCATCCCGGCGGCCGGATCAGGCGCGCGCTGGCCGGGACCGGCCGGCCGTTCGTCGTCGTGCGCGACGATCCGTGGGCCTCACTCGCCGATCTGGTCGGCCGCCGCGGGCTGGGGCTGGCGGCGGCAACCCGGCTGGTCGCCGGCAGCTGCGCCGCGCTCGGCTCTTTTGCCGCGATGCCGGGGGCGCTCGTGCTCGACGCCCGACGCGACGATCCGGTGATCGTGGCGGAACGAATCGCCGAGCATCTCTGGGCTATGCAGCGGCGGTGACGACGCTGGTCCCGTCCCTGGCGGCGATTCGGGCCTTGGCCCGGCACCCGGCATCGCCGCTGCCGATCCGGCGGCATCGGCGGCATGGCGCGACGCCCTCGCCCCGGGCGAGCGGGCGCTCGCCGAGGGCGCGATCGGATCCGGCCTCGACGATTTCGCCGACAATCTCGGACCGATCGTCTGGAGCCCCGAGCTGTTCTTTGTCGGCGACCGTGCGGAGCCGCCCGCCGCCGGCGGCGTCGACATCACCGGCCGGGCGCGCTGTCTGCTGCGCGGCCCGCAGATCATGCTGCCCCCGGCGATCTGGTCGGTCGCCGTGACGGTCGAGATCTCGCCCGACGCCGCCGAGCACGGTTTTGTCGTCGAGGCGAATGCGGGCGGCGCTCACGCCGCTCATTCATCCCGGCCGCAGCGGCGTGTTCGAGACCGGCCTGACCCTGGCGCTCGGCGACCTGCCCGATCGGCCGATCGAGCTGTTGCTGTCGACCCAGCGCCCGGCCTTCCACGGCCACCTGACCCTGCTGCGCGTGGCCCTGACCCCCCAGCCGCCGCCTGAAATTGCGGCCGAGCCGGCGACGATCGAGGCCTCGCCGGCGGCGCCATGAAGCGCCAAGCGAGCCGGCTGGTCGACGCCAACGGCGCGTGCAGCCGCTGAGCCCCAGCGCCTTGCCGTGTTGCACCGGGCGGCGATGCTCGCTTACAGTCGGCGAACGGTTTTGGGGAGAGTTCGGGTGAGCAGGTCAACTCGTCTCGGCGTCATCGCAGCGGCGCTGCTGGGCGTCGCCGGGTGCGTCAGCCCACAGCAGCAGGTCGGGCAGAAGGAAGACCTGCTCGCCGCCGCCGGATTTCAGGTGCGGCCGGCGGATTTGCCGCATCGCATCGCGGCGATGAGGACCCTGCCCGCCGACCGCTTCGTGGTCCGCGTCAGAGACGGCAATCTCGTTTACCTCTACGCCGACCCGCTCGACTGCAACTGCCTCTATCTCGGCAACCAGCAGAACTGGGACGCCTACAAGCAGGAAATCTTCGCCCGGCAGATCGCCAACCAGCAGCAGATGACCGCGATCATGAACCAGCAGAATTGGGATTGGGGGCCGTGGGGATGGCCCTGAGCGCCGCCATCTGAGGGGGTGAGGGGTCAGCCGGCCTTGGGTTGAACCCCTTGGCGTGCATGCAGTCGTCAAAGACCTGTTGGGCGTAGCTCGCGGCCTGCCGACGCATCGACTGGTCAACCACCGGCGTAGTCCGGCTGAGCTGCCAATTGCGGCCCAAGGTCGCGGTGATGTCCTCGTTGATCCCCTGCTGGTTGGCCAGCGCCGCATCGGCCTGCGCCTGGCAGCGGCCAGTCTCGCGCGACGTCGCCGCCTGGTCGGCGCCCGGCTTCGCCCAGCCGGCCGCACCCTGGGGGGCGGCGCAGGCGCTCAGCATCAAGCCGGCGACAATCGCGGCAATCTTGCCCATGGCCGGCGGGTGACCGGGCCGATCTATCGGCCGAGGACCCGGCCCAGCGTTTTGACCGCGTTGTCGGCGCCGGGCTTGCTGTCCGCGTGCGCCGCGGCCAGATGCTGGTAGAGCCGGGCGATCGCCGCATAGATGTCGCGCGACGGCGGGTTTTTCTCCAGAAAGTCCGAGATCTCCTCCATCTCGGCGACCCAGCGATAGGCCTTGTCGTACATGCGCGGCACGCCGGCGCGGAAATAGCCGAGCAGCTGCGGCTGGCTGTGCGACAATTCGGCGATCAGCGCTTCGGCGCAGCCATAGCGCGCCGCCCCCAGCAGCATCGCCGAGCCGATCGCGGTGGTCCCCTTGGTGATCCCGGCATAGGACATCTTCATCGCCGAGGCCGCGCCCACCGGCCCGTCGATGCGCGCGCAGATTGATCCCCCAATCGCGCAGCGGCAGCGCCTCGCGCACATGCTCGCCCGAGGCGTAGATCGACGGCCCGTCATATCCCGGCCGCGGCGGCCCGCCGATGATCCCGGCATCGACGAAATGCGCGCCGGTGGGTCCGATGATTTCGCCGATGCGGATGGCGCTCTGCGGGCTGACCGCGTTGCAGTCGAGATAGACGGGCTTGCGGTCGAGCGCCGCCAGCGCCGGCGCCAGCTGCCGGGCCAGCGTCTCGGCCTCGCCCGGCGGCAGGACCGACAGGAAGAAATCGGCGCCGGCAAGCAGCGCGCGCTCGTCCGCCGCCGGCTCCATGCCCGCCAGCCGCGCCCGCTCGGCGCTGGCCGCACTGCGCCCCGACAGCAAGGTGCGCACCTGCGCGCCATTATCGTGCAGCCGCCGGCCGATTCCGGCCCCCATCATGCCTTGGGCGATGATCGCGATGACCGCCATTGCCGGATCCTCCAATCAGACGCCTGAATGGCGCTCAGGGTATCGGGCGCGGCCGGTCATGGGAAGCGTCAGCAATCTCGGCCGCTGCCGGCGGGTCGAGCCAGCAGCACCGGTCGACCAATTCACGCGTCCAGCGGCCGATCGCCGCCGTGCCGGCGCCGGCCTCGCGCCAGCCCTGGCGCAATGCCGCGAGCCGCTCCAGCCGGACCTCCCATTCGCGGCCAAAGCGCTCCTCCAGCATCCGCCGCATCAGCGCCGCGAGCCCGGGGCTCTTGCCGTTGGTCGAGATCGCCACGGCCAGATCGCCGCGCCGGAACACCGCGGCCGAATGAAAATCGCTGCGGCGGCGGTCGTCCTCGACATTGATCAGCACCCCGGCGGCCTGCGCCGCCCGGCGGATCTCGCTCGCTGCCGGATCGGCGACCCCGGCGACAAATACCAGCTGCGCCCGCGCGATCTCGGCCGGCAGCGGCCATCGCCGCCGCAGCCTCGCGCCGGCCATCGCGGCCAGCGCGGGCTCGGGCGCCGGGGCGTAGATGTCGAGCATGCCGGCCCCGGCCTCGTCGAGCAGCGCCAGACGCCGCTCGGCCGCGGCGCCGTCGCCGACCAGCATCGCCCGGACCTGCGCCAGATCGACGCTAATCGGCAGCATAAGACCGCGCTCCGGTTTCGTCGGCCAACACTTGCTGCAACGCCGGCACGCCGAGGCGATGGCAGAAATCGCCAAAGCCTTCGCCCGGCCGGCGGTCCGCGGCGAAGCGGGCGAACAGCGGGTCGAACGCCGCGCCGATTTCGGCGAAGGCCACCTTGTCGGCGATCAATGTGTTGAGCCGCGTCCCGGCGAAATCGCCGCCGACGAACAGCGCGTAATAGCCCGGCATCCGGCCGACGATGCCGATATCGCCGGTATAAGGCCGGGCGCAGCCATTGGGGCAGCCGGTGATGCGGATGCTGAGCCGCTCGCGCTCGAGCCCGTAGCGGGCGAGGCTCTCTTCGATCATGCCGACGATATCGTCGCGCACCCGCTCGGCCTCGGTCAGCGCGAGCCCGCAGGTCGGCAGAGCCGGGCAGGCGAGCGCCCAGCGCCGGGCCGGCAACAGATCCTCGGCGAGGCGCACCCCGTGCGCGCGCAGCATCGCCGCGATCGCCTCGCGGTCCCGCGGCTCGATCTCGCTCAGGATGATGTCCTGGCTCGGCATCAGGATCGGGTCGCAGCCGAAGCGGGTGACGATCTCGCGCAGCGCGGTGCGGATTTGCGCCGCCGTCGCCGTCGGCGATGCGCCCGCTCGCCACCGGGATGCCGAGATAGAGCCTGCCGTCGCCCTGCTCGTGCCAGCCGAGGTGGTCGGGCACCGATAATGGCGGCAATGGCCGGCACGGCGCGAGCTCCTTGCCGAGATATTCCGAAAGCCGAGCGCGCGCCCACTCCTCGCCGTTCTCGGCGATCACGTATTTGAGCCGGGCATGGCGGCGGTTGCCGCGGTCGCCGTGGTCGCGATGCAGCCGCACCACCGCCGCCGCGGCTTCGAGCAGGTCGTCGGGCTCGATAAAGGCGACCGGGGTGGCGAGCCGCGGGTAGGTCTTGGGCATGTTGTGGGTCATGCCGTGGCCGCCGCCGAGCAGAAAATCGTAGCCCTGAAGCCGCTCGCCCTCCCAGACCGGCACGATCGCCAGATCGTTGGTCAAGACGTCGATCGTGTTGTCCTCGGGGATCGCCAGCCCGATCTTGAATTTGCGCGGCAGATAGCGCTCGCCATAGAGCGGGTCGGCGGGTTCGGCCGTCGCCGCCTCGTCCGGCCATTTCTCGCCGTCCACCCAGATCTCGTGATAGGCGCCGGTCTGCGGCAGCAGATGGGTCGACAGCCGCCTTGCGTCGGCTTCGAGCCGGTCGTGGACCGGGTCGCGGATCGGCGCCGGCACCGTCGTCACCGTGCGCACGACATCGCCGCACGCCGCCAGGGTCGTCAGCAGCGCGCCGTCGACCGCGCCGATCGCGGCCTTCAATCCGGATTTGACGACGCCGTGGAACTGGATGCTCTGCCGGGTGGTGATCCGCAGCGACCCGTCGGCCCAGCTTTCGGCGATCCGGTCGAGGCCGAGATATTGCTCGGCCGTGAGCCGCCCGCCCGGAATCCGCACCCGGACCATGAACTGCCAGATCTTGTCGTCGCCGCGCTGCTTGCGCGCGGTGGCGGTGTCGCGGTCATAGCCCTGATAGACGCCGTGAAATTTGAGCAGCGAATAGCCCTCCTTGTCGAACGGCGCGCTGGTGTCGGCGAGGTCGCGGGCGATGATGGCCGCGCAAGTGGCGGCTCTGCTGCTTGACCGCCTCGGCCTTGGAGATGCTGTCGATCTGCGCCATATCGCCCTCTGCTGCACGGCGGTATTTTGCAGCCGCCCGATGGGCTTCAGTCAATTATGACATGAGATAAATGTCAATACGGATTTTAAAACGATAAATACATGTGTTTTATACCGGCGATGCCAAACCAGGCGTCGCCCGGTTGACGCGGCGCACCGCCGGCTCCTATTTCGGGCAATGCCGGCAATGCATCTCGACGATTTCGATTTTCCGCTGCCGCGCGATCTGATTGCCGAGCACCCGTGCGAGCCGCGCGAGGCGGCGCGCCTGCTGCATGTCCCGGCGGCAGGAGCCTTGGCGGACCGCCATATCGCCGACCTGCCCTCGCTGTTGCGCCCGGGCGATCTCATCGTCTGCAACGACACCAAGGTGATCCCGGCCCGCCTCGTGGCCCGGCGCGGCGCCGCAAGCGTCGAGATCACTCTCCACCGCGACGACGGCGGCGGGTCATGGCGCGGGTTTGCCAAAGGCGCGAGACGGCTGCGCCCCGGCGACCGTCTCGACTTCGCCGAGAATTTCTCGGCGACCGTCACGCAAAAGCACCCCGAGGGCGACCTCTCCCTGCAATTCGATCGCGAAGGCGAGGCGTTGCGCGCCGCACTCGCCCGCCATGGTGCTATGCCGTTGCCGCCCTACATCAAGCGCGCCCGCGGCGGCGACCCGCGCGACCGGGCCGATTACCAGACGATCTTCGCCCGCGCCGAGGGTGCGGTCGCCGCCCCCACCGCCGGCCTGCATTTCACCCCTTCCCTGGTCGAAGCCTTGTCGCGAAGCGGCATCGGTCTCGCCAGCCTCACCCTGCATGTCGGCCCCGGCACCTTTCTGTCGGTCAAAACCGACGACCCGCGCGACCACCACATGCACGGCGAATGCGGCGTCCTCTCGACCGAGACCGCCCTGCGCATCGCCGCCGCCCGGCGCGCCGGCGGCCGCATCATCGCCATCGGCACGACCAGCCTGCGCCTCCTCGAAGCCGCCGCGGCCGAGACCGGCGAGGTGCAGCCCTTCGCCGGCGAAACCCGGCTGTTCATCCTCCCCGGCTACCGTTTCCGCGCGGTCGACGTGCTGCTGACCAACTTCCACCTGCCGCGCTCGACCCTCCTGATGCTGGTCGCCGCCTTGGCCGGCCTCGACCGGATCAAATCCGCCTATGCCCACGCCATCGCCGAGCATTACCGCTTCTTCTCCTACGGCGACGCCTGCCTGATCGAACGGGCAGATTGACCCCAAGGTGCGATTCACGCCGACGGATTTTGTGATCGTCGGACCTACATCAAACCGCATTCTCGTGAGGACGACAGTTAGACGAGATATTGACGGGGGTGCTGCTAGTTGCCTTCGGGATGCGTCTCGCGAGAAAAGAGGCTTGAAATGTCCGAAATGACGGTGGATAGGGCCACTGTTCGGCAGATGGTGGAGGATTTCTTTCAATCGCAATTCTTGTACCACCGCAATATCATTGAAACGCAACCTCATCTTACTCCCGAGCAATCCCAGGAAGAGACGTTTCAGTTCAGTAAACGCTTCTTTGACCGGATTGAGGCGACTGCCTCGTTGATGTCTCCAGAGAAAGGAGCATCTTTTAAAGGTATGGTAGAAGAAGAATACTTATATTTATCTAAAGAATGTGAGAAAAGCCCCGATCTATTTCTACGAAGATTGGGGTTAGATGTGAGTGTCCCCTCGCAACCCCACATTTATCAGCGCCAAGGTATTGGAGAGCTGGTCGTAAGGACGGCGGTTCGCGCAACGGTATGGGAACTGATATTTTCGCTGTTTCGACGGTAACAAACTACAGCGCAGCGCATTCCGCCGTCAACTGGAGACCTCCAATAACCGCGCGTCTTGACGGAAGAGCTGGGCATTGGCTGTGCCGTGACCGGTTTGGTTAGGGCGATCGGTGTGCTGGGGCGCGGCCGGCTGTGGTAGCGGATTTTCGGGTCAGGTTGGTGCGGTCTGGGCAGCCAGCCAAACCATCCGCTGCATGTTGTAGGTGAGGTTGGTGAGGCCGATCTTGGTCCTTGCTCGAGCCAAGCCGATGGTGCGGATGAACAGGCCCATCGGGCCCTTCTGGCGGGCAAAAACGTGCTCGACCGCCGAACGCACCGCCGACTTGCGGGCATTGGCCCGGGCGGTGCGGCGCGGCATCGGCTTGCCTTTTGGCTTTTTGCGGTGGATCTGCGAGCGCAGCAGCCGGCCGGTGAGGAACTTCTCGTTGGCCTGAGAGCGATAGGCGGTGTCGGCCCACACCTCGCTGGCGGTGTTGTTCGGATCGATCAACTCGGGCAGCAAGGCCCCGTCGTGGCGGGCTGCATCGGTGACCCTCCAGCGGCGGATCAGGCGATGCCGGCGGTCGATGCCGATATGGTTCTTATAGCCGAAGGCCGGGACCGCGAGATCGAGGCGCGGTGCGCCGTCTGCGCTCGGCTTGGCCTTGGTGTATTTGACCGTCCAGCGCGCGTCGCGGTCTTTCTGGCGCAGCTTGGCCGGCTTCGCCGCCCATTGCGGCGGAATGCGGCCTTCCTTGATGTCGCGCTTCTCGTCCTCGGTGTTGCGCTGCTTCGGCGCGGCGACGATCGAGGCGTCGATGATCTGGCCGCTCATCGCCAGAAAGCCGGCCGCCGCCAGCGCCGCATCAAAGCGCTCGAACACAACCTCGATCGCCGGTTTCCCGGCGATCCGGGCGCGCGTCAGCGCCTCGCGGAAGGTCCAGATCGTGTTGGCGTCCGGCACGATGTCGGCCAGCCCCAGGCCGAGAAAGCGCATAAACGACAGCCGGTCGCGGATCAGATACTCTGTCCGCTCGTCCGACAAATTGTGGCTGACCTGCAGGATCAGCGCCTTGAACATCAGCACGTGATCGAACGGCGGCCGCCCGCCTTTCGCGCGGTCCGCGCGCGGCACCGCCCGCTCCAGATCCGCCCGAAACAGTTCGAAATCGATCACCGCGCTCAGCCGCTCCAAGCTGTCGCCTTTGGCCGAGAGCTGCTTCAGCCGCTCGTCAACGTCGAAAAATCCCGCCTGACCGCGCATCTCCGCCCCCCAGCGCAGACCCCGCTCATCAAATCACGAACCCGCTAAAATTACGAGGTTTTTGGAGGTCTCCAACTGTAACGATTGGCGCGCTTGGCCGGTCCGGTCACCAATTGAGCCGGGCCATCTTGACTCCTAACGCGAGTGGGAACGCCGAGAAAGGTCGCCGAAACGCGATACCGACAAAATGCGGAATGCACTTCGAGGCTGGCAAGACTCCAGATAAACGATGAAAACTTGATAAGTCTTACCTTCGTCTTCCCGGCGTAGGCCGGGACCCATCCCTCCGCCGCTCGGAAATTTCACGCACTGCATGTCGTACCAGCCATCATCCGCCCCTGCCGTGGACGCATAGGCCCCGGCCTTCGCCGGGGGGGACGAGTGAATGGGCAATCAGGGGAATTTTGCCCGTCTCTGTTTTTGTCGCCCTATGTGCTCCGGCGACGCCTGCCTGATCGAACGCCCGGACTGACGCAGACATAGTTTCCTCCCTCTCCGCCCCCCGGGGGGAGAGGGCTGGGGTGAGGTAGGGGAAGCCGTGGCGCCGGGAGCTTCCAGCTCTCCCGGCCGCCCTCGCGGCCTCCGCCAGCGCGCCCGGCTTCCGGGACGGCTAATCTCGCCATCATTGCATGATAAGATCGCGGCTTTTCGGGAGGCGTCATCGGTCGGCAGTATGCGGCTACGCGCGGCAAACGGTTCCATGCTTGCGGCCGGACGAAGAAATTCTGCTGCTGATTTGCTGCAGATGCAGCCAGATTTGATCCAGGAGTCAACCGTACATTGCTGACCCGATGTGGCGGGCGCCGTTGCCGAAATCATGCAAAATGCCGGGACCCGGTCCGGTGACCCTCGGCTTTGAGGTGCTGGCGCGCGATGGCGCGGCGCGGCGCGGGCGGCTTGTGACCGCGCACGGCGTGGTCGACACGCCGGCCTTCATGCCGGTCGGCACCGCCGCCACGGTCAAGGCGATGACCCCCGAGGGGGTCGCCGCCAGCGGCGCGCAGATCCTGCTCGCCAACACCTATCACCTGATGCTGCGGCCCGGCGCCGAACGCATCGCCGCCCTCGGCGGCCTGCACCGTTTCATGAACTGGCCATACCCGATCCTGACCGATTCGGGCGGGTTTCAGGTCATGTCCTTGGCCAAATTGCGCAAGATCGGCGAGGCGGGCGTCGCCTTTCGCTCGCATCTCGACGGCAGCGCCCATCTCTTGACCCCGGAGCGCTCGGTCGAGATCCAGCATCTGCTCGGCGCCGATGTGACGATGGCATTGGACGAATGCACCGCCTTTCCGTCGCCGCCGGACGCGGTCGAAGCCTCGATGGAATTGTCGATGCGCTGGGCGGAGCGCTCGCGCCATGCCTTTGTCGAGCGGCCGGGGCACGGCATCTTCGGCATCGTCCAGGGCGGGGTGCATGCCGATCTGCGGCGGCGCTCGGCGGCGCGGCTCAAGGAGATCGGCTTTGACGGCTATGCAATCGGCGGGCTCGCGGTCGGCGAGGGGCAGCGGGTCATGTTCGACATCATCGAGGCGACGGCGCCGGCGCTGCCGCCGGACCGGCCGCGCTATCTGATGGGGGTCGGCAAGCCCGCCGATCTGGTCGGGGCGGTCATGCGCGGCGTCGATATGTTCGATTGCGTGCTGCCGACCCGCTCGGGCCGCACCGCCCAGGCCTTCACCCGCAGCGGCGCGGTCAACCTGCGCAACGCGCGCCATGCCGACGACCCGTCGCCGCTCGATCCTAAATGCCTTTGCCCGGCCTGCACCGGCTACAGCCGCGCCTATCTGCACCATCTCGTCCGCTGCGGCGAGATCCTCGGCGCGATGCTGCTGACCCAGCACAATCTGCGCTATTATGCCGATCTGATGGATGAAATGCGCAGTGCGATCGCGGCTGGCGCGCTGGCGGATTTCGCCGCCGCCTTTGCCGAGGCGCAGGCGCCGCCACCGCAGGCGAGAGACGGATGAGCGAAAAACCGGTTTTGTCCCAGCTCGGGCAGCCGACCAGGTCGCCGCAATCGCCGGAGGCGGCGGTGCTCGAAACTGTGGCGAACCCGCATCCGGGCCTCCTCTATGTCGTGCGCTTCACCTGCCCCGAATTCACCTCGCTGTGCCCGGTCACCGGCCAGCCCGATTTCGCCCATCTGGTGATCGACTATGTGCCCGAGGCGGCGATCCTCGAAAGCAAGTCCTTGAAGCTCTTTTTCGGCGCCTTCCGCAATCACCCGGCGTTCCACGAGGACTGCACCCTCGGCATCGCCCGTCGGCTGGTCGCGGTGCTGGCGCCGCGCTGGCTGCGCATCGCCGGCTACTGGTATCCGCGCGGCGGCATCCCGATCGACGTGTTCTATCAGACCGCCGCCCCGCCCGACGGGCTGTGGCTGCCCGATCCCGGGGTGGCCCCCTATCGCGGCCGCGGCTGAGGGGGCAGGGATGTCCGACCCGATCCGCGCGGCGATCCGCGATCGCGCTTTGGCCCAAGGCTTCGACGCGGTCGGCTTTGCCGCGGCCCGTCTCGATGAGGACGTCCGCGCCGGGCTCGCCGAATTCATCGCCCGCGGCTATCATGGCGACATGGGCTGGCTCGCCGGCGCCGCCGCGCGCCGCGGCGACCCGCGGGCGTTGTGGCCGGAGGCCCGGACCATCGTCGTGCTCGGGGTCAATTACGCCCCCGAAGACGATCCGCTGGCGGCGCAGGGCGCGCCCGACCGCGGCGCCGTCTCGGTCTATGCCCGCGGTCGCGACTATCACGACACCTTGAAGCGCCGGCTGAAGGCGCTGGCGCGCTGGATCGAGGGGCAATGGCCGGGCGCGCTTGAAGCTCTTTGTCGACACCGCGCCGGTCATGGAAAAGCCGCTGGCGCAGCAGGCCGGGCTCGGCTGGCAAGGGAAGCACACCAACCTCGTCTCGCGGCAGTTTGGCTCGTGGCTGTTCTTGGGCGAGATCTATCTGGCCTCGCGCTCGACCCCGATCCGCCCGAGCCCGACCATTGCGGCGCCTGCAGGCGCTGTCTCGACGCCTGCCCGACGGCGGCGTTTCCCGCGCCATATCGGCTCGACGCGCGGCGCTGCATCTCGTATCTGACGATCGAGCACAAGGGCATGATCCCGCTCGAATTTCGCGCTGCGATCGGCAACCGCATCTATGGCTGCGACGAGTGCCTGGCGGTGTGCCCATGGAACAAATTCGCCCAGGCCGCGCACGAGCCCGATTTTCTGCCGCGCGCCGAACTGACCGCGCCGCGCCTCGCCGATCTCGCCGCCCTCGACGACGCGGCTTTCCGCCGGCTCTTCGCCGGCTCGCCGCTGAAGCGCATCGGCCGCGACCGGTTTTTGCGCAACGTGCTGATCGCGATCGGCAACGCCGAGCCCGGCGACGAGCTGCTCGCTGCAGTGGCGCGCTGTCTCGGGGACTCGGCCGAACTGGTCCGCGCCGCCGCGGTCTGGGCCTTCGCCCGGCTGGCCACTCCGCCAGCCTATGTGGCCGAGCGCGCCCGGCGGATCGACGGCGAGGAATCATCGCTGGTCCGCGAAGAATGGCGACGCCAGCCGGCCGGGCTTTGAGGCCGGGCGTCGCACGATGGTTGCGCGCGACCAATTCGCCCGGCACACTCGGCCCCGGCCATCAGCGACGGACCCCTCATGCGAACCTTATGCGCGCTTGTCTTGATCGTTGTCTGCGTCGCCGGCTGCACCCCCTACATCCCGGTCAAGCCGGGGTTCGGCGTCAGCGCGCTCGCTCCCACCGGCACGGTCCCGCCCGAATTCGCCCAGTTCAACAATTACGATCCGCGGGTCAATATGCTGCTCGCGGACCAGATTTGCGCCACCCCCTATCAGCCCGAGCTCGATAAATCATTGACCGCGGCGCCGGGCGAGATCGTCGCCGCGCGCGGCCGCTGCCAGCGCTACGATATCCCGTTCCCGGAACTGAGCCGGCGCTCGGAGCCCAAGCCCGAAACCGCCCCGTAGCTCGGCGTCGATCGGCATGCCGTGAGCTCCGCCCTCATGCCTCGGCCGGGAGAGGCGAGCCGGCCCGCGTCGGCAATGCCGTGACCGCCGCGATCACCCGGTCGAGGCGGGCCATTTGCGTGTCCCAGCGGTAATTGGCTTCGACCGCAGCGCGCGCCCGCTGCGCCATCCGCGCCCGATATTCGCCGTCGCGCAGCAGCCGGACGATGTGCGCGACGAGTTCCCTGGGATCGTCGGTCGCCAGAATGCCCTCGCCGCCGGGAATCGCGGTGGCGTTCCAGGCGATCGTCGAGGTAACGCACGGCAGTCCCATCGCCATCGCCTCGAGCAGCTTGTTCTGGATGCCGCGGGCGAGACGCAGCGGTGCGGCGAACAATTGGGCCTCGTCGAGATAGGGCCGGGTATCGGCGACCCATCCGGTCACCCGCACCCCGGGCCGCTTTGCCAGTCGCCGCACCGCAGCGGACGGCCGGCTGCCGCAGATCGTCAGGCTGGCCGCCGGGATCCGCGCCTGCACCGATGGCAGGATTTCCTCGCACAGCCAGCGGACGGCGTCGACATTGGGCAGATAGTCCATGACCCCGGTGAACACCATCGAGCCGGGGCGTTTCGCCCGCCCGGCGCTGCGGAAATAGTCGAGGTCGACGCCGTTGCCAACCAGACTGACCGGAACTCCGGGGATCAGACGCGCGAAATCGCGCTGCTCGGCCGCGGTGCAGACCAGCGCATGGGAGAAGCTGCGGGCGATATGCCGTTCGTAGGCGAGCAGCCGGCGTTGCTCGGTCGCATAGATCCATTTCATCGGCGCCGGCGCCCGCGCCGCGTACTGCCCCCATTTCAGCGAATCCAGATCCGAAAATTGCATGATCCGCGGCGCCTGCGCGAAGGGCTCGGCATACTGGGCGACATTGCCGCTGTAGACGATGATCAGATCGGGCTTCAGCGCATCGAACTTTTCTCGAATCGCCCGGTGCAGACGGGGTTCGTCGAACGCCGCGACCGACAGCGGGCCGCCGGCGATCAGCGCGCCAAGCGTGCGCAGCCGGCTGGCCCTCCGACCCAGCCGAACCGCGGTGACGCTCTTTGCGTAGTCGCGCAGCCCCGGGAGGTTGTCGAGGTCGCGGGCGCCGTCGCCGAGGCAGAAGACATGCACCTCATGCGCCGTCGCCAGGTGACGGATTTCGTTGAAGGTCGCGATCTTGTCGCCGCGGTCGGGCGGGAACGGCACGCGTTGGCAAATGAAAAATATCCGCACCGGCCTCACCCGTCTTCGCTGTCGACACAGATGCCACAATCGCTCTTTATTATAGTTTATCGATCAGACGGTTCGATCGGGGTCGGGCCGGTCCGATCCAGCAAGCGCGGCGGCGGGACAGGGCGGGTGCGCCGGTGGATGCGATCCGGGATTATCTGACGCAATCGCGCGACGCCGTCCAGGCGGCGATCGACGACCCAGCGTTTGGCCGCACGATCGCCGCCATCGTCGAGTTGACCGCCCGGGCGCTCGGCAGCGGCGGCAAGCTCTTGCTCGCCGGCAATGGCGGCAGCGCCGGCGACGCCCAGCACATCGCCGGCGAGTTCCTGTCGCGGCTCAATTACGACCGCGCCCCGGCGGCGGCCCTGGCCTTGACCACCGATACCTCGGTCCTGACCGCGATCGGCAACGATTACGGCTTCGAGCGGGTGTTCGAGCGCCAGATCCTCGGCCTCGGGCGGGAGGGCGACGTGTTTGTCGCGATCTCGACCTCGGGACGCTCGACGAACATTCTGCGAGCGATCGAGGCTGCCCGCGACCGGGGGCTCGCGGTGGTCGGGCTGACCGGCCGCAGCGGCGGCGAGATGGCGGCGCGCTGCGATCTGTGCCTGCACGCGCCCGCCGATGCGACGACCTTGATCCAGCAGATCCACCTGATCGCCGGGCACATTGTCTGCGGCCTTGTCGAGGCCCGGCTGTTCCCGCTCGCGCGCTGAGCCCCGAGGCGCTGGGAATGCCGCCTTTGATCGGCCGAGCGGCGATCACGGACCGGCGGCCGGCCGCCTTTCTCGACCGCGACGGGGTCCTCAACCACGATGACGGTTATGTCGGCACGCGCGCGCGGTTTCGCTGGATCGACGGCGCCGTGGCGGCGATCAGGCGCCTCAACGAGGCCGGGTTTTTCGTCTTTGTCGCGACCAACCAGTCCGGGGTCGCGCGCGGCTTTTATTCGGAGGATGACGTGCGGGCGCTGCACGCCGAGATCGCGGCTGAGCTGGCGGGGGCGGGAGCCCGCCTCGACGACATCCGCTATTGCCCGTTTCACCCCGAGGCCGTCCTTGCGGAATACCGCCGGGAGAGCGACTGGCGCAAGCCGGCGCCGGGGATGATCGCCGACCTGCTGCGCGCTTGGCCGGTCGACCGCGCCGCGAGCTTCCTCGTCGGCGACCGCGACAGCGATTGCGCCGCCGCCGCCGCCGCCGGGATCGCGAGCCACCTCTTTCCCGGTGGCGACCTCGACCGCTTTGTCGCGGAGATCCTCGCCGCGCGACGGCGCTCAGAGCTTAGCGGCGGTTGACAGCTCGGCCGGTCGCGGCGTCAGCAACCGATCGAGGCTCCATACCCCGGGGCCCGCGACGAACACATAGAAAAAGATGAAGCAGAACAGGATTGCCGCATCGCCGCCGCTCACCACGGGAAAAAAGCTCTTGGGCAAATGCACCATGAAATACGCCACGGCCATATCCCCGGACAGGATGAAGGCGACCGGGCGGGTGAACAACCCGACACAAACCATTGCTCCGCCGACCAGCTCGATCACGCCCTGCACCCCGAGCAAAGATGCCAGGTGCAGATGCGCGAACGTGGCGATCGGCGGGAAGCCGAGCAGCTTGGCCGTGCCGTGGTCGAGAAAGGTGAGGCCGGCGACAAAGCGCAGAACGCTGAGCATACGCGGCTCCCAGACGAGCCACCAAGTGCGGTTGTCGGGCAAGACCCAGTCTCCCTCGCAAGAGTTTCTCGGCCGATCGGCCACCGAGCCAGAGATCAGGTTAACGCTGGTTGCCGGCATTGCACAACTATTGTGCTGAATTTGATCGCCGCGGAACTGGCGCCGCCGGCCGCGCCCACCTAAACTCGACTTTTGGTTAAAGAGCGGGCTGGGACATGGCCGCGCAGGTTAGGACGGTGGCGTTCCACGGGATCGAGGTGCTCGAGGTCGAAACCCAGGTGACGATCGCCTCGGGACTGCCGGCCTTCACCGTGGTCGGCCTGCCGGACAAGGCGGTCGCCGAATCGCGCGAACGGGTGCGCTCGGCGCTGCAATCGCTGGGGCTCGCCCTGCCGCCCAAGCGGATCACGGTCAACCTCGCCCCGGCCGACGTGCTCAAGGAGGGCAGCCATTTCGACCTGCCGATCGCCTTGGCGCTCCTGGTGGCGATGGAAGCGTTGCCGGCCGACGAACTCGTCACCTATACCGCGCTTGGCGAGTTGTCGCTGGACGGCTCGGTGACCGGCGTCGCCGGGGTGCTGCTCGCCGGTCTTGCCGCCGCCAGCCGCGACGGAGGGATCATCTGTCCGGCCGATTGCGGCGGCGAGGCGGCGTGGGCCGGCGAGATCGAGATCATCGCCGCGCCGAGCCTCTTGGCGATCGTCAACCATTTCAAGGGGACCCAGCTGCTGCCCGCGCCCGAGCCGCGCCTCGCGCCGTCGCGCACCGCCGGGCTAGACCTCAAGGACGTCAAGGGCCAGGAAAGCGCCAAGCGGGCGATCGAGATCGCCGCCGCCGGGGGGCACAATCTGTTGATGATCGGCCCGCCCGGGTCGGGCAAATCGATGCTGGCGGCGCGCCTTCCCGGCCTGTTGCCGCCGCTCGAGCCGGCCGAGGCGCTCGAGCTCGGAATGATCCAGTCGGTTGCCGGCGGATTGCGCAGCGCCGGCTTGTCGCGTGAGCGGCCGTTCCGCGAGCCGCACCACTCCGCCTCCTTGCCCGCCTTGGTCGGCGGCGGCATGCGCGCGCACCCGGGCGAGATCTCGCTGGCCCATCAGGGCGTGCTGTTTCTCGACGAGCTGCCCGAGTTCAATCGCGCGGCGCTTGAGGCGTTGCGCCAGCCGCTCGAAACCGGCCGGGTCAGCATCGCCCGCGCCAACGGGCACGTGACCTATCCGGCGCGGTTTCAGCTGATCGCGGCGATGAATCCATGCCGTTGCGGCCATTTTGTCGAGCAGGCCTGCGGCCGGGCGCCGCGCTGCGCCGAGGATTATCAGGGGCGGCTGTCGGGTCCGCTGCTCGACCGCATCGACCTGCATATCGACGTGCCCGCGGTGTCGCCCAACGACCTCTCCTTGCCGCCGCCCGCCGAGGACAGCGCCGCGGTCGCCCGGCGGGTCGCGGCGGCCCGCAAACGGCAGACGGCGCGCTATGCGCCATTGCCGGCGGAGCGGCGCGTCGGCACAAATGCCGAGGCCGATGGCGCCTTGCTCGACGAGATCGCCGCGCCCGACCCGGACGGCCTGGCCCTCTTGGTTCGCGCCACCGACCGGCTGCGCCTGTCGGCGCGCGGCTACCACCGGGTGCTGCGCGTCGCCCGCACTCTCGCCGACCTTGAAGGCGCGGCCACGGTCGGCCGCCGGCACGTCGCCGAGGCGCTGAGCTATCGCCGGCAGCGAGCCTTGCCCGAAAGCGCGTCGCGCCCGTGAGTGGCGGATCAGACCGCGCACCGCGCCGCCCCGAGATTACCCGCGCGATCGCCCAGCCCGAGCCGCTCGGCCGGGAAGGCGATGCGCACCGCGGCGCCGACCGACGGCGTGCTGCGCCACGAGAGGGCGCCGCCATGCTGCTCGACCAAGGCTTTCGCCAACATCAGACCCAATCCCGCGCCGGGTCGAGGCGGGGGCCCATCCGGCCCGGCCTGCGCCAGACCGGAGAGAGCCGCAGGCGCGTGCTCGATGCCGATGCCGGTATCGCTAACGACGAGAGCCAGACCGTCGGCGAGATCGGCGCTGACCTCGACCGTTCCGCCGCTCCCGGTAAATTTGACCGCGTTCGAGACAAGGTTCAGCAGAACCTGGCGCAGCCGCAGCCGATCGCAATAGAGCGCCGGCAGCGCGACCGAGCCGGGATGCCACAGCAGCGCGACCCCGCCGCGCTCAGCCAATGGCGAGATCAACCGAAACGTCTCGTCGACGACCTCGCCGACCGCGACCGGCTCCTCCTTCAACTTCACCTGGCCGGCTTCGCTGCGGGTGATTTCGACCGTCGCCTCGACGACCCCGAGCAAATGGCGGCCGCAAAAAATGATGTTTTCAAGGTAATTGCGGTAAATGCGATTGCCGATCGGGCCCGACGACTGCGACTGCATCAGCTCGGCGAAGCCGATAATGGCGCTAAGCGGCGTGCGCAATTCGTGGCCGAGCTCGGCCAGGAGCGCCGATTTAGCGGCGGCGGAGGCGCTGGCCTGCGCCAATTCGCGGCGCAATTCGTCGATTGTCACGCTGCGCCGGTCGATCTCCTGGCCGCAGCTTTCGTTTTCGTCGGGCATTGCAACGCAATCTCCGATTACGCGGGGGCGACTCGATTTGGCGGGCCGCGGGTCAGCGTGCGACTGGCGGGCTCGCGCCTGCTGCCGGCGCTTTCATCCGCCTCCCCGACCAAATTCCATCGACGGGTCTGCGGAATCCAAGGTTTATTTGAACTGTGCTTGGAATTTGAGCTGGGTTTGGACGCAGGCGTAACGGCGCGGCGGGCGCCGGAATTCCATACTTCATGCAACTGTCTCAAATCTTACTATTAAGGTTAACGCGAGACAGTCGAAAACCGGCGTGAGCGCCGGATAGCGCGTTCCTTCAGAGACCGAAGGCGCGGCGTGCGGCGCGCAGGCGCAACCCCGGCGCCGGCCGCTCAAGCAGGACCTCGCGTCGAAAGCGCACCAGACGCGCCGGCCGCCCGCCAGTGTCGGCGCTGATGCCGCCGGTTTCCTCGACCAGGCCCTGCCGTTCGACCAGCCGGCGAAAATTCTGCTTGTGCAGGCGCACCCCGGACAACGCCTCGACGGTGCGCTGCAGCCGCAGCAAGGTGAAAGACGGCGGCATCAGCTCGAACACCACCGGGCGGTATTTGATCTTGCCGCGCAGCCTTCCGATCGCGGTGGCCAGGATGCGGCGATGATCGGCCGCCATCGGCGCGCCGAAAACCGGGCCGTCAGCCGGCGGGATTTGGCGACCGAGATCGCGCCAAGCCTCCGGGATCAGCGCCGCCTCATAAAGCAATTCGTAGCGCTCGAGCACCAATTCCTCGTTCCACGATGCGGCGAAAGCCAGGCCGAGGCGTTCGGCGCGCAGCCGCCGCTCGCTCTCGCCAACCGCATCCTGCGCCCACCGGCCGAGCCGCGCTTGCAGAGGCGCGAGCGCCGCCGGCTCGCCGTTGCGCCAATCTTCCCAAGGGAAATGCCGATACCAGCTATGCCACTCCGCTTCGGCGGCGCCGTCGGTCCGCGCCTCGCGCACCAGGGCCAGATAGGCGACCGTCAAGGCCCGGCCCGGCCTTATATCCGCGCTTTCGATCCGGTCGCGATCGCCAAAGGTATAGAGCTGTTCGACATAGCCGAGGGTTTGGCCGGTCTGCCGCTCGACCCAGGCGCGCAGCCCGACTTCGAGGGTGCGGTGCTCGACCTCCAACGGGCCGGAGGGCAGGGCCTCGACCGGCTCCGGCCCCAGCCGCACGGTCAGGATGCGCGGCTCGTCGACGCTCGCGGCGACGATCGCCGCGCTCAGCCGTATCGACAGCGAGGCCCCGCGATCCGCCGCTCGAGGTCGCGGGACGGTGGACGAGAACGTCGCGCTTGCTGCATCGCTTTGCATGCGAAACCAACATCCCTGGCTTGCGCCCGCGGCATCCTAGCATATCTGGCCGACGTGGCGGCAGCTGCGTCGTCCGGGCCGTTTCATTTCGCGTCGATGCGCAGGTATTTTTCCGCAATCGCCTGCCAGCGCGCGGTTCCAACCGCCTCTTCACGCTCCTGGAAGGTGGCGAGGTCGGCTTCGACGCGGGCCGTGTCGCCATCCTGCTTCAGCGCGACCAGCACCTTTTGCGCGGCCCGGATCGCGGCGCGGTGGGTCTGCGAGGGATAGATCCCGAGCCGGAACCCCATGGCGTCGAGTTCGCCAGCCGGCGCCATCGGGGTCTTGCCGCCCTCGAACACATTGACCAGCGCCGGACCGGCGACCTGGCGCGCGACGATGCGCAACTCTTCGAGATTCTCCGGCGCTTCGACAAAGCCGACATCGGCGCCGGCTTCGAGATAGGCGTTGACCCGGTCGATCGCCGCCGCCAAGCCCTCGATCGCGCGCGCGTCGGAGCGGGCGATGATGATCAGGTCCGAATCCTGCCGGGTGTCGACCGCGGCCTTGATCTTGCCGACCATCTCGCCGACCGAGATTACCTCCTTGCCTTCGTAATGGCCGCATTTTTTCGGCGAAACCTGATCTTCGAGGTGAAAGGCGGCGACCCCGGATTTCTCGTATTCGCGCACCGTGCGGATCACATTGATCGCATTGCCATAACCGGTGTCGGCGTCGGCGATCACCGGGATCGCGACCGCCTCAACGGTCAGCCCGATAAAGCGCACGTTCTCCGACAGCGTCAAAAGCCCGAGATCGGGATAGCCGTTGGCCCGCGAATAGCCGCCGCCGGTCAGATAGACCGCATCGAACCCGGCCTGTTCCACCAGCCGCGCGGTCAGGGTGTCGTAGGCGCCCGGCGCCATTGTATAGCCGGTCCGCTCGATCAGCTGCCGCATCTTCTGCCGCATCGTCATCCGCATCTCCGTCGCAGCGCTGGTCCGGCCCAATCGCCGATCCACCGATCTGATCCATCGATATTGTCAGCATCGGTCCGCCGGACCCGTTATAAAATTTTTCGTGCTGCGGCAGCGAGGGAGAGAGCGGCGTGGCGGATACACGCATCATCGATGGCAAGGCGATCGCCGCCGGGCTGCGCCAGCGCGTCGCCGAGGCGGCGGCGCAATTGCGCGAACACTTCAATTTCATCCCCGGCCTCGCCACGATCCTGGTCGGCGACGATCCAGCGAGCCGCAGCTATGTCCGCGCCAAGGGCAACGCCTGCGCCGCCGCCGGGCTCGCCTCATTCGAGCGGCGTCTGCCGGGCGATGCCGGCGAAGCCGTGCTGGTCGCCGAAATCGCCGAGCTCGCCGCCGACGACCGGGTCGACGGGATTCTCGTCCAGTTGCCGCTGCCCGGCCAGATCGATGCGCATCGCGTGATTGCCGCGGTAGATCCCGAAAAGGATGTCGACGGTTTTCACCCGATCAACGTCGGCCGGCTGTGGAGCGGCATGGCCGGGCTCGTGCCCTGCACGCCGCAGGGCATTCTGCTGCTGCTGCGCGCGGCGCAACTGGATCTCGCCGGCGCCGAGGCGGTGGTGCTGGGACGCTCGAACATCGTCGGCAAGCCGATGGCGGCACTGCTGATGGCCGCCGATTGCACGGTCACGATGGTGCATTCGAAGACCCGCGACGCGGCCTCGGTCGCCCGCCGCGCTGACATCCTGATCGCCGCGACCGGCCGGCCGCTGATGGTAACGCCGGACTGGGTCAAGCCCGGCGCCACGGTGATCGATGCCGGGATCAGCCCGATCCAGGGATTTGATGGCGTCAGCCGCCTGGTTGGCGACGTGGACTTTGCCGCATTGCGCGGCGTCGCCGGCGCGATCACCCCGGTGCCCGGCGGCGTCGGTCCGATGACGATCGCCTGCCTGTTGCGCAACACGCTCCTTGCCGCGTGCCGCCGGCGGGGGCTGGGCGATCCTGCGGTATGACCCTGCCGCGTCTCAATTATGCCCTATGCGGCGGCGCGGAACGATCACCCGGCCCGAGTGTTTGCCCGTTATCAGCAAACACGTGAGGAGGCAATCGTTATGTTTTTTAAAACGATGACGAGCGCGGCCTTCGCAGCAGCTTGCCTGACGGCGGTTGCTGCGGTCCCGGCCGCCCAGGCGCAATCGGCGAGCCCGAATGGCGCCTATGGGTCGACCTATCAGAACCAGATGCCGCCGCAGACCGCCCCGAATGGCGCCTCGACGAATTGGTCCCAGGGCGCCAATAACGCCAACTGGTCGCAGGGCGCCAATGCCTACCAGGGCAATATGTCTCCCTCGTCAGCGCCGATGGGCGGCGCCGAGCTGGTGACCAATGGCCCGCAAAGCAACGGGGTCGAGCAGTCGGGTAGCTGGTCGGCGCGGCAGAACGTGGCCCAGAGCCATCGCTACACGCGCATGCTTGAGACCAGCCTTGCCTTCCGCGAGGCGCGAATGCGCAGGGAGTGCGGCCCGATCACCCTTTCGAGCCTCCATGCGGCGTGCCTCGCGAGCTTCAATCATTACTCGCCCATGATGTCCGGCTCCTCGACATCGCCGCATCCCTACCGCAGCAGCTACGGCCGCTGATCGGACGTGATCGCGACGGAGCGTGACGGGAGTCGCCCAGCGACTTCCGTCAGCCGCCGAGGACGTAGCGCTCGATCGCGACCGCAAACCCGTCCTCGTCGTTGCCGAGCGTGACAGCGTCGGCTCTGGCCTTGATCTCGGGCGTGGCGTTGCCCATCGCGATCGCGAACCCGGCGGCGGCGAACATCTCGACATCATTGCCCATGTCGCCGATAACGAGAATCTCGTCGCGCTGCGCCCCGACCTTCTTCGCCAAAAGATCGACGAGCCGGCCCTTGTCGATGCCGGGAGGGGTCACGTCGCAATAGTAAGCTTGCGAGCGCAGAACCGTGGCCCGGCCTTGCAATGCCGCCTGCCCGACGGCTACCGCGGTTGCGACCCGGTCGTGGTCCTTGCTCGCCCCGACGATCTTCGACACCGCGGCGAGCTTGCCCTCGAACGAGGCGACCAAGGTCGGCGGCGTCTGGATCGTGTGGATTTCGAGATCGACGTAATCACCGGCCCGGTCGCGGATCAACCATTCGCCGCCGGTAAATACCCAAATGCTTCCGATGCCATGCTCTTCGAGCATGGCGATCGTGTCGCGCGCGGCCTCGGCCGAAAGCAGCTTCTGCTCGACCGGCGACAGATCGGGGTTAACGATCGATCCTCCATTATAGCCGCCGAACGGCAGAACCAGCTGCAACGGCGCAATCAGCATGCGCTGGCCGAAAGGCGGGCGGCTGCTGCAGATCGAGAAATGGACGCCCCGCGCGTGCAGCCCGGCGACCGCGGCAATGGCGCGAGGGGTGAGCGCCTTGTCGGGAGTGACGAGGGTGCCGTCGACGTCGGAAACGACGAGCGAAATCTTTCTCATGTCGGGTTTCTGGCCGGCGCCCTCGGGGGCGGGGTCAATACCTCGACGCCGGTGGTCGAGGCGACGCAGACGAGCGAGCTGCGTCCGACGAAAAGGCCGCTTTCGACGGCGCCGACGGTCAGCGCGATCTGCGTTTCGAGACCAGCCGGATCGCCGATCGGCCCGAACCGGCAGTCGAGAATGAAGTTGCCGCCGTCGGTGACATAGGGCTGCTCTCCGGCCCCGTAACGCCGCTCAGGAGCACAGCCCAATCGGGCGAGCGCCGCGGCGGTCGCCTGCCAGCCGAACTGGGTCGCCTCGACCGGCACCGGGGTATGTTCGCCCAGCCGCTCGACGAGCTTTTCCTGATCGACCACGATTACGAGCAGCCGGCTCGCCGCCGCGACGATCTTTTCGCGCAGCAAAGCGCCGCCCAGGCCCTTGATCAGGTGCAGCGTGCCCAGCTCGACCTCGTCGGCGCCGTCAATCGTCATATCGAGCCGTTGATATTCGGCAAAGGTCGCAATCGGGATGCCGAGCCGGCGCGCCTGCGCCGCGGTCCGCTCCGACGTCGGAATGCCGACCACCCGCAGCCCATTCGCCACCCGTGCGGCCAGCGCCTCGACGACAAAGGCGGCGGTCGATCCGGTGCCGAGCCCCAGCACCATGCCGTCTTCGACTTCCTCGATCGCGCGCAGCGCCGCCGCGCGCTTCAGCCGGTCGCGATCGACGCTCATCGATCGGGTTGCGTCTGGGGGGGGTTCGCCTGCGCGTCGACGAACCACACCAGTTCGCCGGCCGGGCGCAATCTTGCCGCCGGCAGCTCGGCGTCGCCGGCCAGGGCCCGGGCCAGAGGCTCGCGCTTGTCGGCCCCAGCCACCAGAAACGCCGTATGGCGGCTCGATTCGAGCACCGGATAGGTCAGGGTAATCCGCACCTCGGGCTTGGCGCCGACCACCTCGGCCGCCCAGCGCTGCCGCTCTTCGAGCACCTTCGTGCCCGGAAACAATGAAGCCGTGTGGCCGTCCGGACCCATACCCAGCAGCTCGATATCAAACAACGGGCGCGCCGGATCGAGGGTCTCGCCGCCGTAATAGGATTTGAGCATCCGCTCGTAAGCGCGCGCCGCCGCACCCGGATCGCCGGTTGTCGAAATGCCGTGGATGTTCTGTGCCGGCGCCGGCACATGATCGAGCAGAGCTTCGCGCGCCATGCGGTAATTGCTGTCCGGGTGATCCCAGGGCACGAACCGTTCGTCGCCCCAGAACCAGTGCACCCGGTCCCATGGCATTGCCTCGCGATAGGGGGCCGCGGCCAGCAATCGATAGAGCCGGCGCGGGGTCGAGCCGCCCGACAGGCAGATCGTGAAACGGCCGCGGCTGGCGCCGGCGAGATCGGTGATCCAGCGCGCGGCGCGCTCAGCCAGTTCCGCCGCATCCTGTACGGCTTCGATGCGAGTTTGGCTCGGCGGCATCGGCACTCCTCGGGATCGCGGTTGACTGGAGTTGCGGATCGCGGCGATCGCGCCGGCATAGTCGGGCATGTGGAACACGGCCGAGCCGGCGACGATCGCGGTGGCCCCGGCCTCGATTGCGCGCCACGCATTGTCGCCGCTCAGCCCGCCATCGACCTCGATGATCGGGTCGAGCCCGCGTTCGCCGCACAGCCGCCGCAACGCCGCAATCTTTGGCAGCATCTCGGGCAGGAACTCTTGTCCGCCGAAACCGGGATTGACGGTCATGATCAAAACGACGCCGCACAGATGCAGCACATACTCGATCTGCGACAGCGGTGTCGCCGGGTTCAGCACCACCCCGGCAATCTTGCCCAGGTCGCGAATGCGGGAGAGGGTGCGATGCAGGTGTATGGTGGCCGAAGGCTCGCAATGGACCAGCAGATGATCGGCGCCGGCCTTGGCGAAATCGTCAAGGTAACGCTCGGGCTCGACGATCATCAGATGAACGTCGACCGGCTTTTTCGTCGCCCGCCGGACCGCCTCGACAACCACTGGGCCGATGGTGATGTTGGGGACAAACCGCCCATCCATCACGTCGACATGGATCCAGTCGGCCCCGGCCCGGTCGACCGCCTGCACCTCGTCGGCGAGACGGCCGAAATCGGCCGACAGGATCGACGGGGCGACGATTACCGAGCGGCCCATAGCCGCGCAGTCGCCATTTCGATGAAGCGGGTGGGCGCCATTGCTAGGGGGCGAGCGGGCGCCACTGCCGGCCGCTGCGCCATAAGAGATTGTCGGCCCCCTCGGGACCGGTGCTGCCCGCGGGGTAGAGTTCGAGCGGCACCGTCTTGTCCTCGGCCCACAAATCGAGGATCGGCTGCACCACCGCCCAGCCGGCCTCGACGCCGTCGGCCCGATTGAACAGCATCGCGTCGCCCACCATGCAGTCGTAGACCAGGGTCTCATAGCCGGTGCTGGGCTCGGTATGGAAATAATCCTTGTAACGGAAATCCATCCGGACCTTGCCAAGTTCGATCCGCGGGCCCGGGATCTTGGCGCCGAACTGCAGCGCGACGCCCTCATCGGGCTGGATCTGCAAGATCAGCACGTTGGGGGTCAGAATGTCGACCGGGGTGTCGCGGAACAGCGCGAACGGCGCCTGTTTGAAGTGAATCGCAATCTCGGTCGTCCGTCGCGTCAGCCTCTTGCCGGTGCGCAGGTAGAACGGCACGCCAGCCCAGCGCCAGTTTTCGATGCCGAGCCGCAAGGCGACATAGGTCTCGGCCGTACTCTTTGGATCGACGCCCGGTTCCTCGCGATAGGCTTGGACCGGGGCGCCGTTGAGCGCGCCGGCCGCGTATTGCCCGCGCACGACGTTGCGGCGCACCGCCTCATCGTCGAGCGGCTGCACTGCTTCGAGTATCTTGGTCTTCTCGTTGCGCACCGCGTCGGCGGCAAACGAGTTGGGCGATTCCATCGCCGTCATGCTGAGAAGCTGGAACATGTGATTCGGCACCATGTCGCGCAAGGCGCCGGTAATCTCGTAAAATTTGGCGCGGCGCTCGACGCCGACGGTTTCGGCCGCGGTGATCTGCACGTGGTCGATATGGTCGCGGTTCCACAGCGGTTCGAAGATGCCATTTGAAAAGCGCAGCGCCATGATGTTCTGGACCGTTTCCTTGCCAAGGAAATGATCCATGCGGAAGATCTGCGGCTCGCTCAGGACCTTGAGGATCCGGGCGTTGAGCGCGCGGGCGGTGGCGAGGTCGCTGCCGAACGGCTTTTCGATGATGACCCGCCGCCAGCTTCCGTTCTGTTCCCGCGCCAGCCCGGCCGCGCCGAGCCGCTCGATGATGGCGCCGAACAATTGCTCGGCGACGGCAAGGTAGAAAATGACGTTGCCGCCGGTTTTGTTCTTGGTTTCGGTCTCCTGGAGCAATTTGCCGAGCTGGCTATAGGTTTCGGGCGTAGTAAAATCGCCGGCGAAATGGGTGATGCGGCTGGCGATTAATTCCCAGGCCTTGGCGTCGAACGGCTCGCTGGGGCCGCCCGACCCCGTATCCGAGACAAAGCTCTTGACCCCATCGGCCAGATAGTCGCGAAAGGCGTTGGGCTGCTTGGGCGTGCGATCGGCGGCGATGATCGCAAAATTGTCCGATAAGAGTTTGTCCTTGGCCAGATTGTAGAGAGCCGGCATCAGCAGCCGCTTGGTCAGATCCCCGCCGGCGCCGAATATCACCATCGTGCAGGGCGGCGCCTTGGGAGCGCGCTGCGCGGTGCTCTGCTCCTTTGCCTCGGTCCGAGCGTCCATGGTTCAGCCCTTTACGATTGTGCCGGGTTCTTGATGGCCGCCGAACTCGTTGCGCATCGCCGACAAAATGCGCTCGGCGAAGGTGTGGTCCTGGCGCGAGCGAAACCGGGTATAGAGCGCAGAGGACAACACCTCGGCCGGCACCGCCTCCTCGATCGCCGCCTGAATGGTCCAGCGACCCTCGCCCGAATCCGCGACCTGCCCGGTGAATTTGGAGAGTTCGGGGTCCTTGGCCAACGAAATCGCGGTCAAGTCGAGCAGCCACGACGCAATTACGCTGCCCCGCCGCCACACCTCGGCAATATCCGGCAGATCGAGCTTGTAGCGCCGGTTTTCCGGCACCGCCGGAATGTTGACGTTGCGCAATATGTCGAAGCCTTCGGCATAGGCCTGCATGACCCCGTATTCGATGCCGTTATGCACCATCTTGACAAAATGCCCGGCGCCGACCGGACCGCAATGCAGATAGCCTTCCTCGGCGCGCGGATCGAGGCCTTTGCGTCCGGGCGTCCGGTCAATGTCGCCGATTCCGGGAGCCAGGGTTTTCAGGATCGGGTCGAGATGATCGACCACCGCCTTGTCGCCGCCGATCATCATGCAATAGCCGCGCTCGAAGCCCCAAACGCCGCCGCTGGTGCCGACATCGACAAAGTGGATGCCTTTGGGCTTCAGCATGTCGGCATGGCGGATGTCGTCCTGATAAAACGAGTTGCCGCCGTCGATGACAATGTCGCCCTTGGAGAGGAGACCGCTCAATTCGACGATCGTGGCGTCGGTGATCGCGCCGGCCGGCAGCATCACCCAGACCGCGCGCGGCGCCTCCAGCTGCCTGACAAAATCGGCGAGGTCCCGGCTGGGCTTGGCGCCCTCGCCAGCGAACTCGCGCACGGTGTCGGCGCTCTTGTCGTAGACGACGCAGCTGTGGCCGTTCTTCATCAGCCGGCGCACGATGTTGCCGCCCATGCGGCCGAGACCGATCATTCCGAGTTGCATCAGAAACCTCCTGCTGTTGCGCTGCCGGCGCGGGCTTACGAGAGCGCTTGTTCGATCGCGCGTCCGAGGGCGGCGAGACCGGCGTCGAGATTGCCTAGGATGTGGACCCGCAGCGCGCGCCGCCCGCGCTCGGCCAGGACCTCGAAATCGCCGCGCGCCTGCGCCGCCTTGACCACGCCAAAGGTGTATTTCTGGCCGGGCACCGCCAGATCCTCGGCGTCCTCGCAGGTGATCTGCAGGAAGACGCCGCTGTTCGGGCCGCCCTTGTAGGCCTGTCCGGTCGAATGCAGAAAGCGCGGGCCGAAGCCAAGACAGGTCGCCGCTCTGGTGCGGTCGCGGATCATCCCCCGCCAACCCTGCAATGTGGCGATATGGCCGGGGCTGCGCTCGATATAGGCGAGCAGCCCCACATAATCGCCGGCGCCGATGCGAGCGAAATGGGCTTTGAACGCCGCATTCAGGCTGGTTGCCGCAGGCGCCAGCGCTGCCGCGTTCTTCGGGTCGGCGAAGAGCTCGAAGCCGCCTGCGGTGAAAAACGGCTTCTCCGCGGGCAAGGACCCGGTGTTCTCGTAGGAAGTGGTCAGATCGCGGGTCTTGACCTTGCTCGCCTCGACATCGGGCTGGTCGAACGGGTCGATGCCGATGATCGAGCCGGCGACCGCGGTCGCCATCTCCCAGCGGAAGAATTCTTGACCGAGTTGCATCGGCTCGGAGACGACGATCCGCACCACCGGGTGACCCGCCGTTTCGAGGGCTGCGACCGCGCGCTCCTGCGCGGCGTCCTGGTCGGCGGCGAGACGCAGATAGGCAAAGACCCGGTCGTTCCCGTAAACCGAAGGTGCGCCGAGCGGCTCGGCGTCGACCGGCACGATCCCCTTGCCGAGCTTGCCGGTCGAACTCGGCGAGCAATTGTTCGAGCCAGGCGCCGAAATCGGCGATGCCCTTCGACGCGATGATCGTCGCCTTGTCGCGCCCGTGGCGCTGGCAGACGCCGAGGATGGCGCCCAGCATCACCCCGGGATTTTCGACCGGCGGCGCGCTCGGCGCGCAGGAGCGCACCATCTCGGCGGCGCTCTCCAGAAAGGCGCGCGGGTCGACGCCGGCCGCGGCGGCCGGCGCCATGCCGAAATTCGACAGCACCGAATAGCGCCCGCCGATGCTGGGCAGCCCGTGAAAGATGTGCCGGAACCCTTCGGTCCGCGCCACCTTTTCGAGCGACGATCCGGGATCGGTGATCGCGACGAAGCGTTTGGGCGCCTCGGCGGCGCCAACCGCCTGCCTCGCCCGCTCAAAGAAATACTGCTTGAAGATGTTGGGTTCGAGGGTGCTGCCGGACTTGCTCGAAACGATGAAGAGGGTGTGCGCCGGGTCGATCAGGCTCTCGACCTGGCGGATCTGCGCCGGGTCGGTCGAATCGAGCACATGCAGTGACGGGTAGCCGGGCCTGGCCGCAAAGGTCTTGGCAAACACCTCGGGCCCGAGGCTCGAACCGCCCATCCCCAGCAGCAGAACATCCTTGAATCCGGCCTGCCGGACATCGGCGGCGAAATCCTGCAACTGGGCGACCGCCTTCAACTGCTGATCGACAATGCCGAGCCAGCCGGTCCATTTGGCCTCGTCGGCCTCGGTCCACAACGAGGCGTCGCCGGCCCACAGCCGCCGCACCTTCCCCTCGCGGCGCCAGTCCTCGATCGCCGCCGCGACCTCCTTGTCGAGCGGCGCGGGCAGCTTGGCGCTCATCTGATCGAGCTTGGCGCCAAGCACCGCGCGGCGCTTCTTCTGGACCGCGGCATAAAGCTGGTCGGCGGCGTCGGCGAATTGGCGCACCCCGTCCTCGACCAGCTTCGCGGTCACCGTCTCGATCGAAATCCCGGCGGCCGGCAATGCCGCCATCACCCGCTTGGCGCCGTCGACGTCTTCGTCGAGGCTCGGCCGCGGCCGGCCGTGGTCGCGATAGGCGTCCATCGTCGCCGGCGGCATGGTGTTGACCGTGTCGACGCCGATCAATTCGTCAACATAGAGCACGTCGCTATAGGCCTTGTTCTTGGTGCCGGTGCTGGCCCATAGGAGGCGCTGGCTCTGCGCGCCCTGCTGCGCCAGCCGCCGCCAGCGCTCGTCCGAATAGATCTTGCCATAGCGCTGGTAGGCGAGCTTGGCGTTGGCGATCGCAACCTTGCCTTTCAGCTGTTCGAGCCGGGCCTTTTCGGCCTGATCGGAGCTAGCGGCGATGCGCTTGTCGAGCGCCTCGTCGACGAGGGTGTCGATGCGGCTGACGAAGAAGCTCGCCACACTCGCGACCTTGTGCGGGTCGCCGCCTTTTCGCGCCAGGGCCTCGAGCCCGGACACATAGGCCTCGGCGACCTCGGCATAGACCTCCTGTGAAAACAGGAGGGTGACGTTGACGTTGATGCCCTCGCCGATCAGGGTGCGGATCGCCGGCAGCCCGGCCTTGGTGCCGGGCACCTTGACCATCAGATTCTCCCGCCCGACCTCGCGCCACAGCCGGCGCGCCTCCTCGATCGTCTCATGCGTCTGCAGCGCCAGATAGGGCGACACTTCGAGGCTGATGAACCCGTCGCGCCCCTGGGTCTGGTGGTAGACCGGGCGCAGCGCATCCGCGCCCTCCTGGATGTCGCGGACCGCCAGCTCCTCGAACAACGCGCCGGGGTCGAGGTCGCCATTCTGCTGCGCCGCCGCGATCAGCTCGTCGTAATCGTCGCCATGACCGATCGCCTTTTCAAAGATCGACGGGTTCGAGGTGACCCCGCGCAGCCCGTCCTCGGCGATCAGCTGGGTCAGCTGTCCGCTCTTCAGCAATTCGCGGCTGACGAAATCGAGCCACACCGACTGGCCGTATTCATTGAGCGTCTTCAGCGGATTGGGCATCGGCGTTACTCCTTGCGGGCGAGCTGCGCTTTGGCAGCCGCGTAGACGTGTTCGGGGGTGAAGCCGAATTTGACCAGCAGCTCTTTGAGCGGCGCCGACGCGCCAAAGGTCTTCATGCCGATGATCGCGCCGTGCAACCCGGTGTAGCGCTCCCACCCGAGGGTCGAGGCCTGCTCGACCGCGACCCGGCGGGTCACCTGGGGTGGCAGCACGGCGGCGCGGTAGGCCTCGTCCTGCTGCTCGAACAGTTCCCAGGACGGCATGCTGACGACCCGCGCCTTGACCCCTTCGGAAGCGAGCTTTTCATAGACCCCGACGCACAGCGAGACCTCGCTGCCGGTGGCGATCAGGATCACCTCGGGCGGGCCGCCGCCGCTGTCGCCCAGCACATAGGCGCCGCGCCTGAGCCCACTCGCCGCGGCGTAGCGGGTGCGGTCGAGGGTTGGCAAATTCTGCCGGCTGAGGATCAGGCAAGCCGGCTGGTGCTTGAGCCCCAGAACCACCCGCCAGGCTTCGGCGACCTCGTTGGCGTCGGCCGGGCGCAGCACGATGAGGCCGGGGATGCCGCGCAGCCCGACGATCTGCTCGACCGGCTGATGGGTCGGGCCGTCCTCGCCGACCCCGATCGAATCATGGGTGAAAATGAAGACGACCGGCAATTCCATCAGCGCGCTCAATCGGATCGGCGCCTTCATGTAATCGGAAAAGATCAGAAAGCCCGAGCCGTAGGGTCGTAATTTCGACACCGACATGCCGTTGCAGATCGAGCCCATCGCGTGCTCGCGGATGCCGAAATGGAAATTGCGGCCGGCGAATTGGTCGGCCTCGAAATCGCCAGCGTCGGCAAAGGTCAGCCGGGTCTTGGTCGAAGGGGCGAGATCGGCGGCGCCGCCCAACAGCCAGGGCAGCCGCGGGGCGATCGCGTTCAGCACCTGGGCCGAAGAGTCGCGGCTGGCGATGCCCTTGGGATCGGCGGCAAAGACCGGGATATCGCGGTCCCAGCCCTCGGGCAGGTCGCGCCGCTGCATGCGCTCGCACAGATCGGCGAGATCGGGATGCTCGGCGCGGTAGCGCTCGAACAAGGCCAGCCACTCGGCGCGCAGCTTTTTGCCGCGAGCGCCGAAATTGGCGGCGAAATGCTCACGCACGCCGTCGGGCACCAGGAATTTCGCATCCTCCGGCCAGCCGTAGCGGCGCTTGGTCTCGCGCACTTCTTCTTCGCCCAGGGGCTCGCCGTGTGCTGCCGAGGTATCCTGCTTGTGCGGCGCGCCATAGCCGATATGGCTCTCGACGATGATCAGGGTCGGCCGGTCGCCGGTGCGCTTGGCGTCGGCGATCATGTCGGCGATGCGCTCGCGGTCGTTGGCGTCGCTGACCCGCAAGACTTGCCAGCCATAGCCGAGAAAGCGGGCGGCGACGTCCTCGCTGAAGGCGAGCGCGGTGTGGCCCTCGATGGTGATGTGGTTGCTGTCGTAGATCCAGCAAAGATTGCCGAGCCGCAGATGGCCGGCGAGCGAGGCCGCCTCGCTGCCGACCCCCTCCATCATGCAGCCGTCGCCGCACAGGGCGAAGACGTTGTAGTCGAAAAGATCGAACCCCGGCCGGTTGAAGCGCCGCGCCAGCCAATCCGCCGCGATCGCCATGCCGACGCTGTTGGCGATGCCCTGGCCGAGCGGGCCGGTGGTGGTCTCGACCCCCGAGGTCAGATGGTATTCGGGATGGCCCGGGCACTTGCTGCCGAGCTGGCGGAAATGCCGCAGATCATCGAGCGAAACCGCGGGGGCGCCGAGCCGCTCGTAGTCGGCGTCGACCGAGACGACGCCGGTCAGGTGCAGCAGCGAATAGAGCAGGGTCGAGGCGTGCCCGGAGGACAGCACGAAGCGGTCGCGGTTGGGCCAGATCGGGTCGGCCGGATCAAAGCGCAGAAACCGCTGCCACAAGGCATAGACCACCGGGGCCATTGCCATCGGCGTTCCCGGGTGGCCCGAATTGGCCTGCTGCACCGCATCGATGCACAGCGTGCGGATGGTGTTGACGCAGACCTCGTCGATCGACCCCGCGGGTAGCGTCATCTCGGCTCCCATCTTGGCTCCGTCACTCCCATTTTGGCTCCGTCACTGGGAAAACGCGGTTCACAACAGCTGCTCCGTGCTCGGCCGAAGAACGGCGGCAACCTCGTCAACGATCCGCTCGACCGGCTGATCGACCGAGACTGTGATCGGATTTTCGTCCAGAACAGGCTGTTCGAGCGCGGCGAACTGGCTGTCGAGCAGGTTCGCCGGCATGAAATGACCGCTCCGGGCGGCGAGACGGGCGGCGATCAGCCGGCGCGATCCGGCCAGGTAGATCAGGCGGACCCCGCTGCGTTCGCCGACGATCCGGCGCCGATAATCGCGTTTCAGCGCCGAGCAGGTGATCACCCCGCAGGCATTGCGCGCCCGCCACGCGTCGATCGCCCCGGCAATTTCGGCGAGCCACGGCGCGCGGTCGGTGTCGGTCAGCGGCTGCCCGCTCTGCATCTTGGCCAAATTCTCCCGCGGATGAAGCCGATCCCCTTCAACGAATTCCCAATTGAGCCGTTCCGCCAGGCGCTCCCCGACCGTGGTCTTGCCGGCGCCGGCGACGCCCATGACCACGGCGACCATCGGGGCGTTATGGTTCTGCCGCACGTTGTGCGGCTCGCCGCCCTTGCGAGCCACTATAGGGCGCGCCGGCGCGCCGGTCGACCCGAGATTGATGACGATAGCGCGACAGCGGCATTGGTCCGGTTCAGCCCAAAATCCGCGTCATGCTGACCAAAAGGGATCAAAAAAGCCCTAAACGCCGCTAATTTCACCTTCGGCGTCTCAGCTTTGCCCGGCAAGAGCGCCGCGGAACAGCGCCGGCCCGCTCGGCCCGGTTCCAGGCGAGCCGCCCCAGGGTTCGAGGGTGACGGCAAGTTCGCCCCGACCGGCCAGCTGGCGGATGTTGGCCGGCGTCTCGGCGATCGTCTTACGCCCGGTCCGCGGCAGCAGGCCGAGCGAGCGCGGGCCGCCGGCCCCTGGCGCCTCCAGCCACAGCTGGTAGGCATGGCCGGCCGGAACCGGCGGCGGCGCCAGGCTATCGACGGCGATCTGATCGGCGCCGCGGGCGAGGCGGATCGCCCAAAGCCGATGCCCGGTCGCGTCGCGTAGCACGGCGACGATCGGCCGCGCGGCAAAATCGGGCGCAGCGCGCCCGATTAGTGCGGCGACCAGCAAGGCCAGCGCCAGAACCCCGAGCCCGCCCGCCAGCGGGCGCCAGAATGAAGCCTCGTCCCACAGCCGGGCGACAGCAGCCCGGGCGCCGGTCATGCTCACGGGTGCGGCGCCGGTAAAAACTGCAAGGCGGCCAGCATGCTGCCGACTTTGATCGTCAGCCGCGGCTCGAACTCGCACAATGCAATCTGCATTTCTGTCTTAGTGGCTCGCATGCGCATGCTGCGGGAGATGGCGTCGCGAGCGCCGGCTTGCATCGGCGGCGGGCCGCGTCGGGGCGGCGTCAGCGCCGGCCCTTGGCGACGACCGGCGAGATCAGCACCCGGTCGACGCGGCGGCCGTCCATGTCGACCACTTCGAACTGGAAGCCGTCGGCGGTGACCCGGTCGGCGATCATCGGCACGCGGTTGAGGCGGGCCATCAGATACCCGCCCAGAGTGTGAAAATCGGCGTCCTCGCCGGTCAGGTGGGACAGCCCCAGGGTCTGCTTTAATTCGTCGAGACCGACCATGCCGTCGATCAGCCAGGTGCCGTCTTCGCGCCGCACCACCCGCTGATCGGCGTCGCTACTGCCAGGAATGTCGCCGACCAGCGCTTCGAGGATGTCGCTCGGCGTCACCAGCCCTTCGAGGTCGCCATATTCATCGACGATCAGCGCCATCGGCTCGCCCGAGCTTTTGAACACGTCAAGCACCCGCAGCACGCTGACCGTGTTCGGCAAATAGAGCGGCGGCCGGGTCGCCGCCCGCAGGTCGAGGGCCAGTCCAGCGAGGCAGCGGCCGAGCAGATCCTTGGCCTCGACAATGCCGATCACCTGCTGCGAGCCGCCCTGCACTACGGGAAAGCGCGAATAGGGGCTGGCGCGGATCTTGCGCCGATTCTCTTCTTCGGGGTCGTCGAGATCGAGCCATTCGACCCGGGTGCGCGGCGTCATCACCGTGTTCGCCCGCCGGTCGCCGAGCCGCAGCGCCATCTCGACGATCTCGGTCTCGGCTTGCGGGATGTGGCCGGTAGCGGTTCCCTCGCGCAGCAGAAAGCTGATCTCCTGGTCGGTCACCGGCGCCGCCCCCTCGCTGCGCAACGGCACGAGGTGCAACACGAGATCGGTTGAGGCGCTCAAAAACCACTCGATCGGCGCTCCCCCCCGTGCGATCGCCCGCATCAGCTGCGCCAACGCCGCAGCGATCCGCTCGGGATGGAAGAGCGCGATGCGCTTTGGCGCCAGTTCGCCGATGATCAGGGACAGATACGAGATGGCGATCACCACCACCGCCATGCTGAGCGCGTGTGCGTAGCGGCCGATCCATCCGGAATACTCGGCGAGCACGGATTGCAGGCGGTCGCCCAAGGTCGCCTGGCCGAAGGTGCCGGACAGCACCGCGATCACGGTGATGCCGATCTGTACCGTCGACAACAGCCGCGAGGGGTCGGCGCGCAGCTCGAGCGCGGCCTGGGCCCCCAGGCTGCCGGTCTCGGCCAGCGCCTTCAGCCGCGCGGTGCGGGCCGAGACCAAGGCGATCTCGGCCATCGCGAACAGGCCGTTTACCAGGATCAGCAGCAGGACGACGATGATCGGCACAATCAGCATCGCAATCGTCCGGTTCGATCGCGGCGCACATTAGGCATGCGGCGCCGGCGACATGTAGCGAGGATCGCCGCGCTGTTGCCGCTGCTCGCGCGAGCGCGAGCGTGCCACCGGATTGGACTGGGCGGCGGGCTCTGATCGGGCGTAGCGAGCGCCTCCGCCGGCGTCGCCAGCCGGCTCAGCGCGAATAGAACTCGACGACGAGATTGGGCTCCATCGACACTGGATAGGGCACGTCGGCCGGCTTCGGCGCGCGGATAAAGCGGCCCTTCATGCGGTCGTGGTCGATTTCGATATAGTCGGGGACGTCGCGCTCGCCCGATCGCGAGGCTTCGAGCACCAGCGCCATGGTCTTGGCCTTGGTCCCGAGCTCGATCTCGTCGCCGTCGCGCACTGTGTAGGAGGGGATCGTCACCCGCCGGGCATTGACCCGCACGTGGCCGTGGTTGACCAGCTGGCGCGCGGCGAACGGGGTCGGCACCAGCTTCATGCGGTAGACGACCGCGTCGAGGCGGCGCTCCAACAGCTCGATCAGATTGTCGCCGGTGTCGCCGCGCCGGCGCACCGCCTCCTCATAGAGCCGGCGGAACTGGCGCTCGCCGAGATTGGCGTAATAGCCCTTGAGCTTCTGCTTGGCGGCGAGCTGGGTCCCGAAGTCGGACGGCTTCTTGCGCCGCTGGCCGTGCTGGCCGGGGCCGTATTCGCGGCGGTTCAACGGGCTCTTCGGCCGTCCCCACAGATTGACCCCGAGGCGGCGGTTGATCTTGTATTTCGGCTCCTCGCGCTTGCTGCTCATTCGCTATCGATCCGTTTCACGTTGTTGTTGTCCCGATCTGGCCTTCCGCGCTCGAATGCAGCGGGCCGGGGCGCTTCGCCCACGTTCTCGGGAATGGCGTGAAAGCTACAACCGGCACCCGATCAAAGTCAAACCGCGATCGCGCGCGCATTGCCGCGATCCCCTGCGATACCTATTTGCGATATCATTGATTTCGATGAACCGGCGGCACCGACGCACGCTCGAGCGGATTTTCGTCGAGCCGACGCCTACCGATCTTCGCTGGAGCGAGATCGAGGCGCTGCTGCGCGCTGCCGGAGCCGAGATCAGCGAAGGGGCGGGAAGTCGCGTGAGGGGCGCGCTGGGCGGTGTGCGGGCCGTGTTCCATCGACCGCATCCAGGCCCCGAAACAAGGCGCGGGTTGGTGCGTGCCATCCGGGATTTCCTCGCCGCCGCTGGTGTGAAAGCGGAGAAGGAATAGCGACGATGCTCGAATACAAGGGCTATGTTGGGACTGTCGAGGCCGATGATGGAATCTTTCACGGCCGCGTCGCCGGGCTGCGCGACGTTGTTACCTTTGGGGGCGAGAGCTTCGCCGAAGTCGAGCAGGCGTTCCGCGACAGCGTCGACGACTACCTCGCCTTCTGCGCCGAGCGCGGCGAGGCGCCGGACCGCCCGCACAGCGGCAAGATCCTGCTTCGCCTGACCCCGCAGGCGCATCGTCGAGCGGCCCTGCGCGCCCAAGCCGAAGGTGTCAGCCTCAACCAATGGATCGCGCGCCGGATAGAATCAGGAATTTAGGCGCAGGTTTGGCGCAGATGGACATGTGAGGGGCCGCAAATCATCTCGGGGTTTGAGGCTGAGGGCAGGCTGCGTAACGCATACACATCATTGCCTCTGCGGTCGCGGGACGCGCTTGGCTCGATCAATCAATGCGGCCCGATATTTTGGGTCGTTGAAGCCCATGACGCTAAGAGCGGCGTCCAACCGTTCGTCGCGAGGAAACTCTGCAGGCGTTTCATCTGTCTCGCGGCGAGCATAGCTGAATAGGTCTTCGCACCGGGAATAAATTACCGCAGCGTTCGCTATATACATTTCCAAACTGCTTCGTTGCAAGGAAGTTTGGATTTGATAATCTACGCAAGCGTGCGGCAAGAATTTGAACATCAGAAATTATTGTAGAAATTCGTTCTGATACGATATTCTCTGTACTCTCGACGACATCACGCAGCATAAAAATCATTTTGGGATCAAAGGTGGGCAGCGCGTTGTTGCACGACGTATGGGAGCTAATGGATCGCTTCTAACGCTTGTGTCCCGCGGGTGACGGCGGCGAGGATGGCGTCAGCGGATTTGGTCCAGACGAACGGCTTGGGCTTGCCGTTGGCGTCGGCGATGAAGCGGTTGATGGCGGTCTGCAGCTCGACGATCGAGGTGAAGACGCCGCGTTTGAGCCGTTGTCGGGTGAGTTTGGCAAACCAGCCTTCGACCGCGTTGGCCCAGGAGCACGAGGTCGGGGTGAAGTGGAAGGTGAAGCGCGGATGGCGGGCGAGCCAGCCGCGCACCTTGGGGTGCTTGTGGGTGGCATAATTGTCGAGCACCACATGGATCGCCTTGTCGACCGCGACCTCGCGCTCGACGGTGTTGAGAAAGCGGATGAATTCCTGATGCCGGTGGCGCTGCATGCAACGCCCGATGACCTTGCCCTCAAGGATATCGAGGGCGGCGAACAGGGTGGTGGTGCCGTTGCGCTTGTAATCGTGGGTCATCGTGGCGCAGCGCCCCTTCTTCATCGGCAGCCCCGGCTGGGTGCGGTCAAGGGCTTGGATCTGGCTTTTCTCGTCGATGCTGAGGACCACGGCATGATCCGGCGGATCGATATAAAGACCGACAACCTCCTTGAGCTTGGCGGCGAATTTGGGATCGTTGGAGAGCTTGAACGAACGCACCCGATGCGGCTGCAGCCCGTGCCGCGTCCAGATGCGGCGCACCGAGGACGGGCTGACCCCCGCCACCTTGGCCATCGCCGAAGCCGTCCAATGGGTCGCTTCATGCGGCGGGGCTTGGTTGGTCAGCGCCACCACCCGATCGACGGTCGCGGCCGGCAGCGGCGGGATGCGCGCGGGCCGGGTCTTGTCGCGGGCGAGCCCCTCGGCCCCCTCATGCATGAAGCGTTCCTGCCAGCGCCAGACCACGGTCTTGCCTTTGCCAACCGCGCGCATGATGGCGGTGGTCCCCGCTCCATCGGCCGTCAGCATGACGATCCGCGCGCGCCAGACGTGCTTCTGCGGGCTGTTGCGATCCCGGATGATCGACTGCAAGCGCTTCCGATCGGCCGGCGTAATCTCGATGGTGATCCCCTTGCGCATGCCGCACTGTGGCACAGCCGGCCCCGCGGAAACACCAAAATCAGGACTCTTCTGTCAGGTTCTATCCACTAATGCGCAGACGCAAGCTGGAGGCGCAATCCTTCGAATATTCCGCGAGCGCGCTCAAGGCTAAAGGTAGAACTGAGCGCGCGGCTGCATACTGTCGATTTAGCGTGGCCTACACACGCCTATCAACTACGTTGGTTTGCCGCCATATCACCCATCCGCCGAACATGGCCCCAAGAATTGCGAGGACGCCTGCCGCAACGGTTTGCCAATCTCTGAGAACGCTAAGCACGGCACAACGCGACAACAACTCCGACAACGGGGATGCCGGCGATCTTGCGGATGGTAATCACGGTGGATTCTTCTCAAACATCATAGCCACCTGGGCATGAAAATCCAACTCACCGCGCAGTGAGGCTATCGCTTCGGCCGCCTTGGTGAAAACTAAATCGCCTCCAATATCTTCTGCTTTTAAGCCAGTAGCATAGAGATTTAGCGAAAATATGGCTTTTCTGAAAACGGATTTGTCCTTAAGTGAATCCCAGTTCCAGCATTCTTTCGTAGCACGACACACTAAGTCAGCGACCTCACCCCTTTGACGTAGCGTAAGTCCCGAAAGGTCATCTGGCCACAGATAGTGGGGGACCTGGTCGAGGCCCCTTTTTATCAACGTACGAATTCGGATTTTTTCGTTAGCATGCGGTGAGGACCACAGGCCGGCTACTCGGCGGATTTGACCTGAGGCGGTGCGCGGCCGGCGGCTCGTTGGTCAGCGATGATCTGGCGCAGGTTCTCTATGCCGTCCTTGGTGAAGGCGGGCACGCCATCCTCGCCGACGCCGTAGACCCAGAGGCAGCCGTCTTCCGGGAACATGTCGGTCGACAGGTCGTACAGCCAGTCTTCGTCCTCGCCGAGCAGGTTGGCGACATAGCTGATCGTGAAGACCTGGGCGATGGCTGCCATGATCAGGCCGCCTGACTTTGCGGTGCCGAACGCGGCCGCCAGTTCCATGGCAGCAGTTCATCGAGCCTCTGGGCCGAATGCTCGGCGATCCGGGCCAGGACGTTGGCCAGCCAGGCTTGCGGATCGACATCGTTCATCTTGGCGGTGACGATCAGGCTGTACATTGCCGCCGCCCGCTGCCCACCCCGGTCGGAACCCGCGAACAACCATGATTTTCTGCCGAGAGCGATACCTCTCAGCGCGCGCTCGGCGGCGTTGTTCGACAGGCAGATGCGGCCGTCGTCGAGGAACCGGGTGAACGCCGGCCAGCGCTTGAGCAGGTAATCCATCGCCTTGGCGAGATCGTTGCCGCGCGACAGCTTTGGCCGGTGCTCGCGCAGCCAGCGCTCGAGATCAGCGACCAGCGGCGCGCTCAGCTCTTGCCGGACGGCTCGGCGTCGCTCGGCGCTCTGGCCGTTGATCGTGCGTTCGATGTCGAAGAGGGCATCGATGCGCCGGACTGCGTCCAGCGCCAGCGGCGATATCACCGCCGTCGTCTTGCCCTGCGCCTTGCGGCGGGCGTTCTCAGCAAGATCGGCCATGACGAAGAACGGTCGACGGGCGTGGCTCCAGCATCCGGCCTCCAGGATCGGGCCCGGTTGGCGGTCGGGTTCGTAGAGTTTGTTGTATCCGCTGAAGGCGTCCGCCTGGAGGATCCCGGCATAGCCGGCCAGATGTGTCTGCGGGTGCTCGCCGCGGCGATCGCGCGAGTAATAAAACATCGCCGCCGGCGGGTCCGGTCCACCGAACGGTCGATCGTCGCGCACGTAAACCCAGCATCGCCCGATGTCGGTCTTGCCTTTGGCCAAGACCGGCACGGTGGTATCGTCGCCGTGCAAGCGCTCGGCCGCGAAGACATGCGCCTCAACCCGCCGCAGCAGCGGGGTCAGCACCGCGCAGCAGGCCCCGACCTGGTCGGCCAGGGTCGACAGGCTGAGGGGTACGCCTTCTCTCGAATAGCGTTCGGCCTGGCGGTTCAGCGGCTGATGTTGCCCGAACTTCTCGAACAGGATCATCGCCAAGAGGCTCGGGCCGGCCCAGCCGCGCGCGATCACGTGGAACGGCGCCGGCGCCTGGCTGATCTTCTCGCAGTCGCGGCAGGTGAACTTCTCACGAACATGCTGGATCACCTTCCACTGCCGCGGAATCACCTCCAGCGTCTCGGTGATGTCCTCGCCCAGCTTGCGCAGCCGCGAGCTGCCGCAGCACTGGCAGGCGGTCGGACCCGGTTCGACCACCCGCTCGCGCGGCAGATGCTCGGGGAAGGGCTGGCGTGCCGGGCGCTTGCGGGTGAAGGCCACCACGTTGGTGGTCTTGGCCACGGCCCGCTCGGCGGCAATCTCGTCTTCGGTCGCCGAACTCTCGAACTCCTCGAAGGCCAGCGCCATCTGATCGAGCAATTGCCCACTGCGTTCCGAGCGCTGGCCATAGAGCTCACGCGTGAGCTTGGCGATCTGCAATCGCTGATGGGCGATCAAGGCCTGATCATCGGAAGCCTTGGCCTTGGCCACCGCCAATTCGGCCTCGACCCGCGCCGCTCTTTCGCGCTCCGCGATTAGCGCCGCCTGCAGCGCGGCAATGGCGTCGGGGAGGTCCTCGGGTGTCGTCACGGGCCCGATTATCGCACATCACCGGGCCCGAGCGCTCCTCAACCATAGGGTGAGTCAATCCGCCGCATCCCTGATCAGGTCAGGGGCAGGCTCTCAGCCGGCCACTTCCGGACGCCAGGTGCGAACCGGGTTCCGCCAGTCGATCCCGTCGAGCATGTAAGCCAACTGCGCCGCGCTGATCGCGACGATCCCGTCGGCCGGCGATGGCCAGATGAATTGGCCGCGCTCCAGCCGCTTGGCGTAGAGCGACATGCCGATCCCGTCATGCCACAGAATTTTGATTAAATGACCCCTTCTGCCTCTGAAAACGTACAAATCACCGGCATGCGGATCGCGATCCAATACTTCTTGGACTTGCAGTGCCAAGCTGTTCATCCCACGCCGCATGTCGGTGTGGCCGACGGCTAGCCAAACACGAACTCCCGAAGGGACCGGGATCATCGCCCCGACAGCGCTTTGACCACGGCCGCCGCCAGCCCGGCCGGGATCGAAGCCGGGATCCGCATGCGCGCCTTCCCCACAAATTCGATCTCGATCACCGGTGCCGCAGGCCACCCGGCGTCATCCCCGCCCGGCGCGATCAGAACCTGAGCAAACCCCCGGCCGACCCCAAGCTCCCGGCGCCAGCGATAAATCTGGCCGGTCCCAATCTCCGCGCGGCGAGCGATCTCTGTGACCACCGCCCCAGGCGCCAGGCTCTCGGCAACAATCGCCCGCTTCTGCTCGGCGCTCCAACGCCGCCGCCGTTCCGGCCCCGTTATAACCTCGACCCGCGCCATCGCACCGTCTCTAACACCGGTGCAAACACCATCATTTGCACCAGTGCTTACCAGCCCATCCCACCTCAGTTACGCAAGGCGGCCATCACCGGAGGGATACATTTTTTCAAACAACAGTCGGGATTCCTAGTGGATCGCTCCTAACGCTTGTCTCCCGCGGGTGACAGCGGCGAGGATGGCGTCAGTGGATTTGGTCCAGACGAACGGCTTGGGCGCGCCGTTGGCGTCGGCGATGAAGCGGTTGATGGCGGCCTGCAACTCGACGATCGAGGTGAAGACGCCGCGCTTGAGCCGTTGTCGGGTCAGCTTGGCAAACCACCCCTCGACCGCGTTGGCCCAGGAGCACGAGGTCGGGGTGAAGTGGAAGGTGACGCGCCGATGGCGGGCGAGCCAGGCTTTCACCCTGGGGTGCTTGTGAGTGGCATAGTTGTCGAGGACCACATGGACCGCCTTGTCGGCCGCGACCTCGCGCTCGACGGTATTGAGAAAGCCGATGAATTCCTGATGCCGGTGGCGCTGCATGCAGCGCCCGATGACTGTAAATTCGCGGGCGATAGTGACCCCCTGAGGGGCGGTTTTCGCATTCAATCGTGACCCTCTGACGCGGCGTGTCAGCGTCCCTTCCTTTTCGGCCGGTGCCGGCTGGGAAGGGTTGGGGGATGATTGGGGTGGACACGATCGGCGAGATACGGCGTGCCTATTTCGATCAGCACCGACCGATCAAGGAGATCGTACGGAGGCTGTCGGTGTCGCGCGCGACGGTGCGCAAGGTGGTCCGCGGTCAGGCGACGGAGTTCAAGTACGAGCGCGGCGTGCAGCCGACGCCGAAGCTCGGCGAGTGGATCGAAGTCCTGACGGAGATCCTGGAGGCGGAAGCGAGGCTGCCTCGGCGTGAACGCCGCTCGACCCAGCGGCTGTTCGAGGAGTTGCGCGGCCGTGGATATGACGGCGCCCACGACAGTGTGCATCGGTTCGTAAAGACGTGGCGGGAGGAACGAGCGCGGGTTCCGGCGCATGCCTATGTGCCGCTGAGCTTTGCGCCCGGCGAGGCCTACCAGTTCGACTGGAGCCACGAGACGATCACGCTGCAGGGTCTGCCGCTGATGATCAAGGCGGCGCACATGAAGCTGTCGCACAGTCGCATGCCGTTCGTGCGCGCCTATTTCCGCGAGACCCAGGAATTGGTTTTCGACGCCCACGACAAGGCGTTCGTGTTCTACGGCGGGGTCTGCCGGCGCGGCATCTACGACAACATGAAGACGGCGGTGGAGGCGATCTTCGTTGGCAAGGCGCGCCAGTACAATCGCCGCTTTCTGCAGATGTGCTCGCACCATCTGATCGAGCCGGTGGCCTGCACGCCCGCCGCTGGCTGGGAGAAGGGTCAGGTTGAGAACCAGGTCGGCAATCTGCGCGACCAGCTGTTCCGTCCCAAGCCACGGGTGACGAGCCTGACCGAGCTGAACGGCTGGCTGGAAGATCAGTGCATCGCTTACGCCAAGCGAACCAAGCATCCGGAGTTCAAGGGGCGGACAATCTGGGAGGTATTCCAGGATGAACGGGCGAGCCTGATGGAGCCGCGCGGGCCGTTCGACGGCTTTGTCGAGAAGGCGGTGCGCGCCACGACCACCTGCCTGATCATGGCCGATCACAATCGCTACAGCATCGACGCGCGGGCCGCCGGCCGGATGGTTCTGGTGCGCTCCCACGCCGAGCGCATCGTCGTTCTGTTCAACGACGAGGTGGTGGCCGACCACCCTCGCCAGTTCCGGCACGACCAGATCATCTACGATCCCTGGCACTATCTGCCGGTCCTGGTGAAGAAGCCGGGCGCCTTGCGCAATGGCGCTCCGTTCAAGGATTGGGACCTGCCGCCGGCCTTGGCCCAGGTCCGCGCCAAGCTGAAAAGCCACGCCGACGGCGATCGTCAGTTCGTCAAAGTGCTGGGCGCGGTGCTCGACCATGGGCTGGGTGCGGTCGAGGCCGCCTGCGCCGAAGCGCTCGCGGCCGGCATCGCCAGCGGCGAGGTGATTCTGACCGTGTTGGCGCGCCAGCGGCAGCCGGAGGCGCCGCCCAGCATCACCACGCCCGACGCGCTGCGCCTGAAGATCGAACCCATGGCCGATTGCGGGCGCTGCGACAGCATAAGGAAGGTAGCCTGATGGAACGCCACGAGATCCTCGAAGCCATGACCGAACTGAAGCTCTATGGCATGCGCGCCAGCTTCGACGAGATCGCCGGCAAGGGGCTCGCCCGACGCGACGAGCTCTACCCCCTCATCGCCAGCCTGCTCCGGGCTGAGCGCACCCACCGGCAGGCCCGGTCGATCAGCTATCGCATCGGCGGAGCCAAGTTCCCGGTCCTCAAAGACCTCGACAAGTTCGTCTTCGCCGATACGCCGGTCGATGAGGGCCAGGTGCGCGAACTCGCCACCGGCGCCTTCCTCGACGCCAGCGCAATGCGATCTTCATCGGCGGAACCGGCACCGGCAAAACTCATCTATGCATAGGCGTCGCCTCGGCCGTCATCCGCACCCGCGCCAGGGGCCGCTTCTTCAACCTGGTCGACCTCGTCAACCAACTCGAGCAGGAGAAGGCTGCCAGTCGCAGTGGCCGGCTCGCCGAGAACCTGCTGCGCTACGATCTCATCGTCATCGACGAGCTCGGCTATCTGCCGTTCAGCCAGCCCGGAGGCCAGTTGCTGTTCTACCTGATCAGCAAGCTCTACGAGAGCACCTCGCTGCTGATCACCACCAACCTCGCCTTCGCCGATTGGCCCCAGGTGTTCGGCGACGCCAAGATGACTACCGCCATGCTCGATCGCCTGACCCACCACTGCGACATCATCGAGACCGGCAACGACAGCTGGCGATTTAAAAACCGCACCTGACCGTCACCCCGGCTTGCCCCGGTGGGCAAACAGGCACCTCCCGCGCATCGCTCCGTCAGACTCGGGGCGGTCACTCCACGATGCGCGGGTCCCTCCTGTTCGCTACCGGGACAAGCCTGAACCAACCCCCGCTGAGGGGTCCCGATTGGACGCGAAAAGGGGGTCGCAGTTGCAAGCGATTTGACAGGTTGTGGTGCCGTTGCGCTTATAATCGTGGGTCATCGTGGCGCAGCGCCCCTTCTTCATCGGCAGCCCCGGCTGGGTGCGGTCGAGGGCTTGGATCTGGCTTTTCTCGTCGATGCTGAGGACCACGGCATGATCGGGCGGATCGATATAAAGGCCGACGACTTCCTTGAGCTTGTCGACGAATTTGGGGTCGTTGGAGAGTTTGAACGAGCGCACCCGATGCGGCTGCAATCCGTGCCGCGTCCAGATGCGGCGCACCGAGGACGGGCTGATCCCCGTCGCCTGGGCCATCGCCGCGGCGGTCCAATGGGTCGCCTCATGCGGCGGGGCTTGGTTGGTCAGCGCCACCACTCGATCGACGGTCTCGGTCGGCAGCGGCGGGATCCGCGAGGGCCGCGTCTTGTCGCGGGTCAGCCCGTCAACCCCCTCATGCATAAAGCGTTCCTGCCAGCGCCAAACCACGGTCTTGCCCTTGCCGACGGCGCGCATGACGGCGGTGGTGCCCTGACCATCCGCCGTCAGCAGAACAATCCGTGCGCGCCAGACGTGCTTCTGCGGGCTGTTGCGATCCCGGATGATCGACTGCAAGCGAGCCCGATCCGCCGCCGTGACCTCAATGGCTATCCCCTTGCGCATACCGCACAATGGCACAGCCGCACTCGTCGGGAAACCACAATTAGGACTCTTCCGTCAGGTACTATCCACTAGATCCCGAACTCGATTTTCGGACCTTACACGTTTGGCGGCAGGGCACCATTTCGTCGCGCCTGCCACCAATTTTTTATCCCCGAAACCGGGAGCGGGTCGTGCAGAGCACCTATTCGGTGCGCAAGGCGATGACAGGTGGGGCAAAGAACGGCGAAATCAAGAAGCTTAGTTTCCCGCTTACCTAAACATAGCGGGACGAGATGATGCGCATCGAATAAAGATGATTCAATCGCGGAAAAACTACACGCCTGGCAGGCATACACCCCACCGTTGAGCTGCTTATTCATTGATTTGATCAATTTCGAAAATTTCGAGTCACGCTCCAGCTTCATGGATTCGGAATAGAGGCGTTTTCCTTCCATTGCCGTGACACTGAGGTAGATGCTGGCGGCCTCAGCCACTTTTTTCGCGGCCTCGTCACGAATCGCATCCCAATCCTCCTGGCTGAGGTATCGCAGCGCCACGACACGCGAAGTGTGTAGGTCGTTCAACGCCAGGTGATGCGTTGAATTTTTGAGATCGGTATTGTTAAGGCGAGGATTTGGGAACAACTCGACGCTTTTAATCACCACCTCTTTGCTGTCGGAATGAAAAACCGCGACTTCTCCGATCGCCGTCAGCCCCGTTCCCCCGCCACCGGGGCCGTCATTGATTCAAATCAGCAGGTGATCGCCTGGGTCGGGGGCTCGTATTTCCTCTCGGCGGAGATCAACCCCCGCCCTCGTTTGTCGAGCATTGTCGGTCTTAAAAATCCCTTCTTCCCAATCTGCCGCAGTGTCAGGCCGCCCGATCGCACCAGGACATTCGTCCGCACTTACCTTAACGATGAACCGCCTTAAGATACTCACAGGGATTTCCTTCGAAGCGTTTGTATTGCGATCGCTCACAAAAGCCTATCGAGGCTTCCGAAGAACCAGATCGCATGTTTACGCTTATCCAGATTGGGCGTCAGAAATGCGTCCCGTATATGTTAGTCAGCAGATCGGGTTTCCCGACCAACATCAAATCAGCAGCCGTAGTGCGGGTCATTCCCAAGGCGCAAAATGTTGGTTCGCCGCAAAAACAGCAAGTCTGCGGACCGGACGATGTCTTGAAGCTGGGCGGGCCATGGCGCAAAGCTTGCGGCGACGACACACGGAGCAAGAGGACGAAATGGCCGATTACATTTTGCGCGGTGGCGGGGTCATCGACGGCAGCGGACGGGCGCGGTTTCGCGCCGATGTCATGATCAAGGACGATCGCATCGCCGAAATCGGGGCGGTCGCCAAAACCACCGGCGCGCGCGAGATCGATGTGTCGGGCAAGGTTGTCGCCCCCGGCTTTATCGATGTGCACACCCATGACGACCGGGCGCTGTTCGCCACGCCGGAAATGATGGCGAAGGCGAGCCAGGGGGTGACGACGGTCGTCACCGGCAATTGCGGGATCAGCCTGGCGCCATTGCGGATCGACCATGCGCCGCCGCCGCCGCTCGACTTGATCGGCGACGCCGCCGACTATCGCTATGGCCGGTTCGCCGATTATCTGGCGGCCCTCGACCGCAGCCCGGCGGCGCTCAACGCCGCCTGCCTCGTTGGCCATTCGACCTTGCGCGTCGGCGCGATGAGCGCACTCGACCGGCCGGCCGAGCCCGACGAGCTGGCGCGCATGGGCGAATTGTTGCAGGAGGCGCTCGACGCCGGCGCCGTCGGCCTGTCGAGCGGGCTCGCCTATGCTCCGGCCGAGCACGCCCCACCCGCCGAAATCGAGGCATTGGCGAGACTGCTGCGCCCGGCCGGCGCACTCTATACGACGCATATGCGCAACGAAGGCGGAGGCGTGCTCGACAGCCTGGAGGAGAGTTTCGCGGTCGGCCGCGCCGCCGGGGTGCCGGTGGTGATCTCGCACCACAAGACCATCGGCCGCGACAATTTCGGCCGCACCGCCGAGACCCTGCCGGTCATCGCCGCGACGATCGCACAGCAGCAGGTCGGTCTCGACGCCTATCCCTACATCGCCTCCTCGACGGTGCTGAGCGCCGCTCAGGCCGGGCGCGCCTCGAAGGTGCATGGTCACCTGGTCGAAGAGCGCGCCCGCTCAGGCCGGGCGCGAGCTTGCCGCGATCGCCGCCGATTGGGGTGTGAGCGTCAAGCAGGCGGTTGACCGATTGCAGCCGGCCGGGGCGATCTATTGGATGATGGACGAACCCGACGTGCAGCGGGTGTTGCGCTTTCCGCAGACGATGATCGGCTCGGACGGGCTGCCGCATGATTTCCACCCGCATCCGCGGCTGTGGGGCACGTTTCCGCGGGTGCTCGGCCATTACTCCCGCGATCTGGGGCTGTTCGGTCTCGAAGAGGCGGTGCGCAAGATGACCGGCCTGCCGGCAGCCCGGTTCGGCCTTGCCGGGCGCGGCGCCGTCGCCGCCGGCGCCTGGGCCGATGTGACCGTGTTCGACCCGGCGACGGTCATCGACCGCGCCACCTTCGAGGCGCCGACCACCCCGGCCGCCGGCATCGAGCACGTCTTCGTCAACGGCCGCCCGGTCTGGGCCGCCGGCAAACCCACCGGCGAGCGCCCCGGCCGCGCCTTGCGACGCCAGCAAATGCAGACGGATCGGGCGCATTTCTGACAGCTCCGACCACCCACTCGCCACACCGGCGAAGGCCGGTGCCCGTGTCCAAGATGGGTCCCGGCCTTCGCCGGGATGGCCGGAACTGGGAGGTCATGATCACAAGCGCCAGGTTGCTACTGCGAGACGGCAGTTTCGGATCGGGCGTAGACTAGCCCGCGGCGAGCTGCAGAATCGTCAGGGCGAGGGTCTGGGCGCGCGGCGCCATCGTATCGATGCGGCACCATTCGTCGTTGGTATGGGCGTTGCCGCCAATGGGGCCGGCGCCGCACAGGGTGGGGGTGCCCAGCGCCGCGGTAAAGCCGCTGTCGGCCGAGCCGCCGGTGGCCTCGCCGGCGACGCCTTGAATGCCGAGATCCGCGGCGGCGCGGGCGTAATGGTCGAGCAATTGCCGGCTCGCCTCGTCCTGTTCGAGCGGCAGGAAGTTGCCCTCGCCCAGGATGCGGCTTTCGCTGCCCGGCAATTCGCAGCAATTGCAGATCTCGCGCACCTCACCGAGGATCTTTTCCATGATATTGAGGGTCGGAAAGCGCACGTCGATCCCGGCAGTGGCGCGCGGGGCGACGGTGTTGACCGACTGGCCGCCCGCGACCAGCCCGACATTGACCGTGGCGCCGAGGTCGTAATCGGTCAATTTGTGCAGGCGTTGGATCTTGCGCGCCATCGCCTCGATGGCACTCACCCCGTCGGCGTGGGCGGCGCCCGAATGGGCGGCGCGGCCGGTCACCTCCAATTCGATAAAGGCCGCACCCTTGCGCCGCGAGACGAGGTTGCCCGACGGCCGTCCCGGCTCGGCGTTGAACACCGCGCGCGCACCCTTTGCCTCGGACTCGATGATCGGGCGCGAGGAGGGGGAGGCGATCTCCTCGTCGGCGGTGTAGAGGCCGACAAGCGGGCACGGCGCGCCGAACCGGCGCAGCGCATCGAGCACAAAGCTGTTCATCACCAGACCCGCCTTCATATCGGTGACCCCCGGCCCGAAAGCCCGGTTGCCGTCGATGCGAAACGGCCGCTGGGCGGCGGTGCCCTCGGGAAATACCGTGTCGCAATGCCCCATCAAGATGATCGGCCGGTTGCCGCCGCCTTCCCCGGGCAGCCGCGCCGCCATGCAGCCGCCGAACCGGTCATGGGGGAACATCTCGCAGGCGATCCCGGCGGCTTCGAGCCAGCAGCGCAAGCGGTCTTCGACCAGATCGACCCCGCGCTTGTTGTAGCTGCCGGAATCGATGGCGACGAGCTCGCCGAGCAAAGCGACCATCGCCTGATGTTGCCGGCCGAGGTGCTCGAGAATGGCGGTCTTGGAATCGCCCATCATGATCATGCTCCGAACCATTAAAGCTGCCGATGCCGGGCTCTGCGGTGCGCCGGCGCAGCGCAGACTAATTGGTCCGGCCGTGGCAAGCGAGTGAGCGCGATGCGCAATTCGGCCGGTTTCGGCGTTTATCTTTCGAAGCGCGCACGGTAACGGCGCGAAATCGCGGCGGAAGCAAAGGGGATTTGATGGCGGCGATCTTGTTGTTCATACCGCGTTGGCTGCTCGGCGTGATCGTCATGCTGGTTGCGGCGGTGGTCACCCTTGCCGTCTATCGCTGGTTTACCCGGCGGCTGATCCGGCTGGCAGGGAGGTTCAGTCCGTTTCTGCAAACCTTGCTCCAGCGCGGACAGGGGCCGGCGAGCGCCTTCGTCTTGATCCTCGCGCTCGGCGCCGCGCTGCCGGCGGCGCGATTCTCCTACCCCACGGCGATCGCCGTCGGACGAGCGCTGCTGGGGGCCTTTATCCTGGTTGTGGGCTGGACCGCAGCGATCGCGCTCGATATCGCGGTGACGATCTATCTGCGGCGGTTCCGCACCGATGTCGAAGACAATCTGCTGGCGCGCAAGCACGTCACCCAGATGCGCATCCTGCAGCGGGTGGGCAAAACCTTGCTGGCGATCATCACCGTCGCCGCCGCTTTGATGACCTTTGCCGCAGTCCGCCAGTACGGGGTGAGCCTGCTGGCCTCGGCCGGGGCCGCGGGCATCATTCTCGGCCTGTCGGCGCGCCCGGTGCTGGGCAATTTGCTGGCCGGCATCCAGATCGCGATAACCCAGCCGATGCGGGTCGAGGACCAGGTCGTGGTCGAAGGTGAATCGGGCTGGATCGAGACGATTACCAGCACCTATGTCGTGGTCCGCATCTGGGATCTGCGGCGGATGATCGTGCCGCTGACCTATTTCATCGAGAAGCCGTTCCAGAACTGGACCTATGAGAGCGCCGAACAGATCGGCTCGGTTTTTCTGAACGTCGACTACACGGTCCCGGTCGATCGGATACGGCAAAAGCTCGACGAAATTCTCCATCAAAGCAAGCTGTGGGACGGCAAGGTGGCCGGGCTGCAGGTGACCGACACGCCCGGCGCCATGGTCCAGCTGCGCGCTCTGGTCAGCGCCCGCAATCCGGGTCTGACCTGGGATCTGCGCTGCGAGGTGCGCGAACAGCTGATCGCCTTTGTGCAGGCCGAATTTCCCGACGCATTGCCGCGCCAGCGAAACGTAAGCCTCGACCCGCCAGCGGCCGAGCCGCCGCCGGTCGCTGCCGGGCAATCGGCCGCCAAGGACCGGGCGGCGCTGGTCGACGGCCGGACCGACCCAACCTCCCGGCATTAGCTGCGTTCCGCCGGCGCTGTGCGACTGCGGCGCTAATTGCGCTCTTCGGCTATATCCTGCTGCGCTCGCGACTTTTGCGCGCGTGGCAGGGCCGCCGACGGCAGATCGCGAATGTGCAATTCGCGCTGTGGGAATGGGAGCTCGATCCCGCGCGCGAGGAACGCGTCCCACAGCCCGAGCAGAACATCGCCCTTGACGTTGGTCACGCCGTTTTCCGGGTCGGCGATCCAGAAGCGCAGGATCAGATTGACGGCGCTGTCGCCAAACCCGGTCAAATGGCACACCGGCCGTGGCGTTTCGAGCACCCGCGCGGTCGCCCCGGCAACCTCGACCGCGAGGTCGCGCACCTCGTGCAGATCGCTGGCGTAGGCGACGCCGAATTCCACGTCGAGCCGGACCAGCGAGTTCGAGTACGACCAGTTGACCACCTCGTTGGTGATCAGGTTCTCGTTCGGGATCAGATATTCCTTGCCGTCGCGGCCGCGCACCGAGGCGTAGCGCGCGCCGAGATAGATGATCGAGCCGAAAGTGCTGCCGACTTCGATCACGTCGCCGGGCTTTATCGATCGCTCGAGCAAGAGAATGATGCCGCTGACAAAGTTCGACACGATCTTTTGCAGGCCAAAGCCGATGCCGACGCCGACCGCGCCGCTGAACACGGTGAAAGCGGTCAGATCGATGCCGACGGTGTTGAGGCCGATCAGCAACGCCACGCAAACCAGTGCGATCTTGATTAGATTGCCGGTCAGGACCTGGATTGACGGGCTGAAGGCGGTGGCGCGCTGGATTCGCACGCTGATCAGCCGGGCCAGAGCAAGCGCCGCCCACAGCAGGATCGCGATCATCAGCCCGGCCTTGATCACCAGCAGGACCGATAGCCGCAACGCGCCGACGGTTATCGCCAGGCTGTTAAGCGCCGCCGCGGTCGGCCCGAGCAGGCCCAGCACATCGAGCGCCGCGACGATCCAGGCGACGGCGGCGACGACTCGGGCAAGAAAGGCGTCACGCATCAGCCGCGCCGACGCTCTGAGCACGATCCACAGCGCCGTCAGGCTCGCGGCGACGCCGATTAGCCGAACGTCGGCGCCGAGCCGGTCGCCGACATTCTCGACGATGACGAGCAGTAGCCAAGCGTAGCAGAATGTCAGCAGGCGCTGCAGCTCGCCGGCGATGCGGGGCACCCGAAACAAGGTCGTGGCGCGAGCCACGAGGCGATCGGTTCCGGACCGGGTCGCCGCTCGGACCGCCCAGGCCAGCAGAAACATCGCGGCAATCGCCACCACCTGCGGAACGAGCTCATCGAGCACCTGCCGCGATGCGGCGAACGCGGCCAGCCGCCGCAGCCAGTCCGATAAGTGCACGAAATTGAGCGGATCCACCCAAGGCCCCTATCGCCCGACAATCTGGGCCGGACACCAGAGCTAACGATGCGTCGCGCGATTTATGATCGCTCCCGACTGATGCGATCAAAGTCGGCACCTGCGGCAAAGCGCTGCGGTCGGGCTATGGCGCCGTCATCTCGCCGAGATAGGCCTCTCGGATCATCGGGTTCTGGCGCAATTCGGCGGCCGGGCCGCTCAGCACCACCTGGCCGGTTTGCAGGACATAGGCGCGGCTGGCGATCTGCAATGCCATGTTGGCGTTCTGCTCGACCATGAAGATCGTGGTGCCCTGCCGGTTGATCTCGCCGATGATGTCGAACACCTGCTCGACATAGACGGGCGACAGGCCCATCGACGGCTCGTCCATGCATAAGAGCTTGGGCCGCGCCATCAACGCCCGGCCGATCGCGACCATCTGCTGCTCGCCGCCGGAAAGGGTCCCGGCGAGCTGATATAGCCGCTCCTCGACCCGCGGAAATAGGCTGAAGACGCGGGCGAGATCCTGGTTGAATTCGGGGCCGCGGCGGCGGGTATAGGCGCCCATCTCCAGGTTTTCGTAGACCGTCATGCGCGGAAACAGCCGGCGCGCCTCCAAGACCGGGGCGATGCCGCGGCGCACCCGCTCGGCGGTGCTGACATTGGCCAAGGACTGCGCCTCGAACAGGATCTCGCCACGGGTCGGCGACACGGTGCCCATGATCGCCTTCATCGTGGTCGACTTGCCCGAGGCGTTGCCGCCCAGAAGGCAGACGATCTCGCCGGCCTCGATCCGGTAATCGACCGATTTCAGAACGTGGAGATCGCCATAATGGGTGTCGACCGCCTTGAATTCGAGCATCGGGAATTCACGCGCCGGGGATGCGGGCATCGGCGCGCTCATGCGGCGACTGCGCTGCGGCCGAGATAGGCGCGGATCACCTCCTCGTCGCGGCGCACCGCATCGGGCGCGCCCTCGGCGATCTTTTCGCCGTGATCGAGCACGATCACCTGGTCGGCGAGGCTGACCACGACATCGAGCTTGTGCTCGATCAACAGGATGGCCAGCCCATGCTGGTGCAGGCTCTTGATCTGCTCGGCGAGCTCGATGGTTTCGGCCGGGTTCATGCCCGCCGTCGGCTCGTCGAGCAGCAACAGCTTCGGCTGCGAGGCGAGCGCCCTGGCAATCTCGGTCCGCCTGCGGTTGGCGTAGGACAGGCTCGAAGCGAGGTGCCCGGCGCGCGGCAGCAGCCGGTTGCCGAACAGCGCCAGGATCGCGGCGGCCTGCTCGCGGGCAGCTTCCTCCTCGCGCCGGGTGCGCGGCAGCCGGAGCAGCGCCCCCACCGCGCCGGTGTCAAGGCGAGCATGCATGCCAATCATAACATTTTCGAGGACGGTCAGGTTCGGGAACAGGCGGATGTTCTGAAACGTGCGGGCGATGCCGCGTTCGAGCACCTGATGCGGCCGCCGCCCGCCGATCTCTTTGCCGGCGAAGCGGATCCGGCCGCTATCCGGGGCGATCAGGCCGGTGACGGCGTTGAACAAGGTTGATTTGCCCGACCCGTTCGGCCCGATCACGGCGACGACCGAATGCGCCGCGACCATGAGGTCGACCGAGCGCAGGGCGACGAGGCCGCCGAACCGCACGGTCAGCCCGGAAACCTCGAGCAACGGGCCGTTCGCGCCGCGCTCGACCGCGCCTAAGGCCGGCAGGCGGTCGAACCCGCCGCGGCCGATCTGCGCCGCCTGCTCGGCCAGGGTCAGCGCCTGCATTGGCCGCGACGCCGGGATCAGGCCCTGGCGGCGATAGAGCATCATGAACACAAGGATCAGCCCGAAGATCAGCTCGATCGAGGAGGCGAGCTCGACATGCCGCAGCCAGCCGACGTGAATGAGCCGGCCGAGCGCCTGCAGCCAGCCCGAGAGGTCCTCGAGCACCCAGGATTGCAGAACCTGAAGGATCAAGGCGCCGACAACCACGCCCCACACGCTGCCGATGCCGCCGAAAACGACCATGACCAGAATCATGACCGACACCGGAAACATGAACATGTCCGGGGTCGCGGTCTGCAACTTGGCGATGTAGAGGGTCCCGGTGGCGCCGGCAAAGGCGGCGCCGATGGCGAAGGCCAAGAGCTTCAGCCGAACCAGGTTCACACCCATCGCCGCGGCGGCGACCTCGTCCTCGCGGATCGCCATCCACGCCCGGCCGATCCGCGAATCCTTGAGCCTGAGGCTGGTGAGGATCAACAGCGCCACCAGCCCAACCCCGACGTAATAATAGGGCGTGGCGCCGACCCCGAAATGGAAGCCGAAGAATTGCGGCGGAGCGACCCCGTTCAAACCCATCGCGCCATTGGTCAAGGACGGCCAGTTGCGCACGACGATCGGCACAATCTCGCCGAAGCCCAGGGTCACGATCGCCAGATAGTCGCCCTTGAGGCGCAGGGTGGGCGCACCGAACAACACCCCGCAGAACGCCGCGAGCGCCGCCGATCCGGGCAGCATCAACCAGAACGACACCTGGAAATGGACGAGGTCGCCGGCCGTCGTATGATTGCGGGCGACCAGCCCCAGCCACTGGAACGGCTCCCAGAAGCTCGACCATTCCGGCTGTAATTGCCACGAGCTGAGGATGCCGTAGGCATAGGCGCCGATGGCGAAGAACGCGGCATAGCCGAGATCGAGCAGGCCGGCGAAACCGACGACGATGTTGAGCCCGAGCGCCAGCGCGGCGAAGGCCAGCGCATTGGCCATCGAATCGATGTCGGCGTCGTTGCCGTGCACCAACGGAAAGAGCAGCGCCGCCGCGCTCGCCAGCATAATGGCGAGGCGCCCGCGATGGCGTGGCGCGATGCGGGCGACAAATGGCAGCGCCGGCGTCCGCGCCCGCAACGCTGGCCAGATCCCGGCGGTCCCGGCCGGCGGCGGCTTGCCGATCTCGGCCATCAGGATCCAGTCGCCATCTTAGGACCTGACCATCTAGGATTTGTTGGGCGCGGCGCGGCCGAACAGGCCATTCGGCGCGAACACTAGAACCAGGATCAGGATCGAGAAGATGATCACGTCGGTCCAGCGCACCGCGATCAGCTGGCCGCCCAGGCTCTCGATCAAGCCGATCAGGATGCCGCCGACCATCGCCCCGCCGACACTGCCGATGCCGCCCAGGACGGCGGCGGTGAAGGCTCGCAGCCCGGCGGTGTAGCCGATGATGAAGCTGGTGAAGTTGTAATAGAGGCCAAAGATCAAGGCCGCGGCCCCGGCCAGCGCCGAACCGAGAAAAAACGCGGTCAAGATGACCCGGTCGACCTCGACCCCCATCATCCGCGCCGCTTCGGCGTCCTGCGCCGTCGCCCGCATCGCCTTGCCGAGGCGGGTGCGGCTGACAAACAGGTGGAGCGCCACCATCAGGATGGCGGTGACCCCCCAGATCAGCACCTCGCGCAATTCCACGGTCACTTGGCCGAACTGCCAGCGGACCACCGGCATCGGGTTCGGGTAATTCTGCGTCTCGGCGCCGACGGTTAAGAGGATCACGTTGAACAGAATGTAGGAGACGCCGATCGTCGTGATCATCGCCGCCGGGCCGCGCACCCCGCGCAACGGCCGCAAGGAGATGCGCTCGATCGCCACCCCGAGCCCGCCCGCCGCCAGCATCGTCACCGCGAAGGCAAAGGCGAGCGCCCCGGCCAGCGCGAAGCCGGTCAGCACATGGCTCTGACCCGATATCCCGAGCAGCTCGAGCGCCCACATGCCGATAAACGAGCTGACCATGAATACGTTGAAATGGGCAAAATTGATCAGCTCTAGAATGCCGTAGACCAAGGTGAAGCCCAGCGCCAGCAGCGAATACATCGCCCCCAGGCTCAACCCATTGATCACCTGCTGCAGCAGCACCCCAGTTTCGGTCATGGCGCCAGCCAGCCGCTGGCTTACGAACTCGCGGGCGCCACCCCCATATATTTGTACTGGTGCAGCACGTCGTCGAGCGGATACTTGTCGTTGCGGGTGATTTGAAAGACGCTGATAATCCGGTTCTCAATATCGCCGTTGGCGTCGAAGCTGACCGTTCCCTGCAACGTCTTGACGTGCGAATTTTGGATCGCGTCGCGCACCAGGTCGCGCGTCACGTCCTTGCCCGAAGCGGCGACCTGTTTGACCGCGGCGATGATTACCAGGGCTGCGTCATAGGCGGTGATCGAATAATTATCGGGCTGCTTCCCGTATTTCTTGGCGAACTGCTCGATAAACGCCGCCGCATCGGGATTTTCTACGACGTTCGGCGCGGCGATTGTGGCATACCAACCCTGCGCCGCTGGAAAGCCGGCGCCGGTCAGGATCTCCGCCCCGTAGACGCCGTCGCCGCCGGCTTTGATGATGGCCGGGACGATGTCATAGGATTGCTTGACCAGCTTGACCCCGGCCTGGCCAACGCCGCCATAGTAGAGCGCGTCGGGGCTGAGCGATTTCATTTTGGTCAGGGTGGTGGTGTAGTCGGCCTCCTTCGGATCGAGCCGGTCGCGTCCCAGCACATTGATGCCGCGCTTTTTCGCTTGGCCCTGAAACGCGTCGGCGAGGCCCACCCCATAGGCGCCGCTGTCGTCGAGCACATAGACCGATTTCACCTTCAAGGTGTCGACGAAATAATTCGCCATGTTCGGCCCCTGAAAGGCGTCGGTGGTCACCGTGCGGAAATAGATCGCCTTGCCTCCCGGCATGTACTGCGCGGCGAATTTCGGGTCGGTGATGTCGGGGTTGGTCGAGCTCGGGGTGATCGTCGCCAGATCGCCCTGGCTCAAGATCGGCGCCATCGCCTTGCCCGAGCCGCTCATCTGCGGTCCGATCGCGGCCACCACCGCATCGTCCGACACCATCTTGCGCGCGTTGGTCGCCGCCTGCGCCGGATCGTATTGCCCGGCGGTCGCGGTGCCGTCGTCGAGCTGCATGACGCCGAGCTTGTAACCGGCGACCCCGCCCTTGGCGTTGGCCTCGTCGATCGCCAGCATGGCGCCGTCGTTGATCAGTTCGGCGTCGTGCGCATCGGCCCCGGTAAAAGACAGATTGATGCCGATCTTGACCGTCTTGTCGGCGGCGAAACCCGATCGCGGTCGCACGCCAAGGGCGCCGACGAGGGCAGTGGTCGACAAACTGATCAGCAACAGGCGGCGTGACAGCATGTTAGGACCTCCCCGAACTAAGTCTTCTGCCATTGCCCTGGCAAATGTCGCGCCGAGACCCGGCCCGACCGCGAGCGCATCACCTTACCCGATCTTGCGCCGCGGATCAGCTTCCTCGGTTGATGTCGGCTGTTCGATCCGGGCGCGGCTTGAGCAGGCCGGAGATCAGCGCGCCGAGCGAGGGCGCCTCGCCGCTGCGGAAGGCGACCGGGCGGCACAGCGCCATTGCGACCAGGCCGAGCCGCGCCATCTTCTGCCCGGCATAGGCGCTTTCGGCGGCGTTGGCGCTAATCCGCTCGATGATGGCGCCGCCCAATTGCTGGACCAGCACCCCGCCGGCGACGTCGACCGCGCCGACCAACCCGGCGCCGCCGATGAGCCGGCGCAAAAGGTGGACGACGCCGACGAGCCCCGGCCGCTGGCCGTAGATCTCGGCGACCTCGCGCACCAGCCGCAGCGCCCGCACGGCAAAGAACAGGGTGTCGGTCAGCGCCGTCGGACTGACTGCATTGATGGCGAAAGCCTGCGCCGCGGCGCGGCGAATCGCGCGCTCGGCCAGGCGGTCGGCCGGAGCGAGCACGAATCGGGCGAACAGCTCGAGCGCATCGCCGCCGCCGTGGTGCGGCTCGATGGCGGCGCGATATCTGGCGACCGGCCCAGCCAGCAACGGGTCGCGCGCCAGGATCGCCGCCGCCGTGTCGAGCTCGCGCTTCAGCTCGCCGGCAACGGCCGAGGGGATCAGCCGGCGCAGATCCTCGGCCGAGCGCAGGCGCATCAGCCCGCGCAGCTCGCAGCCGAGCCAGTAGAGCGCGCCGCCGGCCCCGGCCGCGACCGCCGCCGCGGCGATCGCCCCGAGCGCCGGGCCGCGGGCAAAGGCGCCGCCGATGAACTCGAAGAGATCGATGCCGGCGACGCCGAGCGCGAAGAGGCCGATCCCGCCCGCGGCGACGGCAAAGGGCGACGGAAACCGCCGGCGCGCGGCGGGCGTCGGCGCCGGTTGCGGTTCCGGGGTCAGCGCGAGATCGAGCCGCCCGGTCTCGTTGGTTTCGAGGATGCGCGGCCGCAATCGCTCGGTGCGCAACTCGGTTTCGCTGCTCATGCGCAAATCCCCCGTCGGACATCGATGGCTCGGCGGCCGCTGATCGCAACATCGCCTCGCGGGCCGCGGCGCGCCGCGGCGATTGCCGCCGCCGCGCCGGCTCGCAATGATCCTCGACGCTCTCGGAATGATCGTCGACGCTATCGCCTCGGCGCTGTATCGGCGTTGTCGCCGGCCCATATCTTGGCCAGCCCATATCTTGGATCGGCCTCGCCCGGTTGCGAGGCGCAGAGTAGAGTGGCAATGGTGGCTCATCCGGGAGAGGATCACGATGCCCGACGCCAACACCGAAACTAGCGCGGCGCCGCCGCGTTTCGAACAGCTTTTGGCCCGCGCCGAGGCGCTGATCCCGGTGCTGCGCGAGCGCGCCGAGCGGGCCGAGGAATTGCGCCGCCTGCCGGACGAGACGATCGCCGATCTGCATCAGAGTGGCCTCTTTCGCATGCTGCAGCCGTCCCGGGTCGGCGGCAGCGAGTTGCCCTACCGCGCCTTGTTCGAGCTCTCGGCGGTGATCGGGCGCGGCTGCGGCTCGACCGCCTGGGTGCTGGCCAATCTTGCCGCTCATCACTGGATACTTGGCATGTGGCATCCCGAGGCGCAGGACGAGATCTGGGGCGAATCGCCTGACAATCTGATCGGCTCGGCCCTGATCTTTCCGCGCGGCCGGGCGCGCCGCGTGCCGGGCGGCTATCGGCTCACCGGCCGCTGGCCGTTTTCGAGCGGCATCGACGCCGCCCACTGGGCGATGATCGGCGCCCTTGTCATCGACGAGGAAACCGGGCAGAGCGAACCGCGCATTTTCCTGTTGCCGGAGAGCGACTATACGATCATCGACACGTGGCAGGTGATCGGACTGAGCGCCACCGGCAGCAAGGACGTCGAGGTCGCCGACGTTTTTGTCCCGGCTTACCGCACCTTGTCGGCCGAGCGGATCACGGGCGGCCCCAATCGCGGCAGTGGGGTAAATCCCGGGCCGCTCTACCAGCTGCCGGCGATCAGCCTGTTCGGCTTTGCCATCGCCGGCGTGTCGCTCGGGCTGGCCCGCGGCGCGATCCAGCACTTCGCCGAGACGACGCGAACCCGGCTCAGCATCTATACCGGGAGGAACCTCGCCGATTTCAGAAACTTGCAGGTCCATCTCGCCGAGGCGGCGGCTTCGGCCGATGCCGCCGAGGCGATCGTATTGCGCGATTGCGAGGAAGCGACTCGGATCACCGAATCGGGAGTGGTGCCGAGCCTCGAGCAAAAGGCGCGCTATCGCCGCGACGGCGCCTTTGCCGCGACTTTGTGCACCCGGGCGGTCGATATTTTGTTCAGTGCGAGCGGCGGCGGCGCAATCTATGCGCAAAACCCGATCCAGCGCGCCTTTCGCGACGTCCACGCGGCAAACGCCCATTATACCCTGACCTGGGACGTAAACGGCGCGATCTTTGGCCGGGTGGCGCTGGGACTGCCGCCCGAAGTGTCGCTCTGAGCTTGAGCGGGGTATCGACCGTGCCGAACAAGAACCAGCAATCCACGACCCTCGAGCCGACAACCCCCGCGCCCGAGCACCCCGGCAGCCATGCCGCGCCGGTCAAGGCGACCTCGGGAGAAGGTTTCGAATTCGCGCGATTTCCGCAGTGCGCTCGGCGCCTTTGCCACCGGCGTCACGATCATCACCGCGCGCGGCAAGGATGGCGGCCTTTATGGGCTGACCGCCAATTCGTTCACCTCGGTGTCATTGGCGCCGCCGCTCGTATTGTGGAGCGCCTCGCTCTATGCCCAGAGCCTGCCGGCGTTTCAGGAGGGCTCGCACTTCGTCGTCAACATATTGGCCCATGATCAAATCGAGCTGTCAAACAAGTTCGCCCGCAGCCATGAGAACAAGTTTGCCGAAATCGACCATATGATCCCGGAATGCGGCGCCCCGGTGCTGATCGGCGCGGCCGCGCATTTTGAATGCCGCAACGAATACCGGCATTACGGCGGCGATCACATCATCTTTATCGGCCATGTCGAGCGCTATGCCTACACCGACAAGCCGACCTTGTTGTTTTGCCGCGGCAAATACATGCGCGGCCTGCCGCTGCCGCCGGGCTGACGCCATGCCCCTCGCGCCGCCGGCCGTGCGCTCGGTCGGCGCGGCCCGGACTGCCGCTTGCTGCGCTGACGCCGCGGTTTCAACAATCGGGATCGCCGTTTTTTTTCGTTAGAGGCGAGTGACAATCCTTGCAATCGCGCAATCGCGCTAAAGTAAGTTATAGAAGTCGTCCTCATTTAGATCGGTGCAAATTCAAATAGTCTTGGTCGCGGCCGCTGCAAATGTGAAAATCGCGGCTGAAATGTGTTGACTTGATGTCCGGGAATGGACGAACTTCCGAAATCGAGCCGAGTCCTACTCGATATCAGACCCTGCTCGATATCATAATGTAACTGGACTGTAACGGGAGGAATTTATGCTTCGATGCAAAGCATTTTTTGGCGGTTTGCGGCGGAGAAATTTATGGCTCTCGGCCCTGATGGCGGCGGCGCCAGCGCTGCTCGCCGGGAGCGGCGCCTGGGCGCAGACGACGACGAGCGAGGGACCGGTCAGCCTGCTGTTCACCATTCCAGTCCCGGTGGCGTCAACCAACACCACCGGCGGGATGTACGGCTTTGACATCAGTTGGGTCGACCCGGTGACCCAGACCTATTACCTCGGCGACCGCTCGAATGCCGCGGTCGATCAGGTCAACGCCAGTACCGGCGCATTTATCAAGCAGATCACGGCGTCACCACCGTTCTCCGGGGTCGTGCTTAATAGCGGCCAAACCGCGGTCAACAACAACGTCTCCGGCCCGAACGGGGTCACGACCGGTGTCATATCCGGGCAAGACTGCCTGTTCGCGGGCAATGGCAATAGCCACGTGCTCTCGTTCGCGCTTCCCGGCGGCAGCGAGGTCGGGAATCTGTCCACCGGCGGGACCCAGCGCACCGACGAGATGGCCTTCGACTCAAAGGATGGCATCCTGATCGTCGCCAACAATGCGGACACGCCGCCGTTTGCCACACTGATCGGCGTCGGCGCGCATTGCGGCATGGTGATCAACAAGAAGATCACCTACAGCTTTGCCACCAACGGCGCCGAGCAGCCGGTGTGGAATCCGACGACCGATCTGTTTTACCAGTCGATCCCATCGACCTCCGGAACCACCGCGGCGCCGGGTCCGACCGGAGCGATCGCGGTGATCAATCCGACATCCGGGGCCGTGACGCAACTGCTCCCGGTCAACTACTGCCAGCCGGCCGGCCTTGCTTTGGGCCCGAACCAGACGTTCCTAGCCGGCTGCAGCGTCGTCTACGACACAGTCGGCAATGCGTGGTCCGGCTCCGATGCCAACACCGCCGACCCGTTGCAGGTGATCATCGACACGACCGGCGCCTACACCTATGTGCCGGGCATCGGCTCGTCGGACGAAGTCGCTTACAACTCCGGCGATAATCACTGGTATACCGGCTCGCAAAATTCGCCGTACTCGCCGCACCCGATCGCCGGAACCACGGGCGCCGTCTCGTCCACCGATCAGGGCGCGGGCATGCTCGGGGTAGTCGACGGCGCCAGCCAAACCCTCGATCAGATCGTGCCGACCTTTGATGTCCCTGGGAAGCTGCCGCTGCTGGGGCCGCCTCCGGGGCATCCCTCGGGGAGTTCGCACTCGATCGCGGTCAATTCCGCGAACAATTGGGTGTTCGTGCCGATGCCGGCGAACAACGCGGTTCCCGGCTGCTTGACCGGCTGCATCGCCGTCTACGGACATCATGATTCGGACACTACCGACTAGCACCAAAGACCCGCGCGCGGCGGCGGCAAGATCGCAGCAGCGCGCGGACATCTCACGCACCTGACAGAAGCGCGGGCTTCGGCCCGCGTTTCGCTTGTGCGGATTCGGGCTTATTTTGGGGATTTGTCGGGCCTGCGCCCGGGCGGCGCTGGCGCCACCCGCGCCGGCGCTTCCCCGAGTTTGTCGGGGATCTCGGCGATCAGGGTCGTCGTGCCGCGACTGTCGAATTCGATATGAACCCGATACGCGCCGTTGGCGTCCTTGCCCCGGTACTCCCAGACAACCGGGCCCGGCTCATCCGAATCGTCGGCAAAAGTGGTCCGCCACGGCGGGCCCAACAAGGCCTCGATCTGCGCCTTGGTGGTTTGGCCTGGGGTCACTTTGGCCAGGGTCGCCGCGCTGAACGCGCGCGCCCGCCCGGGATCGGCCGTGGCCCCAGCGCAATACCCGGTCGACGCGGTCTGACAGTAGAGCGCGAGCCCTATGGCCGGCAGAAACCGCTTGGCGATCATGGCTTTTCCTCTCGCCGGACCGCGCCCGCTGCGACCGCGCCCACAGCTGTCCGGTTCGGCGGTCACGACACCGCAGGCTCGATCCGCGTCGCCTGCGACGCCATTTGAAGCCGTTTTACCCGGACTGGATCTGGGCATTCACGTCTTGAAACCCGGCCACAGCGCAATCGCGCCAAGAACGGGCGACGACGACCAGCGCCGGCCCCGCTCCGTTAATTGGCGCCGGCGGCGCCGTCACCTGGCGTCGCTGTCCTGGTGTCCGGTTACCGCAGCCAAGGCGTCGCCGGTCAGTTTCAAGACGGTCATGCCGGAGCCGGCGCGGTCGAGATTATAGATGTAGCCGCGATCATCGACCTCGCCCAAATCGGAAAAGACCGCATTGCGGCAATAGTTCGTATTGCCCTGGTACGTCCCGCAGGTCGATATCGTGTTTTTGTTGGGCGCCTGGATGAAATAGGCGACGCGCCTGGGGTTATAGGGGTCGCGGATGTCGAAAACCTGCAGCCCGGCGTTGAACATCGCGACTACCAGAATCTTGCCGTAATAGGGCGCATAAATCTCCCGATTGAGCTCGTGGGTCCCGAAGCGCGCCCCCTTGGCGCAGAAATCTCCCGGGAACTGGCCGACCGTCATCGAGGAAATCGGCCAGATCGCCAGATCGTTGGTGATGTCGAGCAACTGGGCGTTTTTCCACGGTTGCCCGAGGCAGTCGTTGGTGGTGTCTTCGGAGGTCACCGCCAGCAGATCGTATTTTTGCGGGCTGCCGTCGAGAAAATTCTCCTGCGCCTGCGGGATCGGCACTCCGAAGATCGGGATCGAGGTATGGCCGCCCTGGTTGGGGTTGGTTGTCGTGTAGCTGATCTGCGGATAGAGCAGATCCGCCTGAGATGGGTTGTTTGCGCAATCCGCCGACGCCGCCGAATTAAAACTCGGGTTGCATCCGTTAAGGAGTTTTTGCCGGTCGACGATTTGAAATACTCCAGTGCTGCTGACCCCATAGGGGAGGTATACCCGGTTTATCTTGATGCCGGCTGAATAGACTTGGTGAACCATTTCCGGATCGCCCGGCCCGGCGGGGTTGGTCACGCCTTCGTAGCAGGTGGGCCCGGGCGCGTTGTAGCAGCTTTGCGCGGTCGGCGAGGCCGTTGGCTGCTGACCGACCAGCCCCCACTGGCGGATGAACACCGGGCTCGCCGGATTGCTCAAATTATAGATATAGACGTGCTGCCCCGACTTCCATCCATCGGAGGCGCTGCCGGCGATCAGATAGGCAATTCCGGTGTCGCATTCCCACCAGTCATGGTGCGTAAAATTGAGCCCGGTCAGGATCTTTTCCATCAACACCGGCGCCGAGGGGTCGGTGACGTCCCACATCTCCTGATCGATCGAGCCGTCGTGGCGCAGCATGTACCATTTGTTTGGCGGCAGACCGGGCGAGGGCGTCGCAGTGTTCAAGATGTTGCTGCCGCACACCGCCACATGCGACGCGCTGCCGGTGGTCGAGGCAATGTGATGCAGGAAGACTGGGTTGTTGGGATAGGTGACGTCGATCAGCGAGGTGCCGTTCGGCTCGACCTGATGGGTCAATGGGTTGTAGGCGCTGCCGCCGCTGTCGGTCATATAGAGGATGTAGCGGCCGTTTTCGTTCTCGATCCAGCCGTCGTCCGAGCTCGGCCGCCCCTGGTTGTCGTTGTACCCGACGACCTTCATGTTCCAGATCGATTGCTGGTTCCAGCCATTGGGCGGCGGCGCCGGCAGCGGTGGCAGGCCGGCCGCCCCTTCCGGCCCTTCATTGAGGGTGATGACCGGGACGTTTGGCCCGTCCGGCAAATAGCCTTGCGCCGAAGCGACGCCGCTCGATGCGGCCACGAACCCGGAAAAACCGGCAAGCAGCGCCAGCCCGAGGCTGCGAGCTGTTCGACCCAGATCGGTCATCGCGATCCCCCGAATTTGTCAAAATTTTGCCAAAATTATCGCCATTTTGCGACCTCGTCAAGGAAATGGAACAGCACATCGGCTTCGGCAATTATTGCGCGATGCCGATGGTTCGCGGCAGCCGCTCGGCCGGGAATTCGCTCGCCGGCTGCGGCCGAAAATCGCCGGTGGCGGCCGTTGCCCGCTCGAACCGGCTGCGGACACGCTGGCCCAGACTGTATGCGCCAGACGGGGCGGCGGGTGCTGCGTTTCGCTGTGATTGCCCGGGTACGATCGCAGTACTTGTTGGCCGGTCGCCGCGAAATCGCCGCCGCTCTTCACTCGCCCTCTTGCACTGCGGCCGTACAGCGCCACAATCTGTCGGATGCAGACCGACCAACGACATCCGCACCGCGTTTCTCGATTATTTCGCGCGCAACGGCCATCAGGTCGTGCCGTCGAGCCCGCTGGTGCCGCGCAACGACCCGACCCTGCTATTTACCAACGCCGGCATGGTCCAGTTCAAGAACCTCTTTACCGGGTTGGAAAAGCGCTCCTATGCGCGCGCCGCCACGGCGCAGAAATGCGTGCGCGCCGGCGGCAAGCACAACGATCTGGAAAACGTCGGCTACACCGCGCGCCACCACACATTTTTTGAGATGCTCGGCAATTTTTCGTTTGGCGACTATTTCAAGGAGCGGGCGATCGAGCTGGCATGGACACTGATCACCCGCGAGTTCGGGTTGGCCCGCGACCGGCTCTGGGTGACCGTCTATGCCGAGGATGACGACGCGGCGTCCCTGTGGGCCAAGATCGCCGGGCTGCCGAGCGAGCGCATCATCCCGATCGCCACCTCGGACAATTTCTGGGCGATGGGCGATGTCGGTCCGTGTGGGCCGTGCTCGGAGATCTTCTGGGATCACGGGCCCCGGTCGCGGGCGGGCCGCCCGGCAGCGCCGAGGCCGAAGGCGACCGGTTCGTCGAGATCTGGAACCTCGTCTTCATGCAGTACGAGCAGCTGGGGCCCGGCGAGCGGATGCCGCTGCCGCGCCCTTCGATCGACACCGGCATGGGGCTCGAACGCATCGCCGCGGTGCTGCAGGGAAAGCACGACAATTACGACATCGACCTGTTCCGGGCGCTGATCGTGGCTTCGGCCGACGCCTCGGGGGTGGCGGCGGACGGCGAGCACAGGGTGTCGCACCGGGTCATCGCCGACCATCTGCGCGCCGCGGCGTTTCTGATCGCCGACGGCGTCTTGCCGAGCAAGGAGGGGCGCGGCTATGTGCTGCGCCGGATCATGCGCCGGGCGATGCGCCATGCCCATATGCTCGGCTGCAAGGACCCGCTGATGTGGCGGCTGGTGCCGGCCCTGGTGCAGCAGATGGGCGCGGCGTATCCCGAACTGGTGCGGGCGCAGCCGCTGGTCACCGAAACCCTGCGGCTCGAGGAGGAGAGGTTCAAGCAGACCTTGGGCCGCGGTCTCGCTCTGCTCGAAGAGATGGCCGATGGGCAGGGCCTGAAGGACGAAAGAACGTTGGATGGCAGACTCGCCTTTGCGCTTTATGACACGTACGGATTTCCGCTCGATCTGACCCAGGACGTCTTCGCGGCCACGCGGCATCGATGTCGATGTCGAGAAATTTGACGCGGCGATGGCGGCAGCGCGAGAGCGCTGCGCGAGCTTCTGGGTCGGCTCGGGGGAGGCGGCGACCGAGGCGGTATGGTTCGGCCTGCGCGAGGAACTGGGCGCCACCGAGTTTCTCGGCTACGAAACCGAAACCGCGGCGGGGGTTGCGCTGGCGATCCTGCGCGACGGCGTACGGGTCGGCGCCGCAAACCCCGGCGACGAGATCGCGGTGATCGTCAACCAGACCCCGTTCTATGCCGAATCGGGCGGCCAGGTCGGCGACACCGGGGTCATATCGACCGCGGCCGGCGCCGAATTCGAGGTGCACGACACGATCAAGAAGGCCGGCGAGCTCTACGTTCATCTCGGTCGGCTGGCGCAGGGCAGGTTGACCGAGGGCGAGGCTGTCGAGCTGCGGGTCGATCGGGATCGTCGCCGGCAGCTGCGCGCGAACCATTCGGTAACGCACCTGCTGCATCAAGCGCTGCGCCGACGGCTCGGCGCCCACGTCACGCAAAAAGGGTCGCTGGTCGCGCCCGATCGCCTGCGCTTCGATTTCAGCCAGCCGAAGCCGCTGACGGCAGACGACATTCGGGCGGTCGAGGTCGAGGTCAACGAGCGCATCCGCATCAACGCCGAAGTCGGCACCCGCCTGCTTGACCCCGGACCGCGCGGTCGCCGAGGGCGCGCTGGCATTGTTCGGCGAGAAATACGGCGACGAGGTCCGCGTCGTGTCGATGGGTGGAAGCCTTGATGGCGAGGGCCGGCCGTTCTCGGTCGAGCTGTGCGGCGGCACCCATGTCGGCCGCACCGGCGATATCGGGCTGTTCAAAATCGTCGGCGAAACCGCGATCGCTTCGGGGGTGCGCCGGATCGAGGCGCTGACCGGCGCCGCCGCAGAAGCCTACCTGGCCGAGGAGGAGGCGATCCTGCGCCAGGCCGCGGCCGCCTTGCGCACGAACCCGGCCGAGTTGCCGACGCGCATCGCCGTCCTCGTCGACGAGCGCCGCAGGCTCGAACGCGAATTGGCCGAGGCTCGACGGGCGTTGGCCAGCGCCGGCCCGGTCGCCAAGGCGCCGGCGCGGCGGATCGACGGGACCGCCTTTGACGGCCGCGTCGTCGACGATGTTCCCGGGCGCGAGCTCAAATCCCTGGCCGACGATCTGAAGCGGCGGATCGGGTCCGGCGTCGTCGCCGTGGTGTCGCGCGCCGAGGGCAAGGCGGCGATCGTGGTCGGTGTCACCGCCGATCTGACGGGCCGCTTCAATGCGGTCGAACTGGTCCGCGCGGGCGCTGCGGCGCTCGGCGGCAAAGGCGGCGGCGGCCGACCCGACCTGGCGCAAGCCGGCGGTCCCGATGCCGGCAGCGCCGAAGCGGCGCTGGCCGCGGTTGAGCGCGCGGTAGCCCGCCAGGCGCGGACCGAGGCGGCCCCGACGGCCGCCGAATAGCAGCGGCGATTCGTCGACCAATAGCATCGGGCGGTGGCGTCGACCATCTTACAACCGCTGCGTAGGTTCGTGTTTGCCAACCTTAGGACGGGTTTTTGACGCTGGCAGAATAATCGGCCTCGGCGGCAGGGCGCATCGGCGAGACCGAAATGGGCGAGAAGAGCGGCGTTCGCGGGCGGTGCATCGGAAGATTTTCAGGCGGACGATTTCTCGCTGTCATTTTGCTGTTGTGGGCGGCGGCGGGGTGCGAGCCGCTGCCGTTCCATCTCGACCCGCTCAGCGTCAATGGCCGCGACGGCGGCGGCAGCCCTCCGAGCTACGGCGCGCTGATGCGGATTGCAGGCGCGGCGCTCGCCGGCGGCGACTACGCCAATGCCGTCGCCGTCTTTCGCCGCGCTGCAGAGATCGAGCCTTGGGCCGCCGGCGCCGTTTGTCGGGCTGGGCGACGCCTTGCTCGCAACGGGGGCCGTCAATGAAGCGATCCTCGCCTATAATTCGGCGCTGGCCCGGCACGGCGGCAACCTGCCGGCGCTAACGGGTTTAGCCAAGGCCTATCTCGAGACGGGCCGCCCCGAATTGGCGATGGCGCCGCTATCGAAGGCATTGGCGGCGCGCCCCAACGACCCCAGGCTCCTGGTTTTGCTCGGGGTCACCGAAGATGTCGAAGGCCAGCACCGTCAGGCGCAGGCTTATTACCGGCGCGGTCTGCAATACGCGCCGGGCGATCCGGCCTTGAGCGTCGATCTGGCGCTGTCGTTGGCGCTCAGCGGCGATTACCCGAGCGCAATCGCCGTGCTCCAGCCGATCGCCATGGCCGCGGCAGCTTCGGCCCAGGAGCGCCAGACGCTGGCGCTGATCTATGGTTTGCAGGGACGCGTCGCCGAGGCGGCCCGGCTCGGCCGGATCGACCTCGACGAGGCCTCGGTCGAGCACAACCTGGCCTATTATCAGACCTTGCGCGGACTGTCGCCCGAAGCCCGCGGCCGGGCCATTCTGTCGATCACCGCCCATCGCGGGGCAGCCGGGCCATCTTGATCGAGTCACCTTGATCGAGCGACTTTGATCACGGCCGTTTAGATCGACGTGAGCGGCGGCGAATCCTGTTGAGGGACAATCGCCCGAGCGACGCTCAATGTTTGGTGAAGGTATCGAGGATATTGATCGCGGCCGGGCCGAGCAGGACGATGAACAAGGTCGGCAGGATGAAGACGATCATCGGCACTGTCAGCATCGCCGGCAGGCGCGCAGCCTTTTCCTCGGCGCGGGTCATCCGCGCCGCCCGCGATTTGTTCGCCAGGATGCGCAAGGACTGGGCCAGCGGGGTGCCGAACTTCGCGGTTTGTTGCAGGGTGCTTACCACTGCGCGAATCGCATCCGAATCGGTGCGGTTGTTGAGGTTGTCGAATGCTGAGCGGCGGTCCGGCAAAAATGTCAGCTCGGCGGCGGTTATGGCGAATTCTTCGGCAAGTTCGGGCCAACTGGCGCCGAGCTCGCGTGACACCCGCATCAAGGTCGCGTCCAGACTGAGCCCGGCCTCGGCGCAAATCACCATCAGGTCGAGCCCATCGGGCAGGGCTAGCTGCAATCGCTTATCGCGTTTGCCGGCGGCGTTCCTCAGATAGATGTTGGGCGCGTAAAATCCGAATAGCGCCGCAGCCATTGCTGGCGCAAAGCGCAAGCTGGGCGGAATCGCCAGAACATGGAGCAGGTAATTATTGGCCAGCATGGCAAAGCCGAACAGCGACGGCAGGCTGAGCCGCGCAAACAGATAGCCGATTATCGCGTCGGGCGATCGGATGCCGGCCCGAGCGAGCATTTGGCGGGCTTCGGCGGCATGCCGGCTGCGCAGCAGATCGAGGCGGGTGACTGCCGCGCGCATCCATCCAAGCGGCCGGCGGGGCTGGCGGCGGTTGCGCGCGGCGAGCGCGCGGCGACGCAGCCGTTCCTTGCCGGCGACAATCTGCTCGAGCCGGCGCTCGAAGGCGTCCTTCGGCCGCAGCGCCTGCCACATCGCCACAACCGTCGTCAGCACTGCCATCGCGGCCAGACCGGCGATGGCGTCGTCGAGCCCGATCCCGGCGGGCAGCCAGTTGCCGATCCGTAGATCCTGCGGCTGCAGACCGATCATATCTCGAACCGCGCCATCTTGTTCATGATGGTGACGCCGGTAACCAGCATCGTCGCCGCGATGCCGTCGAGGATGTAGCCGCGAACGTCGTGAAACAGCGGCGCCAGGTAGTCGGGCGAGGTCAGCATCAGCAGGCCGATCACCACCAGCGGCAGGCCGCCGAGGATCATCGTCGTCGCCCGTGTCTCGCTCGACATTGCCCGGACCTTGGCCCGCATCTGCTTGCGCCGGCGCAGCGCGTCGGCGAGGTTGACGAGGGTCTCGGCGAGGTTGCCGCCGGTCTCGCGCTGAACCCCGAGGGCGATGATAAAGAACCGGAACTCGGGGGTATCGATGCGCCGGGCGATGTCCCAGAGCAGCGCGTCGAGGTCGCGCCCCAGCCGCATTCCGTTCTCGACCAGGCGCAGCTCGCTGCCGACCGGATCGGCGATCTCGCGGCCGGCTCCGATGATCGCTTCGCTGATCGGCAGACCAGAGCGCAGCGCCCGAACCATCAGGTCGATCGCATCGGGGAGCAGTGCGGTGAATGCGGCGACCCTGCGGTTCCCTAGGCGACCGATCGCCAGGTATGGGAGCGCCATCCCGAGGAACGACCCGATCAGAAGGTCGGCAGCCAGGCCGAGCGAAGCGACGCTGCGCAGCCCGCCAGTCGCCAAGGCTGCCATTACGACCACCAGCAGCCCGTATTGGCCGATGGTAATGGCCTTGCCGGTGCGCGCCAGGCGGGCGGCCAGAATGTCGCGGCGGGGCAGCCAGCGATGAGCGACGCGGTCGATTTTCGGGGTGGCGCTCTGCGCCCGCGCCAACGACCGGGGCGCCGCGCCGGCGGCGACCGGCGCCCCGGTGACCCGGTCGCGCACCGCGCTCAGGCGCCGCCGATAGCGTCGTTGCGCCACGCTGCCGATCGCCGCGGCGATCAAGCCAAAAATCGTCGCGGCGGTAATGGCACACAACGCCGCGAGCCAATCGACTATGTCAAAGCCCACCTGATTTCCCTCGGAACCGGCCGAAACGACTGGCGGCGAATGCTCTCCGCGCCGCGAAGTTCATCGACCGGTCGATCATCGCCGCGCTTTGTTAATAATCTGTTGCCGACCTCGCCCGCCGGTCCCCCACAAGCTGGGCCGTGGCTCGGGGACCGGCCCTCAAATGATTTCGAGCAGCGGCCGATCGAGGCCGAAATATTCGGCGCGCGGCAGGAAATGCGGTCGCACCCCGCTCGATTTGAACACGCCGCGCAACCGACCGTCAGCCGTCTCGCCCTGAAACTGAAAGCTGAACAGTTCCTGAGTCGTGATGATGTCGCCCTCCATGCCGACGACCTCGATCACCTCGGTCACCCGGCGCATGCCGTCGCGCATCCGGTTTACTTGAAGAATAAGGTTTACGGCCGCGGCGATCTGGGTTCGCACTGCATGCGAAGGCAGGTGGATCCCGGTCATCCCGACCATGTTTTCGAGCCGCGTCAGCGCCTCGCGCGGGCGGTTCGCGTGGATCGTGCTCATCGAGCCGTCATGGCCGGTATTCATCGCCTGCAGCACGTCGAGCGCCTCGGCGCCGCGAATCTCGCCAAGGATGATGCGGTCCGGCCGCATGCGCAAAGAGTTGCGCAGCAGGTCGCGCATAGTGATCTCGCCGGCGCCCTCGAGGTTGGGCGGGCGGGTCTCCAGGCGGACGACATGCGGCTGTTGCAATTGCAGCTCGGCTGCATCCTCGATAGTCACGGTGCGCTCGGTCGGGTCGATCAGCCGCGACAGCGCGTTCAAGAGGGTGGTCTTGCCCGACCCAGTGCCGCCCGAAATCAGAATGTTGAGCCGGCAGCGCGCGGCGATCTTTAAGAGGGTGGCCATCTCCGGCGAGATGTTCGCCTGCTGCGCCATGGTGTCGAGGGTAATCGTCTTTTTCGAGAATTTGCGGATCGAGATCGCCGGCCCGTCGATCGCCAGCGGCGGGATGATAATGTTGACGCGGCTGCCGTCGGGTAGGCGGGCATCGACCAAGGGGCGGGTTTCGTCGATGCGCCGGCCGATCCGGGTCACGATCTTGGTCGCCACGTTCATGACGTGCTGATCGTCGCGGAACGTCACATCGGTCGGTTCGAGCTTGCCGCGACGCTCGACATAGACCTGCTTTGCCCCATTGACCATGATGTCGGTCACGGTCTCGTCATCGATCAGCGGTTCGAGCGGGCCGAGCCCGAGCATGTCGGCGATCAATGATTGGACGAGCTCGCGCTGCTCGACGAAATTGAGCTGGGTCTTGGTCTCGGCCAGCAATTCCTTGACCCAGCCGTCGAGCTGCGTCTCAAAGGTGGCGCGCGGCATTTCGGCTGCGGCGGCGATGTCCATGTGCTCGAGCACGAGCGGCTGGATCTGCGCCTTTGCCGCCTCGACGGCGGCGCGGTTGGCATGGCGCTGGACCGCGGCCTTTTCCGGTTGTCCGTCGGCGGCCGGCGACGGCGGCTTCAGCAGCTCCTGCATCAGCCCGGTAATCAGATCGCGGCGCTCGAGCGCGTTGGCCTCGATGCCGTGGCGCGGCAGGTAAGCCTGGACCGCGGTATCGACGATTTTGGCGAGCTCGGCGCGGCTCAGGATCGCCCGCCGTTCGGGGCGGATTTCGGCGGTCAGGCGGTCGCGCAGCTCGGCGTGAGCCGCCAACAGGCGGTCTTCCTGCGAGGCGTGGGCTGCGGCGGGGGCGATTTCGGGCGCCGGCGTGGGCGCGGGCGCCGCCAGGCCGACAGTGCGGCGCTGCGACATTTCGGCGATGCGCGCGTCGAGCGCGCTCTCGCCCTCCGGTCGCCGCAGCAGGCCTACCATAGCGAGCGGATCGCGAACAAACGGCGTTTGGGGGCGTGCGCGGCGCGCCCGGCGACGCGTTCGGCGAGGCGCCGCAATTCGCGCACGACCGGGCTGCGCGGCGCGGCGACCGGCAGCGGCTGACCGGTGTTGATCGCCGCGCCAGCCGATTTTGGGTCGAACGAAATGGTCATATCGAACGCTCGGCCGATCCCTTTTTGAAATTCGCTGGCGCCGATCAGCGCGCGGCTGCCATTGGCCCCGGCCTCGACCAGCCACAGACGGACCTGCGGCGCCTGTTCGCGCATCAGGGCCTGCAGGCGGATCGCGTCGCGCAACCCGGCGAGGCTGCGCTCGCAGATCATCACGACATGGCTCGCCGCCCCGAGCACGACGCGCTGCACCGGGGTGGCGCCGCGCGGCAGGTCGACCACGACCCGCGCGAATTTGCGGCGCAGCTCGTAGAGCAGCATGTCGATCGCGCCGGCGTCGATCGAAAGGTGCTGGGCCACCGACGCCTCGGTCGCCAGCACCCGCAGATTGTCGGTAATCTTGACCATCGCCCGCTCGATGAACAGGCTGTCGATGCGCGAGGGCTGCTCGAGGGCTTCGAACAATCCACTGCCGGGCTCGGTATCGAGCTTGAGCGCCACGGTGCCGAAATGCAGATCGAGATCGAGCAGCGCGGTCCGTTCGGCGTGGTCCTCGGCGAGCAGCCACGCGCAGCCGACCGCGGCGGTGGTGGCGCCGACCCCGCCGCGGTTGCCGACGAACGCGATCAGCTGTCCAAGACCGCCCTCGCCCTTTGCCGTCTGACCTTCCACTGGCTTTTGCAAAATCGCCGCCAGCGCATCGCGGGTCGGCGGCTTGACCAGATAGTCGTTGGCGCCGGCCGCCAGCAATTCGCGATAGAGCGCCACGTCGTTGACCGCGCCGAGCCCGATCAGCGCCAGATCGGCGCCGCCGACCGCCCGCGCCGCGGCGATCTCGACGATCGGCGCCGGCAGATCGGCAATGTCCAGCAGCAGGATGCGCGGCGTCAGCCCGGAGCGGATGCGGCGCAGGGCCAGATCGGCGGTGTCGCTGATCGATAGCTCGTCATCCAATTGCAGCTCGCGGATCACGCCATCCAGGCGCTCGAGGGTCGGCTGATCGTGGGTGACCGCGAGGATGCCCTCGCGCGATGGCTTGGCTGCGGCGGCTGCAGGCGATGATTTCACTGCCCGCCACCCACGGCGATCGGCGCCGAGGCTGGTCTCGGCCGGCAGCTTGTGGACTTTGTCATTGAGGTAGCGGTCGACGGCGGCGGCCGCGGGCTTGCCGTCGGCCTCGGCCAATCGGCGGCCGCGGGAGAGATCGCCTGGGCTTGCCACCATCAGGCCGAGATCGACCGCGGTGGCGCAGCCGAAATTGCTGGTCGGCGCGTTACTGAAGTCGCCGGCGTCGCGCATGCTCCAATTCGGGCACGCCGGCAGGGTCACCGCGTAATGCCCGACCATGACGATGGCGCGGTTGGGCGGCAGGCCGGGGAGCGGGCTGGCATCGGCGACGATGCCCCAGCGCAACAACCTGCTCGAAATTGCGGCGCTGCGCGCCGCGGACAGCGCCGGCGGCCCGGCAGCGGCGATCTCGACGCGGTCGGCCGGGCGGATCGCGCCGTCGGCGACCAGCCGGTCGAGCCGGACCGCCTCGCCGCGTGGAGAGCCGGGCCGAGCCGGGCGCGAACGCGAATGCCGCCGCGCTGGTGGCGCCGTCGACCCGCAGCCGGGCCGGCGCTTCGATTTTGGTGTATTCGGCGACGCCGGGAACGCAGCCGGCGAGCAGCGGCAGCAGTGGGAGCGCGAACGGAGAAAGATGCTTACTCATGGCCCGACCCCTCAATTCAGCCGGAACCCGGCAGGGCCCGATCAGCCCCGAGCCGCCGGCGCCGAGCGGCCCGCGCGCCGGGGCCGGCAGGCTCTGTCGCCAGGTGTCGCCCCACAGCACCTGCTGCGCGTCATGCTGGCGCCGCCAAACCGTCGGTCGGGGTCGCCAGCGCGCGTCGCCGTCGGTTGGACCAGGTAGGGGGTGACGATGATGACCAGCTCGGTCTCGTCGTGCTGAAACTTGTTGGAGCGGAACAGCGCGCCGAGGATCGGGATGTCGCCGAGCCACGGAACCTTGGAGAGGTCCTGGGTCGTGGTGTGCTGAAGGAGGCCGGCGAGCGCGAAGCTCTGGCCGCTGGCAAGCTCGACCGTGGTTTCGGCGCGCGCACGGTCAAGGCCGGGATGACGAAGCCGTCGATAGTGACCTCGCCCTGCGTGCTCAGCTGGCTGACCTCGGGTCGGACCCGCAGATTCAGATGGTCGGCATCGATGATCGTCGGCGTGAACGCCAGCTGCACGCCAAATTGCTTGAACTCGATTGTGATCGTCGGCGCAGCTCCGGCGGCGGAGCGATTGCGCGACCGGGACCGGGAATTCGCCGCCGGCAAGAAAACTCGCCGTCTGACCCGAGATCGCAGTCAGATTGGGATCGGCAAGAATAGTTATGTATCCTTCGGTTGCCAGCGCGTCGAAATGGTAGCGCTAAGTTGTTGCCCGAATAGCGATGGAAAAGTTCCGATGGTGAAATAATTCACCAGAGGGGTCGGATTGTTGGCGGTTTGCAGCGATACTGCCGGCCGCGGAAGCCGTGTTGCCGATCGACGTTGGCTGGTGCCGAGCTTGCTCCAATCGATGCCGATCTGCTTCAAGATGTTGCGGTCGACCTCGGCGAAGCGCACCTGTAGATTGACCTGGTTCGGGGTGGCGACCGAGAGGCGGTTGACGACCTTGGCGCTCTTGACCCCGCCGGTGATCGCCGCGGCCAGGGTAGCGGCCTTTTGCGCCTGCCCGGCGCTGGCGACGGCGCCGCTCAACACCAGGTTCGAATCGATCTGGCTGACCGAGATCGCATTGCCCGGCACCAGCCGATTCAATGACTGGCGGAATTGCGACAGGTCGAATTCGACCCGCACCGCGGCGTTGAGCAGCACCTGATCGTTGGCGTCGACCGCATAGATCACGGTCTGGCCCGGCGATTTGGCGCTGACATAGACGAGGGTCGGCGATTTGACCTGCACGTCGGCGATATCGGGGTTGGCGACAAAGACGGTATTCGCCGCCCGCGGCAGCCGGATCAAGGTGCCGCCGCCGACTTCGAGAGCGATCGGCCGACCATTGGCCGGGATCAAAGTGGCCTCGCCGGCGGCGGCCGGGGCGGCGGCGGGGGCCGGTGCCTGCAGCCGGCGCGGGCGCGGCGATGCCGGCGGCGGCGAACCCCAGCCACATCGCCGCCGCGGCGAGACCGGCGCGAGGTGTCGGATACATCAGGAACCTCGAGACGCAGGTTGCGACGAGACAGATGTACCGTTATTGCCGTTTCCGCGCAATATGGTTACCATACCATCGTTTGGGTTTCGGCTTGAGACCAGCGCCTTTGGCAGGATCTGGCTATCGAGGGTGAAGCTGCCGGCCGGCGGATCGATGGGCGGATGGGCGGGAGCATGGGCAGGCGGATCGACTGGCGATTCGCTGGAGCGGGCGGCCAGGCTGCGCAGGCTCAGCGACAGCTTGCCGATGTCGCCGGCCACCGCGACGATCTCGCTCTCCTTCGGCGTGACCTCGAAGGTCACGGTGCGCGCCAGCACCGGCTGACCCTTGCTGTCGGGCTGCTGATCGACGGCGATGACGCGCAGGTTGCGCAGCACGGTTTCGGCCGCCTTATGCTGGTTGCCGCCGACGCCGGCGCCGTCTTGCGGCACGGGCAGCGTGATCAGGAGGTCGACCCGGTCGCCGGGCAGGACGAAGCCCGAGACATCGGCGGTCGCATCGACCGGGACCGAGACCGCGCGCATGCCGGGGTGCAGCACGGCGGCGAGAAAGCCGCGCTGGCCCGGCTTGACGATCTTGCTCGTGATGATCGGCTCGCCGGCGACGAACGGCTCGCGCGCGACCGAGCCGATCAGCGCTTTCTCCGGCCCGGCGCCGGCCACAACGTATTCGCCGAGGATGCCGGCCTGGGGCCAGGGTCGCGCCGCCAGGTCGGCGGGCTGCAGGATGTGCCCGCGAGCGATCGCGATGCGGGCGACGAGGATCGATTTTTGCGGCGCTGGCGGCGGCGGCGCAGCGGCGACCACGGTCGGACGCTGGGCCAGCCAGGCGCGCACCAGGATTGCGGTGCCGCCCGCCAGCAGCGAGGGCGATCGCGAACAGAACGAGGGTGCGCAGCCGCATCACGGTGTCAGCTAAATTGCGGTCGGAGGGTTGCGGCCAGCGCGGCGGCGGCGATCGCTACCCCGTACGGCACCGGCGCCCGGAACGCCACACTCCCGCCGCCGCTCGGCGCCGCGCCGGCGCGGCGGGCGGTGATCCGCGCACCGAGCGGGGTCAGGAAGAACAGGGCCAGCACCCCGCCGATCAGGGCGGTCATCGCCAGCAATCGCAGGACCGCATCGGCGCCGGCCCACAAGCTTGCCGCGGCCAACAGCTTGACGTCGCCGCCGCCGATCAGCCCGCGGGAAAACAGCGCCGCGCCGCCGACAAAAACCGCCGCCGCGCAGCCGACCGTCGCTAGGGCGGCGGAAATCGCCTGTGAGCCGGTGCCGATGTCGAAGAGCCACAGCACGCACAATCCGCCGATCAGCGGGTTGGGAATGACCAGGCGGCGCAAATCGACGATCGCGGCGCCAATCATCAACGCGGTGAAGCCGGCAAGCCAGACCCAGTGCGCAACGATCGCCATTACCGGCACATCGCCCCGGCGACGCAGCCGCCACGGTTGCGGGCCGAATCCCGCCAGTGCGGGATCGCCGCAGCGGCGGATGGGCGCGAATGCAGCGGCGAACGAGGCATGACGGGCTCCGAGGGGATGGGCGATGGGGCGATGCGACCCTCATCCTCGAAGCGATTGCTTAAGGAGTAGCTAACAGCGTCGATTTCGCCGCCAGGCCGCGGGATCGATGATGTCGCCGCAGCGATGATGCGCCGCGCAGTTACGGGCGGATGGGGTCGGTCAGGCGGGAGCCGGGGCGAGGTCGAAGGCGGCGGCCATCAGCGCGCGCGTGTAGGAATGCCGCGGCTCGGTCATGATCTGCTCGGCCGGCCCGGCCTCGACGATCCGGCCGTCCTTCATGACCATGATCTGGTGCGCCAAGGCGCGGATCACGCGCAAATCGTGGCTGATGAACACATAGGCGAGGCCGTGGCGCGCCTGCAATTCGCGCAGCAGATCGACGATCTGCGCCTGTACCGACAGATCGAGCGCCGAGGTCGGCTCGTCGAGCACGACGAGACGCGGCTTCAGCACCAGCGCGCGGGCGATGGCGACGCGCTGGCGCTGGCCGCCGGAGAATTCGTGCGGGTAGCGGTCGGCGGCGGCGGGATCGAGCCCGACCTCGGCGAGCGCCTCCTCGATCAATCGCCGGCGCTCTGCGGCGCTGGTCGCGAGCCTGTGGACTTTCAGCCCCTCTTCGACGATCTGCGCCACCGACAGCCGCGGCGACAGGCTCGAAAACGGGTCCTGAAAGACGATCTGCATCTCGCGCCGCAGCGGCCGCAACTGCCGCTGGCTCAAGCGCCGCGATGTCGCGACCGGCGAAACGGATCTCTCCTTGGGCGGCGGTCAGGCGCAGCAAGGCGAGCCCGAGCGTCGTTTTGCCCGAGCCGCTCTCGCCGACGATGCCGAGGGTCGACCCGGCGCGGAGCTCCGAGCGAGACGCCGTCGACCGCCTTGAGGTGGCCCTTGACCCGGCGCAGCACGCCGCGGCGCAGCGCAAACCACACGCGCAGCCCCTGCGCTTCGATCAGCAGCGGTGCTGCCGGGTCGGCGGGCGCCGCCCGGCCCTTGGGCTCCGCCGCCAGCAGCCGCCGGGTATAGGGGTGGCGCGGCCGGTCGAAGATCGCCTCGGTCGGGCCGGTCTCGACGATCTCGCCGCATGGTCATGACCGCAACCCGCTCGGCCATCCGGCGCACGATGGTCAGATCGTGGGTGATCAGTAAGAGCGCCATGCCGAAGCGATCGCGCAGATCCCTGAGCAGCTGGAGGATGTGCGCCTGGATGGTCACGTCGAGCGCCGTGGTCGGCTCGTCGGCGATCAGCATGTCGGGCTCGTTGGCGATCGCCATCGCGATCATGACCCGCTGGCGCTGGCCGCCCGACAGTTGGTGCGGGTAGGCGTCGAGCCGGTTCTCGGCGTCAGGCAGGCCGACCAGGCGTAAGAGGTCGAGGGTGCGCACCCGCGCCGCCCGCGACGACATGCGGCGATGAATCAGCAGGGTCTCGGCGACCTGGCGTTCGAGGGTGTGCAGCGGGTTGAGCGAAGTCATCGGCTCCTGAAAGACGATCGCGATGCGGTCGCCGCGGACCCGGCGCAGCGCCTCGGGATCGGCGCCGACCAGCTCCGTCACCGGCAAAGCGGATGCTGCTCCCCGGCGCGTGCATAGCGAGCGGATAGGGCAGCAGCTGGAGCAACGAGAGCGCGGTGACGCTCTTGCCCGAGCCGCTCTCGCCGACCAGCGCCAGGGTCTCGCCACGGTCGAGCGAGAACGAGACGCCGCGCACCGCCTCGACCGCGGGCGCCCGGCCGCGGCCGGCAAAGGTGACACTCGAGATTGCGGACCTCGAGGAGCGGCGGGGCGCCGGCGGCCTCGCTCACCAACCGGCCCCACGGCTCACAGCGTCACCTTGCGCGGGTCGAACGCGTCGCGCACCGCCTCGCCGACGAAAATCAGCAGGCTCAGCATCACGGCCAAGGTGAAGAAGGCGGAGAGGCCGAGCCAGGGCGCCTGCAGATTGGCCTTGCCCTGGGCCAGCAATTCGCCGAGCGAGGCCGAGCCCGGCGGCAGGCCGAAGCCGAGAAAATCGAGCGAGGTCAGGGTGGTGATCGAGCCGTTCAGGATGAATGGCAGAAAGGTGATCGTCGCCACCGTGGCGTTGGGCAGCACGTGGCGCAGGATGATGACCCGATCGGGGACGCCGAGGGCGCGGGCGGCGCGCACATAGTCGAAATTGCGCGCCCGCAGGAACTCGGCGCGCACCACGTCGACGAGGCTCATCCAGGAAAACAGCAGCATCAGGCCCAACAGCCACCAGAAATTGGGCTCGACAAAGCTCGCCATGATGATCAGCAAGTAAAGCACCGGCAGGCCCGACCAGATCTCGATAAAGCGCTGAAAGCCGAGATCGACGATGCCGCCGAAATAGCCCTGGACCGCGCCGGCGGCGACCCCGATCAGCGAGGACAGCAGGGTCAGGGTCAGGCCGAACAGCACCGAGATGCGAAAGCCGTAGATCAGCCGCGCCAGGACGTCGCGGCCCTGATCGTCGGTGCCGAGCCAGTCGACCCGCGACGGCGGCGACGGCGCCGGGCTCGGCAGATTGTAGTTGATCGTGTCGTAATGGAACGGGATCGGCGGCCACACCATCCAGCCCTTGGCCCGGATCAGCTTTTGCACGACCGGATCGCGATAGTCGGCCTCGGTCGGAAAGATGCCGCCGAACGCGGTTTCGGGATAATCGGCAAAGACCGGGAAATACCAAGCGCCGTCGAAGCGGATCACGATCGGCCGGTCGTTGGCGATGAATTCGGCAAACAGCGACAGGATGAACAGCGCGAGAAAGATCCACAACGACCAGAAGCCGCGCCGGTTGGCGCGAAAGCTGTCGAGCCGGCGCCGGGTCAACGGCGAGATCGGCCGGCCGAGAAAGCGATCGGGCGCTAGCGGCGTCGTGCCGTTGCTTGCGGCCTGCGTGGTCATCCGATTCAGAGAGCGTCCACGAAATTTTCATGTATGTCCCCCAGGTCCAATTCCAGAACCGTCATTCCGGGGCGCGGCATCGGCCGCGAGCCCGGAACCCATGCACACCGGCTTCAGCCATTTTGGTGAAACTCGCCCCTGATACGGTTAGCCGAGGGTCCGTGTTCATGGGTTCCGGGCCCGGCCCTCGCGGGCCGTCCCGGAATGACCGGTATCGGTTGCGAACGCGCTATGATCGCTTGCGGAGAGTTTCGGTGATCCGCTGTGTCGTATTGCGTCTATCTCCTCGCTAGTCGGAGGTATGGGACATTGTATCTCGGAGTTACCAGCGATCTTGTTCGTCGTGTCGGTCAGCACAAGTTCAAAGCAGTACCAGGCTTCGCTGCGAATATGGCGTCGAACGTCTGGTCTGGTTTGAGGCCCTTGACGATCCGCGTGAGGCGATCACCCGCGAGAAGGCGAGAAAGAAATGGCGGCGGGATTGGAAAATTTGGTTAATCGAGGAGCAGAACCCAGAATGGCGCGATTTGTTTCCAATGATCGTCGGATAGCGAGGCCTCCGGAAAATTGTGCGCCAAGTCGCGCCGCTGCACTTCGCGACGACTGTCGCGTAACCTGCGTGCTACCCAGCTTTGCGGCGCAGCGGCTCGACGTTCGAGCGGGGGGGGCGCGCTTGCCGCCGAGATGATCGGCGACCAGGATTTCGGCGATCTGCACGGCGTTGAGGGCGGCGCCCTTGCGCAGATTGTCGGCGACGACCCACAGATTGAGCCCGTATGGCACGGTCGGGTCGCGGCGGATGCGGCTGACATAAACCAAGTCTTCGCCGGCCGCCTCGGTCGGGGTCACATAGCCTTCGTCGGCGCGGTGGTCGACGACGCTGACCCCCGGGGCGCGCCGCAGCGCGGCGCGCGCCATGTCGGCGCTGAGCGCGCGCTCGAACTCGACGTTGACCGCCTCGCCATGGCCGATGAACACCGGGACGCGCACGCAGGTGGCGCTGACCGCGATGTCGGGGTCGAGGATCTTGCGGGTCTCGGCCGCCATCTTCCATTCTTCCTTGGTGTCGCCGTCATCCATGAAGATGTCGATATGCGGGATCACGTTGAAGGCGATCTGCTTGGTGAACTGCTCGGACTTGACCGGGTCGTTGACGAAGATCGCGCGGGTCTGGTTGAACAGTTCGTCCATCGCCGCGCGCCCCGCCCCCGAAACCGACTGGTAGGTCGCGACCACCACCCGCTTGATCCGCGCCAGATCGTGCAGCGGCTTCAACGCCACCACCATCTGGATCGTCGAGCAGTTCGGGTTGGCGATGATGCCGCGCTTTTGATAGTCGCCGATCGCCTTGGGATTGACCTCGGGCACGACCAGCGGCACGTCGGGGTCCATGCGGAAGCACGAGGTGTTGTCGATCACCACCGCCCCGGCCTTGGCCGCGCGCGGGGCGAATTGGGCCGACACCTTGGCGCCCGGCGAGGACAGCACGATATCGATGCCATGGAAGTCGAAGGTTTCGAGGTTCTGGACCGTAAGGATGTCGTCCTCGCCAAACGAAACTTCCCTGCCGACCGAGCGCGAGGAGGCCAGCGCCACGACCTCGTCGGCGGGAAAATCGCGCTCGGCGAGGGTGGTCAGGATCTCGCGGCCGACATTGCCGGTGGCGCCGACCACCGCTACTTTGAAACCCATGTCGCGACTCCGCAGCCGAAAGGGGCGATGATGGTGGCTGCTGACTTACGATGCCGGCCGCCGCTTTACAAGCGCCGTGGGCTGTGCGAGCGCCCCTTGCTTTGCCAACACCACGGGTCATGAGCTACGCCGAGTTCTGGCGGCGTTATCTGGCCGCGCACCGCGATCCGCGCACCCGCGCCTTGCATTATCTCGGCAGCCTCTTCGGGCTGGCGGCGCTGGTCCTGGCCGGCGTCACCCGCGACTGGCGCTGGCTGATCGCGGCGCCGGTCGTCGGCTATGCGCTGGCCTGGCTCGGCCATTTGGCCTTCGAGCACAACCGGCCCGAGACCTTTGGGCATCCGGGCTGGTCGCTGTTGAGCGATATGCGTATGCTGGCGCTTGTTCGTCTCCGGACGGCTCGGCGGCGAATTGCGGCGCGCGGGCGTGGGAGGCAGGCGATGGCGATGATTCCGCTGATCGAATACGCCGAAGCAAGCGCCGAGGTGCGCGCCGTCTACGACGACATCATGAAGACGCGCGGCACCGACTGGATCAACAATTTCTGGAAGGCGCTGGCCAACGATCCGCCGACCCTGCGCCGCACCTGGGAGAGCATCAAGCAGGTGATGGCGCCGGGAGCGCTCGATCCGCTGACCAAGGAACTCGTGTATCTCGCGATCAGCGCCGCGAACGGCTGCGCCTATTGCACCGCCTCGCACGCGGCGGCGGCGAAGAAGCAGGGCATGAGCCCGCAGATGCTGGCCGAGCTCTTGGCGGTGGTCGGCATGGCCAATGAAACCAACGCCCTCGCCAACGGCTATCGCGTGCCAGTAGACGAGAGGTTCGAAAATCTGTTTTGATGGCGGCGCATGCGGGCGACGAGGCGGCAGCTCGAAAGCCGCGCCGCCGCGCTATGCGTGGGATTACCGTAGGGCCGGGCGGCACGCCGCCGCCCGGCAACATTGGAGGCCTTAATGGCGCAACAACTCTATGACCGCACCGCCGAGGATCTCGGCAATTTGGTCGGTCTCGAACACGTCAATCTCAGGGTCAACAATCAGGGGCTGGCGTCCGAGTTTTATTTGTCGGCGCTCGGCCTGACCCGTGACCCCTTCATGTTTCCCGGAACCAACAACATGTGGGTCAATGTCGGCAACAGCCAGTTCCATCTGCCGACCGGCGAGCCCAACGTGCTGCGCGGCCATGTCGGCCTAGTGGTTCCGTCGCTCGAGGAGTTGTGCGAGCGTCTCGGCGAAGCCAAGAAAAAGCTCGCTGACACCAAGTTCGACTGTAAGCAGCACAACGCCTATGTCGAGGCGACCTGCCCGTGGGGCAACAAGTTCCGCCTCTACGAGCCTGACGAGGAACGGTTTGGCGCGATCAACCTCGGCATGCCCTATGTCGAGTTCACGGTGCCGGAAGGGACCGCGGACGGCATCGCGCGATTTTATCGCGAAATCTTCTATACGCCCGCCTGCGTCAAGGAGAACGGCGAGGGCCGCGCCGCGCATGTCAGCGCCGGACCGCGGCAGGAACTGGTGTTCCGCGAGACCGACCGGAAAATCCCGGATTTCGACGGCCATCATCTGCAGGTCTATGCCCAGGAATTCTCAGGCCCGCATGACGAGCTCGAAAAACGCGGGCTGATCACGGAAGAAAGCGATCAATACCAGTACCGCTGGCAGGACATCGTCTGCCTCGACACCGGCAAGCACCTGTTCACGCTCGAGCACGAGGTGCGCAGCTGCACCCATCCGCTCTACAACCGCCACATGGTCAACCGCAACCCGTCGCAAAATAATCGGCACTACCAGATGGGCGCGGACGAGTGGGATTGGACCTTGCCGCGTTCGACCAAGAAGATCGCGGCGCCGCCCGTCGTCGAGCCGGCGACGCCGCTGGCCAAGCGCCGCGCCGGCCGCATGGCCGCGATGTAAGGTCGGAACCGGCGTCGCCCTCACCTAGCTTGCCCAGCTCGGCGCCTTCTTCCGCAATGCGGGAGAGGGAAGGGTTTGTCGCGAAAGCGATGGGGAGGGTGAGGGCCACGGGGCGGGGCGCCGCGATCAGGCAGGGCGTCGCGATCAGGCAGGGCGTCGCGATCGGGCAGGGCGTCGCGATCGGACAGGGCGTCGCGATCGGACAGGGCGTCGCGATCGGACAGGGCGTCGCGATCGGACAGGGCGTCGCGATCGGACAGGGCGTCGCGATCGGACAGGGCGTCGCGATCGGACAGGGCGTCGCGATCGGACAGGGCGTCGCGATCGGACAGGGCGTCGCGATCGGACAGGGCGTCGCGATCGGACAGGGCGTCGCGATCGGACAGGGCGTCGCGATCGGACAGGGCGTCGCGATCGGACAGGGCGTCGCGATCGGACAGGGCGTCGCGATCAGGGCGCGACACAGGGCGTCCCCGCCCCCCACGCGGCTCGCGTTAAGGTCGGGTCCGGGTTTCCTGAACGCTCGCGAGATCGTCCGGACGATCCGACGGGCCAAAGATGCTGGCGATCAGCACTGCCAGCACACCGGTGAGAAATATGCCATCGAAGGTTCCCGCGCCGCCAATAGAGGCGACCGGCGCGCCCAGCCCCTGGATTTTATCCAGATTGAGCAGATCGGCCCCGATCAAGGCGCCGAACGAGCCGCAGACGTAGGCAAGCGGCCCGGCGCGCCGGCGCGATAGCAACAGCGCCACAGCCGCCGCCGAGAGCGGCGGGACAAACACCGGAAGGGCGATGCCGAGACCGGGAACCGGCTGGGCCAGAGCGTGGCAGACTGCCGCTACGATGGCGGTGGCAATGACGCCGCGCATCCACAACCGATTTCTGACGAGAAGATAAAGCGATAGCAAGCCCGGGATCACCGCGCCGCCGACGTTCACTGCGATCACCGTGCCTGGCCAATTCACCACCACCGGAATCACATAACGCATGCCGAAGAACGGCACCTCCTGGCCGGAAATGATGTGATGCGCTGGCAGCCGGCCCACCGGGATGTTCAGGTAGCTGCCGGCCAGCGAGGCGAGCAGTAAGATCAATGCGACGTGGGGGCCGAGACCCATCTGCAGGTATGCCAAGCGCCATGCCTGCACCTCGATCCAGACAACCGCCACGAAGAAGATTGCTGCCAGGATGGAAAAGTGCGGCAGGGCGAGGGGGAGATATTGCAGCCTGCTCAAATCGGTCCTCAGCGACGGTGCTCCGGGCGCGCGGTAGCTGAGCCTAAAGCCGCCGGAAGAGCTAGGCGAAGGCGCGCCTGAAGGCGGCCCAGACTTGGCGTTGGGCGTTGAGCGCGTCGTCGACGACCGGCACCATGCCGAGGAAACCGTGGATCATCCCGGCATATTCGCGGTATTCGACCGCGACCCCGGCCTGTCGCAAGGCCGCGGCATAGCCCTCGCCCTCATCGTGCAGTACGTCGCATTCGGCGGTGATGATGATCGCCGGCGCGACGCCCCCGAGGTGCGATGCCTTGAGCGGCGAAGCGCGCCAATCCTCGGCGTCGGTGGCCGAGCGCAGATAATGGTCGCGGAACCAGGCCATCGCGTCGCGGGTCAAGACGCCATAGCCCTGCGCGTATTTCCGATAGCTGGCGCTGGATAGGGTGTAGTCGGCGACCGGGTAGACCAGGGATTGCAGCCGCAGTTTCGGACCGCCGGCGTCGCGCGCCATCAAGGCGGCGACCGCGGCGAGATTGGCGCCGGCGCTGTCGCCATGAACGCCGAGCCGGCTCGGATCGGCGCCAAGGCTCGCGCCATTGGCGTGGACCCATTCGAGCGCTGCGAACGAATCCTCGACCGCGGCTGGAAACTTATGCTCCGGCCCCATGCGATAATCGACCGAGGCGACCAAAGCCTCGGCCCCGGCGCACAGATTGCGCGCAACCAGGTCGTGTGTGTCGAGGCTGCCGATCACGTGGCCCCCGCCATGGTAGTAGACGATTGCCGGTACTGGCGCGGCCGCGTTCGGCCAATAGAGGCGCAGGCGGATCTGACCGCCCGGGCCCGGGATCATCCGCTCCTCCGTGCGCGCGACCGGTAACGGCTCGGCCTTGCGGGCGCGCGCCGTCGCCTCCATCTGCGCGCGCGCTTCGACCGGGGTCATCGCCTCGATCGGCTTTAGCTCGGCCCTGGCCATGGCCTCGAGGACTTGGATGATCTGCGGATGCAGGGTTGGCATCGCCGGTCCTCACCGCGCCGGGTAGTGAGTGCGCAGCGCCTCGCCATTGACCTCGGCCGGCTCGGCGTCGATCAGGACAAAGGCGAAAACCGCGGGCGCCGACCCGTTGTTGACCCAGGCGTGCATCGTGCCGCGCTGTACGACGATGTCGCCCGGCGTCATGTGCACGATTTCGCCGCTGTCGAATTCGAGATCGCACTCGCCCTTGAGCAGGATCGCGTAATCTACGGTCTCGGTGCGGTGCATGAATTTGGGCGCGCCGGGAGCGAATTCGGTGACCCGAATCACCGTGCCCTGGCCGGTGCCGACATAATTGTAGCGCTTGACGAACCCGGCCCGCTGCGCGGCGTCGCCCGCCACCGAGTTGTCGGCCGGCATCTTATCGGTCGACCAGATCTCGCAGCCGGAGATGTGCGGACGGTTGAGCCGCGGCACTGCGGCGAGCCGCTCGTCGCTGGTGACGATCGCCTTGCCGTTCGCATCGTGCCCGGTGACGATCCGCCTGACTTCGAGCGCCATGGCCGCCCTCCCTTCGACTGGTTTCACGCCGCTGGGAGCAGTCTACAGGGAGAGCGGCCCGGCTGACCACAGCCTGGCCGGCGGCCCGAGGGTTGCGCCGCTAGCGGGGCAGCATTCGGCCCTTGGTTTCGCGTCCGAGCAGCATGGCGATGATGCTGAGGACGGCAAAGCAGGTCATGAACGCGGTCACCTTGTTGAAGCTGCCGCCAAAGGCGCCGACCATGATGCCGGCGACCAGCGGGCCGAAGCTGGTGATGACCCGGGCGCTGCCGGTGCAGAACCCGACCGCGGTCGAGCGCACCTGGGTCGGAAACAGCTCGGGCAGATAGATCGCATAGCCCGAGAAGATGCCGAACACGAAGAAGCCGAAGATCGGCAGCACCACCGGATACCAGGGCTGATAGCCGGGCAGCGCCAGATACAGCACCAGACCGGCGGCGATCGTGCCGGCGCTGTAGATCATCACCGACAGGCGGCGGCCGATAATGTCAGCGATGAAGCCAAAGCAGATGTAGCCGAAGATCCCGCCGAGACTCCAGATCATGATGCCATGGCTGACGAACGGCACCGCGGCCGCACCAACGACCCCGTTTTTCTGGATCATCAGCGACAGTATCGTCGGCAGCCAGATATTGGTGGTCCAGATCGCCAGCAACGAGCCGAGCCCGAACAGCATCCCGACCATGGTATTGTAGCGGTGCTCTTTGGAGAAAAGCTGCATCGGCACAAAGCGCATGAACTCGCGGTCTTCTTCGGCCATGTGACGGCCGGCGGCGAGCGCCTGGCGCCGCTCGCGCACCGCGCCAAAGCGATCGGGCTCGAACACCCGCCGGCGCATCAGCCCCAATAGGATCGCCGGCGCCAGACCGACGAAAAAGACAAAGCGCCAGCCATAGCCGCCGATCAGGCCGTAAGCCCAGGCGCCGATAAAGGTGCCGAGCGCGCCGCCGGTCATCATGACGCCGGCGATCTTCGCCCGGTGGGTCTCGCCCAGGGTCTCGGCCAACAGCGGGATGCCGACCATCAGCTCGGCGCCGGTGCCGAGCCCGGCGATAAAACGATAGATCGCGAAGTCCCACACCCCGTGCGACAGGCCCTGCATAGCGGTAAAGACCGCATAGATGGCGATGCTGTAGGTCAATGCCCGCACCCGGCCGATATAATCGGCGATGATGCCGAAGGCGAAACCGCCGACGGCCCAGCCGAGCAGGCCGACCATGCTCAAGAGGCCGCCGACGCGGCCGAGCTGGGCCATGGTCGGGTTGCCGCCCAACAATTCGGTCACCGCCGGGCGCAGCACCAGCGAATAGAGCCCGAAATCGGCCGAGTCGAGGGTCCAGCCGAGCCAGACCACGAAAAACACCAGCCACTGATAGCGGCTGATCGCCCGCAATCCGCCGAGCCGTGCTGCCGCGGCGCCACCCCTGTCCATACGCATCCTCCGCCGTCCAAAAAAAGAGCCGACCGGTATCCTCAAACGTCGCCCGCACGTACTTGTCGTCGTACGCTGTCGATGCGGCGACGCTGTGCTCTCGCTGGCCGGCGCGGCATGGCGCTTGGCGCAAACGAGAACGGATCCGATCGTTGTTGATCTATTGTCGGCGGTGACTGTGGTTGCGTGCAAGCGCTGCGTGAGCAGCCAAGCCCCGTTCGGCGGCTTTTCTGGCTTTTGTCAGTCGGGCAGAGCCGAAATAAGGTAAAGGGTCTGTACGATCTGGCTGGGCTTGGCTTTATCGCCGAAGGTATTGCTGAAAATCTGCGCAATTTCGCCGGAACGATATATATGGCTCAGCGCGCGGTCGACGGCGAGACGAAAATTTTCATCGCCATGCGGCAGCGCCAGGGCGTACGGCTCGATCGTAAGGTAATTGTCGGCGAGCAGTAATTTGCCGGGCGCGGCGCTTTTCTGGGCCAGAAATTCCAGGATCGAGCGGTCGGCGAAATAGGCCGAGATCTTGCCGCTGTCCAGCATCGCCAGCCCGTCTTCGTGGGTGTCGGCGGGGATGACATCCGCGGTCATGCCGTTGTCTTTCAGGGTGTTGCGCAATTCCTCCTCGGTCGTGGTGCCGGCCAGCACTCCGATCTTCTTGCCGGCTAATTTATCCAGGCTGTGCGGTCCGTCCTTGCGGATCAGCAGCCCGGCGCCGTCGACAAAGGTCGGGATCGAGAAATCGACCTCCTCGCGCCGCGACAGGGTCTGGGTCGTCGGCTCGCACAAGAGATCGGCCTTGCCCTCACTGATCGCATCGAAGCGGTCGACTGCGGTTACCGGCACGTAAACCACGTTCAGCGCCGGCAGCTTCAGCTGCGCCGCCAGCTGCCTGGCGACCGCGCGGCACAGATCGACCATATAGCCAGCGGGCTTGCCGTCCTTGCCGGCATAGGAGAACGGCGGGGCATCTTCGCGATAGGCGATGCGGAGCGATTTGGTCTGAGCGATGTGGCCGAGCGTACCGGCCGACGCGGCGCCGCTCGCCAGCAGCAATGCCACGATCGCCGCCGAAAGCGGCGCCCCTTTTCCCCAGCGCATGATTGCCTCCCCTGTCGTTGCCGATCTCGGCGGCCTCGATCGCCGGCGGCAGCGGGCGAGGATAGACTAAAGCTTGCCGCCGGGAAGCGGCGGTGTGACCGGACGGCGGGGCGCCCAAGGCATTTCGCGCAAATGGTCGAGGTCGATCGGCGGCATCGGCATGCCGAGCGCGCCGGCCACCCGGTTGGCGAGGTCAGTGTAGCTGGCGAAGGCGTGGCGCAGCCGGCCGCGCCAGGCCGGGACGCCGCCGCTGGCGTGCAGCTCGAACGCCGATTCGCGGCCGTCGAGCGCCGAGGAGACATGGTCCCAGGCCATCTGCAATAGGGCCGCCCGTTGCAAGGCGGTGTAGCCGCCGCCGCCAAACGATTCGGCCAGGCCCTCGGCCACCTCGGGGGCGGCGAGGTCGCGGTCGGACGGAGCCACCACCAGGGACGAGCCGGGCACGATGCGCAAGATCTCGGCCATGCGCGGGCGCGCCCGCAGCATCGCCAGACCGCCGGCGGCGAGATGGGCGTGGTTGGGGACGCACCAGCCATCCGCGGTAAAGCGCGGGTCGCGCTCGCAGGCGACGAGGCAGCTGCGCACGGTCTGCACCTCGGCGGTCAGATCGACCAGATATTCGATCGTCTGCTCGTGTCGAGAAAGCCCCATCGCATGGGACAGAGCCAGGGCCAGGCCGAGGGTGAATTCGGCTTTCGCCAGCCAGCCGTAAAGATGGTGCCAGATCAGCCAGCGCACGACCGGCTCGGGCGACTGGCTGAGCAGGAATACGCGCTCCCACGGGATCGCCACGTCGTCGAGCCACATCTGGCCGTCGAGCTCGTCAAAGCGGCTGGAGAGCGGCGCCACGAACGGGTTGGGGTCGCGCACCGCGACCTTGCGGCACAAGGTGGTGACCCCGGCGGCGGCGACCGGCACGATGAAGGTGGCGAAATGATCGCCGAGCTTGAGCCCGGAAACGCTGCCGACATAGACGTCCTCGGCATAGGCCGGGCTCGTATGCATGCCGATCTTGCCGCGCACGACAATGCCGGCATCGGTCTCGCGTACGATCTTCAGGGCCAGTCGCTCGGCCGGGTTTTCGCGCATCCGATAGCCGATCGTCGGGGCGCCGCCGCAAAACGTCAAAAACCGTCCGGTCCCGGCGATCATCGCCCGGTAATGGGCGGCGTTGGCGACCTGTTCGGCCGACACCGCCTGCTCCTGCGCCGAGGCAAGGATGCCGAGCGCGATCATGTGGCCATAGCACGGCGTGTGGGTGATGTTGCCCGCCGACAGGAACGTCGTCGCCGAAAAAAACCGCCCCATGCCGCCGAGGTCGTCGGCGCTCCGCGGCGCGACATAGGCCCAGGGGAGGTTATCGGCTGGCCGCAGCGCGGTTTCCCGCCAGGCCGGGTCGCGCAGTAGGTCGTACCAGGCGACATATTCGTCGACCATCGCGCGGGTCGCCGGATGCGTGGTAACGTCGTCAACGAGGCCCGCGCCCATCACCCAGACCCGGCGCCCGTCGCGGAGCGACCGCCGGTAGTCCGCCCCTGTCCGCATGTCTTTGTCCCGCTCGGCTGTCACCGCGTCGGCAAATGTACAGCCCATCGTGGCGTCGGCCAAACCCCGAAGGGCTAGGGGTCGGCGGTGTCGGCCAGCGGCCGAGGGCGCAGCCGAACTGAAGCCGCGTCAGTTGGCGGGGGGGCCCGAAACCATGTCCGACAGCACCGTGAGCAGTTCGCTCATCTTGAAGGGCTTGTTGACGCGCGGACGCCTGGCAAATTCCGCGGGCATCGCGTTCGCGTTATACCCGGTGACAAAGACGAAAGGCACGTTGCGCCGGGCCAATATCTCGGCCACCGGGTAGCTCCATTGGCCAGCTAGATTGATATCGAGAACCGCTACGTCGCAGGCCTCATTGCTGGCGGCGTCGAGCGCCTGCGCCAACCGCGGCACCGGCCCGCACACCACGCACCCGGCCAATTGCAGCATATCCCCGATCAGCGAGGCGACCAGATATTCGTCCTCGACAACTAATACTCTTACGCCCTGGAGCAAATCATTCATAATGCAGCATCCTCCATCTTGTTATTCTCGGGAGCCGCTCCAATGGTAAAATATTCTGGATTCTCTGGAACAATAATCTTGCAGTATAGTCCGCCGTTGATCACGTCGAGCTTTGCTTCACCCTGCAATTCAAAACGAATGCCTCGTTCAATCAGTTCCGTGCCAAAGCCGGGCTTGGTCAGCTGCTCGACCCTCGGGCCACCGGTTTCCTGCCATGTCAGCTCGATGCGCGGGGACCGGCCGCCGGCAATATTCCAGGCGATCGCGACCCGCCCCTGCGGCACTGACAGGCCGCCGTATTTCGCGGCGTTGGTCGCCAGCTCGTGAAGCACCAGGGTCAGAAGCAAGGCGGCCTGCGGCTTCAACAGGACCGCCGGCCCACTGACCGTCACGTTGGCGCCGTCACCGGCGGTGTGCGGAGCCAGTTCAGCCAGGATCAGATCGCGCAACGGCGCATCGCGCCAGCCATCTTGCGACAACACGTCATGCGTGTGTCCCAAAGCGTGCAGGCGGCCGATTAGGTCCGCTTTGCCTGCGCCTTCGGGCAAAGTCCGCTCGACGATCGACGAAACCACGGCGAGCGTATTCTTGACCCGATGGCTGAGTTCGGCCGCCAGCACCTTTTGCTGCTCCTCGGCGGCGAGGATGCTGGTGACGTCGACAAAGGTCAGCAGCACGCCTTCGATCTTGTTGTTGCCGTCGCGGTAGGGCAGGACACGCGCCAGGTAATGGTTTTTGGCGGCGGCGAGGCTGACCGGCCGCTCGACCGGCTCGCCGCCCCCGAACACCGCCCGGATGTCGGCTTCGAGGTCCGGGTAGGCGATCCGGCTGACGATGTCGGTCAGCGGCCGCCCGCGATCGGTCGGGATCAGATTGAACAGCTTGGTTACCGCCGGGGTGAAGCTGCGGATCGCGAGATTTCCGTCGAGGAAGACGGTCGCGATCTGGGTGCTTTGAAACAGATTGCTTAGATCGTTGTTGGCGCGGTCGAGCTCGTCGATCTTGTAGCTGAGCTCGCTGTTGACCGTCTGCAGCTCCTCATTGACCGATTCCAGTTCCTCTTTCGACGTTTCGAGTTCTTCGTTACTGGACTGCAATTCCTCGTTTACCGACAGCATTTCTTCGTTCGCCGAACGGAACTCCTCGTTGGCTGCCTCGAGCTCCTCGATCGTCGATTGCAGACGGTCCTTGGTCTCCTGCAGCTCCCGCTCGATCTGCTGGATCGCGCCGTCTTCGCTGGAGCGACGATGGGCGCTTTCGTCGCGGGTTTCGATCGGGCCGTGATCGAGGAAGACGATGCCGTAGGCGGTTTCCTTGCCCTCGGTGATCGGCTCGACCACCACGCTGATCATCTGGACCCCGCCATTGATCTGCACCGCGACCCGCTCGCGGGTAGCCTTGCGGCCGGTTTCCCTGGCCTGGTGCAGCGCCGCGCGCAGATCGGCGCGCAATCCCGGCCGCGCCATGGCGATGATGTCGCGGGTCGGCGGCCCGGCCGCCGCCTGCAGATATTTGCCGGTTCCGGTCGAGAAATAAAGCGTTGCGCCGAACTCGTCGACGATCACAAAGGTCGGGGCGAAATGCTCGATGATGGTATTGGCTGTTTTGCGCAGCAGGTCGGGCCGCTGCGGCGGCGGCTTGCTGCTGGCCCCTGGGCACGCGTTTTCCCGCCGTGCCGACGGCAGGAACTGCAAGCGCGGCGGAATCGCGTGAGTGACCAGTTCACGGCGTTGGAACACGCGGTTCTTTTTGTCGATTGGCGCAAACATCTCGGAATAACGCGAAATGCTTTCCGAGAATCCGAGAAACAAGTATCCGGCTGGGCGCAATGCATAATGAAACAGCGGGAAGACCTGCGCCTGCAGGCTCACCTTGAGATAAATCAGCAAGTTGCGACAGGAAATCAGGTCGAGGCGCGAGAACGGAGGGTCGCGGATCACGCTGTGCGCGGAGAACACGCACATCTCGCGCAAGCTTTTGGCCACCCGATAGCTTTCTCCTTCGGCGACGAAAAAGCGCTTCAGCCGCTCGGGCGAGATATCGCTGGTCAGCGTCACCGGGTATCGTCCCGCCCGCGCGACGCCCACGGCGGCCGCGTCGATGTCGGTGGCGAAGATCTGCACCTTCGGCGGCGCGTCGCCGCGATCCATCTGCTCGCGCAGCAGCATTGCGAGGGAGTAGGCCTCCTCGCCGGTGGCGCAGCCCGGGACCCACACCCGGACCTCGTCGTCGGCGCCCCTTTCCTGCAATAGCCTCGGAATGACCACGGTTTCGAGCGCCTGGAAGGCCGCAGCATCGCGAAAAAAGCCGGTGACGCCGATTAACAGGTCGCGGAACAAGGCGTTGACCTCGTCCGGGTCGGTCTGCAGCCGAGCCACGTAGTCCTCGAACTGCGTCGTCTGGACGACCTGCATGCGGCGCTGGACCCGGCGCAGGAACGCCCGGTCTTTGTATTCACTGAAATCGTGCCCGGTGCGGGTGCGCAGCAAGGCATAGATCCGGGAAACCGCATCGCTCGGCCGCTCCGGATCGAAACGGGCCCAGTTGCGCACATAGGCGATGATCCGCTCGGGAATCTCCTCGACCGCCAGCAGCAAGTCGACAAAACCGGCGGCGACCGCGCTCGACGGCATGTCGGCAAAGCGCGGCCGGGTCAGATTTGACCCCTGGGCCACGGTCAGCCCGCCATTCTCCTTGATCGCTTTCAGGCCAAGGGTGCCGTCGCTGCCGCCGCCGGACAGCACGATGCCGATCGCATGCTCCGCCTGGTCCTGGGCCAGCGAGGTGAAGAAGACATCGATGGGGGCGCGTTCGTGCTCGGCGGCGCCGGTCCAGCGCAGCCGCAGCAGCCCGTCGGCTATTGTCAGGGTGGCGCCGGCCGGCAAAACGTAGACGTGCTCGGCCTCGACCTCCGCGCCGTCGCTGGCGTCGTCCACCGGCATGTCGGTCGCGCGGCCGAGGATGTCGGCGAGCAGGCTCTCGCGATTGGAAGGAAGATGGGTCACCACCACAAAACCCATGCCGCTGCCAGCCGGCATCGCCCGGAAAAACGCTCCCAACGCCTCGACCCCACCTGCCGAGGCTCCGATGCCGACAATTGGAAAATTGGGCGCCATCGGGCGGTCCTATGTTCTGCGTCTGTTATACAAACACGCTCTCCGTCGATTTGTTACAAGGGCGCCGCCCGGAACGTGCGGGGCGGCTGCACGCTGCTGCCCGCGCGATAGAATAAGCTCCGGACGCAACGCTCACCATGCTTCGCGGCCGCGCGCGGGACGGCCCGGACCGGCGCTGTCGCGAACCGAACGGGCGGCTTCCTGCTCGGCCTGGTGCTTGTCGAACATCGCGCGCGCGGCGGCTTGGCGCTTGGCGCTGAACTCGTCGCGGTTGTCGCCGCACCATTGGTAGGAGGCGGCGCGGCTCTGGTTCAGGCGGCTGAAATGAGGCATCACATAGCGCGCGTAGAGCTCGTACGATCGTTTGGTCGCGTCGAAATCCGCCCAGTTGTGCGCCTGCTGCAGAAACGCGCCGAATTCGCCCTGCTTTTGATAGAGCCGCTCGATCAATTGGATCGCGTCGTCGGGGGTGCCGCACACGCCATAGCGGTTGTCGATAAACCATTCGAGCGGGTCCTCTCCCGCCGGCACGATAAAGCGCGGCTGGTTGTTGTTGAGGTAGCCCAGATAGCGCTCGAAGCCGAACCGGGCATTGGCGAAGGCCTGCTCGCGGGTCTCGGCCAAGTGCATCGGGCCGACCAGGCGCAGCCGGTTCGGGTCCATCGCGCGGCCGTGCTCGGCGGCGACGTCGCAGGCGATCTGCCAGTTCGAGCCGAGCGCGTCGAAGCCGAACGGGTTGGTCGCGGCGACGCAGATCATGCCGAGGTCGTATTTGCCGGCGAGCCGGCCGCCCGAGGGGGTGATGGCGCTGACCACGGCGACTTCGGGATGGGGCTTGGTATAGGGCAGCAGGTGCAGCCGGCAGCCCTCCATCGTATACCAGTCGGTCTTTTCGGTGACGATCTCGCCGCGGAATAGGCGCAGAATTGCGTCAATCGCCTCGGCCATGCGGTCGCGCTGGGTCAACGGGTCGATGCCCATCATGATCGCGTCGGAGGCGAGCAGCCCCGGACCGGCGCCGAACATGACCCGGCCGCGGGTCATGTGGTCGAGCTGGACGATGCGGTCGGCGACCATCATCGGGTGGTGGTAGGGCAGCGAGACGACCCCGGTGCCGAAGCGGATGTGCCGGGTGCGCTCGGCGGCGAAGGCGATGAAGATCTCGGGCGAGCTGATGATCTCGTAGCCGGCCGAATGGTGCTCGCCGATCCAGGCCTCGTCAAAGCCGAGCCTGTCGAGCCACGCCATCAGCTCCAGATCGCGCTCCAGGCATTGGGTCGGGTTCTCCTCGTTCGGATGGAACGGCGGCAGAAAGATCCCGTGGCGCAGATTGATCAGTGACATCCAACCCTCGCTGCGTTACCGGTCTGTTGCGGGCCGATTGCCCGTGAGAGACCGCGCTCGAGACGATGCTATCGAAGATTGCCGGGCTGGAAAATAACCGTTCCCGCAATGGCGATCGGCCGAGCGCCGGCCAGCGGGAGGACGAGATGGCGATCAAGCGCGAAAAGATACAGCCAAAGGGCGCCCATATCAGGATGATGGCCGGTCAGCCGGCCTATTCGCAGGTGGTGACGGTCAGCGGCAGCGGACGGATGATCTTTGTCGCCGGCCAGCTCGCCCGCGACGGGCAAGGCAAATGCGTGGGCCCGGGCGACATGCGCGCCCAGATCGAGCAGGTCGGCGAGAACATCAAGGCTTGCCTTGAAGCCGCTGGCGCCACCCTAGCCGACATCGTCAAGACCAACACCTACATCACCGACTTTGAAGAGTTCTCAAAGCACGGCGACATGCGGATGCGCTATTTCGGGCCGGCGACGCCGACCAGCACGACGGTCGAGGTGCGCCGCCTCGCGGGCCCTGATTTCATGATCGAGATCGAGGCGCTGGCGGTCGTCGATTAGCCAAGATGAGCCCCACTTCGAGGCGAGAGGCGGAAATGGCCCAGGGTAAGCTGCACGCGGATGGTCGGCCTGGAGCAATGTCATGACCCGCGACTTTGTCGGCTACGGCGCCGAGCCGCCGCAAGCCGGCTGGCCCGGCGAGGCGCGCATCGCCGTCAATTTCGTGATCAATTTCGAGGAAGGGTCCGAACTCTCCTATCCGGCCGGCGACGGCGTCTCGGAAGGCGGGCTGACCGAGATGCCCGGCAGCGATCTCGGCGTCAAAGGCCGCGACCTCGGCGCCGAGAGCATGTTTGAGTACGGCGCCCGCGTCGGCTTCTGGCGCCTGCATCGGATTTTCACCCGGTTCGGGGCGCCGGTGACGATCTTCGGCTGCGCCCGCGCGTTCGAGGCCAACCCGCCGGCCGCCGCGGCGATCGCCGCCAGCGATTGGGACATCTGCAGCCACGGCTATCGCTGGACCAACCATCCGGGCCTTGCCGAAGCGGAAGAGCGGCGGCAGATCGCCGACGCCGTGGCGCTGATCCGCCAGACCACCGGCAAGACGCCGCTCGGCTGGTACTGCCGCTATGCCCCGTCGGAAAACACCCGGCGTTTGCTGGTCGAGCATGGCGGGTTTCTCTACGACAGCGACACCTACAATGACGAGCTGCCCTATTGGGTGCGGGTCTCCGGGTCAAGCCCGGGAACCTCGAAGCCGCATCTCGTCGTGCCCTATTCGCTGACCACCAACGATTCAAAATTCGGCCGCGGCGTCTTTGGCTCCGGCGAGGATTTCTTTACCTTTCTGCGCGACAGCTTCGACGTGCTTTATGAGGAGGGGGCCGAATGCCCGCGCATGATGTCGGTCGGGCTGCACAATCGCCTGACCGGCCATCCCGGCCGCGCCAAGGCGCTGATCCGCTTTATCGAGCACATCCGCGCCCATGAGCGCGTCTGGATCTGCCGCCGCGAGGACATCGCCCGCCACTGGATCGCGCGTTTCCCGCCGCCGAAATAAGCATGCGGTGAGCCATCATCCGGGGCGCGGAACCGTGAAAAAAGCCTCGATCGCGCGCGCGAGCCCGCGGGCGAGAAGCTGCTGATAGGCCGGCCGCTCCAGCAGGTGCTCCTCGGCCGGGTTCGACAGGCAGCCGAGCTCGACCAGGGCCGAGGGGATGTCCGGCGCCCGCAGCACCACGAAATCCGCCGATCGCTGCGGATTGTCGAGCAATGTCACCTCATGCCCGAGCGCACCCACCACGTCGCGGGCGAATTCGAGCGACGAATTGTCGGTCTCGCGGCGCTCGAGATCGATCAGAACGTCGCTGACCTCGCGCGGCTCCCGCGGCCAACGCAAGCCATCGGGCAGATCCTTGTTCTCGCTGGCGGCGAGCGCCGCCGCCTGGCGATCGGAAGCCTGGGCCGATAGGGTGAACACCGACAACCCGTGCATCCTTGGGTCGGGCAGCGCATCGGCATGGATCGCCAGAAACAGATCGGCATGCAGCGCCCGGGCCTTGGCCACCCGCTCGCGCAATGACACGAACTCGTCGGGACCCCGGGTCAGCGCTACCCGAAAGCGGTGGGTTGCGATCAGATCGCGCGCCAGATCGCGCGCTGTCGCATAGACGATGTTCTTTTCATAGACGCCGTCGGGACCGATTGCTCCCGGATCGATGCCGCCATGTCCCGGATCGAGAACCACGATCGGCAGATAAGGCGGGCGCGGCTTTTCCGGCGGAACTCTCCGCCACAGGCGGGCCCGGCTGAGCGGCTGCGCCGATGCGGCATCGAGCCCCGATCCGATTGCCGCATAGCCCGCCAGCACGCGCAGCACCATGCGCCGCGCGCAAGCGTTGCTCTGCATCCCCCGACCCCCGGCGGTTCGCTCTCGCCCCAAATGAAAGCTAGCCAATCCACCGCCATCATACACCAGTCCGAACGTAGACTCCAGTGCTCACATGGTTAACAAGGGCGCAGCGTGCGAGCGCCCGGCGAGCCAGTGCGGTTTGAACGAGGGGATCGGGCTTACGACCCGCCTCGGCGATCGTCGCGCGAGTGGCGCAGCGAGGCCAGCCTGGTCGGACGCTCGGGCAAAAACCATCGGCCAAGTCCGCTCGCAAGCCTGGCCCAGATCGAGCGGGCCGGCCTGCGCAAGCGCAGATGCACGATCGCGCCGGCGCCCCCCTTGCGCGCAGCCTGGTGCAGGCTCGCCATGCCGTGCCGGCGGAACGCGGCGACCCAGGCATCGACGAGCTGCTCGGGGAGGCCGGCGGCAGTTGCGGCTTCGGCGCAGGTCCAACCGTCGACGATGACGCGCTGAATGATCTGGCCACGTTGCGCAGGAGTTCGAGCGGCTTCGGCGGGGCTTTTCATCATGTTTCGCCAACGCGCGAACATGTTCAAAATTCCCCCCCGCTGTGCGCTCTGAGGTCGACTATCGTGCGGCCGCGCACCTCTCCCTTCAGCAGCCGCGGCGCGAGTTCCGGCAAGGCGGAGAGCGGCACGGTTTGCGTGAGCCGGTCGAGGCGTTCGCGCGGCAAATCGCGCGCCAGTCGCCGCCATGCTTCGATGCGCTCCTCGCGCGGGCACATGACCGAATCAATTCCCAGCAGATTGACCCCGCGCAGCAGAAACGGGATCACCGTGGCCGGCAGCGCGCTGCCGCCGGCGAGGCCGCAGGCGGCGACGCTGGCGCGGTATTTGAGCTGGGTCAGGATCGTCGCCAGGGTGCCGCCGCCGACAGCGTCGATGGCGCCGGCCCAGCGCTCGCTGTCGAGCGGCCGCACCGGCGTGCCGGCGAGGGTGGCGCGCTCGACCAGGTCGGCGGCGCCGAGGCCACTCAGGTACTCGCGCTGCTCGGGCCGGCCGGTCGCGGCCACGACCCGATGACCGAGCGCCGAGAGCAGCGCCACCGCGACGCTGCCGACGCCGCCCGCCGCACCAGTGATCAGGACCTCGCCGTCGCCGGGGCGCAGCCCGTGCCGCTCCAGCGCCATCAGCGCCAACATCGCGGTTAGCCCGGCGGTGCCGATCGCCATCGCCTGGGCCGCGCCCAGCCCCTCTGGCCGGCGAACCAGCCAGGCGGCCTTCACGCGCGCCCGTTCGGCGTAGCCGCCCCATTGCACCTCTCCGACCCGCCAGCCGGTAAGGACGACCGGGTCGCCGGGTTGGAACTCGGGCGCATCCGAGCGCTCGACAGTGCCGGCGAAATCGATGCCGGGAATGTGCGGATAGCTCCGCACCAGCCGGCCCAACCCCTGCAGCACCATCGCGTCCTTGTAATTGAGGGTCGAATATTCGACCGCAACAGTGACCTCGCCTGCCGGCAACCGCTGTTCGTCGACCACCTCGATGCGCGACACGGGCTTGCCGCCCTCCTCACGCAGCATCAGAGCCCGAAAATTCGCCATGATGCCTCCTGCTAGCGCGCCGTGACGTGGCGCCCTCAAGCCCGCAGCGGTTCGAGGATGCTGACGAAATTGGCAACCGCGGCGCCGCCCATGTTCATCACCCCGGCGAGCGCCGCACCCGGCACCTGGATGCCGCCGGCGCTGCCGGTCACCTGCATCGCCGCCAGCACGTGCATCGACACCCCGGTGGCGCCGATCGGGTGCCCTTTCGATTTGAGCCCGCCCGACGGGTTGACCGGCAGCCGCCCGCTCTTTTCGGTCCAGCCTTCGAGGATCGCGCGCGCGCCCTCGCCCCGGGGGGTCAACCCCATCGCCTCGTACTCGATCAATTCGGCGATCGTGAAGCAGTCATGGGTCTCGACCAAATCGAGATCGTCGAGGCTGAGGCGCGCCGCCGCCAACGCCCGTTTCCAGGCCAGCGCCGGCCCGTCGAAGGCGATCACGTCGCGCCGGCTCATCGGCAGAAAGTCGTTGACCTGCTCGGCGGCGCGGAAAATCACCGCCTTCCTCAGGCTCAGCGCGGTCGCGGTGTCGGCGAGCACGACGGCCGCGGCGCCGTCGGACACCAGCGAGCAGTCGGTGCGCTTCAGCGGCCCGGCGACGATCGGGTTCTTGTCGGACACGGTGCGGCAGAATTCATAGCCGAGATCTTTCTGCATCTGGGCCAGCGGGTTGGCGACGCCGTTCTTGTGGTTTTTGGCGGCGATCCGCGCCAAGGCGTCGGACTGGTCGCCGTAGCGCTGGAAATAGGTCTGCGCGATCTGGCCGAAGATGCCGGCAAAGCCGCCAGGGGTCGCGTCCTCCTCCTTGCGGTAGCTGGCGCCCAACAGGATGTCGCCGACCTCGACGCCCGAGACCTCGCTCATCTTCTCGACCCCGACCACCAGCGCCAGGCGCGCCTTGCCCGCGGCGATTGCGTTCAGCCCCTGATGGATCGCCGCCGACCCGGTGGCGCAGGCGTCCTCGACCCGGGTCGCGGGCTTGAAGCGAAAGCCGGCGTCGGCCTGAAACACCAGCGACGCCGGAAACTCCTGGCGGACAAAGCCGCCATTCATCGTGCCGAGATAGACGGTGTCGATATCGGCCGCGGCGACCCCGGCGTCGGCGAGCGCCGCATTGGTCACCTCAACGATCAGCTGCTCGATGTCCTTGCCCTCGTGCTTGCCGAATTTGCTGTGCGCCCAGCCGACGATGCATCCGCTCATATCACGCGACCTCTCCCGAATGTTCCGACCGCGTGCGGCGCCGGACCGCCGTAGCTGCCCGCCCCCGCCTGATCTATGCTGATATGGGTTAAGAAATGGCGGAGAGAATGGACGCGATCAGCTTGCGCCGCCCGGACGATTGGCACGTCCATCTGCGCGATGGTCCGATGCTGGCCGCGGTGCTCCCGTTGACCGCACGGCAGTTCGCCCGCGCCATCGTGATGCCGAATCTGGCGCCGCCGGTGACCGATGTCGCGGCGGCGCGCGCCTATCGCCAACGCATCCTGGCGGCGCTGCCGGCGGATCTCGCCTTCACCCCGCTGATGACCTGCTATCTAACCGAGGCAAGTGACCCGCAAGAAATCGCCCGCGGTTTCGGAGAGGGCGTCTTCGCCGCGGTCAAACTCTACCCGGCGCATGCGACGACCAATTCCGCCCTTGGCGTCACCGATCTCGACCGGGTCATGCCGGTGCTCGAGCATATGACGGGGCTCGGCATGCCGCTCCTGGTCCATGGCGAGGTCACCGAACCCGATATCGACGTGTTCGACCGCGAGGCGGTGTTTATCGAGCGGATGCTGGACCCGCTGCGCCGTCGGCTGCCCGAATTACCCGTCGTCCTCGAACACATCACCACCGAGGAGGCGGCGCAATACGTCGCCGAGGGCGGCCCGAACCTAGCGGCGACGATCACCGCGCATCATCTCGTAATCAGCCGCAACGCCCTCTTTGTCGGCGGCTTGCGCCCGCATCTTTATTGCCTGCCGATCGCCAAGCGCGAAAAGCATCGCCTCGCCCTGCGTCGGGCCGCGGTATCGGGCGACCCGCACTTTTTCCTCGGCACCGACAGCGCCCCGCATGCGGTTGCCGCCAAGGAGACGGCGTGCGGCTGCGCCGGCATCTTTACCGCGGTGTGCGCGCTCGAAATCTATGCCGAAATTTTTGAAGAGGAAGCGGCGCTCGACCGGCTGGAGGCGTTTGCTTCGCTGAACGGCGCGAAGTTCTACCGCCTCCCGGTCAATCAGAAGCGGGTGACGTTGAAACGCGAGCCGCTCGCCGTGCCACAACAGATCGGCGCCGGCGACACCGCCGTGGTCCCGTTTCGCGGCGGCGAAACATTGCGCTGGCGCCTCTCCAGTTGAGGCAGCGCGGAGGCTTTCGCGCCGCCCAACGCCGGCTCGTTGGGCCGACGCGAGCCTAATCGCGGGCGCGGTCGAGCGCGTAGCCGGCCGAGCGCACGGTGCGCACGATGTCGAAATCGTCCTCGCCGTTCAGCGCCTTGCGCAGGCGCCGGATGTGCACGTCGACGGTGCGCACTTCGACATAGACGTCGTGACCCCAGACCGCGTCCAACAGTTGCTCGCGCGAAAACACCCGGCCCGGGTGACGCATCAGATGCCGCAACAGGCGGAATTCGGTCGGTCCGAGATGGATCGGCTTGCCGGCCCGCGACACCCGGTGCGCAGCGAGGTCCATCGCCACCTCGTCGAACTGCAGGATTTCGGCCGCAGTGTCGGGCTGGGCCCGCCGGATCACCGCGCGCAAGCGAGCGGTCAACTCGCGCAGGCTGAACGGCTTGGCGATGTAGTCGTCGGCGCCGCTATCGAGCCCGCGCACCCGATCGGCCTCCTCGCCGCGGGCGGTCAGCATGATCACCGGCAGGGTGCGGGTCTGTGGCGAGCGCCGGATCTGGCGGCACACCTCGATGCCCGAGACCAGCGGCAGCATCCAGTCGAGCAACACGATATCGGGCTTGCGCTCGGCGATCCGGGTCAGCGCCTCCTCGCCGTCGCCGGCCTCGCCGACCTCGAACCCCTCCTTTTCAAGATTGTAGCGCAACAGGGTGACGAGCGGCGCCTCGTCCTCGACGATCAGCACCAGCGGCTTGATCACGGTTGCGCCCGCCCGGGCCTGATCACTTCGATGCTCGAATTGTCACCCTTCGGCCGCTTCTGGGCCAGCGGCGTCCCGTGCACCAGGTAGTATAGATCCTCGGCGATGTTGGTGGCGTGGTCGCCGATCCGCTCGATGTTCTTGGCCATGAACAGCAGATGGGTCGAGGCGCTGATGTTGCGCGGGTCCTCCATCATGTAGGTCAACAGCTCGCGAAACAGGCTCGCATACATCTCGTCGAGCTCTTCGTCGCGCATCCACACCGCATAGGCCTTGTCGGCGTCGCGGGCGACATAGGCGTCGATGACGTCCTTGACCAGACGCTCAGCCAGGCGCGCCATGCGCGGCAGCGCGTAGACCGGCTGCACCGGCGGCGCCTGGTTCAACGCGATCGCGCGCTTGGCGACGTTGGCCGCATAGTCGCACATGCGCTCGAGATCGCTGGCGATCTTCAGCGCGGCGAAAATCTCGCGCAGATCGCGCGCCATCGGCTGGCGCAACGCCAGGAGGCGCAGCGCCAGATTGTCGAGATCGCGCTGCAGCTGGTCGACCTTGGCGTCGCCCTCGACGACGCTGGCGGCGAGATCGCTGTCGCGCTCGACCACCGCCTCGATCGCCGCGGCGAGCTGGCTCTCGGCGAGTCCGCCCATCTCGGTAATCGTGTTGTTGAGCCGGCGCAGCTCCTCGTCGTAGCTCTTGATGATGTGCTCGGAGGACATCGGCAAGACCCCTTGCCCGTTCAGCCGAAACGGCCGGTGATGTAATCTTCGGTGCGACGCTCTTTCGGGTGGGTGAAGATGCGCTCGGTCTCGTCGAACTCGACCAGTTCGCCCAGATACATGAAGGCGGTGTAGTCCGAGCTGCGCGCCGCCTGCTGCATGTTGTGGGTGACGATCGCGATGCAATAGTCGGATTTCAGCTCGGTGATCAGCTCTTCGATGCGCTGGGTCGAGATCGGGTCGAGCGCCGAGGCGGGCTCGTCGAGCAGCAGGATCTCGGGCTCGACCGCGATCGCCCGAGCGATGCACAGCCGCTGCTGCTGGCCGCCAGACAGGCTGAGGCCGCTCTGCTTCAGCTTGTCCTTGACCTCGCCCCACAAGCGCCGCGCGCTGCAGCGCCGATTCGACCCGGTCGGCGAGTTCCGACTTCGGCAGCCTCTCGTAGAGCCGGATGCCAAAGGCGATGTTGTCGTAGATCGACATCGGAAACGGCGTCGGCTTTTGAAAGACCATGCCGATCCTGGCGCGCAGCAGATTGAGGTCGATCCCGGAGGCCAGAATGTTCTCGCCGTCGACCAGAACTTCGCCGCTGGCGCGATGCCCGGGATAAAGCTCGTAGATTCGGTTGAGCACCCGCAGCAGGGTCGACTTACCGCACCCCGAGGGGCCGATGAAGGCGGTCACCCGCCGGTCGTGAAGCGGCAGGGTGATGTTCCGCAGACGCTTGGAGCTTTCCATAATGAAAGCCGACATTGCGGATCTGCGCCTTTATCGGGGAGGCCACCGCAGAAGCCGGCCGCGGCGCCTGCGCGGACTGCGACGGCATTTCGCGCTCGATCGGGAAGGATCTCACCGAGGACAGGGGCATCTGCTGAAACATCTCCGCAGGCCAACAAAGCGATCGCCGTGCTCCTTTTAGAAGTCCGGCAATTCGATCGTATGACGGTTTGATGGCGCTTGGATGACAATCGGGGCAGCCGATGTTATCCGCCAGATAATCGGGTTTGCTCTTGAGCGCTGGGGCATCTGCGCGTCGCCTCAATCGGGGCCCCCTGGTCCGGCGCCGCTTCCCCGCCACATGAACGCCAGCCGCGCGCAAACGCTGAGCAGGAACACGGTGACGATGAGGATCAGCGCGCCTCCCCATGCCTGTTCGTGCCAGTCGTGGTAGGGAGAAATCGCATAAGTAAATATCTGCAGCGACAGCTCGGCCATCGGCTGAGTAGGATTAACTTCCCAGAACTGGCTACCGAAGGCGGTGAAGAGTAGCGGCGCGGTCTCGCCGGTAACCCTCGCCACGGCCAACAGCAGCCCGGTGACGATGCCGGGCCGCGCGGCGACGAGCAGAACCTTGGTCGCCACCCGGTATTCAACGGCGCCGAGCGCAGTCGCCGCCTCGCGCAGTTCCCGCGGGACGACCGCAAGAGAAGCCTCGGTGGTGCGGATCACGAGGGGCGCCATCAAGATCGCAAAAGCAAATGACGCCGAAACCGCCGAGAAATGGTGGAACGGCTCGACCAGCACGGTGTAGGCATAGATGCCGATGGCGATGCTCGGCACCCCCGCCAGCACGTCGGCGACAAAGCTCAGCGATTTCGCCATCCGGCGATGACTGTAAACCCCAAGGTAGATGCCGACGAAGATCCCGACCGGAAACGCCATCAAGGCGGCGATGCCGACGATGATCAGGGTGCCGACGATCCCGTTGGCGACGCCGCCGCCCGCCACGCCGATCGGGTGCGGCAACTGGGTAAGGAAGGACAGCGACAGCGCGCTCAAGGCCCTCGCGGACGATATAGCCCATGATCAGCAGAAGAACGAGCGCTACGCCGGTCGCGCAGAACCGCGCAGCTCCCGGCCCAAAGGATGCTTCTTAGGCGCCGCCTTGCCGGTATCGAAACACCGATCATGATGCCGCTCTTTGCCGTTTACCGGATAAAAAGACGGAGCATGAGCCGGCCCGCCGCCGATGACGATCAGGCTGACGACAAGGAGTATCAGTCCGAGTTCGATCAGCGCGCTCAAGTATAAATTGGTCGTCGCCTCGGTGAATTCATTGGCGATGACGCTCGCAACCGTGTAGCCCGGCGCAAATAACGAGGCGGCGATGACAGGTCGGTTGCCGATCACCATCGTCGTGGCGATGGTTTCGCCCAGCGCGCGCCCATAGGCGAGCATGCAGGCGCCGAAGATCCCCCTGCGGGCGAAGGGCAGGACTGACGTTGGAAACCACCTCCCATGGCGTCGCCCCAAGACGCCAGCGCCGATTCGCGATATCTCATCGGCATCGCCGCGATCAGGTCGCGGGTGATCGCGGTGATTGTCGGTATGATCATCAGGGTCAGGATCAGCGCCGCGGTCAGCATGTTGACGCCATAAATCGTGCCCTGAAAAATCGGCAGAAAGCCGAACGCCGCCTGAAGCGCCGGACCGATCCAGTCGCTGACGATCGGCGCCAGGACGAACAGCCCCCACAGCCCATAGACGATGCTGGGCACGGCCGCGAGCAGTTCGATCAGCATGCCGAGCGCGATCCCCAGTTTCCGGCGCGGGCGAATTCCGCCAGAAACACGCCCGGCCATGCACCCCCGATCCGGCGGCCAAACCGAGGGCGATCGTCGAGCTGACCACCGTGCCGTAGATGAAGGGCGCAGCACCGAATTGTTGGTGACCGGGTTCCATTCGGTGCCCCACAAGGAAGCCGATCCCAAAGGTTCGCAGAGATAGGCGCGCGCCCCACACCAATTCGGCGACCAACCCTCGCGACGACGATCAGGAACAGAAGGCAGAAGCCCTGCAATCCGCCCGCGAACAGCGTCGAGAGGAGCCGATCGCGCCAGCGGATCGACCGGGTCGGACCACCACTTGCGGATTGCGGCTCTCCTGCTGCGAGCACCCGATCGGTCACGGAGTCTGCCTCATCAAGCATTGACGCTCGCCAACCGGCGCCGGCAATCGGGGGCCGCGGACGAACGGGCTTTATTCCTGGATCTCGCCGAGAATATGCAAGGCCTGTTTCTGCACATTGGTCGGAAGCGGAACGTAATCGACCGTCTTGGCGATCGGTTGGCCTGCGGTGACCAGCCAGGACATGATCTCCTTGACGAGGGCCGCGCGTTTTGGATCTTCCGGCTTCTGGTAGAGGAGCACCCAGGAGTAGCCGCTGATCGGATAACATTCGGCGCATGACGCATCAACGATCGAAAAATCGGTGGACGAGACATTCGGCTTGGTTGCCGCGGCGGCCGCCACCGTGCCGATCGTCGGGTACAGATATTTGCCCGATTTGTTTTCGAGCAATCCATAGGGCATGTTGTTTTCGAGCAGATAGGCCAGTTCGACATAGCCGATCGCGCCGGGGGTCTGACGGACCAGACCGGCTACGCCCTCGTTCCCCTTGCCGCCGATGCTGCTCGGCGCCGGCCACTGAACACTCTTCCCGGTGCCGACTTTCTGCTTCCACTCCGGCGAGACGTGGCTGAGGAAATCGGTGAAGATATAAGTAGTCCCCGAACCATCGGACCGGTGCACGACGGTAATCGGCACAGCGGGGAGCTTGGTCCCAGGATTAAGCTTTTCGATCGCCGGATCGTCCCACTTGGTTATATTGCCCAGAAAGATGTCGGCAACGAGTTGGCGGGTGAAATGCAGCCCCTTGCCGATCCCCGGCAGATTGTAGGCGATCCCCTCGCCGCCGAGCGTGATGGGGATCTGCAACACCGTCCCTTTGGCGCGCGCCAGTTCATTGGCATTCATTGGTACGTCGGAGGCCCCGAAATCGACGGTTCGGGCGGTGAACTGTTGGATGCCGCCGCCGCTGCCGATCGACTGATAATTGACGGACACGTCAGGATGTTGTTGGCTGTATTCGTAAAAGGCTTTTGAGAAGAACGGATAGTCGAACGTCGATCCGGCGCCCACGATCTGGGTGGCCGCGAAGGCCCCAGGCGCCGCCATGAGGCTCGCCGCGAGTAGGCCCACCGCCAATAACCGAGCGCTCGTCAGCCGCCGCATGCGCGCGCCGGTCCGGTTTGTTGCCCTCGGAACCATTAGGAATCCCCTCGTCTGTCGATGGTTGGCTCGGGCCTCGCCGCGTTCCAAATCGTCACCACGCCGTCTGTGACAGTCGGTCAAGGTTCAAGATTTGCTCGATCGAGGCGTAGCCCGAACGGCCTTCTGTTAACTGCGCAACAACAAGTTTTTATGTCATGCAGATTGCTGTTTTATGACGGCTCGTTAACGCTTTCTGCGGGCGCCGCGTCCGGCGCCAACCGCAGCACTACTGTGAAGACCGAGCCTTCGCCCGGCGTGCTGTCGATTTCAAGTAACCCGCGATGGCGGCTGACGATGTGCTTGACGATCGCCAGCCCGAGCCCGGTGCCGCCCATCTCGCGCGAGCGAGCGGTGTCGACGCGGTAAAAGCGCTCGGTCAGGCGCGGCAGATGGTCGCGCGCGATGCCGTCGCCGCGATCGCGGACCGCGACCGTGACCGAGGGGCTCGAAACTCGCTCGCCATTCGCCGCGGGCCGCCTCAGGGTCCGGGCGTCGACCGCGATCTCGCTGCCGGGGCGGCCGTATTTGATGGCGTTGTCCAACAGGTTCTGGAACAGCTGGGTGAGTTCGTCGCGGTCGCCCTGCACCGCGGGGAGATCGGGGGGCAGGCGCAGCCGGATCCACATGCCCCGCTCGGCGGCGCGCAGCTCGAGCGCCTGCGCCAGGTGGTCGAGCACCGCCGCCAGCGCGACGCGGCCCTGCGGCGGCACGTGTTCGTTGAGTTCGATGCGCGACAAGGACAGCAGATCCTCGACGAGGCGGGTCATCCGCGCCGCCTGCCCGCTCATGATCGCCAAAAAACGCTCGCCGGCTTCGGGGTCGTCGCGGGCCGGCCCGCGCAAGGTCTCGATAAAGCCGGTCAGGGTGGCGAGCGGGGTGCGCAATTCGTGGCTCGCATTGGCGATAAAGTCGGCGCGCATCTGCTCGGCCCGCTTCAATTCGGTGATGTCGTGCAGGCTCAGCAATGCGACGGCGCCCTCGGGCGAAGGACGGTTGGTGCGGGCAAAGCGGGCGCGCAACTGGCGCTCGACCGGTAACGAGTCAGAGTGAAGTCGACGACTCGCGCCACCTCGCCGCGCAGCACCGCGTCAGCCGCCGCCAGCACCGTCGGGTTGCGTAGCCCCGCGGCGAGGTCGCACGGGGGCGACAGCGCGCCGATGAAATCGCCGGCGGCTGCGTTTACGCGTACGATCCGCCGCCTTTCGTCGATCAGGATCAGCGGGTTCGGGATGGCGTCGATGATCGCCTCGGCCGCGGCGCGGCGCGCCTTGTTCTCTTTGCACCTCTTCGCGCCAAGCCCGCGCCAGCCGCAAGAGCGCGAGCCGGATTTCCTCGGCTGCGCCGCTCGGGCCGAGCGCCAACGGCCGCCGCCGCGCTCGCTCCGTCGCCGCCGCGGCGGCAATCTTGTCAACCGTATCGCGCACCGCGCCAGCGGCGACGACGAACCGGCCGATTACGATGGCGGTCAACAATAGGATCACGACGCCGCAGAGCAACGCTATCCGCGGGGTAAGTGCGCCCCGCACAACCAGGACCGCAAGCACGACCAGCCCCGGCGCCGACGCCGGCGCCGCGAGCGCGAGGATACGGCAGAGGCTCCCGGCCCAGCGCCCGATCATGCGGCCGCTGCAACCCTCGCCCGGGTCAGCGGATCGCGTCGTGCGCCGAGAAGTGCGGCGAGGTTGACGAGGTCGGAGACGGTCGCCCCCATGTTGACGATCTGCACCGGCTGCGACAGGCCGAGCAGCAGCGGCCCGACCACCGTACCGCCGCCCAGGCGCGGCAGCAGCTTGGCGGCGATGTTGGCGCTGTGCAATTCCGGCATGACCAAAATGTTGGCTGAGCCGCGGAGCCGGCAAAACGGATAGAGCTGGCGCATCAGCCGCTCGTCGAGGGCTACGTCGGCGCTCATCTCGCCATCATATTCGAAGCCGACGCCGCGCTCGTCGAGCAAGGCCACCGCATCGCGCACGCGCTGGCCGTCCTTGCCCATCGGGTTGCCGAAATTCGAGTAGGACAGCAATGCCACCCGCGGCACCAGGCCGAGTTGGTGCGCCTTGGCCGCCGCCTGGATGGCGATGTCGGCGAGCTGCGCCGAGCTTGGCGCTTCGTGGACCAGAGTGTCGGCGAGCAGCACGGTGCGCTCGCTGGCCAAGCAGGATTGTCAGGCCGAACATGACGCAGTCCGGTTTGACCGCGATCACCCGCGACACCTCGTCGAGCACGTCGAACGAGTTGCGGGTGACCCCGGTCACCATCGCATCGGCATCGCCGCAGGCGACCATGCAGGCGGCGAAGACATTGCGGTCCTGGTTTACCAGCCGTTGGCAGTCGCGATAGAGCATTCCCTGGCGCTGCTGGCGCTCGTACAGGAAATCGGTATAGCGCTGGTTGTTGTGCGACAGTCGCGCATTGTGAATTTCGAGCCCCTCGGGCGAACTCAACCCCATCGCCGCCATCGTCGATTTGATGCGGTCCTCGCGCCCGACCAATACCGGCGTGCCGTAGCCGCTGCCGGCGAAGAGCAGCGCCGCGCGGATCGTCTTCTCCTCCTCGCCTTCGGCAAAGACGACGCGCTTGGGTTCGGCGCGCACCCGCTCGAAAATCAGCTCGAGCCCGGCGGCGGTCGGATCGAGGCGCCCGCGCAACGAACGCTTGTAGGCTTCCATGTCGAGGATCGGCTTGCGCGCGACCCCCGAATCCATCGCCGCCTTGGCGACCGCCGATGGCACCGCCCAAATCAGCCGCGGATCGAACGGCGCCGGGATGATGTAGTCGGGCCCGTAGGTCAGACGCTCGCCGGAATAGGCGGCGGCGACCTCGTCCGGCACGTCCTCGCGGGCGAGCCGGGCCAAAGCCTCGGCCGCGGCGATCTTCATCGCGTCGTTGATCGTCGAAGCCCGCACGTCGAGAGCGCCGCGAAAGATATAGGGAAATCCCAGAATGTTGTTGACCTGGTTCGGGTAGTCGGACCGCCCGGTGGCGATGATCGCGTCCGAGCGCACCGCGCGCACCGCCTCGGGGGGGATCTCCGGATCGGGGTTGGCCAGGGCGAAGATGATCGGCTTGTCCGCCATCGCCCGCACCATCGCCTGATTGATCGCCCCCTTGGCCGACAGGCCGAACAAAACGTCCGCTCCCTCGACCGCCTCGCCAAGGGTGCGCGCCTTGGTCTCGACTCGCATGCGCCGACTTCCACTGGTTCATGCCGTCGGTGCGCCCGCGATAGATGACCCCTCTGGTGTCGCAGAGCACGACGTTTTGCGGTCGCAAACCCATCGTCGTCAACAGCTCGACGCAGGCGATCGAGGCGGCGCCGGCGCCGTTGACCACCATCTTGATCTGGTCGAGCGCGCGGCCGGTCAGGTGGAGGGCGTTGATCAGGCCGGCCGTCGTGATGATCGCGGTCCCGTGCTGATCGTCGTGAAACACCGGGATGTCCAACAGCTCGCGCAGGCGCTCCTCGATGATGAAGCATTCCGGCGCCTTGATGTCCTCGAGGTTGATGCCGCCAAAGGCCGGATGCAGATAGCGCACGCAGTTGACGAACTCGTCGACGTCGCGGGTGTCGATCTCGAGATCGATCGCATCGATGTCGGCAAATCGCTTGAAGAGCGCGCATTTGCCCTCCATCACCGGCTTGGCGGCGAGCGCGCCGAGATCGCCGAGGCCGAGGACCGCGGTGCCGTTCGAGATTACCGCGACGAAATTGCCCTTTGCGGTGTAGTCGTAGGCAGTCTCGGGCTGGCGCTGAATGCGCAGGCAGGGAAAGGCCACCCCCGGCGAATAGGCGAGCGACAGGTCGCGCTGGGTGGTCAGCGGCTTAGTGGGGGCGATGGCGAGCTTGCCGGGGCGGCCGCTCGAATGGAACAGCAAGGCCTCGTCTTCGGTCGCGTTAATGGTGCCAGTATCCATGCTTCTCGACGCTCCTCGTCCGCTCGGGCGCAAATTCGGCGCGTGCCCGCGGCTTGTTGGCCTGCATCAATTTAAGGGTCACATCCGGCAGCGTCAAAGCCGGGCTCTGCGCAGCGACCGCGACGCGAGCGGATGCGCTTGAAATTGCCGTCCGGATCGCCGTTACTGGTGCGCGTGATTGATCTTGGGCGATGCCCCATTGGCTGCTGCGCCGACCGTGGCCGCGGCCGACGCCGCTTGCTCGCCGGCGGCTGCCGCCTGACCGGCCTGACCGGGCGCAGATGATCACCGAATTCGGCGAAGAGCGGCAGCGCCGGCTGGTCCTCGATTATTTCGGCGGCGAGGCGCGGCTGCGCATCTTGCGGCGGGCGCCGACCTTTGGCTCGCCGGTGTTCGTCGTCGACTTCGACCGCGGGGCGCGGCATTTCCGCACCCTGGGCTCGTTCGGCAGCAGCGTTCAGGTGACCGAGCAGTCGAGCATGGACCTGATGTATCCGGCGCGCCTGGTGTTTCACTACGAGCGGCTGATGTCCCTGGCGTTCGCGATGAGCCGGCAGGCGGTCACCGCCTTGCTGCTCGGCGTCGGCGGCGCGGCGATGTGGCGGTTTATGCGCGCCTATGTCCCCGATTGCGCCGCGACCCTGGTCGATGCCGACGAGACCGTCGCCGCGATCGCCCGCCGCTGGTTCTACCTGACCCAGCCGGTCACCATCGAGCCGGCGCAGCATTTCGTCGCCGCGACCACCGCGCGCTTCGACGCGATCCTCGTCGATCTCTACGATTCGTCGGGGCCGACCGAGAGCAACGAGGCCTTCTGGGCGCGCTGCCTCGACGCCTTGGCGCCGGGCGGGGTTCTCGCCAACAACTGGGCCGATTTCTCGGTCAACCCGGCGGTCAGGCCGATGTCGGAGGCGCTCGCCGCCGTCGCCCGCGGCCGCGGCCTCGAGCCGATCTACGTGACCCGGCGCGGCTTTCGCGACAACCTCGTGCAATATGTGCCGACCGAGCCCGGCATCGACGCCGCGGCGATCTCCGAGGTGCACGCCCGCTTTGTCGCCGAGCGCCACCCCCCCGACCGGGGCCGCGGCATCCTCGAAAACTGCATCATCGCAACCCACTTCCCGATCGGCTGACTGCAGCCTGGGCGGCCCGCTACCCCGGCTGCTCGACGGCTTCCTCGAAGGCGGCGAGGGTCTGCTCGATCGCTTCTTTCGGCAGGTCGCGGGTGATGAACACCATGCGGGTGCGATGGTCGTCGCTCGGCCATTGCGGCAGCAATACCGGCGGATGAAATAGGTGCTGCACGCCGTGCACGACGATCGGTTCGCCGGGGCGGTCGCTGAGCGCCACGATCGCCTTCAGCCGCAATAGGTCGTCGCCGCGCATCGTCGCCAGCGCGTCGAGCCAGGTCGACAGCGCCGCCCATGAGATCGGCCGTTCGCGGGTGATGCAGAAGGCGCGGATATGGTCGTCGTGGCGGTTGACGTCGGGCCGGTCGTGCTCGTCATGCTCGTCGTGCCCGTCGTGGTGCTGGTGGCCGGCCTCGAATGCCTCGTCGCGCAGCCAGCGCTGCACGTCGACGCTCTTCGTCTGCGGGTCGTAGAAGCCGAGATTGAACAGCAGCGCCGGATCGACCGCGCCCTGGGCTGGCGAGAACAGCGGGGCAGTGGGGTTGAGGGCGGCGAGCCGCGCCTTCAGCGCCGCCGCGGCGCCGGGGCCGGCGAGATCGGTCTTGGTCAGCAGCAGCCGATCGGCGACCGCGGCCTGCTTGACCGCCTCGGGCTGGCGGTCGAGGGTCCCGGCGCCGTTGACCGCGTCGACCGTCGTCACCACCCCGTCGAGCGTATAGCGGGCGGCGACCAGCGGGTCCGAGATCAAGGTGTGCAGGATCGGCGCCGGGTCGGCGAGCCCGGTGGTTTCGATCACGACCCGATTGAAATGCGGGATCTTGCCGCCGGCGCGGCCGACGAACAGGTTCAAAAGCGTGTCGACAATATCGCCGCGCACGGTGCAGCACAGGCAGCCGCTGTTCAGCAGCACGACATCGTCGGTGGCGCTCTCGACCAGCAGATGATCGATGCCGATCTCGCCGAACTCGTTGACGATGACCGCGGTCGCCGCCATCTCGGGCTGCTTCAGCACATGGTTCAACACGGTGGTCTTGCCGCTGCCGAGAAAGCCCGTCAGCAGGGTGACCGGGATCAGGGTCGAGGCTTCGGTCGAGTTCATCGCATCACGGGCTCTGTTGGGACCGGCCAGGGGAGTGTCCTCGAAATCGCCGCTCCGGTCGAGCGCGGCGGCCGCGACCAGGGTCAGGGCCGACTCGAAGCTGCCAAGCCTGGGCGTGCGTAGACGTGCCCCGCGCCGATCCGCCGTGCTCCGGTCATATCTTACGGCTAACGCAACCCCTTGATTGGCAAGGACAAGCAAATCTCTCGAAAGTCTTGGTTTATGACACGGCGAAAAATTTACAGGACATCTTTGTCTACGGTGGATAAAACCCATATATGCCGTATAGACGGTTTACGGCGTTGACAAAGGAGATGCAGGTGGTGCCATCCATCGAAATTTCGTCCCAGACGTTCGCCCGCCTTCAGGCGTGCGCCATCCCGCTCGTCGACAATATCGAAACCGTCATCACCCGTCTGATTGACTTCTACGAGGCCGGAGAGGGCGCGCCCGTGCCCGGCTCAGGCGCGGAAGCGGCAAACGAAATCCGGCAGTTCAACCCGCTGTCGCCGCCCGTCCTGACTTCATACCAAGGTGCTAGCGGTAGAATTTTGCGGCAGGCCGCTCGAACACAGACAGGCGAATTGGAACGGTCTTCTTGATGCAGCCGTCCGCGAGGCCAAAGCCCGCGCCAACTCGGCAAGCGAGCTAAAGCAACTCATTATCATCCCATTTGTCGAGGGGCCGAAGGCGAACGAGGGCTTCCGTTTCTTGTCTGACGCGGGGGTTTCTGTTCAAGGACAGGATGCGAACGGCGCGTGGAAAGGCGCTTGTCACATTGCTCAGCGGCTGGGCCTCGCAATCGCTGTAACGTTTGTGTGGCGCGAGAAGGAAGGGGCTGCTTTCCCCGGCGTGACCGGACGGCTGGCGGTCGCCGGGCGGTAGCGCAGCAAGCGCATGCCGAAGGCGGGCGAATTGATTATCCCGCCCGCCTCCGCTCCGCTTCGGCATGGCGAGCCGGACTGTGCTAAGTGCTCTCGGCTGCTAGCTGTTGTGCCGCCGCGCCATGTTTCACGTTCCCGGTATTTTACATAACGCTAGTTCTGCGACATTCGGCTGTAGGCGCCCGATCAAAATGTCACCCGTGTGCCAGTTAGAGATGACACTCCCCGGAGGATTTCTGGGGGGTGTTTGGGGTGACGGTTCGGCTGATGAGCGATCGGGAGCTGCGGCGGCTCGAGGTGCTGCAGGATTTGGATCGGCGGCGATTGACGACCGTGGCGGCGAGTCAGCTGCTCGGGCTCGAGCGCCGTCAGGTGTTTCGGTTGCTGAAGGCCTACAGGATCGAAGGTCCGACCGGCCTGATCTCGAAGGACGCGGTCGTCGCGGCAACCGGCGCAAGCCCGAGGCGGTGCGGTGCGCGGTTCTGGCGATGATCCGCGAGCGGTATTGGGATTTTGGCCCGACCTTGGCGGCCGAGAAGCTGCGCGAGGCTCATGGGGTAACGGTTGGTCGTGAGAACCTTGCGCCAGTGGATGATCGCCGACGGGCTGTGGCGCGATCGTAAGCAGCGCAAGCGCATCCACCAGCCGCGGCCGCGGCGCGATTGCGTCGGCGAACTGGTGCAGGTCGACGGCAGCGAGCATTGGTGGTTTGAGGATCGCGGACCACAATGCACCTTGCTGGTGTTTGTCGACGACGCGACCAGCCGACTGATGCATCTGCAATTTGTCGAGAGCAAGTCGACCTTTGCCTATTTTCACGCGGCGCGGGCCTATCTGGAGGCGTGGGGCAAGCCGGTGGCGTTTTACAGCGACAAGCATGGCGTCTTTCGGGTCAACCATCCAGGCGCGCTTGGCGGTGACGGCATGACCCAATTCGGCCGGGCATTGCATGCCCTGAACATCGACATCATCTGCGCCAATTCGAGCCCGGCCAAGGGCCGGGTCGAGCGCGCCAACAAGACGTTGCAGGATCGGCTGGTCAAGGAATTGCGGCTGGCCGGGGCGGCAGCCCTGGCGGAGGGCAACGCCCTGCTTCCGGCGTTCATTGCCGACTATAACGCGCGCTTCGCTAAGCCGCCGGTGAACAAGAAGGACCTGCATCGGCCGCTGCGCGCCGGCGACGATCTCGATGATGCGTTTGCCTGGAAGGAGGAGCGCACCCTCTCACAGGCATTGACGCTGCAATACGACAAGATCCTCTTCATCCTGGAACCGACCGACCAGGCCAAGGCGGCGATCGGCAAGCGGGTCGCCGTGGTCGATTATCCCGACGGCCGCCTGGCAATCCGCTACCGCGGCCTCGAACTGGCGTATCGGACCTTTGATAAAATTCGCCAAGTCTCGCAGGCCGCGATCGTCGAGAACAAACAGCTCGGCGCCGCGCTCGCTTTCATTCGCGAGCAACAACTCCGCCGCGAACCCCCACATCGCAGTCGATCAGCACCGCGCCGTCGCGATCAGCGCGACCCACGTCTGTTTAAGGTCGGCTGAGTTTTCTACGAGCCGAGCGGGCTCGGGCCCGCTCGGTACAAACTCGGGAGCCGTTTCGCCCGTCCGCGTTACGGGTGCCGGTCGGGCGCTGCGCTACGCCGGGGGCTCCGCGCCCGCCCGCCGCCCGACCCCAACGACAGTGACATTTCTAAATGGCAGAAACGGTGACATCTCTATTTGGTGGACACATCGCCAAGCTGGGCAGTGAGCCCGGTAGTCGGTGAAGTAAACCCTTTTCGATTTCGGATGCTAGCCGGCGCGCACCGCGATGCGGTCGAAATCGGCAACCACGCGGACACGGGGGAATATTACGGCGGCTTCCGCCTCGATCTCCTCGGGGCGGTAGCGGCCGGAAATGTGAGTCAGCAGCAATTCGCCGACGCGGGCTTCCTGCGCAAGGCCGGCCGCGGCGGCGGCGGTCAGATGCCCGCGGGCGCCGGCGAGCGCCCGGTCGCGGTCGAGAAACGTCGCCTCGATCACCAGCGCGTCGGCGCCGCGCACGCCATCGGTCAAGGAGGCGACCTCCTCGACATCGCCGACGATTGCCAGCCTGGCGCCCGCGACTTCGGAACCCTGCACCTGCTGCGGCGCGATCAGTCGGCCGTCGGCGAGCGCGACCGAGCGCCCGGCGGCCAATTCGCGCCGCGCCGGCCCGTCCGGCACGCCGAGCGCTACGAGGCGATCGGCCAGCAGCGGGCGGTGGGCTGCCTCCTCGAAGCGCCAGCCGAGGCTCTGCGTCCCGCGATGGGCCACGGCAAAGGCGTCGAGCCGCCACCCCGGGCGCGACAGCGCCAGGCCGGGGCCGACCGCGCGCAGGCGGTAGCCGGTCTCGCTTTCGCCGCCGATGGTGACGGCGAGATAGCGGCGCACGAACCCAACCGTCTCCTCGCTGCCGACGATCTCGATCGCATCGCGCAGCCCCCACAGCGCGCGGGTCGCGACGAACCCGGCGAGCCCGGCCACGTGATCGAGATGGGCGTGGGTCAACAGCACGTGGGCGAGCCCGCGCAACCCGAGCCCGGCGCGCAACAGCTGGCGCTGCGTCCCCTCGCCGCAATCGACGAGAAACCGTTCCGGCCCGCTTCCGACATAGAGCGCCGGCAAGCCCCGCTCGGCCGTGGGCGCCGCCGCGGCGGTGCCGAGAAAGACGAGATCGAACATCGGATCGGCGGCCTCACCCAAGGACCGAGAGCAATCGAAGGCATCAGATGGTAATCTAGGTTCGAGTACTCGATTGCGACATCCGAGCCTTGTCGATGGTAAATTTCACGGTCGCCAACGCGACGATCGCCGAGCTGCAACAGGCGCTCGCCGCCGGCGACACCACCGGCGCCGCGCTCGCGCAGGCCTTTCTCGCGCGGATCGAGGCTTATGACCGCGCCGGCCCGCTGATCAACGCGGTGCGCGAGGTCAACCCCGATGCGCTCGCGATCGCCGCGGCGCTCGATGCCGGCAGGCCGGCCGTGCGCCGGCCGCTCGAGGGCGTTCCGATCCTGCTCAAGGACAACATCGCCACCGCCGACCGGCAGCACACGACCGCGGGCTCCTTGGCTCTGGCCGGGGCGCGGGCCAATCGCGACGCCACGCTCGTCTCGCTGCTGCGCCAGGCTGGCGCGGTCATTCTCGGCAAGGCCAATCTGACCGAATTCGCCAACATCCTGGCGATCGACATGCCGGCGGGCTACAGCTCATTGGGCGGCCAGGTCAAGAACCCCTATGCGCCGCAGCTCGACGGCCGCGGCCTGCCGATGGTCTCGCCCGGCGGGTCGAGCTCGGGATCGGCGGCGGCGGTCGCGGCCGGATTGGCGGCGGCGGCGATCGGCACCGAAACCTCGGGCTCGCTGCTGTCGCCGGCCTGCCAATGCGGGCTGGTCACGGTCAAGCCGACGGTCGGCCTCATTAGCCGCGCCGGCATCGATCCCGATCGCGCACAGCCAGGACACCGCCGGCCCGATGACCCGCACCGTGCGCGACGCGGCGATCCTGCTCAACGTGCTGGCCGTCAGCAGACCCGCTCGACCCGGCGACCGCAGGCAATCGAACGCCCGGCCGACTACACCAGCGCGCTCGATGCCGACGGTTTGCGGGGCGCGCGGATCGGGGTGCCGAGCGACCCCGCCGACCCCGGGAACGATGTCTATTACGGTCCGCTGCCGGCGCCCGCCGCCGCGATCATGGAAGCGGCGATCGCGGTCATTGAGGAGCTGGGGGCGACGATCGTGCGCGCCAATCTGCCGACCGCGGGCTGGATCGGCGGCCCTGGCGCCGAGATCGCGATCCTCAACCGCAACCGTGAAAGCCCGAGCTTTCAGCAGGCGGTGCGGCGGCCGCTGGTTTTCATCTACGAGCTGAAGCACGATCTCAACAACTACCTGCGCGACTGGGCGACTGAAACCCCGATGCGCCGCCTCGACGACGTCATCGCCTTCAATTTCGCCAATGCCGAGCGCGCATTGCGCTTCGGCCAGGATTTGTTTCTTGCCGCTGCGGCGACGCAGGGCGATCTGAGCGAACCTGAATACGCGACTGCGCGGCGGATGGACCTACGCGCATCGCGAACCTTGGGCCTCGACGCCTATATGGACCGGCGCCGGCTCGACGCGGTGCTGTTTCCCGGCTCGGCGGGCGCTTCGATCGCGGCCAAGGCCGGCTATCCGAGCGTCCAGGCGCCGGCCGGATGGATCAGCGGCGTCGGCGAAACCCCGGATCGGCCCTACGGCGTCACCTTCACCGGACGCGCCTGGAGCGAGCCAATCCTACTGCGCCTCGCCTACGCCTTCGAGCAGGCGACCCAGGCCCGCCGGCCGCCTCCGGGCTTGCCCTGAACCGATCGCTGCTCGATTGTTTCCGCGCGCCGAAGCCGATAGATTTTCGCCTCGCTCACCCGCCAAGCGAAGGAGCTTGCCGATGCCGTCCGCGTATGCCGATCCGGTCAAACAGCAGGTCGCCGCCCATTGGGACCGGCGGGCGGCGCATTTCGACGAGGATTTCGGCCACAGCATCCGCACCGCGGCCGAGCGCGCCGCCTGGGAGCGCATCTTTGGCCTGGTGCTGCCCGGCGCGGGCGCGATCGATGCGCTCGACCTTGGCTGCGGCACCGGGTTTTTGAGCCTCGAGCTGGCGTCGCGCGGGCATCGGGTGACCGGCGTCGATTTCGCCCCGGCGATGATCGCCCGGGCCGAGGCGAAGGCGGCCGAGCGCGGCCTCGCAGTGCGCTTCGAAGCGGGCGACGCCGAAAAATTGCCGTTCCCGCCGGCGAGCTTCGACCTGGCGATCAGCCGCCATGTGCTGTGGACCCTGCCGCATCCGGAGGCCGCGATCGACGAGTGGATCCGCGTGCTGCGGCCGGGCGGCCGGCTCGCGATCATCGACGGCGCTGTCCTCGACGGCAGCGACCGGGCCCCGGGCGCGCAGACGGGGCGCCAGGAAAACGCCCGCACCAGCCCCGAATACGCCGCGGTCGGCGATCGGCTGCCGTTTCTCGGCGGGCGGCCGCGCACTGAGATCGAGGCGCTGCTGCGGGCGCACGGGCTCGTCGAGGTCGCCGGCGATCCGCTCGCCGATCTGGTCGAAGCGCAGCTGCAGCGCATGGTCGAGGAGGGGCTCGAACCGCGGCGGCGCAACCGCTATGTGGTCTGGGGCGACGTTCCGCGCTGAGTTCGCATCATGCAGCAGGGCCGCGGCGGGATGGGCAGCCATAAGCACGGCACCTGCGGGCATGCCTCGCAAAGCCCGCGTTTCCGGCTCGGCAAAAAGCTCGCCGCCGAGCGCGGCGAATACGATGCCCGCCCGCACCGCCGGCCGCCGCGCCCCGGTTTTGCGACGGTGCGCGACGCCCTCGACGCCGCGGGAAAGCCGCGCGGGCCTTGATCCCGGTGGCGCTCAGCGGTGGCGGAAGGCCGGCTTGCGCTTGGCGATAAAGGCGGCCATGCCCTCTTTGCGGTCTTCGGTGGCGAAGGTCGCGTGGAACAGACGGCGCTCGAAGCGGACGCCCTCGGCGAGCGTCGTCTCATAGGCGCGGTTGACCGCCTCTTTGACCATCATCGCGATCGGCCGTGACATCTCGGCGACGCGTTCGGCAACCTTGACCGCCTCCGAGATCAGGTCGGCGGCCGGCACGATGCGGCTGACGAGCCCGGCCCGCTCGGCCTCGGCGGCGTCCATCATCCGCCCGGTCAGGCACAGATCCATCGCCTTCGCCTTGCCGACAAAGCGGGCGAGGCGCTGGGTTCCGCCGGCGCCCGGCATGGTGCCGAGCTGGATCTCCGGCTGACCGAAACGCGCGGTGTCGGCGGCAATGACGATGTCGCACATCATCGCCATCTCGCAGCCGCCGCCCAGCGCAAAGCCGGCGACCGCGGCCACGACCGGCTTGCGGCATTGCCCGACCCGCTCCCAGTCCTTGGTGATGAAATCCTCCAGATAAATTTCCGGATAGGTCTTGCCGGCCATCTCCTTGACATCGGCCCCGGCGGCAAAAGCCTTGTCATTGCCCGTGAAGACAATCGCGCCGATCGCCTCATCGCTTTCGAAATCATCGAGGGCGGCTGCCAATTCGGCGATCAGCGCCGCGTTCAGCGCGTTCAACGCCTGCGGCCGGTTCAAGGTGACGATCCCGACCGCCCCGCGGCGCTCGACCAGGACGTTTTGATAGCCGGATTTCTCGCTCATTGAGTGCCTGCCTCCTCACCGCTGGCGTTTGGCGCAGAAGAATGTCGAGCGGCCGGACTGGACGATGCGGCGCACCCCTTCGGCGCAGTCGCAGCCGGGGCACGGTTCGCCTTCGCGGCTGTAAACGGCCCAACGGTGCTGGAAATAACCGAGCTGGCCATCGGCCTGCACGTAGTCGCGCAGCGAGGAGCCGCCGGCTTCGATCGCCTCGCCGAGCACCGCGCGGATCGCCGCCACCATCCGCTCGGCCCGGCCGCGGCCGATGGTTCCGGCGAGCCGCCGCGGCGACATCCGCGCCCGATAGAGCGCCTCGCAGACATAGATGTTGCCGAGGCCGGCGACGATGCGCTGATCGAGCAATGCCGCCTTGATCGAAGTCAGCTTGCCGGCGAATTTCCCGGCCACATAGGCGCCGTCGAACCCGGCGTCGAGCGGCTCCGGCCCGAGCCCGGCCAACAGCGGGTGGCGGCCGGCCTCGCTGCGCCGCAGATAATCGAGCGTGCCAAAGCGACGGGCGTCGTTGAAGCGGACGATGGTGCCGTCGTCGAGGGTCAGCACCACATGGTCGTGGCGCGCCTCGGGCTGGGCCGCATCGCCGGCGGTGATCCGTCCCGACATGCCGAGATGCAGCAGCAGCAAGCCGTCGGCATCGAGCTCGACCAAAATGTACTTGCCGCGGCGGGTGAGCGACCCGATCAAGGCGCCATTGAGCCGCTCGGCCAAGGCCGGCGGAAACGGTCGGCGCAGATCGGGCCGGCGCAGTTCCGCCCGCACGATCCGCCGACCGCTCATCTTCAGCGCCAGCCCGCGCCGCACGGTCTCGACCTCAGGCAGTTCTGGCATCGCCGCTCGCCGCCGGGTTCGATCCGCCCTTCCCGCGTAAACTCCTGCCTAACGCTGACCGGTTGCAATGCGCGCCCGCTTCGATCCGCCGCCTCATTAGAGGGGCTGCAATTCGCCGAGAATGGTCGGGATCAGTTCGGCGACCGTCGGATGGATGTGCATCGCCCGCTGCAAGACCGGATAGGGCGCCCTGGCGTACATCAGGTCGAGGATGCAGTGGATCGCCTCGTCGCCGCCGGGGCCGAGGATCGCGGCGCCGAGGATTTCTTTTGTGTCGCCGTCGACCAGGATGCGCATGAAGCCCTGGGTCTCGCCCTTTTCGATCGCGCGTGAAACCCGGGTCATCGGCCGCTGCCCGGCCAGCACCCGCCTGCCGCTGGCGCGCGCCTCGGCCAGAGTCATGCCGGCCCGGCCCAAGGGCGGGTCGATGTAGAGCGCGTAGGCGGCGATGCGGTCGGAGACCCGGCGCGGGTCGTGGTCGAGCAGATTCGCCGCGACGATCTCGTAATCATTGTAGGCGGTGTGGGTGAAGGCGCCCTTGCCGTTGCAGTCGCCGAGCGCCCAGATCCCCGGCACATTGGTGCGCAGCTCGTCATCGACTTCGATATAGCCGCGCGCGTCGCAGGCGACGCCGGCCCGGTCGAGGCCGAGATCGTCGGTATTGGGCCGGCGGCCAACCGCGAGCAAGAGATGCGAGCCGGCGATCTCGGGTTCGCCCTCGGTGCAGTCGGCGGTGGCGACGATATCCTCGCCGCGTTTGGCGAAGCGGATGCATTCGGCGTTGAGCCGGACCGCGATCCCTTCGCGCTCGACGATGTCCTTGATTGCCGACGACACATCCTCGTCCTCGCGCGAGACGAGCCGCGGCGCCATTTCGATGACCGTCACCGCGCTGCCGAACCGCCGGTACATCTGGGCGAATTCGAGCCCGACATAGCTGCCGCCGACGATCACCAGATGCCGCGGCAGGAAATCGACTGCCATCATCGACGAATTGGTCAGATGAGGCGCCCCGTCGATACCCGGCCATGCCGGCGCCACCGCCCGGCCGCCGACATTGATAAAGATCCGCTCGGATTTGAGCCGCTCGCTGCCAATCTCGACCTCGCGCGAAGAGGAGAAGCGCGCATGGCCGCGGTAAAGCGTGCAGTTGGCGGTGTTCTCGAGCGCCGCGGTCAGGCCGTTGCGCGATTGTGCGACGACTGCGTCCTTGCGCGCCTTGACCCGTTTCATGTCGACGCCGATTTCTGCGCCGATCGTAACGCCGTATTCGGCGGCGCGACGCCCAATCTGGGCGGCGTAGGCGCTCGCCACCAGGGTCTTGGTGGGGGTGCAGCCGGTATTGACGCAAGTGCCGCCGATCAGATTGCGCTCGGCGATCGCCACCTTCATGCCCGCCCCGGCGAGGCGCAGCGCCAGGGACGGCCCGGCCTGGCCGGCACCGATGACGATCGCGTCATAGTCGGGCATGGGCGCCTCCGCATTCGCATCGGCGCGCATATACGCCAATCGCATCCGACGCGTCACCCTCCACGGCGATCTTTCGGAGGATCAGGCCGCGAGGACCCGACAGGCGGCCCCGCGATTTCCGGCAATCGCCGGTTTTGGGGCTAGGTGGCCGGATTTCGGTTCGCGCGGCTGACAGGTTATCTTCGCCATCGGATTTTGGCGGCCTGTGAGGCGCGAGCGAACGGATCTCATCAACCAAGGCGCCTATCGTATCGACGACCCCTTTTGTAATTCCAGAATGTGATCCCTCTGCCGGTATAGGGTGGCGCATTGCATTTGCCACTCAAGCTTGGGATCAACTGGAAACCCTTGGGCGCGAATGCCTCACCAGGCGGTCCAGCCGCCGTCGACGAGCAGCGACGAGCCGGTGACCAGCGCCGCGGCGGGCGAGGCTAGGAACACGACCGCGGACGCTACTTCCTCGGCCGTGCCGAGCCTCCCCAGCGGAATATGGCCGAGCACCCATTGGCGAAAACTGGGGTCTTCGAAGAACGGCCGGATCAGCGGCGTGTCGATAAAAGTCGGCGCGATCGAGACGACGCGCACGCCCTTGGGCGCCAGTTCGACACCCATCGCCTTGGTCAGCCCCTCGATCGCGTGCTTGGTCATCACATAGACGGTGCGGTCGCGCTCCGAGCCGACATGGCCCATTTGCGAGGTCATATTGATGATCACCCCGCCACTGGTCTTTGCGCCATTTGGCGCGACCATCAGCCGGGCCGCCGCCTGGGCCACCAGGAACGCCGCCCTGACGTTGAGATTGAGGAGCCGATCGAGGGTCTCCTCGTCGACTTCGAGAAACGGCTGCGGCCGGTTGAGGCCGGCGTTGTTGACCAGGATGTCGAGCGCGCCGAGGCCGGCAAAGGCTCGACGCACCGCGCCGCTGTCGGTGACGTCGAGCGGCAATGCCCGCGCCCGGCCGCCGGTTTGGGCGATGTCGTGCGCGACCACTTCGAGTTCGCTCGAGGTCCGGCTGACCAGCACCAGTTCCGCCCCGGCGGCGGCGAGCGCCAGGGAAACCGAGCGGCCGATGCCGCGACCGGCGCCGGTGACCAGCGCCCTCTTGCCGTCGAGGCGAAATGGTCGGCGACTATCAGAGGTGGTCAGCGACTTCTTTAATCGTCGTTCCCGCGAAAGCGGGAACCCGGGGAAGCGAGGATGTTGTCGGACGCTGCTTGCGCGGGCGACTACGCAAGGAGGAGATTCGATCGGATCACCCCTAGCCCCGAGCCCGCCGGCATAGGTTTCGAGCAGCCGCCAGGCGTCGGGGCCGGCCCGCTCGCGCCAGCGCGCGTAGAACGGACCGAGCAAACTGCGGAAGCTCTCGGTGTCGGCGGTATTGACGGTCATGCCGCGCCGCGCCAGTTCCTCGGCCCCGGCGAGATTGATCGCCTCGGTGTCCTGGCGCTGCTGCAATGCGGCTTTCTCGGCATTGGCCTCGATGACCCGCTGGATCTCCGCCGGCAGCGCGGCCCAGGCGCCGGCATTGGCGATGAGGGTGAAGCCCGACCACCAGTGCCGGGTCAGGCTCAGATAGCTCTGCACCTCGTAGAGCTTCAAGGACAGGACCACGCCGAGCGGATCGCTCTGGCCGTCGAAGCGGCGCTCCTTCAGCGCCTCGTACATGCCGCTGAACGGGACATAGCCGGCCTCGGCGCCGAAGGTCGCGAAGAAGTCGCGGGCGATGGCGCCGCCGGGGCTGCGGATTTTCGAGCCCGGCGAGATCGGCGGCGGTGTTGATCGGGCGGGTGCTGGTGGTCAGGTGGTGAAAGCCGTTTTGCAGGCAATAGCGGAACGCGTGAAGGCCGTGCTGCGCGAGTTCACCGCGGATGCGTTCGCCGAGCCCGCCATCGAGGGCGGCGAACACCGCCTTCGATTGGGTGAATGCAAACGGCAACAACAGCAGGGCGCTGCTCGGCGCAAGTTCGCCGAGCGTGGCGCCGGCGACAAAGAATTCGAGCGCGCCGGCCCGCAGATCGGCGAGCATCTTGGGGTCGGGGCCGAGCCGGCTTTCGGGAAACACCTCGAGCCGAAACGCGCCCAGGGTCTCGCGGCCGATCGCCTCGGCCATCTCGGCCAGCCGTTTCTGCGTCGGGCTGCCGACCGGCTGGTTGAGGCCCAGGCGATAATCAAAGCGCGGCGACGGATCGGTCGGCATCACACGATCATAGCGGCCAGCGCCGGCGGCGCAAAGCCGCGCGCTTTGACCGTGGGCGTCGATCGGCGTATTTTGCCGAGAACGGCGTAAAGCCGGCTGCCTCGTTCACAGAAAACGGGGAGCACAACAAACCAAAATTGAACAGGAGGCACGTCATGCTGGAGCTGCTTGATCAGCAGACATCGCTTAGCGTTAACCAATGGAAAATCTTTACTGCTTGCCTATTTTCGGTAATGCTCGACTTTTTTGATTTTTTCTTGATCGGCTTTGTATTGGCGTTTTTTGTTAAGGATTGGCATCTGACCTTTGGCGAGACGGGAACGATCCTTTTTGCTTCGGGAATTGCGGCGATCCCAGGCGGAATTTTCTTTGGATGGCTCGGCGACAAGATCGGCCGCCGTAAAGTTTTCATGATCACGATCCTGACCTTTTCGCTCGCCACCGGCCTGATGGCGCTGACGCCCGAGCGCGGCTGGGTGTTTCTCGCCGTCATGCGCTTTGTCGTCGGGCTCGGCGTCGGCGGCCTGGCGGCGGCCGATCTGCCATTGCTGCAGGAATTCGTGCCGGCGTCAAAACGCGGCTGGATCAGCGGATTGTCGATTGGCCTATTGCCGCTGGGCCCGTTGCTGGCCGCCACGCTCAGCGCCTATCTCGGCGCGATTATCGGATGGCGCGGCCTGTTCGCCTGCGGCTTGGTGCCGGCGCTGATGGCGTTCGTCATTCGCCTGTGGGTCCCAGAATTCGCCGCGCTGGCTGTTTAGCCAGGGCCGGCTCGAAGAAGCGCGGCGCTCGCTCGCCTGGGCATTGCAGATCGACCCGCGGGAGATCGCCCTGCCGACATCGCTTCCCGAGCAACGCAAGGCCGCGTGGCTGGAGTTGTTCAAATACCCGCGCAGCGTCGCCGCGGCGGTGATGACGGGGCTCAGCCAGACTGGCGGGGTGGGTCTGGCTTTGTGGGGCGTGACATTGCTGGTGCTGGTGTTGAAGGTGACGCCAGCCGAAGCATCGTTCCTGTCGATTTGGATCGCTTTGGTTGGAATCCCTGGACGGGTGGTCGGGTCCTGGCTCTCCGAGGCGCTCGGACGCCGCTACGGCGGAGCCCTGCTCTCGGTGACGGCAGCTGTGGTGATGTCGCTCGCCGGATATCTGCACAATGCCTATCTCGGTGGTGCCTCGCTCTTTTTTATCTTCATGATGCTGCAGAGCTTTTTTGCCAATGGCAACGCCTCGATCGTCTTTCCCTACATGGCGGAGCTGTGGCCGGCGTCGTTGCGGGCGAGCGGGTTCGGCCTCGTCTATGGGATGAGCAATCTCGGCAAATTTATCGGTCCGGCCGGTCTTGCGGTTATCGCCGGGGCATCCAACTACGTCAGCCCAAAGGCGACGCTCGCCGCAATCGTGCCGGGCTTCAATTATTTTGCCTTCTGGTACCTGCTCGCCGTCGTCGCCTTTCTGTTCATCGGCATCGAAACGAAAGGGCGCACGATCGAGGAACTCGACGCCGTGCTGGCGCGGCCGGGGGGACCGGTCAAGATCGCAGCGCAATAAGGCAGCCGCCACTGCGGACCCGCCTCGCGAGGAAGCCTGTTCAGTCAAGCGCAGATTGCCCCGGCGCCGCATGGATTGCGTCCACGGCCGGGCTCGCGCCGGGTTCGAGCCTTCGGGTCGCTGTGGCTAACAGCGGCTCCCAGGCCTGGGCCAGTTCGGCGAGGCGCACCGCGGCGGCGTTATCCTCGTATAGCTGCCGCGCCTCGGCGGCCGGGCCGCGGCGGCGCCGAGCGCCAGCACCCGCACCGTGCGCCGGACCGCGCCTTGCGGCACGGCATGATGATGTCGGCGACCCGTAGCAGCTGATTGGCCTTGCGCGCGGCGACGCCGTTGACCGTTACCGCTCCGGCGGCGCAGAGGCGCGCGGCGAGCGAGCGGCTCTTGGCCAGCCGCGCGAACCACAGCCATTGGTCGAGCCGCCGGCCCGGCGCCGAGCACCCGGGCTCGCCGGCGCTCAGGCCAGCTTCAGTTGCCGCAGCTTGGCGAATGGATGGTTCTCCCCCGGCACTTGCGGGCGGCTTGGCCTGGCCGGATCGCCCCGGCGGCGCGGTCGGGCGATGAAGATCTCGGCGCCGCCGTCGATCACCGCGCGATAGCCGAGTGCGGTTAGCAGCGGGCGCAGCCCGCCGGGCTCGATCCCGGCGATCGAAGCCAGCCGCGCATCGGCCGCGAACGGACCTTCCCGGGCCAGCCGCCGCGCCACGGCGGCGAGCCGTTCGAGCCGGTCCGGGCGCAGGGCCAGATGGTCGGCGACGAAAAAGCCCAGCGCGGCGTAAAACGATGCCGGCAATTCACGATCGATTTCGATCGCCTTGGCCAAGCGCCGCGCCGGCGGCAGCGCCGGCATCTCCCGCCCGTGCCAGACCGCCCATAACAGGCCGCGAAAGCGCAACGCCTCGGGTCGCAGCAAGTTCTCGAAATAGACGCTGGCGGCGCCAAAGCGCACCCCGGCCCGGGCCAGAGCGACGCGATCGGCTGGGGCCAGGGCCGCGACCTCGGCCGCCACCGCGGTCGCGGGCAACGCGCCGAGCGCTTCGGCGAGCTGAAAGGCAAGACCGCGCCCGAGCCCGCCGAGGGGCAAGGCCGAGGCAGCGAACAGCGGCCCGAGCCGGCGCTCGATCTCGGCGCGGACAAAGGCGCCGAGCCGCTGGCGGATTTTTTCGCGCGCCTCGCCCTCGATGAAATCGCCGGAGAGCGGTTCGACCCGCGGGGTCAGCATCCGCTCGCCGGCGACTAGCCGGCCGACCGGCCCGCCGCGCCAGCGCAACACGCCGGTTGGGTCGAGCGCAAACGCGCTGTCGGCATCGGCGGCGAGCAGCTGGGCGCGGGCGGCGACCTCGCTGCGCAGCACCCGGTTGGCGGCCGCGTTCAGCATCCGCATCTCAACCCCGTCGATCGCGTCGGGGACAAAGCGCAGGCCGTCGAGCCGGCCGACATAGGCGCCCTCGACCCGGACCTCGCCGGCGGCCGACACCGCGGCCAAGAGCGTATCGGCCGAGGCGAGCCGGCGCACCAGAAAGGCCGATCGCCGATCGACAAAGCGCTGGGTGATCTGGTCGTGCAGGGCGTCGGAGAGCCGGTCCTCGATGCCGCGGGCGCGTTCCTGCCAGGCCGAGGCGCCCTCGACCCAATCCGAGCGATGAGTGATGTAGGTCCAGGTGCGGGTATGGGCGATGCGCACCATCAGGGTGTCGATATCGCCGCCGACGCGGTCGAGATTGGCCATCTGCGCGGCGACCCAGACGCTCGGCAGCCGCTCCTCGGGTCCGGCCAGATGCTTGAAGATATGCGCCAACAGCCGCGCGTGGCTGTCGCTCATCACCTTGCGGAAATCGGGGATCTGGCAGACCTCCCACAGGAGCCGCACAGCGCCGCGATGGCCGGCCAGATCGGCCACCTCGCGATTGCGCGCGAGCGCCTGCAAGGCGCGCTGATCGTCGGCCTCGCGGGCCTGAACCAGGCCGGGGAGGGGAGGGCGCTCGTCGAGGCTTTTGAGGAGCGCGCCGACCGAATCGAAACGCAGCCTCGTATTGCGCCAATTGAGCCGGGTCAGCGGGTCGAAGCGATGGGCTTCGACCGCCTCGACGATCTCGGGGTCGAGCGGCCCCTCGTCGGCGGTGGTGCCAAAGGTGCCGTCGCTCATATGGCGCCCGGCGCGGCCGGCGATCTGGGCGAGCTCGGCGGCGGTCAGGCGGCGCAGGAAGCGGCCGTCGAACTTGGCGGTGCGGGCAAAGGCGACATGGTCGAGGTCCATGTTGAGGCCCATGCCGATCGCGTCGGTGGCGACGAGATAGTCGACCTCGCCGGCCTGAAACATCGCGACCTGGGCGTTGCGCGCGCGCGGGCTGAGCGCGCCCAGCACCACCGCGGTCCCGCCGCGCTGGCGCCGGATCAGCTCGGCCAGCGAGAATACGTCGGCCACGGCAAAGGCGACGACGGCGCTGCGCGGCGGCAGCCGCGTCACCTTCTTGTGCCCGGTATACGACAAGGTCGAAAACCGCGGCCGGCCGATATGCTCGAAATCGGGGACGAGGCGCCGCATCAGCGGCCTGATCGTATCGGCGCCGAGCAGCATCGTCTCGGCGAGGCCGCGCGCGTGCAACAGGCGGGCGGTAAAGACGTGGCCGCGCTCGGGATCGGCGCAGAGCTGGATCTCGTCGACGGCGAGGAAATCGACCGGCCGGTCGAGCGGCATCGATTCGACGGTGCACACGAAATAGGACGGGTTGGGCGGCAAAATCTTTTCTTCGCCGGTGATCAGCGCCACCGCGCGCGCACCTTTGAGCTTGACGATGCGATCATAGTTCTCGCGCGCCAGTAGGCGCAGCGGGAAGCCGATCATCCCGCTCTTGTGACCGAGCATACGCTCGATGGCGAGGTGGGTCTTGCCGGTGTTGGTCGGCCCGAGGACCGCGACGAGCCGCGGAGCGGGGCTGAACATAGCCATGGCTAAAGGTATCGGGCGGCGGCGGCGAGAAGGCAAGCGCAAACCCAGGCGCGCCACCGGCGGCGCGCCGCTTCGCACGCGATCTTGCGTCGGCCGCTGATCTTGCAGGTGCGGAAATTTGGCCACATATGCTTCGGCGCGTTAATGCTAATCGCGACGGCAGGCCATGACCCAGGAAACCAGAAGCTTCCAGGCGGAAGTCAGCCGCCTTCTCGAAATCGTCGCGCATTCGCTCTACAGCGAAAAGGAGATCTTTCTGCGCGAATTGATCTCCAACGCCTCGGACGCGTGCGACCGGCTGCGCTATGCGGCGCTGACCGAGCCCTCTTTGGCCGAAGGCGACAGCGCCTTCCGCGTCGTGCTGACCCCCGACAAGACCGCCCGCACGCTGACCATCGCCGATAACGGCATCGGCATGAACCGGGACGAGTTGATCGAGAATCTCGGGACGATCGCCCGCTCGGGCACCGCCGCTTTCGTCAGCCAGCTGTCCGGGGACGCGCGCAAGGATATGAGCCTGATCGGCCAATTCGGCGTCGGCTTCTACTCGGCCTTCATGGTCGCCGACCAGGTCGAGGTCCTGGCGCGCAAAGCCGGCGAGGCCGAGGGCTGGCGCTGGGTGTCCGACGGCAAGGGTGAATTCACCATCGAGCCGCGGCCCGACGTGGCGCGGGGTGCTGCCATCATCATTCACCTGCGCGAGGGCGAAGACGAATACCTCGATCCCATTCGGCTGCGGCAGATCGTGCGCACCTATTCCGACCATATCGGCTTGCCAATCGTGCTCGAGGACGGCGGCAAGGAGCGAGACCATCAACACCGCCTCGGCGTTGTGGACCCGGCCGCGATCCGAGATCACGCAAGACCAGTACAAGGAGTTCTATCATCACGTCGGCCACAGCTTCGACGACCCGTGGCTGACCCTGCACAACAAGGCCGAGGGCGTGCTCGAATACACGAGCCTGTTGTTCGTGCCCTCGCAGAAGCCATTCGATTTGTTCGAGCCGGAGCGCAAGAGCCGGGTCAAGCTCTATGTTCGGCGGGTGTTCATCACCGATGAAGGCACCGATCTGCTGCCGGCCTATCTGCGCTTTCTGCGCGGCGTCGTCGACAGCGAGGACCTGCCGCTCAACATCAGCCGCGAGATGCTGCAATCGAACCCATTGGCGGCCAAAATCCGCCAGCAGTTGACCCGTCGGGTATTGGCCGAGCTTGGCAAGAAGGCCACTGATGCGCCCGAGGAATACGCCAAGTTCTGGGACAATTTCGGTGCGGTCGTAAAGGAGGGCCTGTACGAGGACCGCGAGCAGCGCGACGCGCTGCTCGGCTTGGCGCGGTTCCGCTCGACCGCGCGCGACGGGCTGGTGTCGCTCGATGACTACATCGCGGCGATGCGGCCAGGGCAGCAGGCGATCTATACGATCACCGGCGACAATCTCGAGGTCGCCAAGCGCAGCCCGCAGCTCGAAGGGTTTCGCGCGCGCGGCGTCGAGGTATTGCTGCTGACCGACCCGATCGATGAATTCTGGGTCCCGGCGATCGCCGCCTACCAGGAAAAGCCGTTCAAATCCGCGACAAGAGGCGGGGTCGATCTCGACAAGATCGCGGCAGCCGAGGAGCAGCCGCCCGAAAAGCCGGTGCCGCCAGCCAAGCTTTCGAGCCTAATCGCGATCTTCAAATTGGCGCTCGGCGATGCGGTCAAGGACGTGCGCGGCTCCGAGCGGCTGACCGACAGCGCGGTTTGTCTGGTCGCCGACGAAGGCGACATGGACATGCACCTCGAACGCTTGCTGAAGCAGCATCGCCAGCTCGACACCATGGCCAAGCGCATCCTCGAATTGAATCCGCGCCACAAATTGATCGAGCGGCTCGCCGCCACCGTCGGCGAGACCGGCGCCTCGGACCAGCTCTCGGAATTTGCCTGGCTGCTGCTCGACCAGGCGCGGATCGTCGAGGGCGAGCAGCTTCCCGATCCGCCGGCTTTTGCCCGCCGGCTCGCCCAATTGCTCGAGCGCGGGCTGCCGCGAGCCGCGTGAGTTTATTCGTCGAAAGGCGGTGCTTCTCCGTCGGGGATGGGAACCTGAAAGACGTCCAGGGTATTCCCGATCAAGGTGGAGTAGCCGATGATCGCGATCACTTCGACGAGGCCGGTTTCGCCGAGGGTGGCGACGGCCTTCTCGAAGGTCGCGCCGGACAGCCGCTGCGTCTGGAACAATTCGGTGTAGACGCGGTGGGCCGGGGCTTCGTCCGGTTGCGCGAAATTCGGGGTTTCGCCGCGGCGAATTCGGGCAGGCGGTCGGGCAGCGAGGCCCCCCAGCACAGATGCTCGCCGAGCCGAATCGCCATGGCCGCAGGTCTCCGGCGCGCGGACCAACAGCTGAAACGGCCCGCCGAACCGGCCGCGTCGGCCAGCGATGATCTGATCGTGGGACCTGCCGCTGGGCCGGAGTCATCTTGCCTCGGTGATCTCGCGATTACGGTTCGCTGTGCTGTCTCCTATGCGCTTGGGTTCACTCCCGTGCGCCTGGGCCGGCTGCGGCGCGATGCGAAAGAAAGGCAAGGTTACAGCGAATTAATCTCCAGGAAAGGCCGATGTCACATGGTCGGCATAAATCTCCGACGATCCCGCTCCCGCACATTGCGCGCTCTGCGACCGGCGTGAGCACCCACCCTTCGATACGAGGAAAACAATGGCCGACTTTCCCGCTGGCAAACCCCGTCTTCCGCGGCTGACCCGCGGCCGCGCCGCCGCCGCCGCCTTTGGGCTTGGCGCGACCTTGGCGCTGGCGCCGATGGTGTGGGCCGAAAGCCCGACGCCGGCGACGACCGCGCCGCCGCAGACGATGACCGCGCCGGTCGCGCTGATCCAGCAAGAGAGCTTCGCCCCGCTGGTCAAGAAAGTATTACCGGCGGTGGTCAACATTTCCGTCACCGAAAAGAGCGGTGCGGACCAGATGTCGGAAGAACAGGAACAGCCATTTCAAGGCTTTCCCAACTCTCCGTTCGATCAGATGCTGCGCCGCTTTTTCGACCAGCAAAACCAGGGCGGCGAGGGCCATCTGTTCCCGCAGGCGCCGGGTGGCCAGGCCCGGCGGATCGCCCTCGGCTCCGGCTTTATCATTGATCCCTCGGGCTACATCGTGACCAACAACCACGTGGTCGGCGACGCCGCCAAGGTTCAGGTCATCCTTCAGGATAAGACCAAATATACCGCGCGGATCGTCGGCCGCGACCCCAAGACCGATCTCGCGGTGCTGAAGATCAAGGCCGACAAGCCGCTGCCCTATGTCGCCTTCGGCAACAGCAGCAACGCCCAGGTCGGCGACTGGGTGATGGCGGTCGGCAATCCGTTCGGGCTCGGCGGGACGGTGACGACCGGGATCATCTCGGCCCGCGGCCGCGACATCAACGAGGGCCCGTACGACGATTTTCTGCAGATTGACGCTCCGATCAATCGCGGCAACTCGGGCGGCCCGACCTTCAATCTCAAAGGCCACGTGATCGGCATCAACACGGCGATCTATTCGCCCAATGGCGGCAGCGTCGGCATCGGCTTTGCGATCCCCTCAAACCTCGCCAAGAATATCGTCGCGCAGCTGGAGCAGCACGGTAAGATCAGCCGGGGCTGGCTCGGCGTTCAGATCCAGAAGGTGACGCCGGCGATTGCCGCCAGTCTCGGCCTGAAAAACGATCACGGCGCCCTTGTTGCCGTGGTCACGCCGAACAGCCCCGGCGCCAAGGCGGGCCTCAAGCAGGGCGACGTGATCCTGTCGTTCGACGGCAGCAAGGTCAATGAATTGCACGATCTGCCGCGCCTCGTCGCCGCGCAAGCCCCGGACAGCGAGGCGACGCTCAGCGTCTGGCGAGACGGGCAACAGACCCAGCTTCAAGCAAAGCTCGGCGAGCTTCCCGACAACAATCAGGTGGCCTCGGCGAATAGCGGGCTGGAAGAGCAGGGCTCGGCGCAGGCGAGCGCGTTGGGCATGCATCTCGCCCCGTTGACCAACCAGCTGCGGCGCGAGCTGCACCTCGGCAAAAGTGTCGACGGCGTGGTGATCACCGGGGTCGACAGCGGCAGCGCCGCCGATGAAGTCGGCCTGAGCGATGGCGATGTGGTCGTCGCAATCAATCAGCAGCCGGTGCATACTCCCCAGGAAGCGGCCGCGAAATTGAAAGAGGCGGCCCATTCGCCGAAAAAAAGCGCGCTGCTGCTGCTCAATCGCCGCGGCGTGACCGAGTATGTAGGAATGAGCCTTAGCGCCAATCAGGGCTAGGCGACACGCACCGACCGCGCCCCGCTCTCCGGACCTACCAGAGTGCGGGGCGATTATGCCTTGATCAACCCCGGCTGGCTCAGCGCTGGCGAAACAGCGGTTGCGCGGTTTGTCCGACCTTCTGAGGCCCCGCTAGCGGCGCGCGCGCCTCCAGACGCTCGAGCTCGATGCGGGTGCGGGCCCCGGCGCGCAACAGCCGATCGGTCGCCTCGCGCAATTCGGCGCGAGTCTCCGAGGTGTCGCGATCGAGGGCTGCGTCGAAAGCCGCCAGAAACGCAGCAATATCGCCATCGACCCGTTCGCGCAGCACCCGGTCGATAAACGCCCCGCCGTTCTTGGCGCGCGGCGATTTGCCGGCCGGGTGGATCGGGGCCTGATGGATCGGCGGCTGAATGTTCGGCGCCACGTTTGAGCCGGCCATCGGCGGGTGGTGGCCCGTCGGGCCCTGCCGCGCAGGCTGGCCGAAAGCTTGCTGATCCGCGGCCGGGCGGGGCAGGTTCCGATCCTGGTGGCCGGCATTCGCTGCGACGGGCGAATTGCGCGGCGGCGAATCGCCACCGTCCGGGCCGCCATTCGCTTGCGACAAGGACAGGTGCAAGGTTCGCCGCTGCTCGCCGTTCTGCGGCGCTCCGCCTGCGCCAACCGCACGCGGCGTTTGGCTCGGGCTCGCCGCGCTGATATCGCCACGCTGCCCATAGCCGTGGCGCGAAAGCGCGCCATTGGCCTCTGCGGGCGCGCGATTGGCGACTGGAGCTGCTGCTGGCGGCGATTCTCTGATGGATTGGTCGCGACCGTTCGGTTGTAGCGGAAGGGGGGAGCGCTCGACAATCCGCGCTTCGGTCATCGGGCTGCCCAAAGACATTGGATCGTCGGTCGATCTGCCATGCGGCTTTTCATCGGCAGGTATGTTGTTTGCGGGCATCTCGCCTGATGGTCCTTTGAGCAATTGGTGTTCTTCTCCCGCCAAAGCATTTCGCGCCGCCGCCTCGGCCACCGCCTCAGCGGCAGCGCTGCGCGCCCGGGTCCGGCTGACAATGTAGCTGATCGCCGGCGGCGAACAGTCGTAGGTGCGGGCAATGCTCGCCAGCGTTTCTCCGGCCTCGTACCGCGCGATGATCGATGGCCAATCTTGCTGGGGAATTTTCCCTCTTTTACTTGATTTTTCCATGCGAAAGAACCTTCGGCTGTAACTCTAGTGTGGTGTGTTCAATGTCTCTGGCGCAGACCGTTGCCGACGCAGCGCGCACTGGCGTCGCGTCAAAATGCGCGGTGGGTTAAGTCTAGGGCAAGTGCGACGCTCCCGCGGGACGACTTGCCAGGACGCCCCCAAACACGCCAAGCCCGTTCTTCTGATCGCTATAATACCAATCGTCAAGTAAACAGTGAAGAGGTTTATTGGTTCCTTGCCGCGCGCGACCGCGATCAAATTCGCACGATTTTTCCCGGGTTCATGATGTTGTCGGGGTCGAGCGCCTTTTTGATGGCGCGCATGACGCTCAGCGCCTCGCCGTGCTCGGCGATCAGGAAATCCATTTTGCCGTACCCGACCCCGTGCTCGCCGGTGCAGGTGCCCTCCATCGCCAATGCTCGTGCGACCATGCGATCGTTGAGCCGGCTCGCCTCGGTGATTTCTTCCGGCCGATTCGGGTCGATCATGAAAACCAGGTGAAAATTGCCGTCGCCGACATGCCCGACCAATGCCGAGGGAATCGGCGATTGCCCGAGGTCTTGCTTGGTTTCGCGGATACACTCGGCCAGCCGGGATATCGGCACGCATACATCGGTCGCCCAGCCCCTGGAGCCCGGCCGCAATGCCAGCGCCGCATAATAGGCGTCGTGCCGAGCCTGCCACAGTTTCGAGCGCGCCTCGGCCGTCGTCGCCCAGCGAAAATCGTCGCCGCCATGCTCGGCGGCGATCGCCTTGACCGTCTCGGATTGCTCGGCGACCCCGGAGGGCGTGCCGTGGAATTCGTAAAACAGGGTGGGAGCGACTTTATGGTCAAGCTTCGAGTATTTGTTGATCGCGTCCATCTGCGATTCGTCGAGCAGCTCGATGCGCGCCACCGGGACCCCGCTCTGGATCGTCTCGATGACGCTGTCGACCGCGCCTTCCAATGTCGCAAACGGACAAACCGCAGCCGAGATCGCCTCCGGGATGCCGTAGAGCCGCACCGTCACTTCGGTGATGATGCCGAGCGTGCCCTCGGCGCCGATAAACAGCCGGGTCAGATCGTATCCCGCCGCCGATTTGCGCGCCCGGCGCGCGGTGCGCATGACCCGGCCGTCGGCGAGCACCACGGTCAGGCACAGCACATTCTCACGCATCGTGCCGTAGCGCACGGCGTTGGTGCCGGAGGCGCGGGTCGCCGCCATGCCGCCGAGCGAGGCGTCGGCGCCCGGGTCGATCGGAAAGAACAGCCCGGTGTCGCGCAGATGCTCGTTCAATTGCTTGCGGGTCACTCCGGCCTCGACCGTGGCGTCGAGATCCTCGGCGCCGACCCGCACAATCCGGTTCATCTGCGTCATGTCGACGGCGACGCCGCCGGCCAAGGCTGCGACCTGACCTTCGAGCGAGGTGCCGGCGCCGAAGGCGATGAGCGGCGTCTTGTGCCGGGCGCAGAGCTTGACGATCGCCGCGACCTCATCGGTGGTGTGCGGGAAGGCGACCGCGTCCGGCGCGTGCGCGGGATGATAGGATTCGTCCCGGCCGTGCTGGGCGCAGACCGCCGCTGACACCGAAAGCCGCTCGCCGAGAAGCTGGCGCAGCGCCGCCAGCAATAACGGATTGAACGGTTCGCGGCGAAGCGCGGATGCGAGCATGGCTTGCGGGCCGATGATGTCACCAGGATCGGGACCGGGCGAGCATTACTCCGGCAATGGCGCCGCCGCAATGCGGATCGTGGCCGAACATGCCGGACCTGTCCTGCGCCGCTGATCATGCGGTCATATCGCGCCGGAAACGCCGTTCGCGGCGGCAGTTCGTTGCTTTTCTCGATTCGGCCGTCGCGGTCATTGAGCGACCACCGCGCAAACATTACGTTTTATCATATCGGCACCGCAGGTTCGGGAGATCGCGATGGCGCTCAAGGCGGTCACGCTCGACGACAAATACGTCCTCGACCGGGGACGGGTCTATCTGACCGGGACCCAGGCGCTGGTGCGCCTGCCGCTGATGCAGCGCCAGCGCGACGTGGCCGCCGGGCTCAACACCGGCTGCTTTATTTCGGGCTATCGCGGCTCGCCGTTGGGCGGTCTCGATCAGGCATTGTGGGGTGCGCGCCGGTTTATCGAAAAGAACCACATCCGCTTTCAGCCGGCGATCAACGAAGAGCTCGGCGCCACCGCAATCTGGGGCAGCCAGCAGCTGGGGCTGTTTCCCGGCGCCAAATACGACGGCGTCTTCGCCATGTGGTACGCCAAGGGGCCCGGGGTCGACCGCAGCGGCGATGCGCTCAAGCACGGCAACGCCGCCGGCTCGGCGCCCCAATGGCGGCGTGCTGCTGCTGGCCGGCGACGATCACACCTGCAAATCCTCGACGCTCGCGCATCAATCCGAATATGCGTTCATGGACGCTTCCATTCCGGTGCTTAACCCGTCCGGCGTCCAAGATATCCTCGATCTCGGCCTCTATGGCTGGGCGATGTCGCGCTATTCGGGGTGCTGGATCGCGTTCAAGACGATCGCCGAGACGGTCGACAGCTCGGCCTCGGTCGACATCGCGCCGGAACGCACCAACATCGTGCTGCCGCAGGATTTCGAGATGCCGCCGGGCGGCCTCAACATCCGCTGGCCCGACCAGCCGCTCGAACAGGAATACCGGCTGCACAAATACAAGCTCTATGCGGCACTGGCCTTTGCCCGCGCCAATCGGCTCGACCGCATTGTCATCGACAGCCCGTATCCGCGCTTTGGCATCGTCACCACCGGCAAATCCTATCTCGACGTGCGCCAGGCGTTGGACGATCTGGGGATCGACGAGGCGCATGCCGCCGATATCGGCATCCGCCTCTACAAGGTGGCGATGTCCTGGCCGCTCGAGCGCGAGGGCATCCGCCATTTCGCCGAGGGGCTCGAGGAGATCCTGGTCGTCGAGGAGAAGCGCGCGGTCATCGAAAACCAGTTCAAGGAGCAGCTCTACAATTGGCGCGAGGACGTGCGCCCGCGGGTGATCGGCAAGTTCGACGAGAATCGCAACTGGATCCTGCCATCCAACGGCGAATTGACGCCGGCCCAGATCGCCCGGGTGATCGCCCAGCGCATCGCCCGCTTTCATACCTCGCCGCGCATCGCCGAGCGGCTCGCCTTTCTCGAAGCCAAGGAGCGCCAGCTCGGCGGCAACGTCGTGCCGTTCGCGCGCACGCCCTATTTCTGCTCGGGCTGCCCGCATAACACCTCGACCAAGGTGCCCGAGGGCAGCCGCGCGCTTGGCCGGCATCGGCTGCCATTATCTGGCGCAGTTCATGGACCGCTCGACCGCGACCTTTACCCAGATGGGCGGCGAGGGGGCGCCGTGGATCGGCCAGGCGCCGTTCACCGAAACCCCGCACGTCTTCGCCAATCTCGGCGACGGCACCTATACCCATTCGGGGGTGCTGGCGATCCGCGCTGCGATCGCCGCCAAGGTCAACATCACCTACAAGGTCCTGTTCAACGACGCCGTGGCGATGACCGGCGGCCAGCCGAGCGACACTGGCCTCACCCCGCAGATCCTGACCCGGCAGCTCGCCGCCGAAGGGGTCGGGCGGATCGTCGTCGTCACCGACGAGCCCGACAAATATCCGCCGGGCGTCGATTTTGCCGCCGGCGTGACGGTGCGCCATCGCGACGATCTCGACGAGGTGCAGCGCGATCTGCGCCAGATCCCGGGCGTCACCGCGATTGTTTACGACCAGACCTGCGCCGCCGAGAAGCGCCGCCGCCGCAAGCGCGGCCGCTTCCCCGACCCGGCGAAGCGGGTCTTTATCAACGATCTGGTTTGCGAGGGCTGCGGCGACTGCTCGAAGACCTCCAACTGCCTGTCGGTGGTTCCGGTCGAGACCGAATTCGGGCGCAAGCGGGCGATCGACCAGTCGAGCTGCAACAAGGATTATTCCTGCGTCGAGGGCTTCTGCCCGAGCTTTGTGACCGTGCACGGCGGCGGGCTCAAAAAGGGCCGGGCGGGCGATCTCGGCGAGGACGGGTTGGCCGTGCTGCCCGAGCCCGCCCATCCCGCGCTCGATGCGCCTTACGGCATCCTCGTCACCGGGGTCGGCGGCACCGGCGTCGTGACGATCGGGGCGTTGCTCGGGATGGCCGCGCATCTCGAAGACAAGGGCTGCACGATCCTCGACATGACCGGCCTCGCGCAGAAGGGCGGGGCGGTCTACAGCCATGTGCGCATCGCCCGCGAGCCGGACGAGATCCATGCCGTGCGCATCGCCGCCGGCAACGCCAGGTTGCTGCTCGGCTGCGATCTTGTCGTTTCGGCCAGCGCCGATGCGCTCTCGAAGCTCGAACCGGGCCACAGCCGCGCGATCGTCAACAGCCACGAAATCATCACCGGCGATTTTACCCGCAACCCGGATCTGGTGTTCCCGACCGGTGCGCTGGAGCGCAGCATTGCCGCGGCGGCGGGGCCGGAAAATACCGAATTTGTCGACGCCACCCGGCTGGCGACCGGCCTCTTCGGCGATTCGATCGCGAGCAATCTGTTCATGCTCGGCTACGCCTATCAGCGCGGGCTGGTGCCGCTCTCGGCCGAGGCGATCGAGCGCGCGATCGAGTTAAATGGCGTCGCCGTCGAATTCAATCTCGGCGCCTTCCGCTGGGGCCGGCGCGCCGCGGTCGATCCGGCGCTGGTCGAAGCGCGCGCAACCCCGCGCACCGCGACGGTGCGGAGCCACCGTCTCTCCGAAACACTCGATCAGGTGATTGAGCGCCGAGTCGCGTTTCTGACCGATTACCAGGATCGCGCCTATGCCCGGCGTTATGCCGAGCGGGTCGGGCAGCGTGCGCGCCGCCGAGGCGGCTGCGGTTCCCGGCGCCACGGCGCTGACCGAGGCGGTCGCCCGCTCGCTGTTCAAGCTGATGGCGTACAAGGATGAGTACGAGGTCGCCCGACTCTACACCGAGAGCGATTTCCTGAAACGCGTCGCCGACCGCTTCGAGGGCCCCTACCAGCTGCGCTTTCATCTGGCGCCGCCGATTCTCGGCGATCGCGACCCGCAGACCGGGCATCTGAAGAAGCGCGAATTCGGCCCGTGGATGCTCGGCGTGTTCCGGCTTCTGGCGAAGCTGCGCCGGCTGCGCGGCACCCCGTTCGATATTTTCGCGCGCAGCGCGGAGCGGCGAACCGAGCGCCGGCTGATCGGCGAGTACGAGGCGGTGATCGACGAGATCCTCGCGCGCCTAACCCCCGGCAATCATCCGGTGGCGGTCGAGCTCGCCGAATTGCCGCTGGAAATCCGCGGCTTCGGCCACGTCAAGGAGGCGAACCTCGCCCGCGTCAAGGTAAGGGAGGCTGACTTGCGCGGCCGCTTGCGCGCGTCGGCCGCCGCGCCGAACCTGGCGGCAGCCGAATAGCTGAGTAAACCGAGGGAGAGCGGCTGACGCCGCTTCGCAGGATCGGCCGACGCGATCTTGCGGAAGAAGCAAATCGAGAAATGGCGCAGAGCGTGGAAGATACAGGAATTGAGGCTACAAATCCCTCCTGGTGCGATCTCTATAGACAATTCTCTAAAAAATCGGAGGCGGTCCGTGGACCTTCGCTTTCCCATCGCATTCGCAGGGTGCCGGAGCGGCCAGCTCGGCCGCTCTAGCTGCCGGCGGCGGGGAGCGCCACGAAGCGGGAATTGCCGCCGCGCTCGACCTCGACCAGTAGATCCTTCGCGCCGGCCTTCGCCGCGACGGCGGCTTTGCGCTGCACCTCTTCAGGGGTCGCGACCGGAACCCGGCCGATCGCGACCACAAGATCGCCCGGGCGCAGCCCTTGGGTCGCCGCGGCGCTGGTTGGCGGCACCTCGGTGATGACCACGCCCTTGACCCCGTCGCCGAGGCTAAACTCCTTGCGCAGCTCCGCCGTCGAGCTTGGCGAGCTTGAGCCCGAGCGCGTCGACGCTGGGCGGCGGTTTCGGCTTTGTCCGGCTCGGGCTGGGCCGGCGGCGGGCGGTTGGGATCCAAGCCGCGACCTTGAGGGTAACCTGCTGCTGCTTGCGGTCGCGCCAGATCGACAGCTTGACCGTTTTGTCGGGCGGCGTGCCGGCGACCAGCAGCGCCAGCTGCCGGCTGCGCTCGATCGGCTTGCCGTCGTAATCGAGGATCACATCGCCGGGCTCCAGCTTTGCCTGGGAAGCGGGGCTCGCCGGATCGATCTGGGCGATCATCGCGCCCTGGCTCTTGTCGAGACCGACGGCCGCGGCGAGCGCGTCAGTGACCGGCTGGATGTGGGCGCCGATCCAGCCGCGCTCCACCTTGCCTGTCGCCTCGAGCTGATCGATGATCGGGCGGGCAAAGGCCGAGGGAATGGCAAAGCCGATGCCGATCGATCCGCCCGAAGGCGAGAAGATCGCCGTATTGATGCCGATCACCTGGCCGGCGAGGTTGAACATCGGACCGCCGGAATTGCCGCGGTTGATCGAGGCGTCGGTCTGCAGGAAATCGTCATAGGGTCCGGAATGGATATCGCGCGCGGTGGCCGAGATGATGCCCGAGGTGACGGTGCCGCCGAGCCCGAACGGGTTGCCGATCGCGAGCACCCAGTCGCCGACCCTGGTCTTGGTCGAATCGCCCCAGCTCGCCGCCGGCAGCGGCGTCTTGGCGTCGACCTTCAGCAACGCCAGATCGCTGATCTGATCGCGCCCGACGACCTGGGCCTGCAAGCTCGTATTGTCCGGCCAGGGTGACGGTGATCTGCTCGGCGTTGGCGATCACGTGGTTGTTGGTGACGATCAATCCGGAGGGATCGATGATGAAGCCCGAGCCGAGCGAGGCCGCCGGGCTGATCCCGTTCGGGCCGCCCGGCGCGCCGTTGTCGCCGAAAAAGTCGTGGAAAAACTGATCGAGCGGCGACCCCGGCGCCGGCGCCAGCCCTTCGGGGGCGTCCTTTGGCGAGCCGGCGACGCTGGCCTCGGTCGTCGAGATGTTGACCACCACGCCGAGCAGCCGTGCCGCCAGCTGCGCGAAGACCTCGGAAAACGGCGTCGCTGGCGGCGGCGGGTCGGCGCGGCCCCGGGCGCCGCGGTCAGCAGCAGAACAGCCAGCAATGCCGCCCGTATCGCGCCTCGACGGCCGATCAATCTCACCAAACCTGTTCCTTCACCCGGGCTGCTGGCCTGCTCGCCGCCAAGAGATCTAGCGCTGGCGTTCCTGCCGCGCTCAATATGAAATGGCGGTTGGCGTGGCAAGACGGGCGCACGCGGGCAGGAGGCGCGTGGTGAGGAGTGGCGAGGACCAGGCGAACGCGGCGCTGTTGCGGGGCTGGTTCGATGCGGCGCTGGCCGCGGCCGAGCCCGACCGGGCGCTCGGCGACCATATCCCTGCGGCGGTCCGCGGGCGCACCATCGTGGTCGGCGCCGGCAAGGCGGCGGCGGCGATGGCCCGCGCCTTCGAGAAGCGCTGGCCGGGTCCGCTCGAAGGTCTGGTTCTCACGCGCTACGGTCATGCCGTTTCCTGCGACCGGATCGAAATCGTCGAGGCCAGCCACCCGGTGCCCGACATGGCCGGCGTGCGGGCGTCGCACGCCGCCTGCTCGACCTCGCCCATGGCCTCGGGCCCGACGACCAGCTGGTGTTTCTCGCCTCGGGCGGCGGCTCGGCGTTGCTGACCTTGCCCGCGCCGGGTCTGACCCTGGCCGACAAGCAGGCGGTGACGCGGGCGCTGCTGCGCTCGGGTGCGACCATCACCGAGATCAACACGGTGCGCAAGCATCTCTCGGCGATCAAAGGCGGCCGGCTCGCCGTTGCCGCCGCCCCGGCGCGCATCATTACCCTGGCGATTTCCGATGTGCCGGGGGACGACCCTGCGGTCATCGCCTCGGGGCCGACGACGGCCGACGCGACGACTTTCGCCGATGCCCGGGCGGTGCTGGAAAAATACCGGATCGCGCGAGCCCTCGGCGGTCATCGCCCACCTGGCGGCGCAAGCGGACGAGACCCCCAAGCCCGGCGATCCGATCTTCGCGCGGGCCCGCTTCGAGCTGATCGCCAGCCCGCAGGCGTCGCTGCGCGCGGCCGCCGACGCGGCGCTGCGGCAAAACATCACGCCGATCGTGCTGAGCGACCGGATCGAGGGCGAGGCGCGCGACGTGGCCCTGGTTCACGCGGCGATCGCCCGGCAGCTGCGCGCTGGCGAGTTCCGCGTCGGCGACCGGTGCGCACCGCTCCCCGCGGTGCTGCTGTCGGGCGGCGAGACCACGGTGACGGTCAGGGGCCCCGGCCGCGGCGGGCGCAATGTCGAGTTCCTGCTGGCGCTCGCCGTCGCCCTCGACGGCGCCCCCGGCATCGCGGCGCTCGCCTGCGACACCGACGGCATCGACGGAACCGAGGACAATGCCGGGGCGATCCTCCATCCGGACAGCATCGCACGGGCCGCGGCGCTCGGCATCGGCGCAGGCGCCGCGCTCGGCGATAATGACGGGTACGGGTTTTTCGCCGCCCTCGGCGATCTCGTCGTGACCGGCCCGACCCTGACCAACGTCAACGATTTCCGGGCGATCCTGGTGCGCGGCTGATGCCGGTTTTGCTGGGGAGACCAGTTGATGCGCCGGCGCAGCGCCAAGATCGTCGCGACCCTGGGCCCGTCGAGCTCGACGCAAGAGCAGATTCGCGCGCTGTTCGAGGCCGGCGTCGATGTGTTCCGGCTCAATTTCAGTCATGGCACGCATCGCGAGCATCTGGCGCGCTTCGAGGCGATCCGCCGGGTCGAGCATGCGAGCGGGCGGCCGATCGGCATTCTCGCCGATCTGCAAGGGCCAAAGCTGCGTCTCGGCGCTTTCGCGAGCCGGCCGCATCGAGCTCGCCGCCGGCGCCCATCTGCGCCTCGACCTCGATCCGCGCCCCGGCGACCAGTCCCGCGCGCCGCTGCCGCATCCCGAGATCTTCGCGGCGTTGCAGCCGGGCACCGATCTGCTGCTCGACGACGGCAAGGTGCGGCTCGAGACCGAAAGCTGCGGCCCCGGTTTCGCCGAGACCCTGTGCCGGGTCGGCGGCCCGCTCTCGGACCGCAAGGGGGTCAACGTGCCCAATGCGGTGCTGCCGTTGTCGGCGGTCACCGAGAAGGACCGCGCCGATCTCGCCTTCGCTCTCGATCACGGCGCCGATTGGATCGCGCTTCTCGTTCGTCCAGCGCCCCGACGATGTCGCCGAAGGCCGCAAGCTCGTCGCCGGCCGCGCCGGGATCATGGTCAAGCTCGAAAAGCCGGCGGCGATCGAGCGGCTCGCGGAAATCATCGAGCTGGCCGACGGGCTGATGGTGGCGCGCGGCGACCTCGGCGTCGAGATGCCGCCCGAAGATGTGCCGAGCGTGCAAAAGCAGGTGGTGCACGCCTGCCGGCTCGCCGGCAAGCCGGTCATCGTCGCCACTCAGATGCTCGAATCGATGATCGCCTCGCCGACCCCGACCCGCGCCGAAGCCTCCGACGTCGCCACTGCGGTCTATGAGGGCGCCGATGCGGTCATGCTCTCGGCCGAGACCGCCGCCGGGCGTTATCCGATCGAATCGGTGGCGATGATGAACCGCATCGCCTGCCGGGTGCAGCAGGACCCGCTCTATTTCACGATGCTCGAAAGCGCCCGGATCGAGCATGAACATACCGCCCCCGACGCGATCAGCGCCGCCGCCTGCCAGGTCGCCAGCACGATCGGCGCGGCGGCGATCGTGTCCTATACGACCTCGGGCGCCACCGCGCTGCGCGCCGCGCGCGAGCGGCCGGGCGTGCCGATCCTGGTGCTGACCTCGAACCTCGGCACCGCCCGGCGGCTCGCCGTGCTGTGGGGGGCGCATTGCGTGCACACCAGCGACATCAAGAGCTTTGCCGACATGGTGCAAAAGGCGGTGCGAATCGCCCATCGCGAGGAAATCGCCCAGGCCGGACAGCGCGTCGTCGTCACCGCCGGAGTTCCGTTCGGCACCCCCGGCGCCACCAATGTGCTGCGCATCGCCTGGGTCGACCGCTGAGCGTCATCTCGGCGGCGAGTCCTGCGCTTCGGTTGGGCCGACCGGATCGTTCGCCGTGGCCCCCGATCATTCACCGCGGATAGACCTGGATGCTGGCGGCCACCGCGTCGGCCACATGCTCCTTGGTGATCAGCCCCAGCACGTCGCCTGGCCGCGGCGCGTGCCGGCGACGACCGTCGCGACGGATGACGATCGCCATGACTGCCTTTCGTCGCCACAGCCGCACGATCACGTTGGAGACGACATCATCCTCTCTGACCAATGTGAAATCGCGCCGCGCGACATCGCCGAGGGTGACGCCGGTCTCGACCGCGGCAAGACCCTGCCGCAGCCCCGAATTGATGCGCAGCACGCCGGCGATGCGCTCGCCGCGGGTGACCAGCACGTGGAGCATCGCTCCGCCATGGCCGGGCTGCCGGAGAAACGTGCCGAGGCCGAGATCGGCGGGCACGGTCAGGAAATTCCGATCCATCACCTCGCGCGCGCGGCGCACCAGGAACATGTTGGCCTGGAGCGCTTTGGGGATCGCATGCCCGCGCCGGGCCAGCTTCATCGTATAGATGCTCTCAGGCGACAGCAGCCGGCGCATCCCGTAGCTCGCGGCGACGGCGAGGATCATCGGCAGGACGATGCCGTAGTCGCGGGTCATCTCGAAGATCATCGTCACCGCGGTCATCGCCGCACCGGTAGCGCCGCCGACCATCGCCCCCATGCCGACCATCGCGAAGGCCGGCACGCTCAAGCCCAGCGCAGGGAGCGCTAGCGAGGCAAGGGCGGCAAAGGCGCTGCCCAAAGTGGCGCCCATGAACAGCGAGGGCGAGAAAATCCCGCCCGACGAGCCGGAACCCAGGCTAAGCGAGGTGGCGGCGAGCTTGCACAGGAATAGGAGTCCGAGAACGCTCGCTGTCGACGCCATCCCGCCGGTCAGGATTGCCTGGATCGTGGCGTAGCCTACGCCCTCGACGAAATAATGCCCGATCCCGCGAAAGAGCCCGTACATCAAGAGTCCGACGAGCAGCATGCCGAGCATATGCCGGACATAGGCGCCGGGGATCAGGTCGAACAGATCCTCTACGAAATGCAAGCCGCGGACAAAGCCGGCGGCGGCCCCGCCGACGACGACGCCGAGCAGCGTATAGAGCAGCATCACCAGCGCCGCGGCGCCGGGATCGGTCGGAAGCGATGCGATGGCCGGCACTTGAAAGGCCGGATGCGGACCAAAAAACAGTCGGCCGATGAAGGTCGCCGTCCCCGTGGCGACGGCAACCGGCAAGAAGGTGTTGATGCTGACCTCGGGCAACATCAATTCGATCGCAAACAGAACCCCGCCGATCGGCGTGTTGAATGTGGCGGCGATACCGGCGCCGGCTCCCGCGGCGATCAACGTGATCCGCTGCGCCGGGCTGAGGCGAAGTATCTGGCCGAGGGTCGAGCCGAAGGACGAACCGATCTGGATGATCGGGCCTTCGCGGCCGACCGCGGATCCGGTGCCGATGGCAATCGCCGAGGCGAGTGATTTGACGACCGCCACCACCGGGCGGATTACGCCGCCCCGGTAGTAGATCGCGTCCATGACCTCGGGCACGCCATGCCCTTTGGCTTCGGGCGCGAAGTTCGAGACAAGAAAGGTGACGATAACCGCCCCGACGACCGGGACCAGGATAACCAGCGGGCCCCACGGGCTGGGAGGCGTGAACAGGTTCGCGTCGTATGTGAATGCAAACGTCTTTAAAAACATTACGTTATGCACAATACCGATCAGCTCGCGGAATACGAATGCCCCGAAACCGCCGACAAGCCCGACCGCGAAGCCGAGCAGAGACATCGGTAGAAGACCCAATCGTGGACCTCCGACGCCCCAATCTCCGAGCGCAGAGGAATAGTCCTCAGGTGGAATTCGTTCTCTCTTGTCGTGGCGGCTGCGGGCGATACCGCCTGGTCGCGGCATGATGTCTTGTGCTTCAGGCAAGTGCAGGGTCCTTCATTGGCGATTTGTCGGGTCGGGGGAAACATGATACATCCGGCGGTGATCGCCAAAAACGGACCCCGGCAGCCGGACTGCGCGGGCAGCATAGCGGCGCACGCCGGCACTGACATCGATCTTTCCGTTGTCATCCCGGTTCGCAACGAGGCGGAAAACGTCGCATCCCTTGTCGCCGAGATCCGCGCCGCCCTCGACGGGCTGTGCGCTTATGAAATCATCTATGTCGATGACGGCAGCACCGATGCGACCGCCGCCGAGATCCTGCGGCTGATGGCGCAAACGCCGGGGTTGCGCCTGCTGCGCCATCGGGGGAGCTGCGGGCAGAGCGCCGCGGTTCGCACTGGCGTCAAGGCGGCGCGCGCCCCTTGGGTCGCCACCATCGACGGCGACGGCCAGAACGACCCGGCTGATATTCCCGGGCTGTGGGATCTGGTCCGTGCGGCGCCCTCGGCCGCCCCGCTGCTGGTCACCGGCCACCGCCACAGCCGGCAGGACACCTGGTCAAAGCGGGCCGCCTCGCGCATCGCCAACCGGATCCGCCGGCGCCTGCTCGGCGATGACACCCCGGACACCGGCTGCGGGCTGAAGCTGTTTTCGCGCGCGCTGTTTCTCGATCTGCCGGATTTCGATCACATGCATCGCTTTCTTCCCGCATTGGTCCTGCGCAATGGCGGCGAGGTGCTCTCGGCGCCGGTTAATCATCGGCCGCGCCGGGGCGGCATCTCGAAATACGGCGTCCTCGATCGTCTTGGCGTCGGGATCGTCGACCTACTCGGCGTCATGTGGCTGCAGCGGCGCGGCACGCGGCCGCAGCTGTTGGCCGAGCCATCGCCCCACACGGCGCCGCAGGCGGCGTGCGCCGCGAACTCGCCGGCGGCGCCGGCGCTGCGGTGATTGCCGGGCGTGCGGTGCGCGACCTGTCCACAGCTTGGTTGCGCGGCTCGGCCCGGCTGCTGCTGGCGGCGCTGCTGCTGGCCGGAGCCGCCATCGCCTGGCGCTGGCGCGCCTCGCTCGGTCCGGCCGCGCTCGGCGCTGAGATCGGCCGCTACCCATTGGCGCCGCTGGTGTTCCTCGCCGCCCACCTGGCCGGCAGCCTGTTGTTCGTCCCGCGCACCGTGCTGGCGATCGCCGCCGGGCTCTTGTTCGGCGTCGGCTGGGGCATCGTCTGGGCCGCGATCGGCAGCGTCGCGGGCGCGATGGCCGGGTTCCTCGCCGCCCGTTATCTCAATGCCGGGCTGATCGATCTTTCCCGCAACCCGACAATCCGGCCGATCCTCGTTCGGGTCGAGCGCGGCGGCTGGCGCGCCGTCGCCGGGCTGCGGTTGATCCCGGTCATGCCGCACAGCCTGGCCAATTACGGGCTGGGGCTGACCCGGCTGCCGCTCGGGAGCTACGCGCTGGGCTCGCTGCTCGGCCAGCTGCCGATGACCGTTGCCTATGTCGAATTCGGCGCCGCCGGGGAGCGGGTCATGCTCGGCGCTAGCGGATGGCTGGCGCCGACCCTGATCGGGCTCGTAGCACTGGCGCTGTCCTTGCTGATCCCCGCCATCGCCCGGCTGCGCCCGCGCTGATCGCGGCGAGCGCCGGCGGCGTCGGGCCGCCGGTCGCCCAGTCGAGCAGCTCGACTGTATGCACGAGCGGCGCCGCAGCACCGGGCGCCAACTGGGTGATGCAGCCGATATTGCCGGTGGCGACGAGATCGGGCCGGGTCTGGGCGATGTTGGCGAGCTTGCGCAGGCGCAGCTTGCCGGCGATTTCGGGCTGCAGCAGGTTGTAGGTGCCGGCCGAGCCGCAGCAGATGTGTCCTTCGGGCACGTCGACCACCTCGAACCCGGCCGCGGCCAGCAGCGCCTTCGGCCCGGCCTCGATGCGCTGGCCGTGCTGCATCGAGCAGGCCGAATGATAGGCGACCCGCCGGCGCCTGGCCGCGACTTCGGGCAATGGCGCGCGCAACCCGAGCGTCTCGATGATCTCGGCGACATCGCGGGCGAGGCCGGCGATCTGCGCGGCCTTGTCGACATAGGCCCGGTCCTCGCGCAGCATGAAGCCGTAATCCTTGACCGTCGTGCCGCAGCCCGAGGCATTGATCGCGATCGCGTCGAGCCCTCCGGCCGCGCGTTCGCGCTCCCAGGCGTCGATATTGGCGCGGGCCAAGGCGAGCGCCGCCGCCTCCTGCCCCAGGTGATGGGTGAGCGAGCCGCAGCAGCCGCTGCCCGGCGCCACCACGACCTCGCAGCCATGGCGGGTCAGAAGCCGGATCGTCGCCTCGTTGATCTCAGGGGCGAGCACGCGCTGGGCGCAGCCGGCGAGCAAGGCCGCGCGCATCCGCCGCTCGCCTTCGGCCGGGTAGACGCGCGCCCGATCGGCCGCGGACGCCGCCGGGACCGAGGCCGGGGCCAAGGCCAGCAATGGCGTCAGGCGCGCCGGCAGAAATCGCCCGAACGGCTTGGCAAGGACGGCTAGGCGCAAAGCGAAGCGGAACCGTGACGGCCGGGTCAGCACCTGTCCGAGCAGCCGGCGCAACGCCCGTTCGGCCCAGGGCCGGCGGTATTTCTCCTCGATCCAGCGCCGCGCGTGATCGACGAGGTGCATGTAGTTGACCCCCGACGGGCAGGTCGTCATGCAGGAGAGACAGGAAAGGCAGCGGTCGATGTGCTTGACCGTGTCGGCGGCGGGCGCACCGGCGCCGGCCAGCATGTCCTTGATCAGATAGATGCGCCCGCGCGGCCCGTCGAGTTCGTCGCCGAGCAGCAGATAGGTCGGGCAGGTCGCCGTGCAAAACCCGCAATGGGTGCAGGTGCGCAACACCTTTTCGGATTGCGCCGTGTCGGGATCGGCAAGTTGCTCTTCCGTGAAATCGGTGCGCACGGCCTCAGCTCCCCTCGACGATGCGGCCGGGGTTCAGGATATGGCGCGGGTCGAAGCTCTCTTTTACCCGCGCCGCCAGCGCCGCCAATGCCGGGGGCTGCGGCTCGAACACCGGGACCGCGCGGCGCAACGCCGCCGGGGCTTTGATCAAGGTGGCGTGGCCGCCGCCATGCCCGTCGGTTCCGCGGATCGCCGCCCGGATCAGCCCCGCGCCGCCATCCTCGGACCGCTCGCTGCCCAAGACGACCGCGACCCATAGGAGGCCGCCGCCCCAATCGGCAAACCACGTCGCCTCGGCGGAGCGGGCAATGGCCTGGCCGAGCGCCGCGCCGCGGCTTGGCGCCACCGAAACCCGCCAGACCGCACGATCGGCGTGACCGGCGAGCGGCTCGACATCGCGGATCGCGCGCCACCAGGCGATCGAGGCGTCGTCCTCGAGCACGGCCCGCTCGCAATCGGCGGCCAGCTCGGCCAGCAGCCGCTCGCGCCGGAAGGAGACCGAGGGCGCCGGCCCTTCGAGGCGAAAGGCGGCGATGCCGGAGACATCGGTCGGCCCGGCCAGTCGGATGGTCGCGCCGGCCGGCAGATAAGCGGCGCCCGAGACCTCGTACGGCGAGTTCAGAGCCCGGCTCATCGCCGGCCCCGCAGCCACTGGATCGAGCCCGCACAGCACGATTGTTTCGGTGTGTTCCGGTCGCGGCAATACCTTGACCGTTACTTCCTCGAGCGCGGCGAGCGTTCCATAGGAGCCGGCCAGCAGTTTTGAGAGATCGTAGCCGGTCACGTTCTTGACCACTTTGCCGCCCGATTTGAACACCTCGCCGCGGCCGCTGACCCCGCGAAAGCCGAGGAAATGGTCGCGCGCCGCCCCGGCCTTGATCCGCCGCGGCCCCGACAGATTGCAGGCAAGCGCGCCGCCCAGGGTCGGCTCGCCGTCGCTGCCCAGCAAATTACACCAGTCCGGCGGCTCGAAGGCCAGCATCTGCCGGGCCGGGGCGAGTGCGGCCTCGATCTCGGCGAGCGGGGTCGCCGCCGCGGCGGTCAGCACCAGCTCACTCGGCTGATAATCGCGAATCCCGGCAAGCTGCGACAGATCGAGGGTGCGCGGCGCCTGCAGCGGCCGGCCGAGCCCACGCTTCGATCCGCCCCCGACCAGTTCGACCGGCTCGTTGGCGGCGAGCGCGTCCGCCACCGCATCGCGCAGTTCATTTATCGAGGTCGGCAGGAACCGGGTCATAATGGACTTAACGCCTTAAAGCCGGGCGTGCAAAGGGAGGCGTGTATGCCGACAGTCCGCGGAAGCTGCCTATGCGGGGGCGTGAAGTTCGAGATCGACGGCGCCCTGCAGCGGCCGCTGAATTGCCATTGCTCGCGCTGCCGCAAGCAGCACGGCGCCGCCTTTCGCAGCCGGGTCCGTGTCCGTGTCGCGGATTTCAAATGGATCCAGGGTGAGGATTTGGTGAGCTACTATCAATCCTCTCCTGGTTTTCGCCGCGGTTTCTGTCGCGTTTGCGGCTCGCCGGTGGTCAACCGGCCGGGCGCCGACCTACGGACCCGCTTTGAAAAATCCGGCGATCGCCTCGGAGCTGGGCATCCCGCTGGGCATTTTGGATGATGATCCGCGCGTCCGCCCTGAGTGCCATGTCTTTGTTGCCAGCAAGGCCCCCTGGTTCGAAATCACCGACGACCTGCCGCAATATCCGGGTTATCCTCCAGCCGGCTAGAATCGCGGCAGGTCGGGGAAGGGCAGGCGGCCCCTGTGGATGTGCAGCCGGCCGAGCTCGGCGCAGCGGTGCAATTGCGGAAACACCTTGCCGGGGTTCAGCAATCCGTCGGGATCGAACGCGCATTTGACGCGCTGCTGGTGGGCCAGATCGCTTTCGTTGAACATCGTGCCCATCAGGTCGCGTTTCTCGACACCGACCCCGTGCTCGCCGGTCAGGACGCCGCCGACCTCGACGCACAGCCGCAGGATATCTGCGCCGAATTCCTCGGCGCGCTCGGTCTCGCCGGGTTTGTTGGCGTCGTAAAGCACCAGCGGGTGCAAATTGCCGTCGCCAGCGTGAAACACATTGGCGACGCCGAGGCCATGCTGCTTCGACAGCGCGCCGATGCCGCTCAGCACCTGGGCCAGCCGGCCGCGCGGGATGGTGCCGTCCATGCAGAAATAATCGGGCGCGATCCGCCCGACCGCAGGAAAGGCGGCCTTGCGCCCCGACCAGAAGGCAAGCCGCTCGGCGTCGCTGCCGCTCGACCGGATCGAGGCGGCATGGTGATCGCCGGCGATGGCTTCAACCCGGGCGATCAGGTGCTCGATTTCGGCCGGCGCGCCGTCAAGCTCGACGATCAGCAGGGCCTCGGCATCGAGCGGGTAGCCGGCCTTGACAAAGGCCTCGGCGGCGTGGATCGCCGGCCGGTCCATCATCTCCATCCCGCCCGGAATGATGCCGTCGGCGATCACCGCGGCGACGCAATTGCCGGCATCCTCGATATTGGCGAACCCGATCAGCAGCGCCCGCGCCGCCAGGGGCCTCGGCAGGATGCGTACGGTCACTTCGGTGACGACGCCCAAGAGCCCCTCGGACCCGGTCGCCACGCCCAGGAGATCATAGCCTTCGGCATCGAAATGCTTGCCACCGAGGCGGATGATCTCGCCATCCATCAGCACCAGCTCGACGCCGAGGATGTTGTTGGTGGTGAGCCCGTATTTGAGGCAATGCACCCCGCCCGAATTCTCGGCGACATTGCCGCCGATGGTGCAGGCGATTTGGCTCGACGGGTCGGGCGCGTAATAGAAGCCGGCGTGCTCGACCGCCTGGGTCAGCGCCAGGTTGGTGACGCCGGGCTGAGCCACCACGCAGCGGTTGTCGTAATCGATGTCGAGGATGCGGTTGAACTTGGCCATGCCGAGCAAGACGCCATCGGCCAACGGCAAGGCCCCGCCCGACAGCGAGGTGCCGGCGCCGCGCGGCACTATCTTGACGCCCATTTCCCGGCAATAGCGCAAGACCGCCGCGACCTCTTCGACCCGCGACGGCAGCACGACGGCTAAAGGCAATTGGCGGTAGGCGGTCAGCCCGTCGCTCTCATAGGCGCGCCGCTCGGGCTCGGAAACGATGACCCCCTCGCCAGGCACGATCTGGCGCAGCGCTTTGACAATCTCGGCCCGGCGCTGCAGGACCGCGGCATCGGGCCTCGGCATCTTCATCGGGTGTGTCCGCGGCGGAGCGGCGGGGCCGCGCTCAGCTCTGGCGTTATCTCAGCCCTGGCGCGCCTTGAAGCGCGGGTTGGTCTTGTTGATCACGTAGACCCGACCCTTGCGCCGCACGATGCGGCAGTTCTTGTCGCGCTTTTTCAGCGATTTAAGCGAGTTGACGATCTTCATCTTTTTTGTCCTAAACGAACCCGGTAAATGTGCGCCGGGGGCACAAAATCAAACCGGCGTTCGCGCCCGCGACGGTCCTCTTCTCAAAGGATTACCTGCGCGGCTTGGTGCGGTCGAGAAGACTCGAACTTCCACGGAGTTTCCCCCACAGCGACCTCAACGCTGCGCGTCTACCAATTCCGCCACGACCGCACGGCAGGGGAGGAGCCTCGCATCTCGCCGCGAGGCGGGCTGATTAGCAAATCCGCGCACCCATATCAAGCAGCATGGGCTTTGAGCACGCAACCGGGGGCGAGGCGGTCGAGTGGCGGGCGAGCGCCGAACCCGTGCCCTACGCGACCGCCGTCGCCGAGATGGAGAGCCGGGTCGCGGCGATCCGCGCCGGTGCGGCGCCCGAGCTCGTCTGGCTGCTCGAGCACCCGCCGCTCTACACCGCCGGCACCAGCGCCCGCGACGAGGAACTGCTCGAACCGGCGCGTCTGCCGGTCCATCGCACCGGCCGCGGCGGGCGCTACACCTATCACGGACCTGGGCAGCGTATCGCCTATGTCCTGCGCGATCTTGCCCGGCGCAGTGAGGATGTGCATTGCTTTGTCCATCATCTCGAAGAATGGGCGATCCGCACGCTCGCCGGCTTTGGCGTGAAGGGCGAGCGGCGCGCCGGCCGGGTCGGAATTTGGGTCGCGGACGGCGAGAGAGAGGCCAAGATCGCCGCGATCGGGGTGCGGGTGCGGCGCTGGGTGAGCTATCACGGCATGGCGATCAACATCAATCCGGACCTCGACCATTACCGCGGGATCATCCCGTGCGGCATCGACCCGATGATTTCCGGGTACGGGGTGACCTCGCTCGCCGCTCTCGGCATTCCGGCGACGATGGCCGAAATCGACGGTGCGCTGCGCGCCAGTTTCGATCAGGCGTTCGGTAAGCCGCCGGCATGCGCGTCCGAAACTCTCACTCGCATTCCTGCCCGGCTGGCTGGCTCTTGATAATCGGGCAAATCTTGCGTCGGCTCGCCGCGAGGCGCGCTTGGATTTCGAGACGTTGGAGGGCAAGAACCATACGAAGGTCGCGCTCGCCGGCCGGCGCTCAGTTGTAGGACGGCATTCGGTGGACCTCAAAACCGGGACCTTGCGCGCGATTTTGAAACAACTCGGGTTGAAGCCGGAGGCGATCGAGAAATAATTGGAATGCGCTACGCCTACCCGTATGAATTGCTGCCGCAGCCCGAGGGCGGCTTCACCGTCACCTTTCCGGATGTGCCCGAGGCGATCACGCAAGGCGACACCAAGAAAGAAGCCACGACGATGGCGGAGGATGCGTTGGTGACCGCTCTTTCCTTCTACACCGACCGCGCCGAACCGCTGCCGCGCCCCTCGCCGGCGCATGACCGCCCTCTCGCCTATGTGCCGCCTCTCGTCGCGGCGAAGCTCGCATTGCATGACGCCATGCTCGCCGCCGGGGTCTCGAACGTCGCCTTGGCGCGGCAGCGCGGCACGGATGAAAAGACGGTGCGGCGCCTTCGCGACCCGCTGCACCAAAGTCGGATCAATCAGGTCGATGCGGCGCTTCGGATGCTCGGCAAACGCATGAGCATCGTCATCGAGGCTGCACCTTGAATCTCCTGGGGACGGAGCCAAATCCGCGGCACGGCCTCGGGGCCGGGGCCTCGGGGCCCTCCCATAAACTCGTACTCCCGGTGGAATCGAGCTTGGAAGTTGGCGAGGCTTCGCTGGCGTTCCTGCTTGCAGGCACTGCCCTGCGCGACGAGGTTTGGGTAGCCCTGTTCAACGCGATTTCGCACAGCTCGCTTTCGCTCTGCCCGCCCCGAGCAACAGGTTTTGACATTGTCTTATTGCCGATCCTGTTGTTGTCAGTCGGGCTGCTTGGGCGATGAGCACGCTCTTCGAGAACCAGGCGCCGCGGCCGCTGGCCGACCGGCTGCGGCCGAAGAGCCTCGCCGAAGTGGTCGGGCAGGATCATCTGCTCGGACCCGAAGCGCCGATCGGGCGCATGGTGGCCAGCCGGCAGCTGTCCTCGATGATCCTGTGGGGACCGCCCGGCTGCGGCAAGACCACGATCGCGCGGCTGTTGGCGACCGGCACCGAGCTTCATTTCGAGCCATTGTCGGCGGTGTTTTCCGGGGTCGCCGATCTGCGCCGGGTGTTCGACGCGGCCAGGAAGCGGCGCGAGATGGGCCATGGCACCCTGCTGTTCGTCGACGAGATCCACCGCTTCAACCGCGCCCAGCAGGATGCCTTTCTGCCGGTTGTCGAAGACGGCACCGTGATCCTGGTCGGCGCCACCACCGAGAACCCGTCCTTCGAGCTGATCGGGGCGCTGTTGTCGCGCGCCCAGGTGCTTCGTGCTGCGCCGGCTCGACGACGACGACCTCGAAACCCTGCTCGGCGCGCCGAGGATGCGCTCGGCCGCAAGCTGCCGCTCGACCGAGGACGCCCGCGCCGCGTTGCGCGCGATGGCCGATGGCGACGGCCGCTTTCTGCTCAATCTCGTCGAGGAGATCGCGCGGCTTCCCGCCGGCGCGGCGCTCGGGCCGGCCGAGCTCGCGCGCCTCGTGCAGCAGCGCGCCCCGCTCTACGACAAGGCGCAGGAAGGCCATTACAACCTGATCAGCGCGTTGCACAAATCCCTGCGCGGCTCGGATACCGACGCCGCGCTCTATTGGCTGGCGCGCATGCTGGCCGGCGGCGAAGACCCGATCTACATCCTGCGCCGGCTGGCCCGCGCCGCGGTCGAGGATGTCGGGCTCGCCGATCCGCAGGCGGTGGTGCCAGGCGCTTGCCGCCTGGGACGCCTATGACCGGCTGGGCTCGCCCGAGGGCGAGCTGGCGATCGCCCAATGCGTGATCTATCTGGCAACGGCGCCCAAATCGAATGCGGCCTACACCGCCTTTGGCGAAGCCCGGCAGATGGCGCGCGACACCGGCTCGTTGACGCCGCCGCTGCACATCCTGAACGCGCCGACGCGGCTGATGCGCGACCTGGGCTACGGCCGGGGCTACGTCTACGACCACGCGACCGAGGACGCGTTTTCCGGGCAGAACTATTTCCCGGACGAAACCCCGCGCCGCAGCTTCTACCGGCCGAGCGAGCGCGGTTTCGAGCGCGAGGTCAAAAAGCGGCTCGATTACTGGGAAAAGCTGCGCGAGCGCGCCGGGGAAACAGCGCCATGACCGACGCCGTCGAAACCGTGACCGTCGACGGCGAGGACGGGCCGGTCCGCCTCGATCGCTGGTTCAGGCGGCATTATCCGGCGCTGGCCCACGGCCGGCTCGAAAAGCTGCTGCGCACCGGGCAGATCCGGGTCGACGGCAAGCGCGCCAAGGCGGGCGACCGGCTGGCCTCGGGTCAGGCGATCCGCATCCCGCCGCTCGATGCGGCGCCGCCCGCCGCCCGCCATGACGCCGCGCCGGCTGCTGCCGGCCGACGAGGCGATGCTGCAAGGGGCGGTGCTGCACCGCGACGACACGGTCATCGTCCTCAACAAGCCGCCCGGCCTCGCGGTCCAGGGCGGCACCAAGTCCGAGCGGCATCTCGACGGGCTCCTCGATGGCTTGCGCTTTGGCCATGCCGAGCGGCCGAAGCTCGTCCATCGTCTCGACAAGGATACCAGCGGGGTGCTGGTCATCGCCCGCAGCGCCGCCGCGGCGGCGTTTCTGACCCGCGCTTTCCGCGAGAAGACCGACGCGAAAGATCTATTGGGCGCTGGCTGTCGGCCTGCCCAAGCCGCCGCAAGGGCGGATCAGCCTGGCGCTCGCCAAAGGGCCGGGCCTCATCGGGGCGAAGATGGGTAGGGAGCGGGTGCGCGCCGACCCCGACGAGGGCAAGCCCGCAATCACCTATTACCGCGTCATCGACAATGTCGGCGAGCGGGCGAGCTGGCTCGCTTTGCTGCCGGTGACCGGGCGCACCCACCAGCTGCGCGCGCATTGCGCCGCGATCGGCACGCCGATCCTCGGCGACGGCAAATATGGCGGCGCCGCCGCGCATCTCGACGGGCCGCCCGGCTCGCGGCGGCTGCATCTGCACGCGCGCGCGCTGGCGATCCCGCATCCGCAGGGCGGAATCTTGCGGGTGACTGCGCCGCTGCCGCCGCATATGCGGCAAAGCTGGGAGTTCTTCGGTTTTCCCGACGACGTCGAAGACGCGTTTGCCGGGCTGGATTTGCCGGAATGAAGCGCTTCTATCGCAAGGTCGAGGTTGTTCCGGCCGTGGCCGGTCACGCGGTCGCCCTCGACGGCAAACCGATCAAGACGCCGGCAAAGCTGCCCCTGGTGATGCCGAACGCAGCACTGGCGGCGGCAATCGCCGCGGAGTGGGAGGCTCAAGAGACCGAGATCCATTCGGCGGAAATGCCGCTGACCCGCCTCGCCAGCACTGCGATCGACCGGGTGGCGCCGCAGCGTGCGCAGATCGTGCGGCAGATCGCCGACTACGCCGCGACCGATCTGGTGTGCTATCGGGCGGCGCATCCGCCGGAGCTGGCCGCGCGCCAAGAGGCGGTATGGCGGCCGCTCATCGATTGGGCGGTGCAGCGCTACGCCGCGCCGCTCGAAATCGCCGCCGGGGTGATCCCGGTCGGCCAGCCAGCCGCGAGCCTGCGCGCCTTTGCCGCCGCGGTCGCCGAGCACGACGATTGCGCGCTGGCGGCGCTGCACCTGGCGACCGGCGCTTGCGGCTCCTTGGTCATCGCCTTGGCGCTGAGCGAGGATCGCATCGATGCGGCCGAGGCCTTCGCCGCCTCGCAACTCGACGAGAGCTTTCAGATCGACGCCTGGGGCGAGGACGAGGAGCAGGCGCGGCGGCAGACTGCGCTTGCTGGCGACATTGCAGCGGCGGCGCGGTTCCTGTCGCTGTTGCGGGTCTGAGCCGGCGACGTTCCCCGCGGCAAATCTGGCTGCTGACCGCTATGGATAAGAGGTTAAGACCCGGTTGACAGCGACCCATACCGGCGATGTGATGACCGGCTGAACAGGTGCGGAGGCGGATTATGATCCTAGACGAAGCCGGCTTTGGCTACGATCCCACTCTGCCGGAACCGTTTGACATAACCCGGCCCCGCTTTGTTGACCAGCTTCTGCCTTCGGCGGCGGTCGATCCTGCTTTCCTGCCGCCGGTCGGACAGCAGGGAACTGCCGCCAGCCCCGGTTATCCCGGCAGCTGTTGCGCTTGGGCGTCGACCTACGGATTGGCGACCTTTACCGGTGCGCGAGCGGGACGCATAAGCCCTGCATCTTCGTCCGGACAGGCAAGCCCCGCGTACATTTATATTCAGGTCCTTCAGGAGATGGATGATTTGTCGAATAGCTGTACCGGATCCAAATTTGAATACTACTTCAATATTCTAAAAAATGGCACCGCGAGCATGGCGACCGCGCCCTATTACGCACAGTGCCAGACTTTGTGGCAGGACTATGCGGGCAAGACGATCGCCGGCAATGCCGATTTTGCGATCGCCCAGATCAAGGGGGTCTCGACGAGCGATCTCGACAGTGTGAAGCAGGTGCTGGCCTCGGGCCGGGCGCTCGCCTACGGGACCAAGCTGTACACCGATTGGGGCAGCTACCGTGGCGATCCGACGCCATATGTCGGGAACGGGACCATTCTGAAGGGCAAGAATGGAAAACCGGCCGGTCACTGCATGCTGATCATCGGTTATGACGACACGATCGGCGGGTTCCATATCCAGAATAGCCAAGGGACCGATTGGGGCAGTGGCGGCTACGTATGGATGGCCTACGCGACCTTTCAAGCGCTCGCCCAGGGCACGGCGCTCTACGTTCCGGACTGAACAGGCCAATTCCCAAAGGTCTTCAAAGATTAATCATCGGCGAATCGCGCCCAGGTAGGACGGTCCAATTGCACCGGAGCGTCGGTGCGAAAGCCGGGTTTATTTCGCCTCCAGCAGGTGAAATGCCGATCGGCAGTGTTCGGTGAAGTCCCGCTTGACGATGGACCAGCCGCTGTCGGCGAGCCGGGCTTCCCAGACGCGCAGCGAATGACCCCGGTAGCCGATTTCCCATTGATGCCCACCCGGCGGCTCGGGTGCAAAGCGCTTGCGCCACAGCAGCTTCTTCATCGAGAAATATTGGCGCAGCGTGGTCCGGTTCAAATAAAGGTCGAGCGACACCTGAAACGCCATATACGGCACCGAGACGATTAGATGCTTCGCGCCGCTGGCGCGAAAGGTGGAGAGCGCCGAACCCACCTGGCGCCAATCGATGTGTTCGAGGGTCTCGCAACAAATGATTGCGTCGTAGCCGGCGATCTCGTCGCTGCGCAGATCGCAGATGTCGCGCTCGAGGTGCGGGACATCGGGATAGGCGAACGCCCGCGGCGCCCGGTCGAGGGTGTGCACTTCATAGCCGATATTGACCAGCAGGCTGGTGACCAGCCCCATGGCCGGCCCGATCTCGAGCACTTTCCGGCAATCGATCGTGCCGAGCAGATCAAGCTGCAGCCATTGCTGCACGATTCGCTTGCGGGTGTAGTAGGCGCTCCACTCCTGCCGGGTGAATGCATTCGGCATTAAAATCGCGGGCGCTCGGTTGCGGCTCCATGATCGTCATGACCGGACTTGTTCCGGCCATCCACGCCATCTGGGCCGCAGGAAAAGGCGTGGGTCGCCAGGGCGAGCCCGGTGATGACGACCGGCATGACGGAGCTCGATCGGATAAGCCAGAATTTGCGTGCGGCCTGAAATTTCACGCCGTCGCTGGCCTTGCCGCATTTTCGGCGCGGAACTCGGCGAAGACCTTGCTCGCCACCAACATCGATTCGCGGATGATCGGCGCCCCGACATAGCCCGACAGGTGCAACAGCGCCTCGCTTAGTTCGTCTTCGGTCCATCCCTGGCGCAAGGCCATGCGCAAATGGAGAGCAAGCTCGGGCTCGCGCCCGGTGGCCGCATCGGAAATGACGCAGATCAAGGCCCGGGTCTTCAGATCGAGGCCGGGTCGAGTCCACAGCGCGCCGAACACGGTTTCGGTGGCGACGTCGATGAATTTCTTCATGACCGGGTCGCTATAGATCTCGCGGGCCGAACGTTCGACCGCCGCCTCGCCCATCAGCCGGCGCCGCATCGCCGCCCCTTTCTGGTATAGCTCGCTCTGCGCCATTGCCTCGTCCTCGCTGTGTCGGCGTATCGCCATCGCCGGATTTTGCCGTCGATCCTCGCCGTCGGACAAGGCTGACGCGAGAAAACGCGCCGCGGCTCTGGTCTCGCAGCCTCGCTTGATGCTATCTCGCGGGGCAAGGTCGCGAGGCGAAATGGACGATATTCTCCAACGCTTGGAGGCAAAGCGCAGCGGCGGCGCGCGCCGGCGGCGGCGCCCGGCGCATCGAGGCGCAGCACCGCCGCGGCAAGCTGACTGCGCGCGAGCGGCTCGAAATCCTGCTCGACCCCGGTTCCTTCGAGGAATGGGACATGTTCGTCGAGCATAGGAGCCACGATTTCGGCATCGACCAGCTCAAGGTCCCGGGCGACGGGGTCGTCACCGGCTACGGCACGGTCAACGGCCGACTGGTCTTTGTCTTCAGCCAGGATTTTACCGTGTTCGGCGGCTCATTGAGCGAGGCGCACGCCGAAAAGATCTGCAAGATCATGGACCAGGCGATCAATGTCGGCGCGCCGGTGATCGGGCTCAACGATTCGGGCGGGGCCCGCATCCAGGATGGGGTCGCCTCGCTCGCCGGCTATGCCGAGGTGTTCGAGCGCAACGTGCTTGGCCTCGGGCGTGGTGCCGCAGGTCTCGATGATCATGGGGCCGTGTGCCGGGGGTGCCGTCTACTCCCCGGCGATGACCGATTTCATCTTCATGGTCAAGGACACCTCGTACCTGTTCGTGACCGGGCCGGAGGTGGTGCGCACCGTCACCCACGAGACCGTGACCCAGGAGGAATTGGGCGGCGCCGTCACCCACACGACCCGCTCGGGGGTGGCCGACCTCGCCTTTGACAACGATGTCGAGGCGCTGCTTGGAGCTGCGCCGGTTCATCGATTTCCTGCCGCCCTCGAACCGCGCGCCGCCGCCCAGGCGGCCTTGCGCCGACCCGCGCGACCGGGCCGAGCCTTCGCTCGACACGCTGGTCCCGGCCAACCCGACCAAGCCCTACGACATCAAGGAATTGATCCTCAAGACCGTCGACGACGGCGATTTCTTCGAGTTGCAGCCGAGTTTCGCCGGCAACATCATCATCGGGTTCGCGCGCATCGAAGGCGCGACGATCGGCATCGTCGCCAACCAGCCGATGGTGCTGGCCGGCTGCCTCGACATCGACAGCGCCCGCAAGGCGGCGCGCTTCGTGCGGTTTTGCGACTGCTTCAATATCCCGATCGTAACCTTTGTCGACGTGCCGGGATTTCTGCCGGGAGTGGCCCAGGAACATGGCGGCATCATCAAGCACGGCGCGAAGCTGCTGTTCGCGTTTGCCGAGGCGACCGTGCCGAAGGTCACCCTGATCACCCGCAAGGCGTATGGCGGGGCCTATGACGTGATGAGCTCGAAGCATCTGCGGGGCGACGTGAATTTCGCCTGGCCCGCGGCCGAGATCGCGGTCATGGGGCCCAAGGGTGCGGTCGAAATCATCTTTCGCGCCGATCTCGGCGACGCCGCGGCGATCGAGGCGCGAACCGAGGAGTATCGCGAAAAATTCGCCAACCCGTTTGTCGCCGCCAGCCGCGGCTTTATCGACGACGTGATCGAGCCGCGCGACACCAGGCGCCGGATCGCCAAGGCGCTCGCCATGCTGCGCGGCAAGCAGCTGACGAACCCGCCGAAAAAACACGACAACATCCCGCTGTGATGGGGGCTTAAGTGAGGATGCATAAAAAGTGCAAACGTCGACCTCAACACGATGGCGCTGGTTTGATGGGCGGATTGACGCGGTGAAGGCGGAGTCTGGCGATACTCTAGCGGCGGCCATCATGGTCGCGGGAGGTACCGATGCCGGACCGCTATACAAAGACTGCATTGACGGTGATCGCCGTAGCGCTGCTGATGCTGGTCGCGCAGAGAATGATCGGCTCCAGCCGCGCGCAACTGACCGAGCCAATGAAAGTGCAGATCTGCGACGACAGCGGCCATTGCGCGGAGCTGCTGCCCAAGATGCATCCCGGAATGCGACTTCTGACCTGGGCGCTCTCGGTGGAGAAGCCCGAGCCTTAGCCCAGAGACCGCGGTACTCTGTCATGGCCGAGCTAAGGCCGGCCATGATGATCCTTTCGTAGATTGATGTTTCGTAAAATCCTGATCGCCAATCGCGGCGAGATCGCCTGCCGCGTCATTCGCACCGCGCGGCGGATGGGGATCGCCACGGTCGCGGTCTATTCGGATGCCGATGCCGAAGCGCTTGCATGTGCGCATGGCCGACGAGGCGATCCGGATCGGGCCGGCGCCGGCGGCCGAGAGCTATCTGAAGATCGACCGGATCGTCGACGCCTGCCGGGCGAGCGGCGCCGAAGCGGTGCATCCCGGCTACGGATTTCTGTCAGAGAATGTGGCATTCGCCAGGGCGCTGGCCGACAGCCGGCATCGTCTTTGTCGGGCCCGGATCCGGAAGCCATCGCGGCGATGGGCGACAAGATCGAATCGAAAAAGCTCGCCCGCGCCGCCGGGGTGCCGACCGTGCCCGGCCACCTCGACATCGTGCCCGACGCCGAGGCGGCGGTCGGGATCGCCCGCGACATCGGCTATCCGGTCATGATCAAGGCCTCGGCCGGCGGCGGCGGCAAGGGGATGCGCATCGCCGTCTCGGACGAGGAGGCGCGCGACGGCTTTCGCGCCGCCGCGGGCGAGGCCAGATCGAGCTTTGCCGACGACCGGATCTTTATCGAGAAATACATCGAGGAGCCGCGGCACATCGAGATCCAGGTGCTGGGCGACGCGCACGGCAACATCGTTTATCTCGGCGAGCGCGAATGCTCGATCCAGCGGCGGCACCAGAAGGTCATCGAGGAGGCGCCGAGCCCGTTCCTCGACCAGGCGACGCGCGCGGCGATGGGGGCGCAGGCGGTGGCATTGGCCCGCGCCGTCGACTACCGCTCGGCCGGCACGGTCGAGTTCATTGTCGACCGCCAGCGCAATTTCTATTTCCTCGAGATGAACACGCGATTGCAGGTCGAGCACCCGGTGACCGAGCTGGTGACCGGTCTCGACCTCGTCGAGCTGATGCTGCGCGTCGCCGCCGGCGAAAAGCTGCCGTTCGCCCAAGAAGATATCCGGCTCGACGGCTGGGCGATCGAGGCGCGGATCTACGCCGAGGACCCTTCGCGCGGCTTTCTGCCGTCGATCGGCCGGCTCGTGCGCTATTTGCCGCCGGCAGGGGAGGGGCTGCGGCTCGACGACGGGGTCTTCGAAGGCGCGGAAATCTCCGTCCATTACGACCCGATGATCGCCAAGCTCGTCGCCTGGGGCATCGACCGCGATGCCGCCACCGGCCGGCTGCGCGATGCTCTCGACGGCTTCTACATTGCCGGCGTGCAGAACAACGCGGCGTTTCTGGCGGCGATCCTGGCAACCGCTCGGTTTCGCGCCGGTGTGCTGTCGACCAGCTTCATCGCCGACGAATTCCCCGGTGGATTTGCCCCTCCCGCCGATTTTGTCCAGCCGGACAGGATGATCCTGCTCGCCGCGGCGCTGGCGCAGCGGCGCATTCGCGAAAACGAAACCGCGATCGGCGGCCAGCTCGCCGCCAGCCGCGGCGAGATCGCCGAACGATCGACGATCCTGCTCGATGGCATTGCGCATCCGGGTGTCGGTGCGGCCGCAAGGCGACGGCTACACGGTCGAGCTCGACGGGGAATGCCGGGTCGCCAGCACCGATTGGCGGCCGGGCCAGCCTTTGCTGCACGTTGAGACAGAGGCCGGGGTGTCGACGGTGCAGATCGAGCGGCTGCCGGGCTCGGGGTTTCGCCTAGTCCATGGCGGCGTCGTGCGTCGGGCGCAGGTGCTGTCGCCGCGCGCCGCCGAGCTGCTGGCGCTGATGCCGGCGAAAAAGGCCGCAGATACATCTCGGCTGCTGCTGTCGCCGATGCCGGGGCTGCTGTCTTCGATCGCCGTCGCCCAAGGCCAGGAGGTCAAGGCCGGCGAGGCGCTGGCGATCGTCGAAGCGATGAAGATGGAGAATGTGCTGCGCGCCGGGCGCGATGGCCGCATCGCCACGATCCGCGCCAAGCCCGGCGACAGCCTCGCCGTCGACGAGGTCATTCTCGAATTCGAGTGACCCCGTGCGGGTTGGCCGCGCCGGGCGAGCGCGCACCGGTTTTACAGCATCGGCAATCCCGCGCTGGCGGCGGGCCAGCGGAAAGGCGGCGTCGAGCCTGCCGATCTGCTCGGGAGAGAGGTGCAGATCGCCGGCCGCGGCGTTTTCCTCGGCATGCTGCGGGTCGGCCGCCTTGGGGATGGCGAACACCGATGGCCGCCGCACCAGAAAAGCGAGCGCGGTCTGACGCGGCGTCGCGCCGAGTTCGCCGGCGATCTCGCGCCAGCACGCGGCCGCCCGCGGTCTGCGGGCCGGGAAAGCGCGCGTGGCCGAACGGGCTGTAGGCCACCACCGCCACCTTGTGCTGCTCGCACCACGGGATCACCGCATGCTCGATGCTGCGCTCGAGCAGGTGGTAGAGCACCTGATTGCAGGCGATCGGTCCGGCGTCACTCCCGCCGCCGGCGAGGTTCAGCGCCTCATCGAGGTCGGCGGGGTCGAAATTGCTGACCCCCCAGCTGAGGATCTTGCCTTCGCGCCGCAGCTCCTCGAAGGCGGCGATCGTTTCCGCCAGCGGGTGCGAGCCGCGCCAATGCAGCAGGTAGCAATCGAGCCGATCGGTGCGCAGCCGGGCGAGCGAGCGCTCGCAGGCGGCGCGCGTGCCCGCGCGCGAGGCGTTGTGCGGCAGGACTTTCGACACCACGAAGACCTCGTCGCGGCGCCCGGCGATGGCCTCGCCGACCAGCTCCTCGGCCGCTCCCGAGCCGTACATCTCGGCGGTATCGATATGATCCATGCCGAGGTCGAGGCCGCGCCGCAGGGCGGCGATCGCGGCCGCGCGAGGGGCCTGCTCGAAATTCCAGGTTCCCATTCCGATCACCGCCACCTCGCGGCCGGTCGGGCCGAACCCGCGCCGTCGCATGGGCTATCCCTCTCTCTGTCGCCGCCGCCAGCCGGGCCAGGCCGGGCTTACTCGGACAGACTGTTTAGACTGGGCCGCATGATGATGGCGCGATTTCGCCCTGGCAAACTTTTCAGATCGGTCTTGAGCGACGCCCGCGAACCTCGGCGGATTTGGGCGAAACGATCTGGTTTCGGCGCCGGCCTCGTCGAGCGCCTCGCGCGGCTCGATCAACTTGACCTGCTTCCAATGAGAGTGGCCACTTTGCGGCCATTTAGGTCTTGGCTTGGAATGATCGGCGTCCTCTTGCGAAATGAAGCGCCTCGCATTCGCGGGCGGCGCTTATGCAGGGGCCGCTCGGCATCGAGGCGCCTTGACGTCAATCATCTTTTCGATGGCGCCGGCGTCTTTCCGGGTCAACGGCGCGGCCGGCCGATCGCTCCCCGAATCCAGCCGGGCGAGCGATGGCCGATTGGCAAAGGACGCAGAACAAGATCACGAGGACGCAGATGAAGACCGTTCGGCTGCGCTTATCCGGTCGGGTGCAAGGCGTCGGTTATCGCGCCTGGGCGATCGAAACGGCCGAAACCTTGGGGCTGCACGGCTGGGTGCGCAACCGGGCCGACGGCTCGGTCGAACTGTCGGCGACCGGCTCGACGCAAGGCGATCGCGAATTTGATCGAGGCCTGCCGCAAAGGCCCGCCGGCAGCGCGCGTCGACCGGGTCGACCTCGTCGAGGCGCAAGATGATGACAGCGCCGGCTTCGCCGCCCGCCCGGACCTATAGCGGACGGGTCAAGCGGCTTCGGCTTCGTCCTGATCCTCGGTCCCGGTCGGGCCGGAATCCTTGCCCTTGGCCAGCGGATCGCGGTCGACCAGCTCGATCACCGCCATCGCCGCGTTGTCGCCATGACGAAACCCGGCCTTGATGATGCGGGTATAGCCGCCGGCGCGCCCGGCGTAGCGCAGGGCGAGCGTGGTCATCAGCTTGTTGGCGAGCGGCGCATCCTGCAGCCGGGCGATGGCGCGGCGCCGGTTGGCCAGCCCGCCATGCTTGCCGAGGGAGATCAGCCGCTCGACGATCGGCCGCAGATCCTTGGCCTTGGGCAGGGTCGTGGTGATCTGCTCGTGCTTGATCAGGGAGGCGGCCAGATTCTCGAACATCGCCTTGCGATGTTCGGAGCGGCGGCTGAAGCTGCGGCCTTTCAGGCGATGGCGCATCGGATCCTCAATAGGGTTCGTCGAGTCGCTTGGCCAGTTCCTCGATGTTTTCGGGTGGCCAATTGACGATTTCCATGCCGAGATGCAGTCCCATCTGGGCCAGCACTTCCTTGATCTCGTTCAGGGATTTGCGCCCGAAATTCGGGGTCCGCAGCATTTCGGCTTCGGATTTCTGGACCAGGTCGCCGATATAGACGATGTTGTCGTTCTTCAGGCAATTGGCCGAGCGCACCGACAATTCGAGCTCGTCGACTTTGCGCAACAGGTTCTTGTTGAACGGCAGCTCGCTCGGCCGGGTCTCGTCGGAGGGATGCCGCGGCTCCTCGAAATTGATGAACAGCTGCAGCTGGTCCTGCAGGATGCGCGCGGCCAGCGCCACCGCGTCTTCGGGCGTCACGGCGCCATTGGTCTCGAGCCGCATCGCCAGCCGATCGTAGTCGGTGACCTGGCCGACGCGGGTGTTCTCGACGCGGTAGGACACCTTGCGCACCGGGCTGAACAGCGCATCGACCGGAATGAGCCCGATCGGCGCGTCCTCCGCGCGGTTCTGCGTCCCGGGAAGATAGCCTTTGCCGTTCTCGACGGTCAACTCCATCGCGATCTTGGCGCCGCTGTCGAGGGTGCAGATCACCAGCTCCGGGTTCATGATGTCGATGTCGTGGCCAGTTTCGATCGCACTGGCGCGCACCTCGCCGGGGCCGGTGCCGCGCAGCCGCATGCGCTTGGGCCCGTCGCCGTACATCCGCAATTCGATGCTCTTGACGTTGAGAACGATGTCGGTCACGTCTTCGAGCACGCCCGGGATCGACGAGAATTCGTGCAGGACGCCCTCGATCTGCACCGAGGTCACCGCCGCCCCTTGCAGTGAGGAAAGCAGCACCCGCCGCAGCGCGTTGCCCAAGGTCAAGCCAAAGCCGCGTTCCAGCGGCTCGGCGACTACGGTTGCGATCGCGCTTGGGATCGTCGCCCGGCTCTACCGAAAGCTGCTTCGGCTTGATCAGGGTTTGCCAGTTCTTTTGAATCACGACTCGAACCTCGGTCGGTGAAGGCGGATGCCATCCGCAACAACAGCCGGTGGCGACGCCACCGGCGTTTTCCTCGATAACAAGCCCCGCTAAAAGCAGGGCCGATTTGCCCGTCAGACGCGGCGCCGCTTGGGCGGCCGGCAGCCATTATGCGGGATCGGCGTCACGTCGCGGATCGAGGTGACCGCGAACCCCACCGCCTGCAAGGCGCGCAGTGCCGATTCCCGGCCCGAGCCCGGGCCCTTGACCTCGATCTCGAGGGTGCGCATGCCGTGCTCCATGGCTTTGCGCCCGGCATCTTCGGCGGCCACCTGCGCGGCGTAGGGGGTCGATTTGCGCGAACCCTTGAAACCCTGGCTGCCCGACGACGACCAGGCGATGGTATTGCCCTGCGCATCGGTGATCGTGATCATCGTATTGTTGAACGTGGCGTTCACATGCGCCGTGCCCGAAGTGATGTTCTTGCGTTCGCGCCGGCGAAGGCGCGGCGCCGGCGCCGCCGTTCTGGCCATCTATCTGGGTCCGCCTTGGTGCTGGAGGATCGGGAGCTATTTCTTTTTCCCGGCGATCGGCCGGGCCGGCCCCTTGCGGGTGCGCGCGTTGGTGTGAGTGCGCTGTCCGCGGACCGGAAGCCCCTTGCGATGGCGCAAGCCGCGATAGCAGCCGAGATCCATCAACCGCTTGATGTTCATCGCCACCTGCCGGCGCAGATCGCCTTCGACCGTGAATTCGCGGTCGATCACCTCGCGCATGCGCAGCACTTCATCGTCGGTCAGCTCGTGCACCCGCCGCTCCGGCGGAATGCCGACCCGGTTGCAGATCTGGAGGGCGGTGGTCCGCCCGATGCCGTGGATATAGGCGAGCCCGATCGGCACCCGCTTCTGATTGGGGATGTTGACGCCAGCAATTCGCGCCACTTGCGCTTCTCCTCGGCAAAGTCAAGAGATGATAATGGCTGGGCTTCGTCGCGAGGGCAAGCATCTTATTGATAGCAAACTCCGCGCGTCAACCCCGGCCGCGCCGTCACGGCGCTGCCGCCGTCAGCCGGCGTCACCCGACAATCGCCTCGATCTGGCGCGTCACCGCGTCGATGTCGGCCATTCCGTCTACCTGCGCAAAATGCCTCGTCTCCTATAGTAGGGCAGGAGCGGGGCGGTTTGGCGGCGATAGACCTCGAGACGGGTCATAACCGCCTCCGGCCGATCATCCGGCCGACGAACGAAATTCGCGGCCGCCGCAGACTTCGCACACGCCCTCGACCGCGCGGCCGCTTGATAGCGGTCGTGATAGCTTGCGCCGCAGCGCTTCGCAGGTAAAGCGCCCGGACAGGCGATCGACCAGCGCCGCCTCGTCGACCTCGAACTCGATCACGTGCGTCGAGCCGGAGGCCGCGCTTTGAGCCAGCATATGGTCGAGCGCCTTCGCTTGCGGCACGGTTCGTGGAAATCCGTCGAGGATAAAGCCGGTGCGGCAATCTGGCTTTGCGATGCGCCCGCCGATCAACTGGATCATGATATCGTCTTCAACGAGCGCGCCCGCATCCATGATTTCCTTAACGCGCCCGCCCAACTCGCTGCCCAAGGCGATTTCAGCGCGCAGCATGTCGCCGGTGGCCAGATGACGGACGCGACGGCTTTGTTCGATCCGCTTGGCCTGGGTTCCCTTTCCCGAGCCTGGCGGGCCGAGCAGGACCAGGTTCATCCGCGTCGCCCCCTCAGCTTCGCCTTCTTGATCAGGCCTTCATACTGGTGGGCCAGCAGATGCGAATGGATCTGCGCCACCGTGTCCATCGTCACGCTGACCACGATCAACAGGCTTGTCCCGCCGAAATAGAACGGCACCGAATATTCCGAGATCAGGATTTCCGGCAGGATGCAGACCGCCGCGAGATAAGCGGCCCCGATCACGGTCAGCCGGGTCAGCACGTAATCGAGAAAGTCGGCGGTGTTCTTGCCGGGCCGGATGCCGGGAATGAAGCCGCCGTATTTGCGCAGATTGTCGGCTGTTTCGGTCGGATTGAACACGATCGCGGTATAGAAAAAGCTGAAAAATACGATCAGCGCGACGTATAGCCCCATGTAGAGCGGGCGGCCGTGCGACAGATAGGCGGTGATCTCGCCGAGCCAGCCGCCAAAGCCGCTGCTCCCATTCGCCTCGAAATTGGCGATCGTCGCCGGCAGCAGCAACAGCGAGGAGGCGAAGATCGGCGGGATCACCCCCGAGGTGTTGAGCTTGAGCGGCAAGTGCGAGGCGTCGCCGCCGAACATCTTGTTGCCGACCTGGCGTTTGGGATACTGGACCAGGATGCGGCGCTGGGCGCGCTCCATGAACACGATGAAGCCGACCACCAGCACCGACATCACCAGGAACATGATGATGAAATAGGTCGACAGCGCGCCGGTGCGGCCGAGTTCGAGGGTCGAGGCCAGCGCGTGCGGCAGGTTGGCGACGATGCCGGAAAAGATGATTAGCGAGATGCCGTTGCCGACCCCGCGCGCAGTGATCTGTTCGCCGAGCCACATCAGGAACACCGTACCGCCGACCAGGGTCACGACCGTGACCAGGCGGAAGAACAGCCCGGGATCCAGCACCGCCGATTGGGCGCCGGCATGCATGCCCTCGATCCCGACCGAGATGCCGTAGGCCTGGACCATGCCAAGCAAGACCGTGCCGTAGCGGGTATATTGATTGAGCGTCTTGCGCCCGCTCTCGCCCTCCTTCTTCAGGGCCTCCAGGGTCGGCGACACCGCGGTCAGCAGCTGGATGATGATCGATGCCGAGATGTACGGCATGATGCCAAGCGCAAAGATCGTCATCCGGCCGAGCGCGCCGCCCGAGAACATGTCGAACATGCCGAGAATGCCGCCGGCATTGCGCGAAAAGATGCTCTGCAAGATCGACGGATCGATCCCGGGGATCGGGATGTAGGTGCCGAGCCGATAGATCAGCAATGCGCCGAGGGTGAACCAGATCCGGCTTTTGAGCTCGGTCGCCTTGGTGAAGGCGGAAAGATTGATGCTCGCGGCGAGTTGTTCGGCGGCTGACGCCATTCGGTTCCATCCCTACCCAAAAGCCGGCCCAACCCAAATCCGGCCTAACCAAGAGCTCGCCCTAACCAAGAGCTCGCCCTAACCAAGAGCTCGCCCTAACCGAGAGCCCGGCCGCTTAGCCGCCGGTTCGGCGGGCCGCCGCGCGTTCAGGCGGAGGCGCTCGGCTGCGCCTGCGGCTTCTGCTTGCGGCCGGGGCGCACGATCACCTGGCCGCCGGCTTGTTCGACGGCCGCGATCGCGGCCTTGGAGGCGCCCGCGACCTCGATCGTCAGCGCCGCGCGCAGCGCTCCCTTGGCCAGCAGGCGAACCCCGTCGCCCTGCCGCCGCAGCACCCCGCAGGCGACCAGCGCCGCGCCGTCGAGCGTGCCTTCGGCTTGGAGCTTGCCGGCATCGAGCGCCTGTTGCAGCCGGCCGAGATTGACCACCTTGAAATCGGCACGGAACATCGAGTTGTCAAAGCCGCGCTTGGGCAGGCGGCGGTGCAGCGGCGTTTGGCCGCCTTCGAAACCGTTGAGCGCCACCCCGCTGCGCGCGGTCTGGCCCTTGCCGCCCCGCGCCGAGGTCTTCCCCTTGCCCGATCCGATGCCGCGCCCGACCCGCTTGGCGCGGTAGTGCGCTCCCGGATTGTCCCTGATTTCGTTTAGCTTCATTTGGTCTCGTCTTCCGTGGCTATGTGCCGCCTCAACTGCGGCCGGCGCGGCTCGCAGCGAGCAGGGGCCTGCCGCGCCGAACGCCGGCCGAGGGTTCTCTCTAGCTTGCCTCGACGATCCGCACCAGATGCCCGACCTTGCGGATCATGCCGCGCACGAGCCGGCGTATCCTCGAGGACGCGGCGGCGGTGCAGCCGGTTCAGCCCGAGCCCCTTCAAGGTTGCCTCCTGGTCGTGCCGGCGCCCGATCGGGCTTCCGGTCTGCTCGACCGTCAGCGTTTTCTTGGCTGCCGTTTCGCCGGCCATCACGCTCTCCATCGCGCCGGCCATCACGCCGGCTCTCGGGTTTCGGCGTCGCGGCGGCCGAGGATCTCGCCGACTTTTTTGCCGCGCCGCGCCGCCACCGCCCGCGGGCTCGTCGCCTGGCCGAGCGCCACGAAGGTCGCCTTGATCATATTATGCGGGTTGGCGCTGCCGATCGATTTGGCGACGACGTCGTGGACGCCGAGCGCCTCGAAGATCGCCCGCATCGGGCCGCCCGCAATGATCCCGGTGCCGGCCTTCGCCGCGCGCACGATGACCCGCCCGGCGCCATAGCTGCTGATGATGTCGTGGTGCAGGGTGCGGCCCTCGCGCAGCGGCACGCGGATCATGCTGCGCCGCGCCTGTTCGGTGGCCTTGCGGATCGCTTCGGGCACCTCGCGCGCCTTGCCGGCGCCGTAGCCGACCCGACCCTTGCGGTCGCCGACCACGACGAGCGCGGCAAAGCCGAACCGCCGGCCGCCCTTGACCACCTTGGCGACACGATTGATGTTGACCAGCTTTTCGGCGAATTCGTTGTCGTCGCGGTCGCGCGACTGGCGGTCGCCGCCGCCTCCGCGCCGGTCGCCCTGGTTGCGCGCCATTGTCCGTGCCATGCCAGCCGACCCCTTCAGAAGTCCAGGCCGCCCTCGCGGGCGGCGTCGGCCAGGGCTTTGACCCGGCCATGAAACAGATAGGCGCCGCGATCGAACACGACGCGCTCGACCCCCGCGGCCTTGGCCCGCTCGGCGAGCAGCTTGCCGACGGCGCCGGCGGCGGCGATGTCGGCCCCGGTGCCGAGGCTCGCCTTGAGTCCGGGGTCGAGGCTCGACGCCGCCGCCAGGGTTCGCCCGGCCGCGTCGTCGATCACCTGCGCATAGATGTGCTTCGACGAGCGGAACACCGAGAGGCGGGGCCGATTGCGGGCCAGGCGCTTCAGGTTCGCCCGCACCCGCAGGCGCCGGCGCAGGAACAGGGCTTTGGCTTTTTGCGGCATCGGGGCTACTTCTTCTTGCCTTCCTTGCGGCGGACGATTTCGCCGGCGTATTTGATGCCCTTGCCTTTGTAAGGTTCGGGCGGGCGAAAGGCGCGGATCTCGGCGGCGACCTGGCCGACGCGCTGGCGGTCGGCGCCGCTGACGGTGATCACGGTCGGCCGTTCGCAGGTGATCCGCACATCCTCGGGTATCGGAAACGGAATGTCGTGGCTGTAGCCGAGCTGCAGGTTCAGATTGCTGCCCTGAACCGCGGCGCGGTAGCCGACCCCGTTGATCTCGAGACCGACGGCGAAGCCTTTCGACACGCCGGTCACCATGTTGCTGACCAACGCCCGGGTGGTGCCCCACATCGCGCGCGATTGCTTGCTGTCGTTGGCCGGAGCGATCGTGATGGCGCCATCGGCGATCGACGCCGTGACCGCGTTGCTGACTACCAGCTGCAGGGTGCCGAGTCCGCCCTTGGCGGTCAGGGTGCGGTCGGAGAGCTGGACCTCGACCCCGCTCGGCACCGGCACCGGGTTCTTGCCTATGCGTGACATGTCGCTACCTCAAAATACCCGGCAGAGGACCTCGCCGCCGACTTTGGCGGCCCTGGCCTCGTTGTCGGACAAAACCCCGCGTGGGGTCGACAGGATGGCGATGCCGAGACCGTTATAGCTGCGCGGCAGGTCGGCGATCCGCGAGTAGATCCGCCGTCCGGGCTTCGACACCCGCGCGATTTCGCGGATCACCGGCTCGCCGTCGACATATTTGAGCTCGATCTTGAGCTCGGCGACGCCGGGCCGCAGATCGTCGCGCGAGAAGCCGCGGATATAGCCCTCGCGCTGCAGCACTTCGAGCACATTGGCGCGGATCTTCGAAGCGGGCGAGGCGACAACCGCCTGGCGCGCCCGTTGCCCGTTGCGGATCCGGGTCAGCATGTCTCCCAACGGGTCGCTCATCGTCATCGCCGCGATCCCTCCTACCAGCTCGATTTCAGCATGCCCGGGATCTGCCCCGACGAGGCGAGTTCGCGCACCGCGATGCGCGACAGCTTGAACTTGCGATAATAGCCGCGCGGGCGCCCGGTCAGCGCGCAGCGGTTGCGCACCCGGGTCGCCGATCCGTTGCGCGGCAGCATGGCGAGCTTGAGCTGTGCGGCAAACCGCTCCTCGGGGGGCGCCGTGCGGTCGGTCGCGATCTCCTTGAGCCGGGTCCGCCGCGGCGCGATCTGCTTGGCCAGCTTGATCCGCCGGGCGTTCTTCTCGATCGAGCTCTTTTTTGCCATCTGGCTAATGCTCCCTGACTCGCGTCAATTGGCGAACGGCATGTCGAAGCCCTTTGAGCAGCGCCTTCGCCTCGGCGTCGGTTTTGGCCGTCGTCGTGACCACGACGTCCATTCCCGCGCACCGCGTCGACCCGATCGTAATCGATTTCCGGAAAGACGATCTGCTCCTTGAGGCCGAGCGCGAAATTGCCCCGCCCGTCAAAGCTCCTGCCCTGAAATTCCGCGGAAAGTCGCGCACCCGCGGCAGCGCCACATTGATCAGCCGGTCGAGAAACTCGTACATCCGCTCCCGGCGCAAGGTCACCTTGCAGCCGATCGGCATGCCCTCGACGCAATTTGAACGTCGCGATCGACCGCTTGGCCTTGGTGATGACCGGATGCTGGCCGGTGATCGCGGTCAGTTCGCCGGCCGCGGCATCGACCTTTTTGCTGTCCTGGACCGCCTCGCCGACGCCCATGTTGACGACGATCTTTTCCAGGCGCGGCACCTGCATCGGATTGCTGTAGCCGAACTCCTGCATCAGCGCCGGGCGCAACGCCGTCTCGTAATGTTCCTGCAAGCGCGGCTTGCTCATCTCTCTCACCTGTCGATGACTTCGCCCGAGCGGCGGGCGACCCGGACCTTGCGCCCGTCGTCGAGCACCCGGTAGCCGATGCGGGTCGGCTTTCCCGAGGCCGGGTCGACATGGGCGATATTGGAAATGTGCAGCGCCAATTCCTTTTCGACGATCCCGCCCGGATTGCCCATCTGCGGCTTGGTATGCCGCTTGACCATGTTGACGCCCTGCACGACGGCGCGCCGCTCGGCCGGCAGCACGCGCAGCACCTCTCCGGTCCGGCCCTTGTCGCGCCCGGCGATGACGACGACGTTGTCGCCTTTTTTGATCTTCAGCTTCGGCATGGCCTCGCCCTCAGCAATCGGCTCACAGCATTTCGGCGGCGGCTCATAGCACTTCGGGGGCGAGCGACACGATCTTCATGAACCGGCGCGCCCGCAATTCTCGGGTCACCGGTCCAAAGATCCGGGTGCCGATCGGCTCGCCCTGCTGGGTGATCAGCACCGCGGCGTTGCGGTCGAAGCGGATCGCGCTGCCGTCGATGCGCCGGATCTCCTTGGCGGTGCGCACGATGACCGCGCGATGCACGTCGCCCTTCTTGACCCGGCCGCGCGGGATCGCTTCCTTGACCGAGACGATGATCACGTCGCCGACGCTCGCGGTGCGCCGCTTGGATCCGCCCAGCACCTTGATGCATTGCACCCGGCGCGCGCCCGAATTGTCGGCGACGTCGAGGTTCGTCTGCATCTGGATCATGCCGCACCCTCCGGCCTGGCGCTTCCGCCGGTCGGCTCCAGGCTCGGCCCCGGCGTCGAGGCCAGGCGCCCCCCGGCTCGGCGGCAGCGCGCGCCGACCCGGCCCGGCGCGGCCTTCCCCGATCGCGCCGAGCACGACCCAGTGCTTGCTCTTCGAGATCGGCCGGCTTTCCTCGATCCGCACGGCGTCGCCGACATGCCAGCGGTTCGCCTCGTCATGCGCCGCATATTTCTTCGAATGGGTGATGAACTTCTTGTAGACCGGATGCATCACCCGGCGTTCGACCTTGACGATCACCGTCTTGTCGCCGGCGTCGCTGACGACGATCCCCTGGAGCACGCGTTTGGACATTCCGGTTCTTCCTTAGGGCGCCGCGCGGCGCCGCTCGCCGAGGATGGTTTTGATGCGCGCGATATCGCGCCGCACCTGGCGAAACCGCGCGGTATTTTCGAGCTGCCCATTGGCGCGCTGAAAGCGCAGGTTGAAAATCTCCTTGCCCAGCAGGTCGAGCTGCCCGGTCAGCTCGTCCTCGGTCTTGGCCCTGACATCGCCGGCTTTCATCAGGCCGCATCCTCGCCCGGCCGGGTCACGAACCGGGTGTGGAGCGGCAATTTCGCGGCGGCCAGCGCAAACGCCTGGCGCGCGGTCTCGGCCGGCACCCCGTCGAGCTCGAACATGATCCGGCCGGGCTTGATCCGGCAGATCCAGAATTCGGGCGAGCCCTTGCCGCTGCCCATGCGCACTTCGGCCGGCTTGTGCGACACCGGCACATCGGGGAACACCCGGATCCAGACCCGGCCGGCGCGGCGGATGTGGCGGGTGATCGCGCGGCGCGCCGCCTCGATCTGGCGCGCGGTGATGCGGCCGGGATCCGACGCCTTGAGCCCATAGGCGCCAAAGTTCAACGTGGTCCCGCCCTTGGCCAGGCCGTGCACCCGGCCCTTATGCGCCTTGCGGTATTTGGTGCGTTTCGGACTGAGCATCGACCGTCACCCCAGCGAGTCGCGCCGGCCGCGCTCGTGGCTCGCCGGCGGGCCCTGTCCTTCGGCCGCCCGCTTCTCCTGCGCCATCGGGTCGTGCGCCAGGATTTCGCCCTTGAACACCCACACCTTGACGCCGCAGATGCCATAGGTGGTCTTGGCCGTGCCATAGCCGAAATCGACATCGGCGCGCAGCGTGTGCAACGGCACCCGGCCTTCGCGATACCACTCCATGCGGGCGATTTCGGCGCCGCCGAGCCGGCCCGAACAATTGATCCGGATCCCTTGCGCGCCCAATCGCATCGCCGATTGCACGGCGCGCTTCATCGCCCGGCGAAAGGCGACGCGGCGCTCGAGCTGCTGCGCGATGCCGTCGGCGACCAGCTTGGCGTCGATCTCGGGCTTGCGGATTTCGACGATGTTGAGGCTGACCTCGCTGGTGGTGACCTTGGCGATATCGGTGCGCAATTTCTCGATATCGGCGCCCTTCTTGCCGATGATCACCCCGGGACGGGCCGAATGCAGCGTGATCCGGCTCTTCCTGGCGGCGCGCTCGATGATGATCCGCGACAACCCCGGCCTGACCCAGGCGGCGGGTCGAGAAAGCGGCGCAACTTGAGATCGTCGAGCAGCAGATTGGCGTATTCCTTGCGCGCGAACCAGCGCGAATCCCAGGTGCGGTTGATGCCGAGCCGCAGCCCGATCGGATTGACCTTCTGACCCATCAGGCCGTCTCCATCCCAGTCGTGTTCATCCCCTTTATCCCAACAATCTCCATCTCAGGCGGTCTCTTCGGGGCGCTCGCGCACGATCACCGTCAGATGGGCAAAATGCTTTTCGACCCGCGCCGAGCGGCCGCGGCCGCGGGTATGGAAGCGCTTCAGGACAAAGGCCCGGCCGACCGTGGCTTCCTTGACGTAGAGCCGGTCGACATCGAGCTGATGATTGTTCTCGGCATTGGCGATCGCCGCCTGCAGCACCTTCTTGACGTCGCCGGCGATGCGGCGCTGCGAAAAGGTCAGTTCGGCCAGCGCCGAGGCGGCGGTTTTGCCGCGGATCGAGCTGGGCCACCAAATTGAGCTTGCGGGCGCTGATCCGCAGCCCGCGCAGGCTGGCCAAGGCCTCGCTGTCGTCGAGGCGGCGCGCGGCGGCGGGCTTGCTCATCTCAGGCTCTCCTCGCCTTTTTGTCGCCGGCGTGGCCGTAGAAGGTCCGTGTCGGCGCGAACTCGCCGAGCTTGTGGCCGATCATGTTCTCGGTCACCAGCACCGGGATGAATTTGTGCCCGTTATAGACGCCAAAGGTCAGCCCGACGAATTGCGGGAAGATCGTCGAGCGTCGCGACCAGGTCCGGATCACCTGGTTGCGCCCGGACCGCCGCGCGTCTTCGGCCTTCTTCAACAGATAGCCGTCGACGAACGGCCCCTTCCAAACCGAGCGGGTCAAGCTCTTTCTCCGTGCTCGATAGAGCTTCTAGCGCTGATGCGGCGGCGGCGGACGATCAGCCGGTCCGTCGCCTTGTTGTGGCGCGTCTTCTTGCCCTTGGTCGGCTTGCCCCACGGGGTCACCGGATGGCGGCCGCCCGAGGTGCGGCCTTCGCCGCCGCCATGCGGATGGTCGATCGGGTTCATCGCCACGCCGCGCACCGAGGGGCGGCGGCCGAGCCAGCGGTTGCGCCCGGCCTTGGCGATGACGATGTTCTGCTGGTCGGGGTTCGAAACCGCGCCGATCGTCGCCCGGCATTCGGAGCGCACCATGCGCAACTCGCCCGAGCTGACAGCGCAGCAGCGCATAGCCCTGATCGCGGCCGACGAGCTGGACGTAGGTGCCGGCCGAGCGGGCGATCTGGCCGCCCTTGCCGGCTTTCATCTCGACATTGTGGACGATTGTGCCGACCGGCATGCTGCGCAGCGGCATCGCGTTGCCGGGCTTGACGTCGACCCGCTCGCCCGAGACCACCGTATCGCCGGCCTTGAGCCGCTGCGGCGCCAGAATGTAGGCGAGCTCGCCGTCCTGGTAGCGGATCAGCGCGATGAAGGCGGTGCGGTTGGGATCGTATTCGAGGCGCTCGACGATGGCCGGCATGTCCAACTTGCGGCGTTTGAAATCGACGATGCGGTAGCGCCGTTTGTTGCCGCCGCCGCGCCAGCGCACGGTGGTTCGGCCGGTATTGTTGCGCCCGCCCTGGCTGCGCAGGCCCTCGGTCAAGCGCCTTGACCGGCTTGCCCTTCCATAATTCGCTGCGGTCGACGATGACCAGCTGCCGCCGCGACGGGGTGGTTGGGTTGAAGGTTTTGAGCGCCATCGCTCCGGCTCCTCGCCTAGATCCCGGTGGTCACGTCGATCCTCTGGCCTTCGCCGAGGGTGACGATCGCTTTTTTGAGGTCGGAACGGCGGCCGAGCCGGCCGCGGAACCGCTTGACCTTGCCCATCACCCGGATCGTGTTGACCGCGGTCACCTTGACGTTGAACAGCCCCTCGACCGCCGCCTTGACCTCGCGCTTGGTCGCGGTCAACGGCACGCGAAAGATCACCTGGTTGTGCTCGGACGCGTTGGTCGCCTTTTCGGTGATCACCGGGGTGCGGATGATGTCGTACATCTGCTGGCGCGTCAGCTTCGTCTCGGCGCGCGGAATGACGCGAAACCGGCTCATTTGAGGCGCGCCTCCAGATGCTGCACGGCCTCGCGGGTCAGCACCAGCAAGTCGCGGCGCAGGATGTCGTAAACGTTGGCGCCCTGCTGCGGCAGCAGATCGACCCGCGGCAGGTTGCGCGCGGCGCGGGCGAAATTCTGGTCGACCGCCGGCCCGTCGATGATCAGCACCGACCCCCAGCCGAGCGTGGCGAGCCGGGTCCGCAGCGCCTTGGTCTTGGCGTCCTCGGCGCGGGCGGCGTCGATGACCACGAGCTTGCCTTCGCTCGAGCTTCGCCGACAACGCGGTCTTGAGGCCGAGCCGGCGCACCTTTTTCTGCAGATCGAAGGCGTGGCTGCGCACCACCGGGCCGAAAATCCGGGCGCCGCCGCGAAACTGCGGCGAGCGCAGGCTGCCCTGGCGGGCGCGGCCGGTGCCCTTCTGCTTGTAGGGCTTTTTGGTGGTGCCCTGGATGTCGCTGATGCCCTTGGTCTTATGCGTGCCGGCGCGGCGCTTGGCGAGCTGCCAGTTGACGACGCGGGCCAGGATGTCGCGGCGGATCGGCAGCCCGAAGACGGCGTCGTCGAGCTCGATGTCGCCGACCTCCTGATTGTCGAGATTGCGCACCGAAAGCTTGCTCATGCGGGCTCTCCCGGCGGGCTGCTCGGCTGCCGTGAGCTCGGCCGCCGGTGGAGGCGGCGGCCGCGCAGCGCGGCGCGGGAAAGGGCAGGCCGTCCGGCATCCTGCGCTTGGCCGCATCCTTGACCATGACCAAGCCGCCCTTGCTGCCCGGCACCGCGCCCTTGATCATCAACACCCCGCGCTCGGCGTCGGCCGAAATCACTTCGAGGCTCTGCACGGTCACCCGCTCGGCCCCGAGATGCCCGGCCATCTTCTTGTTCTTGAAGGTCTTGCCGGGGGATTGCCGCTGACCGGTCGAGCCGAGGCTGCGGTGCGACACCGAGACCCCGTGGGTGGCGCGCAGGCCGCCGAAATTGTGCCGCTTCATGCCGCCGGCAAAGCCCTTGCCGATGCTGACGCCGACCACGTCGACCCGCTGCCCGGCGACGAAATGCGCGGCGCGTCGATCTCGGCGCCGACCTCGACCACCGCATCCTCGGAGACGCGAAACTCGGCCAGCCGCGCCTTCGGCTCGACCTGCGCCTTGGCGAAATGGCCGCGCTGCGCCTTCGAGACGTTCTTGACCTTGGCGGCGCCGACCCCGAGCTGCAGCGCGCTGTAGCCGTCCTTTTCCATGGTCCTGCACCGCCACCACCTGGCAATTGTCGACCGCCAGCACGGTGACCGGCACGTGGTTGCCGTCATCGGTGAAGATCCGGGTCATGCCGAGCTTGCGGGCGAGAAGGCCGGTGCGCATCGCGCGATCCCTAGAGCTTGATTTCGACGTCGACGCCGGCGGCGAGATCGAGCTTCATCAGCGCGTCGACCGTCTGCGGGGTCGGATCGACGATGTCGAGCATCCGCTTGTGGGTGCGGATCTCGAATTGCTCGCGCGACTTCTTGTCGATATGCGGCGAGCGCAGCACGGTGAACTTCTCGATCTTGGTCGGCAGCGGGATCGGGCCGCGGATCCGCGCGCCGGTGCGCTTGGCGGTATTGACGATCTCGCTGGTCGACTGATCGAGCACGCGGTGATCGTAGGCCCGCAACCGGATGCGGATGTTCTGATTGTCCATTTGGCGTTACCGTTCCCCAATCGGGTCTTGTTGGCTGCCGATCCCGGATCACGTCCGGATCCGTGCGCAGCGGTCACTTGATGATTTTGGCGACGACGCCGGCGCCGACGGTGCGGCCGCCTTCGCGGATGGCGAAGCGCAGGCCCTCGTCCATGGCGATCGGCGCGATCAATTCGATCTCCATCGAGATGTTGTCGCCGGGCATCACCATCTCGGTGCCCTCGGGCAGGTGCACGGTGCCGGTCACATCGGTGGTGCGGAAATAGAATTGCGGCCGGTAATTGCCGAAGAACGGCGTGTGCCGGCCGCCTTCCTCCTTGGTCAGGATATAGGCCTCGCACTGGAAGCGGGTGTGCGGGGTGATCGAGCCGGGGGCGGCCAGCACCTGGCCGCGCTCGACCTCCTCGCGCTTGGTGCCGCGTAGCGAGCGCCCCGATATTGTCGCCGGCCTCGCCCTGGTCGAGCAGCTTGCGAAACATCTCGACCCCGGTCACCACGGTCTTGGCGGTCGGCCGCAAGCCGACGATCTCGACCTCGTCGCCGACCTTGACGATGCCGCGCTCGACCCGGCCGGTGACCACCGTGCCGCGCCCCGAGATCGTGAACACATCCTCGATCGGCATCAGAAACGGCCGGTCCTTGGCCCGCTCCGGCTGCGGGATGTAGGCGTCGACCGCGGCCATCAATTCCAGGATCGCATCGTGCCCCTGCTCGGGGTTCCTGCCCTCGAGCGCAAACAGGGCCGAGCCGCGCACCACCGGCAGATCGTCGCCCGGAAACCCGTAGGACGACATCAATTCGCGCATCTCCAATTCGACCAGGTCCAACAGTTCCGGGTCGTCGACCATGTCGACCTTGTTCATGAACACCACCAGCGACGGCACCCCGACCTGGCGCGCCAGCAAAATATGCTCGCGGGTCTGCGGCATCGGCCCGTCCGCCGCCGACACCACCAGGATCGCCCCATCCATCTGCGCCGCCCCGGTGATCATGTTCTTGACGTAATCGGCATGGCCCGGACAGTCGACATGCGCGTAATGCCGGTTCGCCGTCTCATATTCGACATGCGCGGTGGCGATCGTGATCCCGCGCGCCCGCTCCTCCGGCGCCTTGTCGATCTGGTCGAACGGCACAAACGTCGCCCCGCCAGTCTCCGCCAGTACCTTGGTGATCGCCGCCGTCAACGTCGTCTTGCCATGGTCGATGTGACCAATCGTCCCGATGTTGCAGTGCGGCTTGGTCCGCTGAAATCTCGCCTTCGACATCGTCTCGTTCTCCGCTCAAACCGTCTCGGGGCCGGGATCAGGCCATCTTGGCGCGGACTTCGTCCGCCACCGCCTGCGGCACCTGTTCATAATGATCGAAATGCATCGTGTATTGCGCGCGGCCCTGGCTCATCGAGCGCAACGTGTTGACATAGCCGAACATGTTGGCGAGCGGCACCATCGCATCGACGACCCGCGCATTGCCGCGCGTATCCATGCCGGTGATCTGCCCGCGCCGGCTGTTCAGATCGCCGATGGCGTCGCCCAGATACTCGTCGGGCGTCACCACCTCGACCCGCATGATCGGCTCGAGCAATTTGGGCGCCGCCTTCATGACCCCCTCCTTGAAGGCGGCCCGGGCGGCGATTTCGAACGCCAGCACGCTCGAATCGACATCGTGATAGGCGCCGTCGAACAGGGTCACTTTCAAATCGATGACCGGAAAGCCGGCGAGCACGCCGGTCTCGGTTGACGCCTTTAGGCCCTTTTCGACGCCCGGCACATATTCCTTGGGCACGGTGCCGCCGACCACGTCGTTCTCGAAAAGAAAGCCCTCGCCCGGCGCCAACGGCTCGAAACGCAGCTTGACCCGAGCGAACTGCCCGGCCCCGCCGGTCTGCTTTTTGTGCGTATAGTCGATCTCGGCGGTGCGGGTGATGGTTTCGCGATAGGCGACCTGCGGCGCCCCGACATTGGCGTCGACCTTGAATTCGCGGCGCATGCGGTCGACGATGATTTCGAGGTGCAGTTCGCCCATGCCCTTGATCACGGTCTGGCCGCTCTCGTGATCGACGGTGACCCGGAACGACGGGTCCTCGGTGGCGAGGCGCGCCAACGCCTGGCCCATCTTTTCCTGGTCGCCCTTGGTCTTCGGCTCGACCGCGATCTCGATGACCGGCTCGGGGAACTCCATGCGCTCGAGCACCACCGGGTCGGCCGGGTCGGAGAGCGTATCGCCGGTCGTCGTGCCCTTCAGCCCGGCCAAGGCGACGATGTCGCCGGCGCGCGCCTCCTTGATGTCCTCGCGGTGATTGGCGTGCATCGCCAGCATGCGGCCGACCCGCTCGCGGCTGTTCTTGACCGTGTTCAGCACCTGGCTGCCGCTGGCCACAACGCCCGAATAGATCCGCACGAAGGTCAGCGAACCGACAAACGGGTCGCTCATGATCTTGAAGGCGAGCCCGGCAAACGGCTCGTCGTCCGAGGAATGGCGCAGCACCGGCTCGTTGGTGCCCATCTTGACGCCATTGATCGCGGCGACGTCGGTCGGCGCCGGCAGGTAGTCCACGACCGCATCGAGCAGCGGCTGCACCCCCTTGTTCTTGAAGGCCGAGCCGCATAGCACCGGAACAAAGGCGGCGCCGATCGTGCCCTTGCGGATGCACTGCCGCAGGGTCGCCTCGTCGGGCTCCTCGCCGCCTAGATAGGCTTCGAGCGCCACGTCGTCCTGCTCGACCGCGGCCTCGACCAGCTTGCTGCGGAAGGCTTTCGCCTCGGCCATCATCTCGGCGGGGATTTCGCCGATGTCGAACTGCGCGCCGAGCGTCTCCTCGCGCCACTTGATCGCCCGCATGCCGACCAGATCGAGCACGCCGACAAACTCGGCTCTCGACCCCGATCGGCAATTGCAGCACCAGCGGCCGCGCGCCGAGGCGGTCGTCGATCATCGCCACGCAGCGTGGAAAATCGGCGCCGACCCGATCCATCTTGTTGATGAAGCAGATCCGCGGAACGCCGTATTTGTCGGCCTGGCGCCACACGGTTTCGGATTGCGGCTCGACCCCGGCGACCGAATCGAACACCGCGACGGCGCCGTCGAGCACCCGCAGGCTGCGCTCGACCTCGATCGTGAAATCGACATGGCCTGGGGTGTCGATGATGTTGATCCGGTGATCGTCCCAGAAGCAGGTGGTCGCCGCCGAGGTGATGGTGATGCCGCGCTCCTGCTCCTGCGCCATCCAATCCATCGTCGCGGTGCCCTCATGCACCTCGCCGATTTTGTAGGACCGCCCGGTGTAATAGAGGATGCGCTCGGTCGTGGTGGTCTTGCCGGCATCGATGTGAGCCATGATGCCGATGTTGCGGTAGCGCTCGAGGGGTGTCTGGCGTGTCATCAAAAAAGCTCCGAGGGCTGGCGGCAAAGCCTGGCCCCGACCAAAAATATTGTATCGACCGTCCTCTGTCCGCGACCGCCGCGCTGCTTACCAGCGATAGTGCGAAAAAGCCTTGTTCGCATCGGCCATCCGATGCGTGTCCTCCCGTCTTTTGACCGCGACCCCGCGATTGTTGGCAGCGTCGAGCAATTCGCCCGACAGCCGCTCCTCCATCGTGTTTTCGCCGCGCCCGCGCGAGCCCGAGATCAGCCAGCGGATCGCCAGCGCCTGGCTGCGGTCGGGCCGCACCTCGACCGGCACCTGATAGGTGGCGCCGCCGACCCGGCGCGAGCGCACCTCGACCGAAGGCCGCACGTTGCCGAGCGCATCGTGGAAGACGCGCAGCGCGTCCTGGCCGCTGCGCTTGGCGATGCGGTCGAGGGCGCCGTAGACGATCCGTTCGGCGACCGATTTCTTGCCCTCGTACATCAGGCAGTTCATGAACTTGGTCAGCACCGGATCGCCGAATTTGGCGTCCGGCAGAACCTGGCGTTTGACCGCGGCGCGACGGCGTGACATGGCCTTCTCCTAACCCGGGCTCCTAACGAGGCCGCTTGGCGCCGTATTTCGAACGACGCTGCCGGCGGTCCTTGACGCCCTGGGTGTCGAGCGTACCGCGAATGATGTGATAGCGCACCCCCGGCAGATCCTTGACCCGGCCGCCGCGGATCAGCACCACTGAATGCTCCTGCAGATTGTGGCCTTCGCCCGGGATGTAGCTGGTCACCTCGAAGCCGTTGGTCAGCCGCACCCGAGCCACCTTGCGCAAGGCCGAGTTCGGCTTTTTCGGCGTCGTCGTGTAAACGCGGGTGCACACCCCGCGCTTCTGCGGGCAGGCCTCCATCGCCGGCACCTTGTCGCGCGCGACCTGGGGCCGCCGCGGATGTCGGATCAGCTGGTTTATCGTCGGCATTCTCACATCCTCAAGCACAGCGACCGCCCGACGCCGGTATCGCGCCGGTGCGATGAAGCACCTCTACCCGCTAATAATATCGCGCCCTCTCGCAAGGGCGCAGAGCCACCGAACCTCAATCGGGCCGCGTCTAGGTGGCTTCCTACGGCCAGCCCCGAAAGAGCCGCCATATAAGTGCCCGGCGGGTCGCCGGGTCAAGCCCCTTGGCGCGCCGGCGGGCGTACGGGAGGCGGGCGAACCCGCCCCCGTACGTTGCCTGCGGCGCGTCAGGCGGTCTTCTTGTCGGCTTCGACCGGTTGAGGCGGCGGTTGATCGGCCGCATCGGCGGCGATCTGGGCGAGCTCGCGGTCGCGCTCGGCGGCGACTTCGCGCAGCCGGGCGATGACGCTGCCGGTGCCGGCCGGGATCAGGCGGCCGACGATCACGTTTTCCTTGAGCCCGGTCAAGGTGTCGATCCGGCCTGACACCGCCGCTTCGGTCAGCACCCGCGTCGTTTCCTGGAACGAGGCGGCCGAGATGAACGAGTTGGTCTGCAGGCTGGCCTTGGTGATGCCCTGCAAGACCGGGTGAGCGATGGCCGGGCGCAAGTCCTCGCGCTCGGCCTTGGCGTTCTCGATCTCGAACTCGGTGCGGTCGACCTGCTCGCCGGCGAGCAAGGTGGTCTCGCCCGGATCCTCGATCTCCACCTTCTGCAGCATCTGGCGCACGATCACCTCGATGTGCTTGTCGTTGATGCGCACGCCCTGCAGCCGATAGACCTCCTGGATCTCGTTGATCAGGTAGTTGGCCAGCGCTTCGACCCCGAGGATCCGCAAAATGTCGTGCGGGACCCGGTTGCCGTCCATCAACAGATCGCCCTTCTGGACGTAGTCGCCTTCCTGCACGCTGATGTGCTTGCCCTTGGGGATCAGGTATTCGACCGGGTCGCTGCCTTCCTCGGTCGGGACCACGATGATCCGGCGCTTGGTCTTGTAGTCCTTGCCGAACTCGACGCGGCCGTCGCTCTCGTTGATGATCGCGAAATCCTTGGGCTTGCGCGCCTCGAACAGTTCGGCGACGCGCGGCAGGCCGCCGGTGATGTCGCGGGTCTTCGACGATTCGCGCGGGATGCGGGCGAGCACGTCGCCGGCCTTGACCTGCGCCCCGTTCTCGACCGACAGGATCGCGTCGACCGACATGAAATAGCGCGCCTCGAGCCCGTTGCCGAGCAGCAGCACCTCGCCCGCCTCGTCGCGCAGGGTGATGCGCGGCCGCAGCTCGCTGCCGCGCGGCTGCTGCTTCCAGTCGATCACCACCCGGGATGAAATCCCGGTCGCCTCGTCGACCACCTCGCGCATCGACAGACCTTCGCTCAGATCGACATAATGCGCGATGCCGTCCTTCTCGGTGACGATCGGGATCGTGTAGGGGTCCCATTCGGCCAGCCGTTCGCCGCGCGTGACCTGGGCGCCCTCGTCGGCCAACAGCCGCGCCCCATAGGGCACCCGGTGGCGCGCCTTTTCCCGACCGGCCTCGTCGTTGAGCACGATTTCGAGGTTGCGGCCCATCACCACCGGGACCCCGGTCGAGTTCAGCACCACGTTGCGGTTCTTGATCTCGAGAACCGCGTCGAAGGCCGCCTCGACCGAGGATTGCTCGGCGCCGCGCTGCGCCGCCCCGCCGATATGGAAGGTGCGCATCGTCAGCTGGGTCCCGGGCTCGCCGATCGACTGCGCGGCGATGACGCCCACCGCCTCGCCGATATTGACGACGGTGCCGCGCGCGAGGTCGCGGCCATAGCATTTGCCGCACACCCCGACCCGCGATTCGCAGGTCAAGACCGAGCGGATCGGCACCACATCGACGCCGGCCCGCTCGATCGCATCGATCGCGTCCTCGTCGATCAGCGCCGCCGCCGGCAGCACGATATCGCCGGTCAGCGGGTTGAGGATGTCGACCGCAGCGCTGCGCCCGAGGATGCGGTCGGCGAGCGGGGCGATGACCTCGCCGCCATCGACCACGGCGCGGGTCATCAGCCCGCGGGTGGTGCCGCAATCCTCCTCGGTGATGATCGCATCCTGCGCGACATCGACCAGGCGGCGGGTCAGGTACCCCGAATTCGCCGTCTTCAGCGCGGTGTCGGCCAGGCCCTTGCGCGCGCCGTGCGTCGAATTGAAGTATTCGAGCACGGTCAGCCCTTCCTTGAAGTTCGAAATGATCGGCGTTTCGATGATCTCGCCCGACGGCTTGGCCATCAGCCCGCGCATCCCGGCCAGCTGCTTGATCTGCGCCGCCGAGCCGCGGGCGCCCGAATCCGACATCATCCAGACCGAGTTGATCGGTTCGCCCGGCGGCGCCGAGCGGATCATCTTCAGCATCTCCTCGGCGACCTGGTCGGTGCAGCGCGACCACACGTCGACCACCTTGTTGTACTTCTCGCCCTGGGTGATCAGCCCGTCCTGGTACTGCTGCTCGTATTGCTTGACCTGCTCCTGCGCCTCGGCGACGAGGACTCGTTTAGCTTCGGGAACGATCAGATCGTCCTTGCCGAACGAAATCCCGGCCTTGCACGCCTGCTGGAAGCCCAGCGCCATCAGCCGGTCGCAGAAGATCACCGTCTCCTTCTGCCCGCAGTGGCGGTAGACCTGGTCGATGACGTTGCTGATTTCCTTCTTGGTCAGGAGGGTATTGACTAGTTCGAACCCGAACGCCGGGGTGCGCGGCAGGATCTCGGACAAGAGCATGCGGCCGGGCGTGGTGTCGACGCGCAGCACCACCGGTTTGTTGTCGGCGTCGACCGTGCGATAGCGCGACTTGATCCGGGTGTGCAAGCGTGACGGCTTTGGCTTCAAGCGCCTGCTCGATCTCGCCGATGTTGCCGAACACCATGCCTTCGCCCGGCTCGCCGGCGCGCTCCATGGTGATGTGGTAGAGGCCGAGAACGATGTCCTGCGACGGCACGATGATCGGCTTGCCGTTGGCCGGGCTCAAAATGTTGTTGGTCGACATCATCAAGACCCGCGCTTCGAGCTGCGCCTCCAGGGACAGCGGCACGTGCACCGCCATCTGGTCGCCGTCGAAATCGGCGTTGAACGCGGTGCACACCAGCGGGTGCAGCTGGATCGCCTTGCCCTCGATCAGCACCGGCTCGAAGGCCTGGATGCCGAGCCGATGCAGGGTCGGCGCGCGGTTCAGCAACACCGGGTGCTCGCGGATCACCTCCTCGAGGATGTCCCACACCTCCGGCCGCTCTTTTTCGACCATGCGCTTGGCGGCCTTGATCGTGCTGGCGAGGCCATAGAGCTCGAGCTTCGAATAGATGAATGGCTTATAGAGCTCGAGCGCCATCTTCTTGGGCAGGCCGCACTGGTGCAATTTGAGCTCCGGCCCGACGACGATGACCGAGCGTCCCGAATAGTCGACCCGCTTTCCCAGCAGGTTCTGGCGGAAGCGGCCCTGCTTGCCCTTCAGCATGTCGGAGAGCGACTTCAGCGGCCGTTTGTTGGCCCCAGTAATGATCCGCCCGCGCCTTCCATTGTCGAACAGCGCGTCGACCGCCTCCTGCAGCATGCGCTTTTCGTTGCGCACGATGATGTCGGGGGCGCGCAGCTCGATCAGCCGCTTCAGCCGGTTGTTGCGATTGATCACCCGGCGATAAAGGTCGTTGAGATCCGAGGTCGCAAACCGGCCGCCATCCAACGGCACCAATGGGCGCAGCTCGGGCGGGATCACCGGCACGACTTCGAGGATCATCCATTCGGGCCGGCTGTTCGATTCGGTAAACGCCTCGACCAGCTTCAGCCGCTTGACCAGCTTCTTGCGGCGCGCCTCCGAATTGGTCTCGCGCAGTTCGACGCGCAGCTTCTCGCGCTCCTCGCCGAGGTCGATCGCCGACAGGATCGTGCGCAGCGCCTCGGCGCCGATCGAGGCGGTAAACTGATCCTCGCCGTAATCGTCCTGGGCCTGCAGAAACTCTTCCTCGTTCAGCAGCTGGTGCTGCTTTAAGGGGGTCAGGCCCGGCTCGATCACGACGTAGTTCTCGAAATAGAGGACGCGCTCGAGGTCTTTGAGGGTCATGTCGAGCAAGAGGCCGATGCGGCTCGGCAACGATTTCAAAAACCAGATATGCGCGACCGGCGAGGCCAGCTCGATATGGCCCATGCGGTCGCGGCGCACCTTGGATAGGGTGACCTCGACGCCGCATTTCTCGCAGATGATGCCGCGGTACTTCATTCGCTTGTACTTGCCGCACAAGCATTCGTAATCCTTGATCGGCCCGAAGATCCGGGCGCAGAACAAGCCGTCGCGTTCCGGCTTGAAGGTGCGGTAGTTGATCGTCTCGGGCTTCTTGATCTCGCCGTAGGACCAGGAGTGGATGCGCTCCGGACTGGCGATCGAGATGCGGATCTGGTCAAAGCTCTGCGTCCCGGTGACCTGGCCGAAGATGTTCATCAACTCGTTCATGAACGACCCCTTCTGGAAACTCTGTGGTGGCGGCGGCCAGCAACTGGCCGGCCGCCTCGCATCGACGACCGTGCGGCTCGCCTCAATAGTCGCGCTGCTCGAGCTCGACGTTGAGGCCGAGCGATCTGAGCTCCTTGACCAGCACATTGAAGGATTCGGGAATGCCGGCCTCGAAATTGTCGTCGCCGCGCACGATCGCCTCGTAGACCTTGGTGCGGCCGGACACGTCGTCCGACTTGACCGTCAGCATCTCCTGCAAGGTGTAGGCCGCGCCGTAGGCTTCGAGCGCCCACACCTCCATTTCGCCAAAGCGCTGCCCGCCGAACTGCGCCTTGCCGCCCAATGGCTGCTGGGTAACGAGGCTGTAGGGGCCGATTGAGCGGGCGTGGATCTTGTCGTCGACCAGGTGATGCAGCTTCATCATGTAGATATAGCCGACCGTCACCTTGCGATCGAACGCGTCGCCGGTGCGGCCGTCGACCAGGGTGACCTGGCCCGAGGACGCCAGTCCCGCCTTCTCCAGCATCGCCACGATGTCGGCTTCGCTGGCCCCGTCGAAAACCGGGCTCGCCATCGGCACGCCGCTGGTCAGGTTGCCGGCGAACTCGATCAGTTCGTCGGCGTCGAGGCGGGCGATCTCGGCCGCCTCCGGCCCCTGATACATCTCGCCCAGCACCCCGCGCAGGGCGCCGTCGCCGCCGCCGCGCCTGACCGCGGCCAGCACCTCGCCGATCCGCTGGCCGAGCCCGGCCGCGGCCCAGCCCAGATGGGTTTCGAGGATCTGGCCGACATTCATCCGGCTCGGCACGCCCAATGGGTTCAGCACGATGTCGACCGGGGTGCCGTCGGCGAGATAGGGCATGTCCTCGCACGGCATGATGCGCGAGATGACGCCCTTGTTGCCGTGGCGGCCGGCCATCTTGTCGCCCGGCTGGAGCTTGCGCTTCACCGCGACGAAGACCTTGACCATCTTCATCACGCCGGGCGGCAGCTCGTCGCCGCGCTGCAGCTTTTCGACCTTGTTCTCAAAGCGCGCGGTGAGCTCGCCGACCGCGTCGTCCAGCTGCTTCTTCAGCGCCTCGATATCGGCCATTCGGGCGTCGTCGCGGATCGAGATCTGCTTCCACAAGGCGCTCGGATACTCGGCCAGCACTTCGTCGGTGATCTCGGTTCCGGACTTCATCCCCTTCGGCCCGCCGAGTGCGGTCTGGCCCAGCATCAATTCCTTGAGCCGGACGCCAAAGCTGCGCTCGATGATCGTGCGCTCGTCGTCGCGGTCCTTGGCCAGCCGCTCGATCTCGGCGCGCTCGATCGCCAGCGCGCGCTCGTCCTTGTCGACGCCGCGGCGCGAGAACACCCGCACTTCGACGATCGTGCCGGAAACCCCGGCGGCAGGCGCAGCGAGGTGTCGCGCACGTCGGAGGCCTTTTCGCCAAAAATCGCGCGTAAGCAGCTTCTCCTCCGGGGTCATCGGCGATTCGCCCTTGGGGGTGACCTTGCCGACCAGAATGTCGCCCGGCTTGACCTCGGCGCCGATGTAGACGATCCCGGCCTCGTCGAGGTTTTTGAGCGCCTCCTCGCCGACGTTGGGGATGTCGCGGGTGATCTCCTCCTGGCCCAGTTTGGTGTCGCGCGCCATCACCTCGAATTCTTCGATATGGATCGAGGTGAACACGTCGTCGGAGACGATGCGCTCGGAAATCAGGATCGAATCCTCGAAATTGTAGCCGTTCCACGGCATGAACGCGCACAAGACGTTGCGCCCCAAGGCCAGCTCGCCGAGCTGGGTCGACGGCCCGTCGGCGATGATGTCGCCGGCGGAGACCTGATCGCCGACATTGACCAGCGGCCGCTGGGTGATGCAGGTGTTCTGGTTCGAGCGCTGGAACTTCAACAGATTGTAGATGTCGACGCCGGACGCCGCCGAGGAGGTTTCGGCGGTCGCCCGGATCACGACGCGGGTGGCGTCGACCTGGTCGACCACGCCCGAGCGGCGGGCGATGATCGTCACCCCCGAATCGCGGGCCACCGTCTCTTCCATGCCGGTGCCGACCAGCGGCGCCTCGGCGCGGATCAGCGGCACCGCCTGGCGCTGCATGTTGGAGCCCATCAAGGCCCGGTTGGCGTCGTCGTTTTCGAGAAACGGGATCAGCGCCGCCGCGACCGAGACCAGCTGCTTCGGCGACACGTCGATCAGGTCGATGTCCTGCGGCCGCTGCATGACGAAATCGCCGCCCTTGCGGCAATTGGTCAGGTCGGCGACGACCCGGCCCGTCGGCGTCGGTCTCGACATTGGCCTGGGCGATCGCGTAGCGGCCTTCATCCATCGCCGACAGATAGACGACCTCGTTGGTGACGCGGCCGTCGACCACCCGGCGGTACGGGCTCTCGATAAAGCCGTACTGGTTGACCCGTGCATAGGTCGCCAGGCTGTTGATCAGGCCGATATTGGGGCCTTCCGGGCGTCTCGATCGGGCAGATCCGCCCGTAATGGGTCGGATGCACGTCGCGCACCTCGAAGCCGGCGCGCTCGCGCGTCAGCCCGCCCGGGCCCAGGGCCGACAGCCGCCGCTTGTGGGTGATCTCGGACTAGCGGGTTGGTCTGGTCCATGAACTGCGACAATTGCGACGAGCCGAAAAACTCGCGCACCGCCGCCGCCGCCGGCTTGGCGTTGATCAGATCGTGCGGCATGACGGTGTCGATCTCGACCGAGCTCATGCGCTCGCGGATCGCCCGCTCCATGCGCAAGCAGGCCGATGCGGTACTGGTTCTCCATCAGCTCGCCGACCGAGCGCACCCGGCGGTTGCCGAGATGGTCGATGTCGTCGATCTCGCCGCGGCCGTCCTTCAATTCGACCAGGACCTTGAGGATCTCCAGGATATCGGCCTTGCGCAGGGTGCGCACGGTGTCGGCGGTGTCGAGCCCCAGCCGCGAGTTCATCTTGACCCGGCCGACCGCCGACAGATCGTAGCGTTCGGAGTCGAAGAAGAGGCTGTTGAACAGCGCCTCCGCGGTCTCCAGGGTCGGCGGCTCGCCCGGCCGCATGACCCGGTAGATGTCGATCAGCGCGTCCTCGCGGGTCGCGTTCTTGTCGATCGCCAGGGTATTGCGGATATAGGGGCCGACCGTCACGTGGTCGATGTCGAGGACCGGCAATTCGCCGATCCCGGCCTCGACCAGCTGGGCCAGCGTCGATCGCGGTGATCTCGTCGCCGGCTTCGAAATACACCTCGCCGGTCGCCTCGTTGATCACGTCGGAGGCGAAATAGCGGCCGATCAGTTCCTCGTCGCGAACCAGGATGTCGGCGAGCCCGGCCTCGCGCAGTCGGCGGGCGATCGCGCGGCGTCACCCGCTCGCCGGCGGCCAGCACGACCTCGCCGGTGCCCGCGTCGCGCAGGTCGTTGGTCGAGCTTGCCCTTGAAGTGATCGGGGTCGAACGGCGCCATCCAGCCCTGCGGGCCGTGGCGGAAGACGATCGAGCGATAAAACCGCGGCGAGGATCTCCTCCTTGGTCATTCCCGCCGCTTCGCCCGGCTGCAACGGCTTGCCATCGGCCTTGCGCTCGGCCCGCAGCTCTTCGGTGGCGGCGTCGTCGAGCGCCATCAGCAGGGTCGTCGCCGGCAATTTGCGGCGCCGGTCGATGCGGACATAGACGTGGTCCTTGGCGTCGAACTCGAAATCGAGCCACGAGCCGCGATAGGGGATCACCCGCGCGGCGAACAGGTATTTGCCCGAGGAATGGGTCTTGCCCTTGTCGTGATCGAAGAACACGCCGGGGCTGCGGTGCATCTGCGAGACGATGACCCGCTCGGTGCCGTTGATGATGAAGGTGCCGTTCTTCGTCATCAGCGGCATGTCGCCCATGTAGACGTCCTGCTCCTTGATGTCGCGGATCGAGCGCGACCCGGTGTCCTCGTCGACATCCCAGACGACGAGACGCAGCGTGACCTTCAAGCGGTGCGGCAAAGGTGATGCCGCGCTGCTGGCATTCATCGACGTCGTATTTCGGCGCCTCGAGCTCGTAGCGCACGAATTCGAGCTGCGCGCGCTCGGAGAAATCCCGGATCGGAAAGACCGATCTGAGCACCTCCTGCAGCCCGACATTGGCGCGCTGCTCGGGCGCTTTCGCCCATCTGCAGAAAGTGATCGTAGGAGCTCTTCTGAACCTCGATCAGGTTCGGCATCGGCGCGACCTCGGGGACGCGTCCGAAGCTCTTGCGGATGCGCTTCTTGCCGCGTCAAGGATATTGCCATGCATGCTCCTCGCTATGGGTCGCCGCAGGTCGACCCGATCTCGTCTTGTCCCGGCCGGCGGCCTCGGCCTCGCTCGGCAGTGCCGATCGCGATCCGGACCGCCGCGGCGCCCGACCCTATGTCCAATTGCGCAGCCGCCCGCCCGGCCGCACCGCCCGCACCCGCGCTCCACCCCGCCGACGCCAAAACCCGGCGTGCGCGACGGATCGCGCCCCGGTTCCAGATCTCGGTCGTCGGGCGCGGCGGCCTGTCGTCGGGCGCCGGCCCTCGAGAGATAGCTCGTAGCAAGCCTACTTTATTTCGACCGTCGCACCCGCATCTTCAAGCTGTTTTTTTATCTTCGCCGCCTCTTCCTTGTTGACGCCCTCCTTGACCGGCTTGGGGGCCGCTTCGACCAGATCCTTGGCTTCCTTCAGACCGAGGCTGGTGATCGCCCGCACTTCCTTGATGACGTTGATCTTCTTCTCGCCGATCGCGGCCAGGATCACGTCGAATTCGGTCTGCTCGGCGGCCGCCTCGGCCGGAGCGGCGGCAGCGGACGCCGCCGCCGCGACCGGCGCGGCCGCGGAAACGCCCCATTTCTCCTCCAGCATTTTCGACAGCTGCGCCGCCTCGATCACGCTCAAGGCGGACAAATCCTCGACGATCCTTGCCAAATCCGGCATCTTCTGCTCCCAATCCAAGATTAACCCGACACAAGACTAAAGACGGCAGGCGACGAGCGATGCGGCGTCGCTACCCGGCCCCGCTCTGGTTTTCGGCATGCGCGGCGAGAACCCGCGCGAGCTGCCCGGCCGGCGCCTGCAGCACCCTGGCGACCCGCGTCGCCGGGGCGACCAGCAGTCCTACGAGCTTGCCGCGCAACTCGTCGAGCGAGGGCAACAGCGCCAGTTCCTTGACCCCGGCGGCGTCGATCAGCTGTCCCGCGAGGCCGCCGCCGATGATGGTCAGCTTGGCGTTGCGGTTGGCGAACTCGACCGTGACCTTGGCCGCGGCCACCGGGTCGCGCGAAAAGGCGATCGGCGGTCGGACCGGTAAACAGCGCCGACAGCGGCGCGAACCGGGTGCCGTCGAGCGCCCGCCGCGCGAGGCGGTTTTTGGTCACCCGGTAGCGGGCGCCGCCGCTGCGCATCTGTCGGCGCAGCTGGGTCGCCTCGGCGACGGTCAGGCCCGACTGGTGGGTCACCACGACGCAGACCGTGTCGGCGAGATCCTGCTTGCAGGGTCTCGACCAGCTTCTGTTTTTGTGCTCGATCCACTCCGGTCTCCGACCTCGATCTAGCTCGCCGTATCCGGCCGAACCCGCCCCAGGCTCCGGCGGCAGCCGGCTAAGTCCTGGCGTCCTCGGCCAAATCCGTCAATTCGAGCCTGACGCCCGGTCCCATCGTCGAGCTCAAGCTGACCTTCTTGATGTAGGTGCCCTTGACGCCGCTCGGCTTGTTCCGGGTGATCGCGCCGACAAAGGCGCGCACATTATCCGCAAGCGCGTCCGTCGGTAAAGCTCGCTTTGCCGACCCCGGCATGAACGAGGCCCGGCCTTTTCGGCGCGAAACTCGACCTGACCGCCCTTGGCCGCGCGCACCGCCTCGCCGACATTCTGGCGTCACCGTGCCGAGCCGCGGGTTCGGCATCAGGCCGCGCGGGCCCAGGATCTTGCCGAGCCGGCCGACCAGCGCCATCAAATCGGGGGTGGCGATGGCCCGATCGAAATCGATGTTTCCGGCCTGGATCTTCTCGGCCAGATCCTCGGCCCCGACCACGTCGGCGCCGGCGGCTTCGGCCTCCTTGGCGCGGTCGCCGCGGGCGAACACCGCGACCCGCACGGTTTTGCCGGTGCCGTGCGGCAGCATCACCGTGCCGCGCAAATTCTGGTCCTGCTTGCGCGGATCGAGGTTCAGATTCATCGCCACCTCGATCGTCTCGTCGAACTTCGCCGTGGCGCGCGACTTGATCAGCTTGACCGCGGCGTCGAGCGGGTGCGCCGCCACCGGGTCGATCCCCTCATATGCCTTTTCCAGGCGCTTACCCATCTTGGCCATGCTGTTCACTCCACCACGTCGAGCCCGATCGAGCGCGCCGAGCCGACCAGCATGCGGCAGGCGCCCTCGATATCCTTGGCATTGAGGTCGGGCATCTTCTTTTCCGCGATCTCGCGGATCTGGGCCATCGTCACCCGCCCGACCGAACTGCCCTTGCCGGTCGTCTGCGAGCCCTTGTCGATCCCGGCCGCCTTTTTCAGGAAATAGGTGTTGGGCGGGCTCTTGGTCACAAAGGTGAACGAGCGATCGGCGAACGCCGTGATCACCACCGGGATCGGCATGCCGGGTTCGAGGCTCTGCGTCGCGGCGTTGAACGCCTTGCAGAACTCCATGATGTTGAGGCCGCGCTGGCCGAGCGCCGGCCCGATCGGCGGCGACGGGTTCGCCTTGCCGGCCGGTACCTGCAGCTTGATGATGCCGACAACTTTCTTTGCCATGTTTCTCTCTATCAGCCTGCTGTTGTCGTCATTGCGAGAAGCGCGGCGACGAAGCAATCTCGACGGGCCAGTCGCGCGAGACTGCTTCGCTGTGCTCGAATACCCATCCACCGCCGTCAGACCTTTTCGACCTGCGCATACTCCAACTCGACCGGGGTGGCCCGGCCAAAGATCGACACCGCGACCTTGAGCCGCGCCCGCTCCTCGTCGACGTCCTCGACCAGGCCGTTGAACGAGGTGAACGGCCCGTCGCAGACCCGGACCTGCTCGCCGACCTCGAAGGTGATCGAGGGTTTCGGCCGCTCGATGCCCTCCTGGACCTGATACATGATGCGCGCCGCCTCGTTGTCGCTGATCGGCGACGGCCGGGCGCCGCGGCCGCCGAGAAAGCCGGTGACCTTGGCGGTGTTCTTGACCAGATGCCAGGTCTCGTCGCTCAGATCCATCTTGATCAGCACATAGCCGGGGAAGAACTTGCGCTCGGAGCTGACCTTGGCGCCGCGCTTGACCTCGACCACCTCCTCGGTCGGCACCAGGATCTCCTCGAACCGGTCGGCCAAGCCCTTCTGCTCGGCCTGCTCGCGGATCGACGCGGCGACCTTCTTCTCGAAGCCCGAATAGACGTGGATCACGTACCAGCGGCTGGCCATCGCACTCGCCTCCGAACCCCTAGCTTCCCGAGCCCGAAGATCAGCCGCACGCCGGCGGAAAACACCTGGTCCACCAAAAAGAAAAAACCGGCGGCGATGAACACCATGACAAACACCATCGCGGTGGTGACGATCGTCTCCTTGCGGGTCGGCCAAGTGACCCGGGAAACCTCCTGGCGGACCTCCTCGATGAACTTAAGCGGACTGGTTTTTGCCATCACCTATTTGCCATGACCTGAGTGCGCCCGAACGACGGCAAACCCGCTAACCATATGGCGCTGCGCCCGGCCGCGTTCCAGCACCGCCGCCGGCTGGCAGGAGTGGAGGGGCTCGAACCCCCAACCCCCGGTTTTGGAGACCGGTGCTCTACCAGTTGAGCTACACTCCTATCACTCGAGCATGGCGCCAAGATCATATCCAGTCAGTTCCAGGCGGCCTGCGGTCGCGCGACCTTCATTTATCGCACGGCTGAGCTTATGCGCCTGATCTTTGATCCTTGCGTTGAGGAGGTCGATCACGGCGCGGTGATCTTTATGGCCGTGACCGCTGGCGTATTCATCTAATGTTTTCCGAGTAACGAGGACGTTGACTTTTTCTCTTGTGGCATCGTTGTGTATCCAAGCTCACCATTCCCACTTCACTGGGGCAAGCGAGCCATCTCGGGGCATTTCCTGGCTCGGCAGCCGAAACGCTGCATCATCGGCGAACTCATACGATATGCCGAAGCCCTCTAAGAAATAGTCGCGCCGCTCCGTGTCGATCCTCGCGTTGAGGATGGCCGCCAGATCGTGCGCCCCAGACGCATCGAGCGGATAGCACATGATCGCGTCGGGGTCATCGGCCTGTACGCGGGCAAGTTCCTTCGCCCTGGGCAAGACGGCGTCCGGCACGTCGAATTCCTCCGCAACGCGCTCGGTGAGGCGATCGTATCCGACGAGGCTATGCGTGATCCGGTTCATATTTCAATCGTCTGCCGGGGATTGGCGGGTTTGGTCATGATGCCGGTTTCGGGGTCGAACTCGCCGAGATGACGCCCTCTCCTGTTGTACCTTTCGACACGTCCATGCTGATAGTCCCACTCATAGATATACCCGCCCTGTTCATCAAACCACCGATGACGTGCCGTCTTCGGTCTAACCCGCTCGGCGTTTGGGAATGCCTTCAAGCGCCTTGGGGCGGGGACCATCCGCCGAGAGATCCCCCGCCAGTTCCGACTTCTGTCTTCGCCGTCTATTTGATGATTTTGGCGACGACGCCGGCGCCGACGGTGCGGCCGCCTTCGCGGATGGCGAAGCGCAGGCCCTCATCCATGGCGATCGGCGCGATCAGCTCGATCTCCATCGAGATGTTGTCGCCGGGCATCACCATCTCGGTGCCCTCGGGCAGGTGCACGGTGCCGGTCACATCGGTGGTGCGGAAGTAGAATTGCGGCCGGTAATTGCCAAAGAACGGCGTGTGCCTTCCGCCTTCCTCCTTGGTCAGGATGTAGGCCTCGCACTGGAAGCGGGTGTGCGGGGTGATCGAGCCCGGGGCGGCCAGCACCTGGCCGCGCTCGACCTCCTCGCGCTTGGTGCCGCGTAGGAGCGCCCCGATATTGTCGCCGGCCTCGCCCTGGTCGAGCAGCTTGCGAAACATCTCGACCCCGGTCACCACGGTCTTGGCGGTCGGCCGAGGCCGACGATCTCGACCTCGTCGCCGACCTTGACGATGCCGCGCTCGACCCGGCCGGTGACCACCGTGCCGCGCCCCGAGATCGTGAACACATCCTCGATCGGCATCAGAAACGGCCGGTCCTTGGCCCGCTCCGGCTGCGGGATGTAGGCGTCGACCGCGGCCATCAGCGCCAGGATCGCATCGTGCCCCTGCTCGGGGTTCCGGCCCTCGAGCGCAAACAGGGCCGAGCCGCGCACCACCGGCAGATCGTCGCCCGGAAACCCGTAGGACGACATCAGCTCGCGCATCTCCAATTCGACCAGGTCCAACAGTTCCGGGTCGTCGACCATGTCGACCTTGTTCATGAACACCACCAGCGACGGCACCCCGACCTGGCGCGCCAGCAAAATATGCTCGCGGGTCTGCGGCATCGGCCCGTCCGCCGCCGACACCACCAGGATCGCCCCATCCATCTGCGCCGCCCCGGTGATCATGTTCTTGACGTAGTCGGCATGGCCCGGACAGTCGACATGCGCGTAATGCCGGTTGGCGGTCTCATACTCGACATGCGCGGTGGCGATCGTGATCCCGCGCGCCCGCTCCTCCGGCGCCTTGTCGATCTGGTCGAACGGCACAAACGTCGCCCCGCCACGTCTCCGCCAGAACCTTGGTGATCGCCGCCGTCAACGTCGTCTTGCCATGGTCGATGTGACCAATCGTCCCGATGTTGCAGTGCGGCTTGGTCCGCTGAAATCTCGCCTTCGACATCGTTTCCGGCTTTCCTTCAGAAATGGAGCCGCCCGACCAGCGCGCGGGCTGGAGCGGGTGATGGGGATCGAACCCACGTAGCCAGCTTGGAAGGCTGGAGCTCTACCATTGAGCTACACCCGCACGCCGCCGCCCGCCGAGCCGATTTGCGCCGCCGCCCATCCTCGCGATCGCCTCGGGCCGCCCGCTCACCCACCGCAAGGATGGTGGAGGGGGTTGGATTCGAACCAACGAAGACGTACGTCGGCAGATTTACAGTCTGCTGCCTTTAACCACTCGGCAACCCCTCCGGAACCGCGTGCCGCCCGGTGCGGCGGGAGTCCGCGGTCATAAGGTCTGGGCCGCGCTCTTGTCAATCGAGCTGTGCCGCAGCGACCAGCCTCCTCGGTCGGAACGGCGACGACCGGGTAAGCCAGCGGGGGTTTCCGGACGCGACTTCAATTCGTCCAATCGGAGCCCGAATTGCTCGAGTTGCCGAGCAAGCGGCCCTTGCTTGATCTCTCCGGCGCCCCAAGGAACAAAGGCCCGGCGCCGATTCAGCGTGACCCGCAACTTAACGTGTCCGCGCCTCCATGCGACTTGTGGCGCCCGATCGGCGAAGCTTCGTGATAGCTCGCTGCTCGTCATCTCAGATCTAACACGCTTATTGATGTGGATCGCTTTACCGGGCGGAACCTTGCTGCGGCGCTATAGCAAAACGCGGTCCTATGGCCGATATGCCGGGGTGGAGGGTCGCGCTTTATGAAACAATATGGCATCGGCCAGCCGGTCCGACGCGTCGAGGATCGGCGTTTTTTGACCGGCCATGGCAGCTATGTCGACGATCTGGTCCGCCCGCGCCAGGCCTGCGCTTACATGCTGCGCTCGCCGCACGCGCATGCCCGCATCCGCGCGCTCGAGGCCGCGGCGGCCGCCGCGGCTCCGGGGGTGCTCGTCGTGCTGACCGGGGAGGATGTGGCCGCCGATGGGCTCGGCCCGATCCCGTGCCTCGGCGCCGTGACCAACCGCGACGGCTCAACCTCGCCCGTCCCGCCGCGGCCGGCGATGGCGCGCGAGCGGGTGCGCCATGTCGGCGACACGGTGGCGATGGTGGTGGCCGAGAGCTTGGCGCAAGCGCGCGATGCGGCCGAACTGATCGAAATCGACTACGAGCAATTGCCGGCCGCGGTCGATACCGCGCGGGCACTCGATCCGGGCCAGCCGGCCGTCTGGGACGAGATGCCCGGCAACCTCGCCTTCGACTGGGGGCTCGGCGACGAGGCCGCGGTCGAGCGGGCGATGCTGGCGGCGCGCCACAGGATCGGCCTCGATCTCGTCAACAACCGCATCATCGTCAATTCGATGGAGCCGCGGGGTGCTGTCGGCGAATACGATCCGGGCGAGGATGCCTATACCCTGTGGAGCTCGACCCAGGGCTCGCATTTTCTGCGCAATTTGTTGGCTGAAAGCGTCTTCCGCATCCCGGAGAACCGCATCCGGGTGGTGACCGGCGATGTCGGCGGCGGCTTCGGCATGAAATTGTTTCTCTATCCCGAGCACATCCTGGTGCTGTGGGCGGCGCGGAGGCTCGGCCGCCCGGTCAAATGGACGCCCGACCGCGCCGACGCCTTCATGACCGACACCCAGGGCCGCGACAATGTCACCCGGCTCGAGCTGGCGCTCGACGAGGAGCTGCGATTTCTCGGGCTGAAGGTCGCGACCATCGCCAATATGGGCGCCTATCTGTCGAATTTCGCGCCGGAGATCCCGACCGCATCGGGCGGGGTCATGTTCAGCGGCGTCTACGCGATCCCGGCGATCCATGTCGGGGTCAAGGGCGTCTTCACCCACACCGTCCCGGTCGACGCCTATCGCGGCGCCGGGCGGCCGGAGGCGGCCTATGCGATCGAGCGGCTGATCGATGTCGCCGCCCGCCGGCTCGGGGTCGCGGCGGAGGAGCTGCGCCGGCGCAATTTCATCCGGCCCGAGGCGATGCCCTACGCCACCCCGCTCGGCCTCGTCTACGACAGCGGCGATTTTGCCCGCAACCTCGATCAGGCGCTGGCCGCGGCCGATATTGCCGGGCTCGCCGGACGGCGCGCCGAGGCGCGGGCGCGCGGGCGTTATCGCGGGCTCGGCCACTGCGTTTACATCGAGCAGAGCGGCGGTGGGTTCGACGAATTCGCCGAATTGCGCTTCGACCCGAGCGGCGCGCTGACGATCCTGATCGGAACCCAATCGTCGGGCCAGGGACACCACACCGCCTACGCCCAGCTCGCGGCCGAGCGGCTGGGACTGGCGCCGGAACGGGTGCGCGTGCTGCAGGGCGACACCGACGCGATCGGCTTTGGCCGCGGCACCGGCGGCTCGCGCTCATTGCCGGTCGGCGGCGCCGCGCTCGCCAACGCGGCCGATAAATTGATCGCCAAGGGCCGCCGGATCGCGGCGCATCTGTTGGAAGCGGCCGAGGCCGACCTCGATTTTGCCGACGGTATGTTCCGCATCGCCGGCACCGACCGAGAGATCGGCATCGAGGCGGTGGCGCGCGCCGCATTCAACCCGCCGCAGCTGCCGCCCGATGTCGAGCCCGGCTTCGCCGAGAGCGGCCATTTTACTCCCCCCGCCTCGACCTTTCCCAATGGCTGCCATGTCTGCGAGGTCGAGATCGACCCGCTGACCGGCCATGTCGATATTGTGCGCTACGTCGTCGTCGACGATTTCGGCATCGTGATCAATCCGCTGCTGCTGCAGGGCCAGGTGCAGGGCGGCGTCGCGCAAGGAGTAGGTCAGGCGATGCTCGAACGATGCGTCTACGATCCGCAAACCGGGCAACTGGTGACCGGCTCGCTGAGCGATTACGCGGTGCCGCGCGCCGACACGCTGCCGGCGATCGAGTTCGCCTATAACGTCGTGCCGTGCCGCACCAACCCGCTCGGCCTCAAGGGCGCGGGCGAAGCCGGGGCGATCGGCGCGCCGCCGGCGCTGGTCAACGCGATTGTCGACGCGCTCGCCCCGCTCGGCATCGAGCACATCGACATGCCGGCCACGCCCGAGCGGCTGTGGCGGGCGATCCGCGCCGCCGAGATCCGGGCGGACGAGCGGGGCGTGGCGGCATGAGCGGGTCCCGCGAGGGGCTGCTCGCCACCGCACGGCGGGCAGCGCTCGCCGCCGGCGAGGCGATCATGCGCGTCTATGCGCAGGATTTCGCCGTGCGCCAGAAGGCCGACAACACCCCGGTGACCGAGGCCGACCTCGGCGCCGAGCGGATCATCATCGCGATCCTCGAGGGGGCCTTTCCCGAGATCCCGGTCTTTGCCGAGGAATTGGTCGAGGCCGAAGGCCTGCCGCCTGCGGCGGCGCGCTTCTGGGCGGTCGACCCGCTCGACGGCACCCGCGAGTTCGTCGCCAAGAACGACGAGTTCGCGGTGTGCATCGGTCTCGTCGAGGACGGCCGCCCGGTGCTGGGCGTGCTGCACGGGCCGGCGGTCGGGCTGACCTATGCGGCCTATGGGCCGGGGACCGCGACCCGCCAGCGCCGCGGCGGCGCGATCGAGCCGATCCGGGCGCGTCTGCCCTCGCCCGACGGGCTTGTCGTCGTCCACAGCCGCTCGCACGAAAACAGCCGCCGCCTCGGCGAGTTTCTCGCGGACTTCCCGGTGCGCGCGCGCCGCAGTTGCGGCAGCGCGCTCAAATTCGGGCTGATCGCCGCCGGCGAGGCCGATCTCTACCCGCGCTTCGGCGCGACCATGGAATGGGACACCGCGGCCGGCCAGGCGATCCTCGAAGCCGCCGGCGGCCGGGTCGAGACCTTCGCCGGAGAGCCGTTGCGCTACGGCAAGCCCGGCCTCAAGAACGACGGCTTCATCGCCTGGGGCCGCCGCAGGCACGCGGGCTAGTCTCCAAGACGCACCGATCGCTTGAGCAACGCCGGCATGCCAGCCTCTCGACCGGCGGCGGCCGACAATCCGGCGTCCAATCCGTCGAGCCGTAGCGGCTCGCCTGGGATTGCCCCGCCCGCCTTCATTGACCGCGCAGCCACCGCTTGACATGGCGCTTCAACCCGACGCCCGCCGACAACCGGCCGCAGAATTCCGAAGCCCAACACGTGGTCCGGTGCAAAGCAACCACCAAAGCGCTCGACAGCTGCCGACGAAGGATAAAAATATCGGCGCAGCGATAGCTGTCCGTCGAAAAAAACCGTTTGTGCTCACCCTCGCCTTCAGTGAAATCGAAGATTTTGTAGCGACCACTTTGCTGTAGCGATTCGAGTACCAGCCACAGCAGTATGGTTCCCGGCGAGTAAAGACGGTACGATGGGTCAAAGCCGACATAAGCGTAGATCAGAGATTCGCCGTCATCGATCGGACACAAGAGATAGCTAACCGGCCTCCCACGATGAAACAACAAATAGCCGGCGACCTCTTCGCGGTCTGCCATGTCTTTGATATGCGCGAGGTACTCATCGGTCCTAGGCAGACCCGAATCGAGCAGTTTTTCTTGATAGGTCAATAACGATATTTCGCGAGCGAGGGCGTAGAACTCGGCGATTTCCGCGCTGGTCCGGTAGGTGCGCCAATCGCAGTGGCCGCCGCTGAACTCGGCAAATTTGCGCAGCTTGCGTTTCAATGTCGAGCGCGAACGCGCTGAAAAGGTCTGGAGATATTTCTCGAGCCCAAGTCCGAGATCGACATAGAAATGCTGATATTGACGCGGCACATAAAACATGCAATTTCGGTCGCGGCTCAATGCGGGCATGTGTTCGGCAACTGGTTGGGACCAGACCACGGCTCCTGCTACATCGGGCTGCAGCAGCGGGGCCAGCGCCATCAACTCGGATGCGCGCAACGGCGGCTCGCAGCGGCTCGCGCGGCGCCGCAGCAGCCGCATCCGATACGAGCACAGGATGACGTCGCTCAACGCAAACCTCAGTGAGACGTCCCCCGCGGTCCAAGCCATTGTCATCCAGTCGATCCCACATCGCTGTCTAGGTCCAGCAGCGGACCATCGCCGACCGGCGCGCCATTCTGGGATCGCGCCGCAACCGGCCGGCCGACACGCCGCGCCCACAGCGCCTCAAAATAGCACGGCGCCGCTGGCAAACCCATCGCTTTACGGTCCATCAACCATTCGGGTGAATTCTTCGAGAATTCCGGCGATTGCGACGTGAAACCGCCGACGGCCATCGCGCGCCGCCTCGACGATCACGCGGATTGATGGTAGACGACTGCGCAAGGTTTGAACCCTGCATTCGCTTCTGGCAACGACCTGTGAACCTCCTCGCGCTTCGGTCTCTCGATGCTCGCAGGCGGGTGGCGATTGCGCTGCCGGAGCGCAGACGGGATACGGCCGGCCCGGCGGCCGACGGCGTGCGCGGCATGCCGATCGCCGCTGGCGAAATCTCGCGCGCTGCGATGCTTCGCCGGCGCCAGCTTGCAACCGCCGCAGCCGACCGCGCTCAAATGCGGTTGTGAACCCAGAGGAGCGAGCCCACCGATGCGCGGCCTGATTCTGTTTATCGTCTTCTTCTCCGCGCTCCCATTCATATTTCTGAACGGCCCGTTTGTCGGGATCCTGATCTGGTACTGGATCTCGCTGATGAACCCGCAAGAGGCGGTTTGGGGCAGTATCTTTGGCAGGATTCCGTATGCGCTTATCACCGCGGTTGCGACCTTGCTCTCGTTGCTCATGTCCCGAAACGAGCCGAAATTCCCGCCGCTCAACAAGACGACCTGGCTGCTGGTCATTCTCGGGCTTTGGATTTCGGTCACCTCGATATTCGGTACCGGGCCGCCCAACCAGATCTATGACCAGTGGAACCTCGGCGAAAAAATGCTGCTGATGACGATTGTCGCCTTTACCCTGACGACAACGCGCGAAAGGCTCGACCAGCTGATCGCCGTGTGTGCGCTGTCGATCGCCTTTTGGGGGATTAAGGGCGGCTTGGGCTCGCTGCTGCTAAGCGGCGGCGCGAGCAGGGTTTATGGTCCGGCCGCTTCGATGATCGGCGACAACAACGACCTGGGGGTGGCGCTGACGATGATTTTGCCGCTGCTGTTCTACATTCGCGACAGAATTCAGCGCCCGTCGCTCAAATGGGCGTTCCTGGCCCTGATCGCCTGTACCTTTTTGGGCGATATTCTCACTTATTCCCGCGGCGCGCTGGTGGCGCTGCTGGCGATGGGCAGCATGCTGTGGTGGCGCTCGCGGCAGAAGATCGCATCGGCGGTGCTTATCGCCTTGGTCGCGCTCGGGGTGTGGAACTTCGCCCCGGCGCAATGGCTCAATCGAATGGGGACGATCGAGACCTATCAACAAGATCCGTCAGCGGAAAGTCGCATCTATCTGTGGCATCTGGCGTGGGACATGGCGATGATTCGGCCGATCACCGGCGGCGGCTTTCACTGGTCCTTCGCGCCCCACACCGCCAACCGAATTCTCGGGTACACCGGTCTGCCGCCAATGACGATACCGCGCGCGCCGCATAGCAACTGGTTCGAGATGCTCGGAGATCACGGCTTTGTCGGGCTTGCCATCTTTATTGCCATCCTGATCAGCGTTGCGGTCGATGCGCGCTGGCTGGTCAGGCGCTCGCGGGGGAATCCGGAGCTGCGATGGGCGAACACCTTGGGGCGGGTGGTCCAGGCCTCGCTGATCGGCTATTGCGCCGGCGGATCTTTTGCCACGCAAGGGATGTTCGACGGCTTCTACGCGCTGGTTATCATCGTGGCCTCGGCGCGACTGATTCTCGCCGGCCAGCTCGCCGGCCGCGATGCTCCAGCGATTATCCGAACAGCGGTCCGCGCGCCGGTGCTTGGGCCGCGGCCGACTGGGTGGCCGACCGGGTGAACGTCGCCGCGGCAGGAGGACAGATGAATTTCCGGTAGGCGGCGCGCCGTGAGCGGGCTCGCCATTCATCAGCCGCGGCGGCGACCCTTTCAGTTACGCCATATCTCCGAGTTCTTGGTCCCGCGGATGACGACGGAGCGGTAATAGACGCCGGCGGCGGGCGCCATGCGCAGGACTAAGTCGTCGATGCGATCGCAGCATCGGGTCACAGGATTGATCGGGCTCCTGAAGATCGGTCGTGCGATCAGGGCCCCGAGCACGGTGAACATCTCGCTATAATAATTTTCCAGCTCGAAATTTCGGTCAACCAAGCGCAATTCGGGGCGGCCTAGCGGCAATTCGTCCGCGGTACGCGCCTGTGGGGTCAGCCACCGCACCAGGCGGCCCACTGGATTGTCGCGTAACGGCTCGACAAAAATGATCTTTCCGCCGTTTCGCAGAACCCGGAAGATCTCGTGCATCGCGCGGGTGAATTCGAGGTGATGCAATATCGCGGTCCCGAATACCAAGTCGAAACTGCCGTCCTCAAACTCGAGGTCATGCGCGTCCATGTTGCGGAAGTCGCATGCAAAGCCCAGTTTTGCGGCATGTGCCCGTCCGATGGCGAGCTCATTTTCGGAGATGTTGATGCAGGTGAGCTGTCCCGGTTGGTATCCGTTCCGGAAGAGACACCACTCCCATGATTGTGAACCGATTTCAAGGACCCGCATGCCCTCGGCATCTCGCATCGCCGCGCGGATCGCGTCGTTGCGTCGCTGCCGGCCGATTCCATCGTTCAAATAGGTCAGAGCCCGGTCGAACCGCTCGCGCTGCGATCGGTCGTTTGCGTAGAACTCCGCCTCGTTACGCACTCGGTCCTGAATGTCCTTGTTCATTCATTTCCTCCGCTCGTCTTCGAAACGCGGATCGATAGTCCTCTTGCCTTTCGCGTATCGAGCTATGGCGGATCATTATGCCTGGATCGAACTCTTCGCGTCAAGCGTGCGCCGATTTTCACTCAGCGGGTGGCAGCCGGGGCCTTTCAGCTATTCCGGAAACGGTAAACCCCATTACCGCATTTGGTGCTCTGAATCAGACAGATAGTTCCCATCCCCTCGCCTCGTCACGCCGCGAAAGCGGGCGTCCCGTGTTGCTGCGCGCCTCGACGAGTGGATGAATTGGGCTAGAGTGTCGGCAGACATAGATGATCATGAGACCCGATCCCGATCTCGCGCGGCGTTGCCGAAACAAGCGTAAGCGAAACAAGCGTAAGCGATGGGGTGGACGGCCCCGACTGCGTCTATGCGCCAAGGTAGAGGTGTCATGAACCGCTACGAGGCGGCATCCTATGGAGAAGGCTACCATCATCGGGGGCGGCTTGGCGAAGCATGTGTTTCAGGTCAACGGCGCCTGCGCGGATCAGTCTGTGGCATGTCAAATCGCTTGCAACTGCGACCCCCTTTTCGCGTCCAATCGGGACCCCTCAGCGGGGGTTGGTTCAGGCTTGTCCCGGTAGCGAACAGGAGGGACCCGCGCATCGTGGAGTGACCGCCCCGAGTTTGACGGAGCGATGCGCGGGAGGTGCCTGTTTGCCCACCGGGGCAAGCCGGGGTGACGGTCAGGTGCGGTTTTTGAATCGCCAGCTGTCGTTGCCGGTCTCGATGATGTCGCAGTGGTGGGTCAGGCGATCGAGCATGGCGGTAGTCATCTTGGCGTCGCCGAACACCTGGGGCCAATCGGCGAAGGCGAGGTTGGTGGTGATCAGCAGCGAGGTGCTCTCGTAGAGCTTGCTGATCAGGTAGAACAGCAACTGGCCTCCGGGCTGGCTGAACGGCAGATAGCCGAGCTCGTCGATGACGATGAGATCGTAGCGCAGCAGGTTCTCGGCGAGCCGGCCACTGCGACTGGCAGCCTTCTCCTGCTCGAGTTGGTTGACGAGGTCGACCAGGTTGAAGAAGCGGCCCCTGGCGCGGGTGCGGATGACGGCCGAGGCGACGCCTATGCATAGATGAGTTTTGCCGGTGCCGGTTCCGCCGATGAAGATCGCATTGCGCTGGCGTCGAGGAAGGCGCCGGTGGCGAGTTCGCGCACCTGGCCCTCATCGACCGGCGTATCGGCGAAGACGAACTTGTCGAGGTCTTTGAGGACCGGGAACTTGGCTCCGCCGATGCGATAGCTGATCGACCGGGCCTGCCGGTGGGTGCGCTCAGCCCGGAGCAGGCTGGCGATGAGGGGGTAGAGCTCGTCGCGTCGGGCGAGCCCCTTGCCGGCGATCTCGTCGAAGCTGGCGCGCATGCCATAGAGCTTCAGTTCGGTCATGGCTTCGAGGATCTCGTGGCGTTCCATCAGGCTACCTTCCTTATGCTGTCGCAGCGCCCGCAATCGGCCATGGGTTCGATCTTCAGGCGCAGCGCGTCGGGCGTGGTGATGCTGGGCGGCGCCTCCGGCTGCCGCTGGCGCGCCAACACGGTCAGAATCACCTCGCCGCTGGCGATGCCGGCCGCGAGCGCTTCGGCGCAGGCGGCCTCGACCGCACCCAGCCCATGGTCGAGCACCGCGCCCAGCACTTTGACGAACTGACGATCGCCGTCGGCGTGGCTTTTCAGCTTGGCGCGGACCTGGGCCAAGGCCGGCGGCAGGTCCCAATCCTTGAACGGAGCGCCATTGCGCAAGGCGCCCGGCTTCTTCACCAGGACCGGCAGATAGTGCCAGGGATCGTAGATGATCTGGTCGTGCCGGAACTGGCGAGGGTGGTCGGCCACCACCTCGTCGTTGAACAGAACGACGATGCGCTCGGCGTGGGAGCGCACCAGAACCATCCGGCCGGCGGCCCGCGCGTCGATGCTGTAGCGATTGTGATCGGCCATGATCAGGCAGGTGGTCGTGGCGCGCACCGCCTTCTCGACAAAGCCGTCGAACGGCCCGCGCGGCTCCATCAGGCTCGCCCGTTCATCCTGGAATACCTCCCAGATTGTCCGCCCCTTGAACTCCGGATGCTTGGTTCGCTTGGCGTAAGCGATGCACTGATCTTCCAGCCAGCCGTTCAGCTCGGTCAGGCTCGTCACCCGTGGCTTGGGACGGAACAGCTGGTCGCGCAGATTGCCGACCTGGTTCTCAACCTGACCCTTCTCCCAGCCAGCGGCGGGCGTGCAGGCCACCGGCTCGATCAGATGGTGCGAGCACATCTGCAGAAAGCGGCGATTGTACTGGCGCGCCTTGCCAACGAAGATCGCCTCCACCGCCGTCTTCATGTTGTCGTAGATGCCGCGCCGGCAGACCCCGCCGTAGAACACGAACGCCTTGTCGTGGGCGTCGAAAACCAATTCCTGGGTCTCGCGGAAATAGGCGCGCACGAACGGCATGCGACTGTGCGACAGCTTCATGTGCGCCGCCTTGATCATCAGCGGCAGACCCTGCAGCGTGATCGTCTCGTGGCTCCAGTCGAACTGGTAGGCCTCGCCGGGCGCAAAGCTCAGCGGCACATAGGCATGCGCCGGAACCCGCGCTCGTTCCTCCCGCCACGTCTTTACGAACCGATGCACACTGTCGTGGGCGCCGTCATATCCACGGCCGCGCAACTCCTCGAACAGCCGCTGGGTCGAGCGGCGTTCACGCCGAGGCAGCCTCGCTTCCGCCTCCAGGATCTCCGTCAGGACTTCGATCCACTCGCCGAGCTTCGGCGTCGGCTGCACGCCGCGCTCGTACTTGAACTCCGTCGCCTGACCGCGGACCACCTTGCGCACCGTCGCGCGCGACACCGACAGCCTCCGTACGATCTCCTTGATCGGTCGGTGCTGATCGAAATAGGCACGCCGTATCTCGCCGATCGTGTCCACCCCAATCATCCCCCAACCCTTCCCAGCCGGCACCGGCCGAAAAGGAAGGGACGCTGACACGCCGCGTCAGAGGGTCACGATTGAATGCGAAAACCGCCCCTCAGGGGGTCACTATCGCCCGCGAATTTACAAGCTGCTGCCCCATGTGGCCTTGAAGAACCGCACCGAGCAGGCCCCTTCGAGAAAGGCGGCAACCTCGTCCGAGAGGTCGGCGAAGACCAATTGCCCCGGGTCAGGCTTCTCGTCCTCCTTGTCGCGGAGGGCGCAGTAGAGCTTTGACAAGGGCGGTCCGTCCCAGCCGGGAAGGTCATCGTCCTCGGCATAGTCGCCCTGGACGAGGACACGCTGTCCGGCCCATCGCCCAACGAGGGGCGAGGGGGACAGATCGGCCGGCAGGTTGCCGCCGCGAGCCGAGACCAGTGCCAGAAGAGCGGCGCAGGTGCCCGGCCGGGTGAAGAGCTGCTCGGCGGCTTTGAGGCCGCTTCCGACATCGTGGGGCATGAACGCCTCGGCGAGGTCGGGGCAGACGGGAATGTGGTACTGACCCATCGGGGTCTCTCCTTTAATGCCGGAGCGGAAGTGCTCCGACGCCTCGACCCCCGCCAGCTGCTGCTGACGAGGGGAGGAGGCTATTTCTGCCGGCGGGGGGAGTGCCGCGGATCGAGCCGCTCTTTGACGATCTTCGCGATCTTCCAAGCAGCGAGATCGAGCTCGCCGGCGATCTGAGCCCAGATCATCGGGATGTGCCGATCCTGCCAGGCGGCGGAGAGCTCCACGGCGCTGGCCTGATAGGCGCTGGCAGCCGCGGCGAGGACGCCGGCCACCTGGTCGGGGGCGTCGACGTCGAGGTTCAGCTCAGCGGCCACGGCGCCTCTCCTCGATCAGCACGAGGCAGGCTTCGAGCCGCAGCCACTCCTCGGGCGTGTTGTTCCAGGAATGCAACGACAGGGCTGCGGCCTGGGCCTTGACGACCGAGAGGTTTGGATGGCTGACGATGGTCTTGGCTTGATCGACGGTGAGCTCGCGGCCGGTGTGCCGGCGCGCGGCGTCGAGTTTGATGATGTTCATGAGAAGTTCCTCGGAGCGGGATGCTCCAACGCCTCGACCCCCGCCGACTTCTGTCAGCAGGGGTGAGGCTCGGGTCAGGCTGCCGGCTTCAGCAGTTCACCGGCGCTGCGTTCGAGCTCGAGCCGCTTGTCGTTGTTCGGCAATGAGCGGGCATGCGCGGTGGCGGCGACGGTCGCGTCCCACAGGGTCTCGATCGGCCGGCCTTCCTCGGTCTGGTGGACGGCCTTAAGAGCCGGGACCAGGGATTTGCCGAAACGCTTTGCTAGGAACTGGTCGAGATCGGCCTCGATCCGCTTGGACCGGGCGTCCTCGATCGCCTGCAATACCGGCTTGGCGCTGCCCTCCGCGTAGTTGCGAAGGACCGGGGTCACCTCTTCGAGCCAGCGGTCTGGCGCGCCGCTGGTATGGCGGATGCGGATCTCGGTGTACTGGTCCGCACCCCAGACGTAGCGGTTCGAGCAGACGTAGTCGAACAGGAAGAACCCGGCGCCGAGCGTGGTATTGCCGACCTCCGAGTTCCACACGAAGAAGCCGCGGGCGAGGGATCCCGGTTTGCCGTCACGGCGGTTCGGGATCTCGATGCGGCGATCCTCATCGGCGAGGAACACGAACATGTCGCGATCGCTCGCGTAGAGGGTCGTGTTGCCCTTGTCGACCGTAACCTGCCGGCCGAAGATGCCCGGCACCCGCCAATATCCCGAGACACCATCGCCGAAACGCTCGACGAGAGAGTCGACTACGTCGGCATTCCAGATGCGGCCGTAGCGGGGACCGGTGGCGGCGCGGAGCTCGCGATCGTCGTCCTGGCCTGAGACCAGGAGCTTGACGTCTTCGACCCCGCGGGTGAAGCGCAGGTTGAAGTTGAGGCAGTCGGCAATGATCGGGGTCGGCAGCCTGCTGTCGCGGAAGTAGGACGCCGGGGATGGCGTCGATGCGAGCGAGCAGAGCTGCCCGAACGACCAATGCGTCGGCGCGGCCTGGGTCCCGTCGCGATCACCGATCAGCAATCCCCGATGGTCGTCGGCGGCCGGGAGCAACTCGATCTCCCGGGTGCTGACGATTCTCGACCGGCTGGTCTGCCGCGACAGGGCGGCGGAGGCCTGCAATTCGGTCAGGGACGTAAAACGCTGATCGGCCGGACGCGATGCCCATTGCCGGTGCGCCTGAGTAAGCGTGGTCATGTTGTTTAACTCCCTTTCAGATCAGGAGGGGCGGGTTGCCCGCTCCTGACGCCGCGCCCCTCACAAGCTGCTGCTCGTGAGGGGAGGAGGCCGTGCTGGTGGGAGCAGACGCAGGGATTGAACTCAGCCCGAAGCTGCGTCCCTCTCGTCTGAGAGGACTCCGACATGGGCCGTGCCCGGCACCGCAGGTCTGTTCCTGCCGGTGGTTCCGGGCACGATCGCGATAAACCTGACGGCTCCGACGCCTGACGCCCCCTCAACTGCTGCTGAGGGGGCGGGGCGGATTATTCGTCGTCGGTGAATTCCGCGGGGATGTCGAGGAGCGGGCCGGTCTCGGCCTCATTCGCGTAGAGAAAGGTGCTGAGGCCGTACCCGGGAACCCCAAAGCTGGGGATCGAGGGCCGATCGCGGCCGAGGATGATGTCGCCGGCGACGAGTTCGAGGTTGTCGGGGATCACCTTGGCGTTGGTGACCGTGGTCTTGCGAGCGTTGTCGCTGTCCATCTCCTGGGTGTCCCAGGCGATATCGTCGGTCACGGCCATCGTACAGGCCGCTTCGAGGGTTTCGGCCTCGACAACGATGTGCTGGTACATCGGCACCAGGTACTGACGCTCGATCACGAATTTGGGCATTGGAATTTCTCCGGTTGGATGTTTCCAATGACCCAACCCTTGCCAACTTCTGTCAGCAGGGGGTCGAGGATGGTCGGCGGGCTCCAGCGGAGCTTCGGGTGATGTCTCCTTACGAGGGTCTCCTAACACGGACAGATCGGCACGCTTCTGCGCGAGCTGGAGTAATTCGTTTCCGGAGGGGCCTTCATCTCAGATGACCACAATTATATGGTGATTACTGCTTCATATTCAAGTATCAACGCGCAAATAGGCTTTCAAAGGGCCTCGCAATCCCTAAAGACATAGCTTTACTTGTTGGTTCTGGTAACACGTAATTGGTTGATCCGAGGTCTTGGCAGCTCGTTGGCGATCCAGATACCACTCCTCAGCATCGGATTTATCGTTTTGTATAATGAAGACCCTGCCGTTCGGTGTTTTAATTTTTTCAACCAGCAGGCCTTGCGATATGCTGCGCTGAAGTTCGCAGTTCGTCTCAATTGGCGGCTGTCCACTATAGGCGATCGTGCACGGCAGCCTGAAAAGTGATTCGAAAGCCGGCGCGGCGTCGCTGTAAAATAGCAGAGCGACGAAGATCGGCAATGCTCTGCCGAGCAAACGGTATGACATTGGCTTATCCCCCATTTTCCGCTTTCAGCCGCGACGGAGTTTTGCCGGAGCAAGCGTTTCAAAACCGAGGCCGCGAGCCGGACGATCTCCCGGCGGTTGCCTTATCGGGGGTTCGCTTTGTCATGGGGGCATGAGGACCGGGATCCAGGGCACGGGCAACATATGCAATCCCGGAAAGCAGGAGCTGATCAACCCTATGCTTGCCGTGTCTTATTTTTGCCCCTCGGTCGGCTTCGCTGCGCAGGGATTCCAACATGGGAAGGACGGTGCTATCTGGAGCGATGGTGCAGGCATACGGGACGAGCACGCCAACCGAGGTCCTGGCCGGTCTGGTCGAGCGCGTCACCTTCCACAACGAAGACAACGGGTTCTGCGTTCTGCAGGTCAAAGCCCGCGGCCAGCGCGACCTGATCACCGTCATTGGCCACGCCGCGATTCTCGGCTGGCGAGTTCGTCCAGGCGAGCGGAAGCTGGGTCAACGATCGCATGCGGGGCGTCCAGTTCAAGGCCTCGTTCCTCAAAGCCACGGCGCCGACGACGATCGAGGGGATCGAGAAATACCTCGGCTCCGGGATGATCCGCGGCATCGGGCCGATCTACGCGCGGAAGCTGGTTCGCGCCTTCGGTGAGGCCGTGTTCGAAATCATCGAGCAGGAGCCGGGCCGCCTGCGTGAGGTGACCGGCATCGGCCCGAAGCGTGCCGAGCGGATCATCGGGGGCTGGGCCGAGCAGAAAGTGATCCGCGAGATCATGCTGTTCCTGCACAGCAACGGCGTCGGCACCTCGCGCGCGGTCCGCATCTACAAGACCTACGGCGCCGATGCGGTTCAGCTGATCTCGGAGAACCCGTACCGGCTGGCCCGCGACATCCGAGGCATCGGCTTCCGAACCGCCGACCAGATCGCAGCCAAGCTCGGCATCCAGAAGACCGCGCTGATCCGCGTCCGTGCCGGGATCTCCTACGCGCTCGCCGAGGCGATGGACGAAGGGCATTGCGGTCTTCCGGCCGATGAGCTCGGTCCGCTCACCGAAAAGCTGCTCGAAGTGCCAGCCGAACTCGTCGAGACGGCGCTGCGCCTCGAGCTAGCGGAGGGCGCTGTCATCGCCGACGATCTCGAAGACCGCCGCTGTGTCTTCCTCGCCGGACTTTACCGAGCCGAGCGTGAAGTCGCCGGGAAGCTCAAGGCGCTCGCCGTTGGCAAGCCGCCCTGGCCGTCCATTGCCGTCGATAAGGCGATCCCGTGGGTCGAGCAGAAGACGAAGCTGGCGCTTGCCGACAGCCAAAAGGCAGCGCTCCGGGTCGCACTCGTCTCCAAGGTGATGGTCATTACCGGCGGCCCCGGCGTTGGCAAGACCACGCTGGTCAACTCGCTGCTCAAGATCCTGATCGCCAAGGCGGTCACGATCGCGCTGTGCGCCCCGACCGGCCGCGCCGCCAAGCGCCTGACCGAAAGCACCGGCCTCGAGGCGAAGACGATCCATCGCCTGCTCGAGACCGATCCGAGGACCGGCGGTTTCCGGCGCAACGAGGACGCGCCGCTCGATTGCGATTTGCTGGTGATCGACGAGACCTCGATGGTCGACGTGCCGCTGATGCGCGCCGTCCTGCGTGCCCTGCCGGAGGGGGCGGCGCTGTTGCTGGTCGGCGATGTCGACCAGCTGCCCTCGGTCGGGCCGGGGCAGGTTCTGGCCGACATCATCGCGTCTGCTTCGGTGCCCGTGGCGCGTCTGACCGAGGTCTTCCGCCAGGCGGCAGAGAGCCGGATCATCACCAACGCGCATCGCATCAACCAGGGTCAAATGCCCGATCTCGCCACGGCCGAGGCGGGTGATTTCTACTTCGTCGATGCGGCGGAGCCGGAAGACGGTGTCCGGAAGCTGCTGGCGATCGTGCGGGACCGAATCCCGAAGCGTTTCGGGCTCGACCCGGTGCGCGACATCCAAGTGCTCTGCCCGATGAACCGCGGCGGCCTCGGCGCCCGCTCGCTCAATATCGAGCTGCAGAAGGCGCTGAACCCGCCCGGCGACATCCGCATCGAGCGGTTCGGCTGGACCTTCTGTCCCGGCGACAAGGTCATGCGCAGGTCGAGAATGATTACGACAAGGACGTCTACAACGGCGACCTCGGCGTCGTGTCGCGCATCGACACCGAGGAAGGCGAGCTCGCGGTCGATTTCGATGGCCGCAAGGTCACCTACGCCTTTGGTGAGCTCGACGAGCTGGTGCTGGCCTATGCGACGACGATCCACAAGAGCCAAGGCTCGGAATACCCGGCCGTGGTGATCCCGCTGACCACCCAGCACTACCCGATGCTGCAGCGGAACCTGGTCTACACCGGCGTGACCCGCGGCAAGCGCCTCGTCATCCTCGTCGGGCAGCGGAAGGCGCTGGCGATCGCCGTTAAGGGCACGGGCACACGGCGGCGGTGGTCAAAGCTGCGGGAGTGGCTCGCCACGGCGTTTCTGGCTAACGTGTCGCAAGATTGGGTGAAACCTCGAGTTGGTAGCCTTTGAAAGAGAGACCTATCATGCCGGATGATCCCTTCGTCGATGTCACCGCACTGACCTCACTCGGTCCAATACAGTATTTGGATGCACGCGACCGGGCGATGTTTGATGCCGGCCATGTGCCCGGTGCTTTGCATGTGCCGGTCGAGGAATGGGATAAGGCGGCCAAGTCAGCCGACATCGGGTTTGGTAAGACCGGTTACTGGGATGAGGCTCTCGGGTCACTCGGCGTCGACCATTCGGCCATTGCCGTGGCCTATGATGATGGCCGCATGACCAATGCCGCGCGGATCTGGTTCATCCTGCAGCATTTTGGCGCCAAGGCCGTCATCCTGAATGGCGGCTGGCCGGTCCTTTCCTCGGCGACGAGACTGCCGATAGCCGTCAAGCCGTCGAGCGGCGGTTTCCGGGCGATCCCAGGCGCAGGGTCCGTTGGTTTGGTCGATCGCGAGACCCTCAAGCGTCAACTTGACGGCGACGCGCACGTGTTCGACAGCCGAACGCGCGCGGAGTTCACCGGAGAGGACATGCGCAACCGTACGCGCGGCGGGCATCTCCCGGGTGCTCGGCATCTGTCGCATACCGATCTCTTAAACAACGGCGTTGTTCGGCCGGCACCGGTTCTGCGAGCCATGATGGAACGCGTCGGATTCGGCCCTGGCGATCACATCGTGACCCATTGCGAAGGGGGCGGAAGAGCGGCCTTGGCCGCAGCCGCGGCGGTCCGCGCCGGATATGACGACGTCCGTGTCTATTACCTCAGCTTCGCGGATTGGGCGCGCGATCAGAGCTGCCCGATCATCCGCGATTAGGCAATCGATACGTGGAATACGCATGCCAGATTGGCCGGTGTTTGGTAACGACCCCGGCCGTCGCCCAACGGATCTTCTGATGCGCCTGGCGACGACCGAGCCGTCACGGTTATGATCGGCGCATGCAAAGCGGGGGTCGCCATGCGTCTTAAGGAAAAAGTTGCGATCGTCACTGGCGGCGCTCATGGCATGGGTGACGCGGAGGCTCGCCTGTTCGCGACCGAAGGAGCCAAGGTCATCGTCGCCGACGTTCCTGGGAAGCGATGCCGAACGGGTTGCCGCCGACATCCGGGCCGAAGGCGGAGAAGCGACAGCCGCGAAGATCGACGTTACCAGCGAGGCGGAATGGGCCGGTTTGATCGCCAAGACGGTGGCGACCTATGGCAGGCTCGATATTCTGGTGAACAACGCCGGCATTTCCGGCAGTTCGGTTGGTGATCCTGTACGGCCTTGAGGGCTGGCATCGCGTCATCGCGATCAATCAGACCAGCGTTTTCCTCGGCACCAAACTTGCCGCCGAGCAGATGGCGAAAACCGGCGGCGGGTCGATCGTCAACATCAGCTCGATCATGGGCTTCGTCGGCAGCACCAGCGGCCATCCCGCTTATCATGCGTCCAAGGGGGCAGTGCGGATCTACTCCAAAGCCGCGGCCGTGCGATATGGTCCATCCGGCGTCCGCGTCAACACCGTGCATCCCGGTTACATGCCGCCGATGCTGAACGCCACCAATGCCGGCGAGCGTGACGACAAGATCGCGGCGACGCCGCTACGGCGGATCGGGAAGCCCATAGAAGTGGCCTATGGCGTGCTGTTCCTCGCTTCCGATGAGGCGTCATTTGTGACCGGTGCGGAGCTGGTGATCGACGGCGGCTTTATCGCGCAATGAGGCGTTTGGACTTCGGGAGACCATGCCGCTTCTCAACAGCTGAATCCTGTTTTAGCCCGTCGCCGCGGCAGTCGGAAAGCGCAGATCACGCGCGAGGTGGTCTGATTTGACCCAAACCTTACACCCGCCCGGTCCCGCGGTGGCTTGCAATTTCGAGCCAGCCGGGAGCCTGAGCCACGAATGCGACGTGAATTCCTCGCGGGCCTCCTCAAAGCTGCCGTCCAGAACGAGCAGCTCGATCCCGCCCTGAACCGGCATGTCGATCACCGCCCCCGATGCCCAGCGTTCCAGACGGACGCGCTCGCAAGCATTATCAAACAACGGGGCCAACTCGACGCCGGGAAGACCCGGTACCGGCGCGAAAACGAGCGCCGGAGTATCGATGTGCAGCTGGGTGCGGTCGTCCGGGTCGAACTGCCAGAGCTTGACGAAGAGCGTACACCCCAGTTCGGAACCAGGCGTGTGCCGGCTGGTCGGCGGATTGCGAACATAGGTCCCGGCCGGGTAGTCGCCGTGCTCGTCCTGGAAGACGCCGTCCAGCACCAGAAACTCCTCGCCCCCGCCATGAATGTGCGCCGAGAAATGGCTGTTCGAGGCGTAGCGAACGATCGAGGACGCGCGCGCTACTTCGTCCCCGATGCGGTCGAGCATTCTCCGGTCCACCCCGGGGATGGGCGACGGCGTCCAGTGTAACCGGGCGGCGTGGACGGCTGCGCGAGCGTTGAAGTCCGAGTTAAGGTTCATCGCCAACGTCTCCGATTGTCGCTGCCTTTCGGGGAGAGGATAAGCTTGATAGCGAGGAAGTGGCGCAAGCTGTTGTCTGTTTTATTCCAGTGTCCGAGGCGTGCGTGATCATGTCGAGCAGGCGGTGGCGAGTGAGGGCGGCGTCGAAGCCGGGGCTGACGGGTTTGCCGTCGCGGATCGCCTCGGCCAGCTTCCGGTAGAGTTGCGCGACATCGTAGGGAGACCCCGGCGGCACCCCCTGCGGCACCCACCGGTATTTGCCGGGGATCGGCAAATCGACGAGTGCCGGGGCGTCGCCTCGACCACCCTTCAAATTCAGTTCCTGACGCTGCATCGAGGCACGGGTGGCAGCGGTGAGCTGGAGGTCGCCCTCTTCGCCGTGGATCTCGAACAGGAACTCGGTCCCGCGCGTCATCCCGCCGCGCACCTGGAACGAGACGACGGCACCATCGCCGACAATGCCGTTGACGACGAGCTGGTCGGGCGAGGTCTTCGCAACCATCTCGCCCGTATCCTGCAGCGGGATCCGGTCGCGTTGGCTGACCACAAAGGCGGACAGCTCGTGGAATTCGCCGAGGCAATAGCACAACGCATCGATCGTGTGGCCGCCGGTGATCGTCAGCAAATTGGCGCCATTGGCGCGGTCGGCCTGAAAGGCGCGGCCGATCGAGGCTCCCCAGTTCGGCGCGCAAGCAATCATCGTCGCCGACAGCACCCGGCCGACGTAGCCATCGGCGACCAGGTCGTTTATGTAATTGATCGCCGGAGACACTTGGGCCTGCAGTCCGACCGCATGCCGGATCCCTCGGCGTTCGGCCGCATCGAGCATCTGCGTCCCCTCGGCGGTATCGCGGCCGAGCGGCCATTCGCAATAGACATGCTTTCCTGCCTCGATCGCGGCCATGACCGGCCGGTAATGATCGGGGACCTTGACGCTAACCGTGACCAGATCGACATCGGGATGACTCGCGAGCTTTTCGGGGTCGGAAAACGCCAGCGGAATGCCAAAATGCCTGGCCGCCGCCTCGGCCGAGTCCTGACGGGTCGTGCAGACGGCGCTGATCTCGAATTCGGGGAGCGCCCGCAAGGCCGGGACGTGCGCGATCGAGGCAAATCCCCGGTTCGGACTGGCCCCGACAATGCCCACGCGGATCTTGCTGCCTGTCGCCATAGCATTCCCTCCCGTCGTCGGATCGATGGTTCCCACTCGACCTCACGGATCGGACCGCATCAAATCGGGGCGCGCGCATAGAAGCGGGTGGCGTTGTCCCACAGCAGCTTGCGTTTCCGCGCCGGCTCCATCGCCCAGTCCAGCACCAGCGAGGTCGATTGGGGGAAGTGGCTCTCGCCATGCGGATAGTCCGACGCGTACATCAGAACGTGATCGCCGACGAGGTCGATGACGGCGTTGGTCAACCTGGCGCCCTCGGGGATCTCGATGCTCTGGAAATAGCGCCCGCCGGTGACGTATTCGCTGGGCTTGTGCGCCAGCTCGGGGAGCGCCGCCTTGATTGTCTCGGCGTGCTCGTCAAGCCGCGCCATCCAGAACGGCAGCCAGCCGTGCCCGGCCTCCAAGGTGCCGACCCGCAAGCTCGGGTAGCGGTCCATGACCCCGCTGCCGATCAGCGCCGCCATGTTGCGCATGCCGCACCAGGGGTGCGCCGCCGAGCGCTGGAGCCACAGATTGTCCCAGGTGTCCTGCCCGCCCGGCGCGTAAGGCGGCATCACCGTGAAGGTGTGAAGCACGACCGCGAGATCGAGTTCGGCGGCTTCGGCGTAGAGCGCCTCCAGCGTCGGATGGTCGAGCGGCGTGCCGGCGGGTGCGTAGACCATCATCCCCCAGGCCCAGCTCGAGCGCCCCCAGCGACGGATCTCGTCGAGCGCCCCGTCTACATCGCGGGCGCCGGCCAGGATCACGCCGCCGAGCCGGTTCGGGTAAATGCCGCAATAGTCCGCCATCCAGCGGTGATAGGCGCGATACATCGCCATCTCGAGGGCCACGTCGTCGCCGGCCGTCCAGGCGCCGAACCAGCCCGAGGGAAGGGTCAGGTTCACGTCGACGCCCTCATGATCCATGTCCTTGATGCGCTCGCCGGGATCGGCATCGACACGGGGCGAGGGCTCGCGCGTCCGCCTTACGCCGGTGAACCCCGCCATGTACCCGGCCGGGGCTTCGTCGGGTTCAGCCATGCCGAGGCGACGACGATAGCGGCGCTGCCCTTTGGTGTAGGTCTCGCGCCCTGAGCGGTCGACCGACTTGTACGCCTCCCAAGCACGCAAGCCGTCCTTTTCGGCCGCGCTGAGATAGCCGGCCAAGATGCGCGCATCCGGGCCGACATGAGTGTCGGAATCGAAGATCCTAAAGCCGTTGCGCGCCATGGCTCACTCCCCCTACGAATGGTGTTAAAATCTATTGGCGGCGAGCGCCTGACGAAAAGTAGCGTTGTTCGAGCGCCTGCTGTTTGGCTCCGCTTTCGCCATCCTCAGGCGCCTCGGGCGCGGGATAAGGCCGATCGAGGCGGCTCTCGACAAAGCTGTCCCACGCCTTGACGCCGCCCGACTGGAACGCGCTCATGAAATCCCACAGCGCCGCCCAGGTGACGTGGTGCGTGAAACCCGGATACCAGGCGATAGTAACGCCGAGCGCCAGATGCTCGTCGAGATCGAGGTAGCGGCCGAGCTTCCCCTTCATGAAAGAAAACGGCCCCGCCACCGCTGCGCGCGCCGCTCTGATTTCGTCGACCGAATGGGGCGATTCGAACTGCACCCAGTCGACGCCAGCCGCCTCACGGTAGGCCCGCATCCGGGCGATCGTGTCCGCCAAGGCGCCGCCCGGGGCATCGCGGGCGTAGCACTGCGCCATTACCACGAAGTTCGGGTCGAGTTCGTTCTTCATATCGACGGCTGCGCGATAGCGTGCGATCGCCTGGTCGAGCGGCACGACCTCGACGCCGGCGCTCTGCGTGCTGCGCTTGCCTTCGATCGGCTGGTCGTCAATGCGTACGCCGGCAACCCCGGCGCGGATGCATTCGCGGATCATCCGACGCACGGCCATGATGCCGCCATGACCGGTGTCGCCGTCCATGATCACCGGGATCGACACGCTGTCGGCGATCCAGCCGGCGATCGTCACGCATTCGGTCATCGTCGCAGCGCCGACATCGGCAAGACCCGTATAGGCGCCGACCACCCCGCCGGTGCCGACGAACAACGCCTCGCAACCGGCTTTTTCCATGATCCGGGCATGCGCCGCAGTCGGCGGGTGCAGGACCGCCAGCACCTTGTCCCGGCGCCGGATCAGTTCCTGCAGGCGCGCCGATCTCGATTGTGGCTTCGCGCTCATCACCACCGCCCCTTCTATTTCTAGCCTTCGCCGATCAGAATATCGCAGGCGGCCGCCAGGCGGTGACGGGATCGAGGTTTGGCCGCGGCTTTTGGTAATTATCGGGGTTCGGGCTCAGGCCAGCCCGCCGGTCGTCGAATTACCTGTCGCGTCATTGCCGCCATCGATCAAAAGCGCGAGATTGCCCCTGAACTCGCCGGGCGGCTTGACCGTGGAGTGCGGCGCGTGCGCTGATCTCGAGCGGAATTTGTGCGGATTGGAGGAAGCCCATGGCGTCAACCGTAACGGCAATGCCTGCGCGGACGTCGGCCGAGGAATGGCAGACGCGGCTTGATCTTGCCGCCTGCTACCGCCTCGTCGATCTGTTCGGATGGTCGGACCTGATCAATACCCGCATCACGGCGCGGGTGCCCGGGCGAGAGGATCATTTCCTGATCAACCCCTACGGCCTTCTGTTCGACGAGGTGAGCGCCTCGTCGCTGGTCAAGATCGATCGCGACGGCAACAAGGTCGAGCCCTCGCAATCCGAGATCAACAGCGGCGGTTTCGCAATCCCGAGCACGGTGCACGCGGCACGGCCGGAAGTGGCTTGCGTGCTTCACACCCACTCGATTGCCGGCTGCGCCGTGTCGATGCAAAAAGCTGGGTTGCTGCCGCTCAACCAGCACGCGCTGCAGGTGATCGGCGATGTCGCCTATCACGACTACGAGGGCACGGCGCGCAATCCCGAGGAGCGCGCGCGTTTTCTCGCTGATCTCGGTGATCGCCATATCATGGTCCTGCGCAATCACGGCCTGCTGGTCGTCGGCGCGAGCATCGCCGCAGCCTTTATCGCGACCTATCGCATGGAGCGGGCTTGTGCGATGCAGCTTGCCTTCCAGCAATCGGGCGCCGAATTCCACCCGATCGGCGACGCCGTCGTCAGCGCGGCCTATGACAACGCCAGGATGCGCCTCGTCAGCGGCCGCGATGACCCGGCCAAGTTCGAATGGCCGGCCCTGTTGCGCAAGCTCGACCGCATCGACCCCTCCTACAAGCAATGACGCCCACAAGCAATGACGGGGAGCGGAGCCCGCGGCTCCGTCCACCAGATCCGGCAGTGAAAGGGTGGCGCGCGGCTGCGTTACAGGTCTTTCAGAAATTCCGAGCCCGGCGCCACGCCGGTCACCAACAAGCGATCACGCGCCCGGGTGCAGGCGACATATAGCAGCTGCCGCTCCGTTTCGTAGATGTCGTCGAGTTCCCCTTCGTCCGCCGCATCGGCGATGCGCGACTCAAGCGGTAGGACATCCTGATCGCAGGCCATCACAACGACGGCGCGAAACTCCAGCCCCTTCGCCAGATGCATGACGGATATGGCGACTTTATCACCTAGGCCCGCCCCTTCCGCCGCGGCGCGAGCCCGGCCGATCTCGCCCGGCGACCGGACGAACATTCCGATCTCGTCGGGAAGAATGCAGTCGGCAACGGCGTTTCGGATAAAATCCGCTACCGCCTCGGTTTCCTGCCGAGCATCTGCGAGAACGGCAATGCCCGGCGCCGGTCCATCGAACACCGAGACCGTGCCGCTGCGTTCCTCCTCGTTTCCATCAGGATCGCGCAGCGCGCCCGGCAGCAGACGATCGGCGACGCTGCGGATCTGCCGCGAGGTGCGATAGCACACCTTCAGAGTAGACGAGCGGCCGCGAACCTCAATGCCGAGCGCCTTCCAGGAAAACGGGTGTTGGAAGATCCGCTGGCCGCTGTCGCCGGCGAAAAACAGCGCGTCTTCTCCCGGCGGGGCGATGGCGGCAAGGAAGGTGAGTTCGGCAGGCCCAAGATCCTGCGCTTCGTCGACCGCGACATGGTCGAACGGCTTGCTGGCCCGAGTCGCATAGTGGGCCGCGACATCGCGGCAGACCGCGGCGCGGGTGAAGATGCCCTGCTCCCGAAGGGCCGCCGCGACCGGCTCGAAGACCGACCAGAGCCGCTCTCGCTGACGCGGGCCTAGCGGTGTCCGACGCCCGAGCCGCGGCACGCTCGCATAGCGCGTCAGCCCATCAATGCCCCAGGCGTCGACCACGTTGGTCCACTCCGATAACAGAAAGCGCGAGGTGAAGCCCCTTACCCCGGCCGCAGTTGCTGCCTCCCCGATCATCGTGCGCAGTGCGTCGGTTGAGACGATCCGCGGCCGGCGGCCATGGATCAGCTGAAACAGCTCGCCCGCCGCGCTCTGCCAGTCCGTGACGGTGATCCGCGGAACGATGCCCCCGGTCTCCGGCGCGAGAACCCTGAGCTTCGCGGCGAGCGAGCGAGCCAGTGGGGCGGAGAATGTGGTCAGCAGCACCCGAGCCCGCGGCTTCACGCGCGCCAGCCCGACCGCCCGATGCAAGGCGACGACCGTCTTTCCGGTTCCAGCCGAGCCGGAGAACTCGGGCCGGACCCGCGAACCGCCGTTCGACGATCGCCCGCTGCGAGGGATGCAGGAAGACGCCCCATCGCTCCCACGGATAATCGAGCGCCTGTCGCAGTTCCTCTTCGTCCACGACGAGCCGGATGCGGCGCTGCGCATCGGGGTGCGTATAGGGGTCGCGCTCGACGGGCGGCGGTGGTGCGGGCAGCGTGCCGGCAGCGGCGTATTGCAGCAGCGCTTCCGCGGCCTCGGCGGGCAGGTGCGCGGCGATTTCGAAAAACCCGTCTTCGGTCGCGGCGCGGACATCGCCGAGCCAATCGGCCGGAACCCCAGCTGACAACAGGGCGCCATCGCCGAGCGAGGCGAACGGGAGCCGGTCGCAAGCCCCGGCCGTGGCAATTGCCGGAGCATTCGGTATTGCGGCAGCTACCTGTTCCACCCGCTCGCGCACCTCGACGATCTGGATCGCGCCGGTCGAGGGATGCATCTCGATCCGCCGCCGTTCGGCCCAGGAATAGGCGTTGTCATGATGGCCCACATAGGCCACGAGCAGGCTGTCGTCCGTCTTGTGCACGATCAGCCGCAGATCGCGGCCGACCCGCACCGACCAGAAATTCGGGTCGCGCGATTTGTCGATCCGGTGGAACGACAGCCCCCTGCCGTCGGGGTCAATCTGCAAATCGACGACCGTGGTCTTGACCGCCTTCGCCTCGGCCGCGGGCAGTCGGGCCAGCGCGCCGGTAAAGCTGTCGGCGAGCAGAAAGCGCATGCGCGCCTACACCCTGTAGACCTTCATCACCTCGTCGCCGAAGTGGTTGATGACCTTGACCGCGATTACCCCGTCGCGCGGCCGCGGGAACGGGCGGCTGGTGGCGCGGTAGAGGGTCGACCACGCCTCCTCGTCGATCTCGGCGCGCAATGCGGTCTTCAATGCCTTGTACGGGTCGTTGGCGCCGAGAAAGTAGGCGTGGCGGACGAAAAAGCTCTCCTCATTGTAGTCGGTGTCGATAAACCAGGCGGCGATGTCGCGCACATCGTTGGAACGAATGTCGCCGGTATTGGGATCGTAGACATCGACGCCGTTGACCGTGACCCGCAATTCGCCCGCATCGAGCGTCTCGATGTCGATGTCGGGCTCGCCGAAGATGACAAAGAGGTTGCCCTTGCCGGTGTTCTTCAGTTCGTCGGACATGTGCAAATCGGGGTTGATCCGCGCCTTCAGGATCGGCAATGGGCCGAGCCGGTCGAGTTCCGAGGAGTGCGCGTCGAAATTGAAAGCGCAGGCGATCAGCATGTCGAAACCGGCTTCGTTGGCCTCGCGCGCCGCGGCGGTCAGGTCGGGCCGCGATACGGTGCCGTATTCCGGGCCGATCAGGATCGCGGCGCGGCGCATCTCGTCACGCTCCTGAAAGCGCCCCTCGGCGCCGACCCAATGGCCGGGCCACGGGGTGACGCTGTCGAAATCGATCTTGCCGCTCTTGTCGGATTGGTGGATGCCGGCGCTTTTCAGATAGTCGATGACGATCTGCGAGAAATCGACCTGCGGCGCCCCGGTGCGCCGGCGCTTTCCCTCGGCGGCATCGAGATCGTCGGCCAACTCGGTTTCATCGGTCGCGGCGATGCGGTGCGGCGACAGGCTCTCGACCGTGAACGGGCCGGCGACCCTGACCCGGCCATTGTCGGCATAGGGGCGGTCGTAGAGCTTTTCGACATCGGCGGCCTGGGCGATCGCCGGCATCGATCTCCTGCTGGCGGGCGATCCGCGCCTGCCACCACGCCTTATGCGCATCGAGCGCCCGCTCGGGCCAATCGGCGCCGGCCTCGCGCGGAATCTCCCATTCTTCCCACGCGCCGTCGCTCTGCTCTGTCATTCCGGGACGGTGCGAAGCGCCGGGCCCGGAACCCATGAACACGGACGGCGGGTATTGAGGCACGTTCGCCGGTGCGCCCTCCGATCCTGCGGTGTTCATAGGTTCCGGGCTCGCGGCGTCGCCGCGCCCCGGAATGACCGCTGGGGTGCGGCCGAGCGCGGCGTTCAGCGACGCGCGCAATGGTTCGAGCACCGCCTGCCATTTCTCCCAGATATCGTCGATGCGCGAATTGTTGGCGATCGACTTCAAGGTGATGTGCGGCACCCGCTCATAGACAAAGCCCTGGCGCAGATCGTTGCGGGTCGGGCCATGGAGCGCATCTTCGAGCGGCGGCTTGCCCATCAGCTCGGCCTCCTTGCGCCGTCCTTCCGGGCTGTCGGCGAGCAGATACCACGGATAGCGCGCCGCCATCAGCCTGGTGCGCGCCAAGGCCAGCGCCACCCGGCTGGTGTCGATCGTGATCCACCGCCGTCCCCACTGCTCGCCGACATAAGCTGTCGTCCCCGAACCGCAGGTCGGGTCGAGCACCAGATCGCCCGGATCGGTCGCCATCAGGATGCAGCGCTGTACTACTTCGGGAAGAGTTTGTACAACATAGGTCTTTATGAAACCAAAGCCACTTGATCTTATATCGTCCCATAAAGAAACACGCGGTCGATACGGATAATCGGCATGATAGTTCTTCCACATGAGGGTTGTTCCTGCTGACCACATGCGATCAGCACGTTCGACACGTTGAAGTCCGGTCATGTTTGTAGACCAACCACGGGCGCCAGGTGGTCGAAATGTTTGTCCTCTAAACGAATATAAAAAGCGGGAAGTTTCTGATCCTGTTTGCGAAGTCACAGTTATCATCCGAACGTAACGTCCATCCGGAATAGCCTCTCTGCCGGTTTTCTGATTGTAACTCAGATCATGAATTCTTCCGTCTGGCATCTCGACACAGATGTAGCGTTCTTCGGGTCGTTCAATCGCTTTTCTATCTTGGTATATGGTTCTATACTTTACCGCACCGAGATTCCGCGAATACCAGAGAATAAAATCGTTCACGCTGGCCAATAATTCGGAACTTTGAGAAGCAGCTTTGGTGAGAGTTATCTGTGAAATAAAATTGCCCGCGCCAAACACCTCATCCATCACCGAACGCACCCGGTGGACGTTTTCGTCGCCGATCTGGACGAAGATCGAGCCCGACTCGGTCAACAGGTCGCGGGCGACCGTAAGACGGTCGCGCAGGTAGGTCAGGTAGGAGTGGATGCCGTCCTTCCAGGTGTCGCGGAACGCCTTGACCTGCTCGGGCTCGCGGCTGATGTCGGTCTGGCGGCCGTCCTTGACGTTGCGGGTGCGGGTCGAGACCTGCCAGTTCGAGTTGAAGCGGATGCCGTAGGGCGGGTCGAAATAGATGCACTGGACCCGGCCCTTGAGCCGCTCGCGCTCGGCGAGGCTCGCCATCACCGCCAGGCTGTCGCCGCAGATCATCCGGTTCGACCAGTTCGCCTCGTGCTGGTAGAACTCGGCCGCCATATCCCGGGGCACGCCGTTGAAATCGGCGAAGAGGCTGGGCTGGTCCGAGGCGGCCTCGTCGGCCACGGCGCTGCGCCGCCGCAGATCGTCGATAATCGCCTTCGGGTGGATCTTTTCCTGGATGTAGAGCGGCGGGGTCCGCACGATCAGGTCGGACCAGTCCTGATTGTCCTTGCCGCGCCAGACGAGCTGCGCCTCGCCGATCTCGATTTCGCCGGTGTCGGCGAGCTGCCGGCGCTGCGCCTCGGTCAAGGTGATGCGCATGCCGTTCCATAGGAGCTGCGGGTCGCGGTCGGGGTCGCGCTCGCGATGCTCGCCTTCGGCCAATGGCAGTTGACGCTGGTAATGCTTTGGCGGCAGCGGCGAATGGTCTTCCTCGCGCTGAAAGAAGCTCTGCATTTCCGCCGTTGGAATGTTGACCCGCTTCTCGCCGTGGCTCAGCGCTCCGACCTGCTTTGGCCTCGATGTGCGCGCCATCACGCAGGCTCCTTCGCCATCAGCCGTTCGACGAGGCGGGCGAACTCATCCTGGATCGCGAACACCTCACGGAACTCGGCGAATTCCCATCGGCCATAGGCGCCGAGCCCATTGACGCCGGGTACCCACAAAGTGCGCATCGCATCCGCCTTCAGTTGCGCGTCGAGCCCGCGATAGCCCTTGGTTTCGAGCACGAGGTTGACGATCTCGCCACCGCCGACATCGAGACGGACCAGGAAATCCGGAACATAACGCCGCGCCACGCGCCCGATGCGGTACGGCACCTCGAACTGCATGCCCTGGTTCTTGGCATAGCTGACGACGCGCGGGTGCGCCTCCAGCACGCGGGCCAGCTCGGCCTCCCACTCGCTGTCGAGTACGACGTGGCTGACATGGCTCTTGCGATGGTCGGTCGCATAAACCGCTCGCGTCGTCTGAAAATTCACCGACGCGGTCGAGCCGGTCGGCTGATACGGGTCGAGCACCGCGCGGGCCAGCCGCTCGTCGCCGGTCGATCTGGTGATGGCGTTGGTGATCAGCTCGGCGACCGTGTCGGCAATTTCAGGATAAACGACCGCGCCGATCGGCACGCCCTGGGTCACCAGATAGCCCTCGTCGAGCCAGCGCTTGCAGATGCGCTGGATCTGCGGAAACAGGTGCTGCCGCGGAAAGCCGTCTTCGTCCCGGAAGTCCCGGTAAAGCAAATGTTTCGCGAGCCGGAAACTGATCTCCGACGGGCGAAAGGCGGCGATCACCTCCGGGGTCAAGGTGATGCTCTCGCCGACGATGCCCTGCATCAGCACCTCGCACGGGCCGACCTCGCGCGGCGTCAGCACCAGCCGCGAATTCTCGTCAAAGGCCGCCGCCAAATTCTCGGACGGCAGATCGACGCGAAACCCCTCGACCCGCGGGAAGGTGATCTCAAGCTTCGCCCGCTGCGGCACGGCATGGACATGTGTCGCGATCTTTGGTTCGGTCGGCCGAGCCTGAACCGCGCCGGCGGTAAAGGCGAACGGAATCCCCATGACTTGCGCATATTCAACATCAAACAGAATGCCATCCTCGCCCGGCTCATAGGACAGCCGGCGCAGGCCGCGGCCGACCACCTGCTCGCACAACAGCTGCGTGCCAAAGGCGCGGACGCCGAGAATGTGGGTGACGGTATTGGCGTCCCAGCCCTCGGTCAGCATCGACACCGAGACGACGCAGCGGATCTGCTCGCCGAGGCGTCCTTTGCGGCCGACCGTGTTCATGACCTCGCGTATCAGCTCAACGTCGGTCGGCTCGGCTGCATCGCCAGCGCCGCGCTCGCGGGCGCGCTGTTCCTTGAAAGCGTGGATCTGCGGCGCGCTGGCCTTACGGAATTCGGCGTCGAGCGTGCCTGCCTCGATCTGGACGCTATCGATCAAGAACGTGTTGGGCCGCGTCAGTGGCTGCCCGTGCTCGTCGTAATTCCGGAACAGCCTCAGTGCGCCGGGGTGGAAGGCGCGGGTCTCGTCGATCGTCTCGCTGTCGTCTTCCGGCAGGCGCTCGAAACCAGCGATCCACTCGTAGACGAGCTTCGAAATCGTGGTGCTCTGGCACACGACGATGAACACCGGCGGCACACCGACCCGGCCCTTCTCCCACTCGCCGTAATAGGTCTCGTAATTCGAATAGAGCGCGTAAAGCGCGGTCTGCAGCATCGCCGGCAGATCGAGCGGATGGCGGGTGCGCAGCAGGTCGCGGCCGACATGCTGCCATAAATTGCGGTAGACCGGGTCGTCTGCGGCCGCAAAATTATCGGCAACCGGGATGCGCGGCAATTTGACGATGCCGCACTCGATCGCATCCATCAGGCTGAAATCGGAGACGACCCAGGGAAATAAGGTCCCTTCGCGATAGCCCGAGCCGCGCAGGAAGAACGGCGTGGCGGAAAGATCGTAGACGGCGCGGACCCCGACCTTGCGCTTCAGCGCCTCGATCCCACTGATCCACAGCCGCGCCGCCTCATTGTTTTCCCTGGCCTCGGCCTGGCTCTCGCGGTCGAGCTTCTCCTCTTCGGAGAGCGCTCGTTGCCGGTAGCAGTGATGCGCCTCGTCATTGAGCACGACGACATTCTTGAACGAGAGCAGCTTGCCGCAGGCGCGGTCGAGCATCTCGCCATCTGTTTGTCGGGTGACGACCGGCTCGGGAGCATTGCCGGTAAGGAAGGCACGCCCAACCCGCGACAGCGCCACCGTCTCGCGATGCTGGAACGCGTGATAGTTGGTGATGACGATCGTCGCCTTGCCAATGTCGCCGAGCATGTCATTGGGCAATAGCTCGCGGGCGCGGTAATAACTCTCGGGGTGTTCAGGGTAGAGCACCTGAAGCCGATCCTTGATCGTGATGCCGGGGGTGACGATCAGGAAGGCGCGTGAGAAGCGGTCGGAGCCCGGCATGCGCACGGCGTTGAGCGTCTGCCAGGCGATGATCATCGCCATGACCGTGGTCTTGCCGGCGCCCGTCGCCATTTTCAGGGCGATACGGACCAGCTCCGGGTTGGCCTCGGCGTTCGCTGCGTCGATCGCACGCCACAGATTGGCATACTGCCTTCTGCCGCGAGCGACCTCGGTCAGCCAGATCAGCGTTTCGACAGCCTCGATCTGGCAGAAGAACGGTCGTTGACCGGAGAAATTGGGGCTGCGCCAATGCTCAAGCAGACGCTGTGTGGTTGGCGTGACGCCCCAATCGGCGCCGCCGGGCAGCACTCGCCACGCGTCGACATGACCCCGGATCTCATTGACGATCGCGCTGTCGCTGTAGGTCTCAAGAGGCAGCGCGCCCTGGGCAGCCGCTCCCCTGCGCCTGGCAGCGGGCACCGGAACGATGAACTTTGACGGCCGGCGGCCCTCGATCGGTGGAACACCGAGCGGTTGTCCATGCTCGTCAAGCGGATGGTGAAACCGCGGCTTGGCATAGGGCGCGTTGAGGATAGGCCGTTCGTAGAAGGTGCTCGCCATCCGCATCTCCCCAGGTCGATGCTCGAACGTCTTCTCGCTTATTCGCGCGATGAGTGTATCTACGGCCGCTCCTCCCGGCAACCGCCTTGCCATTATGGCTGCGCCGGTTACCGGGTGCTTACATTGCCCCGGCCAGGCACGGCGGTGCCGTCGGCGATCCGAGGACTTAGGACAGCAGGAACATCTGATATAAGAGCCGGTCTTATTCTAAATTGCTCGCCGCTCGTGCTCGGCTGTATCCTCTGCGTGCGAAATCGGACAGCGCGATGAGCGGGAGCCCGCCTCGGATCGCCAGGACGCGAAAGAACGTATCGACGCTTGGCAACTTGGGCGACAAACCTCTTCTGGTACGGGTTGATGATCTATTCCTTCGCCCGCATCGGCGCGGCGCTTGGCATGGCGGTCGAGGATGTCTACACGCAGAACCGCCGGCTCTGGGTGCGGCTGTACGAGAAGGCGGCAAGCGGCACTCGGTGCCGTACCACCATAACCTTGATGAGTATCTCACCGCCTATCTCGACGGCGCCGGGCTGCGCGACGATCCCAAGGGGTCGTTGTTCCGCACGATCGGCCGCGGCACCCGACGGCGCGACGTGGTAGACTTATGTAACGCGCTCCGCCTGAGAGGCGGCCGGGAGGCCGAAACACCCCGTCAGGCTTCCCGGAGAATGCGTTCGATCTCGCCGACAGCAGCGCCGTAGAGGTCGGCGACCTGGGCAACCGTCATGCCGTAGTTCATCCAGGTGCGGATGCGCGCAAATTGCGACCGCGGGATCTCGCGCGTCGTCTGCGGCTCGGGACTGACCGGCGCTCTGATCTTCTCGAGACGGACCGGGGCCGCCGGCGCGATTGTCAGCACCCGCGGTTTGCGCGCCGATTGGTCGGCTGGTGGCGAATCCGGAACTGATGGCCCACTGACTGGCGGTTTTGAGGCGAACAGCGCTTCGGCGGCCTGGCGCGCTCTGGTGATTCGCTCGCGATCATCACCGCGGGGATGCTGTTGATCCCGTCGGCTAAGCAAGACTTGCTCCGAATGGTTGATTCCCGATACGAACCTACGATTCGACCATTTTGGCAAGCCGGACGTGGTAAGCCAGAGGCCCATCTGCAAGCTCGACCTCATGTTCAAGCCCGTGCCGCCTCGGCGGCCTCAGATAGACGGGCACGATCAGTTCAATTGCGGTGTTGGAAAGAACGAGGAGGTTTCAAAAGTGTCGATCGAACCAGAAGGATGGCATGTAGAATCGGGACCGCCGTCATGGGATCCAGAGGCCAAGACGTTTTCTTTCTTCTTGCGCAAGCCGGGCTATGAGCGAATCTTGTGCATCCTGGCCATGGACGCGCTGGAGGAGGCGGTTCAGTCGAGCGACCTCTCCGAACCGGCCCTCATGCGAATATTCGATGCGCACCGGCAAATGATTGAACTCCGAGCTGCCCAGAAATTGAACGCAGGACTACTCAATTCAAAGGGCTCCGTACTGGTCGGCGCCGACGATATCTGACTCTATGCGTGCCGTTCAGGCAGCACGGTAGCGATCTGCGGGTTGCAAGGGCAGGAACGAGGACGAATTATCCGTGCGCGCCCGTCGACGCCGCGGGCCTACACCCAAAAAGTCCGATAACCGCCGTTCTGGAAAATCAGCCGGGGCCTGTGTCCACCAAATAGAGATGTCACCGTTTCTGCCATTTAGAAATGTCACTGTCGTTGGGGTCGGGCGGCGGGCGGGCGCGGAGCCCCCGGCGTAGCGCAGCGCCCGACCGGCACCCGTAACGCGGACGGGCGAAACGGCTCCCGAGTTTGTACCGAGCGGGCCCGAGCCCGCTCGGCTCGTAGAAAACTCAGCCGACCTTAAACAGACGTGGGTCGCGCTGATCGCGACGGCGCGGTGCTGATCGACTGCGATGTGGGGGTTCGCGGCGGAGTTGTTGCTCGCGAATGAAAGCGAGCGCGGCGCCGAGCTGTTTGTTCTCGACGATCGCGGCCTGCGAGACTTGGCGAATTTTATCAAAGGTCCGATACGCCAGTTCGAGGCCGCGGTAGCGGATTGCCAGGCGGCCGTCGGGATAATCGACCACGGCGACCCGCTTGCCGATCGCCGCCTTGGCCTGGTCGGTCGGTTCCAGGATGAAGAGGATCTTGTCGTATTGCAGCGTCAATGCCTGTGAGAGGGTGCGCTCCTCCTTCCAGGCAAACGCATCATCGAGATCGTCGCCGGCGCGCAGCGGCCGATGCAGGTCCTTCTTGTTCACCGGCGGCTTAGCGAAGCGCGCGTTATAGTCGGCAATGAACGCCGGAAGCAGGGCGTTGCCCTCCGCCAGGGCTGCCGCCCCGGCCAGCCGCAATTCCTTGACCAGCCGATCCTGCAACGTCTTGTTGGCGCGCTCGACCCGGCCCTTGGCCGGGCTCGAATTGGCGCAGATGATGTCGATGTTCAGGGCATGCAATGCCCGGCCGAATTGGGTCATGCCGTCACCGCCAAGCGCGCCTGGATGGTTGACCCGAAAGACGCCATGCTTGTCGCTGTAAAACGCCACCGGCTTGCCCCACGCCTCCAGATAGGCCCGCGCCGCGTGAAAATAGGCAAAGGTCGACTCGCTCTCGACAAATTGCAGATGCATCAGTCGGCTGGTCGCGTCGTCGACAAACACCAGCAAGGTGCATTGTGGTCCGCGATCCTCAAACCACCAATGCTCGCTGCCGTCGACCTGCACCAGTTCGCCGACGCAATCGCGCCGCGGCCGCGGCTGGTGGATGCGCTTGCGCTGCTTACGATCGCGCCACAGCCCGTCGGCGATCATCCACTGGCGCAAGGTCTCACGACCAACCGTTACCCCATGAGCCTCGCGCAGCTTCTCGGCCGCCAAGGTCGGGCCAAAATCCCAATACCGCTCGCGGATCATCGCCAGAACCGCGCACCGCACCGCCTCGGGCTTGCGCCGGTTGCCGCGACGACCGCGTCCTTCGAGATCAGGCCGGTCGGACCTTCGATCCTGTAGGCCTTCAGCAACCGAAACACCTGACGGCGCTCGAGCCCGAGCAGCTGACTCGCCGCCACGGTCGTCAATCGCCGCCGATCCAAATCCTGCAGCACCTCGAGCCGCCGCAGCTCCCGATCGCTCATCAGCCGAACCGTCACCCCAAACACCCCCCAGAAATCCTCCGGGGAGTGTCATCTCTAACTGGCACACGGGTGACATTTTGATCGGGCGCCTACAGGGCCGAGCCTGATAAGGTGGATTCTGGAAAATCAGTACGGTCTCCTACCCGCCAATGGCTTGTTTAAGAAATGACGTCAAGACACCAATGAAAAACCCTCCAAATGTCTTCACTATATCGTTCGCCGCCATACGGCGGCTGCGATTTTGTGGCACATCTTTAAGGAGTAAAACAGCGCCAACTGCAAACAAAAACACAACGAGAAGCACAAACAAAATTGCCGAGAGCATGTATCCAAGAAACGGCTGGCTCGGTGATTGTAACTCCGGGCTCTGTGACTGCGAGTGTCTGGGCGTAGGCAAACTTCAATGGGTTAAAATCTTGCCAACTGCCAAGCGACTTGGGAGTACCGTTAGACAGATAATAGAGATACGCAGCAAGGAGCGCCGATATAAGAGCTATCACTGAGACTATCATATTTGTTATAATTAGCAGTCTGCCTAGTTTTGGATTCTTAATAACAATGGATCATAAGTAAATGGATACAAGTACACCAACTGTAAACCCTATCGTTAAACCAAGTATTAGTGGCGCTAAGTGGATTGTAGCTACCTGTGCAGGGCTTTTTATGGGCATCATCGCAAGGTTAACGGCGATTACGAATCTTGCAGCCATTACCGTGTCATTCCTTTTAGAGCCGAGAAATCGTACTCTTCCCCACGCCGTAGCTGCGCGCGAGTTCCGCGAGGGTAGCACCTTCGGCGCGGCGGCGGCGGGCCTCGTCCTGCTGCGCCTCGGTCAATTTCGGTTTGCGGCCCATGCGCTGCCCGCGCTTCTGCGCGCGGCTGCGGCCCTCGGCGGTGCGGGTGCGGATAAGGTCGCGCTCCACGTCGGCCAAGCCGCCGAGAATGGCAATCATCAAGCGCCCGGTGCTGGTGCCGGTGTCGGCCCACGGCTCGGCCAATGACCGGAATTGCGCCTTGGCGTCCACGATCTGCTTGACGATGGCGAACAGGTCGAAGGTGCTGCGGGCGAGGCGGTCAATCCTCGTCACCGTCACCACGTCGCCGGGGGCGAGGTGCTTGAGCATCTTGAGAAGCTCGCGGCGGTCGCTGTGCGCGCCGGTGACTTTCTCGCGGTAAATTTTTGCGGTGCATCCTGCCGCCCGTAGCTGCTCAAGCTGGCTGTCGAGGGTCTGGCCCACGGTGCTGACGCGGGCATAGCCGATGCGGCGGTTTTGCGGGTGCGTTTCGGTCATAAGTTACGGGAAACGTAAGCCCTTGATCGGGCAGGGGCAAGCAAATTTCCCGAAACTCTTGAGGCCTAATGTCGGCTATCTCATCGAAGGCAGACAGTTGGGCTTTTCGTCGGCCCTGCCCCACACCTGCCGTTCGCGGTGCCCGTCGGCGTCGGCTCAATGGGGTGGTAAGCGGCGTCGCACAATCCGGAACCGCTCTCGATACATTCCCGCCGCACGAACCGTGAATACCCCGGGCGTTGCGGACTTCGGTTGAACCAAGCCGACCGGCTCGGTGCTTACATTCCGGCGGGAATCCACGGACGATCGGCTCGAAGACCGTCGCCATTCTGCGCCAGGGCGGGAACGGCCGGGATGACGCTGGTGGAGTGGAGGCGCTTCGCGTTGCTTTGAACTGTTGAGCGCTTCCCGCGCCGCGTCCGACGCAGAAGCGGGCAGTCTCCGTCTCATACCTGATCCGTCCCGGACTTACGTCTGGCAGCGTTCTGTGCAGCCTCGAAGACGTCGCGTGCGGACGTTGTACCCGCTACGTGCTCCGAACCCTCGACTCCGAGGTCCATCCATCCCGCGTTCACGGCCTCAAACATTTCTTCAGCAGGTCCGGTGTGGCCCTTCGGGATGCCGAATTGTTCGAACGCTTCCGCCCACCCTGCACGCGGGACTGCAAAGGCTTTCACGTCGAGATTCAGGACTTCACCCAATTGCTCCGCGACTTCGTCCGCGCTGACCATCGAACCAAGCTCGACGACGCGCTGCCCTGACCAAGCTGGCCCGCTCAAAAGGATTGCGACCTCCGTGCCGATGTCGTTGGTCGCGACCATGGTCGATTTCCGGTTTGTCGGATTGTAGTAGACCGGTAGCGTTCCGCCCTGAGCGACCTGCAAGCCGTAGAGGAAGTTTTCGAAGAATCCACCGGCGCGCACAAATGCGATTGGCGATACCAGGTCACGAAAGCCTTGCTCCAGCAGCGACAGCGCCGTGATCATCCCCAGTCCGCTGGTCCTGTTCGCCCCCATCGACGAGAGCGCAACCACCCGCGGCGGCGCCGCCCTGGTGAGCGCCTCGACATAGTTCGCGATCACACCCTTAGCTTCTTTGAAATCGGGTGAGGGCGCCCAGACAGAAGGCAACATGACAAACGCGCCTTCGACGCCCTTGAGCGCCCGCTCGATGGCGGCCGCATCGTTCCAGTCACCGTCGACCAGTTCGACGCCCTGGTCCGCCCAGCTTGTCGCCTTCGCGCGGTCGCGGACCAGCGCGCGGACCTTCTTGCCCTGCGCCAGCAAATTCCTTGCCGTTGCGCCGCCAACTTTTCCTGTGATTCCCATTACTAAAAACATGTGTTTTCTCCTAATCATGAGGGACAGAGCGCTGCCCCTGTTGGTTCAATGGATGAGCGGCAGAATGGCCCGGATTTGGGGATCGCGCGCGTAGAGGCCGCCCCATGTCATCGCGCCCAGAAGCAGCGAAACGATTTCCGGCGGCGACCCCAACTCACCAATGCGGACATGGGCGCAGATGGCGCCTCCCAAAAAGCCCGTCACCAGGATCGCGCCGAGGACGGCGGTGGCCGGGATGGCGTAAAGGATGGCGCAGGCGAGTATGATCGGACCCACGACACGGGTCAGGTCCATCGCGAACCCGGTTTCCTGCAACGCGCTCGCGATCTGTGCCGGCGCGAAAAGCTGAATAGTGCCGTCTGCCACCAGAGCGATAACGACAATCGCGCTCATTATCCGGCCGGCCCACAGGGCGCGATGCAAGGTCATCGCTTCAGGCACGTGATGCAGGTTCATAGTTTCGGACATTTGTCATTCTCCGATGGGGGGATCCCATATCAGGAGCTTACTGTGTCTTCGGAGTATGATGAACACCGATAAAATGAACACACTGTTATCTATGCGGAGAACAATACCGAGGCACGAAAATGCAGAATCTCGAACCCATCCTCATATTCATAACGGTGGCGGAAATGGGGAGCTTCACCCGCGCGGCCGATAGCCTGGGCATCCAAAAGGGAAGGGCCTCAACGGCGGTGCGAAAGCTGGAAGAAGATGTCGGTGTCAGGCTCCTGCACCGGACGACGCGCAGCGTGCAGTTGACCGAGGACGGCCGCGCGTTTCATGCCCGCGCCCGCGATCTGCTGGCCGAAGTCGATGACCTGCACTCGATGTTCGCGGGCGATCGCGTGGCATTGCGCGGGCGTCTGCGGGTCGATCTGCCGACCGAGGTGGCGCGCGCGACGATCGTGCCGGCGTTGCCGGATTTCCTGGCGGCCCACCCCGAGCTGGAGCTGGAGGTGTCGAGCACGGATCGGCAGGTCGATCTGGTTCAGGAGGGGTTCGACTGCGTATTGCGGCTTGGTCCGATCCGGGACGAGACGCTGATTGCGCGCCCACTGGGCCTGCTGCGCATGGTCAACGCCGCCAGTCCCGCCTATCTGGCGCGCCATGGCGTCCCTCGATCGCTGGAGGATCTCCGGCGCCAGGGACATCGGACAGTTCATTTTTCGACGATGCTGGGCGCACGGCCCATTGGCTGGGAGTATCCGGACGGCGACGGCTACGCGACGCTGCAGTTGCCGGGTGCGCTGCACGTCAACAGCGCGCAGACCTACGAAGCCGCCGCCCTCGCCGGGCTTGGCGTGATTCAGGCGCCACTATTGGGGATTGGCCGATACCTGGAGAGTGGAGCGCTTGTGGAGATCATACCTGATTTTCGTCGCCGGGCGCTCGCCGTGTCCCTCGTCGTAGCACATCGAAGCAATCTGTCGCGCCGAGTCCGCGCATTCATGAAATGGATCGAAGAAATGCTGACGCCGTATCTGGAATAGCAAGACGAACATCTTTGTCGGGCCCTCGAAATCAACATTCTGAAGTTATGTGTCCTCGTTCATGGTTATTTGACCAAGGCTTATGCCGTTATTTCCGGGAGACCAACATTTGGTAGGTGAAGGGGGTGTGGCCGGCGGCGATGGCGAGTAGCGAACGGAAGGTGGCGTGCCGGGTTTGGCGGCGGTTGAATTGGAAGACGAATTCGTCGAGGTAGGATTGGAGATGGCGGCGACGCAGGCCGTGATAGACGCCCAAAGCCCAGACCTTGAGGTTGGAGAAGATGCGGTGCACCCAAGGCAGGACGACATGGGCGGCCATCTTGCCGATGACGTGAGGATCGTGGCCGACGCCGGGCGCGCCGGGATAGGCGGACCATCCGTCGGTCCTGGCGGTGGTTCCCGGGGCGAGGTTGTCGGCGATAAAGGGATGCAGGCTGGCGGCCGAGTAGTCGGGCACCTCGGCGAGCCGGACGCGGCCCGGACCGGCGCCGCCATCCTCGACCTCGACGGCGCCGACGACCAGCATCTTGCCCTGGTGGCTGCGTCCGCCGCCGCCGGTCACAGGATCGTTCTTGCTGCGGCAGGCGATCTCGGTTCTCATCGACCTCGACCAGACCGGCGAGCGGGCTGCGGTCAGGCGCCACCATGCTGCGGCGCAGCTTGGCGCAGATCAGCCAGGCCGTCTTGTAGGAGCCGAGGGCGAGCTGACGTTGCAGTTGCCAGGCCGAGATGCCGTTGGAGTGGGTGGCCATCAGATAGGCCGCCCAGAACCAGATGGTCAGCGACAGTTTGGAGTGGTGCATGATGGTGCCGGCGGTCACCGAGGTCTGCTTGCCGCAGGCGGCGCATTCCCAGGTCCACGGCTTGGTCTGCAGTTCCCAGGCCTTGGCCTTGCCGCAGGCGCGACAGACGAAGCCCTCGGGCCAGCGTGCCGCGAACAGGTATCTGACGCAGGCGGCCTGATCCGGGAAGCGCTGCTGGAACTCCATCAGGGAGCGGGGAAAATCGGTCATGCCGGCCTCGCGAGAGCAGATGTTCGATGTTTGTTCCTAACACCGATCCGCCCGCTCCACCACAACTAATTGATCCACCGGACGCAGAGGGATAAGCCTTATTTGACCATTGAGGGACGCAAGATAGGAAAGTCTTCTGGCAACGCGATCGATCCGGTGCCGCTATCGGCAGAACTCGGGCCAGATGCGTTACGCTACTACCTGCTGCGCTCCATCCGCCCGACCGGTGACGGTGATTTTTCCCACGAACGTTTTCGCAGACGTGGCTACGGCCGAACGTCGACGGCTGTATGGCCTCCGCACATGCCCGCCGATGGGTAGAGAGGTGGGCGCTGGCGCCTCTATCTCGAAGGAAGGCAAGAGCAGGTCAGCTGGCGCTCCCGTTACGGAAGCGGCTGGCGGCGTAGCAGGACGGCTCGGTGAACGGCTCCTCCCCGGTCATCAGCTCGGCGAGCAGCCGCCCGGTGACGGGTCCCAAAGTGAAGCCGTGATGGGCGTGGCCGAAGGCGAACCACAGGCCGCGGTGCCGCTCGCCTTTGCCGATCACCGGGACCATGTCCGGAAGGCAGGGGCGTCGGCCCATCCACGGTTCGGGCTCCAGCCGCTCGGCGAGCGGAAACAATTCGCGGGCCAGCGGCTCGTCGCGGGCAAGCTGCACAGGGCTCGGCGCCGAATCCCGATCGGCGAACTCCACCCCAGTCGTCAGCCGAATGTTCTTGCTCATCGGCGCCAGCGCGAAGCCGCCATCGGCATCACGCACGGGACGGCTGAGCGTGGCATTGCCCTGCATTCGATAATGCATGTGGTAGCCGCGCTTCACCGCCAACGGGATGTCGTAGCCGAGCGGGCGAAAGACGTTGCCGGACCAGGGACCGAGCGCCACCACCGCCTCGCGAGCCTCGATCGGGCCCGTCTCGGTGGCAATACTCCAGCCCGAAGGTTTGCAGGCCAGGCGGCGTGCATCGCCCTTATGGAAGCGTCCGCCCTTCCGGGTGAAGAGATCGGCATAGGCTTTGGTCAGCCGGCCGGGATCGGACGAGGTCGGCGAGCCGCCGAAATGGATCGCGCCGACAATTACCTCGGACACGTGCGGTTCGAGTTCGCGGAGCTGGCCCGCGGTGAGCACCGCGTAGTCGACGTCATATTGGTCGAGCCGGTGCACGTCCGCGATCGCGTGGTGCAGGCTTTCCTCGGTGCGGAAGCAATTGAGCCAGCCGCTGTGGTGCACGACACGCTGAGCCGCGGCGCCGGCCTCGGCGATCAGCGCGTCATGCTCGGCGACGCATTGCGCCATCAGCGGAGCGAGTGCCTGCGCCGAGCGTTGGACGCGTTCAGGTGTCGCATTCTGCCAGTAGCGGAACAACCAAGGCGCTAAGCGCGGCAATGCCGACAGATGATAGACCGCATCGCGGCGATGGTTCATTGCATAGCTCAAGATCGTCCCGAATTCGCGCGGGAAGGTGTAAGGGATCACCGCCTCGCGCTGGATCAAGCCGGCATTGCCGTAACTGGTTTCCTCCCCTGCCTCCCGGCGGTCGATCAGAGCGACGTTGCGGCCACGCCGTTGGAGATGCAGCGCCACGCTCACTCCGACCATTCCCGCTCCGAGAACGATGACGTCTGCGCCGCTGCCCATCCCGCCCCTCTCCAGCTTCGCGGGGTCGTCCCGCTCATCAGTCCACATTATTTCCGCCCAACGCGGGCAGCCTTGCCGACCGATTATGTAATCAAGCATGATCGGCGCATGGCGAGGCCGCCCCGTCCGACAAGCCCGGAGACGGCTGCACCGCTTCCCGCGTGGATCAAGCCGCAACTCACGCGGGTGGTCACCGAAGCTCCGAACGGCGATGAGTGGGCGCACGAGCTCAAATTCGACGGCTATCGCATGCACGCCCGGCTCGATCGCGGCGATGTCCACCTGCTGACCCGCACCGGGCTCGACTGGACCGGGAAATACCCGGCGATCGTCTCGGCGCTGCGCACGCTGCCGGTCCGGCAAGCCTATCTCGATGGAGAGCTCTGCGGGGTGCGGCCGGACGGCATCACCTCGTTCGCGCTGATCCAGAACGCCGCGGAACGACGGGGCGGTGCCGACCTCGTCTATTTCGTCTTCGACCTGCTGCACCTCGACGGTCGCAATCTGATGCCGGTGCCGTTGGCGGACCGCCAGGCTGGTCTTACCGCCCTGCTCGAGCCCAGAGAGGACACTATCCGCTACAGCGAGCATCAGGTCGGGCAGGGTCCCGCATTTTACCGGCATGCTTGTCAGCTCGGGCTCGAAGGCATTGTCTCGAAGCGGCTGGACGCCGCCTACAGCCCCGGCGATCGCGGGCTCTGGGTCAAGGCCAAATGCCTCAACCGCGAGGAGTTCGTCGTCGTCGGCTGGACCGAGCCCGAGGGCAGCCGACCCTTTATCGGGGCATTGCTGCTCGGGTACTACGATCCGGGCGGGAAACTGATCTATGCGGGCCGGGTCGGCACCGGGATGCGAGCTGATCAGCTCGAGGACCTCTTACGACGGCTGCGGCCGTTGCAGACCGGTAAGATGCCGCTCGACGTCCCGACTTCGCACTCGACCCGTTTCGGCTCACCGCTGGTGCTGTCGCGGGTCCATTGGGTTCGGCCCGAACTCGTCGTCGAGGTCAAGTACCTGACCTGGACCGAGGACGGGCTGCTGCGGCAGGTCGTCTACGAAGGGATCCGCGAGGACAAGCCCGCTCATGAGGTCGTGCGGGGCTGAGAGGAAGGGAACATCGCCTGTGATATCGTTAATCCGGTGGTCACGTGTTTTTTAGGTGCAGCTGCAAATCCGCTTCTACCTCGGGTAGTCAACGGCGGCTAAGTTGAATAGCCTCTCGACCCACACCGGCGGCTCGCCCTGTCCGGCAACATGGCCGGTGATGCCCCCCATAGCGGCCACGTCATCGACACCTTGAGGACCGCCCTTACGCCTAGCTTATGGCGAGAGCTAAGTGCCTTCGCGTTCGGGACGGTGCTCCGGAGCCAGTTCGCATCGGCCTAGTTTCACGGTCGCAAGCCTCCCGCTGAGGAGCGCAAAGCCGGCTAGCAGGCGCCAGACCGGCTAGTATATGACGATGGGGCTGAGTCGGGCTGCCTCCCACGGTACGAAAATCAGCGTGATTGCAGCATAAGCCAGCTCGATTCTATTCCGAGAAACACCTGGGCAATTTTCCGACGGTCGGCAGCTCCGCCAAACCAATGATTGATAAGCCGCCCACGACTGTGAACGTGCCTGAAAGTGAGGTCGCCCGCCAAGCGACCGATGCGCTCGGTGGCTATGTCTATCAGCTCGATCAAACGGTGATGACGTGGCTGACCCTCGATGAAGATGAGGCGCTTCACGTCGAGTTCGCGGAGGATGTGGCGGTTTCTGGCGACGGCAGGCTGGATCTCACCCAGGTCAAGCGCGTCCAGGCGAATATCACCCTGCGGTCGGATGGGGTCGCCAAGCTGATCGCCGCGGTATGGGAATTCCAGAAGAAGAACCCGTCGCGGCGGGTGACCGGCGCGCTGTTGACCACGAGCGGCATCGGCAAGGAAAGGGGAATGTCATTCCCCGGAAAGGTGCCGGGCCTGCTCTATTGGCGCACCGCCGCGCGCGACGGTGCTGACGTTGAGCCCATCCGCTCGGCCTTGCTGTGCCTGGATCATTTACCCAAGGACCTGCGCAGCTTCATCGGCGATGCGCCGGCCGACGCGCTACAATCGCGTATCATCCGCCCGCTGCAGTGGGTGGGTAACCGACCAAATCCGGACGATCTGCGCCAGGACGTGGAGGAACAACTTGTCCACCTGGGGGCACGGCTCGGCGTGCCGGCGGCGCCGGCGAAGAACGCCCGCGATTTTTTGGTAGGCGCGCTGCTGGATTCCCTCCGCCAAGCGCCTGTGAAGCGCTACGTCACGAAAGCGGAACTGCTGGGAATCTTCCAGAACAAAACCTTCATCACATTGCCGCCGAACCTCTTGCAGGGCCTGCCGCTACCGGGTCCGGCCACGCAGCTAACGCCTGTCGACCTTATCGTGCGCGACGTGGCAGCCATCCCGATCGCAAGGCGGGCGGCGACACGCGCGGCGGCGGTCCACCACCTCCAGCATGAGCTGGTGTCCCATGGTGCGCTTTGGTTTCACGGCAGTAGCGGCCTGGGAAAGAGTACACTGACGGTGCTGGTGGCGCGATCGCAGTCGGTCGCCTGGCGGATCGCCGACCTGCGCGACGCGCCTGCGGCCGCCGTCCGCTCGATCCTTGTGGGCATCGCGAGCAGCTTCAGGCAGACCGGGGCGCGTGGCCTGATCCTGGACGACGTTCCGGCTGATGCCGATAACGCCCTGATCTCGGCCATCGGTCAGGTCGCCAGGGCGGTCACGGACGTGGACGCGGTTCTGGTGCTTACCAGCATGAAGCCGCCGCAGCCGACGCTCGCTGCCCGTCTCGGCATCGGTCCACAGGCGATCATTCACGTTCCCTATCTTACCGAGGAGGACGTTGCGCAGATGGTGCGAGCGGCGGGTGGCGATCCCCAGAAATGGGCGCGGGTCATTCGCGCCTTCGCCGGCGGCGGCCATCCACAACTGGTCGACGCCCGCGTCGCCGGGTTGGAACAGCGCGGCTGGGACGAGAAGGAATTGCTTGCCGACATCGTGCCCCTGAAGAACACCCCCGACGATATGGCGGAAGAACGCAAGGCGGTGCGCAATCGGGTCCTGCAAGAACTCCAGCCGGGCGCTATCGGACTTCTGCTGCGCCTGTCGCTGCTCACCGGCAACTTTGACCGACCGATGGCGCTGGTCGGAGCTGACACACCCATCGCGATTCCACAGGCGGGCCTGGTCTTCGATTTCCTGGTCGGCCCCTGGATCGAGCAGCTTGGGCCGGAGCGGTATCGTCTGTCGCCGCTGCTCACAGACAGCGGCGCGGCGGCTCTATCGCAGCCCCTGCAGGCGGAAATCAAGACGCGCGTCCTGCACCATCTGATCGGTCAGAGCCCCTTCCCGGCCGATCAGCTGCTCCAGGTCTTTCTTATCGCGGTCCAGCAGGACGACCGGGACGGACTTACGTGGTTCGGCCACGCCATCCTGGCTGCGTCCACCAAGCCGAAGAAAAACCAGTTCAAGCGGCTGGCGCAGGAAGTGTCCCCTTTTGCGCTGTTCGATCGTGGGAGCGGAAACCCTCTCGTACCGGGCGACGCTTCCCTTTCGAGGCTGTTGCGCTTTGCGCAGCTGCGGGTAGCGGTGGCCGCGGACGACATGAAACAGGCCGCGGTGCTGGTGGACCGGACGCTTGCGGAAAACGCCTCTCTGGCGCCGGTCGAGCGCCAAATGGTCAACGCGCTAGTCTACACGACGGTGATGCTGGAGCCGCAGATTCCCATCGGGCCCAAGCGGTGGCTGCCGATGCTGCTGGAGCTGGTCGCCACGCCGGAGATCGGGGAGATGTTTTTCACACAGCCGCTTCCCACCGGCGACATGTTCAGCGGCCTGCCGGCCACGGCATCCCACGAGGAAATGCTGTTCATTGCGCGTGCAACCGCAGTGAAGTCGGTCGAGCAGCTCGCCGAGTTGATCGAGGCGTTGGAAGAGCAGCCCAAGGCTGTGCGGGACCGGTATCTCGGCGCCGCCGCCCGGACCAATCAGAGCTTGCACGTGATCGTTTCGGCGTCTTGGCTGGTGGAGGTGAAGCGGCCGGGCTTCGACGCACGCGCTGCCGCGGCCACTTTCCACGAGCTGAGCCAGTCGGACATCGCCCAGCATAGCACGGACCTGGCGGTGGAGCTTCTGTGCGCGGAAGCGATCATGCTGGATGAATATGCCGACGACAACGACGACGCGCTGGAGGTGCTGCGCGCCGGCCAAGAAGTCTATCCCACAGATTATCGCCTCAACCGTCAGCGGCAGAAAGTGTTCTACCGTCACAACCAGCATGCGGAAGCGCTGGCGGAATTCGAGAAATTCCAGGACCGACTTCCGAAAGAGCGCGTCGTCGATCGGGCCTATGCCATGCGCGAGGCGGGACGGAGCGCGGCGGAGGTCGGCGATCTGGGCCGCGCCCGGACCTTCTTTGGCGAGGCCTGGGAATTGGCGCGGCTGTGCGGCGACCCCATGACGCCGATGACCGCGGGCCTGTCGGCGGATTGTGCGATCCTGGCGTTCGACGTTGGCAACAATGATGAGGCGCTGGACCTGATGCGGCGCGCCTTGCTTGAGGCCGACGATCTCGACCCGAGCGCGGGCCTCAAGCAGGCATTCGTCAAGCGCGTCCACCTCGCCGCGATCCTTTATATGCGCGGCGGCGCGCCAGACTTCCCCGCCGCGCGGCAGGCCCGGGTCTATGGCATGTGCAGCGCCCCGGAGCCGCAGGAATGGTTCCGCACGCAGCGCCAGACCCAGCCTCTGTTTGTCTGGTATCAGCTTGCCGAACTGGAGGCCGAGATATCGCAGAGCAGGGCGGTCTACACCGAACTCCGCAAGCGGACGGCATCAGGCGGCTTGCTGCCGCTCGAAACCATGCTGTCATCACGACTTGCCGAGGCGGCGGTGCGCGGTTCCGACGTTGACCAGTTCCTGGAGGCGCTGCACACCTATCCGCGGGCCGTCGTCGAAGGCACCCGCAACTTACAGGCCTTGGCCGGCGGCGATCCCTTCAACATGCCGACGGGCAATCTGGCGCCGATCGCGCCGGAGGAGTGGAAGGATGCCCAGATTTCGGAATTGACTAAGGACGCGGTGCTCTCCTTCCTGTTGACTGCCGCGGCGAAGGGGCGTGCCGATGTTATCAGCGAACTTCGGGACAAGATCCGCGCCGTGCCCGGCCTGGCGGACATGGTCGCGCAGCTTTTCCGGCTTGTGGACAATCCCTCGGACGCGAAGACCGACATCCACGTCATCATCCCGAGCATCGTGGGCCGCCTTCTCAACGGCGAGATCGTCGTTGCCAATGACGTTCTACTACTCTTCAATCTTCGCCATTCAGTTCCTGCAGAACAGCACGCTCGCGCCACCCGCGGCCGGCGCCCTGATGGTCTATTACGAGCAGCTCTGGGCGGAAATCCTCGACAAGCGCACATTCTCGATGCGCGGCCCGGCCACCAACGGGCCCATCATCCTGGCGGCGTTGGCCAAGGGCGACACGGCCATGCAGCGCATGGCGAACATGGTCCTGGCGACCGAGGCGGCGGCGCGGCCCAGCCTCTCCGACGATCTCCGCGATCAGATTGCCAAGATAGCGGCGAAACGGTCCAGGCCGGACCCGGTGGCGGAGGAATGAGTTTTGAGGGCATTCCGCCGAAACGACATCCACGACCGGCGGCGGATGTTGAGATCCTGGTTCGACAGGCGCGAGAGGCGCGCGATGTGCCGCACGTGTCCCTGCCATGGGGGGATAGGCGTTAGAGCGCTGAACGTCTGGCTGAACGACAAGGCTACCGATACTACCAATTTCAGCTGAATCCGGAGAAGACACATTCGCTAGACACCGAACCGATCCGATGCAGTCCAATGCGAGTTGCGATCTTCGGCAGGGAACCGTGGCCGCGCGGGCCAAACCAGGGGCCGAGAATCGGGACGCTAGTTCGCGAAGACGCTGTCCGGCACCGCGGAAGATAAACCGGGGCGCCAGCGTGCGAATGAACGACTGCTTTCGTTTAGGGTTTTCGGATGCCTGCCAGTCACTGGCGAGAGGGGTACACGGAGGCAGGCGTCCGAAAAGCCTCGAGGGAGGAAACCGCGGGGGAGTTCGCACAGACGCTGGTGTCGATCTATGGGGAATTTGCCGCCGCTGCTTGATCTAATCTGCCGGTTCCGGACAGGACGACGGTTGAGTGACCAGCGGGGCGCTGGTTTTGGCTGCCCCGGACGCGATCGGCCAGGTGATCTGGTATTCGATGCTGCAGGTTTTGCCGGCCGAAGGCGGCGCTGACGGTCGCCGTCGGCGAAGCGTGGCCGGTGCCGGTGAGATAGCGGCGTCGGAGGGAAGCGCTGATGGGGGATGGCGACAGGGGTGTGATGGTTATGAACTGTCGAGCCCGATCGATGGGATAGGCCACCGCCGCGTCTGGCAGCCGGGTTCGAAGGTTCTCGATGATGATCAACAACCAGGGCTGACCGGGAGACATCCATCCCTTCTTGCGCGCGACGCGCCACCATTCCGCGCAATATCTCGAGAAGGTTGGGCGAGAGAATGACATACCGATCCTTCTTGCCCTTGCCCTGTTCGACCCGGATGACCATCCGGTCACGGTCGATGTCGGTGAGCTTGAGCGCGATACGACCTCCGAGGCTCGCATGTTAGCGCCGCTGTAATTCTGACCCGGGTCGCCGACTGGAATCTGACCCACCGTCTAGGTTTGGCCTCCTCGATCTGGAGGGGGTCGGATGGTGGGATCGGAGGCGACATTGGAGATCCGGGTGTTGCATCGCCATGGCAAGAGCATTCGTGAGATCGCGCGCGAGATGGGGGTCTCGCGCAACACGGTTCGGCGCTATCTGCGGGACGAGGATGCGGCGCGCTACAAGCCGCGGCCGGCCCGGCCGAGGAAGCTCGACCCGTTCAAGGGCTATATCGTCGAACGGCTGCGCGCGGCGGCGCCGGAACGGATACCTGGCAGCGTGCTGCTGACCGAGCTGCGCGAGCACGGCTACGCTGGCGGCTACACGATGCTGAAGCTGTTGCTCGCCTCGCTGAAGCCGAAGGAAGCGGTCGAGCCGGCGATCCGCTTTGAGACCGAGCCCGGCCAGCAGATGCAGGTGGACTGGGCGGTTATCCGACGCGGCGATAACCGGCTTTCGGTATTCGTCGCGACGCTCGGCTGGAGCCGGGCGACTTACGTCGAGTTCGTTGCCGATGAGCGGGTCGAGACGCTGATCGAGGCGCACGAGAATGCGTTTCTGGCGTTCGCCGGCACGCCGCGCGAGGTGCTGTACGACAACATGCGCACCGTGGTGCTGGAGCGGCACGGCTATGGTCGCGGTCGACACCGCTTTCATCCCGGCTTTCTCGACTTCGCCCGCCATTGCGGCTTCCGGCTGCGGCTGTGTGCGCCATATCGGGCGCAGACCAAGGGCAAGGTCGAGCGGTTCATCCGTTACCTGCGGCACAGCTTCTATGTGCCGCTTGCCAGCCGCCTCGCCCAGGAAGGGCTGATCGTCGATCGGGAGACCGCAAACTTGGCGGCCAGGCGCTGGCTGCGCGAGGTGGCGAACGCTCGGGTGCACGGCACCACTGGCGACATTCCGGCCGAGCGGCTGGCGATCGAGCAAACGCAGTTGCAGCCGGTGCCGACACCTTACGGCGGCCGCAGCGTGCGCTCGATGCAAAGCCCGAAGCCGGTGCCGATCATCGGCCTGCAGCACCCATTGTCGATTTACGACGCCTTTGCCGGCGGTGGCCGATGAGCGATTTGCAGCATCAGCGGATCGCGGATTTGTGCCAGGAACTGCGGTTGAGCGCGCTTCCCGATCAGTATTCCGGCATCGCCTGCGGATTCCGACGGAAGTCGCCCGGCATTCCGGGATGATCTCGCCCACCATTCCGATTTGATGTCGCTCGGTGTTCCGAGATGATTTCGCCCGCCATTCCGGGATGAAGTCGCCCGGTTAGAGGGCGTCTCTGCTGGCCCGCTTAGGGTCCGCTCCTTTGGTTTTTGCCACGGGAGGGGACGATGCCAGCAGAGAGGATCGCGATGCGCCAAGTGCGCGACGTGCTTCGGTTGAAGGCCGCCGGGGTATCCGGCAACGAGATCGCCCGGCGGGTCGGCGTGGCGGCGTCGACGGTCCGGCTGACGCTAAAGCGGCTCGCGGTCGCCGGGCTGAACTGGCCATTGCCGGCCGAGTTGACCGACGCGGCGCTGGAAGCACAGCTCTTTACCGCGGCCGGCAAGAAGCAGGGCCACCGACGCCTCGCCGAGCCCGATTGGGCGACGGTTCACCGCGAGCTGAAGCGCAAGCACGTCACCCTGCAGATCCTGTGGGACGAGTACACCGAGCGGCATCCCGACGGGTATCGCTACTCGCGGTTTTGCGAGCTGTACCGCGGATGGGCGTCCCGGATCTCGGTCACGATGCGGCAGACCCATGCCGGCGGCGACAAGCTGTTTGTCGATTACGCCGGCGACACGGTGCCGGTGATCATCGACCGGCTGACCGGCAAGATCCGGCCGGCGCAAATCTTTGTCGCCGTGCTGGGCGCTTCCAACTTCACCTACGCCGAGGCGAGCTGGACCCAGGCGCTCGGCGATTGGATCGGCGCCCACACCCGCGCGTTCGAGGCGATCGGCGGGGTGCCCAACCTGCTGGTGCCGGACAACACCAAAGTCGCCGTCATCAAGGCCTGCCTCTACGAGCCGCAGGTCAACCGGACCTACGCCGAGATGGCGGCCCATTACGACACGGCGATCCTGCCGGCCCGGCCGCGCCGGCCGCGCGACAAGGCGAAGGTCGAAGTCGCGGTGCTGATCGTCGAGCGCTGGCTGCTCGGCCGGCTGCGCCATCGCCGCTTTTACAGCCTGGCCGAGCTCAACGCGGCAATCAGCGAGGTGCTGCGCCAGCTCAACGACGAGCGGCCGATCCGCCGCCTCGGCGTCACCCGCCGCGCGCTGCTCGAGGAACTCGACCGGCCGCACCTCAAGGAGTTGCCCAGCGAGCCCTATGCCTTTGCCGAATGGCGGCTGCGCCGGGTCGGGGTCGATTACCACGTCGAGGTCGAGGCGCACTTCTACAGCGTCCCCTACCGCTTCGCCCGGCGCGAGGTCGAGGTGCGGCTAACGCCGCGCACCGTCGAGGTCTTTCTCAAGGGCGAGCGGATTGCCGCGCATCTGCGCTCCAGCGGCAATCACCGCCACACCACCGTCGCCGATCACATGCCGTCGAGCCACCGGCGCTATGCCGACTGGACCGTCGAACGCATTCGCATGGAGGCGGCTGCGATCGGCCCCGCCACGGCAGGCTTATGCGAGCTGATCCTGGAGCGCCGGCCGCATCCCGAACAAGGCTTCCGCTCCTGTCTTGGCATCGTGCGCCTGGTGCGGCCGTTCGGTGCCGAGCGTCTCGAAGCGGCGGCCACGCGAGCCATCGAGATCGGCACGCTGACCTACGGCTCGGTGCGCTCGATCCTCGACAACAAGCTCGATCGCCAGGCCGCGGACCGGCCGCGTGCTGATACCGCTCCGGTTCTCCACCTCAACATCCGCGGACCCCGCTACTACCATTAACCCGTTAAGGAGAATGGACATTGCTGACCCATCCGATGCTCGACCAGCTCGCCAAACTCGGGTTTACCGGCATGGCCCAGGCCTTCGCCGAACTCGAAGCCTCCGGCGAAGGGGCAACCCTGACCCATGCCGATTGGCTCGGCTTGCTGGTCGATCGCGAGCTCACCCATCGCCGCGACAAACGCCTGGCCGCCCGGCTGCGCTATGCCCGATTGCGCCACCACGCCGTCGTCGAGGATGTCGATTACCGCGCTCCGCGCGGCCTCGATCGCGCGCTGTTCCACAAGCTCACCGGCGGCGAGTGGATCGACGCGCACGACAATTTGATCCTGTGCGGGCCGACTGGCGTCGGCAAAAGTTGGCTTGCCTGTGCTCTCGGCCACAAAGCCTGCCGCGACAACCGTTCGGTGCTCTATCAGCGCGTCCCCAAGCTCTTTGCCGATCTCGCGCTCGCCCGCGGCGACGGCCGCTATGCCCGCATCATGCGCAGCCTCAACGGCGCCCAGCTCCTCATTCTCGACGATTGGGGTCTCGACCCCCTCGATGCCGGCGCCCGCAGCGACCTTTACGAGATCCTCGAAGAACGCTACGGCCGCCGCTCGACCCTCCTCACCAGCCAGGTCCCCGTCGACAAGTGGCATGAGGTGATCGGCGATCCGACCTATGCCGACGCCATCCTCGACCGCCTCGTCCACAACGCCCATCGCATCGATCTCGCCGGCGACAGCCTACGCCGCTCCCGACCGAGACCAGTTCTCAGGGATTGACCAACGGTACGCCTTTCGCCGAAAACCCACCCGCCAGCAGGACGCCTCAAGCGGGCGACATCATGTCGGAACAGCGAGCGACATGATCTCGAAATGACCGGGCGACATCCCCGGAATCAGCAATCGCCCAGAGTGCCGCCGCGAAGCAGGCTTCCTTCTCCGACTTTCTGGAGGACACCTTGCGGGCCGAGCGTGACGCACGCCGGGCGCGGGCCCGCGAGATGTTCGCACGTGTTGCCGGCTTCCCGGCAGTCAAGACGCTCGACGGCTTCGACTTTGGCTTCGCGACAGGCGTGCCGCGGCCGCAAATCCACGAGCTCGCCGGCCTGGCCTTTATCGAACGAGCCGAGAATATCGTCTTTCTCGGCCCCAGCGGCGTCGGCAAGACGCATCTGGCGATTGCCCTCGGCTACCTGGCAACCCAGCACGGCCACAAGGTACGCTTCACCTCGGCGGCCGATCTGGTGATGACACTCGAGACGGCGCAGCGCCAGGGCCGCTGGAAAGAGGCGATGCACCGCGCGGTCAGCCTCTACAAGCTCTTGATCATCGACGAGATCGGCTACCTGCCGCTCGGGCGCGAGCAGGCCAACTTGTTCTTCCAGGTCGTCGCCAAGCGCTATGAGAAGGGCGCGATGATCCTAACGTCGAACCTGACCTTCGGGTCGTGGGACCAGGCCTTCGCCGGCGACCCGGTGCTGACCGCGGCGATGCTCGACCGGCTGCTGCACCACTCGACCGTCGTCAGCATCCAGGGCGAGAGCTATCGCCTCAAGGACAAGCGCCGCGCCGGATTGCTGAAAGCGCCGACGCCGGCGCAGCCCGCAGCGGCACCGGCAGAGTGAAAAGCTTGCCCAGGTGGGCCCACAGGGACCTCCCGCGCTGCGCTCCGCCGGACTCGTGGCGGTCGCTGCGCTCCGCGCGGGTCCCTCCTATGGACTACCTGGACAAGCCCCGAAACGACGCGGGTGGGTCAAGATTTAATCGGCGACATCGAGCAAAGTGGGTCAGGTTTCAACCGGCGTTGACACGCAGGCCGGTGGCATAAGCCAGGCTCAAGAGTGCCTTGTGCTTGATGTTTCTCGCCGAGGCGAGCAGCCGACCGACCTCCTCCGGGCTCAGAACAACGGGCAGGCGGCGAGGCTCACGGGTCGAGACGACCTCCTGGGCAAGATCGTGGCGCTTCAACGTGACCTTGAAGAAGAACCGCAGGGCAGTGGCACTGACGTTGACGGTCGGTACCGTCGTCCCGATCGACGCCAGCCACAACTGATAGCGATGGACATCCTCGGTGGTAGCCTTGCCGTTAGCATGCGGTGAGGACCACAGGCCGGCTACTCGGCGGATTTGACCTGAGGCGGTGCGCGGCCGGCGGCTCGTTGGTCAGCGATGATCTGGCGCAGGTTCTCTATGCCGTCCTTGGTGAAGGCGGGCACGCCATCCTCGCCGACGCCGTAGACCCAGAGGCAGCCGTCTTCCGGGAACATGTCGGTCGACAGGTCGTACAGCCAGTCTTCGTCCTCGCCGAGCAGGTTGGCGACATAGCTGATCGTGAAGACCTGGGCGATGGCTGCCATGATCAGGCCGCCTGACTTTGCGGTGCCGAACGCGGCCGCCAGTTCCATGGCAGCAGTTCATCGAGCCTCTGGGCCGAATGCTCGGCGATCCGGGCCAGGACGTTGGCCAGCCAGGCTTGCGGATCGACATCGTTCATCTTGGCGGTGACGATCAGGCTGTACATTGCCGCCGCCCGCTGCCCACCCCGGTCGGAACCCGCGAACAACCATGATTTTCTGCCGAGAGCGATACCTCTCAGCGCGCGCTCGGCGGCGTTGTTCGACAGGCAGATGCGGCCGTCGTCGAGGAACCGGGTGAACGCCGGCCAGCGCTTGAGCAGGTAATCCATCGCCTTGGCGAGATCGTTGCCGCGCGACAGCTTTGGCCGGTGCTCGCGCAGCCAGCGCTCGAGATCAGCGACCAGCGGCGCGCTCAGCTCTTGCCGGACGGCTCGGCGTCGCTCGGCGCTCTGGCCGTTGATCGTGCGTTCGATGTCGAAGAGGGCATCGATGCGCCGGACTGCGTCCAGCGCCAGCGGCGATATCACCGCCGTCGTCTTGCCCTGCGCCTTGCGGCGGGCGTTCTCAGCAAGATCGGCCATGACGAAGAACGGTCGACGGGCGTGGCTCCAGCATCCGGCCTCCAGGATCGGGCCCGGTTGGCGGTCGGGTTCGTAGAGTTTGTTGTATCCGCTGAAGGCGTCCGCCTGGAGGATCCCGGCATAGCCGGCCAGATGTGTCTGCGGGTGCTCGCCGCGGCGATCGCGCGAGTAATAAAACATCGCCGCCGGCGGGTCCGGTCCACCGAACGGTCGATCGTCGCGCACGTAAACCCAGCATCGCCCGATGTCGGTCTTGCCTTTGGCCAAGACCGGCACGGTGGTATCGTCGCCGTGCAAGCGCTCGGCCGCGAAGACATGCGCCTCAACCCGCCGCAGCAGCGGGGTCAGCACCGCGCAGCAGGCCCCGACCTGGTCGGCCAGGGTCGACAGGCTGAGGGGTACGCCTTCTCTCGAATAGCGTTCGGCCTGGCGGTTCAGCGGCTGATGTTGCCCGAACTTCTCGAACAGGATCATCGCCAAGAGGCTCGGGCCGGCCCAGCCGCGCGCGATCACGTGGAACGGCGCCGGCGCCTGGCTGATCTTCTCGCAGTCGCGGCAGGTGAACTTCTCACGAACATGCTGGATCACCTTCCACTGCCGCGGAATCACCTCCAGCGTCTCGGTGATGTCCTCGCCCAGCTTGCGCAGCCGCGAGCTGCCGCAGCACTGGCAGGCGGTCGGACCCGGTTCGACCACCCGCTCGCGCGGCAGATGCTCGGGGAAGGGCTGGCGTGCCGGGCGCTTGCGGGTGAAGGCCACCACGTTGGTGGTCTTGGCCACGGCCCGCTCGGCGGCAATCTCGTCTTCGGTCGCCGAACTCTCGAACTCCTCGAAGGCCAGCGCCATCTGATCGAGCAATTGCCCACTGCGTTCCGAGCGCTGGCCATAGAGCTCACGCGTGAGCTTGGCGATCTGCAATCGCTGATGGGCGATCAAGGCCTGATCATCGGAAGCCTTGGCCTTGGCCACCGCCAATTCGGCCTCGACCCGCGCCGCTCTTTCGCGCTCCGCGATTAGCGCCGCCTGCAGCGCGGCAATGGCGTCGGGGAGGTCCTCGGGTGTCGTCACGGGCCCGATTATCGCACATCACCGGGCCCGAGCGCTCCTCAACCATAGGGTGAGTTAATCCGCCGCATCCCTGATCAGGTCAGGGGCAGGCTCTCAGCCGGCCACTTCCGGACGCCAGGTGCGAACCGGGTTCCGCCAGTCGATCCCGTCGAGCATGTAAGCCAACTGCGCCGCGCTGATCGCGACGATCCCGTCGGCCGGCGATGGCCAGATGAATTGGCCGCGCTCCAGCCGCTTGGCGTAGAGCGACATGCCGATCCCGTCATGCCACAGAATTTTGATTAAATGACCCCTTCTGCCTCTGAAAACGTACAAATCACCGGCATGCGGATCGCGATCCAATACTTCTTGGACTTGCAGTGCCAAGCTGTTCATCCCACGCCGCATGTCGGTGTGGCCGACGGCTAGCCAAACACGAACTCCCGAAGGGACCGGGATCATCGCCCCGACAGCGCTTTGACCACGGCCGCCGCCAGCCCGGCCGGGATCGAAGCCGGGATCCGCATGCGCGCCTTCCCCACAAATTCGATCTCGATCACCGGTGCCGCAGGCCACCCGGCGTCATCCCCGCCCGGCGCGATCAGAACCTGAGCAAACCCCCGGCCGACCCCAAGCTCCCGGCGCCAGCGATAAATCTGGCCGGTCCCAATCTCCGCGCGGCGAGCGATCTCTGTGACCACCGCCCCAGGCGCCAGGCTCTCGGCAACAATCGCCCGCTTCTGCTCGGCGCTCCAACGCCGCCGCCGTTCCGGCCCCGTTATAACCTCGACCCGCGCCATCGCACCGTCTCTAACACCGGTGCAAACACCATCATTTGCACCAGTGCTTACCAGCCCATCCCACCTCAGTTACGCAAGGCGGCCATCACCGGAGGGATACGCCTTGCCGGCAGACCGGCCCAGAAAATCAGCAAACCTTTTGACGTGGCGGATATAGTGGAGCTGCGTCTTGGGGCTAAGCCGTCGGATCGTCATGTCCTCGATCAGTCGCCGGCGTAACGGACTGATGGCCTTGTCGGTCATTGGCGGGCTCCTGTCTTGGGTGAGGTTCAAGGCCCCTCAATCTCAAGACAGGATGCTGCTTCCCGCTACTCCACGTCTTGCCACCAATTACCGCGAGAGCGGTTTAGTCCATCGGCGCCGAGCTGCCCAGACGGCATGAACCGGCAGGGGCTGCGGCCCTCTCGCTGATTGGGACGGGGTCGCAGCCCGCATCGGGTTACAGCTCGACCTGCTCCGAAATGGCGAGGGCGTCATCCACTTCGATGCCGGTAACGGACGGTGCTCTCCAACTTCGTATGCCCGAGAAGCAGCTGCACAGCCCTGAGATTGCCCGTCTTTTTGTAGATCTGTGCCGCCTTCGTCCGGCGCATCGAATGCGTGCCGTAGGCCGAGCTATCCAGACCGGCACTCTCGACCCAGGCATGAACGATCCGCGCGTATTGCCTGCGTCGACAGGTGCGGCCGCGCCCTGAAACGGCTGGGGAACAGGTAGCGTCCCTTCCTGCCCACAAACTCGGGAAGCCAGGCTTGGATCGCGGCTCGGGTCTGCTCGGTGATCTCGAACTGGACCGGCCGTCCCGTCTTCTTCTGAATGAAGGTGGCGCGGTCTCTGACCCGGTCGCCGGCACAGACATCGTCGACCTGCAACCGCACGAGATCGCAGCCTCGGAGTTTGCTATCGATGGCGAGGTTGAACATCGGGAGGTCTCGGGCTCGGTGCTCCAACTGAAGCCGAACCCGGATGGACCACACGTCCTTCGGCTTCAGCGCTCGCTTCTGCCCGATGAGGCGCCCCTTATTCCAGGGATCGCGCTGCGCTGCCGGCGGCTGGTTTGTTTCGAGCATGATCGTCTTCTCCGAACCGACCACACCCTCCCGGCTCCGGTCACGGGAAGACCGGCTGGGCATTCTATCGCCGGCGGCCGGTTTGGGCGGATACCTGCCCGTGCTTCATTGGCCGCAAAACGGGTACACCATTCGGATCGGGCCCCTCCCTGTGGCCGATCGCGATGGGTCTTCATGCCCCGAAGCCGACGTTCACATCGAAACAGGGGCGGTCCGGGGTTAGCCTCTCCCTGGCCAAAATCGGGTTCAGAAACCGGCAGTTTCCTTTGTCGTGTGATAGTAGATGTTGGGTTTTCGGTACACGGCGAAAAGCACCGCACCGCCAGGCGACGTGTTGTCGTGCTGTGAGCCCGGCCTGCGCCAAATGTAATCCCCAGCAGTCGCGATGCCGTCGTGATCCTGAACGGCTCCTTCGAGGACGAGCGTCTGTTCGATCTCGGGGTGCTTGTGGAATGGAACGTGGGCACCCGGCTCCAGTTTGAGCAGGCAGGTCATCTCACCTCGCTCGGGATTCTCGTAAAGCACCTTGATTGATATCTTTTCAAAGCGGGTAGCTTTCCAATCCATGTCGGACGGCTTGACATACGTCGAGCCGCCAATAGTGGGTGCCATCCCGCGCGGTTTGTCGATGACGTTACTCATTGTTGCTCCTTGGTCTGGCCACGGGTGCAATGATAGCAGCCAGCGCCGCACCGCGACATTGCTCAGTGTGGGATTGATCGCTCCGGATCGCGGGCCGCTGATGTTTCTGACCAGGATCAGTGGGTCGGATCGCTCAGGAAAAGGCCCCGGCCCGCGACAGCGCTGCTTCGGTTTCGGCCACTAGACGCCGCATGATTTCCGCCACCGGTAGGATCTCTTTAATGCCGCCCGAGGTCTGTCCGGCGGTGAGCAACGTCTCATGCGGCCGGCCTGCCTGGTGCGTTGCCAGAATCTCGCCTCTCAGGCGGTCACGGTCGCGGCGCGCTTCCTCGCGTTTCCCGCCCCATTCGTCTAGAAATGGCGTGCGCAACGAGCGCAGAACAGTGCCGAACCCGACGGTTCCGGGCACCGGACTGATATCGTTGAGCACCTCGACCTTAATCGAATCCTCCGAGCGGGCGTGGAGGATTGCCTGTTTCCACTCTTCCGAGCCGGGCGCTTCCTTTGAGGCGATGAAGCGAGTGCCGAGATTGACGCCAACCGCGCCCAGCATCAACGCTGCCGCGATACCGCGTCCATCGAAAATACCGCCCGAGGCAACAACCGGGATTGGTGACACCGCGTCAACGACCTGCGGCACCAGTGTCATCGTGCTGACCTCGCCGCAATAGCCGCCCGAACTCGCCGCCCTGCGCAATGATCACGTCAACGCCTCGTTCGGCCGCTTGGACGGCTTGTGCGACCGTGGTGATTTGCAACATCACCCGCGCGCCGACAGCGTGAGCTTCCCGAACCAGATCGCCGGGATCGCCAAGCGTGAAGGAGATGACCCGCGGCCGTGCCTCCAGGGTGTAACGAAACGCATCGGCATCCAGGCTTTGCGGGATATGGTTGATCGCGAACGGCCGATTGGTGAGCGTTTTTACCACATCGATGTCGCGTTTGACGGTCGCGGTGGGCCGGAAAAGCGACCCGATGCCGCCCAACCCTCCTTCGTTGGATACTGCAGCCGCGAGTTCCGCCGACGTGCATGTTCCCATCGGCGCCAAGATGATCGGCACATCGAGGCCGAGGAGTTCGCACAGGCGTGTCTTCAACATCGTCCCCTCCGCGACTTGCGTGCGTGGCCCTATTTTTGCGCGGGGATGTCGCTGAGCCAAGTGTTGCGATGCGACCGTTGCAGCCATCCTGGCCGCGCGGTTCCATCGCGGTCCCGCGAAAGGCCGGTATCGGCGGGGCGAAGATCGGGTTTCCACCCCTCAGTATAGCCCGCTACCTTCGCGCACTGGCGATCCGATACTCCGCCTCCGCCTCGATGGGCCCACCCCTGTCGGCCAGGTCGCGGCCCACTTCCTCGCGCACGGCGCGGCGTATTTCCTCCGGCAGTGCTGCGAGTGCCTGGCCAGTGGAAGCCCCACCGCGTTCAAAGGGGCCGTAATAGACATCGAATGTCGGCAGCACGAAGGTGTGCCTCACCGTATGGGTCTCAAAGTCCGCCAAGCCAGCCTCTTTGAAGAGAGACCGAAGTCGCGACGCTTCGCCGAGCGCGAAAGTGCGAGTGACGGCCTCGGCCAAACTTGGCATATGCCGCGCTATGATTACGTTAATCTGATGGTTGTAAGAACGCTCGACGACAGTATTCACCGAGACGGGCACGCGACCGCCGGGGCAAAGCACGCGACGAAACTCGGAGAGGCCCCGCACCGGGGCGGGGAAGAACATCAGCCCGAGATTGCACAGTACTACATCGAAACTGCGATCCGCGAACGAAAGCGCCTGCCCATCCTCTACAGCGAACGAAGCATTCGGCGCTTTGCCAAGACGCTCACGCGCCTTCTCGGCCATGGCCGGCGAGACATCAGCGGCGATGACATGGCCGGTGGGGCCGACGGCGGCGAGGGCCGCCTCGGCCGAAAGCCCCGTGCCCGTCGCGATGTCAAGGACGTGCATACCCGGTGCAATGCGAGCGGCCCGCATCAGAAAGGGCATGAAATGCGTGGTGACGTGCGCGAAGGCACGGTCGTACTCCGCCGCCGCCTCGTCCTTGAAGGCTAACTCCTCCGCCATCCCGACGTCCTAATTCTCGTCCTTTGTCCTTCGGATGAAATATTCGCAGAGCCGCATCGTTCATTGCAAGCTGAGAGCGGCTAACAACCGCTTGCCACCCCTCAAAGACGGCCTGCAGGCGAACGGCTGGAATTCGGCGCTATAGCGCCATCCGCTCACAGCCACGGATGGTAGCTCACGACCCTAACGCTGGTGGATGGCCAAACTACGCGCGGCGAAGCGGGGCTCGGGAGCTGTTGGTCCAGGAACTTCAGACGATCTGGTTGCGCAATTGCGTTTCGCCACGCCGCAGACGTCCCAGATTGTCGAGCAGGATCTCGATGACGTTGTCCTCATAACGCCGGGTCTCGCCCGCGGTGTGGGGCGTGATCAGGACATGCTCCATCGCCCAAAGCGGCGAACTTGGCGCCAGCGGTTCTTCTGCGGTCACGTCGATGCCGGCGCCGGCGATGCGGCGCGCCGCCAGCGCCTCGATCAGTGCCGTCTGATCGGCGACCCGCCCGCGCGCGACGTTGACCAGCTGGGCGGTCGGTTTCATCCGGCTGAGCGCTTCGGCGTCGATCAGGTTTTCCGTCTCGGCGGTCAGCGGGCAGGTGAGGGCCACGAAATCGGCATCAGGCAACAGCGCGTGGAGGTCGCCCATGGCGTGCACCGCATCCGCGGGACCGCGGCCTAACGCCGGATGGCGGCGCAGACCGACGACGTGCATATCGAAGGCCTTGGCCAGTTGGGCCAACCGTCCGCCGATGTCGCCCAGGCCGACGACAAGGAGCGTCTTGCCGCCGAGTTCGTCCTCGCGTTGGGCGGGATCGCCAATCATGCCCCGCCAGATGCGCCGGCGCTGGTTGTCGCGGGCCTCAGGAAGACGGCGGCTCAAGGCCAGCATCAGCGCGATCGCGTGCTCGGCGACCGCGCCAGCGTTGACGCCATGGGCGCTCGCTAATCGGATGCCGCGGCTGGCCAGATCTTCGCGCGGGAATTGGTCGGTGCCGGCGCCGATCGACTGAATGAAGCGGAGCCGTTTCGTCTGATCGAGGAGCTGGTTCCGCCACAGCCCGGAGATCACCAGCACGTCGGCTTCGCCGACCCGCTTTTCCAAGGTTTCGCGGTCGCGAACAGCGAAGCTGTCGATGCCGGTCTCAAGCGCCAAGAACCGCTCTTGCAGCCGATAGGCAACGTGGGCAAAGCAAATGACGATGTTATCGGCAGCGGCGATCATGGCGCATAACCCCAACGAAGCTGATGCTGCGGCCGGAGAGCTGGTCGCCCCGGCCGATCTCGCAGACGAGGGAGGAACCATCAGCAATCCCGCCTGCAAATTCGACCATGTTCACATCATCAGCGACGATCCGGAAGCCTCGGCCAGGTGGTACGTCGAGATGTTCGGCGCCACGATCACCGCCAATACGACAGCCCGTGGTGCGCCGCAGATTTTCCTCGATCTCGGTGGCATGACGATCCTCATTCGCGGCCAACGGCCAGGCGAGGCTCCGGTCGCCGCCAGACCGATCCGGTAATTCGCCGACTTTTCCAGCCATGACGCATGGGGCATCGACCATTTTGGCTTTATGTCGGGCTCGATCACCGTGGTCTCCCGACTTGCCGGCCAGCGCGCGTCGCCGGACGGAGTATCTATGCCGGCGTGCTCGACGGGATCGAGGGCATGGTGAAAAAGCTTCGCCACCGAACTCCGGCCGGTCAGGGATATCGCCGAGGCCCACCTGTACCCGATGAAGACCGGCTTCAGCACCGGCGAAATGACCTCGTCGATGGCGGTGCGCTGCAAGCACCTTAGCCTCGTCTGACCGGGAAGGGCTCGTGATGCTCGTCGCCCAGATTTCCGTATGTCCTGGCGCCGGGTAAGCTGTTCCACGCGCCAGAGAAGGCCGCCCCGCGCCGGACCCGGCTAGAGCCGCATCGAGCCTCGTGGCCAGGAACGGCGGCTACCCGCCCTCCGCTCCGGCCTTGCAGTGAGAAATGACCAAAAAGCCGCAGCCACAGCTTTCTAGCGGGCTTGAGCGCAGTCCCACGTCTGCTACCCAAATCGCTACCCACAGAGCCCGATAGCCCCAAGATCGTACAGGCGATCTGACTAGTCTTATCTATTAACTAACTGAAAAGACTGGTGCCCCGAGTCGGATTTGAACCAACGACCTACCGCTTACGAAGCGGTTGCTCTACCGCTGAGCTACCGGGGCACGCCAGCTCACTGATAGCGTGTTTCACGCTTTGCGCCAAGCCGTTTGCCACGCAGGCGGCGAGCGAGCTCAGCCGCCGCCCGGCTCGGCAATCGGGGCGGCCGGCGGGGGCCGCTCGGCGGGCGCGGCATCGGTTCGACCGTTGGGCATGGCCTCGGCTCCGGCCCCCGGAGCGACGCCATCTGTCGCGACCCGATCCACCGCGGTCTCATTGGCGGCGGCGCGGACCGGGGTGCGCCAGGCAAGCGCGTCAAAGCTGCCGCAGCGCGGGCACAGCGCATGCCATTCGAGGCTCTCGCCGCCGCAGCTCGCGCACATATAGCAGGGGTCGGGCATCGCCCGCGCGGCGCGGTCGAGCCATTGGCGCATCTTGACCAGATCGCCGTGCTCGCCTTCTTCGAGCCGGGCCATCATCAGGCACAGCCGCACACTGGGGCGGCCGGCAGTTGCCGCCTGCCCGTCGCTGGCCGCCGGCGGCACCGGCCGGTCCGACCAGTCGGCAACCGTCAATGCCGGCGCTGCGGCCGGGTGCGCCGGGGTCGTCGCCAGCGGCGGCGGGTCGGCTGTCAGCGCCCGTTCGAGATGACGGCGGGCCTCGCCCCAGAGCTGCGCCGCCAACGCCGCTTCGGCGAGTGCGAGATGGCTTTCGCGCGCCGTCGGGTTGCGCGCCGCTAGCCGCTCGAACCGGGCCACGCGCGCCAGCGGCGCCTCGCTCTCGCGGATCGCGCCATAGACCTGCGCCAGTTCCGGGTGGGGTGCGGTCTGCCAGGCGCGCTCGACGGTTTTGACGGCGCGGCGAGTGCGCTGGTCCTCGCTCAGCAGGCGCGCGTAATGCGCCGCCGCCGGGGCCAGGTCCGGGACCAACGCCTGAGCCTCCCCGGCCAGCGCCAACGCCCGCACCCGGTCGCCCCGGGCCAGCGCCGCAAGGCTCAACTCGAAGAGAATAACGCCGCGATGATGCTCGGCCGCGGCGGGCGCGATCTGGCGCCTGACGGCCTGAGCAAGAGTGTCGCGCGCCGCCTCCCAACGCCGGTCGCGCACCGCCAGCTCGAACCGGCTCGCCATCGCCCAGCGCGCATTTGGACGCAGCGCCGCAGCGCGCTCGGCGAGACGCCGCGCGGTGTCGTGGTCGCCCTCGTGCAAGGCTTGGTTGAGCAGCCCACGCAGCCCCAGAAACTCGGTCTCGGTGCGGTCGAGCATCGCGGTAAAGAATTTTTTAGCGGCGTTCCGATCGCCGCCGAGCTGCGCCGCCTGCGCCGACAGCAGCAGGGTCAAGGGCGGCTCGGCGAGCAGCGCCTCGGCCCGGCGGGCGTGGCGGCGCGCTTCCTGCGGGTCGCCGGCGGCGACCGCGACCATGCCGCGGGTCAATGCCTGATAGCCGGCCCGCCGCCGCCGCTCGCGCCGCCGCCGCAGAAACGCGCGCGGGCTGCCGAGGATCCTGGTCGCCAACCATAGCAACAGCGCCATCGCGAGCGCCGTCAGAACCGCCGCGGCGATCAGCACGCCGACCGAGGTGTCGATCTGCCAGCCCTGCCAGACAATCTCGACCTGCCCTGGATGGTTGGCGAAGAACACCGCCGCAACCACCGCCGCGGCGATCGCGATCAAAGCGCCGATCGCCCGCATCAGGATGGCGCGCGCGATGGTGCGCCGGCGCAGCTGGATTGGCGATCCGGATTGGGATTGGGATTGGGATTGGGATTGGGATTGGGATTGGGATTGGGCGGCGGGGCGACGGCAGGCGCTGCCTGACCCTGACCCCGCCCGGCGGCCGGCGCCGCCGGGGGCGTCGAAGAGGCGCCGAGGCGGACCGCCAGCAGATCCTGCAGATGCGCCAGCGCCGCCTCGGCCGCGAGCCGGGTGCGCGCCATCCGCAGCCACGGCTTGGCCGCCTCGCCATCGGCCCCGGTGAGCCGATCGAGGGTCGGCGACCGCGGCGCCGAGCTCGCCGTCGGCCAGCGCCGCTCGGGCGGCGTCGACCGCCGCGCGCGGTCCATTGTCGCCGGCGGCGCCGATGCGCCGGATCGTGACCAGCCCGCGGGCCCGGTCGAGCGCCTGTCGCCACCATGACGCCGCCGCGCCAGGCGCGGCTGTCGCGCGGGCGAGCTTGCCGGCGAGATCGTCGAGCCCGCGGCTGAGCGCGGCGCGACCCGGCACGCCGTCGCGGGCGGCTTCGGCCAGCGGTGCCGCCCCGGCGGTCAGCGCCGGATCGCTGCGGGCGAGCCCGTTAAAGGTGCTGTACGCGGTCTCGAACGGCAGGCCTTGCTCGACCGCCTGACGCATTTGCTCCACCGCCAGCAGCAATGCCGGGCCAGCCCGATCGGCGAGGCCCTGCGCGCGGATTTGCCGCTCCAGCGTCGACAGCCGGTCGCCGAGATCGGCGGCGGCGAGGCCGAGCCGCTCGATCCGCTGCTGCACCTTGCCATTCTCGGCGGCTTTGCCGGCGGCTTGCGCTTCGATCGCCGCCACGCGCCGGGTCAGCTGCTGCAGTGCGGCCGCGTTGGCCGCGATCGCGGCCCGGTCCGGGCGAACCGCGGCGAGCGCCGCCGCCAACCGGTCGAACTCGCTGTTCCTGCGTCGCCTGCGCCGCCTTGATCGCATCGACATCGGTGGAGTTCGGCGCCGGCCGTGCTTCGAGCGCAGCCACTCGATTGGCCAAGTGCACGCGATCCGAGCGCGGTTACCCGCGCATCGAACGCCTCGCATAATTCGCTGTCGGCGCCGAGCCCTCGGCGCCCCACGGCAGCAGCGACGCCACCGCCGGCGCCCAGAACGGCGACAGTGCTATCCCGGCGATGACCAACGCCAGCAGCAACGCCAGCCACAGAACCGCCAGCCGCAAGCGCGCGGCGCGGTGTGCAGGCGCTGCCGCGGCGGGCGGGGTCGCGGTGCCGCCGACGTGGCGGCCCAGCTCGACCCCCTCCGGCTCGACTGGCGGCAGGTCGCGATCGTGCGGGGCGCCGGCGCTGTGTTCTTCGGACATCGCCTCGCCTTCGCTCACACCGGCTCTTCGGCGAGCAGGCGGCCGAGCGCCGCGAGCAGCGCCGGCTGATCGGGCCGCGCCGCTATCCGCCGCTCGCGCCAGGGCAGCGCCGCGAGCGGAGCGTCCGCCGCGGCGCTGATCGATAGAGCGGCGATACCGGCGCAGCTCCGCCCGATCCCGGCGCCATTCGCCAGCCGGACAAAGATCGCGGCAGTGCGCGGCGAGAAGAACAAGGCAAAATCGATCATCCCCGAGCCGATCGTTTCGACCGCGGCCGGGCTCAGCGCCGGCACTGGCAGCACCTGGTAGAGGATGGCGCGCTCGACCGCGAAACCGCGCGTGCGCAGGTCGCCGGCAAGGTCGCCGGCGACGGCGCCGCCGCAGACGTGCAGCAGTCGCCCGTTGCCCGGATCGAGCCGGGCCGCGGCGAGCCGCGCGAGGTCGGCGACATCGCCGCCGGCGCTGGCGATCGCGACAAAACCCTCGGTCCTGGGCGCGCGCCGCGGTGGCGTCGCCGACCGCGAGGAGCGGCAGCCGGCGTTCGCCGCTGGCCCGCGCCAGCGCCCGCACCCCATTGGCGCTGGTGCACAATATCGCCTGCACGCCGGCGGAGATCCGGCGCGGTCGCCGCGTGGAAATGCACCTCCATCAGCGGTTCGATCAATGCGGCGACGCCGCGCGCCGCCAGCGCCGCCGCCAATCTCTCCGCGTCCTCGCGCGGGCGGGTGACCAGCGCCTGCAACCCTCGCCGCGGTGCGATCGAAACCATCGGTCTTCATCGCCCAAACCCGGCAGCGCCGCAAGAGCCGTCGGTAGCCGGGGCGGGCGCGCTCGTCCATAATCGGCCGACGCCGCTTCGGCGGGCGAGCGAACATACGGAGGATCGCTGGTGGCGCTGACCCGAGCCGGGTTCGCCAAGGTCCGAGCAGGCCTCGTCTTCGCAATCGCCTTAGCGGTAGGGGTGTCGGCGGCGATCTGCGCGTACCGCGCGCGGCGCTGGCGCAGCCGCCCGACCGGCAGGCGCCCGGCCGGCAGTGCCCGACCGGCAGGCGACCGTGCTGCATCTGAGCCAGACGGCCGAGCGCAAGGTCGTGCGCGACCTGTTGCGCATCGAATTGAGAGTCGAGGAGACCGGCGCCGACCCGCTGGCGCTGCAATCGGCGATCAACCGCCGGATGGCGGCGGCGCTCGACCGGGCGCATCAGGTGCAAGGGGTCGAGGTCGAAACCGGCGCTTACGCGGTCAACGAGGAGCAGCCGCAAGGTGGCCCGTCGCGCTGGCGCGGCAGTCAGTCGCTGATCTTGAGCGGCACGAACGCCGATGCGGCGCTGAAGCTCGCCGGGACATTGCAATCCGATGGGCTGCTTGATGTCCTCGCTCGGCTACGAGGTCTCGCCCGAGACGGTGCGCGCCGCCGAGAACGATCTGACCGCCGAGGCGTTGGCCGGGCTCGACCGGCGCGCCGCGTCGATCGCCGATCGCCTGCATCTGCGGGTACTGCGCTACCGCGATCTGCGAGGTCGGCAACGCCGAGACCGGCGACGGGCCGATGCCGCGCTTTGCCGGGGCGATGGCGATGGCGGCCCCGGTGGGCGCACCCGGCGAGGCGGCGATCCGGCTCACGGTCTCGGCCGATCTGCTGCTCGGTCCAGCGCCCCCGCCCGCCGCCCCCGGTCCGTCGCACCCGTAGGTCTGGCGGCCATGGATTTGCCCGATCCGCCGCTGCTGGTGATCTCCGACCGCCGCCAGGCGCTAAGGCCGCTCCTCGAAATTGCCGAAGCCGCTTTTGCCGGCGGTTGCCGCTGGTTCAGCCTGCGCGAAAAAGATCTGCCGCCGGCCGAGCGCGGCGAACTGCTGGCGGCGCTGGTGGCGCTCGGCCGCCGATTTGGCGCGACCGTGATGGCGCATGAGGATATCGAGGCGGTGGCCGCGGTCGGCGCCGGCGGCGTGCATCTGCCCGAGCGGCGGCGATCCGCAGAGCGGCGCGCTTGCGGCTGCCCGGCGCGCTGATCGGCGCCTCGGCTCATTCCGGCCTGAAAGCCGCCTCCCTGCTGCGCGCCGGGGCCGATTACGTCACCGTCAGCCCGGTCTTCCCGACCGCGAGCAAGCCCGGCTACGGCCCGGCGCTGGGGCTCGACGGCCTTGCCGCGATCGTCGCAGAAGCGGCCGGGCCGGTGGTGGCGCTGGGCGGCATCGCCCCGGCCAAGGTCGCGCTGTGCCGCGCCGCCGGCGCCTCCGGGATTGCGGTCATGGGCGAGGCGATGCGCGCCGCCGACCCGCGCGCCATGCTCGAGCGGCCTGTTCGAGCGCTGTCGGTCGGGAGCCGACGTCCTGAGCCGGCGGCCGACCGGTGCCACGCCCCTTCATCGGCGGGCGCATCCGGTCTAATCTGCGGGCAACAGGCAGGGACGGCATGGGCAATATCAACGCCAGCATCGATCTTCGCCGCGATGGCCGGATCGCGATCGTCATCGCCGACAATCCGCCGGTCAACGCGCTGAAGCACGAGGTCCGCGCCGGGCTGGTCGAGGCGCTGCGCCAGGCCGGCGACGACGATGGCGTCGAGGCGGTGGTGATCGCCTGCGCCGGGCGCACCTTTTTCGCCGGCGCCGACATCAGCGAATTCGGCAAGCCGCCGCAGGCCCCGAGCCTCGGCGAGGTCATCGCCGCGATCGAGGCGATGGCAAAGCCGGTGGTCGCGGCCCTGCACGGCACGGCTCTCGGGCGGCGGCTTCGAGCTGGCGCTCGCCTGCCATTTCCGGGTCGCCGCGGCGGCGGCGCGGATCGGCCTGCCCGAAGTCAAGCTCGGCCTGTTGCCCGGCGCCGGCGGGACCCAGCGCCTGCCGCGCCTCATAGGCCCGGAAAAGGCGCTGCGGATGATCGTCACCGGCGAGCCGGTCGGGGCGGCGGAAGCGCTGGCCGACGGCATCGTCGACGAGATCGCCGAGGGCGATCTGACCGAGGCGGCGATCGCCTTTGCCCGCCGGACGGTCGCCGAACGCCGGCCGTTGCGGCTCATTCGCGACCGCGACGACAAGCTGATCGGCGAGGGCTTTGCCGATGCCGCGGCGACCCTGACCCAGCGGCTGCGCGGCCGCGAGGCGCCCGCCGCCTGCGTCGAGGCGGTGCGCAACGCCATCGTCCTGCCCTTCGACGAAGGGCTGCAGCGCGAAAGCGAGCTGTTCCAGACAGCTCGTCGCCGGCGACCAGTCGAAGGCGCAGCGGCACGTCTTCTTCGCCGAGCGCGAGGCGGCAAAAGTGCCGGACATCCCGGCCGAGACAAAGCCGCGCCCGATCGCGCGGGCCGCGGTGATCGGCGCCGGCACGATGGGCGGCGGCATCGCCATGTGCTTTGCCAATGCCGGGATTCCGGTGACCCTGATCGAGACCGGCGACGATCTGCTGCAAAAGGGGCTCGACCGGATCGCCGCCAATTACCGCGCGACGGTCGCGCGTGGCGGGCTCGGCCCCGACGAGATGGAGCGCCGCATCGGTCTGATCGCCGGCGCCGTCGGGCTCGACGCGGCGGCCGCCGCCGACGTCGTGATCGAGGCGGTGTTCGAGGACATGGATCTGAAGAAGCGGGTCTTCGCCGAGCTCGACCGGGTGGCGAAGAACCGGGCGCGTTGCTCGCCACCAACACCTCGACCCTCGATGTCGACGAGATCGCCCGCGCCACGTCCCGGCCGCAGGATGTGGTCGGCACCCATTTTTTCAGCCCGGCCAATGTGATGCGCCTGTTGGAGATCGTCCGCGGGGCTGAGAGCGCGCCCGATGCGGTCGCGACCGCGCTTGGCGCTCGCCCGGCGGCTCGGCAAGGTCCCGGCGGTGGTCGGCGTCTGCTATGGCTTTGTCGGCAACCGGATGCTGGCGCGCCGCTCGGTCGAGGCCGAACGGCTGTTGCTCGAAGGGGCGTTGCCGCACGAGGTCGAGGCGGCGCTGGTCGAGTTCGGCTTGCCGATGGGGCCGTTCGCGATGATGGACCTGGCCGGGCTCGATGTCGGCTGGCTGATCCGCAAATCGCGCGGCGAGGCAGGCGGCGATCGAGGACGCGCTGTGCGAGGCCGGGCATTTCGGCCAGAAGACCGGCAAGGGCTATTTCCGCTACCAGGCCGGCTCGCGCGCGCCGATCCCCGATCCCGAGGTCGAGCGGATCATCCTCGACGCCTCGGCCCGGCTCGGCATCGCGCGGCGCAAGATCGAACCGACGGAGATCGTCGAGCGGACGATTTTCCCGATGATCAACGAGGGCGCTCGCATCCTCGAAGAGGGGATCGCCGCGCGGCCCGGCGACATCGATGTGATCTGGGTGTATGGCTATGGCTGGCCGGTCGTGGCGCGGCGGCCCGATGTATTACGCCGATCGGATCGGGCTCGGGCAGGTCCGCGACCGGCTGAGCATTTACGCCGAGCGCTCCGGCGACGACAGCCTGCGTCCGGCGGCGCTGATCGCCCGCCTCGCCGCCGAAGGCCGCGGCTTCGGTAATCTCTGAACAGGGAGTGCGCCATGGATCTGCGTTTCACCGCCGAAGAGACCGCGTTTCGCGACGAGGTGCGAGCGTTCTTCCGCGCCAACCTGCCCGCAGAGCATCCGCGCCAAGCTGGTCGAGGGCAAGCATCTCGCCAAGGACGACATCATCGTCTGGCAGCGCATCCTGAACAAGAAGGGCTGGGCGGTGGCGAACTGGCCGACCGCGTGGGGCGGCACCGGCTGGACCCCGGTTCAGCAATACATCTTCCAGGACGAATTGCAGCAGACCCCGGCGCCCCAGCCCTTGGGTTTTGGCGTGACCATGGTCGGGCCGGTGATGATCGCGTTCGGCTCCCAGGCGCAGAAGGAGCGCTTTCTGCCGCGCATCGCCAATCTCGACGATTGGTGGTGCCAGGGCTTTTCCGAGCCGGGCGCCGGCTCCGACCTCGCCTCGCTGCGGACCGCGGCCAAGCGCGAGGGCGACCATTACATCGTCAACGGCCAGAAGACCTGGACCACCCTGGCGCAGCACGCCGACTGGATCTTCTGCCTGGTGCGCACCGACGCGCAGGCCAAGAAGCAGGAAGGCATCTCGTTTCTGCTGATCGACATGAAGACACCGGGGATCACGGTGCGCCCGATCATCACGATCGAGGGCGGCCACGAGGTCAACGAGGTGTTCTTCGACGATGTAGAAGTCCCGGCCGAAAACCTGGTCGGCGAGGAGAACAAGGGCTGGGACTACGCCAAATACCTGCTCGGCCGCGAGCGCACCGGGATCGCCCGGGTCGGGCTGTCGAAGGAGCGCATCCGCCGGATCAAGGAACTGGCAGCGCTGGAGCGCGACGGCGACACGCCATTGATCGAGGACGAGCGCTTTCGCGAAAAGCTGGCCGCGGTCGAAGTCGAGCTGAAGGCGCTCGAAATGACCCAGTTGCGCGTCGTCGCCGCCGAGCGCCGCCGCACCGACAACAAGCCCGACCCGGCCTCCTCGATCCTCAAGATCAAGGGCTCGGAGATCCAGCAGGCGACGACCGAATTGTTGCTCGAAGTGGTCGGCCCCTACGCGCTGCCCTACCAGCCCGAGCACGAGGACGACGCACGCTGGAACGAGCCGCCGATCGGCCCGGACTGGGCCGGCCCGGTGGCGCCGACCTATTTCAACTGGCGCAAGACCTCGATCTATGGCGGCACCAACGAGATCCAGAAGAACATCATCGCCAAGGCGATCCTGGGGTTGTGACAACCTGATGCGTTGCCGACGGTTAGGGCAGGGGAGGGACGCCGAGCGATGGATTTCGATCTGAGCGAAGAGCAGCGGCTGCTGAAGGAGAGCCTCGACCGGCTGATCGGCGACCGCTACAGCTTCGAGCAGCGCAAGGCCTATGGGCAGAACCCGGAAGGCTGGAGCCGCGAGCTGTGGGCGCAATATGCCGAGCTCGGGCTGCTCGGACTGCCGTTTGCCGAGAATTACGGCGGCTCCGGCGGCGGCCCCATCGAAACCATGATCGCGATGGAGGCGTTCGGCCGCGCCCTAGCGCTCGAGCCGTTTCTGGCGACGGTCGTGCTGGGCGGCGGGTTTCTGCGCCATGGCGGCAGACGCCGAGCAATGCGCGGCGCTGATCCCCGGGATCGCCGACGGCAGCCTGACCCTGGCCTTCGCCCATACCGAGCGGCAGTCGCGCTACAATCTCGCCGACATCGCGACACGGGCGCGGCGCGACGGCGCCGGCTGGGTGCTCGACGGCGAAAAGGGCGTGGTGCTGCACGGCGACAGCGCCGACCGGCTGATCGTGACCGCGCGGATCGGCGGCGGGCGGCGCGAGCGTGATGGGGTCGGCGTCTTTCTGGTCGACGCCAAGGCTGCCGGCGTCTCGCGGCGGGGCTATCCGACCCAGGACGGCTCGCGCGCCGCCGAGATCACCCTCGCCGGCGTGCGCGTCGGCCCGGAGGCGGTGCTGGGCGAGCCGGGCGCGGCGTTGCCGCTGGTCGAGCGCGTCGTCGACGAGGCGATCGCCGCGCTCTGCGCCGAGGCGGTCGGGGCGATGGCGGTGATGCACGAGCTGACCGTCGATTATCTGAAGACGCGCCGGCAGTTCGGCCGCGAGATCGGCAGCTTCCAGGTGCTGCAGCACCGCGCCGTCGACATGCTGGTGGCGCTTGGAGCAGGCGCGCAGCATGGCGATGTTCGCGACGATGATGACCGCCGAGCAAAACGCCGGCCGAGCGCCGCAGCGCGCTGTCGGCGGCGAAGGTGCAGATCGGGCGCTCCGGGCGCTTCGTCGGCCAGCAGGCGATCCAGCTGCATGGCGGCATCGGCATGACCATGGAGTACAAGGTCGGCCATTACTTCAAGCGCGTGACGATGATCGACACGATGTTTGGCGATGCCGGGCATCATTTGCGCGCGCTGGCCCGCGCCGGTGCGTCCTCGGCCGCGGCATGATCCGCGCCGGGCGGCGGCGGCGTTAGCCGGCTCTGCCGCGCTTGCCTGATGACCTTGACCTGCCCCGTCTGCGGCACCTGTTATCGCGTCGAACGGCAGGATCTTGGCGGCCCGGCCGGACGCACCGTCCGCTGCGCCAATTGCGGCCATACCTGGCATCATGCGTCGCCGGACGAGAAGCTGTTGGACGAGAAGCCGCAGACGGGCCAGGCGGCCGAGGCGGCTGCGCCACCGCGTGGCGAGCCGAGGCTCGGGAACCCGCCCGAGCCGCTGTGGGGTCCGAGCTTCGAGGGCGCCCTCGGCCGGCGAGCGAGGCTGGCGCCCAGTGCGGGTCGCCGTCCGTCGGCGCTGATCTGGGTGGCGCCGATCGTTCTCGTCGTACTGCTCGGGCTTGCCGTTTTGCTCGGGATTATCGCCCGCGGCCGGGTTGCGGCGATCTGGCCGTCGGCGGCGCGGCTCTATGCCTGGATCGGCCACCCGGTCGAAGCCTCCGGCGCCGGGTCTGGTGATCGGCAAGATCGTGCCGACGCGCACCGCCGATGGGCTGACCATCGGCGGCGAAATCGTCAATCTCGGCAGCACCGCGCGCGCAGTGCCGCGGTTGCGGCTGGCGCTGCAGGATTCCCACCGGCAAGGAGGTCCAGTTCGAGATCGTCGATCCGCCCAAAGCGCTGCTCCAGCCAGGCGAAGTCGCGCATTTCGAGACACCTTTCCCGGCCCCGGTCGACGCCGCGACCGGCGTCGTTGTGACGTTTGCTTCCCATTGATATCGGCGCAAAGGATAGGCTGATGGCCGAGCAGCATGAGTCGCGGCGCCGCTATACCGCCAATCTTCAGGGCGAGGTCGACAGCGCGGCGCTCTATCAGACCTTGTCCAAGACCGAGAAGAACCCGCAGCTGGCGCAGGTCTATGCCCGGCTCGCGGCGATCGAGGCGGCCCATGCCGAATTCTGGAAGCGCCAGATCGTGGCGCTCGGCCAGCGCGTGCCGCAGCTGCGGCCGGGTTTCCGGACCCGCGCGCTCGAATGGCTGGCGCGGCGCTTTGGCCCGGCCTTTGTGCTGCCGACGGTCAACACCCTCGAGCAGATGGACAGCGGCGCTTACGAAGCCCAGCCGGAGGCGGTCGCCGGCGGCCTGCCGGCGACCGAGCGCTCGCATGCGCGGATCATCGAGGCGCTGGCCTCGCCGGCTCCGGCCGGGTTCAGCGGCCCGACCCTGGCGCGGCTCGAAGGCCGGCACCGCGGCATGGGCGGCAACGCGCTTGCGCGCCGCAGTGCTCGGCGCCAATGACGGGCTCGTCTCTAACCTCAGCCTGGTCATGGGTGTGGCCGGAGCCGATATGGCGCCGCGCGCGATCCTCGTCACCGGTCTGGCGGGCCTGTTGGCCGGGTCGTGCTCGATGGCGCTCGGCGAATGGCTGTCGGTCAACACCGCGCGCGAATCCGCCCAGCGCCAGATCGATACCGAAGCCGCCGAACTCGAACAGGTCCCGGAGGAGGAACAGGAGGAGCTGGCGCTGATCTATCAGGCAAAGGGCGTGCCCGAAGAGCTGGCGAAAACCCTGGCCCAGCAGCTGATCGCCAACAAGAAGACCGCGCTCGACACCCTGGTGCGCGAGGAGCTGGGGATCGACCCCGACGAGCTCGGCGGCTCGGCCTGGGTCGCCGCGGGCGCCTCGTTCCTGTTGTTCACGCGCGGGCGCAATCTTTCCGGTAGCGCCCTATTTCGCCTTGGCCGGGTTGCCGGCGCTGATCGCCAGTCTGGCCGCGAGCAGCCTCGCCTTGCTGCTGATCGGCGGCGGCACGGCGCTCTTTACCGGCCGCGGGATGGCGTTTTCGGCGGCCCGACAGCTGGCGGTCGGGCTCGCCGCCGCCGGCGTCACCTTTGGCGTCGGCAAGCTGATCGGCATCGCCGTCGCCGGCTGACCTCGCGCCGGGCTAAAGGCATCGCTAGTGGCGGCGGGCGATGAACTCGGCGCGGGCCAGCTGGCCCCGCAACGACAGCCGCTGGGCCACCGACAGCGGCCGCCGCGCCCCGTCGAACGGCATCGCGCCGCCATCGAACAGCAGCAGATTTTCGAGCCCACCCGCGTCGAGCGTCCAGTTGCGCACCGGCCCGGTATCGATGTGGATAAAGCCCGAATGCGGATACCAGCCGACGCCGCCGCGGCGCATCGCCCGCGCCGCCGCCATTGCCTCGGCGAGCCTGGAGCCGACGGATATGTCGAGCGCCCGGCCATAGATGTGCTGGCTGTTCTCGGCCACCCCGAACATCGTACTCGCCAGCATCGCGTTGGTCGCGGGCGTGCGATAGGCGGACAGGATCGTCGCCTTGCTCTCGCCGACCGCGTCGAGGACAGCGGCCAGAAAATCGATGACCCCGACATCCATTTGCGTTTCGGCGCCGCAATGGAAATCGCGCAGAAAGACGCACAGTTCCTGGATCACCCGCGCGATCGGACCCTTGTCGTCGCGGTAGGCGCCGTCAAAGGTCTCGCCGGTATGAGGGTTGACCAGCCGCAGCCTTCGCAACGCCGGCGGCTGTGGCGCCGCTCGCGCCAGCCTGGGCCACGCCGCCCAGCCGGCGGCCATCGAGAGAAGCAAACGCCGATCCATCCCGGCGCGGAGGATAGCGCGAATCGACAGGCGAGTTCACCCGCCAAATGGCGACATGGTCATCGCCAATCCGCGATCGAGATCGCACAGGTCGAAGGCTGCGGCCGAGGCCGGACGATCAGGTCTCGAAGCGCAGGATTTCGACACAGGGCGGCTGGGTCAGCACCTCGCTGAAGGCGTGCATCCAGTTCCCGGTTTCCTCGGTCGATCCGACGCCGCGGTTGCGGAATTGATCGAGCTGATCGAGCCCCTTCAATTCGACCTCGAACTGCAATGCCGGGCCGCCGCCGTGACCGCGAGTCAGTGGCACCAGCAGCCGCGCGTTGAGACCATTGGCCCGCGCGGCTTCGACCTCGCGCCGGATGAAATCGACGGCGCGCTGGCGGTCGACCGGTCGCACGTCATAGGAAAAGCGAGCGAGATACATGGCATGACCCTCCGTCAAGATCGGCCGGGCGAAACGGCGCCGGCAAGCCCGGACCCGGCCGTCTCCCTGGTCAACACCTCGAGCGCCTGCGCGATGCACCGGAAACGCTGTTTCGACGATTTCTGCTGGCGAACCGGCAGACACGGCGCGGTCACAAACCGGTCGACGCAGCAGCTTGTTCACGCCCGGCGCGCCACCTTTGGCTTGGCCGGTTGCGGCGACGTTTGCGGGAGTGCGGCGTCGGTTTCGGGTTCGGCAATGCGGGCGAGTTTGACCAGTGCCTGGAGCAGGCGGGCCACACCGCTGAGGCGCTGCTTGTCGTCGTCCCAGTTGCGCAGATAGACGATTTTCTGATCGCTGCGCAGCTTTAAGGTCGCGGCGTTGCGTTGGATCAGCTCGACCAGCCCGGCGGGATTGGCGAAGCGGTTGTGGCGCAAGGTGATGACCGCCCCTTTTGGCCCGGCCTCGACCCGCTCGACCCCGGCGTCGCGGCACCAGCGCTTGATCGCGATGATCTGCAGCAAATTCTCGACCTCGGCCGGCAATGGGCCGAAGCGATCGATCAATTCGGCGGCGAAGGCGTCAATCTCGCGCCGGTCGGTCAACGCTGCGATGCGCCGGTAGAGCCCCAGGCGCACCCCCAGATCGGCGACATAGGCTTCGGGGATCAACACTGGCGTGCCGATGGTGATCTGCGGGCTCCATTCTTCCGCCGCCGGCGCGTCGCTGCCCTGGGTGCGGGCGGCGGCCACCGCCTCTTCGAGCATGTGCTGATAGAGCTCGATGCCAACTTCGCGGATGTGGCCCGACTGCTCGTCGCCCAACAGATTGCCGGCGCCGCGGATGTCGAGGTCGTGGCTCGCCAATTGAAAACCGGCGCCGAGAGTGTCGAGCGTCTGCATCACTTCGAGCCGGCGCTGCGCGGTCGCCGACAACTGCTTTTTCTCCGGCAGGGTCAGATAGGCGTAAGCGCGCACCTTGGCCCGGCCGATGCGCCCGCGCAGCTGATAGAGCTGGGCCAGCCCGAACATGTCGGCGCGATGCACGATCAAGGTGTTGGCCGACGGGATGTCGAGCCCCGAATTCGATGATGTTGGTCGACACCAGCAGATCAAAGCTGCGCTCGTCGAACGCAGTCATCACGGCTTCGAGCTCGGCCGCGCCCATGCGGCCATGCGCTATCGCGAATTTGATCTCGGGCACGATCTCGCGCAGCCGCTTAGCGACTTCGTCGAGATCGGCGATGCGCGGCACGACGTAGAACACCTGACCGCCGCGATCGCGCTCGCGCATGATCGCCTCGCGGATCGTCACCGGGTCATAGGGCATCACAAAGGTGCGCACCGCCAGCCGGTCGATCGGCGGCGAGGCGATCAGGCTCATCTCGCGCACCCCCGACAACGCCAGCTGCAGGGTGCGCGGGATCGGCGTCGCGGTCAGGGTCAGTACATGCACGTCGGCCTTGAGCTGCTTCAGCTTTTCCTTTTGCGAGACGCCGAAATGCTGCTCCTCGTCGATGATCAGGAGCCCCAGATGGGCAAAGCGCACGTCTTTCGCCAACAGCGCGTGGGTCCCGATGACGATGTCGAGGCGGCCGTCGGCCAGCTCCTCCTTGACCGCGCGCGCCTCCTTCGGCGCGACCAGCCGCGACAATTGGCCGACGCGCAACGGCAGCCCGGCAAAGCGCTCGCTAAAGCTGCGGAAATGCTGACGCGCCAGGAGCGTAGTCGGCACCACGACCGCGACCTGGCCGCCGGCCATCGCCGCGATAAAGGCGGCGCGCAACGCCACCTCGGTCTTGCCAAAGCCGACATCGCCGCAGATCAGCCGGTCCATCGGCTTGCCGGCGGCCATATCGGCCAGCGTGTCGGCGATTGCGCCGAGCTGGTCCTCGGTCTCGGGGTACGGAAAGCGGGCGGCGAATTCCTCGTAGATCCCTTCCGGCGGGATCAGGGTCTCGCCCGGACGCAACTGGCGCTCGGCGGCGACCCGGATCAGCTCGCCGGCGATGTCGCGGATGCGCTGCTTGACCCGCGCCTTGCGCGATTGCCAGGCGACCCCGCCGAGCCGGTCGAGCTGCGCCCCGGCAGACCTCGGAGCCGAAGCGGGACAATACTTCGATGTTTTCGACCGGGACATAGAGCTTGTCGTCCCCGGCATAGAGCAGACGCACGCAATCGTGCGGCGCGCCGCCGACATCGATCGTCTCCAGCGCCTCGTACCGGCCGATCCCGTGATCGGCGTGGACCACGAGGTCGCCCGGCGCGAGGTTGTTCGCCTCGGCGATGAACTGGTCGAGGTTGCGCCGCCGCCGCGGGGTGCGCGCCAGGCGGTCGCCGAGGATGTCCTGTTCGCCGAGCAGCGCCAGCCCGCCGGTGGTAAAGCCCTGCTCGAGCGGCAATACCGCGAGCCCGACCGACGATCCGGGCAGGGCCGCCAGCGCCTCGCCGTCGTCGATGCGGCGCAGATCGGAGACCCCGTGCTCGCGCAACACGCCCAAGAGCCGCTCGGCCGAGCCCTCGCTGAAGGCGGCGATCGCGGTCTTATGCCCCGATTTGCGCTCGGCTTCGAGGTAGTCGCGCACCGCGTCGAACAGCCCCACCTTGGGGTCGGCGCGCTCCAGGGCGAAGCTGCGCGCCGGCCGGCCGCCGGCGTCGAGCTGACCCTGATCCGCTTCGGACGCGGCATAGGGCGAGAGCTGAACGACCGCCCGCCCGCCCAGCGCCGCGCGCCATTCGGTCTCGCCGAGATAAAGCTGATCCGGCCGCACCGGGCGATAAACCGGCGACCCGGCGCGCGCGGCCGTGGTGACGTTGCGCCGCGCCCCATAGAAATCGGCGATCGCGTCGAGCCGATGGCCGCGAACCTCGTCGGCCTGATGATCGAGCGAAATCGCGGCTCCGGGCAGATAATCGAACAGGGTTTCAAGCCGCTCGTAATAGAGCGGCAGCCAGTGCTCCATGCCGATATAGCGCCGCCCGGCGCTGACTGATTCATAGAGCGGGTCGTCGGTGCCGGTGGCGCCGAACTGCTCGCGATAGCGCTGGCGGAACCGGTGCACCGCCTGGTCGTCGAGCAGGACTTCGCTGACCGGGCGCAGCACCGCCTCGCGCTCGGTCCCGGTCGAGCGCTGGCTTATGGGGTCGAAGCTGCGCACGCTTTCGAGCGCGTCGCCGAAGAAATCGAGCCGCAGCGGCTGGGCCGCTCCCGCCGGGTAAAGGTCGATAATGCCGCCGCGCACGGCGAACTCGCCGGGCTCGCGCACCGTGTCGGTGCGGATGTAGCCGTTGTTGCGGAAAAAGCTCTGCAGCCGGTCGAGGCCGATCCGTCCGCCCGGCCGCAAACTCAGCACCCGTCCGTCGAATAGCCGTCGCGGCGGCGCCAGCTGCACCAGCGCGTTGACCGTGGTCAACACGACGCGCGTGGGGCTGTCATCGTGCGATGTCGCCGCGGCGAGGCGGGTCAGGGTATCGATGCGCCGACTGATGATCTCGCTGTTGGGCGATACCCGGTCATAGGGGAGGCAGTCCCAGGCCGGAAAGGTCAGCGCCTCGATGCGCGGGTGGAAGAAGGCGAGTGGCGGCGGCAAAGCGCGCCATCCTGCCGTCGTCGCGACACACATGCAGCCAGCGCCGAACCCCGCCCACCGCGACCAGCCGGCCCACGACCGCCGCGTCGTAGCCTTCAGGCGCGCCGAACAGGGTTATCCGCCGCGGTCGCTCGGTCAGCGAGCGGGCAAGTTGGTCGATCGCGGTGATGGCTGTCACGCGGTCGCGCCTAGCGCCCTCCGCCCTTCCGGGGGGAGAGGGCGGGGACCCATCGCCGCGGCGATGGGGAGGGCAAGGTGGGAATGCGGGCTGCAGAATAGCCCCCGCCTCACCCCGACCCTCTCCGCCCCCAAAGGCAGAGAGGGAGCGCGCGCCATGGCCTCCAACGTCATCGGCCCGGTAACGGCGATCGGAATGAAAGCAGAAGGCGCATCACGTCATGGTCGAGCGCCGGCGGCGGTGGTTCCTGGCCGCTCACCCAGTCGAACAGATCGGCGTCGGCGCATTCGAGGAGCGCTTCGTAGCGGTCGAGCTGCGCTCGGTCGAACCTGGCGAGATGGGCCTCGGCAAAGCGGCCGAGAATGAGGTCGCTCTCGCGCGTGCCGCGGCGCCAGGATCGGAACATCAGGCGTTTGCGGCGGATCTCGCAGGGGGGTGTCACTCGGGCGCTCTTGGCGGTGTGCGAAGAGGGATATAGACATCCCCGAGCGCAGTGTCAGCCCGAACCTGCTCCGCTCAAACCCGATATGCGTCCGGCCATCCTCGACAGCCTCTTTGCCCAAGTGACCGCGCTGCCCGGCATCGGGCCGCAGCTCGCCCGGCTGTTCGAGCGGCTGGCCGGGCCGCTGGTCGTCGACCTGTTGTGGCACCTGCCCTGCGGCATCGTCGACCGCCGTGCAGCGCCGCCGGTGCGCGATCTGGCGCCGGACCAGATCGCAACGGTCCGTATCCGGGTCGAGGCGCACGAGGCCGGAACCGGGCGCAGGCCCTACCGGGTGTTCTGCGCCGACGATACCGGAACTCTGACGCTGGTCTACTTCAACGTCAAAAGCGATTATTTGGCGCGCCTCTACCCGATTGGCGCCGAGCGGATCGTCAGCGGCCGGGTCGAGTTCTACAACGGCATGGCGCAGATGCCGCACCCCGACCTGGCGCTGCGCCCCGACGAACTCGACCGGCTGAAGCCGATCGAGCCGGTCTACCCGCTGACCGCCGGGCTGACGCCGCGCCTGGTGCAGCGGTCGGTGGCGGCGGCGCTCGACCGGCTCCCGGATTTGCCCGAATGGATCGACCCCGCCCTGAGCCGGCGGCGCGGCTGGCCTGGTTGGGCCGACGCGCTGCGTGAAGTCCACTCCCCCGCGACCGAGGCCGAGCTCTCCCCCTCGCAGCCGGCGCGCGAGCGGCTCGCCTATGACGAGGTGTTCGCCAGCCAGCTCGCGGTGGCCTTGGTGCGCGCCCGCCGCCAGCGCCGACCGGGCCGGGCGATCGTCGGCGCGGGCGCGCTCGCCGCCAAGGTCGAAGCCGGGCTCGGCTTCGCCATGACCGGCGCGCAACGTCTGGCGATCGCCGAGATCAGCGCCGAGATGGCGCGGCCCCGGCGCATGATGCGGCTCTTGCAAGGCGATGTCGGCAGCGGCAAGACCGTGGTGGCGCTGATGGCGATGCTGAGCGCGGTCGAGAGCGGGGCGCAGGCCGCGCTGATGGCGCCGACCGAGATCCTCGCCCGTCAGCATCAGGCGACCCTGCGCCGGATGAGCGGCCCGGCCGGGCTCGAGATCGGCCTCTTGACCGGGCGCGAGAAGGGCCAGGGCCGCGGCGCGATTTTGGCGAGCCTCGCTTCGGGCCTGACCCCGATCGTGGTCGGGACCCACGCCCTCTTTCAGCCCGATGTGGTCTTTCGCGACCTCGCCCTCGCGGTCATCGACGAGCAGCACCGCTTTGGCGTCGAGCAGCGCCTGGCGCTCGCCGAGAAGGGCCGCGACGCCGACACCCTCCTGATGAGCGCGACCCCGATCCCGCGCACCCTGATGATGACCGCCTATGGCGACATCGACGTCTCGCGGCTCGATGAAAAGCCGCCGGGCCGCCAGCGGATCGACACCCGCACGGTGGCGCTCGAACGCCTCGACGAAGTTACGGCGGCGGTCGGCCGCGCGCTCGCCCAAGACGCCAAGGCCTATTGGATCTGCCCGCTGGTCGACGAATCCGAGGAATCCGATCTTGCCGCCGCTTGTGAGCGCCATAAGGCGCTGGAGAGACTGGCGCCCGGCCGCGTCGGCCTGGTGCACGGCCGGATGAAGACGACCGACAAGGACCGGGTCATGGCCGGGTTCGCCGGCGACGCGATCGACCTCCTGGTGGCGACGACGGTGATCGAGGTTGGGGTCGACGTGGCCCAAGCGACGGTCATGGTCATCGAGCACGCCGAGCGCTTTGGCCTTGCCCAATTGCACCAGCTGCGCGGCCGCATCGGTCGCGGCGATAAGCCCTCGACCTGCTTGTTGCTGTACCAGTCGCCGTTGGGCGAGGTGGCGCGGCGGCGGCTCTCCACCTTGCGCGAGACCGATGACGGGTTTCGCATCGCCGAAGAGGATTTGCGGCTGCGCGGCGCCGGCGAGGTGCTGGGCACGCGGCAGAGCGGCTTGCCGACCCTACGGCTGGCCGATCTCGCCGCCCATGCCGAGCTGATCGCGATCGCCCATGACGACGCCCGCCTCGTGCTCGACCGCGACCCGCACCTCGAAAGCGCGCGCGGCCGGGCCTTGCGTACGCTCCTCTACCTGTTCCGGCGCGACGAAGCCGCGCAATATCTGCGCGCCGGGTGAGCCGGCTCTTGTTGGTCGAAGGCTGTTCCTATTCCGCGACGAGCTTGGGCCGCACGGTCTTCTCCCGCATCGTCACGAACTCCTCGGCCGCACTCGGATGGATGCCGACGGTCTGGTCGAACTGCCGCTTGGTGGCGCCGCATTTGATCGCGATCGCGATGCCCTGGATGATCTCGGGCGCGTCGGGGCCGAGCATGTGGCAGCCGAGCACCCGGTCGCTCTTGGCGTCGACGACGAGCTTCATCAGGGTGCGCTCGTCGCGCCCGGACAAGGTGTTCTTCATCGGCTTGAAGCGGGCGCTGTAGATATCGACCTCGCCGATGTTCGCGCCGCGCTTCCTCCTCGGTCAGCCCGACCGTGCCGATCGGCGGCTGGCTGAACACGGCGGTCGGCACATCCTTGTGGTCCATCCTGATCGGGTTGTTGTTGTAGAGGGTCTCGGCGATGGCGCGGCCTTCGCCGATCGCCACCGGGGTCAGGTTGAGCCGATCGGTCACGTCGCCGACCGCGTAGATGTTGGGCACGGTCGAGCGCTGCCATTCGTCGACTGCGACAGCCCCCTCGTGGTTCATCGCGACGCCGATCTCGGCGAGGCCGAGCCCGCGCGTATTCGGCTTGCGGCCGGTCGCGAACATGACCAGGTCGGCGGAGATTTCCTGGCCATGGGTGGTGAAGACCGAGTAGCCCTCGTGCGGCGCCTTGTCGATGCGGGCGATCTGGGTGCGGGTGTGGATCTCGATGCCGCGGCCGCGCATCTCCTGCGCCAGGGCCACGCGCAAATCGTCGTCGAAGCCGTAGAGCAGTTCCTCGCGCCGGATGATCTCGACGACCTCCGAGCCGAAGCCGTTGAAGATGCCGGCGAACTCGACGGCGATATAGCCGCCGCCGACGATCGCGATGCGGCGCGGCAGACGGGGCAGGTCGAGCGCCTCGTTCGACGAGATCACATGCTCGATGCCGGGAATGTTGGGCACGGTCGGATGCCCGCCGACCGCGATCATGATCTTGTCGGCGGTATAGGTTTGCCCGGCGACCTCGACCGTATGCGGATCGCACGACGACGCCGCGGCCGTCGATGATCTCGACGCCGCTGTTGTTCAGCATGTTGATGTAGATTTGCGACAGACGCCCGATCTCGTTGTCCTTGGCGGCGATCAGGCTCGGCCAGTCGAACCGCGCCGGCGGCACGGTCCAGCCGAAGCCGGCGGCGTCGGCAAAGGCGTCGGCGAATTGCGCGCCATAGACCAAGAGCTTCTTCGGCACGCAGCCGCGCAGCACGCAGGTGCCGCCGACGCGCAATTCCTCGCAGATCGCGACGCGCGCGCCATAAGCGGCGGCGCGGCGCGAACCGGCGACGCCGCCCGAGCCGGCGCCGATCGTGAACAGGTCGAAATCATAGCGCGGCATCAGAGTTCACTCCGTCATCGCGAGCTTGTCGATGTTCTGGTTGTCACAACCGGGTCGCCGTCGCAAGCTCCGGCCGAAAGCGTTGTTGAAATATTTGCTGGGAGGAGGTCGCCGATGGCTTCGGCAACAGAGGGTCGCGCGGTCGACCGGCACGATTGGCATTCGCCGGGCTATGTCGACGAATGGATCGCCCGCGACGCGCAGCGCGACGAGAACGGCGCACACGCCTTCGGCGATATGCTCTCATCCGCGCCCTATCCGGCGAACGCGCGAAATCGCGGTGCTCGATGTCGGCGGCGGCTATGGCGTCGTGACCGAAGAAGTGCTGCGCGCTTTTCCCCGCGCCAAGCGTCACCTTGCAGGATTATTCGCAGCCGATGCTCGATCGCGCGAAACAGCGGCTGGCGTCGCATGGCGGCCAGATCCAATACGCGGCCGGCGATTTGCGCGAGCCGGGCTGGGTCCGGCAGGTCGGCGGCCCGTTCGATCTGGTCGTCTCGGCGATCGCCATCCACAATCTGCGCGATCCTGGGCCATTGCCGCGTGCTATCGGGCGATCGCCGGGCTGGTCAAAGCCGATGGCGTTTTTCTCGACTATGATCTGTTCGATCTGATCGGCGGCCTCGACCAGCAGCTGCGGACCATCGAGGAGGCCGGCTTTGCCGCGGTCGGATGCATCTGGCAGCAGCCGCCGCTCGCCATCATCCGGGCGCGCGAGCCGCGCGGCGCGTCGCTGAAGCCGAGCTCGAAGCGGCCGCGGTAGTGCGCTGCAAGTTGCGCCCGCCAGCCGTTTATCGCATGGTCGACAAACGAGAATAGCGCGTTTTCGACCGGTGCGATCGCGCCGCGTGCGGGGGAACGACCGATGAAATCCAGCCGATGAACTCGCCCGGAGCGGCGGCGGGACCGCGCGCGCTGACCCAGCTGCTCTCGCTGGAGCTGACCCGCGCCGCGATCTTTCTGGTGGTCACCGTCAACCCCGGCCCAGAACCCGAAGCCGCGGTGCGCTCGTTGTGCGCCGATTTCGCCGCGCTGCTGCGCACCGTCGGGTTTCGTGACCTCGAAGGCCGATTGTCCTGCGTCATCGGGTTCGGATCGGCGGTTTGGGACCGCCTGTTCGGCGAGCCGCGCCCGGCCGAGCTGCACCCGTTCCGGGAATTCGGCGCCGGCGCCGCGCCACGCCGTCGCCACGCCGGGCGACATCCTGTTTCATATCCGCGCCCAGCGCATGGATCTGTGCTTCGAATTCGCCAGCCAGGTCATCGCGCGTCTGGGCGAGGCGGTTGCGGTCGCCGACGAGGTGCACGGCTTTGGCTATTTCGATCAGCGCGATCTGCTGGGCTTTGTCGACGGCACTGAAAACCCGCAGGGCGAGGCCGCGTTCGATGCCGTGCTTGGTCGGCGACGAGGATAGCGGCTTCACCGGCGGCAGCTATGTGATCGTGCAGAAGTATCTGCACGATCTGGCCGCATGGAATGCATTGCCGACCGAGGCGCAGGAACGCATCATCGGCCGCAGCAAACTATCCAATGTCGAGCTCGAAGCGGCGGTCAAGCCGAGCTTTGCCCACAACGAGCTGACCAAGATCGTCGAGAATGGCGAGGAGGTCAAAATCGTCCGCGACAACATGCCGTTCGGCGAGGCCGGCAAGGGCGAGTTCGGCACCTATTTCATCGGCTACAGCCGCTCGCCGCGAACCATCGAGCAGATGCTCGAAAACATGTTCGTCGGCAGGCCGCCCGGCAATTACGACCGCATTCTCGATTTCAGCCGCGCCGTCACCGGCAATCTGTTCTTTGCCCCGACCGCGGCGTTTCTGGAGAATGTGAGTGTCGACGCGCCGGCGCCGGCCGCGGCGCCCGCCCCGACGCTCGATGCCCCGCAACCCACCTTGTCGGTGCGCGATGGTTCGCTCGGCATCGGCTCCCTCAAAGAGAGGCCCCGCCAATGAATAACCTGCACCGCGAGCTGGCGCCTGTTTCCGACATGGCGTGGGCGCAGATCGAGGAAGAAGCCTCGCGCACCTTGAAGCGCTATCTGGCCGGCCGGCGCGTCGTCGATGTCGCGGGACCGGGCGGCGCCAGCCTATCGGCCGTCGGCACCGGCCATCTGCGCAATATCGCGGCGCCCGCGGACGGGGTCCTGGCGCGCCAGCGCGAGGTCAAGCCGCTCGTTGAGCTGCGCGTGCCGTTCGAACTCGACCGCCAGATGATCGACGACGTCGAGCGCGGCGCCAATGATTCCGACTGGCAGCCGGCCAAGGACGCCGCCAAGAAGATCGCCTTCGCCGAGGACGCCGCGATTTTCGACGGCTATGCCGCGGCGAACATCGAGGGGATCCGCCAGGGCACCAGCAACCCGGTCATGACGCTCCCGGCAGATGTGCGCAACTACCCCGACGCGATCGCCGAGGCCTTGACCCAGTTGCGTCTGGTCGGCGTCAACGGCCCCTATCGGGTGGTGCTCGGCGCCGACGCCTACACCGCGGTCAGCGAGGGCCGCGATTACGGCTACCCGGTGCTGCAGCACATCAAGCGGATCGTCGAGACCGAGATCGTCTGGGCTCCGGCGATCGCCGGCGCCTTTGTCCTGACCACCCGCGGCGGCGATTTCGACCTGCACCTCGGCCAGGATTTTTCGATCGGCTATCTCTCCCACACCGACGCCGCCGTGCGCCTCTATCTGCAGGAAACCTTCACCTTCCTGCTGCTCACGACCGAGGCGGCGGTAGCCCTGGCCCCCGCCCCGAGCGCCCAATCGCGCTGATCCCGGCCGCGCTGATCCCGGCTCAGCGGTCGATGCCGCCCATGCACAGGTATTTGATTTCGAGGTAGTCCTCGATGCCGTATTTCGAGCCTTCGCGGCCGATGCCGCTTTCCTTCATGCCGCCGAACGGCGCGATCTCGGTCGAGATGATGCCCTCGTTGATGCCGACGATGCCGTATTCGAGCGCCTCGGCGACCCGCCAGATGCGGCCGATGTCGCGGCTGTAGAAATAGGCGGCGAGGCCGAATTCGGTGTCGTTGGCCATGCTGATCGCCTCGGCCTCGGTCTTGAAGCGGTAGAGCGGGGCGACCGGGCCAAAGGTCTCCTCATGGGTGATCAGCATGTCGGTGGTGACGCCGGTCAATACCGTCGGCTCGAAAAAGCTGCCGCCCAAGGCGCTGCGCTTGCCGCCGATCACCACCTTGGCGCCTTTTTTGACCGCATCGGCGACATGGGCCTCGACCTTTTCGACCGCCTTCATGTCGATCAGCGGGCCGATCACCGCGCCCGGCTCGAACCCGCCCGCCGACCTTCATCGCCCCGGCGGCCTCGGCGAGCTTCCGGGTGAAGGCGTCGTAGACCCCGTCCTGCACCAGGAGGCGGTTGGCGCACACGCAGGTCTGGCCGGCATTCCGATATTTGGAGGCGATCGCGCCCTTGACCGCCATCTCGATGTCGGCGTCGTCGAACACGATGAACGGCGCGTTGCCGCCCAATTCCATCGAGGTTTTCTTGACCGTCGCCGCGCACTGCTCCATCAGCAATTTGCCGATCTCGGTCGAGCCGGTGAAGCTCAATTTGCGCACGATCGGGTTCGAGGTCATCTCGCCGCCGATCTCCTTGGCGCCGCCGGTGACGCAGGAAAAGACCCCCTTCGGCACCCCGGCGCGCTCGGCCAGTTCGCACAAGCGCCAATGCCGAAAAGGGGGTGGCCGAGGCCGGCTTCAGCACCATCGTGCAGCCGGCGGCCAAGGCCGGGCCGCATTTCCGGGTGATCATCGCCGCCGGGAAATTCCACGGCGTGATCGCGGCGGTGACGCCGATCGGCTCCTTGGTGACGACGATGCGCTTGTCGGCCATATGCGCCGGGATCGTGTCGCCGTAGATGCGCTTGCCCTCCTCGCCGAACCATTCGATGAAGGAGGCGGCATAGGCGATCTCGCCCTTCGACTCGGCCAACGGCTTGCCCTGCTCGGCGGTCATCAGCGCCGCCAGATCGTCCTGGTTCGCCATCATCAGATCGTACCAGCGGCGCAGGATGTGGGCGCGCTCCTTGGCGGTCTTTGCGCGCCACGCCGGCAGCGCCTGGTCGGCCGCCTCGATCGCCCGGCGGGTCTCCTCGGCGCCCATCCGCGGCACGGCGCCGAGGGTTTCGCCATTCGCCGGGTTGGTGACCCGGATCGTGCCGCGGTTCAAGGCGTCGACCCATTCGCCGTCGATATAGCATTGCTGGCGGAACAGCTTCTGGTCCTGGAGCTTCATCGCCGACCTCCCTGCCGATCTCCCTTGGGCGGCGGCGCCGAGCCGCGCCCTCTCGATAGGTACGGCCGGCCCGACGCTTTGGCAAGGCGAGGGGAGCGTTGCGCCGGTTGCGGGTGCGCTCGACGCGCATATTCGCCCTTTCTCGCAACTGTCATATGAGCGTGATATTCGCCGTCGCTGGTCGGCCTATCCACGGGTTTGCCGGCCGAGGCAACCGGGGCGCAACGATGACGATCCTCAGGCAAAGCCGGCGCAGCTTTCTCAAATCGGCCGCGACCGCCGGCGGCGGCGCATTTCTCGTCTCGCGCTTTGCCGCGCCGGTGCGGGCCGCGATCGCGGCCGGGCCGGACCTCCAGGGGTTGCGCGACAAGATCGACCACATCATCGTGATCTTTCAGGAGAACCGCAGCTTCGATCATTATTTCGGGGCCTACCAGCCGCCGGGCGGCGGCAAGGTGGCGGGCCTCTTGGACCGCGAGGGGAAGGTCGATCCGCGCTTTACCGGGCTGCAAAAGAACCCGGCCGGCGTGCCCTATCTTTATCTGCCGTTGCCCTATCAATTGCCGGGCTTCGCCGATGCGCTGATCGACAACCGGCCGTTTCATCTGGCCCGGTTCGTGCCGCCCGACGCCAATGTCCCGTGGGACCCAATGCACCATTTCTTCCGCATGTTCGCGCAGGTCGATCATGGGAAGATGGACCGCTTCGTGGCGCTGGCCCTGCGCGGCAAGCATGATTTCTTCGACAAGGGGCCGCAGGCCGACCCGGTCCAGGCGATGCTGGCCCAGTCGACGCCGTCGGGCGCGGTGCTAGGCTTTTACACGCGAGACGATCTGCCCCATTACCATCGCCTGGCCGACGAATACGTACTGTTCGACCATTTCTTTCAGGCGATGTCGGGCGGCTCGACCGGCAACGCGCTCTATCTGGCGGCGGCGCGCTCGGCCGAACGCTCGAAACCGCCGGCGGCCGATACCGGCAGCCTCAACCCGCCCGTCTTCGACCGTCCCTATGACAAACACGGAATATTGATCAATGATCTGGCGCCGGTGAACGGGCCGACCGAAACCTTCATGGGACCGCTCGATCTGTCCCCACCGCCGCAGGAACAGACCTATCCCAACATCGGCGACCGGCTCAATGCCGCCTCGCTCGACTGGGCCTGGTACAACGAAGGATGGAACGCGGTCAAGCCGTGGGCATTGAAGACCGCCTTTGGCCCCGGCGATGGTTCGGTCGTGGTCGACACTCCGGCGCTTTACGTGTCGCACCACAACCCGTTCCAGTACTACCCGAGCTGGTTCGACAACGTCAAAGCCGGGCATATCCGCGACAGCGAGGATTTCCTCGACGATGTGAAGACCGGCCGGCTGCCGCGGGTGTCATTTATAAAGGCGACCGGCGAGCATGACGAGCACCCGGCGAATTCGGCGCCGCGATGGGGCGAAGAATGGGTCATGGGGCTGCTGAAGGCGCTCGGCGACAGCCGGCTGTGGGGCAGGGCTGCGGTGCTCATCACCTATGACGAGGGCGGCGGGTTCTGGGACCATGTAGCGCCGCCCAACCCGGACGCCTATGGCTGCGGCACCCGCGTGCCCGCCTTGCTGGTCAGCCCGTGGGCGCGGAAGGGCTATATCGACCACCGCATCGCCGACACCACCTCGGTGCTGGCCCTGATCGAGGCCAGGTTCGGCCTCAAGCCGCTGCAGCAGCGCGATGCCCAGGCCTACAATCTGGCCGACGGCTTCGATTTCAGCCAAAAGCCCCGCGCCCCCGCTTTCGGCTGAGCGCGCCTCTGCCGCCGCTCCGGCCAGGGGGCAGCCCGCGATCGTCCTCGCCCTCGTCGCCGCGCGGTAGCATACTCGCACGGGCGAATGGCGGATGGCGGCGGAGGCTTGGGGTTGCTGCACGATCGGCGCATCCTGTTGATCATCTCGGGCGGGATCGCGGCCTATAAAAGCCTCGACCTCATTCGCCGGCTGCGCGAGCGCGGGGCGGCGGTGCGCGCGATCATGACCGCCGCGGCAACGCATTTCGTGACCCCGCTGTCGGTCGCCTCCTTGTGCGAGGACAAGGTCTACACCGATCTGTGGTCGCTGACCGACGAGAGCGAGATGGGGCATATCCGCCTGTCGCGCGAGGCCGATCTCGTCGTCGTGGCGCCGGCCACAGCCGACCTGATCGCGCGCATGGCCGCGGGCCTCGCCGACGATCTGGCGACGACGGCGCTGCTGGCTTCGGACAAGCCAGTGCTGTTGGCCCCGACGATGAATTTGATGATGTGGGCGCATCCGGCGACCCAGGCCAATCTGGCGACCTTGGCGGCGCGCGGGGTGATGCGGGTCGGGCCGGGCTCGGGCGAGCTCGCCTGCGGCGAGGTCGGCTCGGGCCGCATGGCCGAACCGCTGGAGATCGTCGCCGCGATCGAGGGGATGCTGGCCGGGGCGGGCGTTTTGGCGGGCGAGGGGCGGCTCGCCGGGCGGCGGGCGTTGGTGACCAGCGGTCCGACCCGCGAGCCGATCGACCCGGTTCGGTATATCTCGAACCACTCCTCGGGCAAGCAGGGCCACGCGATCGCCGCGGCGCTCGCCGCGCTCGGGCGCCGAGACGGTGCTGGTTTCGGGGCCGACGCAGGAGCCGGCGCCGGCCGGGGTTCGCCTTGTCCGGGTCGAGACCGCGGCGCAGATGCTGGCCGCCTGCGAGGCGGAATTGCCGGTCGATGTCGCGGTGATGGCCGCGGCGGTGGCCGACTGGCGGGTCGAGAGTGTCGCCGGGCACAAGCTCAAGAAGGATGGCAGCGGCCCGCCTTTGCTGCGCCTCGCCGAGAACCCCGACATCCTGGCCCGGATCGCCCAGCGCGCCAACGACCGGCCGGCGCTGGTGGTCGGCTTTGCCGCCGAGACCGACGACATCATCGCCAACGCCCGCGCCAAGCGCGCCAAGAAGCGCTGCGACTGGATCCTCGCCAACGACGTCTCGCCCGGCACCGACACCTTTGGCGGCGAGAGCAACACGATCCACCTGGTCGATGAGGCGGGCGTCGAGGACTGGCCGGCGATGACCAAGCGCGAGGTCGCCACCCGCCTCGCCGAACGCATCGCCGCGGCGCTCGGTCGCGTGTCGCGATGAGGGCCGCCCGCCCAGCGTCGGCGCCGACCGTTATCGAGGCCGCTTGTCGGCGACGCCCGGCGCGGCGAAACTCGCTCATCGAGATCCGATGAACCTTCGGCCGCGGGCCGCCTGACATGGTTCGGCTGACCAAGAAGCTCTTGTTCGCGATCGAGGCGGTGCTCGACATCGCCTATAATGGCGGGCTGGCGCCGGTGCGCTCGGTCGAGATCACCGAGCGCCAGGGCATTCCGCGCCGCTATCTCGAGCCGGTGTTGCAGGAGCTGGTGCGGCACGGGATCCTGCTCGGCATTCGCGGGCCCTCCGGCGGCTACCGCCTGGCCCGCGAGCGGCGCCTCGTCAGCCTCGGCGACATCGTGCGCACGGTGCGCGGGCTCCAGACCGCCGAGGACCCGATCAGCGATCCGGCCGGCAGCGCGCTTGGCCATCAGGTCGTGCGCCCGTTATGGCTCGAATTGCAGGAGGAGATGATGCACCGGCTCGACGCGCTCACCCTCGATGATCTGTGCAGCCGCGCACACCATGCGGGGATCGCCGGCCGGGCGACCGAATTCAGCGATTTCGAGATTTGAGCCGACCCGCCGGCTCGTCGCAGCGCCCGGCTCGTTGCAGCGTAAAGCCGGCGCGCCTACATGAACCACGCAGACTTTATGGGAGAATGGCCTAATGGACACCGCCAGCATGACAAATTCTGACAGCGCGGAGTTTCGCGGCCGCGTCTATGACAGCATCGTCGAGACGGTCGGCGCGACCCCGCTGGTCCGTCTGCATCGGCTGGCGCGAGAAGCCGGCGCCAGGGCCGACATTCTCGCCAAATGCGAGTTCTTCAACCCGCTCGCCTCGGTCAAGGATCGCATCGGCGTATCGATGGTCGCCGCCGCCGAAGCCGCCGGGAAAATCAAGCCCGGCGCCGTGCTGGTCGAGCCGACCTCGGGCAATACCGGGATAGCGCTCGCCTTTGTCTGCGCCGCCAAGGGCTATCGGCTGATCCTGACCATGCCCGACAGCATGTCGATGGAACGGCGCAAGATGCTGCTGCTGCTCGGCGCCGAACTGGTGCTGACCCCGGCGGCGCAGGGCATGAAGGGCGCCATCGCCAAGGCCGAGGAGATCGCCGGGTCCCTGCCTGACGCGTTTATCCCGCAGCAATTTCAGAACCCGGCAAACCCCGAGGTGCATCGCCGCACCACCGCCGAGGAGATCTGGAAGGACACCGGCGGCAAGGTTGACGTGGTGGTCAGCGGGGTCGGCACCGGCGGGACCCTCACCGGCGTCGGCTCGGTCCTGAAGCCGCGCAAGCCCGGGCTCAAGATGATCGCGGTCGAGCCCGAGGACAGCGCCGTGCTGTCGGGCGGAGCGCCGGGTCCGCACCGGATCCAGGGGCTCGGCGCCGGATTTGTTCCGGACGTCCTCGACACCAAACTGATCGACGAGGTCGTGCGCATCGGCAACGACACCGCGATACGCACCGCTCGTGAGGCGGCGCGGCTCGACGCGCTGACCGTCGGGATCTCGTCGGGCGCGGCGCTCGCCGCGGCTCTGGAGGTCGGCAAGCGGCCCGAGATGGCCGGCAAGACGATCGTCGTGGTGCTGCCGGATTTCGCCGAGCGCTATCTGTCGACTGCGCTGTTTGAGGGCCTCTGAAGACGGTCAGGCACGCTCGAACTGGGCGAGCGAGCCTTCTTCAGTCGCTCTGCTCGCCGGCGTAATAGCGAGCGATGCCGTCCCACGCGGCGGTCTCGCTCCATCCCGGAGCCTGCGCCGGCTCGGTGTTGATCCGCACCAGCGGCTCGGGGAAATCGGTCTGCGGCGCGAGCGACACGCGGCAATCGAGGCTGGTGCGCTGCCCGATCTCCCGCGCGAAACGCTCGGCGAAGGCGCCCTGGGTTTCGACATAGCCGCTCGGATTGGCGCGCGTAAACTCCGGACCAGCCGCGGCCTTGTCGACGAACGCCGCATAGGCGCAGGCCAACAGATCGACATGAATGTTGTCGCGCACATAGGCCGGGGTTCGCACCTCGGCCACCTGCCCGGCAGTCCACTGACGCATCAGATAGGCGCAGAAGCGCGGCTCCTCGAACGGCCCGAACGGGTTGGAGATGACGAATTTTCCGATCGCGAGGCCGGCCGCCTCGCACCAGAACCGCACCAGCTGTGCGGTCAGGCTCTTCGACATTCCATAGGGAGAGAAGGCCCGCAGCGGGGTCGTTCCCGCCCCCTCGTCGGCCTCGAAGACGCTGCCGGTCAGCACGACGGCGCGCAGGCCGCGCATCGCCCGCAGCACCTCGGCAAAGTTGCGCGTGTTGGCGGCGAGCGCGCCGGCCACGTCGAACCCGGCCGAGCGATAGTCGCCCACCTGCGCTGCGTGATGGCCGAGCAGGTCCCAGCTGCCGGAGCGGCACAGGTCGAGAAATTTTGCGTCGCCAAAAGTCAGGCCAAAGGCGCATTCGGCGACATGGCCAAGCTCGATCACCCGCGCCGCGCGCGGACCGTCGCGGTAATCCCCGCGCGATTGGCGCAGCGGGGCGGTCACGTGATGTCCAGCCGCATGGAGCGCACGGGCAAACCACAGACCGGTAAACGAACTCGCCCCGGTCAGCAGAATTTTCACGCGCAGCCCCGCAACGCGGCCGCAATCGGGCCGGCCGGGTCATAGTCGGGCCATTGGCGATCCTTGGCCGACATCTCGACCGGCTTGAGCGGCCAATCTATGCCAAAGCTCGGATCATCGAAGCGAACGCCGCGTTCGCACTGCGGCGCGTAAAACGCGCTGACCAGATAGAGCGCCTCGGTGTCGTCGCCACGGGTGATGAAGCCGTGGGCGAAGCCCCGCGGCACATACATCATGACCCGGTTGTCGGCGGTGAGATCGGCGCCGAACCACTTCAGGTAAGTCGGGCTGTCGGGCCGCAGATCGACGATCACGTCGTAAAGCGCGCCGCGGATGCAGCGCACCAGCTTGACCTCGGCCGCCGGCGGCAACTGCAGGTGCATGCCGCGCAGGGTGCCGCTGCCGGCGGTCAGCGAGTTGTTGACCTGCACGAACCGGGTTTCGAGCCCGGCCGCCGCGAATTCCTGCTCGCAGAAAAATCGCGCAAAAAAGCCGCGATGGTCGCCGCGCTGTTCGAGTTCGATCAGATAAGCGCCCTCGAGCGGGGTCGGAACGAACTTCACGCGGCCAAGCCCTTCGGCGGGTCGCGGCGCCACCGCAGGGACGACGTAAGCAGCCCGTCGGCAATCAGCCGGTCGAGCGTCTTCAGGCGGATCAGCGCGGAGTTGCGGAAATCGGAGTCGGCAAAATTCATGTTGGCCAAACCATGCTGCAAACGGCTGACGCTGTCCGCGAGCGTGCTGAGCGGCTGATGCTGCGGAGCCAATTCGCGAAACAGCGAGAAATCGACGCGGTAGGACCGCCGGTCGGGCGGCGCCTCGCGATTGATCGAGACCCGCGTTCCCGGCGCCGCCGCCGCCACCGCCGCGGCCAAGTCCTTGACCTGGTAATTCCAGGCATCCGAGCCGGCATTGACCGACAGCACCGTGCCGCCCGAGGCGGGGTCGCGGGCGATCGCCCATTCGATGGCCCGGGCCATGTCGCTGACGTCGATCAACGGCCGCCAGGGCGTGCCGTCCGAAAGCACGGTGATCTCGCCGATGGCGAGCGCGCAGGCGACAAAGTCGTTGAGGACGAGGTCGAGCCGCAGGCGGTCGCTCATACCGCAGGCGGTGGCAAAGCGCAGACAGGTGACGGTCATGCCATCGGCGTTCATGCCGGTCAGCGCGCGCTCGGTCGCCACCTTGGATCGCGCATAGGCGGTCAGCGGATTGACCTCGTCGCTCTCGCGGCGCGGACCGCCTTCGGCAAAACCATAGATCGAGCACGAGGATGCGAAGACCAACGAGCGAACCCCGGCTTCGCGGGCGAGCCGGGCCAGCCGCACGCTCGCCTGGGCATTGATCTCGTCAGTGACCTCTTCGAATCGGTTGCCCATCGGGTCGTTCGACACCGCCGCCAGATGCACGACCGCGTCCACCCCGTCGAGCAGCGCCGGCGGAAAGTCGCGCACGTCGCCGTAGTGCTGGCGGGTCAGGAGCGTCTCAGGCAGCACCTTGGCGTCGGTCAGGCAATGCGCGAACCAGCCGGCATCGTACCCGATGATTTCGGCCGCCGGCATGACCTGGCGCAGATGGCGCACCAGGGTCGAGCCAACGTATCCGCAATTGCCGGTGATCAGAATGCGCATCGGACGACCGCTATCGCTACCAGCTTTTCCAGGGCGCTCGACCACCGGCCCATAGCTCCTCCAGATATCGCTTGTCGCGCAAGGTATCCATTGGCTGCCAGAAGCCGTGATGGAAATAGACCGACAGCTGATTGTCGGCGGCCAGCCGCTCCATCGGCTCGCGCTCCCAGACCGACGCATCGCCGTCGATGTAGTCGCCCACCTTTGGCGAGAGCACAAAAAAGCCGCCATTGATCCAGCCGCCGTCGCCGACCGGCTTTTCCTGGAACCCGACCACCCGGCCGCTGTCGAATTGGAGCGAGCCGAACCGCCCGGGCGGCTGGGTGGCGGTCACCGTGGCCAGGCGTCCCTCGCGGCGATGCAGCGCGATCGCGTTGGCGATGTCGACATCGCCAACGCCGTCGCCATAGGTCAGGCAGAACTCCGGATCGTCGTTTACGTACCGCAGGATGCGCTTGATGCGGCCGCCGATCATCGTCCCGTCGCCGGTGTCGATCAGGGTCACGCGCCACGGCTCGACCGAGGCGTGGTGAATATTCATCGAATTGTCGCGCATGTCGATTGTGACATCGGAATTATGCAGGAAATAATTCGCGAACCACTCCTTGATGATGTAGCCTTTGTAGCCGAGACAGATGATGAAATCTTCGATTCCGTGGGTCGAATAAATCTTCATGATATGCCACAGAATCGGCTTGCCGCCGATCTCGACCATCGGCTTCGGACGATGCTCGGTCTCCTCCGAAAGCCGGGTGCCCAAGCCCCCAGCCAAAATGACAGCTTTCACGAAAACTCGCCCCCCCGGAGCACCACGATCGACCGCGCCGCCGCCGCGCTCTTTATTCGATAGCGGGTCTCTGTTGTCAACTCTGGCCGGCGCCCGCGGCTGGTCTTCGGCGCTCCTCGTCAACAGTCACCAGCCCGCTGGAGCGCCGAGCAACCCGGCCCAAATCCCTACACCGCCGTTGCGATCGCGGTCAGATCGGGCGGCGCGGCAATGTCCATCAGCTGGCGATAGGCGGCGACGACCTCCTTGACCGGGCCGATGGTCACCACCCGCCCATGATGCAGCAGCAGCCCGCGGTTGCACCATTGCTCGACCAGTTCGAGCGAATGCGATGCGAGCACCAGGATGCTCGAGCGGCGCACGAACTCCTCGATGCGCCGCTGCGCCTTGCCGAGGAACTGCGCGTCGCCGGCCGACAGCCACTCGTCCATGATCAGGATGTCGGGCGGGACGCAGGTTGAAATCGAAAAGGCGAGCCGGATCATCATGCCGGCCGAATAGGTCCGCACCGGCATGTCGAGGTAATCGCCCAATTCGGTGAATTCGGCGATCCCGGTGGCGAGCGCCCGCATCTCGGCCGGATGGATGCCCATATACATGCCGCGCAGGATGATGTTCTCCCACCCGGTGGCGTCGGGGTTGAGACCGACGCTGGTGTCCAGCAGCGACGAGACCCGCCCCGAGCAGAAAAAGCGCCCTTGGGTCGGCTCGTAGACGCCGGCGAGCACCTTCAAGAGGGTCGTCTTGCCGGCGCCGTTGGCGCCGATCAGCGCCAGCCGGTCGCCATTGCCGATCTCGAAGCTGACCTCGCTCAGCGCGCGCACGTTGATCCGCTCGGCGGCGTCCCGCCCCAGATTGCCGCGGGTCGATGAGGCGAGCAGCGCCTTTTTCAAGGATCGGCTGCTGCCCTGGTAGATCGGAAAGTCGAGCGTGACGTCGCGCAGGCGCAGGAACGACACCGAACTCACACCCAAAAGGCGATGCGCGACCGAAAGCGGGCAAAGAACAAAAAGCTTGCCACGCTGGTAAGCACGGTCACTGCGATCAGAATCGGCCAGGAATGCGGCGAGGTCGGCTGACCGAGCAGCGGGCTGCGGATCACGTCGATCGCGCAGTATAGCGGGTTCAGCACCAGCCATCGGCCATGGGCGCCGAGCGAGGTCGCCGGCCAAAAGATCGGGGTGACGAAGAACAGCACCTGGACGATGCTGCCGATGATCGGCGGCACGTCGCGAAAGCGCGCGCAAATCATGCCGAGCAGAGTGCTGACCGCGATCCCGTTGATCACGATCAGGACAAGAGCCGGGATCAACACCAACAGCCGCAGCCAGTTGACCGGATGCGGGAAGATCAAAAGCACTACCGGAACGATGACAAAATTATGCGCCAGAACCAAAAGGTTGCGATAGACGAGACGAAAGGCGTGCAGCGAGAACGGCAACTTCACCTGTTGAATGATGCCCTGCACCGCTTCGAACGTGCCGCAGCCTTCATTTATCATTCCGGAGGTAAACTGCCACAAGATCAACCCGACGGTCAGCATCGGCAGGTAGTTTTCGAGCTCCACATGGAACAGCCGGGCGTAAATGAACCCCATCGACCCGATCATGATCGCGGTCGTGATGGTCTGCCAGAACGGGCCGAGAATCGAACCGCGGTAGCGCAGCCGCATATCCTGATGCGCCAGCCGGGTCCACAGCCAGTACCGGCCAAGGCCCTCGACAATGTCATGGGCGGCGCAGCCGAGCCGGGTCGGCAGTTCCGGGAACTCTACGACGCTGCCGGTTCGGGGAACGGAAACAGAGGAGAAGTCCGTCAAGCTAGCCACCGTTTATTCCGCTTGTCCCGCATAACCGCCTTTGCGACCGTTCCCGCGCGTGCTCTCGCCGGCCGCGCATTTCGTTTGCGCTGCCGACAATCCCATGACGAGGCGCGCTATAACATAGCCGTCCCGGCTCGTCCATTGGCCGGCGAAGATGGCACAATCGCCTGCGGGCGCGGTTCGCCGGGTTCGGGCATCGGCGAGCTGGCCGCCGTCGGCCCCTCTGGCTATCGTAACCCTGGCTCGCGAGTGCAGGTAACTTTGTCGCGTTCGAATGGCGATGCCGATCATCAGGAAGGTTTGCGTTTGACCCGGGTCGAAGACCTCGTCTCCGCCGGCCTCGTCGCGCCGGAGCGGCTCGATCAAATTCGGCGGGTGGCCGAAGAGTTTGCTGTCGCCGTGACCGCGGACATGGTGGCGCTGATCGAGCCCGGCGAATCAAACGACCCGATCGCGGCGCAGTTCGTGCCCGACCAGGCCGAGCTCGCGGTCGGCGACGAGGAGCTGGCCGACCCGATCGGCGACCAGCGCTGGTCGCCAGTCCCCGGCATCGTCCACCGCCACCCCGACCGGGCCTTGCTAAAGCCGACCCTCTTATGCCCGGTCTATTGCCGGTTCTGCTTTCGCCGCGAGGCCGTCGGCAAGTCGCCGGCGATGCTGGGCCGGGCGGCGCTCGACCGCGCCTTCGCCTACATCCGCGAGCGGCCCCAAATCTGGGAGGTCATCGTCACCGGCGGCGACCCGTTCGTGCTGGCGCCGCGCCGCATCGCCGCGATCGTGCGCGCCCTCGACGAAATCGCGCATCTGGGCGTGATCCGATTTCACACGCGGGTCCCGATGGTCGAGCCGGGACGGGTGACCCCGGCGCTGGTCGAGGCGCTGACCGCCGAAAAGGCGGTCTATGTCGTGGTTCACGCCAACCACCCGCGCGAGCTGACCGCAGGGGCGAAGGCGGCGGTGACGCGGCTGGTTCGCGCCGGCATTCCGCTGCTGTCGCAGACCGTCCTGCTGCGCGGCGTCAACGACGACGCCTCGGTGCTCGAAGCCCTGTTCCGGGGTCTGGTCGCGATGCGGGTCAAGCCCTATTACCTGCACCATGCCGACCTCGCCCGCGGCACCGCGCATTTCCGCACCGGGATCGCGGAAGGCCAGAAGCTTGTGCGCCGGTTGCGCGTCGGCGCGTCCGGGCTGTGCCAGCCGACCTATGTGCTCGACATCCCCGGCGGCTACGGCAAGGCGCCGCTCGCCGCCAGCGCCGCCGCCGCGGACCCGGCATCCGGCGGCTGGACCGTCGAGGACGGCGCTGGCGGCCGCCACGCCTACCCGCCGGATCTCGACATCCCGGAGGGGTGAGGGGGGTTCGCCGTGGCAGGGCCGGACGATCCGGTGATGATCGTCGTCGGCGGTGACGCGCTCGCGCTGAGCACGGCGCAAGAGCTATGTGCGCTGCAAGGGCATCGGGTTGTCGTGCTGTGGCGCCGGGATCCCGACTTTGCCCGCGCGGTCGAAGCCGTCGGCGCCGTCTTTATCGCCGCCCGCCCCGACACCGCTGAGGGCCTCGAGCGCGCCGGCGTGCCGCACGCGGTCACCATCATTGCCTTATCGCGCGACGACCAGCTGAACTTGCACGCGGCGCTGCTCGCGCGCGACGCCAATCCGCGCATCCGCATCGTTCTGCGGCAGTTCAACCGCACCCTCGCGCGCAAGATCGAGCAGAATTTGCCGAGCTGCTCGGTCCTGTCTCTGGCTTGGCATTCGGCGGCGACCTACGCCGCCGCGGCAATCGACCCGTCGTGCTTTCGCGGGTTGCAATTTCCCGAGCTTTCGGGCCCGCTGACCGGCTTTGCCACGCGCATCGCGGAAAGCTGTGGGGTTGTCGATCACACGATCGCAGAGGCCGAACGGACGCTCTCTGTGCGCATCATCGCGGTCGACGGCGAGATCCGGCTTGCTCCCGACGCGGTCCTCGGGCAGCAATCGAGGTTCGTCGTCTACGGCGACGTTGCCGCATTGCAGAGCACGGCTCCGCGCCCACCGGATGGGCGCAGGCGGCTCTCCATCGGCCCAAGGCTGCGCGCGTTATTTCGCCCCGGCGGGCATCGGCCGCCCCGGCTCAATCCGATATTGGCCCGGCTCGCGGTGACGGCGCTCGTCGTATTCCTGCTCGGCACCTGGTATTTCCACGCCGTCTTCGGCGATAGGTGGCTCGACGCCGCCTATTTCGTGGTCGCGACGATGACGACTACCGGCTATGGCGATGTGACCCCCGACCGGAACAACCCGGTCGAAGTCGTCGCCGCCATGCTGCTGATGCTGTCCGGCATCACCTTCGTCGGCCTTTTCATTGCGTTCGGCGCCTCGCTGCTGACGCGGCTGCAGTGGGTCACGATGCAAGGCCTGCGCCCGATCCATCGCCACGGACATATCATCATCTGCGGCGCCGGCAGCATCGGCTCCGGGGTGATCGAGCTGCTGCTCGCACTGGACAAGCGGCTGGTTGTCGTCGAGGCTGCGCCCGACCCGGCGATCGTCGAGCTGGCCCGCGAGCGGCAGTTCGACCTGTTGACCGGTGACGCGAGCCGCGACGAGACGCTCGATCTGTGCGATCTCGCTAACGCGCACAGCCTCGTCGCCCTGACTAATGTCGACACCTTGAACCTCGAAATCGCGCTCGGGGCGCGCGCCCGCAACCCGACGATGCCGATCGTCTTGCGGATCGCCGAAGCGAGCTTTGCCGCGTCGATTACCCGGCACTTCGAGTTCGAGACGACGTTTTCGGCTGCGGCGCTGGCAGCCCCCGCCTTTGTCGGCCTGTCGCGTTTCGAGGGATCGCGCGGCCGCATCGCCTTTGCCGGTCAGGAGTTTGCGATCGGCGAGCACGCGATCGGCGCGGATTTCCAGCCGAAGCCCCCGAACAACGCGATCACGCTCGCGGTCTCGCGGGACGGCAACTTCGCGCTGGGCCACGATTTCGCCGGCCTCGTCCCCGGCGATCGGGTCCTGATCATGATCCCGCTGGCGCCGTTCCGGGAAGGAAAGGACACGCTCGCCGCTGCGGCCGAGCGCTTCCTGCAAGGCGGCTGAAGGTCGGGCCCGCCCCTAGACCGCCAGTTCGCACCAGATCGGGGTGTGGTCCGAGGCGCGCTCCTTGGCCCGCGGCCGCTTGTCGATGTCGCAGGCCGCAACCCGGTCGGCGGCGTGCGGCGACAGCAGCAGATGGTCGATGCGCAGGCCCTCGTCGCGGTTCCAGCGCCCGGCCTGATAGTCCCAGAAAGTGTAGCGGTGCGGCTCGCGGTGAAAGACGCGAAAGGCGTCGGTCAGCCCGAGATACATCAGCGCGCGAAACCGCGAGCGCGATTCGAGGCGGCACAGCGCGTCCTCGCGCCAAGCCACCGGGTCGTACACATCGTCATCGGATGGGCAGATGTTGTAGTCGCCAGCCAGCACGAACGGGATCTCGCGGCGTAACAGGTCGCGCGCATGGCCGACCAATTGCTCCATCCATACGAGCTTGTAGGTGAATTTGTCGGTCCCGACCGGATTGCCGTTGGGTAGGTAGATCGAGGCGACGCGAACTGCGCCGAAACCCGCCTCGATATAGCGGGCCTGTTGGTCGTCGGCCATGCCCGGCAGCCCGCGGACGATCTCTTCGGCGGGGATCTTTGATACCAGGGCCACGCCGTTGTAGGAACGCTGGCCGATGGTCTCGACATGATAGCCGAGCCCCCGGATTTCGAGCGTCGGAAAGTCTGCTTCCGAGCATTTGGTTTCTTGCAGGCACAGCACGTCGGGCTGGACGTCGGTCAGAAAGGCCAGCAGATGCGGCAGCCGCGCCTTGACCGAATTGACGTTCCAGCTGGCGATCTTCACGGGCCGGGATCGATTTGCGACGCTTAGCCGATCGAAAACGAATTGCCGCAGCCGCAGGACGAAGCCGCATTCGGGTTGCGGATCTGGAACGAGGCGCCCATCAGATCCTCGACGAAATCGACCTCCGCCCCACCCAGTAGATCGAGCGACACGCCGTCGACTACGATGCTGACGCCGTCGCGCTCGAAGACGACATCGTCGTCGTTCTTCTGATCGTCGAAGGTAAAGCCATATTGGAACCCGGAGCAGCCGCCGCCGGACACGGCGATCCGCAGAAAGGCGTTCTCCGCCTGCTCCTGCTCCCGCAACAGCGCGATGCGGCGGGCGGCGCTCTCGGTCAGGAAGACCCGGCGTTCCTCGACCTCTTCGATGCTCTCTGTCATGTGCGCGACATTCCCAAGCTGACCGGCTCGCCCCCGAGCGTTTCTGAGTGAGATGTAAGCATCGGCGCCCGCCAGGTCAAAGGGCGGCGGCGGTGCTGACCTCGCTAAAGATTTTTTCGCGACGATCGGCTAGGTTGGCCGCTCGGATCGGGAGCCGAATGATGTTGAGCGCGATAGCCAGTGAGCTTGCCCCAACCCCGCAGCGGGAGCGGACAGACGACAAACTCGCCTGCCTCTCGGCGCTCGAGCGCAAGGTGCTGTGGCTGTCGACCTGGATGATCCACAACGCCAACCATCTGCGGCCCAATCGCGACGGGCTCAAGGTTGGCGGCCATCAGGCCTCGAGCGCCTCGGTGGCGACGTTGATGACGGCGCTCTATTTCGACGTGCTGCGGCCGCAGGACCGGGTCGCGGTCAAGCCGCACGCCTCGCCGGTGTTCCACGCGATCCAGTACCTGCTCGGTCATCAGACGCGCGACAAGCTGGAGCGGTTCCGCGCCTATGGCGGCGCTCAATCCTATCCGTCGCGCACCAAGGATGGCGGCGACATCGTCGATTTCTCAACCGGCTCGGTCGGTCTCGGGGTCGGCATGACCTTGTTCGGCTCGATCGCCCAGGATTATCTGCGGTTGAAAGAATTGGTCCCGACCGACCAGCCGCCGGGCCGGATGATCGCGCTCGCCGGCGACGCCGAACTCGATGAAGGCAACATCTTCGAGGCGCTGCTCGAAGGCTGGAAGCACGATGTGCGCAATCTGTGGTGGGTCATCGATTACAACCGCCAGAGCCTCGACGCGGTGGTTTCCGACCGGCTGTTCGGGCGCATCGACGCGATGTTCGAGATGATGGGCTGGCGCGTCGTCACCCTGAAATACGGGCGGCTTTTGGAAGCGGCCTTCGCTCGGCCCGACGGGCATCATCTGCGCGAGTGGATCGACGCCTGCCCGAACTCGCTCTATTCGGCGCTCGTCTACAAGGGCGGCGAGGGCTGGCGCGAGCATTTGCAGCGCGATCTCAACCGTTATCCTGGAATCCGCGCGATCCTCGACGACCACGATGATGCCGGGCTGCAGCGGCTGATGACCAATCTCGGCGGGCATGATCTGGAAGCGATCCTCGACGCCTTCCACGCCATCGCCGACGACCGGCCGACCTGCTTTATCGCTTATACGATCAAGGGTTATGGCCTGCCGTTCGCCGGGCATAAGGACAACCATGCCGGGCTGATGAACCCGGACCAGCTGGCCCTGTTCCAGCGCAATATGACGGTGCCCGCGGGCGCCGAATGGGATTTGTTCGCCGGCCTCGACCTTCCGGCCGAGCAAATCTCGGCGTTTTTGCAAGAGGCGCCGCTGGCCGGCCAGGCGGTGCGCCGGCACGATGCGGCGCCGGTGGAAGTGCCGCCGAGCCTGGCGGCGCCGCGCGGCGAGCGCCAGTCGACGCAGGAGGCGTTCGGCCGGCTGCTTGGCGATATCGCCGCCGCCGACAGCGAACTCGCGCGGCGCATCGTGACCACCTCGCCCGACGTCACCGTCTCGACCAATCTGGGGCCATGGGTCAATCGCCGCGGGATCTTCGACCGGGCCGAGCGGGCCGATACCTTTCGCGAGGAAAAGGTCGTCTCGGCGCAGCGCTGGGCGATGTCGCCCAAGGGCCAGCACATCGAGCTTGGCATCGCCGAGAGCAACCTGTTCCTGCTGTTGGCGGCGCTCGGCCTGTCGGCGCCATTGTTCGGCGCTCGGCTTCTGCCGATCGGCACCTTGTACGACCCGTTCATCAAGCGCGGGCTCGATGCGCTCAATTACGCGTGCTACCAGGACGCGCGCTTTATCGTAGTGGCCACCCCGTCGGGGATCACGCTGGCGCCGGAAGGCGGCGCGCACCAGTCGATCGGCGAGCCGCTGATCGGGATGGCCCAGCCCGGTCTCGCGGGTTTCGAGCCGGCCTTTGCCGACGAACTCGCGGTGCTGCTGCGCTGGGCCCTCGCCGAAATCCAGCGCGAGGACGGCCAATCGGTCTATTTCCGGCTGTCGACACGGCCGATCGATCAGCCGAAACGACAGATTGATCCCGACCTAGCCGAGGCGATCGTCGCCGGCGGCTATTGGCTGCGCGAGCCCGAACCCGGCGCCGAACTGGCGATCGCCTATTGCGGCGCCGTCGCCCCCGAGGCGCTCGCCGCCCACCGCGAGCTGGCCGAGGATATCCCCGGCGCCGGGCTGCTGGCGATCACCTCGCCCGACCGCCTGCACCGCGATTGGCGGGCGGCGCGCGCCGGCGGCGGGGCGAGCGCGGCCGGGCGGCTGCTCGGGCGGCTGCGGCCGGGTGCGGCGCTGATTACGGTCGGCGATTTCCACCCGGCGACCCTGTCGTGGCTCGGCGCCGTCGCCCGCCATCCGATCGTCCCGCTCGGGGTCGAGCGCTTTGGTCAATCGGGCGACATCCCCGACCTCTACCGCGCCTACGGCATCGACGCCGAGGCGATCCTCAACGCCGCCGCCCGCGCCTGCCTCATTTCGCTGGGTTAAGCGCTGCGTCACTGCGGCCCGCTGCGCATCGAGGCGGGATGGCCCGGCAGCTTCAGACGCTGCCCGGTGTCGGTCACATTGGCGCCGTCGACCTTGAGTATTGAGATATCGCCATCGATGAAGTTGCCAACATAGATGTAGTTGCCGTCCGGGCTGAAGGCGACCGCCTCGGGGAGCGCGCCAACGGTGACCGAGCCGACCTTCTTGACCTTGGTCCCGTCGATCGCCAGCACCGCGACAGTGCCGCCGGCGTGGTGATAAAATACCGTCGGCGGCGTATTCGAGCCTTCCGCCTGGACCGATACGGCGAGATCCCCCTTCGGGCTCACTGCCAGACCCTCGGGCAAATCGCCGACCATGATGTGGTTGATGACCCGCGGCGGGTTGGCCGCGAGATCGATGACCCCAACCGTGTCGATATTGCCGTCCGAGGAGCCGCCGCCGCCATTGTCGGCGGTCAGCGCCAATTTGCCGTCGGGGGTCACCGCGACGTTGTAGGGAAAGATGCCAGTCGGCAGATCGCGCTTGGTATAGGTCACCTTGCCGCGGTCGATCGTCAGCAGAGCGACCTTGTTGGCCCCTGGTTTTGTCGCCAGCGCGTGCTTGCCGTCCGGGGTGATGGCGACGGCCGATACCTGGTCCGCGGCGGCGCCGATCGGCACGGTGTCGGCGACCACAACATTGTTACCGTGGATCGAGAGGACCGAGATCGTGCCGTCCGCCCGGTTCGCCACCAGCGCCAGATCGCCTTTGGGGTCGATCGCGATGCCGGAGGGCTGCTTGCCGACGGTCACCGTGCCGATGATTTTGGGCGGGCTCGCCTTCAGATCGACGACGAAAACCTTGTCGTCGGGCTCCAGCCGGTGGGCCCAGCCCTGAACGACCGGCTTCAGCGAGTTGGCGACGAGGGCGATGTTCCCCGCCGGGGCGATCGCGAGATTGACCGGCGGCCCGACCACCGAGTTGATCAAGGGGATCGTCGCGGTAATCTTCGGCGCTGCCGGATTGGAAATGTCGATCACCGACAAGCTGTCATGGCCGGGCGCGCGGATGATCGGCTTGAAGTCCTGATCCACCCCGTTCTTGTCGTCGTTGCCGACGATCAAGGTCTGGGCAAAGGCCGGCGTCCACGCGGAACAGACAATGCCGGCGGCCAACATCGCCGCCGTGAAAATCGACGAACGCATCCTCCCCCTCCATTTTTTGCCACGACGCATTGCGTCGCTCGCCAATGCTGCGCTGATTGCGTGTTGCCGGCAAGTAACGACGCGGAGGGTTGGGCGCGGCTGGTTCGGCCGCGAACGACCACCTAGGCGGTTGCGCGATTCTGGTTCATCATCGCGCCATGTCCGGGATCGCGATCCTCAAGCTCCAGCGCGCGGGCTTTACCGAACAGCAGGTCGAGGCCCTTGCCGAATACCACGAGGCGGGAGCCGCGACGAAGAGCGATATCGCCGATCTCGACCGCAAGCTATCGGATCTCGACCGCAAGCTCGACGCGACCCGGTCCGATCTCGAACTGAAGCTATCCGAACTCGACCGCAAGCTCGACGCGACCCGGTCCGATCTCGAACTGAAGCTATCCGATCTCGATCGCAAGCTCGACGCGACCAGTTCCGATCTCGAGGTCAAAATTTCTGAACTCGATAGCAAGCTCGACCTGACGCGCTCCGACCTCGAACGGGCGATTGAGAAGGTTCGGCACGATCTCGAGCTGAAGTTCGTGGAGGGCAAGGCCGAGACGATCCGATGGGTAGTCGGCATCGGCTTCGCCCAGGTCGCCATGATCCTCGCGGTGCTGAAGCTGTTCCCGGGCGCGCACCCCTGAATCTCAGGCCCGGCCGAGTTCAGAACCGGTCGCACTCCGTGGCGGCTTTGACATAGCGGGCGGCGTCGACCGGCAATAGCAGGCGGTCGGCGACCAGCGCCGCGGCGGCGGCTTCGACGCGGGCGACATAGGCCGCCCGGCTGTCGTAGCGCTCTTCGAGCGAGGGGCGCGGATCGCCGGCTGCCTCGCGCAGGGCTTTGGTGCGGGCGAACGGGATCAGCGATCCGTCGCGGTCGCACAATTCGCAAGGCTGCGCCCGGTACACGTTCCAGCCGGTATAGGTGCCGAGCGGCGCCGCGATCGGCGGCAATCTGATGCCGGCGACCTCGTTGCCGTCAGCGTCGACGGCGCACACGCGGGCGCCGTAGAAATTATCGAGTCGGGCGGGCGGGTCGACCCAATCGACCGGCGGGCCGATCGGGTTGGCGCCCGGCGCAACGGCGAAACCCGGCACCCTTGGCATCTCCACCCGCTCGGCCGCAACGGCGGTGCCCTGCGCGATCGACGGGACTCGGCTTGGCGGCGGCGCGGCGCCGGTCTTGACCCATTCTTCGAGCGCTACGAGCAGCGCCCGCAACGCCGGGCTGGCGCTGTGCGGGTTGCGCGGGTTGACGCAGGGGCCGGGGCTCGGATCGGTGCCGGTGCCGCCGCCATGCTGGGTCCCCGCGATCAGGTAGGCCCGCGCATTCGGCGGCAGTTCGGCGTCGCGCCTTCCGGCCGGGTCGGTGTGCACCAGCGAGGCGCCCTTTTGCCAATACTCGGTCGCGGTGTTGACCTCGATCATCAGCGGGTCGGTCGGCCGGCCCTTGAGGATGGCGCTGTGCTCGCCGGAAAAGGGATCGGTGGTCAGCGCATTGCCGAACGGGAACCAATTCTCCGGGTAGAGCCGGTCTTCGTGCTGCGTCGCGGTGCGGCCCGGCATGGCGAAGCTGTGGTTGGCGAAAACCTTGCCGGCGCCGGCGACATGGGTCAGCACGCCATCGAAGACGCGCCGGCCATGCCCGTCGTCGTTCATGCCGAGCTCGAGGAAGTGGCGCAGAAAGCGGCCGGCCTGCGACACCCCGAAAGCGAGCGCGTGCGCGACCCCGCGCCCGTCGCCCCTGGGCCCATCGCCGCGCCGGCCGTCCGCAAGCATCGGATTGGTCACGCCATGGCGGTCGGCCCGACCGTAGCGCAGAAACGAGATGAGGTCTCGGGTCGCGGCGAAGCCCGCGCCGATCACCGTCGATCCGGTCGCCTCGTACCAGATGTCATAGATCCTGTATGGGGCGAAATTGGTCCCGGCCGGCAGCAGCCGGATCGACCGATCGTCGACGAACTCCCACTTCTCGGCCGGGATCAGGTTGCGAGCGTCGCTTTCGCGGTCGCGCACGGTCAGCCGCGCGCGGCGAGGGTCGGTCGAAACGGCCGGGTAGCTGAGCCGCACGATTTCGCCCTTGCCGGGTGCGCGGGTCCCGACATGAAACTCGTCGCGGATGCGGCGCACCATCGGCCGGCCCGCTTCGAGCGCCGGCGGCAACCGCGCGGTCATCCCGCTGTTGGCGCGCGGCGCGCCCGGATCCCACCCCGACCAGATGAGGCTGTAGCCGCGCCCGAGGGTAAAGCCCAAGCCCACATCCCGCGCGGTCTTGGGGTCGTTGGCGTCGGCATCGGCCCCGGCTTCGTCGAGCCGGCCGAGGATCACCTTACGGCCGCGATTGGTCACGTCGTAGACCAGCACGCCGCCGCCGGGCTGACTTTCGACCGGCCGCAGGATGAAGAAATCGGTCTCGTATTCGACCATGCCGCGCGGGTTCTTCGGCGCCTTGTCGAGATCGGCGATGACTGCGTTTTCCGCCGCCGTTGGGTCGATTTCGCCCTTCGCCGTGCCCTTGATGCGCAGATAGCCGCCGGCCTCGCCAAACGACTGCCCGCCGGCAAAAGGCTCGACCGCATCGATCTTGATCTCGACAATAGCCATGACCGGACTCCCATATGGTTATTCGCGCTCGGCACAAATTCGCATGCCCAAGGCCACGCGTCAGGGCATATAGGCTGACGGAGGTCGTTGCAGATCGACGATCTCGAACAGCCCTGACTACCTCATCGAGTTTGATCTTCCCAGTGGATATGATGTCAGTCTATCGATAGTCCACCGTTGAAGATCAGGCCGTCCTCGGGCCAAGTCTTGCTTTGTCGTAGACCGGGTGGCGTCGAATTCCGCTGGAGCAAGCCGGCGCCACGGCCTGACCGACAAGGAGGATTTGCCGGTCGGGCGCGCCCCGCAGGCGGCCTCTCTCCGAAATCCCGCCGCGGGACGTGGACCCGGCAACGCCGCGAACCGCTCCGTGGACGGTCCATCGCACAATAGCGTTTTCCGGTCAGGAATGCCGCAACGTTCCCGCAGCCATGCCAACTGGCAATTATGTAACTTATCGCAGGCGACAGGCTGGCGAGCTGACCTCCACGGCGGAGCCGTCATCAGATCGGTTTGTCATTGCGCCATGTCCTCCAGTGTCATGGACCAGGACCGGGCGCGATAGCGGAAGGTCAACCGCATGCGCCCGGCATCATCGCCTTCGCCCCGTTCGACCACCCCGTAGACGATGCCGCGTTTCATCTCCCGCCAGAACACGTCGGGCGAAAGGCCTAGTGGATCGCTTCTAACGCTTGTGTCCCGCGGGTGACGGCGGCGAGGATGGCGTCAGCGGATTTGGTCCAGACGAACGGCTTGGGCTTGCCGTTGGCGTCGGCGATGAAGCGGTTGATGGCGGTCTGCAGCTCGACGATCGAGGTGAAGACGCCGCGTTTGAGCCGTTGTCGGGTGAGTTTGGCAAACCAGCCTTCGACCGCGTTGGCCCAGGAGCACGAGGTCGGGGTGAAGTGGAAGGTGAAGCGCGGATGGCGGGCGAGCCAGCCGCGCACCTTGGGGTGCTTGTGGGTGGCATAATTGTCGAGCACCACATGGATCGCCTTGTCGACCGCGACCTCGCGCTCGACGGTGTTGAGAAAGCGGATGAATTCCTGATGCCGGTGGCGCTGCATGCAACGCCCGATGACCTTGCCCTCAAGGATATCGAGGGCGGCGAACAGGGTGGTGGTGCCGTTGCGCTTGTAATCGTGGGTCATCGTGGCGCAGCGCCCCTTCTTCATCGGCAGCCCCGGCTGGGTGCGGTCAAGGGCTTGGATCTGGCTTTTCTCGTCGATGCTGAGGACCACGGCATGATCCGGCGGATCGATATAAAGACCGACAACCTCCTTGAGCTTGGCGGCGAATTTGGGATCGTTGGAGAGCTTGAACGAACGCACCCGATGCGGCTGCAGCCCGTGCCGCGTCCAGATGCGGCGCACCGAGGACGGGCTGACCCCCGCCACCTTGGCCATCGCCGAAGCCGTCCAATGGGTCGCTTCATGCGGCGGGGCTTGGTTGGTCAGCGCCACCACCCGATCGACGGTCGCGGCCGGCAGCGGCGGGATGCGCGCGGGCCGGGTCTTGTCGCGGGCGAGCCCCTCGGCCCCCTCATGCATGAAGCGTTCCTGCCAGCGCCAGACCACGGTCTTGCCTTTGCCAACCGCGCGCATGATGGCGGTGGTCCCCGCTCCATCGGCCGTCAGCATGACGATCCGCGCGCGCCAGACGTGCTTCTGCGGGCTGTTGCGATCCCGGATGATCGACTGCAAGCGCTTCCGATCGGCCGGCGTAATCTCGATGGTGATCCCCTTGCGCATGCCGCACTGTGGCACAGCCGGCCCCGCGGAAACACCAAAATCAGGACTCTTCTGTCAGGTTCTATCCACTAGCTTTCCGGCGACGAGCTTGACGTTGACGACGAAGCCGTCCTCGAACTGCCCGATCGCGCCGGAGCTGCCCTGGTCCATGAGAAGCAATTACCTGTTTGGGAAGCCGGTGGGCGACTTCCCGCTCACCGGGTCGCCGCAGCGGCCTGCGCCGACGGGAAGGTTCGCGCCGGTCGCGCCCGCTTCGGCCTGATCTCTCCTTTCTGGGTCGCAATGCCCAGCTCCAGGCTATCGGCGATGAGATGGGCGCGGTCGAGCAAATGGGTGGCCGCCGCCGGCGGACAGACATCCCGTGCGGTCGCAGCGAAGATCTCGAGCCAGCGATCGAAATGCGGCGTGTCGATGGGCAGCGGCAGGTGAGCAACCATCGGCCGGCCGTGATAGCGACCGCTCATCAGCGCAACGGACGACCAGAACGCGCACATCCGGCCGAGATGGCCGTCCCAATCATGCACCCTGTTCTCGAAGATCGGGCCGATCAGCGGGTCGAGCCGGGCGCGGGCATAGAAGGTTCGCACCAAGCGATCGATCATCGCCTCGTCGATCGCGGTAGGCGAGACGATATCCCCGACGATCAGATCACGGCCGGGTGCGCCGGGTTGCGAGACCACGCTCATTCTCACCCTCGCCCTCAGCGCCTGACGCGCGGCGCCATATTGCCCTGTCGACTAAAGATCCATATAAAATTCATGTTATGGGGTCAAGCGCCGCGACCGCGCCGGGGAGAAAGAGGCCATGCGCCTTACCTTGCGGACCGACTATGCGCTGCGCACGCTGATCTATGCCGGCGCCAAAGGTGACCGTCTCTCGACGATTGCCGAGATCGCCAACAATTTCGGCGTCTCGAAGACCCACCTGATGAAGGTCGTGAACAGGCTCGAGCAGCAAGGATATATCGATACGGTCCGCGGCAAGGGGGGCGGCGTCAGGCTGAGGCGTCCGCCTGCGGAGATCCGCGTAGGGGCGGTCGTGCGCGACACAGAAGAGGATCTCGCCGTCATGGGGTGCCTCGCCGAAACCGGATTCTGCCGAATTGAGGGATGCTGTGTGCTACGCCGGGCGCTCCGCGAGGCGACGCGCGCATTTTTGCAGACGCTGGACGCCTACACCCTTGCCGATCTTTTGGCGCCGGGCGCGCGGCTCGTCGACAGCTTGGGCCTCGCACCGGCGTTGCCGCCTCTTGACTAAGCCCTGTTCTTGTCAAGCGATGAACCCAGGCGGGGCCGGTCATGGATGATGTCGTTATCGCGCGGGCGCTGCATGTTCTGGCCGTCGTGATCTGGATCGGCGGGGTCGCAATAGTGACCATGATCGCTGCTGCCGGCCATTCGGCGTGGTGATCTCGGTCCGAACCGTCTTCAGGTCTTCGAGGCCATTGAGCGGCGGTTCGCATGGCATGCGCGGCTCGCCGCGCATCATCGTTGGGCTGACCGGCTTTTATATGACCGACCGCCTTGATTTGTGGGGCCGGTTCCGTTCAGGCGAATTCTGGTGGATGCACGCCATGGTCGGCCTGTGGCTGCTGTTCACCCTCCTCCTGTTCGTGGCCGAGCCGCTCGTTCTGCACCGATGGTTCCATGCGCGGGCTACGGCGGCGCCCAACGCCGCCTTTGCTTTGCTGCATCGGGCTCACTGGCTTCTGCTCGCGTTCAGCCTCATCACGATCCTCGGAGCTGTCGCGGGGAGCCAGGGAATGTCCCTGCTTTGACCGGTCAATGCGCCCGCCGCCTCCGAAATCGGCGGTTCGGGCTTTGATGTGGTGGTCTGCCTAGCCGACGCCGAGGCGGCAACCGGGCGGGTTTGACAGAGGGCGAACGCATGACGATGAAGGCAGAACGGGTAGATCAGCCCAACGAAATCCCGTCGGCAACGCCCTCAAATGGGTACTGCTGGCCGTCGCCGTGGTCAGTTTCGCGATCCTTGGCTGGACGACCAAGCTCACCTACGAGGCGGCGCCGCCCTTTCCGGATCGCTTCGTCTCCTCGGACGGCGCGCTGCTCATGTCCGCCGCCGACATCCAGGCGGGTAAGGCCGGCTTTCAGAAGGCCGACCTGATGGATTACGGCAGCCTCTATGGCATGGGATCATATTTCGGCGAGGATTATACGGCCGCCAACCTCGTCAGCCTTGCCGCGCTGACCGAGGCCAACATCGCCAAGGCGAAATACGGCCAAGCGCTGGCGGATTTGACCGCCGAGGACCAAGCCTCGGTCAGGGCGGCGATGCAGGTCGAGCTGCAGGGCATCGATCTGACCAAGCAGGTCGCGACCGTCCCTGACCCCGTCGCCGCCGCGATTGCGACGCTGCGCGGCGAGATCGCGCAGTCGCTGCTCCGTCACGACTTCGCCAAGGGCTGGACCCAGGCTTACAGTCTCGATCAGCAAACTGCCGCGCAGACTGCCGACTTCCTGATCTACTCGTCGCTGACGACGGTTGCGCGCCGACCAGGCCTTGCCTGGTCCTGGACGCAGAACTGGCCCTATGAGCCGCTGGTCGGAAATACGCCGACCACCAGCACCTTCCGTTGGACCTGGATCAGCTTCTGCTTCACCTTCTTCGCCTTCGGCGCGGTGCTGTTCATCTATCAGCGCTATCTCAATGACCCGGACCAGGCGCCAATGGATCCGGTGCTGGCCCGGTTTCGGCCCCTGACCGCCAGCCAGCGCCGGATCGGAAAATATTTCCTTGTGGTCGCGGCGATCCTCCTGCTGCAAATTCTCGCCGGTTCGATCATGGCCCACTACTATACGGATCGGACGAGCTTCTACGGCATCCCGGTCGATCGCTTCCTGCCGTTCAACTTCGTGCGGGACGTTCACATCCAGTCGGCGATCGTCTGGATCGGCCTCTCCTGGATCGGCGCGGGGCTGTTCCTGGCGCCGGCGATCAGCGGCGGCGAACCCCGGGGCCAAGGTTTCCTCGTCGATGCGCTCTTTTGGGTGACGCTGCTGATCGTCGTGGGCGCGCTGGCCGGCAATTATCTCGGCATCATGGGCTATATCCAGAAAGGTTGGTTCTGGTTCGGCAATCAAGGGCTGTCCTATATCGAGCTTGGCCGCGCCTGGCAGATCGGCTTCTTCGCCGGCCTCGTAATCTGGAGCCTGCTGGTGTTCCGCGCGCTATGGCCGACCCGCGCCAAGCTGGCGGCGGCGACGCGGCAATTTTGGACCGGGCGGATCCGGCTCGAACACTTGCTCTGGGCATCCACCGTCAATATCGCGCTGCTGTATGTCTTTGGCATGATCCCACTGACCGGCATCGAGAAGTCCTTCACCATCGCGGATTTCTGGCGCTGGTGGGTGGTCCATCTCTGGGTCGAGCAGTCCTTCGAATTCTTCGCCGCGGCGATCAGCGCCTACCTGCTGATGGCGGTCGGTCTGGTCTCGCGCCAGCTTGCCGAACGATCCGTCTACCTCGAACTGATCTTGATCTTCCTCGGCGGCGTGCTCGGCACTGGCCATCATCTCTACTGGGCCGGCGAGCCGGGCCTGTGGGTGCCGCTCGGCTCGATGTTCTCCTTCATCGAAGTGCTGCCGCTCGTGCTGCTGATCATCGAGGCGATACAGCATCGCCGGCTGATCAAGGCGCATGGCGAATTCAAATACGGGCTCGCCTACGCCTACATCATCGGCGCGGCGTTCTGGAATTTCGTCGGCGCCGGGGTCTTCGGCGGCGGCACGCTCAACGCGCCTTTGGTCAATTACTACGAGCATGGGACGTTTCTGACACTCAATCATGCCCATACGGCGCTGTTCGGCGCCTTTGGGTTGCTCGGCGTCGGGCTGATCTATTTCTGTCTGCGCTACGTCGCGGCAGATCAGTATCCGTTTGGCGAGAGGGTCGGGCTATGGGCGTTCTGGCTCTATAATGGCGGCCTCGTCCTCTGGATCGTCCTCAACTTCTACCCGATTGGCTGGCCGCAGCTCGACGCCGTCTACGAACATGGCCTAGCCTATGCGCGGAGCAGCGCTTTCTACAACACGACGCTGTTCTGGCAGTGGATGCGAATGCCCGGCGACGTGGTCTTTGCGCTCGGCGCGCTGCTGATGGCCTGGGACTTCATCGTCAAGCTACGCCCGTTGTTTCCGCGCTTCGTCGCGCGTCTCTTGCCCAGCGCGCAGGCGCTGCCGGAAGCCATCGACGGCGCGCAATGAGCATCGCGGCCAACGGCGTCGCCGGTCGTGGGGTGCCGGCGTTCCTCCCAGGGCTTGCGACCGTTCTTTCTCGCGGCCGGGCTCTGGGTGGCGCTCGCGCTCGGGATCTGGATCAGTTGGAGACCTCCAAAAACCTCGTAATTTTAGCGGGTTCGTGATTTGATGAGCGGGGTCTGCGCTGGGGGGCGGAGATGCGCGGTCAGGCGGGATTTTTCGACGTTGACGAGCGGCTGAAGCAGCTCTCGGCCAAAGGCGACAGCTTGGAGCGGCTGAGCGCGGTGATCGATTTCGAACTGTTTCGGGCGGATCTGGAGCGGGCGGTGCCGCGCGCGGACCGCGCGAAAGGCGGGCGGCCGCCGTTCGATCACGTGCTGATGTTCAAGGCGCTGATCCTGCAGGTCAGCCACAATTTGTCGGACGAGCGGACAGAGTATCTGATCCGCGACCGGCTGTCGTTTATGCGCTTTCTCGGCCTGGGGCTGGCCGACATCGTGCCGGACGCCAACACGATCTGGACCTTCCGCGAGGCGCTGACGCGCGCCCGGATCGCCGGGAAACCGGCGATCGAGGTTGTGTTCGAGCGCTTTGATGCGGCGCTGGCGGCGGCCGGCTTTCTGGCGATGAGCGGCCAGATCATCGACGCCTCGATCGTCGCCGCGCCGAAGCAGCGCAACACCGAGGACGAGAAGCGCGACATCAAGGAAGGCCGCATTCCGCCGCAATGGGCGGCGAAGCCGGCCAAGCTGCGCCAGAAAGACCGCGACGCGCGCTGGACGGTCAAATACACCAAGGCCAAGCCGAGCGCAGACGGCGCACCGCGCCTCGATCTCGCGGTCCCGGCCTTCGGCTATAAGAACCATATCGGCATCGACCGCCGGCATCGCCTGATCCGCCGCTGGAGGGTCACCGATGCAGCCCGCCACGACGGGGCCTTGCTGCCCGAGTTGATCGATCCGAACAACACCGCCAGCGAGGTGTGGGCCGACACCGCCTATCGCTCTCAGGCCAACGAGAAGTTCCTCACCGGCCGGCTGCTGCGCTCGCAGATCCACCGCAAAAAGCCAAAAGGCAAGCCGATGCCGCGCCGCACCGCCCGGGCCAATGCCCGCAAGTCGGCGGTGCGTTCGGCGGTCGAGCACGTTTTTGCCCGCCAGAAGGGCCCGATGGGCCTGTTCATCCGCACCATCGGCTTGGCTCGAGCAAGGACCAAGATCGGCCTCACCAACCTCACCTACAACATGCAGCGGATGGTTTGGCTGGCTGCCCAGACCGCACCAACCTGACCCGAAAATCCGCTACCACAGCCGGCCGCGCCCCAGCACACCGATCGCCCTAACCAAACCGGTCACGGCACAGCCAATGCCCAGCTCTTCCGTCAAGACGCGCGGTTATTGGAGGTCTCCAGCTTACGCCGCGAGCGCGCCGCGATGTAGGGCCTCATCGAGACGGCCAGGCTGAACGGCGTCGACCCTGAGGCCTGGCTCGGACGCGCTCGCGCTGGATCAACGACCACCCGGCCCCCAGGCTCGACAAATTTCTGATCTGGAACTGGAGGCGCCAACCGGAGCCCAAGCTCGGGCCGCCTGAGCGACATCGCCCACGGCCTCCAGGTGCATCAGAAGATTGGCGATGCCGAGAACAGTCACCAATGCAATCATCAGCGCAAGTCATCCTGACTGTAGGCTTGCAATTCAGCAGCAACATCCCGGCTCGGTACTGACAGTTCATCTGCGCATCCGTGACGGGCGTGCGCGGGTCGCGACGGTCGGCGCAGGATTCCGCGATCTTGTTGGCCTCTTCGACAACGTTACACTTGCCATGTGTCAGGTGTAACGTTGCCGCCGCGGCGATATTGACGCGCCGCCGCTTTTCGCGAAGCGATTTCACCGACCCGTGACAGCGGACGACAGAAGCGGCGGCATCATGGCGGCTCCGACAACGGCTTCGATCCCGGCCCCGGCATGAGCGGCGCCGGCCTGGTGGCGCTCGGCCACGCGGCGATGGCCCGTTCGCATGAGCTGATCCTGCTCGGCGGGGCGCTCGGCCTATTGAGCATTCTCGCCGGGCTGGTCTCGCGCCGGGTCGGGGCGCCGATGCTGCTGGTGTTTCTGGGGCTCGGCATGCTCGCCGGCGAAGACGGGGTGCTCGGCATCCCGTACGGCGATTTCTCCTCGGCCTACCTGATCGGCAGCGTCGCCCTCGCGGTGATCCTGTTCGAGGGCGGGCTGAAGACGCCGGTGGCGATGTTCCGGCTGGCGTTCTGGCCGGCGGCGGCGCTGGCCACGGTCGGGGTCGCGGCGACCGCGATCGTGCTGGCCGGCTCGGTCTGGCTTCTCGGCGGCGCGTCGTTTGAGGGCGCGCTGCTCGCCGGGGCCGCCGCCTCGCCGACCGACGCCGCGGCGGTGGCGGTGCTGCTGCGGCGCGCCGGCGCAGCGTTGCCCGAGCGGCTGTTGGCGTTGCTCGAAGTCGAATCCGGGCTCAATGACCCGATGTCGGTGTTCCTGACCTTTCTGGTGCTGCAGATCATCGCCGAGCCGCAGGCGGTCACCGTCGCCAGCGCCCTGCTGCTGTTCGTCAGGGAGATGGCCGGCGGCGCCGCACTCGGCCTCCTCGGCGGTTGGGCGCTCGGGCAATTGCTGAAGCGGCTGCCGCTCGAAGCCTCGCTGGCCCCGGTGCTGGCGCTGACCGGCGGGCTCGTGGTGTTCGGGCTGGCTCAGCTTTTGGGCGCCAGCGGCTTTCTGGCGGTCTACCTCGCGGCGGTGATCACCGGCGCCACCGGCCATCGCAGCCGCCGGGAGGTTGAGCATTTCTTTGAAGGGATCGCCTGGCTCGCCCAGATCGTGCTGTTTTTGATGCTGGGCCTCTTGGTCACGCCGCACAAATTGCTGTTCTACCTGCCGCGCGCGGTGATCGGCGCCGCCGTCCTGATCTTCCTGGCTCGGCCGGCGGCGGTGTTCGCCTGCCTGTTGCCGTTCCGCTTCAACTGGCGCCAGTCCGCCTTTGCCGCCTGGGTCGGATTGCGCGGGGCGGTGCCGATCTACCTCAGCATCGTCCCGGGCCTCGCCGACCCGCAGCGCAGCCAGCCGCTGTTCGAAAGCATCTTCATCCTGGTGATCGCCTCGCTTGTCGTGCAAGGCTGGACCGTTGGCGCGGCCGCCCGGCTGCTCGGCTTCGCGCGGCGGGGATGATTACCCGGCAAAGGGCTGGCCAAAGCGCCAGTCGCTCTCGTCGAGAAAGGCGAGTTCGGCCGCGGTCGATGGCCGGCCGAGGATCGGGTTGCGGTGCGGAAAGCGGCCGAAGCGCTCGATGATTTCGAGATGGCGGCGCGACATGTGCGCCTCGGCCGGGCCCCCCGGGACCGGCGGCAATGCCTCCAACAGCGCCAGCCCGCGCTGCTGGTCGGCTAGAACCTCGCTGTGCTCGAACGGCAGATAGAAGAACAGCCGCCAGGCCGAAGGCACGTCCTGGTCGAAGCCGCGCACCAGCGCCCGCCTGGTCGTCGCCAGCGCCTGGGCGTCGCTGGCAAAGGCCCGCTTCGTGCTGCGAAAGATGTTGCGCGGCGCCTGGTCGAGCAGCATCACCAGCGCCAACGCGCTTTCGGCGTCGGCTTCCCAATCCTGCAGCGCGCCCGCCACCGCCAGCTCATGATCGGCCGAGAAGCCCTCGCGCACCGCCACATCGAACTCGGGCGTGCTGCGGAACCAGATCTGACGATGGTGCAGCCGCTCGGGGTCGGTGGCCGGCCCGAACCAGAAATCGAGCAAGGCCTGCGCCCGGATCGGAAGGGTCATTGCCGCGCCGCCCCGGCGGACGCGTCGTCGAGGAGGCGGACGATGTGGCGCGCTTCGCGGCCGAGGGCATCGGCGATCTGGTGGCGGCAGCTGGTGCCGCAGGCGGCGAGGAGGGTGCCGGGAGGTGCGGCGCGCATCCGGGGCAGGACGCCGAGCTCGCCGATCTGCAGCGACATCGCGTGATGCTCGGCCTCGTAGCCGAACGCGCCGGCCATGCCGCAGCAGGTCGAATTCGAAGGTCTCGACCTTGAGCTCGGGGATCAGCTGCAACGCCTTGACCGCGGCGCCGACGGTGGCGAACGCCTTCTGGTGGCAATGGCCGTGCAGCAAGGCGGTGCGGCCCGGCATCGGCGCCAGAGGCAGCTGGAACCGTCCGGCGGCGCGCTCGGCGTCGACGAATTCCTCGAACAGCTGGGCGTGGGCGGCGAGCGCCTTGGTCGCAGCGCCCGGCAACAGCGCCGGATATTCGTCGCGGAAGGTCAGGAGGCACGAGGGTTCGAGCCCGACGATCGGGGCACCGGCCGCGACATGAGGGGCGAGGGCATCGACCATGCGCTGCGCCTCGATCCGCGCCTCGTCGACGAGGCCGGCGGCGAGAAAAGTCCGGCCGCAGCACAACGGCCGGCCGCGTGCGGGGTCGGGGCTGACGATGCGATAGCCGGCGCGCGTCAGCACGCGCTCGGCGGCGCGGGCGTTCTCGGGCTCGAACCAGCGGTTGAAGGTGTCGACCAGCAGCACCACGTCGCGCCCGGTCCCGGCCGATGCTCGGCGATAGGGACGGGCGGCCCATTCCGGCAATTTGCGGGCGGCGCTGAGCCCGAACCAGCGCTCGCCGAGCCGGGCCAACTGCTGGCATCCGGTTGCGCAGATTGAGCAGCGGCGCCAGATGCGCGGCCCAGGGCGCGTAGCGCGGCAGGTAGGCGATCAGCCTGTCCCGCGCCGAAAGCCGATGGCCGCGCCGGTAATGGTGCAGGAACTCGATCTTCATCCGCGCCATGTCGACGCCGGTCGGGCATTCGCGCCGGCAGCCCTTGCACGAGATGCACAGATCCATCGTCTCGCGCATGTCTTCGGACACCAGCGCATCGGGTCCGAGCTGGCCCGACAAGGCCAGCCGCAAGCGTATTGGCCCGGCCGCGGGTCAGGTGCTGCTCGTCGCCGGTGGCGCGGAACGACGGGCACATCACCGCGGCGTCGCGGGCGCGGCAGGCGCCGTTGTTGTTGCACATCTCGACCGCGCCGGCGAACCCGCCCCATTCCGACCAGTCGAGCGCGGTGGCGAGCGGCAACGGCCGGTAGTCGGGCCGGTAGCGGAACAGGCTGCGGTCGTCCATTTTCGCGGGCCGCACGATCTTGCCGGGGTTGAACAGGCCCTCGGGATCGAACGCGTCCTTGACCTCCTCGAAGGCGCGCACCAGGCGCCCGCCGAACATCGCTTCGTGGAACTCGGAGCGCACGAGGCCATCGCCGTGCTCGCCCGAATGCGAGCCCTTGTATTCGCGGACCATGGCGAAGGCTTCCTCGGCGATCGCCCGCATCTTTCTGACTTCGAGCTCCTGCTTGACGTTGAGCACCGGGCGCACATGCAGGCAGCCGACCGAGGCGTGGGCGTACCAGGTGCCGTAGGTGCCGTGCTTCTCAAAGATCCGGGTCAGCCGCTCGGTGTAATCGGCGAAGTCTTCGAGGCGCACTGCGCAGTCTTCGAGAAACGAGATCGGCTTGCCGTCGCCTTTCATCGACATCATGATGTTGAGCCCCTGCGCGCGCACCTCCATGATCGCCGCCTGAAAGGCCGGGTCGATCGCCTCGACGACGGCGCCGGGGAAGCCGAGATCGCCCATCAGCTCGCCCAAAGCCTTCAGCCGGCGCAGATTGTCCGCCGGATCGTCGCCGGCGAATTCGGTCAACAGCACCGCCGCCGGCTCGCCCTGCACGAAACGCTCGACCACGGCTCGGAACATCGGGATCTCGCGCGACAAATCGATCATCGTGCGGTCGACCAGCTCGACGGCGCTCGGGCCCAGCTCGACGATCCGTCGGGTCGCAGCCATCGCGCTGTAGAAAGTCGGGAAATGGCAGATTCCGAGGACCCGGTGCGCCGGGATCGGCTGCAGTTCGAGCTCGATCTCGTTAAAAAAGGCGAGGGTGCCTTCGGAGCCGACCAAGAGGCGCGCCATGTTGTGGCCGGAATCATCGATGCTGTCGATATTGTAGCCGCCGACCCGGCGCAGCACCTGCGGGAAGCGGGCGGCGATCTCGTCGGCCTCGCGCCGGTGCAAGGCGCGCATCCGGCGCACCAGCTGGCGATAGCGTTCGGGGACGCCGGCGCCAGCGGCAGCGTCGTCGGCATCAGCCGGGAAATTGCCGGGGACGTCGCCGAACCAGGCGGTCGAGCCGTCGGCCAGCAACGCGTCGATGCCGCGGACGTTGTGCACCATGTTGCCGTAGCGCAATGAGCGCGAGCCGCAGCTGTTGTTGGCGGTCATGCCGCCGATGGTGGCCCGGCTCGCCGTCGACGGGTCGACCGGAAAGAACAGCTTGTGCGGCCGCAGCTGACGGTTGAGGCGGTCGAGCACGACCCCGGGCTCGACCCGCGCGCGCCGCGCCGCGACATCGACCGAGACGATCCGGTCCATGCGCCGGCTGCAATCGAGGACGAGGGCGCGGGCCACGGTCTGCCCGCATTGCGAGGTGCCGGCGCCGCGCGGCAGGACCGGGACGCCTTCTTCGCGGGCGATCGCGATCGCCGTCGCGGCATCCTCGCGCCCCGTCGGAATGACCACGCCCAACGGCTCGATCTGATAGATCGACGCGTCGGTCGCGTAGCGCCCCCGGCTGAACGCGTCAAACAGGATCTCGCCGCTGATCTCGCGGCGCAGCCGCGCCTCGAGCCCCGGCGCGGGATTATTGTCAAGGGGCATCGGCAGCCTTGGTGGCGGGAGGAAGAAGCCTCGCCGCCACCTTAGCCAGCCTGCGGATTGCTAAACAAGGCTGCCGACGAGAACGCCGGCCGAACTTTGTCGAGGCTCAGTCCCGGCGGAACGGGTGGTTCATGATCGCCTGCTGCTGCGGGGTCAATGCCTGGTAGAGGGCCTGGACCGCGGGCTTGGCCTGTTTCAGCGCATCGAGCCTCGCCGACAGGAACCCCTCGGCCCGGTCCATCCGATCAAGCAGGGTCGATTGCGCCCCCGGCTTCAACTCCTGGCACAGCTGCCGCTCTTTCTGCTGTTCGCTCTGGGCGATACTCTGCAATTTGTCCCAGAGCGGGCGCTGATCTGCGGTCAGGTCGAGCTTGGTCTCGACATAAGCGGCGCGGGCGGCGCGCCAGGCGAGCCGGTCGATGCAGCGCTGCTGCGGATCCCAGCGCATCATCATCATGCGATGCATCATCATCTGGCGCATCATCGGCCCCTGCATTCCCCAATGGCCCGGCCCGTGGCTCCATTGGCCGGCGCGGCTCTGCTGGCCCTGGGCGCCGCCGGCGTTGACCGGCTGGCCCGCCGGAACCGCGGGCGCAGCCTGGGCCGGCGGCGCCTCGGTATTCTCAGCCGGTTGGGCAAAAACCGGCGCGGTTAACGCCGCGGTGGCGGCCAATGCCGCCGCAAGCAGCATCGTTTTCACGAAAACCTCCGTCGAATTCGGGCTCGAATGCCGAGCCGCGTTCGACCAAGGAATACGCCGCCGCGCGCGAATCGATCCCCGCGATCGCCGGCTCAAACTTCGAGCCGTCGCAGGTACTGCGCGACGAAATCGCAACCGACCAGTTCTTTATAGGCCTCGGTCAACCTTTGGGTGACGGGACCCGGCGTCTGGCCCCCGGCGAAGATGCGGCCGTTTAGGCTGCGCACCCCGCAGATGCACAGGCTGGTCGAGGTCAGAAAGCACTCGTCGGCGGTGTAGGCGTCGTAAAGATCGAGATCCTGTTCGGCGCACGGAATGCCGAGCCGCAGCGCCAGGTCGATTACCGCCTGACGGCTGATCCCCGGCAGCACATAGCGCTCCCTCGGCGTCGCGAGGCGGCCGTCGCGGACCAGAAAGATGTTGCTGCCCTGACCCTCGGCGAGGTTGCCGTTGACGTCGAGCAGCACCGCCCATGCCTCCGGGTTCTGCGCCTTCACTTCACGGTCGGCGAGGACCAAGTTTAGATACTGATGCATCTTGGCGCGCGGCGACAATGAATTGGGCGGCGTGCGGCGCAGGGACGGGGTGATCACCTCGATGCCGTCGCGGAAATGCCGGGCGCGCTCATGCAACGGCAGCGGCACGCATTCGACGATCACATTGGGGCCGTAATGGTCCCAGTTGTCGCCCTCGACCCGATGGATGCCGCGGCTGATCCGCTGGGCCAGCCAGTAATCCTCGCCGGGGGCCAGCAGGTGCCGGTTGCGGGCGAGCACGTCGGCGCTGATCGCCACCATCTCCGAGGGCGCGAGCCCCGGGTCAAGGTCGAGATATTTGAGCGAGCGGTAGAGCCGCGCCACGTGCTCTTCGAGGCGAAAGGCAGCGCCATTGAAGCTGCGGGTCATGTCGAAGACCGCGTCGCCGCGCAGAAAGCCCTGATCACGGAATGGGATCAGGACCTCGCTCTCGCGCACGATCCGGCCGTTGAACCAGGCGACGCGCTCGTTTGCCAGCGCCATAGGTCAGCCCTCCTCCGCCGCCGCGCCGCAGTCTTGCCAAGCATCGGCGAAAAAGACAATCCAGGGCGCATCGAACCCGTTCACCACACGCCCGGCAGCAAGCGCCAGCGGACCTGCCGGGCGTAATCCTCGTAGCCCGGCAAGCCCTCGCGCAGCATCCGGTCCTCGACCACTGTCCGCCACACCAGCCAGAGGGCGCCGGCAGCGCCGAGACCGGCCGCAAGCCACGAGCACAGCACCAACCCGCTCGCCACCATCGTTGGGATCGCCGCCGCATAACCGGGGTGCCGCACCCATCGATAAGGACCGTCGGAGATAACGTGCTGCCCTCGGTCGTTCTGGATGCGAACCGCGGAAGAAAAGAAACGATTGACGTGCATCGCCCAGAGACCGAGAGCTGACCCTGCGGCAAAGACCGCGAGCGCCGCGAGGCGCAGCGCCGGCGGCGCCGTGTCCGACCAATGGAAACGGCCGCGATCGAGACCGGCGATCGCCCAATACAAAAGACACAGCAGGAAGGCGAGGCGCACGCTCCATGGCGGCGGCTTGCCGCCGGGCCGCATGCGCTCGCGCGCCAAATCCTCGCCGATCAGGAAGAGTCCGCCGAGGGAGAGCGCCGCGACGATCGCGACGTAGGCCCAGTAGAACGGCAGATCAATCCGCCCGGCCGCGGCGAACAAGATGACCGCAATCAGGAGCGGGAGGGCGAAGGCCTGGACCAGCATCCAGCCCGGCAGCATCGTCAGCTCCGCAACGTGCCGCCGGTGGCTTTTTCGATTTGCGCCACGACGCGCCGCGAAAACGCCTCGATCTCGAAATCGGTCAGGGTGCGCTCCTGCGGCTGCAGCACGATGGTGATGGCGAGCGACTTTTTGCCCGATGGCAGGCCGGCGCCTTCGTAGACGTCGAACAGGCGGATCTCGGCGACGAGCTTGCGGTCGACGCCGCGGGCGGCGCGCAGCAGAGCCTCGGCCGGCAACTCGCGGTCGACGACAAACGCGAAATCGCGCTCGATCGGCTGAAATACCGATAATTGCAGAGCCGGCTTGGGCCGCGCGGCGCGCGGCTCGGGGACGGCGTCGAGAAACACCTCGAACGCGGCCAGCGGCGGTTCGCAGATCGAACGCCTCGATCACCGCCGGATGCAATTCGCCAAAGGCGCCGAGCGCGTTCGGCCCGAGCCGCAGGGCGCCGGCCCGGCCGGGGTGATACCAGGCGGGCGGATCGGCGGTGGCCTGGACGTTCTCGGCCGGTGCGCCCATCGCGGCGAGCGCCGCGAATGCGTCGGCCTTGACCTGATAAAGATCGATTTCGCGCGGCTGCTCGCGCCAGTGCTTGGGGCCGGTGCGCCCGGCGCGCAGCCCGGCTGCGGCCAGCAACTGGCCCGCGGGGGTGTCGTCGCGATAGAGCGGGCCCAATTCGAACAGCGCCGCGTCGGCAAAGCCGCGATCGGCGTTGCGGCGCGCCGCGGCAATGAGGCCGGGCAGCAGGGATGGCCGCATCGCATCGAGATCGGCGCTGATCGGGTTGACCACCCGCAATTCGCGGCTTGGCGCCGCCGAACAGCTCGGCCTCGCGCGCCGAGATGAACGAAAACGCCACGGTCTCGACGAGGCCGCGGGCGGCCAGCGCGCGCCGGACCAGTTCGGAGCGTCGCCGCGCCGGGATCAGCGCCGGGCGCGGCAAGGCGGTTTCGCGCGGCAGCGGGACCGCCGTGATGTGGTCGTAGCCCGTGATCCGCAACACCTCCTCGACGAGGTCGGCCTCGCCCTCGATGTCGCCGCGCCAGGAGGGCGGCTCGACCGACAGATCGCCGCCGGCCGCCGGCTCGACCGCGCAGCCGAGGGCTTTGAGGATTGTGGCGCTCTCCTCCGGCGCAACGTCGAGCCCGCCGAGACTGGCCGGCCGCCCGGCCCGCAGCACGTAATTGCGCCGCCACTCCGGCGTGGCGCCGGCGGTGACGACCTCGGACGCCTCGCCGCCGCAGATTTCGAGCATCAGCCGGGTCGCGATTTCGAGCCCGTCGCCGACAAAGGCCGGGTCGAGCCCGCGCTCGAAGCGATAGCGCGCGTCGCTCGAGATGCCGAGCTTCCGGCCGGTGGCGGCGGTGCGCACCGGGTCGAACAATGCCGCCTCGATGAAGACCTCGGTCGTTGCTTCGGTGCAGCCGGTCGCCTCGCCGCCGATGACCCCGCCCAGGCTCTGCACGCCGTTGCGATCGGCGATGACGGTCATTTCGGGGTCGAGCGCGTAGTCCTGGCCGTTCAGCGCCAGCAGGGTCTCGCCCTCGCGCGCCGGGCGCACGACGAGGTCGCCCTCGAGCCGGCCGGCGTCGAAAACGTGCAACGGCCGGTTCACGTCGAAGGTCAGGAAATTGGTGATGTCGACCAAGGCCGAGATCGGCCGCAGCCCGATCGCTTCGAGCCGGCGGCGCAGCCAGTCCGGGCTCGCCCCGTTGCGTACGCCGCGGATATGGCGGCCGAGAAACAGCGGGCAGGCCGAACGATCCTCGATTTCGATGCCGATCGGCGAGCGGAAACGGCCTGGGACCGGGCTCGTGTCGAGCGGCTTCAGTCTGGCCGAGCCCGGACGCCGCGAGATCGCGGGCGATGCCGTAGACGCCGAGGCAATCGGCGCGGTTCGGCGTCACCTTGATGTCGATGACGGCGTCGCCGAGACCGATCAGATCGGCGTATCTGGTCCCGATCGGCGCGTCCGGCGGCGCTTCGATGATGCCGTCATGGTCGTCGCCAAGGCCGAGCTCATAGGCCGAGCACAGCATGCCGCGCGAGGCGACGCCGCGGATCACGCTTTCCTTGAGCAGCGCGCCGGTGCGCGGGATGATCGTGCCGGCCGGGGCGAAGACGCCCTTCATGCCGGCGCGCGCGTTGGGCGCGCCGCAGACCACCTGCACCTGTTCCTTGCCGGTGTCGACCACGCAGACCCTGAGCCGGTCGGCATTCGGATGGCGCTCGGCCGAAACCACCGCGGCAACGGTGAAGGCTTCGAGCCCGGCGGCGCGGTTTTCGACCGCGTCGACATCGTGGCCGAGCATGATCAGCCGCTCGACGATCGCCGCCAGCGGCGCCTCGGTGTCGAGATGGGTCTTGAGCCAGGCGAGCGTCGTCTTCACGCCGCCGCACCGCCGCTGAGCGGCCCGCGCACCATCGAGGGGATGTCGAGCGGCAGAAACCCGTAATGGCGCAGCCAGCGCAGATCGGCGTCGTAGAACGCCCGCAGATCGGGGATGCCGTATTTCAGCATCGCCACCCGCTCGATGCCCATGCCGAACGCAAAGCCCTGGTATTGCGCGGGGTCGATGCCGCAATTCGCCAGCACTTTGGGATGGACCATGCCGCTGCCGAGAATTTCGAGCCAGTCGCCGCCGGCGCCGATCCGCAACTCGCCGCCGCGCGCGCGAGCAGCCGATATCGACCTCGGCCGAGGGCTCGGTGAACGGGAAATAGCTCGGGCGGAAGCGCACCGGCAGATCGTCGACCCCGAAAAAGGCGCGGCAGAACTCGATCAGGCAGCCTTTCAAGTGGCCCATATGGGTCGTGCGGTCGATCACCAACCCCTCGACCTGATGGAACATCGGCGAATGCGTCGCGTCATGGTCGCAGCGGAAGGTGCGGCCCGGCACGATGATCCGGATCGGCGGCTGTTGCGCCAGCATGGTGCGGATCTGCACCGGCGAGGTGTGGGTGCGCAAGACCAGCCGGCTGCCGTCGGCGCGCTCGGGCAGATAGAAGGTGTCGTGCTCCTGGCGCGCCGGGTGATCGGGCGGGATGTTGAGTGCGGTGAAATTGTAGAAATCCTCCTCGATATGCGGCCCCTCGGCGACGACAAACCCCATCTCGCCAAAGATCGCGACGATCTCGTCGATCGTCTGGCTGATCGGATGGATGCGGCCCTGCCTGGTCGAACGCCACCGGCAGGGTGACGTCGGCGCGCTCGGCGGCGAGCCGCTCTTCGAGCGCGGCGCGGTTGAGCCGGGTCGCGGCCTCGGCCAGGGCTGCGGCGATGCGGTCCTTGGCGAGGTTCAGTTCAGCCCCGGCGCGGCGCCGCGCCTCGGGCTCGAGCCCGCCCAGCCCGCGCATCGCCGCGGTCAGGCTGCCGCGGCGTCCCAGATATTTGATGCGCACCTCCTCGAGCGCATCGGACGACATTGCGGCTGCGATCTCGCGGGTTGCGGCATCGGTCAGCTGACTGGCATCTTCCATCGCAATTCTCGTCAAGCTGTTCCGGAACAAAAAAGGGGCCATCGGACCGGCCCCTCTTGGCACAACGCATCGATAAAGGGCCGCTACCGAACAGACCAGCGGGTAAATCGGCCGGCGAGCGAGGCCAGCGCAATTTCTTGCTGATGCGCTAGCCGCCGCGTAATGGCCGGACTTGTCCCGGCCATCCACGTCTTGGTCCGGTGCGGGTCAGGCCCGGTCAGGACGATGTTTTCGTTTTCAACCATAGAGCCGAAATCTTATCGGTGGCTATGCGGCGCGCACAACCGCGGGCTCGGAACTGGCCAGCGCCGCACGCGCGGTTTCGACGATCGCCGCGAACGCCTCGGGCTCGCGGATCGCGATGTCGGACAGCACTTTGCGGTCGAGATCGAGCCCGGCGAGCTTGAGGCCGTGCATGCATTGCGAATAGGTCATCCCGTGCTCGCGGGCGCCGGCGTTGATCCGCTGGATCCACAGCGCGCGAAACTCGCGCTTGCGGTTGCGCCGGTCGCGATAGGCGTATTGCAGCCCCTTCTCGACCTTTTCGAGGGCGATGCGATAGGCGGTGCCGCCGCGGCCGCGATATCCCTTGGCGAGTTCGAGGATCTTTTTGTGGCGGGCATGGGTGGTGACCCCGCGTTTGACGCGCGCCATGGCTCAGCCTCGCAGATAAGGCATATAGGTCAGCACCAGCTTGCTGTCGCCCTTTTCCATGGTCGTGGTGCCGCGGCGCTTGCGCTTGCCCTGCTTGTCTTTGCTGATCAGCCGGTGGCGCTTGTAGGCGTAATTGTGCTTGATCTTTCCGGCGCCGGTGCGGCCGAACCGCTTTTTGGCGCCGCTCTTGGTCTTCAGCTTGGGCATTTGACGATCCGGGTTCGAGGTTCGAGCGATCAGGCATGCCGGCAACACGGCTCATCGCCCATTCGAGCCGCGCCTTATAGCGATGCCCCCCGGTGAAAGCAAGCCGACGCAAGCTAGTCGGTGGCAGGGCGTCTATTTCGGCGAGATCACCATGGTCATCTGCCGTCCTTCCATGCGCGGCATCTGCTCGACCTTGGCGATTTCCTGGAGGTTGTCGCGGACCCGGATCAAGACGTCCATGCCCAGCTCCTGGTGCGCCAATTCGCGCCCGCGGAACCGCATCGTCACCTTGACCTTGTCGCCCTCCTCGAGGAACTTGATCATGCTGCGCATCTTCACGTCGTAATCGTGGTCGTCGATGCTGGGGCGCAGCTTGATTTCCTTGACTTCGATGATTTTCTGTTTCTTTCGAGCTTCGTTCTTTTTCTTTTGCTCTTCGTATTTATATTTTCCGAAGTCGAGCATCTTGCAGACTGGCGGGTCGGCGTTGGGCGCGATCTCGACCAGATCGAGACCGGCGTTGGCGGCCATTGCGAGCGCTTCGTTGCGCCCGATCACCCCTACCATATTGCCCCGCTCGTCGACCAGACGCACCCGCAGGACGCCGATCTCGGTGTTGATTCGGGGCCCTTCGCGGGTCGGGGTGAGGTTCATCGGTGGTCTGGGTATCTATATTCTCCTGTTGCTGGTTGAGGCAGTCCGAGCTTGCCGGTTTCTCAAGGAAACGGCGGAATCGCCGCCTCTTCTTTCAATCTAGCAACCGCTTCGCCGAGCGCAAGAGCTTCCTGCGCATTGCCGCCGAGCCGGCGCAAGGCCACCGCCCGGGTCTCCGACTCGCGCCGCCCAACCACCAGCATAACCGGCGCCTTGGCCAGGCTGTGCTCACGCACCTTGTACGAGATCTTCTCGTTGCTCGTGTCGAGCGCCGCCCTGAGCCCGGCCTCGTCGCAGGCACGCTTGACCTGCGTGGCGTAGTCGGCCGCCTCCTCGGTGATCGAGGCGACGACGATCTGCACCGGGGCGAGCCATAGCGGGAACCGCCCCGCGTAATGTTCGATCAGGATGCCGATAAAGCGTTCGAATGAGCCGAGGATCGCGCGGTGCAGCATGACCGGGCGATGGCGCGCGCCGTCCTCGCCGATATAGCTGGCGCCGAGCCGTTCCGGCATCACGAAATCGAGCTGCAAGGTGCCGCATTGCCAGTCGCGGCCCAACGCGTCGCGCAGCACGAATTCGAGCTTGGGGCCGTAAAAGGCGCCCTCGCCGGGGTTCATGGTGTAGCCGAGCCCCGCGGTCTTGACCGCGTTCTCCAGATCCCGCTCGGCCAGATCCCACACCCCGTCGTCGCCCGCGCGCACCGCCGGCCGGGTCGCGAATTTGACCGCGACCTCCTCGAACCCGAAATCCCGGTAGACCGATAGCAACAGCTGGCAAAACGCGACCGCCTCCGCCGTGACCTGCCCTTCGGCGCAGAAGATGTGCGCGTCGTCCTGGGTAAAGGCGCGCACCCGCATGATGCCGTGCAAAGCCCCCGACGGCTCGTTCCGATGACAGCTGCCGAATTCGGCGAGCCGCAGCGGCAGGTCGCGGTAGCTGCGCAGCCGGTTGCGGAAGATCAGCACATGGCCCGGGCAGTTCATCGGCTTGACCGCGAGCACGCGCTCGTCGCGGCTTTCGGCGATGAACATGTTCTCGCGGAAATTTTCCCAATGACCGGATGCTTCCCACAGGCTGCGGTCGAGCAGCTGGGGGGTGCGCACTTCGAGATAGCCGGCGGCCTCAAGTCGGGCGCGCATATAGCTCTCGATGATGCGGTAGAGCGTCCAGCCCTTTGGGTGCCAGAACACGCTGCCGACCGCTTCCTCCTGCAGGTGGAACAGGTCGAGCTCGCGGCCGAGCCGGCGGTGGTCGCGGCGCTCGGCCTCTTCGAGCCGGAAGAGATATTGGTCGAGGTCTTTCTGATTGGCCCAGGCGGTGCCGTAGACGCGCTGCAACTGCGCATTCCTGGAATCGCCGCGCCAGTAGGCGCCGGCCACGTTCATCAATTTGAACGCCTGGCCGAGATGGCCGGTCGAAGGCAGATGCGGCCCGGCGCACAAATCGACAAAGCCGCCCTGGCGATAGAGGCTGATTTCCTCGCCCGCGGGGATCTCGCCGATGTATTCGGCCTTGTAGCGCTCGCCGATGCCGGCGAAGAAGGCGCGCGCATCCTCGCGGTCCCAAACCTCGCGGATGATCTTCTCGTCGCGGCGCACGATCGCGCGCATCCGCTCCTCGATCTGTTCGAGATCTTCGGGGGTAAACGGCTCGGCGCGGGCGAAATCGTAATAAAAGCCGGTGTCGGTCGCCGGACCGAAGGTGACTTGCGCGTCGGGGTAAAGCTCCTTGACCGCCTCGGCCATGACGTGAGCGGCGTCGTGGCGCAGGATCTCGAGCCCCTCGGGGGCGTCTTTCGTGACGATCGCGACCGCAGCGTCATGCTCGATCCGGGTGGCGAGGTCGCGCGCCCTGCCGTCGACCCGGATCGCGATCGCGGCCTTGGCCAGTCCGGGCCCGATCGCCGCGGCGATCTCGGCGCCGGTGACCGGCCCGGCGAACTCGCGCTCTTTGCCGTCCGGCAAGGTCACGACGACCGGCCGCCGGGGCAGGGCGGCGGAGACCGGGGGTTGAAGATCGACGCTCATCGGCAACGTAGCTTCCAGGAAAGAGATAGTGCGACGGCTTAGCCCAAGCGGATGATCGCCGCAACCATGTCGCCCGGCGGCCCGTTGCGCGGCGTCGGCCGGTCCGAGCGTCTTCCAGAATCATTGCCAAAACTTTGCCGCGCCCGCGCCTACGCTCGCAGCGCCTCCGGGGCGGCCTCCGCGGCGGCCTCGTCGGGTTCGGGGAACAGCAGCTCTTCATAGACCGCGATGGTGCGCGCGCACATCGCCTCGCGGGTGAAGTTGGCGGCGATATGGGCGATCGCCCGCGCCGCCAGCTGCGAGCGCTCGCCGGGCCCGAGCGCCAAGGCGGCGCCGATCGCCGCGGCGAGACCGGCTGGATCGCGCGCCGGCGCCAGCCAGCCGGTCTCTCCCGGTACGATGGTTTCACGGGCGCCGCCGTGGTCGGTGGCGACCACCGGCCGCCCCATCGCCTGCGCCTCGACGATGATCCGGCCGAAGCCTTCGGGGTCGGTCGAGGCCGAGACCACGACATCGGCCAGCATATAGGCGGCCGGCATGTCGGCGCAGTGCTCGACGATGCGAAACAGTCCGTCGAGTCCGCCGCCCTCGATCGCCGCTTCGAGCTTGCGGCGAAAGCCCGGCCGCTGTTCGGCGCCGACCAGAACGCAGCAGACGTCGCGGCGGCCCAGCGCCGCCATCGCGGCGATAAAGTCGAGCCCGCCCTTCCACCGGGTCAGCCGGCCCGGCAGCATCACCGTCGGGATGCCGTCGGGCAGCCGCCATTGCCGGGCGAGGCTGGCGATCCGCTGTCCGCGTACCCGCCGCGGGTCGAACATGTCGAGGTCGACGCCGCGCGGGATCGTGCGCAGCCGGTCGGACCCGACGCCGTAGACGCTGGCCGCATGATCGGCGACGAAATCGGAGATGGCGATGACCCGCTCGCCCCGCGCCATGACCGAATTGTACTTCCGCTTTAGCGCCGAGCCGGCGGCGTAGGCGTTGTGAAAGGTGGTGACAAAATGCCGGCCGGTGGCCGCCGCCGCCGACCACGCGCTCCACGCCGGGGCGCGGCTTCTGGCATGGACGATGTCGATGCCGAGCCGGCGGATTTCGCGCACTAGCGCCGCCCGGTTGCGGCGCATGACCAGCGGGTTCTTCGAGGCGAGCGGCAGGGTCAGGTGAGTGGCGCCGGCGCGGGCGATGTCATGTTCGAGCGGGCCGCCGGACGAGGCGACATAGCTGTTCCATCCGGCCACGGTCAGCGCCGCCGCCAGTTCGACGGTGCCGCGCTCGGCCCCGCCCGATTTGAGGCTCGGCACGATCTGCAGCACCGCCGGCGGGCGGCCTTCTTGGGGCCGGTCTTCTGATGGCCGGTCTTCCGGCAGAACAGGCATGGTGCTATCGTCGCCGTCCTCCCGGCCTGCCGCAAGCCCGCGATGACTTCGCCCCAAACCCTGCTGCGTCCCGACGGCCAGACGATCGCCTATCATCGGTTGGCCGGCAGCCCACCCGGAATTGTCTTTCTCGCCGGCCTGCGCTCCGACATGACCGGTACGAAGGCGCTCTACCTCGACGAATATTGCCGCAGAGATGGGCGGGCTTATGTGCGCTTCGACTATTTCGGCCATGGCCGGTCGAGCGGCGAGTTTGCCCTCGGCACGGTCGGCCGCTGGGCCGAGGACGCGGTCGCGGTCCTCGACGAGCTGACCCAGGGTCGGCAGATCCTGGTCGGCTCCAGCATTGGCGGCTGGATCATGCTGCTGGCGGCGCTGGCTCGGGCCCCGCGCATCCATGCCCTGGTCGGCGGCGCCGCGGCGCCCGACGCGACCGAGGATTTGTTATGGCCGCGCCTCGACGCGGCGCAGCGCAACACCCTGCTGACCACTGGCTCGGTCACCTTGCCCTCCGAATATGACCCGGCCGGCTACACCTACAGCCGCGGCTTGATCGAGGAGGGAAGGCGGCATCTGGTGATGGCGCGGCCGATCGCGCTCGATTGCCCGGCGCGGCTGCTGCACGGGCTGCGCGACTCCTCGGTGCCCTGGCAGACCAGCCTGCGCCTCGCCGAACAGCTCACCAGCCGCGACGTGGCCGTCACCCTGGTCAAGGACGGCGACCACCGCCTCTCGACCGCTCCCGACCTCGCCCGCCTCGCCGCCACGCTCGACGAAGTGGTCAGCCGCTAGGGGTTCGGAAGCCGAGGCGCTCGCCGGAGAGAAAGGTGGCGTAGAAATAGAGTTCGGCGTCGAGCGCGCGCTTGATGTTGTCGGCGCGGCGGAAGCCGTGCTGCTCGCCGTCAAACAATAAATAGAGGGAGGGGATCTGGCGCCGGCGCAAGGCCTCGACCATCGCCTCGGCCTGCTGCGGCGGCACCACCCGGTCCTCCGCGCCCTGGAAGAAGGCGACCGGAACTGACAACCGTCCGGCGCTGTGCACCGGCGAGCGGGCGACGTACAGATCGCGGCGTTCGGGATAGGGGCCGATCAGGCCGTCGAGATAGCGCGATTCGAACTTATGGGTGTCCTTGGCGAGCGCCTCGAGGTCGCTGACCCCGTAATAGCTGGCCCCGGTCTTGAATTCGTCGCGAAAGGTCAGCACCGCGAGGGTCGTGTAGCCGCCGGCGCTGCCGCCGCTGATCGCCCAGCGCTCGGGGTCGACCGCCCGCCGTGTGTGCGCCAGATAGCGCGCGCCGTTGACGCAGTCGGCGACGTCAACGATCCCCCAATTGCCTTGTAGCCGCAGCCGGTACTCGCGGCCATAGCCGGTGCTGCCGCCGTAATTGACGTCGAGCACGGCAAAGCCGCGGCTGGTCCAATATTGCGTGCCCCAGCTCAAGGTCGCCGAGGCGGCGGCGGTTGGGCCGCCGTGGCAATGCACGATCAGCGGCGGCAACTCGCCCTCGGATGCGGCGAAATCGACGTTGCGCGGCTTGTAGTAGAGGCCGTGGGCCTGCTGGCCATTGTCGGTATCGAAGGTCACCGGCTCCGGCGCCGACAAATAGCCGCGGTAGCGCTCGATGTCCTCGCTCGTCGACCGCTGGCGTATCGCGATGCCGCTGGAGCCGAGGTCGAGCTCGACAATGGCGGGCGGCTCCGCCGGCGAGCCGCCGCGGAAATAGACGCGTCGGCCAGCAACGCGGACCGAGGAGATGTCTTGAAATAGGGTGGCGATCGGTCTGGCCGCCAAAGATGCCAGATCAACCGCGCTCAAGCGGTGCACGCCGTTTTCTACGTAGCTGCAGACGAGACATTGCGCCGTGTCGAAGGCATAGGTCGACATCCGGAAATTCCATTGCGGCCGGCCGAATTCGGCCGCCAGCGGCCAGACCGGCTCGATCCCGTCGCCGCCGGAGCGGAACAGGTTCCACCAGCGGCCGTCGCGCCCCGGCTGGGCGCGGTCGGAAATGAAATAGAGGGTCCCGTCGGGCGACCATTCCGGCTGGAAGATCGACTTGTCATCGCCGCCGGCGATCCGCCATTTGCGCTCGACCGAGCCGTCCGCGCCGATCTCGCCCGCCCATAACTCGCAGCCGATCCACGGCATGTTTGGGTGGTCCCATTCGAGCCAGGCGAGCCGGCTGCCGTCCGGGCTGAGGCGTGGCGCCGCATAGAAATCCCGGCCGGACTGCAAGAGGCGCTGCGGCCGGGATAGGTCGAGCGGGATTTCGACCAGGCTGTTGACCGGCTCGCCCGCGCCGGTGGTGTGGTCCTCGCGCACCCAGATCATCCGCCCGCGCCCGCGATCCATCACCCCGTCGGCATAGCGCAGCCCGCGCGGCCGAGCAGGCTCCGGGGTGACCGGCGCCGGCGCCGAGCCGCGCTGCTGGCGATAGAGGCGCTGGTCGGCGTCGTTGCAGAAATAGACGACGCCGGCGCTGACCAGGTAGGCGCCGCCGCCATATTCATGCACCCGCGTGCGCACATTGAACGCGGGCCCGCTGTCGCCTGACGCCGGCGGAGTCACGTCGGCGATGGCGCCGTCGGCGGCGCGGCGGACCAGAACCGATCGCCCACCCTCCTGCGGGCGCGATTCGAGCCAGAAAACATCGTCGCCATCGAGCTGGATCTCGCCGAGCCCGATTGAGGCGGCGACGATCAGGTCGGAGGTGATCGGCGACGACCAGGAGCCGTAAGGTGCGGTCTGCGGTTTGGGCATGGCCACCTCTGCGCGATCGAGCCGCGCCAGTCGCTCTTTGCATTCCGCCGCGGCGGGACCATTCTATTGCACGGAATAAGCTTGCGGGACGAGACCAATGGCCTTTTTCCTGATTGACGATGCCAGCAATGCGACCCCCGTTGTCGCCTTGACCCAGGACCGGCTGGCGCCGTGGCTCGAAGCGGCGCCCGAGCGCGAGCGCAACTGGCTGCGCGCGATCGGCTTTTCGGCCGAGGCCGGCAAGCTCGCCTTGGCGCCGGGGGAGAATGGCGGGCTCGGGCGGGTGGTGGTCGGGCTCGGCGCCGCCGCCGCCGCCGCGGCGATCTGGGGGTTGGCCGGGCTGCCGCAGGCGCTGCCCGAGGGCAACTATCGGCTCGAAGCGGCGCCGGCGGGGGCCGACCCGACCCATCTGGCGCTCGGCTGGGCGCTCGGCGCCTATCGCTTCAGCTGCTATCACGCGAGCCCGACCATCGCCGCCGCGCTGGTCTGGCCCGAGGGCGCCGACCGCGGCCGGGTCGAACGGCTCGCCCGCGCCATATTCCTCGCCCGCGACCTCGTCAACACGCCGGCCGGAGACCTGGGGCCGGAGGAGCTGGCAGCGGCGGCGGTGCGGGTTGCCGAGGCTGCCGGCGCCTGCCATCGGGTGATCGTCGGCGACGCGCTCCTCGCCGAGAATTATCCGACGATCCATGCCGTCGGCCGGGCCAGCACGCGGGCGCCGCGCCTCGTTGACATCGTCTGGGGCGAGCCGAGCGCGCCCAAGGTGACGCTGGTCGGCAAGGGCGTGTGCTTCGACAGCGGCGGGCTCGACCTCAAGCCCGCCTCGGGCATGCGGTTGATGAAAAAGGACATGGCGGGCGCCGCGATCATGCTCGGCCTCGCGCAGGCGATCATCGACGCGAAGCTGCCGGTGCGGCTGCGCGTGCTCTTGCCCTGCGTCGAAAATTCGGTGTCGGGCAATGCGATGCGTCCGATGGACATCGTGCGCACCCGCAAGGGGCTGACCGTCGAGATCGGCAATACCGACGCCGAGGGCCGGCTGATCCTGTGCGATGCGCTGGCCGAGGCCTCGACCGAAAGGCCGGAATTGCTGGTCGACATCGCGACCTTGACCGGAGCGGCGCGGGTGGCGCTCGGCCCCGAGCTGGCGGCCCTCTTCTGCAACGACGATGCACTGGCCCACGGGCTGCTCGACGCCGCCGAGGCCGAGGCCGACCCGATGTGGCGGATGCCGTTGTGGCGGCCTTACCGAAAGATGATCGACAGCAAGACGGCCGACCTCAACAACGTGTCGGACGGGCCGCATGCCGGGGCCATCACCGCCGCGCTCTATCTGCAGGAGTTCGTCGAGCCCGGCATCCCCTGGGCGCATCTCGACGTGATGGCCTGGAACCCGCAGACCCGCCCCGGCCGCCCCGAGGGCGCCGAAGCGACGGCACTGCGCGCCCTCTACGCCCACATCGCCCGGCGGTTCGGCTAAGGAGGCCCACCAGAACCGGCGATTTGGCGCGACCCGCGACTTGTCGAACACGCTCGCGGCGATCGCCGATCGCAAAGCCGGTTTCCGATCGCTCGGCGACGCCTGGGCCGACACGACAACGCCGCACGGCCGGTTAAATGCTGACCGTCCTCGGAGGCCTGGCCGAGTTCGAGAGCGAGGTGATCCGGGCGCGCACCGGCGAGGGCCGCGAGCGGGCCAAGGCGCGCGGCGTCAAGATGGGGCGCAAGCCGAAATTGACCGAACATCAGAGGCGCGAGGCGAGCCGGTGCGCGAGATCGCCCGCACCTACAACGTCAGTCACAGCAGGATTTCGCGGCCGACCGCTTAATGACGAGACCCCGCCGCGACGAACACGGGAAGGCCACTGCATTGAAACGTCTTCTTGATATAGCGTTCGTAACGATCTTCCTTTTGAGCATTGCCGCGCTATTCGTGGCGAATGAAGACCCGTTTGTGAGGAAGTTGGTGTGTGCACATACTGGAATCTGTTCAGTTATTCCGCATTCGAAGGCCTTGTACAAGATAATTTACGACCTTGCTGTGGGTTCTTTGATCACCCTGTTTTTCTATTTGCTCGTCGTCCGCCTGCCGGAATGCGAGCGACGGCAGCGCCTCAAGGCGAGTCTCGAAAGACATTATAGGGCTTTTCGGGAAGACTGCATCACGATCATGCTCATGGTTTTGGATGATCCCGCAGGGCTGCCCGAAAGTGAAACCCTCACAGAGCCAGAAGCGTTCAGACACTATTTCAACGAGAAGGTGACCCATGACCAGACCAGGTGGCACGATTTCCAGAACAAACTCGGTGATCAATATCAATATATGCGTAAATTGCTCTCTTACATGGAGATATTCCGGGAAGAACTCGTTTTTATCTTAAACAACACCGATATGCCAAAAGATGATCCGTTCGAGTTCTTAAAGCAGATGTCGGCCACAATCTATTTGATGAGGGATGTAACGCCCGGCTACGATGAATCCAAGCCACTCGCCGCTTTATCTTTGGAATGTGTTCGCCGGGTGGGATTTGATCACGGGTTTCCGTAAGGGAGACATCATCAAGAATATGATCGATGTGATTTAGGTGAACGTGTCCCCCACTGGCAATCGCTTGTTTCATTTAGGATGGCCTTCTGGGGCCAAATGTTTCTCGGGGCCTGGGGCGATCAGCGCCGCCTTCTCTCGTTGCTCATCCTGTTGGATGAGTAGTTCCGTAAGAACGTTGTCGAGTAGATTCCCGTAGCTTTGACAGATCACGGCAACTTGGAGAGATGTCTGTGGATCACGCTCGGCCTCAGCTTTCATTAATGGCGAAATTTCCTTGTTGAATGCGTGTGGATTTTGGAGGATTGCTACGTGGGCGTCCCTCTCCATCTTCCGGATCATTGGGTTGGGTGACGAGGCGTTAAACACGTTCTAAGGCTTATGCCGTTATTTCCGGGAGACCAACATTTGGTAGGTGAAGGGGGTGTGGCCGGCGGCGATGGCGAGTAGCGAACGGAAGGCGGCGTGCCGGGTTTGGCGGCGGTTGAATCGGAAGACGAATTCGTCGAGGTAGGATTGGAGATGGCGGCGACGCAGGCCGTGATAGACGCCCAAAGCCCAGACCTTGAGGTTGGAGAAGATGCGGTGCACCCAAGGCAGGACGACATGGGCGGCCATCTTGCCGATGACGTGAGGATCGTGGCCGACGCCGGGCGCGCCGGGATAGGCGGACCATCCGTCGGTCCTGGCGGTGGTTCCCGGGGCGAGGTTGTCGGCGATAAAGGGATGCAGGCTGGCGGCCGAGTAGTCGGGCACCTCGGCGAGCCGGACGCGGCCCGGACCGGCGCCGCCATCCTCGACCTCGACGGCGCCGACGACCAGCATCTTGCCCTGGTGGCTGCGTCCGCCGCCGCCGGTCACAGGATCGTTCTTGCTGCGGCAGGCGATCTCGGTTTCATCGACCTCGACCAGACCGGCGAGCGGGCTGCGGTCAGGCGCCACCATGCTGCGGCGCAGCTTGGCGCAGATCAGCCAGGCCGTCTTGTAGGAGCCGAGGGCGAGCTGACGTTGCAGTTGCCAGGCCGAGATGCCGTTGGAGTGGGTGGCCATCAGATAGGCCGCCCAGAACCAGATGGTCAGCGACAGTTTGGAGTGGTGCATGATGGTGCCGGCGGTCACCGAGGTCTGCTTGCCGCAGGCGGCGCATTCCCAGGTCCACGGCTTGGTCTGCAGTTCCCAGGCCTTGGCCTTGCCGCAGGCGCGACAGACGAAGCCCTCGGGCCAGCGTGCCGCGAACAGGTATCTGACGCAGGCGGCCTGATCCGGGAAGCGCTGCTGGAACTCCATCAGGGAGCGGGGAAAATCGGTCATGCCGGCCTCGCGAGAGCAGATGTTCGATGTTTGTTCCTAACACCGATCCGCCCGCTCCACCACAACTAATTGATCCACCGGACGCAGAGGGATAAGCCTTCACGTTCTTATGCGCGACAAGAAAGAATTGCAGAAGCGCGGCGCGGCTTAAGCCTGACCTTGCACCAGCACAATAGTCGCGGATCAAACCAAGGTCCTCGGGGAAGGGAGCATCGGCTGGAACCGGCGATGACCCAAACGGCGCCATCTCGTACCATGTGCCCGGTATCGGCTCCCAGCGATCCCCGAGCGGACGACGGTATTCGTCAAAGCACGGGTGATCGCGGTGATACCACTCGGGCTGCACGACATGCTTCTGGCCTGGGCACATCTCCTCGGCGGCAAGAGCGCCGGCATACCGGGTCCAGGTGATTTCTTGGTAGCTTTGGGGGGGTATCGCTGACAGAACTTGTAATTCTTGCTGTATCGCCGATTTTGGTGGCGCTAACAAACTGCGGAGCTTCTCTATGAAATCCGCGGTTTCAGGCGTGCGGGCTTGCGCCGCGTACTGTCGGGTTTCCTCCCATCTTACCGGATCGCGATCGTACACAGCGGCGTGTTTTGTAATTGCGTCCGCCATCTCCTCCGCTTGTTTTGGTCCCATTACGACAATATAGGCACAGCGCATCGCTAACGCCGACGCTTTGCCGGACGCAAATGGCCCTTGCGCGGCCCATATAGGGAACACTTGGCTAGCCATGCTGCGAGCCATGTTGGCAGCTCGCTTAGATGCGAGTGATCTGAACAAAAGCCAGAATAGGATCGCAACCGTAGCAAAAATAACTATGGTCAAAAGAACAAGATATGCAGACGCCATAGCGAAGAGTTCTCCCAAGCAAAGAACACGTCTCAGATCATTGAAGCAGTCGATGCGTTATGGTTAAAAGGCGCACTCGGACTTCGTCCGTCCTCCTTCACTCGCCGTCTCCGGCTCAGCGCGCGAGTCCTCTGACGATCCAGCTCAGAGCGGAAAACGCGATTTTGAGCAGGACTGGCGGGATAACAGCCGCTAACAAGGCCAACGGAAGGGCCTCTGCAATATGGGCTTGATCAACCCCTATATAGAAGACGATGAGAACTCCTATGAACCAGATAACAGAAGCCGCGATCCACAGCCGAAATATTCCCCGCTTTACATTCATTCCGAGTGTCAAGCCTTCTCTCCGAAACCGCGCACAAGGCAAGTTAGCCCGCAGTCGGTTACCGGATGGCGACCAGCGATTTGCCGCCGGGGCCGGCAGTGAGCCGGTTTACGGGAACGTCTTCCCTAATCTACACCGTCTCACGTTAATTTTCCAGAAATCGACCGTATCAGACCTTGGCTCTGGCTGATTTTCCAGAATTGCCGTTATACGTCAAACCGTGGCGGGGGGTCGTTCGCCGCCTTTCAATAGCCGCGCGCCGGATCGCTCTGGTTGAGGGGCCGGCCTTCTTCGAAGCGGCGAAAGTTGTCGAGGACGATCGGGGCGGCGGTCGCGCGATCGCAAGCGTTATCGACCCCATCGATCCAGCTCGCCATCGGGCAAGGGATCAAAAAACTCGGGACCGATACTGATTTTGCCGCGCATTGCCCCGAATTCGCGCTTTCCTTTGCGTACGGCCGGCGCCAACTTGGCGACCGGCGTTCGCCCGCGGGCAATCGTGATCACCTCGCCGGCTTCGACCCGCGTAAGAAGCTTTGACAGCAGCGTCTTGGCAACATTAACCGGGACGGTGTCGTCCAACGAACGGCCCTCCTTGGTCATTCAATTAGCTAAGGAGAAATTGGCTTCGCCCGCGGCATTGCGCAACCGTTCAATACCCCTGCGCGGGATCGACTTGGTTGAGGAGCGGGCGGCCCGCTTCGAAGCGGCGGATGGTGTCGAGCACGATCGGGGCGGCGGTCTGCGGGGTTGGTCGTGCCGGCGATATGCGGGGTGACGAGGATGCGCGGGTGTCGCCAGAACGGGTGATCGGGGGGCAGCGGCTCTTCGCTGGAAGACGTCGAGCGCGGCGGCCGAAAGCTGGCCCGATATCGAGCGCCGGGATCAGATCCGCCTCGACCAGATGGCCGCCGCGGCCGGCGTTGACCAGTGCCGGCACCCCTCGGCAACACCGCGAAGGTGCGGGCGTTGAGAATGCCTTGCGTCTCGCTCGTCAGCGGCAGCAGGCAGACCAGGATCTCGCTCTGCGCGAGGAGCTGCGGCCAGACCGCTCGCGGCCGGCGAAGGTCGCAAACCCCGCGACGGCTCTCTCGCGCCGGCCCCAGCCGGACACCGGGAAACCCGAGTGCGGCGAGCTTGCGCGCCGGCATCCTGCCCGATCTCGCCAAAGCCGAGGATGCCCACCGGCCGTTCGCCGGCGTTCTTCTGCGGCAATTCGCGCCAGACCCTGGCCTGCTGCTGGGCGCGGTAGTCGAGATCCTGCCGGTGCAGCCGCAGCACCTGCAAGCACGACGTATTCGCTCATCGCCTCGGTCAGATAGGGGTCCACCAGGCGGACGATCGGCACGCCGGCGGGCAGTTGCGGATCGACACAGAATGTGATCGACCCCAGCGCCGAGCGACAGGATCAATTTGAGGTTCGGCAGCGCCGCCAAAAGCCCCGGTTCGGGCCGCCAGACCAGCGCGTAATCGATTGCCGCCGGGTCGCCGATCTGCGGCCACATGCGGATCTCGAGGCCGGGCATCAGCCGGGCCAACTGCCCGCTCCAGCGCGCGGCGGAATTGACCGAGGAGCGGAATAAGAGCGCCATCGCCGGCGATCATAGCACAAATGGCGCCGCTGCCATATTGCGGCCCGCTTCCGGGTCCATCAGCGCGGCGCCATCACCAAGGGGGGTCGGTCGATGCGCTCGCTGTGGCGGATGATCGCGTCGCGCTGGCTCGGCGGCCAGGGCTCGCCGGCGCTGACCGATGATTCGGCGCCTGCTCGATCTGTTGCTGACCGCGGAAAGCTGCCCGCGCCTCGACCGGCCTTTCGCGTCAGCCGGCAATCGGCGGTGTCGCATCGGGTGCTGATGGCGCGGCAGGAGCCCAACCCGGCCATCGCCGGAACCCGTGATCGTCGAGAAATCCGACAGCGGCGGCCGCAGGTAGCATAGCGCGCCTGGGTCCGGGGCTTCGCGACCCCTGGGCGGTGTTGCAATCGGCCATGATCCGTGTTGTGTTGCCGCTAATGCCGTCTCGCGGACAAATCGACGGCGTTGGCTTTGGTCGTCGACTGCGGCCGGCGAATGGCGTCGAATAAAAAAGGACGAGGGCGTGAGGTCGAAGCAACATGGGCTGCCCGGCGCCGCGCACCCGGCGCCGCGGATGAGCCTCGCCGAGCGGGTTCGCGAGCTATTTCGCGCCGCACGAAACCGTCGACACCTCGCCCAAGGTAGCGGACGAGGTCAAATGCACCACCTGCTACATGTGCGCCTGCCGCTGCGGGATCAAAGTCCATCTGAAGGACGGCGGCATCCGCTACATCGAGGGCAACCGCGATCATCCGGTCAATCGCGGGGTGATCTGCGGCAAGGGCGCCTCGGGCATCATGCAGCAGCAATCGCCGGCGAAGCTGCGCAAGCCCTTGAAGCGGGTCGGCGAGCGCGGCTCCGGCGTGTTCCGCGAGATCGAATGGGACGAGGCGCTCGCGACCGCGGTCGAATGGCTGGCGCCGATCCGCGCCACCGACCCGAAAAAGCTCGCCTTCTTCACCGGCCGCGACCAGAGCCAGGCGTTGACCGGCTATTGGGCGGCCCAGTTCGGCACGCCGAATTTCGCCGCGCATGGCGGGTTCTGCTCGGTCAACATGGCGGCGGCCGGGATGTACACGCTTGGCGGCAGCTTCTGGGAGTTCGGCGAGCCCGACTGGGAGCGCACCCGCTTCTTCATGATGTTCGGGGTCGCCGAAGACCATGATTCGAACCCGATCAAGATCGGGCTGTCGGCGCTGCGCCGGCGCGGCGCCAAATTCGTCTCGGTCAACCCGGTGCGCACCGGCTATTCGGCGATCGCCGACGAATGGGTCGGGATCCGGCCCGGCACCGACGGGCTCTTCGTGCTGTCGCTGATCCACGAGCTGCTCGAAGCCGATCGCGATCGATCCTGACTATCTGGTGCGCTACACCAACGCCGCCTGGCTGGTGATCCAGGCGCCGGGCATGGCCGATGACGGCCTCTTCGCCCGCAACGAGGCGGGCCAGCCGCTGGTGCTCGAGGCGTCGGGCGTCGCTGGCCAGCGCCGACCGCGGCCGGGGTCGAGGCGCGCCTCGTCGGCGAAGCGGCGCTGGCCGACGGCCGGCGGGCGGTTCCGGTGTTCCAGCTGGTGGCCGAGCGCTACCTCGACCCGCGCTATGCGCCCGAGGCTGGTGGCCGAAACCTGCGGCGTCCCGGCCGCGACGATCAGGCGGCTCGCCGCCGAGATCGCCCGGACCGCGTTCGAGGAGGAGATCGAGCTGCCGGTCGCGTGGACCGATTGGGCCGGGCCGACGGCACGAATCGATGCGCGGCCGCCCGGTCTCGCTGCACGCGATGCGCGGCATTTCGGCGCATTCGAACGGCTTCCAGACCTGCCGCGCCTTGCATCTGCTGCAGATGCTGATCGGCACGATCGATGTGCCGGGCGGCTGGCGCTACAAGTCGCCGCACCCAAAACCGTGCCCGCCGGGCCCGAAGCCGACCGGCAAGCCCGGCCAGGTGATGCCCGGTCAGCCGCTGCCCGGCATCCCGCTCGGCTACCCGATGTCGCCCGAGGATCTGATCCTCGACGCCGACGGGCGGCCCGGCGCGCATCGACAAGGCGTTTTCATGGGAGGCGCCGATCGCCGCCCACGGCATGATGCACATGGTCATCGCCAACGCCTGGCCAAGGGCGATCCCTACCCGATCGACACGCTCTTTATGTACATGGCCAATGTGGCGTGGAACTCGGCGATGAACACCGCCGAGACCATGCGCATGCTGACCGACAAGGACCCGGCGACCGGCGGCTACCGCATCCCGCGCATCATCTATGCCGACGCCTATTATTCCGAGACTGTCGCCTATGCCGATCTGGTGCTGCCCGACACGACCTATCTCGAACGCTGGGACTGCATTTCGCTGCTCGACCGCCCGATCGGCGGGGTCGATGGGCCGGGCGACGCGATCCGCCAGCCGGTCCTGACCCCCGACCGCGACGTGCGCCCGTTCCAGGACGTGCTGATCGAACTGGGCGCGCGGCTCGGGCTGCCGGGCTTTGTCACCCCGGAGGGGCAGGCCGCGCTACCCCGGCGGCTATGCCGATTATATCGTCAATCACGAGCGCCGGCCGGGCGTCGGCTCGCTCGCCGGCTGGCGCGGCGCGGCGAGGCGACCAGGCGGGCCGCGGCGCGCCCAACCCGCAGCAGCTCGACGCTATATCGCCAATGGCTGCTTCTGGAAGCACCTCTTGCCCGCGGACCAGCGCTATTTCAAGCACGCCAACCAGGCCTATCTCGAATTCGCGGTGGCGATGGGCTTCATCGAATCCGCCGCCCCGATCGTGCTGCAGCTCTATGTCGAGCCGTTGCAGCGCTTCCGCCTGGCAGCGCAGGGGCACGGCAAGATCGTGCCGCCCGCGACCCACCGCGAGCGGATCGCCACCTATTTCGATCCGCTGCCGTTCTGGTACATGCCGTTCGAGGAGGCGCTCGTCGACCGCGACGCCTTCCCGCTGCACGCGCTGACCCAGCGGCCGATGCACATGTACCATTCCTGGGATTCGCAGAATGCCTGGCTGCGCCAGATCCTCGGCCGCAACCGGCTGTTCATCAACCGCGCGTCAGGGCCGCGCGCTCGGCCTCGCCGACGACGATTGGGCGTGGGTCATCAGCCACCACGCCCGGATCCGCGTGCCGACCCGGCTGATGGACGGGGTCAACCCCGACACGGTGTGGACCTGGAACGCCATCGGCAAGCGCGCCGGCGCCTGGAACCTCGAGCGCGATGCGCCCGAATTCCGCGCAGGGCTTTCTGCTCAACCATCTGATCTCCGAGCTCTTGCCGGCCGACGGCGGACCCCGCCACGGCAATGCCGACCCGATCACCGGCCAGGCGGCATGGTACGATCTGCGGGTGCGGATCGAGCGCGCCGCGCCGATCGAAGCGCACGCCAGCGCGCCATCCTTTCCGCTGCTGGCGCACCCGCCGTCTTTTCCGAGACTGCCGCGGATTCTGCGCTATGGCGTCCGCGCCGATGGCGGCGGCGGTGGCGAGGGAGGTGCGCCGTGACCTCGCTGCCGGCGCCGCAGCCGGGCCAGAAAAAGCTCGGCCTCGTCATCGATCTCGACATCTGCGTCGGCTGCCACGCCTGCGCCACCGCCTGCAAGGAATGGAACAGCGGCGGCCATATGGGGCCGCTGCCGGATTTCGATCCCTATGGCGCCAGCGCCTGGGGGGTATGGTTCAACCGCGTCCATGCGTTCGAGGAGGGCGAGGGCGACGGCGCGCGCACCGTCCATTTCCCGCGATCGTGCCTGCATTGCGAGGAGCCGGCCTGCGTCACCGTGTGCCCGACCGGCGCCTCCTATAAGCGCGCCGAGGACGGGATCGTCCTGGTCAACGAAGCGATCTGCATCGGCTGCAAGCTGTGCTCGTGGGCATGCCCCTACGGCGCGCGCGAATTCGACGCCGATGAGGGCGTCATGAAGAAATGCACCTTGTGCATCGACCGCATCTACAACGAGCATCTGCCGGACGAGGATCGCCAGCCGGCCTGCGTCATGGTGTGCCCGGTCGACGCCCGGCATTTCGGCGATTTGGGCGATCCCGACTCGGCGGTCTCCCAGATGGTGGCGCAGCGGCGGCGGCGCCGATCTGATGCCCGAACTCGGCTACAAGCCGGTCAACAAATATCTGCCGCCGCGGCCGGGGCGGATGGGTCAATCGCCGCCGCCGCCAGCCGTGGCGTCGCCATCGACGCCCGGTCGGCTCCTCGGCCGACAAGCTGTTGCGCTGGGTCGATCGGCTGCTGTCGCGCTGACGGCAGGTGCATGCGGACGCGAAGACTGGGGCGCACTGCGGAGACTGGGATGCATCCGGCACTGTCGATCGTCGTGTTCACGACCGTTTCCGGCGCCGGTTTCGCGCTGTTGGCCCTGCTCGGGCTCGGCGCGCCGTTGGGCCTGCTGCCGGCCGGCTCAGGCTTCGCCTTTGCCGCACTCGCGGTCGGGATGGCGCTCGCCGCCGCCGGGCTGGTTTCCTCGGCCTTCCATCTCGGCCGGCCCGAGCGCGCCTGGCGGGCTTTTTCGCAATGGCGTTCGTCCTGGCTGTCGCGCGAAGGGGTCCTTTCTGTCCTGACCTTTGTGCCGCTGTCGGTGTTCGGCATCGGCTGGGTGTTTTTCGGCGTGACCCGGGGTGTGGTCGGCCTGTGCGGGATTGTCGCGGCCGGGCTCGCTGCGGCGACGATCTATTGCACCGGGATGATCTATGCCTCCTTGAAGCCGATCCACCAATGGCACAACGGGTGGGTGGTGCCGAGCTATCTGGCGCTCGGGCTGATGGGCGGCTGCCTGGTGCTGGACTTTCTGGTTCGGCTATGGGCCCCGCGCGCCAGCGCTCTGGCATTCTTTACCTTGGTCGTGGTGCTTCTCGCCTGGTCGGTCAAGGAAGGCTATTGGCGGTTTATCGACACCACCTCGGCGCGCAGCACGGTCGCCGGCGCCACCGCTCTGGGCAGCCGCGGCCGGGTGCGTCTGTTCGAGGCGCCGCATACCGAGGAAAATTATCTGCTGAAGGAGATGGGGTTTCGCATCGCCCGCCGGCATGCCGTGCGGCTGCGCCGGATCGGCCGGCTTGCCGGTTTCGCGCTGCCTGCGATCATGAGCCTCTTGGCAATGTTTCTGGCGCGGGCGCCGGGCGCCGTCGCGGCCGGGATCGCCGTCGTCAGCGCCGCACTCGGTCTGCTCGTCGAGCGCTGGCTGTTTTTCGCCGAGGCGAGACATACCGTCTCGCTGTATTACGGCGCCGAGGCCGTCTGAGCGGCCGATGCGCGGCGGCCGGTTTGGGGCGAACGGGGCCCTCGTCGGGAATGGGGCGCGAAGAAGGGGTTGACTTGGTTT